>NZ_LN831776.1:2649858-3967288 GCF_000981585.1 Paenibacillus riograndensis SBR5
CGGGAATTACCAGTATGCCGGATCAACGGATCTGCTGGTAACGTGGCTGTACAAGCTGACGCTGGATCAGAACAAAAATAATATGGCTTCCGCGATAGGGATTATACTCTTCATTATTGTCGCCGGGTTCTCCCTGTACAATTACCGCCGGACCAAGTCATTCCAAGAGGAGGATATGATTCAATGATCATCGGACGCAAGCTTGCGAACTTTTTTCGCCTCGGCTTTAGTTACATTATTCTGATTGCGCTCGCGGTTGCTGCGATCTATCCGGCGCTCTGGATTCTTTTGTCATCCTTCCGGCCGGGCAAATCATTGTACAGCAAGACGCTGATTCCTGAACACTTCACTCTGGACCACTATAAGGAACTGTTCACTTCACCGGTGTACATGTTCGGAACCTGGTATGCGAATACACTTAAGATCGCCGTATTCTCTATGCTGATCGGTGTGGTGCTGACCCTGCTGACCAGTTACGCGCTATCCAGATTCCGCTTCAAAACCCGCAAGACTACCATGTCGGTGCTGCTCATTCTCGGGATGTTCCCGGGCTTCATGAGTATGATTGCGATCTATTTGCTGCTCAAGGAGTTCAACCTGCTGGATACCCATCTGGCCCTGATTATCGTCTACGCGGCAGGAGCGCCGCTGGGCGGGACACTGATTGCCAAGGGTTTTCTGGATACCGTCCCGCGTTCACTGGATGAAGCGGCGCGGATTGACGGAGCCAGCAACTTCGGGATCTTTGCCCGGATTATCCTTCCGCTCTCCCGGCCGATGATTACCTATATGGCGCTTACTCAATTTGTCGGCCCATGGGTGGATTTCATCTTTGCCAAGCTGATTTTGCGGACCAAGGATAACTGGACGGTCGCCGTCGGGATGTGGGATATGGTGAATACCATGCAGAATTCCAATTTCACCTTGTTCGCAGCGGGAGCTGTGCTGATTTCCGTACCGATTATGATTCTGTTCGCTTTCCTGCAGCGGCTGCTCGTGGACGGTTTGACTGCGGGCGCCAGCAAAGGATAGTTGTTTTGCCTGCTTTATGAATTGCCGAAACACAGGGTACAGCCTTTATGTTGTCTATTAAGGGCTGTACCTTTATTTTGTCATGAGGAGAGAGTAAGTAATGAAACAGCCGCGTAACTCGCGATTTAGATCGGTAGGCATGAAGCTGTTCGTCATTTTGTTCTGTACCATTGTGCTGCTGTCCTCTGTCCTGGGCCTGACCTCCTACTATGCCGCCAAAGGCATTATCACGGATCAGGTGGCTGCAGCTTCCTCCCAGTCTATAGTGCAGGCAGCAGACAAGCTGGACTTTTTATTTGCCGAGTACGAAGCGCTCTCCCGGCAGTTTGCTGTGGATTCCATTCTAAAAGCAGATATGGAAACGGTGAGCCGCCCCGGAGCCGCAACCGTCGCCAAAGTGGAGGCTGAGGACCGCATCCGCCGCAAGCTGGACTCGGTAAAAGGCTCCGACGAACGGCTCCTGGGCATCCGGCTGGTGTCGAAAAGCCTGGTGGATGCCGAGTCTTACAAGTCGACGGGCATCAGCTCTGTCCGCAGCGCTGAAGGCATCCAGGCAAGAGTGAAGCAGCTTGATGCAGCCAAGGGCAATCCCGTCTGGTTCCCGGTACGGGCCAAAGGCTTCTTCGATATGTATGACCAATCCTCGCTGACGATGGGCCGTTTGCTGCGGAATATGCAGCATCCTGAAGCGGAGTACTACATGCTGATCGAGATCAAGGGCCAAGCGCTTACGGATATCCTTTCCAATCTGCATATTGGGCTTACGGGAGAAATCCGGATTCTGGACCCGGACGGAAACATTGTATATGGCGCGGATAACAAGCTGCTCGGTGAGCCGTCATACATCCATCCGGCAGCAGAGCCGGCAGAAGGACAACAGCAGTCATTTACCGCCAGTAATGAGCAGGGCACCTCTCAGCTTGTGGTCTATCAGCCGCTGGATACGGCCAAGTGGACACTGATGGGGTATGCCCCGGTCAGTGATTTCACGAAATCAGCCGACCGTCTGCTCTACATAACGCTGTCTGTGGTCCTCGCGGCGGCAGTAATTGCACTGGTTATCGGCTACGTTCTGGTGCGGCTGATCGGCCGTCCGCTGGGCAAGCTCGCCGGGCTGATGGAGGAAGGGGAGCAGGGCAATCTTCAGGTGCGCACCCATTTCAAAGGCCAGGATGAGATTGGGCGGCTGGGGCACAGCTTCAACAAGATGATGGAGCAGATTTCGCTGCTGGCAGGACAGAGCAACCGGTCAGCTGCCCAGGTACTGGCTACTTCGGAGCAGCTGGTAAATGCATCCAGCATCACCTCTACCCATGCTAGAGAGGTGGCGGCAGCTACGGGAGAAATAGCCCATGGCGCTGCCAGTCTGGCTCTGGAAGCAGAGAGCAGCAACCGCAACGTGGAAAGGATGAACCTCCAGATCACGGAGGTGAAGGAGATCAACAGCGCCATGGATGCTTCGGCAGAGAAGGTGATCACGGTCAGTGACCAGGGAGCAGAGCTGATGAAGACCCTGGTGGCCCAGAGTGAATCAACCGTGCAGATGATGGAATTGATTCAGGAGAATTCCATGAAGCTGCGCGAGAGCGCCCATTTGATCCGCAGCATCCTGACCCCGATGATTGCCGTGAACAAGCAGACGAATATTCTGGCGCTTAATGCTTCCATAGAAGCGGTTAGAGCCGGGGCGGCCGGAAGAGGTTTTGCCGTGATCGCAAACGAAATCAGAGGGCTGGCTGACGAGTCCAACCAATCGATTGCGATGGTATCGAAGATTACTGAAGAGATCAGCAGCCGGATTGAAAATACGGTCCAGGTGGTAGGCGATACGGCTCCGCTCTTCCGGGAGCAGATTTCCTCCGTACGGGAATCTTCCAGTATTTTTGAAGGGGTCCGTGCGGAGATGGAGCAATTCATCGGCTATTTGAATGAGTCTTCGGCGTCCATCACGGAGCTGATGGAGTACCAGCACCAGTTGGGCGAATCCATGGCCAGTGTCCATGCGGTTGTGCAGCAGACCAGTGCTTCCACCGAAGAAGTTGCTTCTATGTCCTCGCAGCAGTTCACGGTAAGCGAGGAACTGGTTGCGCTGTCCGGCAAGCTGGAGAAGCTTGCAGAGGAATTGAAGCAGTCGCTGGTTTCCTTTCACGGCTAGGCCGGATAAGCCGCAGTGCTGCGTAGATAAATCCTATAAGATTTTGTATAATGAAACTTACTTTATATCGGATTGATTTGTCTGGATAACAATCATCCCAGATTCAGCCTCTGCGGCCGGCATTCGGCAGCGTAGAGGCTTTTGTCCTATAGAATAAGTTCAGGGCAATTGGGAAGGAGGGGATTTGCTTGCCGGAACTGAACGGAAGCCTGTTTCAGCAGGCTTTGCTGGATGGAGAGTATGGGCCGCATTTTTTTGCCTACTATTATAAACAGTGGAATCCGTATACGATGGCATTCCATCAGCATAATTCAACGGAGATTATGTATCTGATCTCGGGGAGCTGCGTGGTCGAGGTGCGGCAGGAGCCGGATGAGGAGGAGCGCTTCCGCCTGAAGCGGGGAGAACTGATCATGCTTGATGCCAATGTGCCGCACCGGCTGATCGTGGAAGAAGGAACATCCTGCCGGATGCTGAATGTAGAATTTGGCTTCACGGCAGCTTCGGGAGCGGTTCCTTCTATCGCCAGGCTGGCGGAAGCGGAGGCTGATTTGGCCGGGCTGCTGCGGGAGCCTTTCAGGAGTCTGGTGCTGCCGGACCCGGAAGAGGTATTTCATGTGCTGAAATCGCTGGTGCTGGAGTTGGACCAGCATGGCGTAGAAGGGGAAGGACAGGGGAAGGGGCGCGGAAGCATAATGACCGGGCTGCTGTTCTCTGAGCTGCTGCTGCGCCTCTCCAGACTGCGCCGGGAACAGCTGCAGGCCAGCCAGCAGCCGGCACAGCTCTATGTGCGGCGTGCGGTTGAATTTCTCCATCAGAACTATGACCGCAGTATTCAGGTCAAAGAGGTTGCCGCCGAGGTCAGCCTGCATCCCGGCTATCTGCACCGGATCTTCCGCGCGCATACGGGCCGGACGCTGACCGGCTACCTGAATATGCTGCGGATCGAGAAGGCCAGAATGCTGCTCGGACAGAGCGAAATCCCTGTGGCGGAAATCGCCGACTATGTAGGCATCAGCAGCCGGCAGTATTTTCATCTCCTGTTCAAGAAGTACACCCGCTGTACTCCGGTGGAATACCGGAATTCGCTGGAGCGCTTTTCGTGGAGCGATGCCCAGCCGGATATTCAAGACAGGTGAGGATTGTTGACAGATAACCGGCAAAATGGTCATGATATTGATAACGCTTCCCGCCCCCTCCTTGCTACAATGGACAGGTAGAATTCATTCATTGGGAGGAAGATGGCGATGTCTTTTAAAGTAGCGTTTATCGGGGCGGGCAGCATTGGCTTTACCCGCGGTTTACTGCGTGACCTGCTGACTGTAGCGGAATTTAAGGAGATTGAAGTCTCTTTTATGGATATTAATCCCCATAACCTGCAGATGGTCAATGAGCTGTGCCAGCGGGATATCCGGGAGAATGGCCTCAAGATCGTGATCTCGGCTACGACGGACCGCAAAGAAGCTCTCAAGGATGCCAAGTACGTATTTTGCACAATCCGTATGGGCGGATTGGAGGCTTTTGCAACCGATGTGGATATTCCGCTGAAATATGGTGTGGACCAGTGCGTGGGCGACACCTTATGCGCAGGCGGCATTATGTACGGGCAGCGCGGGATTGCCGAGATGCTGGAGATTTGCCGTGATATCAGAGAGGCGGCTGCGCCGGATGTGCTGCTGCTCAATTACTCGAATCCAATGGCTATGCTGACCTGGGCCTGCAACAAATACGGCGGGGTGCGGACGATCGGGCTCTGTCACGGAGTGCAGCATGGACATCAACAGATTGCCGAGGTCTACGGGCTGGAGAAATCCGAGGTGGATATCATTTGCGCCGGGATTAATCACCAGACCTGGTATATTTCCGCGAAGCATAAGGGCAGGGATCTGACCGGAGGGCTGCTTGAAGCTTTTGAAAAGCACCCGGAATTCAGCCGGACCGAAAAGGTGCGGATTGATATGCTGCGCCGCTTCGGCTATTACAGCACCGAGTCCAACGGGCACTTGAGTGAGTATGTGCCGTGGTACCGCAAGCGTAGCGGTGAAATCATGGACTGGATTGATCTGGGCAGCTGGATTAATGGAGAGACCGGAGGCTACCTGCGGGTCTGCACGGAGGGACGCAACTGGTTCGAGACTGATTTTCCCAATTGGATGAAGGACCCGGCACTGGAATATACGTCTGAGCACCGGGGTGAAGAGCATGGCTCCTATATTATTGAAGGGCTGGAGACAGGCAGAGTGTACAGAGGCCACTTTAATACCGTCAATAACGGCATCATTACCAATCTGCCGGACGATGCGGTTATTGAAGCGCCGGGCTATGTCGATCATAACGGCATCTCCATGCCTGTGGTCGGGGACCTGCCGCTGGGTCCCGCTGCGGTGTGCAATGTCAGCATTTCCGTGCAGCGTCTCGCTGTCGAGGCTGCTGTACATGGCGATGACAAGCTGCTGCGTCAGGCCTTCATGATGGACCCGCTGGTCGGAGCGGTCTGTAATCCGAAGGAGATCTGGCAGATGGTGGATGAGATGCTGGTGGCGGGAGAAGCGTGGCTGCCGCAATACAGCGCGGCGATTGCCGAAGCGAAGGTGCGTCTGGCTTCCGGTGACCTCGTACCGACACTGGCCGATAATGCCGGGGCAGCCCGGCTGAAGGTGAAGTCCGTGGACGAGATGATGCAGGACCGTGAAGCGGCCAACAAGAACGCCGGTGAGTCTGACAAAGGCAAGGACCGCGAGAAGGTGCGCTAGTCTTAAGCGGCAAGTGAATGAACGAACGAAGAAGCTTTCCCTGTACGGGAGGGCTTTTTCACATATCAATGCGGATAACTTGAATGCTGCAGGGTCGTGCTAGAGGAATCAAATTTTTCCAGCAGTAAGATGCGGACTGAGAAAACGTTATTTTGGGAAAATGCCGGATCTGACCGAATAGCGGATCTCCTGTCCGCATCTTGACGGATGAAATGAGCAAAAACCCCCACTCCTTCCGGGTGGAGGTTTTTGCTCATTTTACAGCCTCTCTTTTGCCGAAAAACGTCTTCAGCGCCTGATAGACTTCCTTTTTGTCCTTGATTACATAGTGCATGAACTGCTCCTGCTTCAGATGGCGGTAGGCGGACATCAGCGTGCTGCTGCGGTTGTATTGATTAACCTCCCCATAGCCGAACATGTTGCTGCGCTTCAGCAGTTCGCCGATCAGCTTGACGCAGCGCTCATTGTCAGAAGTGAGGTTGTCGCCGTCGGAGAAGTGGAAGGGATAAATGTTGTATTTGGCGGGCGGATAACGGCTGTCGATAATATCCAGGGCCTTCTGGTAGGCCGAGGAGCAGATCGTTCCTCCGCTTTCGCCGCGGGTGAAGAAATCATGCTCGCTGACCTCTTTGGCCTCCGTATGATGCGCCAGGAACACAATCTCCACCTTCTCGTACTGGCGGCGCAGGAAGCGGGTCATCCAGAAGAAGAAGCTGCGGGCGCAGTATTTTTCAAAGGTGCCCATGGAGCCGGAGGTATCCATCATCGCAATAATCACCGCATTGGAATGCGGAACGGTAATATCGTCCCAGGTTTTGTAACGCAGGTCGTCAGGGCTGATGCTGTGTATGCCGGGTTTGCCGCGGCTGGCGTTGCGCCGCAGATTCTCAAGCAGGGTGCGTTTTTTGTCGATGTTGGACATCATGCCTTTTTTGCGGATATCGTTGAAGACGATAGATTTAACCTCGATCTCTTCCTGTGTCTTGGGGGCCAGATGAGGCAGCTCCATATCCTCGAACAGGATGTCCTCCAGGTCCTCCAGGTCAACCTCCGCTTCTACGGTATCCTGGCCGGGCTGATCGCCCGCCTTGTCGCCTTTGCCCGGATGGGCGGACTGGGAATCGCGGCCGAGCACATCGCCGACCTGGCTTTCGCCGTCGCCCTGGCCGACATGCTTTTGCTTGCGGAAATTGTAGATGATCCTGTACTCATCCAGACTGCGGATGGGCACCTTCACGATCTGCTTGCCGTCAGACATAATAATATTCTCTTCGGTCACAAGGTCGGGCAAATTATCCTTAATGGCTTCCCGGACCTTCTGCTGATGACGCTCCTGATCCTGATGGCCTTTACGGTGAAGGGACCAGTCTTCTTTGGATACGACGAATGCGGAATGACCGGATGATTGCGGCAGGATGACCACCTCCCATGGAATATAAATCGGTACGGGCGCAAGGGGTGCAATGAATGAAGGGCAGGTTGTAACTAAAGTATATTCATGGGGATGGGGGATATGTGAACCTTCTTATTCACTGATTTCTTCAATCATAAGTTTGTAGCTGTTGGAGCGGGCCTCGCCGGAGTACCGGCGCCCGTCGATGGTATACAGATACAGCGCGGTTGAGCTGCCCTGAAGGGCGCTGCCCATATAGCCGGGATGGACACGGACAAGATAGCTGAGCTGAGCGGTTTGCCCTGGATCCATCACTCCCAGGGAAACGATGCCGCTGTACTTGGATTCGGGTACAGTATGGACGCTGATCGTAACCTTCCCCGTCTCCAATGTGCATCCCTGGGGAATGATCTGTATTACTGATACCTCAGCCGGATAGTTGCCGCTGTTGGTAACAGCGATGTTGAACTCAGCAATACCGCCGGGTTCAACCATTGGAGGCTCTCCGGTCATTTCAATCGAGATGACCGGAGAGAACAGCAGAGTGGTTACTGTATTGGAGCGGACCCGCTCCCGTACATTACGCCCATCGGGCAGCGTAAAAGTATACTCCACGCTGCCCTGATTCTGGATTGCTGGCATCTGAAGGATGTCAGCCTCAGCAGGGATAGAAACGAGCAGATCAACAACGGCTGCCGAGCCTGCCCGGATGGTGCCAAGCGGAATGCCTTCCCCGGGATGGACCCCTCTCTGCGGGATTCCGTCTATATGCACACTGTCCCAGACGAACAGGGTGCCGGAAGGGATGGCACCGGCAAGCATGGCGTCCACGGCCAGCTTTCCGCTGTTCCGGATGGTGAACCGATAGCCCAGACGGTCTCCGGGAGCTGCGCTGTATTTGTCAACCTTCAGGCTGACCGAGAGGCCGGATTGAATTACGGCAACAGTGACTGTATTGCTCTTGGTTCCATCCGTATCGCCATCCGCATCGTAAGTGACAACTGCCTGGGCGGTTAGGGCGGGGACTGAAACCACCCTTACCTGGAATGAGATGTCTGCAGTCTTGCCCGGGTCGAGAGGGGGCAGCGGTATGCCCTTATCCGGGTCGGCATCCGGCGAATAGATGCCGCCCGAGATTACGCTTCCGGGAAGGAATATTGCTCCTTCCGGCACAGGAAGTGTGGTCAGGATGCCGGACATCAGCCGGGTTCCCTCGTTTCTTACCCGCAGAGTGAAAGTAACAGCATCCCCTACAAACGTTGTAGGGGTGCTCGACGCCAACAGAATAGAGAGCTTGTAGGCGAGCAGGGAGACCGTTATCTGGTTCGAGAAGACTTCGCCCTCCACATGTCTGCCTTCCGGCGTGGTGAAGGAATAGACGGCCCTGGCTCTATTGCCCAGCTCCAGAGAAGGCGGCAGGGAGACAACGATCACTTGAAAGGCAATGCGGACCTCCGTCTGGGGAGCGACCGCCCCCAGCAGGATGCCGGAGAACGGGGATACCCCCGGCAGGGGGACTCCGTCCCGCAGCACACTGTTGGCGACAAAGGATACCCCGGAAGGCAGGGCATCCACAAGGGTAGTCAGGGCGGGCGCATTGCCTTCATTGCGGGCAATGAGCGTGTACACCAGTGTCTCCCCGAGGGAGGCACTGGTGTGATCTGCACTTTTTACTAACGTTAGAACCGGGCCGACAACCGGGGTGTTAACGGTATTGGAATAAGTAATGACATCCGCACCCGCCGCCGAGCTGTACAGCACCATGGATTGATTGCTGACGACGGGCTGAAGGCGGGAATCCCGGATCATACGGCAATTACCTGTACCTGGAAGGTCACAGTAACGGAATCTCCCGGGGTAATGGTGCCGATAACGATGCCTGCAGCGGGGTTGGCTCCGGTACGGGGCACGCCATCGACGGTGACGCTGCCGGCGACAAACTGGCTGCCTGCCGGAATCGGGTCAACCAGCACCACGTTGTTGACAGACTCAATTCCGTTGTTGGTCACTGCAATGGTGTAGGTGATAATGTCGCCGACTACAGCATCAACGGCAGGCGTGCTCTTTACTGCGGTGACATCCGGAGACGATACCGGGATTACCAGAACATTCGACTCCGAGGAGCCGGAGAGCAAACGTCCATCCGGCGGACTGAATGTAAAGGTGGCGGCAGCCTGATTCACCAGCTGCTGCGGCGAAGGCAGCGAGGCGACCGTGACCTGCAGGGTAATGGTTACGGTGATGGTTGCTCCCGGTGCCACCGTTCCAATATTGAGTCCGCTGGCCGGATCGGCTCCCGGCTGCGGCACGCCGTTGACCAGCACGCTGTTCGGAATAAACACAGCCCCCGCCGGTATCGAATCTGTAATAGTAACATTTGCCGCCAGATTGCCGGTGTTGGTGACTTTCAGGGAATAAGTGACCGTATCCCCGACGGTTGCGTTAGCCGTATCCGCACCTTTGACGATGTTGATGAACGGCTGGTAGACCGGAGTCACGAAGGTATTGGAATAAGAAGCGCCCGAGAAAGCTCCGGAGGTAAAGCTTACGGAAGCCTGGTTGCTCAGGGTGCCGGACGCCGGAAGTGCGTTCACAAGGATACTGAAAGTAACCAGTGATGAAGCACCCGGCGCGATAGTGCCCAGAGCAATACCATTGGCAGGGTTGGCACCCGGCAGCGGGGTGCCGTCAACGACGACGCTGCTGCTGGCAAAGGAAGCACCGGCGGGAACCGGGTCGCTGAGCACGGCGTTGGTAATCGCCTCAATGCCGTTGTTGGTGACGGTAATGCTGTAAGTGACCGTATCTCCGATAACGGCATCGGTTGCCGGAGAGCTTTTCACAACCTGCACATTTGGCGCGGAGACGGAAATCTGATTGATATTGGAAACCGCCGCCTGATTAAAGGTCCGCCCGTCCGGCAGGGTGAAGGCGAAGGACACCGTAGCTTGGTTGCTAAGCTGCTGGCTTACCGGCAGCGTGTCGATCACCACGGAGAAGGTTACAGCCAGAGTAGTGCCGGCGGCTATGGTGCCAAGGGCGATTCCGGTTGCCGGATTGGCTCCGGGAGAGGGAAAGCCGTTGATCAGCACGCTGTTCGGAACCAGTGTAGACCCTGCTGGAATGGTGTCGGTTAAAGTAGCCGTCGCCGGATAGTTGCCGGTATTGCTGACATTCACCGTGTAAATAATGGTATCCCCGACGGTTGCTTTTACAGTGCTTGCACTTTTCGCTGCACCGATAACCGGCTGATAGACCGGTGTGGTCACAATGTTCGAGAAAGCGACGCTGGAGAGGGCGCCGGAGGTAAAGCTCACAGAGGACTGATTGTTCAGCAGACCGCTGCCCGGCAGCGAATTAACAGTTACGCTGAAGGCTACGGTTACCGAAGCTCCCGGTGCAATGCTGCCTATCGTGATTCCTGTAGACGGTGAAGCCGCTGGTCGGGCAACGCCATTCACCAGCACACTGCCGGGAACAAACGCCGTGCCTGATGGCAGAGCATCCGTAAATACAACATTGTTGACAGCGGCAATACCGTTATTCGTCAGCGTTACGGAATATACAATCGTGTCACCAAGAGTGGTTGCTGTTGTCGCTGTTGTTTTAACTACAGCGAGATTGGGATTGGTGACAGGGATCGTTACCGTATTGGAAAGAACCGAACCGTTCAGTGTCCGCCCGTCCGGCAGAGTGAAGCTGTACGCCGCAGTTCCCTGGTTGACGAGCAGCTGCGGTGAAGGCAGCGAGGTGATGACTACGGAGAAAACAACCGCTACGGTTGCCCCCGCCGCAATCGTTCCCGCCGCAATTCCGGCAGCCGGATCAGCCTGGGGCAGTGGCAGCCCGTTGATCAGGACACTGTTCGGCTGGAACGCAGTGCCGGCCGGAATGGTATCTTTTACGGTCAGCGCTGCCGGATAATTGCCGGTGTTGCTGACCGTCAGGGTATAGGTTACAGTATCCCCGACTGTGGCATTGGCTGTACTGGCGCTTTTGACCGCAGAGAGCACAGGCTGGTAAAAAGGAACGCTGACCGTATTGGAAATAGTCGAGCCCGAAAAAGCAACACCGGAGGTATACGTCACCGTAGCCTGATTGTTGATTGCGGCGCTGGCCGGTGCAGAGGTAACCGTTACATTGTAAGTAACGTTGGCTGATGCGCCGGGCGCAATGGTTCCAACCGATACACCGGTCGCAGGGTTAGCATTCGTAAAAGGAACACCGTTCACCGAAACGCTGCCGGTGACAAAGGTTGTACCCGGCGGAGTCGGATCACTGAGCTGCACACTGTTCACGGGTTCTGCATCTGTGTTGGTTATATTTACGGAAAAGGGAATCGTATCCCCAAGAGCTGCCGCAGTCGCCGTGGTGCTTTTTACTACCGCGACATTTGGAGCGGAGACCGCGACCGTTACAGTATTGGATACCGCTGTGCCTGTAAGCAGTCTCCCGTCCGGCGGAGTATACGTAAAGGTGGAAGCCGCCTGATTGACAAGCTGCTGCGGCGAAGGCAAGGATACAATGATGACCGTGAAGCTGACCGGAATACTGGCCCCTGGAGCGACCGTACCTACAGTAATGCCGGTATCCGGCGCTGTTCCCGGCTGGGGAAATCCGCCGACAATAACACTGTTGGGATCAAAGACAGTGCCTGCCGGAATATTGTCCGTCAGGGTTACATTTGCGGCAAGATTGCCGGCATTGCTGACTGCTACCGTGTAAATGACGGTATCGCCGACGGTTGCGTTGAGAGCATTTGCACTTTTGACCAGGGAAATCTGCGGCTGGATCACCGGTGTGGAAGTGATATTGGAAGAAGAAGAGCCGGAGAAGACACCGGAGGTAAAGCTTACGGTTGACTGGTTGTTGATCTGTGAAGGAATCGGCATTGTTATCCTCACCTCGAATGTTACGGCGACTGAAGCCTCTGGGCCCAGGCTGCCGATTGGTATGCCGGCGGACGGAACTGATAGCGGCTGGGAGACGCCGCCCACAATTACGGTTCCGGGAATAAAGGCCGCATTCTCAGGCAGAGGATCACTGAGAATGATGTGGCTTACAGCAGCGATGCTGTTGTTCGTCAGCACGGAGGTGAAGGTAAGAATGTCGCCGGTGACGGCGTCGATGGCGTTCACACTTTTTACGATGCTGACATTAGGCGCAGAGACGGGAACGGCAAGCGTATTGGATGCTGCATTTCCTCCAAGCTGCCGTCCATCGGGCAGTGTGAAGGTGAAGGATGCGGCTGCGGAGTTGAGCAGCTGCTGGTTCGGAGGCAGCGCCGTTACGGTGACCAGAAAAGAAACAGGAACGCTGTCTCCCGGCGCGAGCGGCCCCACAGGAATGCCGGCCGCCGGGCTGTACCCCGGCAGCGGAGTGCCGCCGATGCTGACGCTGTTGGTTTCGAACACAGCCTGCGGCGGCAGAGCATCGGTCAGATTCAGAACGGCAGCGATGTTGCCTGTGTTGCTGACCAGAATGGTGAAGGACAGAGAGCTGCCGACAGAGGCTTGTGCGGCATTGGCGCTTTTGACCAGATTAATAACAGGAATGTATACAGAGGTGCTCACCGTATTCGACAGAGCGGTTCCACTGAATGCGCCTGCCGTAAAAGAAGCGCTGGCCTTGTTGGTAAAGACGGCCGGATTGGGCAAAAGGGCTGCATTGACCTGAAAGGCCACGGTGGATGTTGCACCCGCCGCGATTGTTCCAAGCGAAATCCCTGCTCCCGGATTGGCGGAAGGCAGGGAGGCTCCGTTCACGGTGACGGACCCCGCTACGAACGAAGCGCCCGCCGGAACAGGGTCGGACAAAATGACGTTATTTACGGAAACGCCGCTGGGATTGGATACTGCCACAGTGTAGGTCAGGTTCTCCCCGACAGCCATACTTGCCAGACTGGCGTTCTTGAGCAGGGTGATGCCCGGTGCAGACACCGGCAGGCTGACCGTATTGGACAGGCTTGCTCCTGAAAGGGAACGTCCGCTCGGCAATTGATAGGTATAGCTGCTGCTGCCCTGATTGTTCAGAACAGGGGGAGAAGGCAGGGACTGCACAGCCGTTAAAAAAGTAACGGTAACAGCGGCTCCGGCGGCCACCGCACCAAGGGCAATCCCTCCTGTTGGCGAATCGGAGGGACGGGCAACCCCGTTCACGGTGACGCTGCCCGCTACGAAGGCGGAGCCTGCCGGGATGTTGTCACTCAGGACAACGGCGGCGGCCAGATTGCCTGTATTCTGCACCCGCAGCGTATACAGCACGTTGCCGCCTACAGTTGCGCTGGCGGTGCTGGCGCTTTTGACAATAGTGATAACCGGCTGATAGACAGGGGTTACCGTTGTATTGGACTGCGAAATGCCCGTGAACACACCGGAGCTGTAGGAGGCCGATGAACGGTTGGACAGCTGGGCGGGCGAGGGTACTGAGGTTACATTTACCTGAAAGGTAACTGTGACACTGGTACCCGCGGCAACGGTCCCCACAGTGATTCCAGTCGCAGGATCGGCGGACGGACGGGCTGCGCCTGCAACACTGACACTCTCCGGCACAAAGCTGCTCCCGGCGGGAACGGGATCGGACAGAACGACATTGGTGACGGGAGCAATGCCGTTATTGCTGATGACTGAGGTATACAACAGAATGTCCCCTACGGCAGCATCGGTGAACCCCGCGCTTTTTACAACAGCTACATTCGGCAGTGCCACCGGTATGGTCAATGTGTTGGAAGCGGCTGTACCGGCTAAAGTGCGGCCGTCCGGCACCAGGAAAGTGTATGCGGCAGTGGCCTGATCTACAAGCTGCGGAGGTGAAGGCAGGCTGTTCACTTGTACCTGGAACTGAACCGTGGTGCTTCCTCCCGCGGGCACAGTCCCGATAGAGATGCCAGTGGAAGGATTGCCGGCTGTAGGCGTGCCGTTTACGGTGAAGCTGCCCGGAACATATGAGCTTCCGGCAGGAATATTGTCGGTGATCACAGTAGCGGCTCCAATGTTGCCTGTATTGGTAATTTGCAGTGTATAAGTGATTTGATCGCCTACTGTAGCATTGGCCGTGCTGGCGCTTTTGACGATGCCCAGAACAGGGGAATATACCGGCAGCGTGTCTGTGTTGGATGGAATAACACCGGTCACAATGGGTCCGCCCGCCACGCTCTGGAACGTAAATGCGACATTGGCTGTATTCGCTACAGTCTGCGGAGCCGGCAATGAAGTGACTGTGGCTTGATATGTAACTGTTGCAGAGGTGCCGAGCGTCAAAGTCCCCAAAGGAACGCCTGCCGTAATATCATACGAAGGCCGGTATACACCGGCTACTACAACACTTCTGTTCACAAAAGTTAACCCTGCCGGCAAGGTGTCCGACAATACGGCGCTGGTCGCGCTGGCCGTGCCTGTATTGCTGACTGTTACGGTATAGGTCACGGTATCACCGACGACCGTCCCGGCCACATTAGAGCCCTTGGTCAAGGAGATCTTAGGGGCGTTGATATCAATTTGCAGCGCATTTCCGTTGACCACATAAGCATCGCCGGAGGTCGTTAAGGTCAGCAGTGCGGAAGACTGGTTGTTCACAAGTCTCGCCGAGACATCCACATTGGTAATATCCCAGCCCTGCCGTCCGCCGATGATATTGGTTCCGGGACTGCCATTGGTCTGGTTGCGGGTTCCGAAGGTGCCGGTGGTATTGAGCGCGCCGGTATCATTGTTGATCTGGGAAGCAAAAAAGTTATTGGCAAAGTTGTTGGGACCGGACAACGCAACCTGGGTATTCGATGTCGGACCGAACAGCGCCTGATCTCCTGAACGGTTGGCGTCACCTTCCTGTGCGCTGAACAGAATGCGGCCGCCCAGCGCTCCAGATACCGGGGTAGCAAAGCCTGTAATGGTTGTGGCTACAGGCGCTGAACTGGCTTGCACCAGCACGGCACCTGCCCGAAGTGACATATTGCGGAAGGGAAGAGACGGGTTCTGGTAGATAACGCCCAGCGTCCAGCCTGCATGATTGGCTGTGGAATCGCCGGTAATAACAATAGTGCCGACCACACCGCCCGTCGTGTACGTCCCGGCTCCCCCGGCTTGAATAATGCTGGTTACATTCGCTGAGCGGACGTAGGCTAACGCGCCGTTTCCCAGATCGACTGAATTGCTGGTAGCTGAATCCGGCGACACACTTGAAGTAGTTCCGGCCGGGGTTGTGAAGGAGACCGGATTGTTGATGGCTGAACTCAGATTGACAGAACCGTTGATATAGGAGCCGCCCCAGATCAGCTCGGCATACAGCACTGTACTTCCTGAGGGGATTGTCAGTATCGCCGAAGAGCTGTTGTTCTGGTACAGGCTTGTCGTTCCCGCCGGATAGGTTCCGAATACGGAGGCTGTATTTACTGTAGCGAATGCTCCGATACTGTCCTGTGTTCCGGGAACGCCCGTTGTGTCTGAGCGGCTCAGTCCCAGCGTATTGCCTGTGAACGTGATAGCTCCCGTGGCGTTAATAGTAGCCCGAACGACTAGAGGAATAATTTTCACCTCCTTATGAAGGAATGCGTTCATGGGTGAGAACGAAAAAAAGCAAACCGGCTTCTTTTCTGACGTCGGTATGCTCTATTTCTACTTATAATAGGCTATGCCTGACTTGGCTGAAAATTGTTTGTCCATGGATAGCCCGGCATTTTATATTTATACTTGTCTGTTTTGTGTGTGTCTTCTCCGTTTCAGAAGCGCTTGCGGTTCGGGATAGGTTTTCCTGCTCATGTCTGCAAGCTCTTCAAGGGTGACGGGCTTCTTGACCACAACGAAATGGTACATGATTTCATGAACGACGTTGGACTGCAGCGTCTTCAGAATCTCCAGCTCCTCAGCTTCATAAAGCGTGTCGTCAAAAGGGTACTGGTAGAACAGCTCCATCCGCAGCAGCCTGTAATCAAAGGGAGGCACAGGCGCCGGATAATCGGGGATTTCCGGTGAAACCGCCCCAGCGGCAGGCTGAAAAAAGCTTCCTGTAAAATAACGGGGTGTGTATTCGTCGAATTTCTGCTTGAACAGAGGATTGGACAGATGAGGGAAGCTGTGGGCGTAAGGCGCCAGAATACAGATAACGGCTTTATGGATGCTAATCCGGTAAATTTCCGCCATTACCGCAAATAAATTGTTCACATACGGCAATACGCGGCTGGCCATAACAAATTCGGCAGTGTTGTCCGGCAGTGGAATTCCTTCATTTATGTCGCAGATGATATCTACTCCGGGCCAAGCGGTGCGGTCGATTCCAAGATAACCGGTTTCTTTGCCGGAACCGCAGCCGATATCGATTTTCAAGGAAATCACTCCTTCAGGGGATGGCTCAAAAATAAGGCTCTGCACCATTGTATTAATTTCACCGCCTCTTGTCTCCGGCGTACGCCTATCCAAGCCGTAAACGTAGAGTAAGTTTATGCAACCCTGGAGAAGGGTTAAACGTTTATAAGAGTAAGCCAAGCCAGACGGCAACTTTACCGCTTCAACAAAGAGGAGGCAGTCAACATGAAATCACAACGCAAATTACCTGTTCTGGCAGCCATCGCTGTATTGATGCTGGCTATAACTGCTTGCGGCGGCAATACACCAGCCGAGGCTCCGGGAGAGCCGTCACCTACGGCTTCGCCCTCTCCTGCAGAGAGTGCGGCTTCGCCGTCACCAAGCCCTGCAGCCCAGCCGAGTTCCTCCCCTGCGGAGGAATCGCAAGTGATTCAGGGGACAGGTATCTATGTCGGCCAGATTGATAATCATTCCGTAGAGATCAAGACTGAAGAAGGGGCGACATCATTTGAGCTGGGCACAGGATTGGAAGAGGCTCCGGAAGCTCTAAGTATGGATGACCCGGTTGTTTTTGAATATGTCGAACGGAGTGTGGAGGGAGATTCCTCCGTCCTGCAGCGGGTGCTTTCGAAGCTGGAGAAGTCCGCGGACAGCGGCAGTGCAGCTCCTTCCCAGGCAGCGCTCCCCAAGTCAAAATCATTCAGTCTGACACTGGAAGGCATGAAGGAAGAAAAGACGGCTGCACTCGCTGCCGGGAACGGCTATTCGCTGTATGTATTTGATATCTTCACTTTTGATGCGAAGACTGGCAGACTGGCCATGAAAGTTGATCCGGAGTATTACGCTGAGATCACCAAGCTGCCTTCAGACTTCGATCTTGATTCTCTCAAGCAAGAGGGCGAAAAGGAACTGTCCTCTACAGGGAAAGTGACCGCACTCGATCAAAAAGAACGTGACCGGCGGATGTCCGGTATCCGGCTCTATCTTACAGCCATGGGGAACGGGCTGACCCGCGAGTATGCGGTGAAGGAGATTGCAGGACAGGGGTATGTGATCAGGCTGAACATTCCGCAGCGTGAAGCCTCGGAAGGCTTCGGGCCGCATGTCTACACTTCGCTGGACAGTCTGGTCAGCCAGTAGCCGGTGGGCCAGCTAAAAAGTGCAGCATAAAAGTACCACTAATCCGGCTGAAATCGTCCATCAAATTTCCGTGAAAACCGTGAAAACCTTTTGTAGCCAGGACTTCAGCTCATATACCAAAAGAATATACGCACAGCAAAGGACCGATCCGGAGAGCTGCCGGGCCGGTCCTTTGTGCAAATATTTATATGTTTCGCGCCCCAAATCGTCCTTGTATTTCTCGCTGAAACGGGACCTGAAAGCGATACTCTGTATCGCTGCTTCGGAAGCATAGGCTCCTAATAAGGACGGCGTAGCCGTTTCTACTTGGGAATAAAGCAACTGGTGAATTTGGCAAGTAAGAAACCAATCTATTGCACTTTCTACAGCAGATTGCTCCTAAATAAGCGTAAAATCAAAATCTATTGTAATCTGTGCAGCAGATTTCAGCCAAGTGGGCCTTAGGACCTCAATTCTTGGAAATCAATTGCATGAAATACACTAGATCGACTTTTACCCGAGCTGGCGGAGCAATCTGTTGCACTAAATGCAATCAGACTGCCCGGAAACAACGGCAGAAATACCGTTGTAGAAGAGCCAGCGGCCGGGTTGCCCAGAAACAACAGCAGAAATGCCGTTGTAGAAGAGCCGCCGGCCGGTTGGTGCTGGCTGCAGGTTAAGCCTTAAACGGAGCCGGCATTCACGAGTACGGTGGAGATGATCAGCATGAACAGCAGCAGAAAAACCGCATTAATGATAGTGCCGATGATCCCAAACACTTTGCGGCGCTTGCGGAGAGTAAGCCCGATAATGCCGAGCACCCCGCCGATGACATTGAATGCTGCCAGGATGAGCACAGATATTCCGAGATAGAAGATAGCCTCTGCGCTATCAGCAATAAAGGAGTCGCTTCCGTTTACAAGGGAAGAGGACCGGACACCTACAACTACAAAGGCGATAATGTAGCCTATAAGGGTAATCAAGGCGATGATGAACGAGGCAATTCCGGGTCCGGAATGTTTGAAGTCCCGTTTGTTCTCTTCATACATTGCATGCTGCTGCGGCGGTAATCCCGTCTCCGGGACCGTACTCTGCGGCCGTGGTGAGGAAGGATCTGTGTGTGGCGTAGAATAATCGTCCATGGGTGCACTCCTTATGTCTTAAATGGGTTAATGACTGATAGTATCCACTTTTCCATAAGATGGCGGCAAAAGCAAGTCTTGTTTGTAAAATGCACAGCAGCGGCTGCTGGAAATAAACGCCCGGGTTACGGTAAGATAGGGGGAAGTCCAATCTTAAGGAGCTGTGTATCCATGCAACGAAGATTTATGGCCTGGGGAGCCTTGCTTGCCATGCTGTCCGTCGGGATAGGCGCGTTCGGAGCGCATCTGCTCAAACCGGTAATCAGCGAGGATTACCTTAAGGTGTACGAGACAGGTGTACATTACCACATGATTCATGCACTGGGGCTGATCCTTATCGGGCTGGCTGCGGGTCAATGGGGAGAGCGTTCACGCCTGCGCTGGGCAGGGAGGCTGCTGATTCTGGGAATTATTTTGTTCTCCGGCAGCCTGTATGCCTTGAGCATTACCGGTATCAAGGTGCTTGGAGCGATTACTCCCCTTGGAGGGGTATGTTTTCTGGCCGGGTGGCTTTGCCTGGCCTGGGAAGCTTTGTCCCGGAACAAGTGAATGGTGTAGAGCCGCAAGATCCATACAAACCAGCAAGCACCTGCCTGGGCAATCCGGGCAGGTGCTTGCTGGCGCGGGACCACAGCAAAAACGTACTACGAAAATTCGTCGATCTCATTGAGCTTGAACGTGTACACTTGCTTTTCATCGACATGGTATACGCTGATTGAATTGGCCGCTTCATCAAAATTGAGAATACGGCAGGGCATGGAAACCTGTTTGCCGTGACGGTTGGCGCGCAGCCGGACCAATTGGTTGTTCTGAATGTATAATCTGATTTTTCCATATGCATCTGCAGGGGTCTCTCCTGGCGCGTCAGCAGGAATACTGCCGGATACGGGCTTGCCGGCTTGCTTGTCCGTTGGCTTCACTGGCAATTTCACAGGGACTTGAACGGCTGCTGCAGATTCATGTTTCAGGGCAAGCTTCGCCGAACGCAGCAGATGGTCAATCGTTCTTCCAAGCTCAAGACCCGAGTTAATGTTGAAATCTGTGATTTTGTCGTTGCTGTTCAATATTTCAAGTAAATATTGCAGTGCAAGCGGGTTAGTACGGGCGTTAATCAGGATGTCGACATTGAACAGATAATTGCCATCCGTATGTTGTAGTTTCTTGTCCATAAATCCCCCAGCTTTGTCAGTAGACACAATTAGAAATTCAATTTTTAAAGTATATAAACTATACCACTAATTAAACAATAAGCATATACCTCCTTCTCGAAAAAACAAGGACTATTGACCCCCTGCGTGTTGCAGGAGAAATAGGTCTAACGCCCACACGCTGCCCGGAAAAACAACATACACATACATCGTGATGAGGATAAAGTAGAAGGAGGTAGTGCAAGTGGTTACAATGGAGCCTGTTAACGTAGGCGGGCATATATTGGTTGGTGTTGAAGTGAAGCTTCCGAAGACTACGCTGCTGTCCATCAGCACGGGCAAAGGATATATCATGTGCGGAGCGCTCGATGTAGGCCTTCTTAACGAAACGCTAAGCGACCGGGGGATCATTGCAGCCCGGGCCGTTGGCGTGAGAACATTGCCGCAGCTTTTGGCTGCTCCGCTGGAGTCTGTAACGATAGAGGCTGAGAAGCTGGGGATTGTACCCGGAATGACCGGTGCAGATGCCCTGCTCCACATGCTGTAAGGCATTAAGCGGGGCCTGCGGGCCCCTTTTTTTGAAAGAATTTATATGTGCGGACTGAAGCGGACCGAGGAGCCCTTATTTTGCCAAAAATCTTACTTTTTCAGCAGTTACGGACTCAGGAGCCGTTATAACGTTCGATAGAGCCTGGACTGAAGGGGAAAGGGACAAATAAAGGCATTTCAGTCCGTTAGTCCTGCGGAATAGCCGAATCTTCTCTCAATAAGGGCTCTCCTGTCCGTAACGGTTGCGGATCGATCGCAAAGGAATAGGGTGATCCGTCTTTAGCGGCTTCTTCGCAGGTGCTAGTTGGAAAAAGGGAACTTATTTTTCCGAAAGTTAAGAAATCCTGAGAGTGAAGTGGAAAAAGTAAACTTAATTGGGTCACATTTCTGCTCCAATGGCGAAAGGGGCTGAATTAGTGTCCCTTTTTCCACTTCATCTACCCGAGGGTAGGGTACTCCGGCAAATTAGTGTCCCTTTTTCCACTTAAAAAGTTGCGGTAGGGTTCATGGGGAGTCGTTCTCCAGGTAACGTTAGAACCAAGACGGCTGCGCTGTCCCGTGGAGGACGGCACAGCCGTTTTGGTTCCTGTGCCTCGTGAGCCAAGCAGAGACGGTTTTATGCGGAACGGGGATAAGGGAAGCGGGCTTGGCTCATCCTATAAATAGCTTTCGATTTATGGGGACATCAGGGATTCCAGCCGGTGGCACCCGGTCATATTTCTTGTTTCGCCTTCTGTCCGGAAGGGTAAATTCAATATAGACACTGCATTGCCGGACCATGGACAGGCAGCCGGCTAAATTATGGATAAGGAAGGGATTATACAATGGCTAAAGCATCGAACAAAGTCACCACCACTTCACTCGAACAAGTACTCAACCGTGAGGTTGCCAACCTGAACGTGCTGTATGTCAAAATTCATAATTATCACTGGTATGTGAAGGGTGAGCAATTCTTCTCCCTGCATGTAAAATTCGAAGAGCTGTATGATGATGTTACCCTCAAAATGGACGAGGTGGCTGAACGCCTGCTCAGCATTAAGGGCAGCCCGGCAGCGACCATGAAGGAATATCTGGAGCTCGCAACCATTCAGGAAGCGACCGGCAAGGAAGATACCCGGGGCATGGTTCAGACGCTGATTGAGGACTTCGCCACTGTAGCTGAAGAGCTTACAGAAGGCATTGAACTGGCCGAGCAGGTGAGCGATCAGCCAACAGCGGACCTGTTCATCAAAATCCGCAGCGATCTCGAAAAAAACCAGTGGATGCTGCGTTCTTTCCTGGGTTGATCATTCCTGTCTCATACACGCAGTTCCAAATAGAGTAGAGCCTCCGGCACGGAGGCTTTATTTTTTGCTTTTTGTCGATCCGTGAAACCGGATATCAAAATACATGTTTGTAAAAAAAATCGGTTTGTAATAAAATTAGTGAGAATCATTGATAATCACTGCGTTACACTTTATAATTATTTTAATGTGATATACAATCTAATTTTTGCTGGCGTCAGGGATTACCTGTTACAATACAGCTTTCTGATTTCGCAAATCGAACAATGGGGGGAACATTATTATGGCAGCAGATTTTGTCATTGAAGGACTGAAAGCGACGATTGAAGGAAAAGAAATTCTGAAGGGCATCAACCTTCAAATGAAGGGCGGCGAAATTCACGCCATCATGGGACCGAACGGTACCGGTAAAAGCACCCTGGCTTCGGCACTGATGGGCCATCCCAAGTACGAGGTTACCGAGGGTACAGCCGTTCTTGAAGGCGAAGACCTGCTGGAAATGGCTGTTGATGAACGCGCGCGCGCCGGTCTTTTTCTGGCGATGCAGTATCCAAGTGAAATCAGCGGCGTAACGAACTCTGACTTCCTGCGTAGCGCCATTAATTCCCGCCGTGAAGAAGGAAACGAAATTTCCCTGATCCGCTTCATCCGTCAAATGGAAGCTAAGATGAAGGAACTGGATATGAACCCTGAGTTTCTGCACCGCTATCTGAACGAAGGCTTCTCCGGCGGTGAAAAGAAACGCAACGAAATTCTTCAAATGATGATGCTGGACCCGAAGATTGTCATTCTTGATGAAATTGACTCCGGCCTGGATATTGATGCGCTCAAAATTGTCGCTGAAGGCGTCAACTCGATGCGCAGCCCGGAACGCGGCTTCCTGGTTATTACCCACTATCAGCGCCTGTTGAATTACATTAAGCCGGATTTTGTACATGTCATGATGCAGGGACGGATTGTGAAATCCGGCGGTCCTGAGCTGGCAGAACGTCTGGAAGCGGAAGGCTATGAATGGGTTAAGGAAGAACTCGGCATTGAAGATGAAACCGTAGGACAGGAAGCTTAAGAGACGCCAGGAAGGAGGAAACCACTTATGACGACACAAACCATTCTTCCGGTGGATGCACAGCTGCTCACCGATTGGTCGCAGAGCAGCGGCGAGCCGGGCTGGCTGAAGGACAGCCGGTTAAACGCACTTACGCTGGCCGCTGGCCTGGCACTGCCGAAACTGGAGAAGACCCGGATTGACCGCTGGAATGTGAATAACTATGGAACCTACAAAGCAGGCCAGACCATCACTGCACTTAGTGAAGCCCCTGCTTCTGTTGCCGCACTGATCAAGGATCAGGAGGAAGGCAGCCTGATTATACAGCGCAACTCCGGCGCCATCTATGTCCGCCTTGCACCGGAGCTTGCAGCACAAGGCGTAATTTTCACCGATTTGCAGACTGCGGTCAAAGAGCACGGCGATCTGGTGCAGCGCTATCTGCATAAGGCCGTACTACCTGATGAGCACTCTTTAGCCGCGCTGCATGCGGCCCTTTGGAACGGCGGGGTATTCCTCTATGTTCCGAAGAACGTGGTGGTCGAGACCCCGCTGCAGGCGGTGCTGCTTACCGACGATGCCGAAGCGGCTTTTGTTCCGCATATTCTGATTGTTGCCGACACGAACAGCTCAGTGACCTATGTCGACAACTATGTGTCGGACAAAACTGAAGCCGGACTGCACAATGGTGCGGTTGAGGTGTTCGTGGGCGCAGGAGCCAAAGTCCGCTATGCCACAGTGCATCAGTTAGGTGAGGATACGACTGACGTGACTTACCGCCGCGCCGTTGTGGAGAATGACGGAACGATTGAATGGATTGTCGGCGAGATGAACTATGGGGATACAGCCAGCGACACCAAGTCGGTGCTGAAGGGCAACGGGGCAAGCTCCGATGCCAAAGTCATCGCAGTGGGATCAGGCTCGCAGAAGCTGAACTATACGACCCAGGCGCAGCATTTCGGCAAAAACACGCCGAGTGACATGATCACCCGTGCGGTGATGCGGGATGCGGCAACCTCCATTATTAACGGAATTACGAAGATCGAGAAGGGCGCAACCCGGGCCGACGGCCAGCAGACGGAAAAAGTTCTGATGCTGAGTCCTCAGGCGCGCGGAGACGCCAATCCGATCCTGCTTATAGACGAAGATGATGTAACAGCAGGCCATGCCGCTTCCGTAGGACAGGTCAATTACGAGCAGGTATACTACCTGATGTCCCGCGGAATTTCGCGGCATGATGCAGAAACACTGATCATTTACGGCTTCCTTGCACCTGTAGTGTCGCAAATTCCACTGGAGGGACTGCGCAATCAGCTCCAATCTCTTGTGGAAAGGAAGTTAGGCCAATGATCAGCAGCGCCATCCGGGAGCAATTTCCCATACTGAACCAGACAATCAACGGGCATCCTCTGGTATACCTGGACAGCGCGGCAACCTCACAGAAGCCGCGCCAGGTCATCGAAGCCGTGAAGTCCTATTATGAATGGGATAACTCCAACGTGCACCGCGGTGTCCATACGCTCGGCAGCCGGGCTACGGATGCTTACGAGGGGGCCCGCGAGAAGCTGGCCAAGTTCATTAACGCCCGCAGCACGAAGGAGATTATCTTTACCCGCGGCACAACGACGGCTCTGAATATTGTAGCTTCGTCTTACGGCCCGGGCAATGTTGGTGAAGGCGACGAGATCGTCATCACCCAGATGGAGCATCACAGCAACTTTATTCCATGGCAGCAGCTGGCGAAGAAGACAGGGGCAACCCTGAAGTTCATTCCTCTGCAGAAGGACGGGTCCATCACGCTTGAGGATGCCGAGCAGACGATTACGGATAAGACCAAGATCGTCGCCATAGCGTATGTCTCGAATGTAATGGGCATTTCCCATCCGGTAAAAGAGCTGGCAGCCATCGCTCACCGCCACGGCGCAGTAATCGTTGTCGACGGGGCCCAGAGCACGCCTCATATGAAGGTGGATGTTCAGGATCTCGACTGCGATTTCTACGCACTGTCCGGCCACAAGATGCTTGCGCCTACCGGCATCGGTGCCCTGTACGGCAAGAAGGCCCTGCTGGAAGCCATGGAGCCGGTGGAGTTCGGCGGTGAAATGATCGACGACGTCGGCCTTTATGATTCTACCTGGAAGGAGCTGCCCTGGAAGTTTGAAGGCGGCACACCGATCATTGCCGGTGCGGTCGGCCTCGGGGCAGCGATTGATTTCCTGCAGGAAATCGGGCTGGATGAAATCCACCGTCATGAGATGGAGCTGGCCGCTTACGCGGAGCAGCGCCTTTCGGAGGTGGACGGCCTGACGATTTATGGTCCGAGAAACCGTAAAGTCGGCGTGGTGACCTTCAATCTCGGAGATGTCCATCCGCATGATGTGGCTACGGTGCTGGATGCGGAAGGCGTGGCTGTTCGTGCCGGGCATCACTGCTGCCAGCCGCTGATGCGCTGGCTGCAGGTCAGTTCGACGGCCCGGGCCAGCTTCTACCTGTACAACTCAGAACAGGATGTAGATGCGCTGGTCCAAGCCTTAATTAAGGCAAAGGAGTATTTCGGCTATGAACTTGGATGACTTGTATAGACGTGTAATTATGGATCATTATAAAAATCCCCGGAACCGTGGTTCTTTTGCAGATGACGCCTTGAAGATCGAGCTGAACAACCCTACCTGCGGCGACCGTATTACGCTCCAGCTTAAGGTGGAGGATGGCGTCGTGAAGGACGCCCGTTACAGCGGCGAAGGCTGTTCGATCAGCATGTCGTCGGCTTCCATGATGACGGAAGCGGTCAAAGGCCAGACCGTAGAGCATGCGCTTGAGCTGGCTGACCGGTTCTCCTCCCTGATGAAGGGGGAAGCAGTGGATTTTGAAGATTACGAAGATATCGAAGCCCTTTCCGGTGTTAATAAATTTCCGGCGCGGATCAAATGTGCGACACTCGCATGGAACGCGCTGCGCAAAGGCATAGACGTGGAAGAAGAGCATCACCAAGAACATTAAAAACAAGGAGGCTGACACCATGGCTAAGAAAGCGCCTGATATGGAAGAGTACCAATATGGGTTCCGTGACGAGCATAAGTCGATATTCCAGTCTGGTAAAGGACTTACGGCCGAAATTGTTAAGGAAATCTCCGCCATCAAAAATGAGCCGGAATGGATGCTGGATTTCCGCCTGAAAGCTCTGGAGCAGTTCTATAAAATGCCGATGCCTAAATGGGGCGGCAATCTTGACGAATTGGATTTTGATGATATCCAGTATTATGTAAGACCTTCCGAGAAGCAAGGGAAGACCTGGGAGGAAGTACCTTCCGAGATCAAGGAAACCTTCGATAAGCTGGGGATTCCGGAAGCGGAACAGAAATTCCTGGCAGGTGTCTCGGCGCAGTACGAATCCGAGGTGGTCTACCACAGCATGCAGAAGAACCTTGAAGATCAAGGCGTCATCTTCACCGATACCGACACGGCGCTGCGGGAGCACCCGGAGCTGTTCAAGAAGTTCTTCGGCACCATTATCCCGCCTGCGGATAACAAATTTGCCGCTTTGAACAGCGCGGTATGGTCGGGCGGAAGCTTCATTTATGTTCCGAAGGGCGTGAAATGTGAAGTGCCTCTGCAGGCCTACTTCCGTATTAACTCCGAGAACATGGGCCAATTCGAGCGTACCCTGATTCTGGCCGACGAAGACAGCTTCGTGCATTATGTAGAGGGCTGTACCGCTCCAATCTACAGCACGAACTCTCTGCATAGTGCGGTGGTAGAGATCCTGTGCATGAAGAACGCGCGCGTCCGTTACACCACCATTCAGAACTGGGCGCCGAACATCTATAACCTGGTGACCAAACGTGCCGTTGCTGAAGAGAATGCAACGATGGAATGGGTCGACGGCAACATCGGCTCCAAGCTGACGATGAAATATCCTGCGGTGGTGCTCAAAGGCCGCGGAGCCAAAGGTTCTGTATTGTCCATCGCGGTTGCAGGCAAAGACCAGCACCAGGATGCAGGAGCCAAAATGATTCACTTGGCACCGGACACCACTTCGACAATTGTCTCCAAGTCGATCAGCAAACACGGCGGTAAAGTAACGTACCGTGGTCTTGCTTCCTTCGGCCGCAAGGCGGAAGGCGCCAAGTCGAACATCAAATGCGATACGCTGATTCTGGATAACCAGTCCACTTCTGACACCATTCCTTACAATGAGATCATGAACGACAACATCGTGCTGGAGCATGAAGCGACCGTCTCCAAGGTATCCGAGGAGCAGCTGTTCTACCTGATGAGCCGTGGTCTTACCGAAGCTGAAGCTACCCAGATGATCGTTATGGGCTTCATTGAGCCCTTCACCAAAGAACTGCCGATGGAATATGCGGTAGAAATGAACCGTCTTATCAAGTTCGAGATGGAAGGCAGTATAGGATAACCTTCTGAAAAGCTTGATATATCAGCCTTTATGGGGGTTTATTGCGAGGGGATTAAAAGGTCGTGCCGATTTTGTGCCGATTCAATTTCTTTTTTAGTGTATGAGGCGAACTTTTCAAGTTCGTCTTTTTCTATTTTTTGAGTTATCGAAAGATATGTGTCCGCTGTGGTTTTTATTGTTTTGTGACCAGCCGTTTGGATACAAACAGAAGACTTGCTCCAGACTCAAGAAGCAAAACAGCATGAGTATGCCGGAATCCATGTGTCCCCTTATATTCAACCCCTGCTTTAGTGCAGTATTTTTCAATTGACTCACGCACAGTCGAAGGAGTTAAGTAATTGCCAAGAAAGTTTTGGAAAATGATCCCGTCTTTGTTTTGATGGAATGTTGGGCTATTCATTATGAGGTTGTCTTGAATAGTTTTAAATTTCTCCAAAACTCCCACCACATCCGTTTCTATTCGAATGCTTGTTGAATGCTATGACCACACCACAATTTATTCAATGGCTGGAGAGCAAGATGGAGGAGCATGGTCATAAGAAGGTCATTCCTAATGATGCTGTTCTTCAGAGCAAGCTTCAGGATGAAGCCAAACAGATTCTTCGGCAGCGGTTGGCTCAAAAGCTACTTACAGAAGCAGGCTTTGAAAATCAATTCGAGACAGCGTTGGGTGTGTTGTCTGAAGCAGTTGGTGAGTATAGCGAGCTATTACGAGAGACTCCATTGCTTACAATCACATAATCCGGATGATCATAAGCTGCCGTCACAAAGCACATCCCCGCCACGGAACATGACATAACCGGAAGCTCCGTACCGGGCAAAAACTTTGGGCCGGGAACCATCCGGTGTCCACTGCAAGATAAAGTTCATCTCATCGGCCGGATAATTTTTGGCATCAATAACAGGTGGAACTACAAAGATCTAGCTGCAAAATAAGGAATAAATAGCCACATAAACAAATTTTGCTTGAAGTTGGACACGCCCAAATACAAAATGCCAAGCATGAGAAAGAAACGGAATGGTTCCACCTGAAGCAAAATGGAAGGGTACATGCAAAGAATGGTTGAACTCCCTTTGATTTTTTTGTTCTACTATACCAGACACTTCTTAGAAGGAGGTGAAATTCTCCGGTATAGATAAAATTAAATTAATAAACGCTTAAGATTTGTTTCATGACCAGTTTATACATAGGCATTACACTTTGATTAAACGGACCCAGTTGATAACAGGAGGTTTACCGACATTGCATACGCATACTATCTATAGTTTCCCCCTTGTATCCGCCTTAATCTCTATGATCCTGGCCCAGGTTATTATGCGCGATCACAATGTATGATGCAGCGGGTATCCGCCGTCATGCAGGGATGCATGCTGCTCTATTAAATCAGATAAGCAATAATTTTTCGCAGATCACGAAAGGTGAGGCACCAGCTGTATAACTCAAGGAGCTTCTCGGCCATCGACCGCTTGAAGTATTGGCCGGATTGGTGCTGGGGGTCGCAATCAGCTTTATATTGAATACTATTTTCTAGATGAAACGGAGGGGAAACAATGCAGCAACTGCTGGCCTCGATATCTGAAACGGCGCTCCACCTTGTGGATACAATGGGAATCTGGGGAATTTGGATCGGAATGATCCTGGAGAGCGCCTGCATTCCCATTCCCAGTGAGGTGATTATGCTCAGCGGCGGGTTTCTGGTTGCCCAGGGATCACTAACGTTTGCAGAAGTTGTTGTTGCCGGAGCCGTTGGGAATCTCATCGGGTCAATCCTTGCCTATTATGTTGGCAGAGCCGGGGGCAGGAGGCTGCTCGATAAGTACGGTAAATATATACTTTTGAATGCACATCATCTGGAACAGGCGGAACGCTGGTTTGCGCGATTTGGGGAGGGAACTGGAGCATTGTAGAGCAATATTTACATCCGGTGAGCTATGCTATATGTGGAGTTGTGGTGCTGCTGCTGGCATGGTGGCTGTTGCGCAGAAAGAAGGAACGGGCGGCATAGGTTTCCGACTTGTACTTTCGTATGCTGCATGAAATGTCGTATGATAAGTACATTCTGGAAATATTAGAGACAGGGTGATTACCGGATATGTCCATTCGTTTGAAATTTCTGCTGTCTTATGCGGCAATGCTAATCGTACCGCTGCTCCTGCTTCTCCTGACGGCCTCGCTGCTGACAATCGTCTATCATGGTGATGTACAAAGCCTAAAAAGCGCATATGAGAATAAATTTGAAGGTATGGAAGAGCGGGATACCCGCAATCTGATCAAGCACACCTTTATGCAAAACACAGATTTGCTTACGGACACCGTTTTTTTGGACGATTTGTCGGCGGACATGCTCAAGAAGAACACTTCACTATTCATCCGCTCTGACCAGAAGACAATGTATGCTTCAAAGGGTCTTCTGCTTGAACAGGGATTGTTGGATGAACTGCCAGCTTTCAAGAATGCAGGGGTTCATGAAGAACCTTTTCGGAAGAAATATAATAATAACTGGTATCAGATCGCTCAATTTGACTTATTATCGAAAGCATCAGAGCCGGTAAGTATTTTTCTGATCAGCAAAACGGATCCTCTGGTTCACTTCGTGAGGACTTTTTTCCCGATTCTGTTCCTTTCTACCGTAGTCGTCCTGCTGCTGACGCATACGCTGTTGACCACCTATATGTCCAGAAAGATTATCCATCCCTTACTGGAACTGCGCGAAGCGGCGGGATTAGTGACAGAGGGGAATTTGGATTTCAGGGTGAAAATTGACAGCAAGGATGAGTTGGGTCAGCTTGGGATGGCTTTTGAAGAAATGAGATCAAGACTTCAGCAATCACTTCTCATGCAGCAGCAATATGAATCCAACCGCAAAGAGCTGATTACGAATATCTCCCATGATTTAAAGACACCCATCACTGCCATTAAAGGCTATGTGGACGGAATATTGGAAGGTGTGGCGGATTCGCCGGAAAAAAATGAAAAATATATGCGTACGATTGCTGCCAAGGCCGGTGAAATGGATCACCTGATTGATGAATTGTTTCTGTTCTCGAAGCTGGATATGCAGAAGCTGCCCTTTTCTTTTGAATCTGTCCCCATTCTGCCCTTCCTGAAGGACTGGGCTGAGGAGCTGGAGGTGGAGCTGGAGAAGCAGCAGGTTGATCTGCAAATTGACATGAACGGCGGGGAAGCGGCACGGATATCGGTAGACCGTGACTCATTCAAGCGTGTGCTGGGCAATATCATTCAGAACAGTCTAAAGTATATGGATAAGCCTGAGAAGAGAATCACGGTGCAGACTCTGGTTGAGGGAAAAAACTTTACGTTGGCCATTGGTGATAATGGGCCGGGCATTCCCCCGGAAGCGGCCGGGCATATCTTTGAACGGTTTTACCGGGCGGAACAGTCCAGGAATACGAATACCGGCGGCAGCGGACTGGGCCTTGCCATCGCCAGACAGATTATTCTGGAGCATGGGGGAACGATTCATGCGGACAGTAAGGAAGGCGAAGGGACGGAGATCCGTATTGTTTTACCGATCGAAGAAGGAGGCGCAGGAGAATGAAGCGGACGATACTGATTGTGGAAGATGAGCCTTCGATTGCCGAGCTTCAGCGGGATTATCTGGAGATGAATGGATATCAGACCGAAATCGCCGTAAATGGAGAACAAGGCCTGGAGCTCAGCCTTAGCGGGAAGTTCGAGCTCATTGTGCTGGATGTCATGCTGCCCAAGCTGAACGGTTTCGAGGTATGCAAAAGGATTCGCGGCGAGCTTGATATTCCCATCCTGATGGTCACCGCCAGACGGGAGGATATCGACATTGTGCGCGGGCTGGGTCTTGGAGCGGATGATTATATGACCAAGCCCTTTAAACCCGCTGAACTGGTTGCCAGAGTAAAAGCACATTTGTCCCGGTATGACCGCCTCAAGGGCCGGGGATCATCCACGAGTGAGCTGGAAATTAGGGGGCTCAGGCTGAATCCGGACTCCCGCCGCGCTTTTATCCGGGATGAGGAGGTGTCGCTGACCACAAAGGAATTCGATCTGCTCTACTTTCTGGCGCAGCATCCCAATCATGTATTCAGCAAGGACCAGCTCTTTGAGCGGTTATGGGGTGTTGATTCTCTTGGAGATACCCAGACGGTAACCGTGCATATCCGCAAGCTCCGCGAGAAAATCGAAGAGGATTCTGCCAATCCGCTATACATCGAGACTCTTTGGGGTGCAGGATATCGGTTCCGCTCCTGAATATAAGCAAAAAAGCCAAAGCCTTCGGGATGCTTTGGCTTTTTTTGTGTGCTCCGGAGTTAAGAATTATTTAAGGGTCTGTTCACAGGTATTTTAGATTTATCCTTTACTCTAAATTTGCGTGAAAGCTTACTGGAAAAGGATAAAAGGTTACGCCAAGGGGGAGAAGGCATGGAGAGTATAGCCAAGCTGACAGGAGTGAGCAAAGAGTTCCATAACGGCAGAGGCATCAGTGGTGTGAATTTGGAGCTGAACATGGGAGATATCTACGGATTGCTCGGACCTAACGGTGCCGGTAAAACTACGCTTCTGAAAATGCTGTCCGGACTGATTGCTCCGAGCTTTGGGAGCATTTCATTGTTTGGACAAGATCTGGAACAATCCTTCGCATCGAGTATGAGGAAGGTGGGCTGCATGATTGAATCGGCCGATTTTTACGATTATGTCACAGCACGCCAATATTTGAAGCTGAATGCAAGCTTCTATCCGGAGCTGCCGCCGCAGCGGATAGATGAAGTGCTGGAGGCCGTGGGTCTTGCAGCTTTTGCCAAAGAAAAGATAAGGCACTTCTCCACCGGTATGAAGCAAAAGCTTGCCATGGCCTCCTCCATTCTGCACCATCCGGAATTTGTAATCTGGGATGAGCCAACCAATGGGCTGGATATCGAAGGAGTGGTTCATTTTCGCGCTCTGGTTAAGCAATTATCGGGTGAACAGGGAATCACCTTCCTGATTTCAAGCCACATGATTCATGAATTGGAACAGCTCTGCAACAGAGTAGGCATTCTGCAGCAAGGCGTTCTGGTACGGGAAGGCAATGTGCATGAACTGTTAGCTGACAATACTTCCCTTGAGCAATATTACATTGCCGAACTGCAAAAAGGAAAGGAGCTGTTGGACGATGGACGGCTTAACCGCAGCACTTAGAAATGAACTGATGCTCATGATCTACCACAAAAAAACCATCTTCTTTTTCATGGTGTCCATCATTCTTCCAGTACTGCTGATTTTACTTTTCCATTCTCTGAAGCCTGTTCTGGGGATGATTGCGGTCAGTCCTTCCTATCCTGTCCAAATGCTGGAGATCTACACCGTCTTCGTGATCCCTCTCTTCATGATCGTGGAGATTGCCGATTTATTTCCACAGGAAATTTCGTCACGTACCCTGAAGCTGGCGCTGCTGCGGCCGATTACGAGACTCGGGGCATACACTGCTAAATTCCTTGCCCTCGGTATAGCAATCGGCATGCTGCTGCTGCTTCTGGGAACGGCAAGCACACTGTGCAACCTGTTGTTCGGGACTCCCGGTACAGGAGGCCTCAATCTCTTCAGTATGCTGAAAGCCTACGCAGCAGCGTTTCTGTCCATGTGCTCTCTTGCAGCATTATTTGTATTCACCGCTCAATTTTTTCGCAGCGCCGGCGGATTTCTGGTCTTTTCCATTCTGTTATATACCGGGGCAAAAACAGTTCCTTACTTGATTAACGGCTTTTCTTATTTTTCTATAGCATCCTATACAGACTGGTATTCCTTATGGTTAAGCCATACCGTTTCCACAGGCAGGCTTGCCACCACTTCATTATTTCTGCTGGCCGGGCTGCTGATGTTTTCCACGCTGGGATATATTCTATTCGAACGCAAGGAGGTATAGCTATGAACGAACGCCAACTATGGAACAAGGTACCGCAGGTTACGATTTTTTTCTGGATCATTAAAATCATGGCCACTACGGTGGGGGAAACAGCAGCAGATTTTCTGAATTTCAATCTCAATTGGGGCTTGACCCTCACAACTCTGGTGATGACCGGTCTGCTGCTAATCTCTCTGTTCTTTCAGATGTCCGCCACTAAATACGTGCCCTCAATGTATTGGCTGGCCGTCGTGCTGATCAGTGTGGTAGGAACACTTATTACTGACAACCTTGTAGACAATCTCGGAGTTCCGCTGGAAACGACAACGATATTCTTTTCACTGGCACTGGCGATGACTTTTGTGGCTTGGTATGCCAGCGAGAAGATGCTGTCGATTCACTCCATTACCACAAAAAAACGGGAAGCCTTTTACTGGCTGGCCATTCTCTTTACGTTTGCCCTGGGTACCGCAGCCGGAGATCTTGTCGCTGAAAGTCTGAATCTCGGGTACTGGATATCGGCAGTCATTTTTGCCGCGCTGATTGGTGCCGTAACGCTGGCGCACTTCCGCCTCAAGCTGAACGCTGTCACAGCCTTCTGGCTGGCTTATATACTGACCCGCCCTTTGGGTGCATCGCTGGGTGATTATCTGTCGCAGCCCCGCAGCGAAGGCGGACTCCAACTGGGTACGACCGGTACCAGTATCATCTTTATAGCAATCATCCTTGGACTGGTCCTTTACTTGACGAAAACCAAGAAAGACCAGGTTGTACTATAGATTCAGTCTCAGAGTTCATATGGAATTAAGAATTCCAATCTGAATCCTGTAGTGCTTATTTTGACCTCCAACGATGGGCAAATGGTTCGATCATGCATCTGCTGTCGCCCGCATGTATATTTGCCCGCAGAGAGAAGCTGACTGAATTTAATCCGTATTCCCTATAATTTAAGATTTATTTAATAGTCTCTTCACTGCGAATTTAGGATTATCGCTTAGGCTTGGGTTGCAAGATAAATTCAGCAGTGGAAGGAAGGTAAAAGAATGAAGAAGAAGTGGCTATTGACCGGAAGCGCGGTTGGGATTAGCGGTGCTGTAATGTTAGCTACCGGACTTACGGCGTTTGCAGGGACCTCGGGCTATGAGGATTACAAGGCTGCGCTCAAGAATACAGCGCAGAATCTGACAAGTGTTACGGTTCAGGCAGATGCTGTTCTTAAGGACAATGGTTCCCTGCTTAGCCAGGCCCAGAGCAACTTGAAGGCAAGTCGGCAAAATGAAGCCGTGAGCGGAACCGTCAAGATCAGCGGGAAAACAGGTGCTCAGACCATCAGCCTGTACAGTCAGCCTGACGGGCAAGTCTGGAAGAGCGATGCTTCGGATATTTATTATGTGAAGCAGGACAAGGCAGAGAAGGATGATCGGGAAGCAGGGAAGGAGACCAAGGACGAGGCTTGGTTCAGCTCTCAAGGAGAGACGGTCATTGATGCATTGATCGGAAATTTGAAGAATGAGATCATATCCACTGCAGGAGAGGGCGGCTCCAAGGATATTTCACTCCAGCTAGACAACGCACAAATCCCGGCTGTGGTGCAGGCCCTCGCACCGGTTGCTTTCAAGCATCTTTCGGAACAGTCCAAATGGGAGCATTCCACGGAGAGCGGCAGTGCAGCGAAGCAAAGCGATCCTGAGGAGCTGTTTCGGCAAAGTCTGTTTAGTGCCAAGGATATTGCTCTGACAGATGGCGTCCAGATTCAAAGCATCAGCTTGCATGCGGTAGTTAGTCCTGCCAATGAAATTCAGCGCCAGCAATTTGACATCACATTTACCGGACAGGATGCCCAGGGAGCTTCACATACATTAACTGCTAGCCTGGATGTCCAGTTGTCTGCTATTAATGGAACAACTCCTGATTCGGTTGATTTAACAGGTAAGCAAGTGGTGCAGGTGAAGGATGATCATGAGGGCAGACATCACGAATAAGCCGGAGCAGCTGACAACTTTTTTTGAAAATATAAGAAAGAATAAGTTTCACGCTATACTTTATCCTTATATTTCGCGCTAAACAAAACGCGGATAAGAGCAGTATTGTTCTTATCCGCGCTTCTATGAATAGCCCTATCCATAATTACAGCAGAGAGGAGCCAGTTATACATGCATGATTACATCATTGCTATCATTCAAGGTATTGTTGAGGGGATCACGGAATTCCTGCCGGTATCCTCCACAGGCCATCTCATACTGAGCGGAGAGCTCCTTGGATTCACCGGAGAAAAAGCCGATACCTTCGAAATCATTATTCAGCTTGGAGCCATTCTTGCCGTGGCAGTCATTTACTGGCGGCGGATTCTTGGCTTGCTGGGATTAGTAAAAGTCGATTCCGAGAATGGAAATACGAATGCGAAGCAGAAATTGAACCTGATCCATGTCATCCTGGCCTGCTTGCCTGCTATGGTGCTGGGACTCGTCCTGCATTCCTTCATCAAAACGTATTTGTTCTCTCCCTATACAGTGCTCGCAGGACTTGTTCTGGGAGGCTTGTTCATGCTGCTTGGTCAATACAAACGCACTGCAATACAGGCAGAGAATATTGATCAGCTATCCTACAAGCAAGCGATCACCATCGGTTTGTTCCAGTGCCTGTCCTTATGGCCGGGCTTCTCCCGTTCGGGAGCAACGATTGCCGGGGGCCTGCTGGCAGGTGCGGGCTACAAAGCGGCAACCAATTTCTCCTTCCTCATTGCCATTCCGATGATGGTAGCCGCAAGCGGTTATGAGCTGCTAAAAAGCTACCATACCTTAACGGCTTCCGACGCCGGATTTTTTATCACCGGGTTTATTGTCGCCTTTGTTGTTGCCCTGCTCGCCGTGATTACCTTCCTGAAACTGCTTGAACGGCTGAAGCTCGCACCGTTTGCTTACTACCGGTTTGTGCTCGCTGCGGTATTTTTGATCTATCTGATCAGCAAATAATTAAAGGCTTGTTCTGCATTCTTACCTTATTTTGATGGGCTGGGCAGCTTTGCTTTTTCCAAGGGTGTTCAGTCCATACATATCTTCAAGAGTGCGGAGCAATGAGTAATGATTTGTTTTTACAGTATAAGAGCCTTTCTTGACCTTAGCGCCAACTATGAAGGTTGGTATTTTGTTATGCTCACTCATATCATCTTCATCCCAGGTAACGATAAGAAGGCTATTGTGGTTAGCGGCCCAGACAGCATAGGCGGACAGATGACTCTTGAGCCACTGGTCTGCAGTCTTAATGCTGCCGTCATGCATGTCATTATTTAGATTCGGTATGACAAAAGAAACGGTCGGAAGCTGATTGAAATCCTTGGGGAAGCTGGTTAACGGCATGTTGATGCTGGACGGCAGATTGGAGAAATTGACCCAAGGGTTATGTTTTCTTGCATATTTTGTGCTCAGGTCATAAGGACCGGTATATCCCACCTTGGGCAGACCTTCTGAATAGCCGCCAAAGGAATACCCGTGGCTAATAAGCTCAGAAGCCAAATTGGCGTGGTTCGTCCGGGGATGGGACAAGTCGTCTGTTACGCCCTGATTGGAGCCGGAGAACAGCTCAATGTAATTCGGCTGACTTGGATGTGTGATGGCATAGTGATTGGTGAGGCTCAATCCTTGTTTAGCCAAGCTGTTCATAAATGGAGCTGAAGAGTTATTCAGAATTTTCCGTGAGGAATGATTTTCTTCAACAACTATGACAATATGATCATACGCAGATTTCGATGCCGGGGCTGGCTGGGCAGCAGTTGCTGAGCCGGGATGAACGAGGGAACTCGCTCCCAAAGTACATAAAGCTATTGAAGCTATGATCCATTTCGATTTAAACATATTTTCTCCTCTCTTCTGGGCAGCTTACTGGAATACTCTTCATACTAAACTCAATTTATTAAAACTTTCTTAACTATCCTCATGCATGTGATGGGCTGAATGCTTATAATATAGGGTGCTGCTGATTATGGATAGATTTTATGAGAGGGGAGATGCACTATGAGTGCTGTATTTGAAATACATAATCTGGCCAAATTCAATTGGGAGGCTGAAGCGAAGGGGGAGAGCAGGTATTTGTTCTCACGTATCTCTGCTGAAATCTCCAAGCCGGAGCGGGTTGCGCTTATCGGCGCTTCTGGACAGGGGAAAAGCACGCTGCTGCGGATATTGGCCTTGCTGGACATACCGGATCAAGGAGATTTGCTGCTGAACGGCGCTTCATTTAAAAATTCAAATCCGCGTGAATGGCGAATGGCGGTTGCCTATGTGGCCCAACAAGCGGTAATGCTGCCCGGCAGCATCGAGGATAATTTGCGTACGGTCAGCAGGCTGCATGGACAGCCCTATGATGCTGCTCTTGGTGCGCAGCTTATGGAGCAGCTTGGGCTTGATCACCTGGACCTTGCCAAAAAAGCGGAGGATTGCTCCGGCGGAGAGAAACAGCGCATCTCATTGATCCGCACGCTGCTGCTTCGGCCAAGCATTCTTTTGCTGGATGAGGCCACAGCTTCACTGGATATTGACAGCACAAGGAAGGTCGAAGCACTGTTGCTGAACCGGCATAAGGAAGAAGGGATAACCTTGATATGGGTTACCCATGATCCGGAGCAGGCCCATAGAATCAGCAATCGGACATGGGCTATGGACAAAGGTGGGATGCGGGAATACAGCACTGCTTCTTATTTTGAGCAATCCTTGAAAGGAGCCGTGCATCCATGACATTAACCGCATTAAGTTTTACGCTTCTGTTTGTTATGGGGACCATGCTGGTCTCCATCTGGCAAAAGCTCGGCCTGGAAAAAGATATTGCCGTCGGAACCATACGGTCAGCGGTTCAGCTCCTGGCGGTTGGTTATGTGCTGCAGTTTATTTTCCAGGCGGAGCATATTATTTTTGTCGTCTTGATTATTGTCTTTATGATCGGTGTCGCCTCATGGAATGCTGCTAAGCGGGGAAAGGGACTGCCCGGACTGGTCTGGAGAATTGCCGTGGCGATCTCAGCGATGGAGCTTCTGATGATGGGGATATTGCTCGGGCTGCATATTATCAAAGCCAACCCGCAGTATATCATTCCAATCAGCGGAATGACCATCGGCAGCGCAATGGTCGTCTCCGGGCTGTTCATCAACCACCTCAAGCATGAAATGCAGCAGAACAAGGGAGAAATCGAAACGCTGCTGTCGCTTGGAGCCACGGCTCAGCAGGCCATGCAGAAGGTTAGGGCGAGAGCCGTGAAATTCAGTATGATCCCTACGATTGACGGCATGAAGACGGTGGGCCTTGTGCAGCTCCCCGGCATGATGACCGGGATGATTATTGCCGGAGCCGATCCGGTAATAGCCGTGCGCTATCAGATTCTGATTGTATTCTCCTTCACCGCCTCCGCCGCAGTTACAAGTATGCTGCTGAGCGTGCTCATCTACCGGCTGTTCTTCACCGCCGATCTGCGGCTTAAGCTGCCGGGAGCTATGGATTAAGCACTATTCAAATGGGGAACCATAGGTGAAAGAAAGCGAGGCGCGCCTATGAAAAGGTTCCGGGAAATTCTTCGACGATTGCAGATTGTAAAGCTATTCTCAGCTCTCTACCGCTATAAGCTGGTTCAGATCATTATTCCTGCAGCGGTGATTCTGTTCATTTACTGGGAAGGGCAGAAGGAGTTTCGAAGAATTGACTGGGCCGGCACTCTTCACACTCTCCACCATATGAAGCCGGCGACTGTACTTCTGTTGTTTGGATTTGCGCTGATCGCGGTTGCAACGGTTAGTCTATACGATTTTGTTCTCCGGCGTCATTTCCAAATTCCACTCAGTTTCTGGGAGACCTTTCGATATTCATGGATCGCTAATACCTCCAATAGCGTCATAGGCTTCTCCGGGATTGCCGGAGCTGCTTTGCGGACATTCCTATACCGCAAGCGGAAAATTCCTGCGCAGACCATTACTGCATCCATCGCTTTCCTCTCCACGATTACAATAACCGGCCTTTCTGTACTCTCATGGGCTGGGATTCTCGGCATACTGCCTATGCAGCCTGTCCTGCAATCTCATCCCTGGACGATATATGCGGTATGGGCAGCCGCCTTGTATCTACCTGGATACTTGATATTGCAGCGTACGTCCTTTTACGCAAAGTGGCTGAACCGGAATCTGCCCCGGATGGATGCAGCTACAATCGCAGCCTCTGTCGGCGCTTCCTTATTGGAGTGGGCCTTTGCGGGTATCTCCTTCTGGCTCATCGGCTCCTGCTTTCTTCCCGCACTTTCTCTTGCACAGGCACTTGGCATCTATACACTCTCAGCGATCACCGGCCTGCTCAGTATGGCTCCAGGCGGTATTGGCGGCTTCGATTTAACCGCTCTGCTGGGCCTCCAACAATTGGGTTACCCATCCGGCAAGACGGCAGCCGTCCTTGTTCTATTCCGTTTGCTGTACTACCTTTTCCCCTGGGGTATCGGTCTTGTTCTAGCTGCATTTGATTTTGCCAGGGGCCGTGAAGGAGAGGACGGGCGGGACAATGCGGGCTACGAGAGCGTGTTGAACAACTGGCAAAAGATATGGCTATTTCCAACCCGGCTCGGAGTTGTCGGGGAGATCGGGGCCTGGTCGCTGGGCAAACTTGTATTCGCAAGCGGCATCGTGCTTTTGCTCTCTGCTGCTACACCAGGCCTGCTCAATCGGCTGCAATTTGCCGAGGAGCTGTTGTCGGCTCCACTGATGAGGTTGTCCCATCAATTAAGCGTAATCATTGGCCTATTGCTGCTCGTACTTTCCTGGGGAATTTCGCATCGGGTAAAGCGGGCGTACCGGCTGACTCTTTTCTTTCTTTGTGCCGGTGCTCTGTTCACATTTACCAAGGCGTTTGATTTTGAGGAAGCTATCTTCCTGCTCATTGTGGCATTGCTGCTGTGGATATCACGAAACCGATTTTTCAGAGTCGCTACACCTGTTGACCCAGGAAAAGCGGCCCTTTGGGGGCTTGTAACACTTCTGGCTGCCTATGTCTACGATTTGATTGCTACAGGGATTCCACCTGCGATCCTAAAGCATTGGCCTTCGAATGCGAAGCTAATGTGGCTTATTAATCCGAAACAGCATGCTGCGGCTGCAATTGCAGGTCTGGTAATGGCTTGGCTGCTGATTACACTTTTTTTTATTCTTAGGCCAAACCGGTTAACCAATAAAGGGGCTTCTGATGCAGAACTGGCCAGATTGCGCAAATTCCTTGAGCACGAACAAGGCAACTTGCTGACCCACGTATTATTTGCCGGCGATAAAAGCTTTTTTTGGGCATGCAACGATCAGGTGTTGATCCCTTATGCTATTGTCCGCAGGGAATTCGTCGTTCTTGGTGATCCCATTGGTAAAGAGAATTTGGTCAGTGAAGCCATTCAGGAAAGTCAGCGTTTTGCAGACCTTTATGATTTAACGGTTGTGTTCTATCAGGTTTCTCCGCATTACCTTCCAATTTATCATGAGAATGGATACCGTTTCTTTAAATTGGGTGAGGAGGCTTTGGTTTCTTTGGAACACTTTACCCTTAGCGGTAAACCAAGCGCAAGTCTGCGCAGTGTTACTAACCGGTTCGAACGTGAAGGCTTCCGCTTTGAGGTGGTACAACCTCCTCATCCAGAAGATTTAATGAAACAGTTGTATGAAATTTCGCAAAAGTGGCTGGATGGAAAAAAGGAAAAGGGATTTTCGCTCGGCTGGTTCGATGAGGACTACTTGCAGCAATCCACACTCAGTTTATTGTCTAGTCCGAATGGTGAGATCATTGCGTTTGCCTCTTTGGCACCCGGCTATGATAATGGCAACACACTGTCTGTGGATCTCATGCGCAATCTTCCGGTTAAACCTAACGGAACAATGGATCATTTATTTGTCAGCCTATTAAAATGGGCAAAGGAACAGGGTTATGCATACTTTAATTTAGGCATGGCTCCCCTATCAAGCGTAGGACAAACTCAATCCGCCATCCGGGAAGAGAAGCTTGCCCATTTAGTTTTTAAGCATGGAGGTCATTGGTATGGATTCCTGGGCCTTAGAAAATACAAAGAAAAGTTCTCTCCGGTCTGGGAGCCCCGCTATCTCGCGTACCCTTCTCAGGTTTCGCTGCCGATCCTTCTGCTGGAACTGGTAAGGCTCATTGCCCGTCGGCCGAATAAAGAATGATTGGATTGGCAAAGGGGAAATCCTCCCTGTATACTTGTCCAATTCGTGCCGATTCTGATTAATAAGCAATGAATTCGTTTGAAACCGATAATTGATTTGGCAAGGGCCACATTTAGATTTGAAACGGTCTGAAATCCCCAATTAATCAAGTTATAAATCTTGGGATAGTCGTATCATATCTATAACTTGCATGCCGTTTTCAAATATTTCTTCATCGTAATGTCTAATAAAAAAGTCCCTGTCTATCCCAATGATTCTAAATCCGCATTTCTGATAAAGGGCAAGTTGTCCTATGCTAGAATTTCCGGTGCCCACTTCAATGGTTTTGAACCCCAATTCAGCGGCTATTTGTACAGCATGCTCTACAAGCCGTTTTCCGATTCCCTTGCCCTGATGCTTTTCATCGACTGCTACATTTACTAATTCAACTGTATCGGGTCTTGTGGACAGTAGAACATAGACTCCAATAATTTGGCCATTCAGAGAGCCGGTAAAACACTGTCCCCTTTGAAGATATTCTTCAACAAGCTTTCGGGATGGGTCGGCTAGCAGTAGCAGTTCAAATGGCGGTACCTCATTGGCATTTAACTTTCGGATGTGCATTTTCTTTTCCCCCGTTCCAGACTCACTGTTTACCTGTGACAAAAATTCTTCCGGCAGTTTGATATTTCCAATCTTAACATATGGATTATGTCTGAAGAAACGGCTTGAAATCAGCTGGTTTTTTATTGTAATGTATAGTATGGATTTACTGGATAACAAAGTAAGTAAGGAGAGTATCTAAATGAGCGGGAATAACATGATTGTCATTGAGACCGCACGGCTGAACATCAGGAAATACACAGACGAGGATACCGCTGCTTTATCCGCCATTTTGTCAGATCCCTTAACGATGGCTTTCTGGCCGGCCCCTTTCACATCCAGGCAAACTGAGGAGTGGATTGAACGGAATATCCAATCTTATCTCACACAAGGTTTTGGAAGATGGGCAGTTGAATTAAAAGAGACGGGCCGGCTTATCGGGGATGCCGGAATCATTAAGTTGGAATTGAACGGCAGAGTGGAAAACGATTTGGGGTATATTATTCATTCGGATTACTGGAGACAGGGATACGCCTATGAAGCAGCCAAAAGCATCTTAAACTATGCCATTCAGGAACTTGGATTGGATCGGATCTGTATCAATATGCCGGCAGATCATGTTGCCTCTGAAGGGGTGGCCATCAAACTAGGCTTGAAGAAGGAAACAGAATATAGAAACAGGCGCAACCGGGACAAACTGACTTGCTTGTACAGCTCATTTTAAAGTGAATAAAATGTCCATAAAAGCTGTTCCTTAACAGAATCATCTGTTGGAGGGGCAGCTTTTTGCTGCTTCACGCTATTCGAAAAAGGATAACTATGCAGAATATACAAAAAAAGGCTGGCCGTTGGCGGCGCGAAAAAAGACTGAATCTTGGATAATCTTAATCCAATAGTATTTAAGAGGAAATGGAAGCATTTAAAGCTGAAGCCATCCTTTTCCTGCGGAAGAAGCCTGCTTTTATCGGGAATACCCGTAAAAACGGTGATTTCTCCACTTTGCTGCATTAAAACAGGGGTGATAAACTGCATAAAGTCTCTAAAATGGAAGCGCTAAAAATTAAACGCTTTAAGGAGGAGAGATATGGATGTTCTCAGGCAACTGCGGGGCTTTTATCGGGAGAAGCTGCATTATCTGATTCTGTCGATTTTTTGTTTGGCTGCCGCAACTGCAGTGGGGCTTATTACCCCCAATTTGTTAAGACGTTTGATTGATGAGGTTATTGTTCCCCTGAAGTTTACTGAGGTCCCCGTCCTTGCGCTCAGTGTATTGGCGGTAGTATTCGTCAAAGCCTGTCTGCAGTTCGCCCATGGATTTTTTGGTGGACGGCTGGGCAACTTTCTGGCTTACCGGCTGCGCAATGCCTGCTATGAGAAGCTGCAATTCCTGTCTTTCCGCTATTATGATACCGCGAAGACAGGTGACCTGATGTCCCGGCTGACCGGGGACCTTGAGGCGATCCGGCTGTTCATCGGTTTCGGATTTGCCCAACTGCTGAATGTGTTTTTTATGGTGTTGTTCGGCTCCATTATGATGTTCGCGATCAATTGGCAGCTTACACTGATTACGCTGATCACCATGCCGTTTCTGGCTGCGGTCGCCTTCCGGTTCGAATCCAAGATTCATCCGGCCTTTCAGGAGATGCGGCTTGCGCTGAGCTCTCTTACAACGGCTGTCCAGGAGAATGTCACCGGTGTGCGGACCGTCAAATCGTTTGCCAGGGAGGCTTACGAGGTAGAGAAGTTCTCGCACCGTAATGAACGCTATAAGGATAATCAGATTTTTGCCGCAGAGCTGTGGAGCAAGTTTTTCCCGGTGATGGAGCTTCTGGCTTCGGTCAGTGTGGCGATCTTGCTCGGGGTTGGCGGAACGCTGGTAATCAAGGGGCATATGTCGCTTGGTGAGCTTGTAGCCTTTTTCAGCTTAATCTGGTATATAATCGGCCCTGTATGGGGTCTTGGTTTCCATATCAACAACTATACGCAATCCAAAGCTTCCGGAGAACGCGTGCTTGAAGTGCTTAACCAGCACATCGATGTGAAGGATAAAGAGAATGCCCGTGAGCTTGTGGCTGCTGAAGTGAAGGGTGAGGTTGTTTTTGATCATGTGACGTTTGCCTACGGCAACAAAATGCCTGCGGTCAAGGATATTCATTTCAGCGCCCCACCGGGTGCAGTCATTGGGTTCCTCGGCGGGACCGGCTCCGGGAAGTCAACAATTATTCAGTTGATGATGCGGGCTTATGATGTGAATAAAGGCAGTATCCGGCTGGATGGCGTGGATATCCGTGAATATAATGTACGCAGCCTGCGGTCGCAGATTGCCACGGTGTTCCAGGAAACGTTCCTGTTCTCCTCTTCCATCCGCAATAATATTTCGTACGGCCTGAAAAATGTGGGCATGGAGGAGATTATCCGCGCCGCCAAGCTCGCCAAAGCCCATGATTTCATTATGGAAATGCCCGAAGGGTATGACACGGTGGTGGGCGAGCGGGGGATGGGGCTATCGGGCGGCCAGAAGCAGCGCATAGCTATTGCCAGGGCGCTCCTGAAGAATCCGCGGATTCTTATTCTCGATGATGCAACCAGTGCCGTCGATATGGAGACAGAGCATGAGATCCAGGCCGGGTTCCAGGAGGTTATGCGCGGGCGGACTACCCTGATTATTGCCCACCGGATTTCCTCGCTGCGGCATGCCGATCAGATTATTGTTATGAACGAGGGGAATATGGTTCAGCAGGGCACCCACCAGGAGCTGATTGAGGTTCCGGGCCCTTATCAGGATGTCTACCGGATTCAGTACGCCGATTATCTCGCCAGGGGCAATGGAAGAGGGGCAGGTGATCCGGCATGAAGCTGGAAGCGAACCAAGGGAATACCGCAAAAATAAAGCAAAGTACGGCCCAGGAGCAGAGCCTGGAGGAACGGTTCGTATACAAGGACGATGATGTCATCGACAAGGCGTTTGACTGGAAACAGTTCACCCGGCTGTTCAGTTATATGAAGCCTTATGCACGGCAGATGCTGCCGCTGGTGCTGGTCATGATGATCCTCGGCACCGTTACGAAGCTGACCGTCCCTTACCTGACGAGTATGGCCATTGACAAGGCGATTGCCCCCAAGTCGGGGAATCCCAGCCTCACACTGCTGTATACACTGACTGCTATTGTGATTGTGCTTTATCTGATCCAATGGATTGCCGGGGTCTACCGGATCAAATATACAAATGTCATTGGACAGCGGGTGATCTATGATCTGCGCTCAGACCTGTTCCGGCATATTCAAAAGCTTTCTTTCAACTTTTTTGATAAACGTCCGGCGGGCTCAGTGCTGGTGCGGGTTACCAATGATATCAACTCCCTGCAGGACCTGTTCACGAACGGCGTCGTCAACTTGATGATCGACTGTGTGCAGCTGCTCGGAATCATGGTGATTCTGCTGCTGATCAACTGGAAGCTGGGGCTTGCAGTTATGATTACTGTACCCATTATGTTTTTTGTCTCCACGAAGCTGCGCCAGAAGATCCGGATAGCCTGGCAGGATGTGCGGATGAAGAACTCACGGATCAACTCCCATCTGAATGAGTCGATTCAAGGGATCCGGGTCACTCAGGCGTATACCCAGGAGAAGGAAAATATGAACTATTTCGACGCCATGAACATGGATAGCCGGAAATCCTGGAACAAGGCTTCGGCGATGAACCAGGCGTTTGGCCCGATTATCGAAATTACAGGCGGCTTCGGCACGATGATTCTGTTCTGGTTCGGGGCTTATCTGATCCAGACCGGTGAACTTACGGTAGGGTTCCTGGTGGCGTTCAGCTCTTATGTCAGCAATTTCTGGGACCCGATCAACCGGCTCGGGCAGATGTATAACCAGCTGCTGGTGGCGATGGCTTCCTCGGAACGGATCTTTGAATATCTGGATGAGCAGCCTTCTGTACAAGATAATCCTGGGGCAACACCGCTGCCGAAGATTAAGGGCGACATTAAATTTAATAAGGTCGTCTTTGAATATGAAAAAGGGCGGGCCGCGCTGAAGGGTATCGACCTTGACGTTAAGGCCGGCCAGTCGATTGCACTTGTCGGGCATACCGGCTCGGGCAAAAGCACAATCATTAACCTGATCGGCCGGTTCTATGATATCAAGAGCGGCAGCATCACCATCGACGGCCAAGACACACGCGAGGTTACGCTGCAGAGCCTGCGCGAGCAGATCGGGATTGTGCTGCAGGATACCTTTATTTTCTCGGGGACGATCCGGGACAACATCCGCTTCGGGCGGTTGGATGCTACCGATCAGGAGGTCGAGGAGGCAGCCAAAGCCGTGGATGCGCATGAATTCATCAGCAAGCTGCCCGGAGGCTACGATACCGAGGTCGAGGAACGCGGCAGTGCGCTCTCTATGGGGCAGCGCCAATTGCTGTCCTTTGCCCGGGCGCTGCTGGCCAATCCGCGGATTCTGATCCTGGATGAGGCGACTGCAAGCATTGACACCGAGACGGAGATCAAGATTCAGGAGGCGCTGAAGATTCTGCTCCAGGGCCGGACCTCCTTTATTGTCGCGCACCGGCTGTCAACCATCCGCCATGCGGATAAGATTGTCGTTCTTGATCACGGAGAGATCAAGGAAGAAGGAACCCATGCCGAGCTTACGGCGCATGACGGCATCTATAACGGCTTGATCGAAGCACAATTCCGCTTCCTGTAGCCTATAACAGCAGCAGCCCTTTCCGGCACGTTCAAGTGTGGAAGGGGCTGCTTTATTTTTGAATGAGTACATTGAATTAAGAAATATCAGTCCTTGACCTCTAATGGGCAGATAACTGTATTTACTGCAATTACAATGGCGCAAGATTACATAATTGTGGAGACAACTGTATTTCGTACAATTAAAAATGGCGAATTGCTCTCATTTTCTAAGATGACAGGTTTTTAAGTGTACGAAGTGCAACTAAAGCTGAGACAGCGGCGGGAATCTGCTTTTTAGTGGTATGAAATGCAGTTAGCGCCGGTTAATCCGAATCAGCAGTATTCAGCGGATGTTTCCGCCATGCAGCAGCTCCCAATCCTGCCAGAGCATAAGTTCAAGCTCCGCATGTGATCTAATCTAAACGCAAAATGCTGCCGCTGCACGAGCGGGGTTGGATAATTCTCCCGGATACCCAGCAAGGATTCACCGGGCTTGTCCACCCATAGAATTTTGATTTCCGCGCAGTGTCTTCATGTAAAGGCAGAACGCCGGGCAATTTTTTCGTAAAATTGGGCGGACTTGGCGTAGTCGCTGACATTGATATGGGTTTCAAATATTCCTTTAATCATGCTGCTTCCTTCTTAGGAGCTGACTGACTTTAAGATTAACTCATTGTAATTGCAGTACAGCCGCTGCTTTAGTCTGCGGTCATTTGCGCCGTTTGCCCGCTCTGCCGGTCACGCGGACTTCGTACATCTGTGCACTGATCTCCTGCTGCCACTGGGCATCATCCGTATCTGCGGCCAGCCTTGCCTCGTTGTTCAGCCGTGCCATTTCCCAGCAGTACATGGCGTTCGCCTGCAGACAATGCCGCTGCTCGGTTTCTTCTTCGCTTGTCAGCGCCCGCTGACAGCTTAACATGTACAGCTCCGCAAGCCGCTGATGGATGCCTAGCATGTTTTCCCCCTGAACGTTTTGTAATGTTATCAGCCTGGCCATTGAAAATGGCTTCCAAACCCGGACGCAAATACCTGGAAAAATTATCGTGAAACAAATCCTTATATTTTAGAACAAAAACCTTGTAATCGCTTTTTTTTGTGTTACAATAACAGTAATACAGGATTGTGACCGGTAATGCGGGCAATGCCTAAGCTGATTCGAGTATCATTTTGTTAATGATATTGGGATCAACTTAGGCTTTTTTTGTGCAAACTATGTGATGGGGGGTGACAACAGATGATTATAGAGAAGGTGCTTAACAACAACGTGCTGCTGACGAAGAACCAGAAGGGCAAGGAAGTTATCGTGATGGGCCGGGGCATTTCCTTCAATAAAGTGGCAGGTGATTACGTGGACCCGGACAAAATTGATAAAGTCTTTTTGCTCAACGAAAACGAATTCACAGCACGGCTGACTGAACTGCTGAATGATATTCCTGTGGCCCACCTGGAACTCGCCAATGAAATCGTAACCTATGCCAACGGAATTCTGGGCACCGAGCTCAGCGACAATTTATATCTGACGCTGACGGATCATATCCATTTTGCCGTTCAGCGTTTTGAAAAGGGAATTACGCTGAAGAATGCGATGCTGTTCGAAATCAAGCGCTTTTATAAGAAGGAATTTTCCATCGGGATGGACGCGCTGCAATTTATCGAGAAGGCCACCGGCTTTGCGCTTGGGGAGGATGAAGCGGGCTTCATCGCCCTGCATTTGGTGAACGCGAGGATGGACGGAAATGAAATGAAGTCCACAATCAAGATGACGGAGATTGTCCAGAATATTCTCAATATCATTACCTATCATTACAAGGTGGTGCTGGATGAAAGCTCGCTGAACTATTCACGGTTCCTGACCCATCTGCAGTATTTCTCCATGCGGGTGCTGAAGAAGGAAACCAGCAACAGCGGCGAGGACTTCTTATACAACCAGGTTAAGCAGACTTATGTCAAAGCTTTTGAGTGCGCCAGTAAAATTAATGATTATCTGGAGAAAGCATATGCCCAGAGTCTCGGCAAGGACGAATACGTCTACCTGACGATTCATATCCAGCGGGTCACGGAGCGACACAGCCTGGAGTAGCAGCTTGAGCAGCTTGAAACGGCCAACTGGCACATGGAGCCACCGGCAACTAAATAATGATCATCTATCAGGGTGTTACTGGTTAGGCAGGCAAAACCTGAACTGATGGCAAAATAGACGTGAATTAGCGTTTCATTTTGCTGTGAGTTCAGGTTTTTCTTGTTTGCAGAGGAATTAAAGATAACTGCTGGCACATCCTAATTCTAACTGCAACGATCACAAAGTCATCTCAACATAAACTTTTCAAAGGAGCAAACAATATGAGCAGCAAGGACTTGTCCAAACAGATCATTACGCTTGTTGGCGGTGAATCCAATGTGAATTCGGTTTTTCACTGCGCCACACGATTAAGATTCAAACTGAAAGATAATGGCAAGGCGGATAAAGCAGCGCTCGAAAAAACTCCCGGCGTCATTACAGTAGTCGAGAACAGCGGCCAGTTTCAGGTCGTCATCGGCAACAATGTCAGCCAGGTCTTTGAACAGATCATGAAGGAAACCTCACTGCAGGATGCAGAGAAAAACGGCAAAGATGACGGCTCCGAAAGCACAGGTGTTCTCGGCAAAGCGGTGGACATCATCTCCAGTATCTTTTCCCCTATACTTGGGGCATTGGCTGGTGCCGGGGTGCTCAAAGGCCTGCTGGCATTAATCCTGTCACTCAAATGGGTCAGCGCCACAAGCGGGACTTACCTGATTCTGAACGCTGCCTCCGACAGCGTGTTCTACTTCCTTCCGGTGTTCCTGGCGGTAACCGCAGCACGGAAGTTCAAAGCCAACCAGTTTGTATCCGTGGCCATCGCCGGAGCGCTGGTCTACCCTGCAGTTATCGCAGCTGTCGGCTCTACGGAAGCACTGAAATTTTTGGGGATACCGGTTGTACTGGTCAACTACTCCTCAAGTGTCATTCCGATCATTCTGGCAGTGTGGGTACAGTCTTATGTAGAGAAATGGTTCCGTTCCATTATCCATGAATCGGTTCGCAATATCCTGGTTCCGATGTTCGCGCTGCTGATCGTCATTCCTTTGACCTTCCTGGCGTTTGGGCCTGTGGGCTCGCTGATCAGTGAAGGGCTGGCTTCCGGGTACACCTGGTTGTATAATCTTAGTCCGCTTGTCGCGGGGGCCATTGCCGGGGCGTTCTGGCAGGTGTTCGTTATCTTCGGCGTTCACTGGGGATTTGTCCCGATTATGCTCAGCAATATTACCACACTCGGTTATGACACGATGCTGCCGATTCTGGCCGCTGCGGTTCTCTCGCAGGCCGGCGCCGTATTCGGCGTGTTCCTGAAGTCCAAGAATACGCAGTTAAAAGCTTTGTCCGGATCATCCACGCTGGCCGCTGTGTTCGGGATCACCGAGCCAACGATCTACGGTGTCACCCTAAAGCTTAAAAAGCCGTTCATCTACGCTTGTATATCAGGAGCGGTTGGGGGGGCGATTATCGCTGTGGGTGGTGCCAGAGCTATCGCCTTCTCATTGCCCGGGCTGCTTGCACTGCCAACCTACTTCGGCACCGGGTTTGCCTGGGCGGCTATCGGGATCATCGTGGCCTTTGTACTAGCTGTTATCCTGGTGTATGTGTTAGGATTCGACGACCCTGAAACAGCGGTTGAGGAGAAAACATCCCAGCCGGTTGTGAAGCAGGAGATTACCCAAATCGGCAAAGAGCTGATCGTAAGCCCGCTGACGGGAGCATTGCTGCCGCTGGAAAGTCTGCCTGATGAGGCTTTTGCCTCAGGGGCAATGGGAAAAGGCATTGTAATTGAGCCGTCGTCCGGGCTGCTGACCTCGCCTGTAAAAGGAACAGTAACGACCGTATTCCCCACTGGCCATGCCATTGGCATCACCTCTGAAGGCGGTGCGGAGCTGTTGATCCATGTCGGCGTCAACACCGTGAAGCTGAAGGGCAAGCATTTTCAGAAAAAGGTGCAGGAAGGAGACAAAGTCGAGCAGGGGCAAACGCTGCTGGAGTTCGATGCCGATGCGATCCGGGCTGCCGGATTTGTGACGGCCACACCAGTCATTGTAACCAATTCCGCTGATTATCTGGATGTCCTGAAGAATACAGGTACAGAAATAAGCAATGGCGAGCTTTTGCTAACACTAATACACTAGAGCTTTAAGGCACAATAAGAAGATAGGAAGAGAGGGAGCATAATTATGACTGATGCGAAAAAAGGATTTCCGGAGAACTTTCTATGGGGCGGGGCAACCGCCGCGAATCAGCTGGAAGGCGCATTCGATGCAGATGGCAAGGGCTTGTCCAGTGCGGATATGGTCGCTTATGTGCCCAAGGCTGAGCGCAGCAATGACCATGCGATTGAGATTACGTCCGGGCGGATCGAGCAGATTTTGTCCGGGGAATTTAAGGCCCGGTTTCCAAAACGGGAAGGGGTGGATTTCTATCACCGGTACAAAGAGGACATTGCTCTTTTTGCCGAGATGGGGTTCAAGGTGTTCCGCCTGTCAATCAACTGGGCGCGGATCTTTCCGAATGGCGATGATGCCGAGCCGAATGAAGCGGGCTTGAAATTCTATGATAATGTATTTGACGAGCTGCATAAATACGGCATTGAGCCGCTTGTGACGCTGGCCCATTACGAGACACCGCTGGGCCTGACACAGAAATACAACGGCTGGGCTTCACGCGAAGTCATTGCATGTTTTACCCGTTATGCGGAAACCGTGTTCCGGCGTTACCAGGATAAGGTGAAGTACTGGATTACCTTTAATGAGATCAACATGATGACCCTGAGTCCGTTCACCGGAGGAGGCGTTGTCATTGACCGGGTGGAGAACAAGCTGCAGACGATCTATCAGGCGCTTCATCACCAATTCGTGGCGAGCGCTCTGGCCACTAAGCTGCTGCATGAGATCATTCCGGGATCGCAGATGGGCTGCATGCTGGCCCGGATGGAGAGCTATGCGAATACCTGCAACCCCGAGGATGTAAGGCTTAACCAGCATGAGAACCAGATGAATCTGTATTTTACGGATGTGCATGCCCGGGGAGAATACCCTAAATACATGGACCGCTACTTCGCCGAAAACAATATCGTTCTCCACAAAGAAACGGGCGACGATGAGATCCTGAAGCTCCACACTGTGGATTATGTAGCATTCAGCTATTATATGACGCTGACCGTATCGGCCAGTCCGGAAGGGGAGCGGGCGCAGGGCAACCTGTTCGGCGGTGTAAAAAATCCGTATCTGAAGGCTTCGGAATGGGGCTGGCAGATTGACCCGGTCGGGCTAAGAATTATGCTGAACACGATGTATGACCGTTACCAGAAACCTTTGTTTATTGTGGAAAATGGCCTCGGCGCGTATGACAAAGTAGAAGCTGACGGTTCCATCCATGACAGCTACCGCATCGACTATCTCCGCCAGCACATCGCCCAGATGAAAGAAGCGATCCTTGACGGTGTAGAGCTGATCGGCTACACAAGCTGGGGACCGATTGACCTGGTGAGCATGTCCACTTCGGAAATGTCCAAGCGTTACGGCTTCATCTATGTGGATCTGGATGATGACGGCAACGGAACCTTGAACCGTTCGAAGAAGGACTCCTTTCACTGGTACAAAAAAGTCATCGCCAGCAACGGCGAGGAACTGTAAAAGGGGGCTGCATGACGGTACCCTGCATTATAAGGACGGTGGGCCGCTTTTACTTGAATGGCCCGCCGCTGGAAGCAGCGCTCAATAGCTGAACTGGAGGAAGGAGTGCTGATGGCAGATTTGCTGTGAGCGTTTTGCCCGTGTGATTGCACTTTCTGCAACAGAATGCGCGTCATTTTGCGAAGAATCACATTCTGCTGTAATTCGTGCAATAGATTTCAACATTTCCTGTTGAAAACCTCATTTGCACAGAATTCTGCTGTATAGAATGCAATAGATCCAGTTTTCCGGCAAATTTTGGGGCTATCTGTTGTACAAAGTACAATTGCTGCGTCCGGGCCGGAACTTGCAGGGGCCTAAATTAGGAATGATCTTTTGCGGATCACTTCGCTTCAATATGATGTCTTGATGTTCAGGAGCCTCCCAAGCCGTAACCGGCGAGGGAGGCTCCTGTTTTTCTTGTTGTGTAGGAAATCCTAATTGAAGCGAAACACATACTGGGAAATCCAGCACATTACTGGATTAGCTGCCGCGCGCATGCGTAAAACCAGCCCCCCGTGGAGGAACTCCCGGGGGGCCAGCTGCCACAGTAAAGCTTTGAAGCTCCCGCCCTTTGCGCAGCAAAGCAGGGAGCTTCAAGGCGGGCTTAACGCGCCGGAGATGCCTTCCGTCCGCCTTAGCCGCAGTATTCCGCCAAGCTTCCGGGTGTCCAGAGGGTGGAACCCTTGGGGCCCTCCCTTGGCTAAGGGAGGGTTTGGGAGGGATCGAAATTTTGGGGGAGAGATCGAAACTCCCCTTACTCCATATAAATTTCGGCCACCGCAATCGTGCGTTCACGGGCCAGATCCAGAAATTTGCCTTCTATCTGTACGAGCGGCCGGAAGACGTCCAGCGGATTGTTCATGATAATTACGCCCATGTCACCAGTACTGAGCAGCACCCGTTTTCCAATAAAATTGGGCATCAGATGCTGGATGAAGGCCTGTACCGGCTTGCCGTTCAGCTTGCCGAAGCTGAGTGTGTTAATCTCACGCAGTACGGAGATCAGCTCCTGCTTGGATTGATAGATCCGCTCTGAGGTCATGGCGCTGTATATGTCGGCCACGGCAGCAATCTGGGAATAGGGGTGTATATCATCTTTGGTCAGGTTATGCGGGTACCCGGAACCGTCTTCACGTTCATGATGCTGAAGGGCGACCAGGGCGGTATAGGGGTCATCCATGGAGTTGCGGATAATTTCATAGCCATAAATCGTATGTAGTTTCACTTCGTCATATTCGGCGGCAGTGAGTTTGCCCGGCTTGTTCAGAAGCTCCGGGGAAATCCGGCATTTGCCGATATCAATCAAATAGCCGGCCCGGCCGATTTCGTAACACTCCTTCTTGGAATATCCAAGCCAGGTTGCTATATAATAAGAAAGCATGCCCACTTGCAGGGAATGGTTGTATGTATAATTATCCTCCCGGTCAAGCAGAAGCAGTAATGAAACCACATCCTTGTGTTTGTCCAGGGACTCCAGCGAGGGCTGAAGAATGTCATCCACAACGGACTGGTTGAAGCTGCCCTTCGTCAACGCTTCCATATATACCGATTCAAACCCGTCAATCATGGTATCGAAATTTCTGGAAGCGGACTGAATGACGGAAGATCTGCTGGAAGGCGCAGGTTCCTCCTGAATGGCTTCGATATCAACATAATCTACTCCGTGCTGCACCAGCTTAGCGATCTCTTCGATTCGAAGCTGTGATCCTTTGGGTAATACATGCAGCCCTTTTGAGCTAAAGGTATCCACCTTCAGGTAATCACCCGGTTTCAGATCCGTTACGTGTACTCTCAATGACTATGCCACCTTACATTAGCGATTTTTTCCAGCATAGCAACAAAGCAGGAATTATTCAATGGTTTGTAATGTGAACGGGCAAAGCTCACAGGCTGGGGTAATCCTTAGCCTGGGGATCAGCTCCCAGCCACTGTTCTCCGGAGTCGTTAATGTCTTTTTTCCATACAGGTACGGAGGCCTTCAATTTCTCGATAGCATACCGGCTGGCTTCATAACACATGTCACGGTGGGCCGCAGACACTGCGATCATTACACTTGCTTCCTTGAGGGCTACGAGTCCGGTACGGTGGGCAATGGCGCAGCGGGCATTCCACCGTTCCCCGACCTCCCTGCCGATTTCCTCCAGCTTGGCGAGGGCCATAGGGACATAGGCTTCATAATGCAGTGCGGTTGTGCGCTGGGTGCCGGTCATTTCCCGGGTTGTGCCAACGAACAGCAGGGAAGCGCCATGATTTACATCCAGCACTTTATCCAGCAGGGCCTCCCCGTTCAAGGGCTGATCCGTGATGCTGAACCTTCCGTCCGGTGTTTCCTGCTCCTCTGCATCCGGCTCTCCTCCGGAGACGGGAGGAATCAGCGCAACCTCGGAAGCTTCGGATATGACGGAGTCGTCCGGTGCATACTCATGATCAATGGCAACTAAGGATACCTTAATCTGCGGAGCAGCTTCCGGGTAGGACGCAGAGAGCAGCTCCTTCAATCTTCCCGCAGTAAGCGGAGACTCATGGGAGTGAAAGGCCAGTGAGGCGGAGCCGATCACCTCTGCCAGGCCGGCGAACAGACGAATGGTCACGTGCATGCTTGATTCACCTCGGAATGTATAGGATATGTAACTTTCAATAATGATTCCAATATACCATATTGAGCTTGAAAATGTTATGCTAGGCACTGTAAGATTACATGCCTGCCGCTTAAAATAAAACGGCTTTACAGGTGGGAGGGAAGACAAGCATATGGAGCGAGCATTGCAAAGATTGACCCTAATTCATACGAATGATATACATAGCCACTTTGAAATGATGAGCCCCATTGCTGCAGAAATCGCCAACCTGAAGGCAGCGGCCGGCGAAGAGCCTGTGCTGCTGCTGGATATTGGCGACCATATGGACCGGGCGGCAGTAGAGACTGAAGGCACTATGGGACAGGCCAACATCGATATGATCAACCTGACCGGCTATGATGCAATTACGATTGGCAATAATGAAGGGCTGACCTTCACCCGGGAGATTCTTTCTGCCTTGTATGCAGGGCTTCAATGTCCGGTGGTATGCTGCAACATCCTGGAGAGTGCAACCGGAGAGGCGCCCGGCTGGATGAAGCGCCATATTATTCTGGAGAAGGATGGCATCAAGATAGGCATTACCGGGGCTACTGCAGCATTCGCCTCGTTCTACGGGCTGCTGGGCTGGGAAGCGCTGGACCCGGAAGAAGCGCTGCGTGAACAATGTGAGCTGCTGGCTCCGCAAGTAGATCTCCTGATTATCCTTTCCCACCTGGGGCTTCCGGCGGATCAGCGGCTGGCAGAGCAGCTTCAGGGGGTTCATGCCATTCTGGGCGGCCACACACACCATATGCTGGAGACCCCGCAGATGATCAACGGAACGGCTGTCTGCGGGGCCGGTAAATTCGGCCGTTATATCGGACGGCTTATTTTTGAGCGGGCTCACGCCGGGGCAGCCTTCGAGCTGGTGAGCGGCCGCTGCTTCACGGTTGATCCTTCGCTAACCGAGGATGTGCTCGCGCCTGCGGCGGCGCTGCATTTACAGCATGGGCGCGAGGTTCTTAACGAAACTGTAGCCATCACAGACCGGGAGCTTACCCTGGATACAGAAGGGGAGTCTCCTTTTGGCAACCTTCTGGCGCAGGCTGTCCGCCGCTTCACAGGAGCTCCAATATCCCTGGTCAACAGCGGACAACTGCTTGGACCTCTGCCCCAAGGCACCATTACGGCCGGGATGCTGCATGCGCTGTGCCCTTCTCCGGTTAATGCCTGCATTATCCGGCTTAAAGGGGAGGACATCCGCAAGGCGCTTGAGCAGAGCAGGATGGAAGCTTTCTACAATAAGGCGATTTTTGGCTACGGCTTCCGGGGAAAGGTGCTGGGCAGCCTGGCCGTCGATGGATTAAAAATCCTGTACGATCCAGGGGTCTTGCCTTATGATAACGGTAACGGTATCGCCGTTTTTGTCGGCGGGGAGCCGCTGGATGACAAGGCTGTCTATTCTGTCGGAACACTGGATATGTTCACTTTCCGCATAGGGTATGAGAGTCTTGCGGATGGAACCGAGCCGCTGTATCTCCTGCCTCATTTTCTGCGGGATCTGCTGCGGATGGAGCTGCAAAGGCCGGGAAGCCTGGATGAATGTGCAGGTCTCCGCTGGAAGAACGGGTCTGACTAACTGCGATAATTTCATTTTCATTTTTTCAATATCAGGAGGATTATATGGACACGATTACAGCAATAATTCTGGCAATTGTAGAAGGAATAACTGAATTTATCCCGGTATCATCCACGGGGCACATGATTCTAACCACTAAGCTGCTGGGCTTTGACGAGCAGTCGCCGATTATGAAGACCTATGAGATTGTCATCCAGCTTGGGGCCATTCTGGCCATTGCCCTGGTGTACCGCCAGCGGATTCTGAACTTGCTGGGGATCGGACGCAGCCGCACAGGCAGAGGCGGAGTGGTGCCGGCCTCCAGACTGAATCTGATTCATGTCATTCTCGGGATAGTACCGGCGCTGGCAGTGGCTTTTTTCGCCCGTGATTTCATTAAAGGACTTTTTGGAGCTTCCACCGTGCTCTGGGCGCTTGTCGCCGGCGGGGTGCTGATGATCGTGGCAGAATGGGTGAACAGACGGAAGATCCGGATTACCGCGCATGAGCTGGATGACTTATCGTACGGACAGGCGCTGGCTATCGGCCTCTACCAGATTATTTCCGTGCTGTGGCCGGGATTCTCCCGGTCCGGCTCGACCATCTCCGGCGGTATGCTGAGCGGGGTCAGCTACAAGGCTTCGGCGGACTTCTCGTTCCTGATTGCCATTCCGATTATGTGTGCGGCATCCGGTTATGAGCTGCTTGATTCCTATCAGTATTTTACCAAAGATACGATTATGGATTTCGCGATCGGATTTGTGATTTCATTTATTGTCGCTTATCTGGTGGTGGTTGCGTTCATGAAGCTGATCCAGAAGATCCGGCCGACTCATTTCGCAATTTACCGCTTTATTCTGGCTGCGGTGTTCTGGTTGTTTATTATGCGTTAATCTATAGGCTCTTGACTAATCGCTCAAGGTAACGGTATATACAGAGAGTGTCAACTGGGGATTTTGGAACTATATAGCAATTTACCGTTAAAGGCAGGAGTGAACCAAGGTGCGTCTAGTATCCGTGAATCGGCTTCAGGCGGGAATGAAGCTGGGGAAAAAAATATATAATGATGAAGGACTGGTTCTGCTCGCGGATGGAGTAGAGCTAACGGATGCGCTGATCAAGCGGCTGGCCAAGATCGACATCGGCTATATCTACATAGAAGATTCCGTCACGGAGGATGTTGAGATTACGGGCATGCTGCAGGACGAGACGCGCAATCAGGCGCTCAAGGTGGTCCGGAGCCAGTTTCAGCAGATGTCAGGCGCTTCCGGCATTACCAAGGGCTTTTATCATCTGGACAAAAAATTCTCCAAGGTGATGGATTCCATTCTGGATGATCTGGCCACACAGGAAGATCCTATGATTATGCTGCTTGATATGCACACGGCCGACAACTACCTGTATGTTCACTCCTTGAATGTCTGTCTGTATACGCTGGTCCTCGGAATTGCCCATGGTTATAGCAGGGAAGAGCTGCGGGTCATCGGCATGGGCGCACTCCTGCATGATATAGGCAAAACGCAGATTCCTGTCAAAATCATTCAGAAGCCCGGTATGCTCAGCGAAGAGGAGTTCCGTCATATGCAGGCCCATACCGAGATCGGCTACCGGATTCTCAAGGATGAGCCGAATATCCCGCTGCTCGCGGCACACTGTGCGCTGCAGCATCATGAGCGCATCGATGGTTCTGGTTATCCGCGCGGGCTGAAAGGGCCCCAGATTCATGAATATGCCAAATGGCTGGGGGTTGCGGATTCCTATGATGCCATGACCTCGAACCGGATCTATAAGAAGGCCATGCTGCCGCATCAGGCAGTAGAAGCGCTCTATGTAGGTTCAGGAACGCTGTATGAACAGAAGCATTTGGAGCTGTTCCGGGACCGTGTGGCGATCTATCCGCTGGGTCTGACCGTCAAGCTTAGCACCGGAGAGAGCGGAGTAGTGGTCAAAATTGACCCGACCATCCCGCACAGGCCGGTTGTGCGTGTGCTGCACGACCCTGACGGTGAGCCCGTGGTTCCCTTTGAGCTTGATCTGGGCAGCAAGCTCTCTGTAGTGATTGTGGATGTGACCGATGAAGACGGAGCTGTGGTAAAAACGATGTGACTTCCGGTTCGAAGCGAGGCTGGGCAACGGGCAAACGCATTACTGCGCAGCTCCGTTGCTCCCCCCGCTTTTTTTTGATTTTTCTTCTCCATTGGGGCTATTTTCCACAAAAAAGAGGGACAGAGGGCTGCCAAAGTGCAGTTTTTTGCCCAGTCGTGGTATGATATAGGTTAAGTCACCGTTCTTTTTCATTTATTTTGGGTTAATAATAGGAATACGTATCGAAGGAGCACCACGAAAATGAGTATATTAGAGCCATCCTCAACACCAATAAGAGAGCTGTCGCCCAGCTATGATCCTTGGGACCCGATCACTTCATTGCGTAAGCACGGGCGTCATGTGCTGACCAGCGTCGAGATGACGGTTACCAATCTGTGCAACATGCGCTGTGAGCATTGTGCGGTTGGCGACAGCCTGACCACTAAAGAAGGAGACATGCTGCCGCTTAAAAACATGCTGGACCGCCTGGAAGAGGTTGAACATTTGCAGACCATCAGCATTACGGGCGGCGAGCCGATGTTCCGGGCCGGTACGGTCGAAAAAACAATTGTGCCGCTGCTCAAATATGCCCGTGAGCGGGGCATCCGGTCGCAGATTAATTCCAACCTGACCATGCCTTATTCCCGGTATGAGCAGCTGCTGCCCTATTTGGATGTCATGCATATCTCCTTCAACTACGTAAATGGAGACGACTTTCATGAGGTCGGCTTTGCGAACAGCGGCCACCCGGTCTCAAAGGAAGCGGCTTACCGGCTGTATGACACGATGCTGGAAAATTCCCGCCGTTTAAGCAGTGACGGGATGCTGATATCTGCGGAATCGATGATCAATTACCGGACGCATAAAAAGCTGCCGGCAATCCATAAGCTAATCGGGGACATGGGGGCCCGGCGGCATGAGGTGCATCCGATGTATGCCTCCAGCTTTGCTTCCAAGCTCCCTGTACTGTCCCTGAAGGAAATGGGAGCAGCGATCCATGACCTGCTGGACCACCGTGATCCAGACATGTGGATGCTGTTCGGTACGCTTCCTTTCTTTGCCTGCAGCTTTCTGGAAGAAGACCAGAAGCTTCTCCGCAGATTGCGGGAGGAAACAAATGTAACCCTGCGCAATGATCCGGACGGCAGAAACCGTGTGAATGTCAATATGTTCACAGGAGACGTGTTTGTGACGGATTTTGCCGATATCTCCGCCTTTGGCAACATCGGCAGCGGCAAGCTGGATGATATTTTTACCGAGTGGCAGCTGAAGCATCCGCTCAATCAGAAGGTAAATTGCCACTGTGATGAAGCCGGCTGCTGTGGTCCCAATCTTCTCGTAGCCGATATGTATTATCCGAAGGTTGATTTCAAAACAAGAAAAGCGATCACTCTGTAGAAATGGGGCGTTGTTATAGTGCATACGGAATTTGAAGTGGGGAGATTGCTGCTCAATCTTTTACTGGTTCTGGTGCTCGTATTGTTGAACGGCATCTTTGTGGCAGCGGAGTTCTCGCTCGTAAAGGTGAGGCAGTCGCGTCTGACGCAGCTCGTCAGCGAAGGGAACAAGATGGCCGGATATGCGCTGAAGGTCAACAAGAAGCTGGATGCCTATCTGTCGGCGACCCAGTTCGGGATTACGCTCGCCTCGCTGGGGTTGGGCTGGGTCGGGGAACCGGCCATCTCCGAACTGCTGGTGGAGCCGCTGATGGTGCAGATTGGGGTTACCGATCATACGCTGATCTCCACGGTATCCGTAGTTGTAGGTTTTTCGATCATTACCTTTTTACATATTGTGCTGGGTGAGCTTGCGCCGAAATCCCTGGCCATCCAAAAAACGGAAGGCTCCGCGCTGCTGCTGTCGGCGCCGCTGATGTTCTTTTATAATGTGTTTCTGCCGTTCATCTGGGTGCTGAATGCATCGGCCAATGCACTTCTGAGGCTGGTGGGAGTAGAGCCGGCCAGTGAAGCCGAAGCCGCCCACTCGGAAGAAGAAATCCGCATTCTTATGAACCAAAGTGCCAAGAGCGGTGTGATTGACAAGGATGAGATGAAGCTGATGGACAACATCTTTGAATTCTCTGATCTGCTGGCCCGCGAGGTCATGCTTCCGCGTACAGATATGGATGTGTTATACAGCAATCTTTCTCTGGAAGAAAATATGCGGATTATTACGGAGACGAAGCATTCCCGTTATCCGGTGGCTTTTGAGGACAAGGACCGGATTATCGGCTTCATTCATATCACCGATCTGCTGTTTGCGCCGCTGGAGCAGCAGAACGATCTGGCATCGCTGGTCCGGCCTATCCTCAATGTGCCGGAATCCATAGAGATCAGCCATGCGCTGCGGCTGATGCAGAAGAACAAGGCCCAGCTTACACTCGTTGTAGATGAATATGGCGGGACCGCAGGGCTGCTCACTGCCGAGGAGATCCTTGAGGAAATCGTAGGGGACCTGCATGACGAATTCGAGGATGAACGTCCAAGCGTGGAACACAACGGCGATTATATCTCCGTCGAGGGCCGCATGCTGATTGAAGATGTGAACGACCTTACCGGCGTAGTGATTGAGGACGACGAGGTCGACTCTATCGGAGGCTGGCTCTTCAAGGAGCTGGAGGGCAATCCGTCCAAAGGCAAGCGGGTAGTCGTCGGTGATGTTACCTTCGAGGTGGAGGAAGCCACGCGTCTGCGGATCACCCGAATCAACATCCACCGTGAAACGCCTCTGGTATCCGAAGAGGATGAAGCCGGTGAAGATGGGGACGGCGTGAAGTAGGCGGACGTCCCGGCCGCTTTAATTTACCTGTGAGCATAAGCGTGCGTTCTGATTGTACGCGTTCTGCATTTGATTTTGTTTTGATATGGTATGCCAAAGGCTGTCCAAGTCACACGATGATTTGGACAGCCTTTTTTGTTGTGCTGGGAATAAGTCACAACAGCCGCAGATACACCGTGAAGGGAGTACGGTTTGTCCGCAGAAGCCTACAATGCGTGCAGCCAAGTTCCAGAAATGCTTATTCCAACGAGCGACTGCTCACCGGCTTCTTCGCAAGTATTAGTTGGAAAAAGGGAACTTATTTTACCGAAAATTCAAAAATAATCAGATTTAAGTGGAAAAAGGAAACTTAATTGGACTCAATTACCTCGCTAGAGGCAAAACGAGCTGAATTAGTGTACCTTTTTCCACTTAACCTGCGGAGAAAAGGGGGCACGAGCAAATTAGTTTCCCTTTTTCCACTTTGAACTGCCGCAGGGTTCATGGGGACTCGTTCTGCTGGAAACGCTGGAATGAAATCCAAACCCGCTGCACCGTCCTTTACTGGACAGAGCGCACCCGGTTCGTTCTTATGCTGACAGACTTCAAAAAGGATTTCACGTTATGTTTCGTGACGTCAGATTCATGAGAAAAGAAATGTATCCCTTTTCATTTAGGAATCAAAGTAATATTACCGTACATAATAAAGTTGATACGCCTATCTCACCGGAGTTCTTCCCTCTTATATACTTTTCTCAAGGAATAAAGAGGGGGATTGCAAGATGAGCAAAAGGACAGCGCATCGGTGATGTCCATCGTGTTCTTCATTATTTTTAATTCCTATAACGGGGTGCTGAACCAGTTCCTGCTGAAATATCATCTGGTGGGTGAGCCGGTAAGCTGGCTGGGACCTAAATATGCAATGCTGACGACTATAATGATTGATCTGGGGAGCTGTCGGCAACTACATACTGCTCTTCCTGGCTGGACTGCAGGGCATACCGGAGGATCTGTACGAAGCTGCGTCCATAGACGGAGCAAGTGAAGCCCGTAAGCTGTGGAGCATTACCATTCCGCTGCTGGGTCCGGTTATGCAGATGATCATCATGCTGGCAATTACGATTTCACTCAAGGGCTACGAGAGCATTATGGTATTGACCCAGGGCGGACCCTACAGCAAGACGGAGGTTATGTATCTGTATCTGTTCAAGCTGCTGTTCCCGATTTCGCCGGAAGTGCAGACCCAGCAGCAGCTCGGCTACGGAAGTGCGGTCGGTTTTGCGACGGGCGGTTATTGTGGGTGTGGTCACGATGATTTATTTCTACTTTTCTATATTAAGCCGGGGAGGATTATTCTATGGTACAGAAATTGCTGGGGAAAACCATTCTGTGGATCTTCCTGCTGGTCAGTGCTGCAATCACCTTGTTTCCCATTGCTGTCGTCATTTTCGGTTCGCTGAAAACGAATCTGGAACTGACCACAGGTGCGACGATTCTGCCGGCCGCTTGGGAGTTCGGCAACTATGCGACGGCGTGGAAGACGGCAAACTTCTCGCGTTTTACCTGGAACAGCATATTTGTCAGCACGATGACGACGGCAGGCTCGCTGCTAGTGTCCGCGATGGCGGCGTATGCGGTTGACCGTGTATCCAAATCGACTAAACCTCCGGAAGACACCAAAATTCGTACGGTTATCGAAGCCGCAGTCAGGCATTTTGATCTGCCGTGATGCGAATGCTTGAATGGCGAAATAATGATTTATGAAGGTGGAATTCTTAATATCATCGAATATGATAACAATCTTTTACACATACTTATTTTGGAGGGGAGCATGGAACGATGCACAAAATTTTTAGAACGATTGGTGAGTGTAAATGAATCTTATAAAAAATGAAATCTTCTATCATATTGATAGTTATGGAATATGGAAAAAAATACAATATATCAAATAAATAAAAATGAACAACAAGCTTATTCAAGTGTGTCAAGAGCTTTTATAACTGAAGACAGTAAAAAAAACATACCTTATATACCATTAATCAAACTTAGGACAATGAATGATTTAAAAACTGCTTTAAATTATGCTTTAAACTCAATCCAACATCTTAATTTTGTACTAAGAGAAATGGTCTTTGAAGAAGTAAGAATGAAACATTTTCCTGATCATCCTTCCAGGCAAACATGTCTTTACGTTACCAACAAAGAAGAACTTGCTTATTGGTATAGAAGACTTGTAAGAAAAGAAAAACGAATTATTGTATTTGAGTTGACAGGGAGAATTCATCAAGCTTCTGAGTGGCACACATTTGTAGGTGACTTGAAAAGCGTAGAACAATATAGGCAACTGGCTAACTGGTATTGGAATGGAACCCCGGCAAAAACAGTTTGGGGTGAATATTGGAGCAATAAAGGGCAACTCGATCGACAAGAATGGATTTTTGAAGGAACGGCTTATGTGGTTGATTTCAAAAATAACTTGGATGAAATCGATTAACAGGGGAACCGATTGTGTCTTATTGCGTTATCGTATCCGAAAATTCTGTCCAGCTTTCTAGAGTTTTGTACTTTCTATTTCTAAATATTCCTTTATAGTTTGAATAGAGGGTGTTTTTTTAGACTGGATTGAAAGGATATTATTTAATACATCTATTTCATCTGATTGATCGATATTGCCGTAATTCATAACATAATTTATTAAATTAACAATAGAAAAAATATCATCTTCGAATTTTGGTAATCCATGTTCTTTTTGATTAGGGGATATAAAACCCGGTGTTCCAAAACCATATGCAGGAATCTGACTATCCACCTTGTAGGCAAATTCAAAATCAATAAAATATACTTCGCCATGCTGATTTATTAAAATATTTGAGGGACTTAGATCTCGGTGTATGTATTTCTGATTATGAAGTCGCATAAGATTCTCGCAAATCTTAATTAGATAGTTAAGTAATTCCTTTTTTTTATCTTTATTAACATGAAACCAAAGTTGTTTACATGTTAGTTCTTCAGTTTTTTCTTGTAATGTCTTCCCTTCAATAAATTCCATTGGAAGATAACCACAATTATTATCATCAAAATAAGAATCAGTCTTTGGTATAGATAACTTAGATTCTAATTCTTTGTGTATCAATTCTTGATTCTTAAGTTGATAACGACCATCTCTTCCATACCAATCAGATGTACAATGTGCTCTAGCTTGTTTCAAAACTTTAAGTTCAACGTGTTCGTGTGACCTAACATCCAAAGTTAATAATATACCACCTTTAGGAGAAGATTTAATTACTTCTAATAATAAATATCCAGGACCAATAATATTATGTGAATAAGTTGCTGGATAAGGAAATGTGAACTTTGTAAAAGGGATAGTCACACCTTTTTCCAGTCGGTATGGGATATGGTATTCATCTTTTACTAATCTATCATTAATATATATATATTTTGTTCTTTCACCAGTGGACTTGGTGACAATAATTGGATTGAAACTACCGTATCTGGCGTATACAACATCTCCTAGACGTAAATCAGTAATAATTTCTGGTCCTTTTTGACCCTTGGTAATCTTTGCTAAGTCTTCTGATATCATTTTGGCTTCGTTATCATCTTTTGGGTAAATTGTAATGCATTTTCCTATTTGTGTATATCCAAAAAAACCTTCGTTTAATTTAAATAGATTTTCAGAACTATTAATTATTTTAAAACACAATTTTGATTTTTGGAAAAAGGGAAGTATTAACTCGAAAAGTTGTAATGCGTTTGTAGGTATAGTTGATAAATGTATTTTCCAACCCTGTATTCTTGAAGAAGTTCCAACTTGTAACCAAAGACCTTCAGAAATATACTCGAATTTGTGTTTTGTCAATATTAATTCATAATTCATAGATAAATTATTTCTTAACATCTGAGCCTCCGTATGTAGCTAATTGGCTTAGCTGAAGATACTTTGTATAAGGAATATAGTTTGACTTGGCATGGAGTCTCTGCGGGCAACAGTTCTAGCTAATGTCGCAAAACATTAAGATTTTACGATGTTAACTAGCATATAGTGCCCGCGACTTCATAGGGGATATGCTAAAAAGGGTTTTTCAAACTAATAGATCCCACTAAGTTTTTTTCTAAATATCATATTGCTCATGGCAACAGTGAGAAACAACCTCTGAATTACCTAAAGCAAATACTCCATAAAATGCTTTTTCTGGCGTCATAGATAGAATTTGTTCTCTAATTGCAGCATCTGTTATGTTAATCTCAGAAAGAATTTGGTGTGGTTCATTAATCAACTTGTTAAAGAACTCTTGATCTGATTTCGCTTTTTCCATTAATTCTTTATAAATTGTGGTTTTAATATTATCCATATAGATCCTCCTATTTTTATATTCATCAAAATCATTTCCTGTTTTAGAGGGATTTATACAAAATCAGTTCTGAAATGTAAGCTCACGTCGAGGAACTAGTGCCCCTTCAGACAACCTTGATCTTGTTTTGTTCTCTTAAAATAATGGCCTTACGTTTGTTCTTATTACGCCAGCGGAGGTATGCCTGAATGGCTAAAGCCAAGTCTTGATGTTTGGCAAAATCACTGCCCTCCAAAACAAACTTTCGAAGCGGTCCGAAGTGGCATTCAATTCGGTTGAGCCAAGAAGCATATGTTGGCGTGAAGGTGAGTTCCACATTATTTTTCGATGCCCAAGCCTTCACTTTATGGTGAGGATGCGGCGAGAAGTTATCGAGCGGCGAGCAGATGCTTAACCCCATGAGGACGGATATAGGTTGCACGTAAACGAGACGGTTTGCGCTGTTGGAACCAGCCTTTTCCTATTCCGGATCATTTGAAGTTTTCCAGGTTTTCGTATTTTGGTAGGTGATTTTGGCCTCGTTCAAGATGACCTGAAGGATTTCAATGGAAATAGAAGCTACAATTTCTCGTTCTTCTGCCGCGTGTTTGAGCTTCGAAGGTGAGCAGTTTGTAAACGGGGAACCTGCAACTTTTGGCGGGATTTGGGCAAGTTCAATAGGCGGCCGTCCTCCCCCATATTTCGGTTGGAGTGAAGTCATTCCTTCCTGATTAAACCGATGAAGTGTATGCCGAATATGTTCACCTGAAATGTGATACAACCGGCTGATCTCGGGTACTTTCATTTTTTGGGCGGAGGCTAAAATGAGCAAGGATCGACGAACTTGCACAGGGTCATTAAGGAGGAGTTGTATGATGGAATCACAAGAGAGGGTATATTTCTCTTTTCGGGGCCCGTTCGATCCATGCCCGCCGGTGCCGTTCAAGACGTATGTGGTCCCGCCGAACCAGTTTATTAATTTTCATAGGCGTGCTGACGGATATTTCAACCGAAGAATTCGCCCGTTAAGGTTATCTGTTATGAGTTAACCTCGGGATTCTGGTAATTTCGGGTACAGTTTAAGAACATCTAGTACATGCTCTACTTGTGGTATTATCCCCGCCTTAGCCTCTTTACGTTGTTCCTCTATGTTCAATTCATCTTGTGCGAAAGGTAGTCCTCGTTTCAGCATCAGCAATTCGTTCAGATAGGTTCTGAGATCGTTCTAAAAACACTTCTATAGACACCACGTTCCTCACACGCAGACCGTCTGAAATTCGTTCTTCTACTATATATAGACAAAAAAAGGGAGCGTCCATAAGCCATGAAATGGCTGCTAGGGCCCCTCATTTTTTTGAGCAAGATCGACGTCAGCACTTGGTGTGGACGCTCCGTGAACGAACCGTTGCTCCAACCGCTGCAGCTTTTTTCCACAATCAGTCCGTTCTCTCAGCAGTTTAAGCTGGAATTGTTTCTACAATTTCTTAAGAACAACAAAGAAATCGCCCTTTTGGTAAAATGGAAGTACCACCATCCATCCCGAAAGGAGCGATTTCTTTGTACATTCAATATACTATGGACCAACTTTGCTTGCCCATGGATTTAGAAGAAGACATCCCACAAAATCATCTTGTTCGTGTCGTCAACGCCGCCGTCCTTCAATTTCTCGTTTTTTAAAACCATCCACGGCTTTGTCTTTAGCGGATAATCGACTTGGCGCGCATACGAAGCTGGTGCCGTTCACCGCGGATAGCATTGCCAAGCGCATCAATATTCTGGTACAAGGCGAGGCCGGAGAAACCGGCATCACCGATATGCTGAATATCAACCCCGCATGCTTTGCAGGCAAGGGCGATTTTCTGTACAACTTCCTTGCTGGAGCTTTCTTGGCTTGTGCCGATGGCTGACAGAGTCAGCACTTTTTTGGACGGATCTGTCACAGAACGATTATGTGTATGGACAATCTCCACCATCCTCGTCAGGTCTTCTTCCCTAAACTTGGGCACGGTATAGACAGCTGGGAACAAAATAATATCGGCGCCAGCGTCAATGAAGGCCTGCACGGTTTCCGCATCAATAATAGGCTCATCGATGCCAGAACTGTGCATTTTGCCTGCAATAATCAGCCCATGGAAATGCTGGCGCGCCTGGCTTATTGAGTGGCAAATGGCTGAATTCGTAACACCGGTACCTGGATTTCCAGTGAGGCAAATGAAATCCAGACCAAGCTCATTTGCTTGAAGAAAAGTAGATACAGTTGCTCTGCGGCCCGGGCCGAGGTGCTCTTTTTCGTCCATGGTTTCTCGCGAATCGTCAACGGGTTCCAAGTTGGCGCCTACCGGCCGGCCAATCAGATTCCTCAATGTCCGTACAGGCTGCGGATCGGCAGGATCAATACCTGATATTTGTGGTTGCTCTAGATCGAATGCGTTTAGCAGCAGTAGATCCGCTCCCGCGAACCGGGCAATTTCACCATTCGTGATTCCGTCAATAATGGGTTCCTTTACTACCGCCGTCTCAGCCAATATTGTTCTTCCTTCACTGGCATATATGGAGAGCTTTAACTCATCCCGATTCATGGCAAGCAGGTCGCTGGCGTTGCAGTTCAGTAATCGTTTCGTCATGGTTTTCATTCTCCTTTGCTTTCTTCACGAACAAATTGCTTGTCCATTGTTCTGAAGAAAGGATAATAAATAAGAACGGATACGGCCAGGTTGAAAATTTGCAGAATAGAGCCGCGGATGCTGCTTGTAGCCAGATAACCGCTAATCAACGGCGGCATGGTCCATGGAACCGACACACCGTTCGTTTTTGGTACCAGACCTGTCACCATAGCGAAGTAGGTCGTGATTACCATTGCAATCGGAGCCAGGATAAACGGGATGAACATGATCGGGTTCAGTACGACCGGGACACCGAACATGATCGGTTCGCCAATATTAAAGGCCGAGGGCATAATGCTTAGGCGTCCCATCGATTTGTTTTGATTGCTCTTGCTAAACAGGAACAGACAGACCGCAAGGGCGAATATTGTGCCGGCACCGCCCATATGGACGAATATATCAAAGAACGGCTGTGTGAAGATGTTGGGCAATTCTTTGCCGGCTTGGAGTGCCAGACGGTTCTCGTCCATTTTTTGCATCCAGATTGGATTCATAATGCCGCCCATAATGTTACCGCCATGAATTCCCGTCAGCCAGAAGAGGCTGATTAGCAGATCATAGATGATTGCACCAAATATGGTGCCGCCCAGCAGTCCAAGCGGTTTTCCAAGAACAGTCTGAATCAGATCATGCAGGCTTCCGATTCCAGTGGCATCCAGAATCCAGCTAACAGCAGCGAAGAAGACGATAATGAAAAAGCCCGGAATGAGAGCGGTAAAGGATCTGCCGACCGCCGGAGGTACGCCGTCAGGGAGCTTAATGACCAGATTCTTACTGATGACGAAGCGGAAAATCTCGGTGCTGATTATTCCGATGATGATCGCAACAAAGAGTCCTTTGCTGCCCATAAGACTAAGCGGAATGCCTGCAGCATTATCTGCGGACAGAATGTTGGGAGTGCTCAGTAAATAGGAAGACAGGGACAGGATTCCGACCGACATCCCGTCTAGTGAATATTGATTCGCCAAGGAATAGGCAATGGTGAATGCAGCTAAAATCCCAATGAGCCCGAAGGTGCCGTCGACGATCATCCCTAGGCGGGCTCCCCAGCCGCTTTCGTTCATAAGATTCAAATACCAGTTTGCCTCAATAGGGAGGCTGTTAAGAATCAGAGCAATCGACCCGATAATAATCAACGGCATGATGTAGGAAATTCCGTCGCGGATGGCCACTAATTGTTTGACTTGACCGATCCTCCCCGCAAATGGAGCGACCTTTTCTTCCATGAATGTTTGAATTTTGCTCATTGTATATTCCCCCTTTAGTATTTACCTGTCCAGTTCCAGGTAATTCAGCAGCAACCGGCAGTACATCATATTCGACCATGAGAACCATTCCCGGGTATACTGGCTTTCATTGTTTACATCAAAGCTTTCATGGCATTGCATCGTACCTGCCGTGGTTCCAACCAATAAATCGAGCAGGCGCTCTTTCTCATTTCTGCTGTTTGTGGTCAGACCTTGCATGGCCAGAGCTATTGGCCAGATATATTGATCCGGTGTATGTGAGCTTCCAATCCCTGATGCTACGGAGCCGGAATAATAATAAGGATTGCGGTCACTAAGCAGGAGCTCACGTGTGTTTAAGTACACCTCGTCTTCAGCATCGCAGTAGCCAAGGTAAGGAGCCGATAACAAGCTGGGTACATTTGCATCATCCATCAAAGTGTAATTGCCTAGCCCGTCCACCTCATAGGCAAAGACCTTTTTCCCTGTCAGTGCATCTTCAACAATGCCATACTTGTCGATTCCTTTTTGAATCTCATCCCGCAGGCGGCCGATCTCCTCAGTGAGAGCACTCTCGTCATAGAATTTTCCAATAATTTCAGTCAGGTAAGTAAGGATCACTACAGCGAACATATTTGCCGGAATCAGGTATCCGTACCGGCAGGCATCATCACTTGGCCGGAAACCGGACCAGGTCATACCAGTATAACCAACTTGTGCTCCCTTTCCGTCATTGACGAGTGTATCTTCCGGGCGTTCATCGAAGCGTTCAAATGAATAGGTTGAGCTCTCGTGGCGTTGCTCTGTTCTAAACAAGGTTACAATTTCTTTGACCGCTTGAAGGAAGGTTTCATTGAAATGCCAGGTATATCCTGTTTGCTTATATAACAGATACGCAAGTCTTACTGGATAGCACAACGAGTCAATCTCATACTTCCGCTCCCACACCCAAGGCGACATGGACGTTTGGTCTGTCTGATGCCCGTGACTGTTTGGCTGTTGGTTAAAAGCATTGGCATAGGGATCAATGATAATGTACTCGCATTGTTTTTGGACGAGCTTTGCAATAAGGTGCCGGAATACTTCATTTGACTTAGCCAGGATCAAATACGGCTCAATTTGTGCTGTAGAATCCCGGAGCCACATGGCGGGAATATCCCCGGTTACCAAATATACCGAGCCGTCATCTTGAATGTGAAGCGTTCTCAATAATGTATCCGAAAAACAATTACGGAACTGATCTCCCCACAAATTCTTGTTCATTTGACGGGTCATGGCATCTACTTGTTCCAACATTCCAGTAATTCCGAGCATGGCTTGTTCTTTAATAATTTCCAACTCCTTCTATCATTTATATCATTTTATAATACATTTAGCTCTTTTATAATATGTTTTGTTATTTACCTTTGTCAATCAAATTATTAAATGATATAATATATATATCTTTTGGTAAAGGATAAGCAAACTATGAAAAAGAAACCTTTGTATCAAACGATCTACCAGAGTATTAAAGAAGGGATACAGAGCGGCAAGTATGCCCCGGGCGATCAGGTGCCCACCGAAAAAGAATTAACGGATATGTACGATGTCAGCCGGTTGACCGCTAAAAATGCAATGAATCTATTGGCGGAGGAAGGGTGGATTCATCGTGTTTCAGGTAAAGGGAGCTTTGTCAGTGAACTGGCAGTTGAACAGGCGAACCGAAGTGAACAGAGACAGGCGAGGCTAATCGGTCTGATTCTCGCCGGGTTCTCGGACAGCTACGGAACAGAGCTGCTCCGCACCATGATTCACGAGTTGACCCGAAGGGGATATCACGCGATCCTCAAGATTTCCAATGAATCGCAAGAAATGGAGACCCAGTATTTAAACGAACTGATAGCTTTAGGAGTTCAGGGTATTCTCATTTTGCCTGTTCAAGCGGAGTTTCATAATGTAGCCCTACTGAAGGTGACTCTCAGCAATTTCCCGATTGTGCTTGTAGATCGAAGGCTGTCTGGCGTATCTGTTCCTTATGTGGGCAGCAATAACAAGGAAATTGCGCATCAGCTGACGATGAAACTTCTAAATTCCGGGCATAACAAAATCAGTGTTATTTCTCATGAAAACTTGAATAATTCTTCGCTTAACGATCGGATGGACGGAATCAGGGATGCTTATATGGAAAAACAGGTGCTCCTTGATAACAATCTGTGGTTGCTTGATCTAGAGACGTCCTATTGGAACTTATCGGATACACAACTGCTGGAAAGGGATTTTCAAAAAATCTACCAAAAGCTTCAGGAAAAGCCGGAGATCACTTGTTTCTTCGCGTTGGATTATCTTAGTGGACAAATATTGTGGTATGCGCTGCACCAGATCGGTAAGAGCATTCCTGAGGACTATAGCTTACTCAGCTTTGATGGTCCGCTGCAAAACTTTTTATCCCCTTCATTCACCAGGATTATTCAAAATCAGCCCGAGATCGGCCTGCACGCTGTAGGCCTGCTGCTTCAGATGATTGAATCAGGACAGCCGGATTACAAGGAAGTCATCGTCAAGACAAGATTTCTGGATAATGACTCGATACGTATCAACAAAAAGCAGACAGGAGAAGCGCCCGTATGGGATGCTGAGGAATAGGGAAGCTCAATGATAGTAGAGGAGGAGAGCCGTATGTATCCCCGGATTGTACTCATCCTGCAGTATTTGCTCCATACGGACTCTTCAGTGACCGGAGAGCAACTCGCTATTGAGATTGGAGTGACCTCAAGAACGATACGAAGCGATATCAAGGTATTGCACGACCTGATATCCAGTCACGGAGCCGAGGTTCAGTCTTTGCGGGGAATAGGCTATGAACTGAAGATTAGTGATCGGTCGGCTTTTGATGCCTGGCTCAAAAAGCATATGTCCAGCGCAGCTGTTGCAACAGGAACTTTTATGGACCGGGTCGGTTTCGTTATGAGAACATTGTTGTTGGCGGAAGGCTATGTGAAATTAGAGAAATTAGCAGATCAAATGTATGTTAGTAAATCAACAGTCCAAAACGTGTTGAAGTCCGTGAGGCAGAGACTGAATGTCTACGGACTTCAAATCACAACCAAGCCAGGCTATGGCTTGAAGATTAGCGGAGAAGAATACCAGCTTCGATTGTGCATCGCGGATTCTTTTCGGGAAGATGTTAACCAGACAGGCGTGGATGATGCGGAGGATAACGGATATCCCCTTTTTTTCAGCAGGGATGAATTTATAGAGGTCCGTGACATCATCATTGGAAATATGAGGAGACATGGCTTGTTTTTTTCAGATCGCGGCCTTCACAATCTCGCCATTCATATTATGATTGCTGTACGACGGATCCGGGAAGGATATCTAATATTATCCTTGCCGCGGGAGTACATGTGGTCCGCCAACAGCAAAGAAGCGACAGCCGCCCAGGACATTGCAGCCGCCCTGGTGTCCCGGTCTGCCCTTATGTTTTATCCTGAATATGAGGTGGAGTACCTGACTATGCACTTAATGGGTACAGAGTTGTCTATAGAACTGGGAGATACCCAGCGAATGGCATTGACAGAGTCGGACCAAGAATACCGGATGTATGTCAAATCCATGATTGAAGAGATGGAAGCGCTCCTAGAACTCGGGATCATGCATGATTCAGAGCTGGAATGGGGGCTTACCTTGCATCTCAAGCACGCTCTCAGCCGCATTCGCTTTGGGATGGGCTTCAACAACCCGATGCTGGACTCTATCAAGATGGAATATCCGCTTGCTTTCCAAGCAGCCATTGTTGGAGCCGCCAAGCTGCAAAAGCTATCAGGCCTGCACATCTCTGAGCAAGAAATTGGCTATATTGCGCTCCATATCGGAGCTGCACTGGAACGGCTGGAAGAGCGTTATGCCGTCAAAAAGTGCATTATCGTGTGCAGCACAGGACTTGGCAGTGCCCGCCTGTTATATCATAAGATCAATAGGCATTTCGGTTCTAAACTGGAGGTCGTCGGCACTTATGGATATTATAATTTGGACCAGGCTCCGCTGGAGATCATCGATTTTATTGTGAGTACCGTTCCTCTCCCGGCTGAATTGCCACTTCCGGTCGTACAAGTACAAACCCTGCTTCAGAACTCGGACCTTCAGCAAATTCAGAGGATGGTCTTACATCTTGGGCAGGAACTTATTGGCTTTATCCGTGAAGAGCTGACATTTTTGCAGTTGGATCTGGAGAACAGGGATGAAGTTATAAGTTATCTATGTAACGAGTTGGAGTCCAGGCATCTGGTGACACCTGCATTTCTGGAATCCGTTAAACAGAGGGAACAGCTCTCATCTACCGCTTTTGGCAATCGGACAGCCCTGCCGCATCCGCTTGTTCCACAAACGAAAGAAACCTTTGGTGTCATCTGCACTTTGAAAAAACCTGTGATGTGGGGAGACAAGCCTGTTCAGTTCGTTTGCCTTTTATGTGTGGGGAAGAAGAATCAACAGGAGCTGACAATCCTTTACGATACCCTGATCCAAATCACGGAAAGCCCTGAGCTGGTTGAGCAGCTGATTAAAGCAGAGACATTCCGGGAGTTAAGCTGCTTTTTTTCCTAAGGTAAGCGGAAAAACATTCGCTGTAGGTTGAAAAAGGTATGGCTTATACTTGTGTAAACACTGTTTCTCTTGGTTGGGAGCTTTGTATAGTACTTCGCCAAGTTGATCTGGTGCACAATAATGCAATCGGAGGGGAAGTTAATGGAGTATATAGAGAAGGTTATGTCGATGATCGCGAAGTCTGGTGCGGCTAGAAGCCAAGCGATGGAAGCCATTATGGTTGCGAAGCAAAAGAATTACGCTGGTGCGGCTGAGCTTTTGGATAATGCCTCCCAGGATTTGAAGGATGCGCACAAGGTACAGACTCAATTGATACAAGAGGAAGCTGGCGGTACCAAACACGAAATTTCACTGCTGATGATTCACGCCCAGGATCATTTAATGAATGCAATGACCGTCAAAGATTTAGCCAAAGAAATTATCGAGCTGCATGAATATACTCATCAGCTTCAAATTTGAAAGGGGACGACATTATGATTAAGATTGTACTTGTATGCTCTGCTGGTATGTCTACCAGCTTGATGGTTAAAAAAATGCAGGAAGCAGCTCAGACAGGTGGCCAGGAGGTAAGCATTCAAGCGACTGCCGGAGAGAATCTGTCCAACTTTGGTAATGACATTGATGTATTAATGCTTGGCCCGCAGGTTGCATATATGCGGAAGGATTATGAGAAGAAATTTGTGCCTAAGGGTGTCAAAGTAGATGTGATCAATACAGTTGATTATGGACGGATGAACGGAGAAAAAGTCCTGGCCAGAGCCTTGGAACTGGCAGCAGAGTAGTGTTCAATCTCACGCTGCGTAAAGAAGGAAAAGTATGGATTAAGTAAAGATAATACAAGGTGGAGAAATATTATGCAAAAAACATTCAGAATTACCGATGAAGACGGAATTCATGCACGTCCGGCGACTACGCTAGTCAATACAGCTACTAAATATAAGAATACCGAAGCTTTTGCGGAAGCCAGAGGCAAGAAGGTTACATTGAAATCCATTCTGGGTGTGCTGTCCCTGGGCCTTGAAACCGGCGACACGCTAACTCTGATTACGGAAGGAGGAGAGGAGGCAGAAGCACTGGGCGCACTCCAGGAAGTGATGGTTAAAGAAGGGCTGGGCGAGGTTCATGAATAGACTCACATCGAAAACTGGACGTACAACACGGAAGAGTTATTTTCGGAATCGGAGCCAAAGTTGCAAGGAATATCTGTTGAAAAAGTTAGTGGAGGATCGCTGCTTTCTACCTTTTATGGTTTTACAATGATGCACGGCTACCCCTGTTGCAGAATTATCGACTTATTAAGTAATTTAAACAGCTCAAACCATTCTTGTCTATAGAGATCAACAAGGGGACGCAACCCATCCGCTTGTTGGAATGAAAGAGGGCGGATCATTTCACCCTCTTTCTTTTCTAAACATGAGAAAATGGGCAGCAGCATTTTTTGTGACAAGAAAAACCACAGGTTAGCTTACACTGTCATGTCAGCAAAGGTTTTTACCCCGGCAGAAGTGCCGGTGGAACGGATATTCGGTGAGACGGATGAATATCTGAATCGAAGTGGGATACTCCCATGTGAGCATTAAGATCACTGGTAGCTGATTCGTCCGTGAACAATTTGAATTTTAGAGCATAGTCCCAAGGTCGTATAGGCACTTGGGACTCTTTTTATTTTTTTTTTAATTAACGTTTTATAACTCGTGTGGTTGTCATAAGTTTGTTAAGAAGGCAATTTCCAGCGTTGTAACACAGAAAAACAGGAAAAAGGAGGAGCTGTATGATGGAATCACAAGAGAGGGTATATTTCCCTTTTCGGGGCCCGTTCGATCCATGCCCGCCGGTGCCGTTCAAGACGTATGTTGTCCCGCCGAACCAGTTTATCAATTTTCAGCCGCCGAATTGGCCGCAGTTTTCGCTGCCCGAGGCTTTGAGGGCAGGTACGCTGTGGCCTGCGCTGTTCAGCCCTTATGAATCCAAGAGCAAAGGAGGCAAGTAGTCTATGGAAGCAAATGCTTGCGAGCCGCGTTATTATGAAATGCTGGAGCAGCTGCAAACTCTCGATTTTGCTCTGGTGGAGCTGAATTTGTATTTGAATACCCACCCTGAGGATCTAAGGGCCATCGAGCAGTTCAATCAGCTTACACAAGAGCGCACCCGGCTGGCAAATCAGTTCCAGGAGTTGTACGGTCCGCTGCAGAGCTTCGGCCGCGCCTATTCGAAATGTCCATGGGAATGGAACCAGACTCCTTGGCCTTGGCAGGTCTAGCGGGCATGTATGCAAATGAAGTTTTGGATGAAGCTGATTCACGGATGCTTACATTTACAAAACCTTAAGGAGGGATCATTCCCGAATGTGGATATATGAGAAAAAACTGCAGTATCCGGTGCGTGTCAGCAAATGCGATGTGCGGATGGCGCGTTATCTAACGGAGCAGTACGGAGGAGCGGACGGGGAGCTGGCAGCCGCGTTGCGGTATATGAATCAGCGGTATGCTATTCCAGACAAAGTAATAGGGGTGTTAACGGACATTTCGACTGAGGAATTTGCCCATTTGGAAATGATTGCTACAATGATATATAAATTAACAAAAGATGCATCAATTAGTGAACTTGAAGCTGCCGGACTCGGGCCGAACTATGCACAGCGCGACCATGCGCTATTCTACCAGAATTCGGCAGGTGTGCCCTGGACGGCAACGTATATCCAGGCCAAGGGTGATCCGCTGGCTGACCTTTACGAGGACATTGCGGCCGAAGAAAAGGCCCGGGCTACATACCAGTGGCTGATCGACATGACGGATGACGTAGACCTGCAGGACAGCCTGAAGTTCCTGCGGGAGCGGGAGATTGTGCATGCGTTAAGATTTAAGGAGTCGGTGCAGATTATTATTGATGAGCGGGAGCAGAAGCGGGTGTTCTGACAATGAGGTATACACAAATTTCGTTATGAATATCTTGATCGCTAAGGTTCCCCCTTTTGTTATTGCCGATTTTGCCAGGGATAAGTTTATGAATACAACAGCAGACCTTCGGAATGGCGATTCCCTTATCGCTGGCTTCTGAAGGTCTGTTTTTATCTAGGTTCATGAACGCTTCATGACATTTGGATATATCTGATTTTTTTTAAATAATTTTCTGACCTGATCGGCCATAAAATCCGTGGAATGCGGCATTTGATGACGTATCCACCACTCCACAATGCCAATAAAAGCAGAGGCCAAGAATTGTGCATTTAACTCATTGTCGATAACGTGCCCATTGTCCGGCCCTTCCATTTTATCCATTAGACTGGCTGAGATAAAATGCAGCAACCGGTCCCGGAATAGAGAGGCTCTTTGATTGGAAAACATGGCAGAGAAAAACGGGAAATGGTCACGAATATAATCAAAAACCGGTTTAGAATTATATACCATTCCCTGGCTAACCGGATTAGCCTCCTGTTTCTTGCACAACGAGATCAATTCGTTGATGTGATCTTCAATGCATTTGTCCAAAAGGTCGTATTTGTCACTGTAGTGCAGATAAACGGTTCCGCGGTTAACATTGGCACGCTCCGCTATCTCGTTAATGGTGATTTGTTCAAGATCTTTTTCTGAAAAAAGCTCCAGAAACGACTTCGTTATAGATTGTTTAGTTCGAATAATGCGGCGGTCAGTTTTTGTAATATTTTCCATTTCTTTTGTTACCTCCTTCAGGTGATCAACAATTCTGAGGGTGTTGTTGAATATAAAACAAATGCGAATCGATTAACCATTGAGTAATCGAGGCGTCTGTCTATAATATTAATCAACGGCCGTTAAATATTCAACGCATGTTTTATATCGAGTATAAAGGAGCATTTATCAATGGAAAATATACAAAATAAAGTGGTCATTATAACGGGAGCCTCCAGCGGAATAGGAGAAGCTACAGCGAAGTTGTTGGCCCAAAACGGCGCAAAGGTGGTATTGGCTGCAAGGAGAGAGGAACGTCTAAATGCGATTGTAAATGAAATTAAACAGGGTGGCGGCGAGGCCGTTTCTGTAAAAGCAGACGTCATTTCTGCCGAAGATATGCAGAAATTGGCCAAGTTTGCCTTAAATACGTATGGCCGAATTGATGTATGGGTGAACAATGCAGGGGTCATGCCGAGTTCCAGGCTGCATGAATTAAGAGTAGGCGAGTGGGATCAAATGATCGATGTGAACATCAAAGGCGTTTTGTACGGCATCGCAGCGGTATTGCCAGCCATGCGGGAGCAGCAGTCCGGTCATATCATCAACCTATCCTCTACCGCTGGTTATCAGGTCTCCCCTACAAATGCTGTATACGCGGCCACCAAGTTTGCAGTTAGAGCCATCTCGGAAGGACTGCGCCTGGAAGAGTCTTCGGCTTCGCGTATTCGATCTACCTTGATTGCTCCTGGTCTGACGAAGACTGAACTTTTTGACAGTATTACCAGTCCGGAAGTGCAGACGATCGCCAATCAACTAAGCGGTGTAGGGATTTCTCCTTACAGCATTGCTAGAGCCATCGCTTTTGCCATTAATGAACCTGATGACACCCTAATCAGTGAAATTATGGTTAGGCCGACTGCATTACCTTGAATAATGTCACGGATTAATAGGTAACATCGTTATATGTATGAAAGGCGAAGTTGATAGAAATTACAAATTGAAAAAGAGAGGTAGTGTAGTTATGGCACAACGTATAAATTACATGCAACAATCACCGGAATTTTCCAAAAAAATGATGGAGCTCAGCAATGCCGAGAAGGAAAGTTCAATTGAAGAGAAAATTCGTCATCTCGTTCATATCAGAGCCTCGCAAATGAATGGGTGTGGATTTTGTCTGGATATGCATGTGAAGGAGGCTAAGATCCATGGCGAGAGCGAGCTGCGCCTCTATCACATCTCGATTTGGCGTGAATCCACGCTATTTAGCCCACGCGAACGGGCTGCGCTGGCATGGACCGAGGTTCTGACCAAGCTGCCGGAGCATGGCGTATCTGATGACATCTATGACCGCGTTCGCGGACAATTGTCTGAAAAAGAAATTTCAGATCTCACCTTCTCGATCATGGCGATCAATGCCTGGAACCGTGTTAACGTCGCCTTTAAGAACGTACCGGGTTCAGCTGACGCAGCATTTGGATTGACTAAAGCCGGCCTGAGCTAAGCTGTCTAACGAGCTAGCCAAACCAGGAGGTTAGCCAGTCGCAAGGTTGATTTCTGGCAGCATCGATGTCAAAACAGAAGCACAAAGAACCTTCGCAGGGTTCTTTGTGCTTCGTTTCATTATTGGGCGTGCTTCAGCTTGTCCGGGTTTCGGACAATATAAATGTTACGAATCCGATTTTTCTCCACATGAAATATCCCGACGGTATGAATCCCTTCGCTAGATCGAAGAATAAATGCAGGCTGTCTGTTCATCTGAACGACCTCGATATGAACTCCATCGATCGTTGATGCCCGGTGCAGTGGACCAACCAGGAACTGTGCAACAAGTTCTCTTGTAGAGAGGGGTTCTACAACGGCCGAGACTTTGCCTCCTCCATCGGAGACAAGGACAACTTCTTGATCCAGGATGGATAAGATTTGATTGAGGTTGCCCTGTTTCAGAGCGCTCAGGAAGCCATGGACGAGCTCGGGGGTAGCTCCCTCAGAATGAACAAGTTGTTCAGATGTAATCCCCATTTTCGCGTTAGCCCGGCTGAACAGTTTACGACAGTTCACCTCACTCTTCTCCACCAGTTCGGCAATTTCATGATAGTCAAAGCCAAGCGCCTCTCGAAGCACAAATACGACACGTTCCGTTGGTGATAGCCTTTCAAGCAGAACAAGCATCGCATATGATAGCAGATCGTCGCGGACGACCGCATCTATCGCATCATCATTCATGCTATGCAGGGGCTCCGGGAGCCATTCCCCATAATATTGCTCCCGTTTCCTGCGAGCCGATTTTTGTAAATCCCGACAGCGATTCGTTACCATCTTACAAAGATAGGCTTTAGGTTCTGCTAGCTTCTCCGGCGGTACATCGACTATTTTCAGAAAAACATCGTGTACAACATCCTCGGCGTCTGTAACAGATCCTGTTAATTGGTAGGCGAGCTTAAAGAGCAGCCCTTTATACTTCTGATACAGTTCCTCCATGTCTTCACTTCCGATCGGTTCCCCATATATTAAACCTATTGCAAAATAGGCCTTAGAAATAAAACGAGTTACGGGGTGATTTTGTGACATCCCCATTTATATAGACGGAATGATTCGAATAATATATCAACACAACCAAAGCGGCAACAATTCAACCCCACTCTGCATAACAATATCCCCGATCAATTCTAAAGAATTCCCGTTAGCTTAATCCTGGATTTCAATAGCATGATCATTACACCATTCAATTAACCGCAAAACCCGGCTTTGCCGACACCAGAATCGATTCGTAAGAGGCGACCTTTTTTCAAATCGTATTTACCGTATTGTGGTTAATGAACAGGCGTGGGTGAGAAAAAATTCCGAAAATGCCTTGCTGGATTGACGAAGCACGATTGTCCCATCCATATCGATCTAAGTCCTTTATACTATCCCCTTCAAACGTAATAAATGCTGATCCTTTAAAATTATAATATCATATAGTCGACACCTAACATGTGTATCATTCGAGAGTGATGAAATTTGTCTATCCCAGCTGTGTATTGAATACATATCCATTGCGACTCTGCTTAAATCACTGATATTCGCCATCTTTACACCAAGTCGCCAACCCTGAAAATATGCATCCTTATAAAAATAGGTTATATATGAATATGTTATAGGATTCATATGAAGTCCAAAAGGAGGTAATGGTGCCAAATCTTCACCAACTCCTGGTGAAGGAACTTCAGGTTGTCTTATTGTGCGATATCCTAACAGTTCGTGGTTTGCTATAATTTCCCAAATATTTAACAATTCAATATTATCACCCACCAGCATATGATCACCGGATGGTGCTAAAACAAAATGCAGCTCATGCCCGTTGAAACGTAAGATGTCTTTCGGATCGTACAGTGTACCATTTCCATAAATAACTATGTCATTTCGCATAACTGTACAAATTTTTTAAGAATAAGGGATCCTCTGACTGCCGCTACAGCCGGAGAATCCCTATTAAAAGTAACGTGTCCTTTAGGCCGCTGGGTCAACCGCACAACTAAGCTGGAACGTAGGTCAACCTGATTACCTTCTCGCCAATTCGATCGCTTGCCACGAGGCGCAGCGGCGGCCGAGGACCGGCGAAGAAAGGCTTGCCGTGACCCAGCACGACTGGATGGAGATAGAGTCGATACTCATCAACGAGACCGAGCTCCGTTAGACTGTGGGCCAACTCCGGCCCGGCAACTTCAATCTCCCCTTCATGCTGAGCCTTCAGCCCACGTATGGCCGCTGCGAGGTCGCCCTCGATCAGAGAAGCGTTCGGACCGACGGACTTTAACGTCCTCGACACCACCCACTTCGGTTTGCTTTGCCACGCCGCTGCGTATTCCCGTTCCGGCGCATCCCATTCCATATGGTCTCCGTCCCAATACCGCATGATCTCGTACATGCGGCGCCCGTACAGGCTGCCCGCTAGGCCGCGCACGTCGTCGATGAAATGACGGAATAGCACGGGGTCGGGCTGAAATGCCGGGTGGTCGTGGTCGACGAATCCGTCCAGAGACTGGTTCAATGCGAAAACGATCTTTGCCATGCGACTGATTCTCCTCCCTGGTTTTCTCGCACATTCATCATCAAGATCACACGTTCCATATGCAGCCTCCTTTATGCCTACATTTTATCATCCAACAGCATGTCCGGTTTCTCAAGGATTGCTAATGTGCACAGTTCTGGCCTGACCGAATACAAATTTAATTTAACGAAGGATGGTAAGTTAAACAATTCTGCCCGTTAACTTAATGACAGTGGGAGCAGCTACCTCGCAAACTGCTCCCTGTCAGATCTTTTGATAGACCTCTGCATACGAAGCTTAAGCTGTTCTAGCAACTTTTTATTTACTTCCTCGAGCTTCTCATTTTACGTTGTAGTGAAGCATCACCAGCATCAACTGATGTGCTATTAAAATAGATGCTCTCCTTAGCCTTTACAAGGCGTCTTATCGACTCGTTCACTCTTTGTATGATTTTGCTTTGGGAGCTTTATGAGCCTGTTTTAAATGTGCTCTGCGATCGGTGCCACTGTTACAAGTTAAACAGGACTACAATTTATCCGGTCTAATAGGTTTAGTTCCTCGTGCATCTAATCTGTAAAACATAACTGATAACCTCAAAAAGATGCCTCGATCAGCGAGCTTGAAGCCGCCGGACTCGGGCCGAATTATGCACAGCGCGACCATGCGCTGTTCTACCAGAATTCGGCAGGTGTGCCCTGGACGGCAACGTATATCCAGGCCAAGGGTGATCCGCTGGCTGACCTTTACGAGGACATTGCAGCCGAAGAAAAGGCCCGGGCTACATACCAGTGGCTGATCGACATGACCGATGACGTAGACCTGCAGGACAGCCTGAAGTTCCTGCGGGAGCGGGAGATTGTGCATGCGCTAAGATTTAAGGAGTCGGTGCAGATTATTATTGATGAGCGGGAGCAGAAGCGGGTGTTCTGACAATGAGGTATACACAAGTTAAATAGATAGTTTGATAAGAAGAGCCACAGGAGCAGCATCTGTGGGTCTTCTTACATTTCCCGTTACATACTTGTGCCAAGCAGTAGCAAGAGTCGCATCTTTCTCCGGGTGGTTGCTGTTAATTTGTACCGATTTTTCAGGAGGATAGCCAAGCGCCTGAAGGCCCAACAGGGCAATGAGATCAAAACCGCCAATGCCGCCGGGTGCTAAACTGACAAGACCAGCCACTGCAGCGACGGTGTAAATGCCTAATGCCGATTGAAAAGGAACATCAACGTGCAAACCGTTTTTTCGCCTTCACCATTTCCATTCATCCCCTTACGTTTGTGTAGCCAGTATGCCCTTATGGGCTTACATTTAAAGAAAATGTTCAGGTCATTTATAAAAAATTAAAAAATATTTATTACAGGATGAACAATCGCCTGCATTCCGGAGTCTTTTTCTTTATACCAAGAAAAGAGGGGATGTTAGGGATGAAAAAATGGGTTGAAGCCGTGATGCAACGTGCGGCTATCCTGACTATAGTAGTGGTGCTGCTTATGGCTTGGGGAGCAGTTTCTGCGTTTCAGATGCAGCGCGATTATTTGCCGGGCATCAATAACACGACATTGATGGTTTCGCTTCGCGCATCTGCTTACCAGGCGGATCAGGTGAAACGTGATATTACAACACCAATTGAACAGGCAATCCGAAAAACCAACGGGATTCTCAATGTCGAAACAACATCCTATGATGGCGGATTGTTGATGAATCTGTATTACCCTATGAATTACAACATGGACAAGGCGGAACAGGATATCCGGATGGCGCTGGGTGACGCTGATTTGCCGGCCAATGTTAATGCACCAACCGTGACGAGGCTCACGACCAGCACATTCCCGGTTCTTAGCTACAGCCTGACTGCCAATAATGAGAAGGTGGATGACGATACTTTGCGTTCGACGGTTCAGGCTGGAATTGTTAACCAACTGAAATCTGTACCCGGTGTTTCAGATGTTCAGGCCGTCGGGGGTGCAAAGAACGGATACGTGGTCCTGATCCATACTAAGGATCTATCTGCAGCCGGATTAACGCTCGACGATTTCAACAAGTCAGTATCGGCGGCCGTGCCGAACCTTCAAGGCTATATACAGAATGTGAAATCGCCATTCCCTGTACGCGTGGAAGGCTGGGATATGACTGAACAAGATGTTAACAATATCGTTATCAAGAACAGTGATGGCGTCAGCGTACCGTTATCGGCCATAGCTTCCGTTTCACGCTCTCTTAATGACGTACAAACGATGTCACGTACGGACGGTAAGGCCAGCGTTCTAATCAATGTAATTAAAACTTCAGGGGCCAACATTACGGACGTTGCCAAACAGGTCAAAACTCGTGTAGCTGCCTTGCCTGCCGTTGAGGGCGGCAATGTCACCATGACGCTTACCGGAGACCGCGCCCATGACTTGAATGCTTCCCTGTTGGGACTTGTTCGAGAAGGACTTCTAGGCTGTGTGTTCTCGATGTTGTGCGTGCTGTTCTTCTTCCGAAACGTTCGTTCGACCCTGCTTATCGCGGTATCACTGCCGATCTCGTTGCTTGCGACGACGGCAATCCTAAAGGCAATGGGTGTCACACTCAATATCTTGACCGTCTCTGGTCTTATTGTGGCCATGGGCCGGATTGTCGATGATGCAATCGTTATCCTCGACAATATGCACCGGAAGATGCAGGAAAAGAAAGATCAAGGCGCGCTGCATGTACTGGCTGAATCCGTGGTGGAAATGCTTCCAGCCATCTTCGGCTCCACGGCGACAACGGTGGCTGTATACGCACCTATCGCATTAGTAGGCGGCATTATTGGCGCATCGTATTCCGGCTTTGCCTGGTCTGTCGTCATCGCGCTCGCCGTTTCGTTCCTGGTTGCTATGCTCGTAATCCCGGCGTTCGCCTATATGGGCTGGCATAAGCCGGGCGGAAAAGCGGTGACGCTGGAACCGGCCATGAAACCATTCCTAACAACGGCGCTCAAACACAAAAAAACCGTACTGGGCGTATCGCTAGTGATCTTTATCGCCGCGGCATTTTTTGCTTCGCAGCTGCCGTTTAGCCTGCTGCCCAGCACAGCCAGTGGTCAGGTAGCTGTTCAGCTTGAGCTTCCAAAAGGGACAGCGTTATCCGAAGTTGATAAGGCGGTACAAAATGTGGAAACGGTGCTGAAGCAGGATTCGCAGGTTGCTTCATTCTCGTCAACGTTTGGCTCCTCGTTCACACCGCAGGCGGACGACGTATTTGACCAAGGGGGCGGCTACATCCAGCAGCCGAATATTGCCAATTTGTCAGTAGCGCTCAAGGATCAGAAACAAGTGAATAGTTATATTAATTCCCTTCAGGAAAGATTGGGTAACCAGCAAGGCGTGGCAGCGGTGACGATCACTAACCAGAACATCGCGGGCGATGATTCCACAATCAATATTATGCTCAGCGGATCAGATGCAGGAACTTTGGATAAAGCGGCATCTACGGTGCGTTCGGGCCTTGCAGGGATTGAGGGTCTGAGCGTTGTTGGCAAAACGGATTTGACTAACGGAATTCCTAAGTTTTCAATTGCGCTTGATCGTGGAAAAGTATTAAAAGCCGGTGTTAGCAGGAATGATATTAACAAGGTGCTGTCCCGTTACATGACTAAAGGAAAAGACTTCGATATCTCGGTCTCCAGCGGAACGGGTATCATTCCTGTCGATGTCTATCTCGACCCCGTGAAGATGGGACAAGCGCAGGCTGGCGGTCCGCTTCCCGTCTATACACCGGATCAGGTGCTGGCTTCACTCGCAGCCGAGACGGTTAAGGGGAAGGATGGGACGGTTTATCGGCTCGATCAGCTCGGAACGCTCCAAAGAAGTGATGCCGGTTCCTCCATTCAAGAGAGAGATGGCCAGCCTTATACGGTAGTCCAGGCTAGAATTGTTTCCAGCGATACCAGTGGGGTGTCGAAAGCGGTGAATAAGGTGCTCCGGACCACGAATCTTCCGGAAGGCGTCACCTATTCGCTCGGCGGCATCACGCAGCAGGTGACGCAAATGATCTTTGAGATGATCATTGCCGTTGTCCTATCCATTTTTCTTGTATTGCTCATTACCAGCTTCGTCTTCCGGAGCTGGCGGGCTCCAATTGCTGTCCTGATCAGCATTCCGCTCGCGCTCTCCGGTGTTGTTCTTGCACTCTACACGGTGCACGGACAATGGAATCTTGCAGCGCTGATCGGCGTGCTGATGCTAACAGGTATCGTAGTTACGAACGGAATCGTGCTAATTGATAAAATCGAGCGTAACCGCCGCGAAGGCCTGGGCTTGCGGGACGCCGTTATGCAAGGCAGTCTTTCCCGGGTACGCCCAATCTTCATGACCGCTGCAACAACCATTTTGACTTTGGTTCCGCTGACGCTTTCGGGGGATGACGGAACAGTGATCTCCAAGGTGCTGGGTGTCGTTGTCATCGGCGGTATGATCACGTCCACGCTAAACAGTTTTGTAGTCATACCCATTTTGTATGAAGCCATGAATCGTAAAAAGTTCCGGGAAGCCAGCCTCACTGGTACAAGTACCCCGGTATGATTGTATAGAACAGGGCGGATTGTTTAGTAAACAATCCGCCTGTATCCGGGAGGCGATTAACCTTGGACATATTGACCCATTTGCTGGAGCATTACGGGTATGGTCTTATCTTTCTGTTCCTTTGCCTTGAAATGCTGGCACTGCCGCTTCCCGGTGAGATGTTGATGAGCTACATCGGTCTCTCTGTATATGAGCAAAAGCTGAGCTGGATGCTCTGTATTGTTTCTGCGGGTACAGGTGTCCTGCTTGGAGTAACGCTATCTTATTGGGTCGGTTACCGTTTGGGAAGACCGTTTATCGCACGATATGGGGCACGCATCCATCTTACAGAGGAACGCATAGTGAAAATGAACCGTTGGTTTGAGAAGTATGGGGACAAACTTCTTTTCGTAGCCTATTTCATCCCAGGCGTCCGGCATATTACCGGATATTTTTGCGGTGTTACCCGTATGCCGTTCCGGCGCTATGCACTCTTTGCGTATAGCGGCGCAATCTTCTGGGTGAGCTTATTTATCTCCTTGGGCAAAGTACTCGGTCCCAAATGGGAACAGTATCACTCAACGGTCAACCGCTATCTGATCATTTTCACTGTTGTGTCGATCCTTTTGACCGCCGTAATTTATTTATACCGCCGGTACAAACATCAGGTGATCGAAACGCTCATGCAATTACTTATACAGGGCGGGCGCCGCTTTAACTCGTTCGGCAAGGTCCGGTTTCTGCTGCTTGCTTCGTTTGCCTTTTTCGTATTGTTTTTTTCGCTGATGCTTGGTTTGATCCAGGACTTTCTGGCCCAGGAATTCGGATTGTTCGATGAGATTGTAAACTATCTGGTTGCAGCCACCTTTGGAACCGAATGGAGCGGATGGATGGAAGCCTTTGCGAAATTCGGCACCCTTTATTTCTATGGTCCTGTACTTGGGCTGACCGCACTATGGATCGTACTGCACAGTAAAGAACGCAGGTTGGACCTGACCTTTTTAGTATGGGTAGTTGCCGGAGGGGAGCTTCTTGACGATATGCTGCGCATGGTGTTCCATCGTCCAGGGCCTGTTACGGCTGGTGTTCAGCTTTTCAATACCTTTCCAAGTGAGGAAACGTTAATTTCACTGACAGTATGCGGTTTTACTGCTTTCCTGCTACTGCGATATTATAGCTTTCGTCATATCCATACGCCCATTATTTTAGGTGTCATTCTGATTTGCTTCGCTGTAGGGATCAGCCGGATTTACTTTATGGTGCAGTATCCAAGTGATGTCTTTGCGGGGTATGTGTTTGGCGGAGTATGGGTAAGTCTCAATGTAATGCTGCTGGAGATTCTCCGGAAGTTGCAAACCGTTAAGGCATGATTATATAACGAAGGGAGAAAGTAAATATGGCTATCCTTCATAACTTTCCGCTTATTTCTGCTCTTTGCGCGATAGTAGCGGCCCAGTTTATCAAGGTACCTATATACCTTATCACGCTCCTTGGTCACAGGCCGAGTGAGGTTTTTGTAGGCGCTTTGTTTGGTATCTTCGTCAGCTTTGTGCTTCATTACACCGCTATACTTTCATAATGCCATAGCTTTAGTCTGATCTTTATAGATGGCATTAGAGTATGGCATCATGGAAAAGCTTCTTTATCGGCAGGAGTTGAAAAAACGTGGTGGATGAGAAGCTAAGCCTGACCATTGACCGGGCTAGACGAGGCGACCAGGAAGCTTTTGCAGAACTCGTTAGCCGTTATAAAGGCATTATATTTCGTCATGCCTTTGGTATGCTGGGAGACCGCCAAGAGGCAGAGGATGCGTCCCAGGAAATTTTTATAAAAGCCTATCTTGCCCTAAGCAAACTGAGCGATGTTCATGCGTTCTCCAGTTGGCTTATGCGTATTGCCACAAATTTATGCAAGGATAAACTGAAACAAAGAACCAAGGCCATAGGGACCCAAGATATGCTGGAAGAGACGATCCCGGTTGATTCTGCCGCAGACTCTGATTTGAAGATCTCGATGCAAGATGCACTGGCCCGACTCTCGGTTGATCAGAGGGAAATCCTTCTTCTGCACGACGTTCAGGGGTATCGCTATGAAGAGATTGCTGAGCTGACAGATATTCCGATTGGAACCGTCAAATCCCGGTTGTTTTCGGCTAGGATGTCGCTTCGAAAGATATGGAATAGAGGGGAGGGGGAATAACATGCACCCCGATGAACAATTGTCAGCCTACCTAGATGGGGAGCTGGCACAAGAGGAGCAACTCCAAATCGAATCGCATCTGGATAACTGTCCTTCCTGCCAATCCTTGCTGCTTGAATTGATGGAGCTCAAACAAATGTTCACTGCAGCTATGAATGAGCTGGCCGAGCCGGCTGAGCTGGAAACCCGGATCATGCAAGCAGTGGCAAAAGAAAGTGCAAAACAGAGTCTTGGTAAGCTTTGGCTTTGGGTACTTTTATTTTCTGCTCTGGTTTTTGTCCTGATAATCCTTAAAGCCAGTTCTATAATCATTCCTCTTATCAAGAGCCTATGGGTAGTCGGTAGAGCACTGCTTTATGCAGCGTCTCATGCAGTAGCGGATATCCCAGTGTTTTCAGGTATTGTGGTCATTTTATCGCTAATCGTGCTCCTTGTTTCTGTTCTGTTCATTCGTAAAGTGCTGCGGTCGGCCGCTATATGAGGAGGATAAAATGATGAAAACCAAAATACTTTCTTTGATTGTACTCCTTACTATGGCAATCCTGTTGTGTTATCCTCAACAAGTGTCTGCCCTCAGCTTGTTTAAACATTCAGAGACAACCGTCCCTGTAGGACAAACCGTTGACGATCTGTATGTTGTTGGTGGGGATGCAGAGATTTTCGGTCACGCAACGGGGATTGTCATTGTTATCAACGGAAGCTTACACTTAGCTCCAACTGCGCATGTCGACGGAGCTATCGTGGTAATCGGAGGCCGGATTACACAGGATGATGGTGCTGCCATCGGTGATGATATCTATAATATTACACCGGATACCGGTACTCAGAACAGTCTTCTCATTGGTGGAGGAATGGTCGCAGGATTATGGTTTGTACAACTTGCAAGCAGTCTTTTGCTGATCTTTATACCGTTGCTTTTCTACTTAATCGGAGGGCAAAAAGGCAAAGCGTGGGTGAAGCGGCACCCGATCACGTATTGGAGGAAACCATTGTACCTAGGCACGCTAGGCAGTGCAATCCTCGTCTCGTTCAGTATACTGTGCATTATGACAATTGTGGGTATTCCTTTGTTGCTTATTTTCTTTCTGATCTTCTTGGCAGCCTTCATCATGGGGATGACTTCCTTGAGCTATACGATTGGTGGCTTTTTTCAGGAGAAATGGATCCCCAATGAATGGGTTAGGCTCATTACCGGAGCAACACTAATTGTGGCATTTATGAATATCCCTTTTGTTGGAGGGGTTCTTTGGCTGATTATGATGGTATTATCGCTTGGAATGTTCATACAGTGGTTGTACTCGTTTCGAAAGAAAACTAAGTAGGAAGTTCGTATTTATCAAGAAAAATAATAACAATACGGATTGACATGTAATTGACTGGTGGTAGAAGGAGAGGCCGGCAAACCATACCTCGGACATGATTAGGGAAGCCTTGCCATCATATTACCAATCAGGGTATAAATGATGCATCAATTAGTGAACTCGAAGCCGCCGGACTCGGGCCGAATTATGCACAGCGCGACCATACGCTAAGATTTAAGGAGTCGGTGCAGATTATTATTGATGAGCGGGAGCAGAAGCGGGTGTTCTGACAATGAGGTATACACAAGTTAAATAGATAGTTTGATAAGAAGAGCCACAGGGGCAGCATCTGCGGCTCTTTTTACATTCCCCGCGAGTTACAGTTGTATGCCTCAATAGAATTAAATGCAAACATTATTTCTGCTTCACAAACCATTAGTAACCTTATCAAGTCGACCCGCGACTGACCCTTGGTATACGGTTTTAATAAAATAATTGTTGCATAAAGCAACATTATTTTATTTTGCATTAACAAAAATCAATTAACTGTTGTAATAAAGCAACACTATGCTATACTGAAGACGATAATTGATGTATCAAGACGTTCAGAGGAGAAGATAAGATGGAACAGTATTTTTTTCAAACGGCTCGCAGCATTATCGCGGGCTGCGGTTCCTTAGAGCGGATTGTGGAGCATTTGCAAAAGCTAGGGTCTTTCGAATCGGTGCTGCTTGTATCCCAGCCCTTTCTTCAAAGCAGCGGCACGCTGGACGAAGTTACAAATCTCTTGAAGAGCGGCGGTATCGCCGTGCACTGGAATACCGATGTTCAGCCTGAACCGACCATCGCCCAACTGGAAGAGCTCTACAGCGCAATAGCCGAAATTCCTTGCGATGCGATTATCGGTATCGGCGGAGGCAGTGTGCTGGATGTTGTAAAGCTGCTGTCTGTCATGAAAACCAATAGCCTCTCTGTCCGGGAAATGCTGGGGACTGATCTGATTCCGAATCCGGGCATTCCGACGGTACTGATCCCCACCACCTCGGGCACAGGCTCGGAAGTGACACCGAACGCCATTGTGACTTTGCCGGAGGAAGAGCTGAAGATAGGCGTTGTCAGCCGCTACTTGCTCCCTGCGCTTGTTATTTTGGACCCGCTGTTGACGCTTGGTTTGCCGCGTGATATTACGGCTTCGACGGGAATGGATGCCTATACCCACGCGCTGGAATCGTTTATTTCCAACAAGGCCAACCGGTTCAGCGACATGTTCGCGCTTGAATCCATCCGCAACATTTCTGCAAGCATGCTGCAGGCCTATCACCACGGAAACGACAGAAAAGCGCGGGAGGATATGCTGATTGGTTCCATGTACGGCGGAATGGCACTGACCTGCGCCGGAACGGCGGCTGTGCATGCCTTGGCTTATCCGATCGGCGGGAAATTTCATGTACCGCACGGAGTTGCCAATTCCATGCTTTTACCGCATGTGATGGAATTTAATTTTGATGTTATTGTGGAACGGCTGGCTCTTGTTGCCGGAGCGATGGGACTTCAGACGGGAGCGGGAAGACAGCGCGATGCCGAGCATGTGATTGAGCAGATCCGGCTGTGGACGCGGGAGATGAGCATTCCTCAGGATTTGACGCTCTTCGGAGCTGCGCGCGAGGATATTCCCGAACTTTCGCTCGCGGCTTCACAGGTTACCCGGCTGATGGGCAACAATCCGAAGGCAATGACGCTGGATGATATCGGGGCGGTATACGGCAAGCTGTTTCATTAAGAACCGCGGGAACTGTTTAATACTGCCTAAAGAGCAACGGCTGGGTTATAATGGCATTAAAAACAAGGATGAATAGTTACATGAAAATTAAAACAATCGTCATTGCTCCTTACCCGGGGTTATCCGAATTAACGCTAAGTCTGCAGAATGAGCTGCTGGAGTTTGAAATTGTAGTGGAGCATGGAGATCTGTCGAGGGTGCTGCCGCTGATCGGCCGCATTCACACGGAGGGTTACGATGTCATTATCAGCAGAGGCGGGACGGCAAAGCTGCTGCAAAAACATTCCTACCTGCCGGTTGTGGAAATTCCCATTTCCGGATTCGACATATTGCGGATCCTGACGCTGGTAAAAGGATATAGCGCCAAATGTGAAATGATCGGATTTCCCAATATCATCGAAGGCTTTATGTCCGTGTCCAGCTTGATGGAGGTCGATATTTCATACACGGTTATCCATCAGGAGAAGGAAGTCGGCGCTGCCCTGGCAGACGCCAAGGCGAGGGGCATCCAGGTTGTCATTGGCGACAGCATTACGGTCAAAATGGCGGCAGAGAACGGTCTGCAGGGCGTGTTAATCACCTCCGGCAAAGAGTCTTTAATGGAAGCGTTCTCGCGGGCAGGACAGCTCTATAAATCGGCCGAGAAGCTGAAGATAAAAAATGAAATGTACGAGGCAATGCTGGGCAAGCTGCAGGGCGGATATGCGGTAGCGGACCAAGGCGGCAAGCTGGAGTTCGCCAACCCTTTGTTCAAGCAACTGCTGAGGCTTCCTGAAACGGCAGATACGCTGTATACCATGTACCCGGGTCTGCGCGAAATGCTCAGGGATGCCGGCCGGGGGGCAGACTTTGACCGGGCGACATCCGTTTATGAGCCTGAGCAGGGTTTGTATTTGCGGGCGCAATTGCTTCCTGCCGCGGATGAACGCCGGCTGTATATGCTGACCGCATCGGAGGAAGAGCCGGAACACAGCGGTCTTGCGGCCAGTTACCTTCTGGCGGAAGCCCCCTTTTTCTCCCATCAGGAAGAAGACGGGCAGAAGACGGACTTTCAGGCTTATCCCATAGCCGTATACGGGGAAAAAGGCAGCGGGCGCAAGCGTTACGTCATCAACGCTGCCCTCTCCGAATCAAGGGACGGCATCCTGTACCTCAATATCCGCAGGTCGTCGGAAGAGGTGCTGAAGGCCATGATGGAGCTGATGCTGTACGGCGGCGGGCGCGTCACCGCCATAGAAGGTGCGGAGATGCTGTCTGCCAAGCAACAGCGGGAGCTGGCTGAGTTCATTATCAAGCGCAAGATGAAGACGGTGTTTCTGTTTGACAGGGACCCGGGGGTGCTCGCTGAGGAGGAACGGCTGGCCGGTAAGCTGCTGCGCAGCTTTCAGAACCGGAGAATCTCGCTTCCGGCCCTGCGGGATACGCCATGGCTGGAACGCAGCATCCGCGCCTGCCTGATCTGGACGAACGAACGCCAGGGCAAGCAGATTGCCGGTATCCGGGGGGAAGTGATGGATGCGCTTCTCGCGCATCCGTGGCAAGGTAATTTTACCGAACTGAGCACGGTAATGGAGCTCTTTGTATCCGCGGCGGAGGGGCCGTTCATTGAACGGGAAGCGCTGGCGATGCTGGAGGAAGGAAGCCGGAAAGCCCGCAGCGGCTTGGCCCCGGCGCCCGGCAGAGAAGGACTGAACCTGCGTCAGCCGCTGGTAGACATTGAGCGGGACATCATCCGGACCGTGCTGGAGCAGGAGGGCATGAACCAGTCGCTGGCTGCCAAGCGGCTTGGCATCAACCGCTCGACCCTGTGGCGCAAATTAAAAGAAGACTGACAGGGCGGCTGAGCAGCGTTCTGCCGTACTTGTATGATTGCTGTTGTATGGAGGGGGTTAGAAAATGAACTTCGCCGTCATCGCGGATGACTTGACTGGGGCGAATGATACAGGGGTGCAAATGGCCCGTCAGGGCTTGGCCACTTCTGTACTGCTTGAGCTGAAGACGGGCGGGGGGAAACAGGAGGCTGTTGTGTTTGATACCGACAGCCGCTCTCTTCCTCCCCTGGAGGCTTATCAGAAAGTCAAGGATGTATGCCTGTTTCTGGGGCGCCGCGGAGAAGCTTCCTCTCCTGTCATCTACAAAAAGTTTGATTCCACGCTGCGCGGAAATATCGGCAGTGAGCTGGACGCCGTCTATGAGACGCTGCAGCCTGATTTTGTTGTCATCGCCCCTTCTTTTCCAAGGGTCGGGCGCACGCTGGCGGACGGAATTGTGTATGTGAACGGGATGCCGTTGCACGAGACAGAGATGGCTTGTGATCCCAAGCATCCGGCAACGGAATCGGCTTTCTCTGCCATTCTTGAGCGGCAAAGCCGTTATCCGGCAGCCCTTATTTCGCTGGAACAGCTGAGAGGAGAGCGTGCTGCGCTTGATGAACTGATTGCCGGGTATCGCCAGTCAGGCATTCCCTATCTGGTGTTCGACGCGGAGCGTGAAGAGGATCTGGCCTTGATCGCTTCTTTGTTTCCCGAAGGACCGGGACGTCCGAAAGTTGTTTGGGCCGGGTCAGCGGGTTTGGCAGGCGCCCTGACGGGGCAAATTCTCCGCAGCTTGAGAGAAGCCCCGGAGCAAGCGGGTGTTGTATTAAATAAGTCAGGCAATAAACAGGCAGCATCCTGCGATAATGTCGTGTATTACGATACGAATTGTGTACTTATTGTCGTCGGCAGCGTCAACCCGTGGTCCCGCCGCCAGCTAACCGAACTGGTGAAGGAGGACAGTGTTTCTGCTATCGTCGTTGAGTCGGATAAGCTGCTCTTCCCAAGCTCATGCGAGATGGAATTGAACCGGGTCCGCGAGCTTGTAACCGGCATCATCTCCCGGGAGGGGAAGCATGTGGCGCTCTATACGTCGGGCGATCCGGACGAGGTCGACCGGGTCCGCAAGCTTGGGCGCGCCAGCGGCCTGAGCGCTACGGAAGTGGGCAAGCGCATCAGCGCCGCGCTTGGCCGGGTGGCTGCTGATATTATCGCCGAATGCGGAATCCGCCATATGGTGCTGACCGGAGGCGATACCGCGAAGCAGGTCTGCCGCCATTTAAGCGATGTGGAGATCAAGCTCATTGATGAGGTGGAGAACGGAGTCCCGCTCGGGCGGACGCCGGGCGAATCCGGCAGATATATTATTACGAAAGCGGGGGCTTTCGGAAGCGATCAGGTACTGGTCCGCTCCGTGAAGGCTCTGCAGAAAGGCGTGACATGATGAAGCCGATTATTGCCATTACTATGGGGGATGCGGCCGGTATTGGGCCTGAGGTTATTGTGAAAGCGTTATCGCACCCTGATGTTTACGAGATGTGCCGGCCGGTTGTCATCGGCGATGCCGGAACACTGAAGCGGGCAGCCGCCGTCACCGGCCGGAGTGATACGGGAATTCACCCGGTAGCGGGAGTCGCGGAGGCGCTTTTCCAGCAAGGAATCATTGATTGCATCAACCTGAATCTTCTGCCGGACACTGTGCCTTTCGGGCAATTGTCTGCCGCGGCGGGAAATGCGGCGTTCCATTATATTGCCAAGGCCGTTGAGCTGGCTAAGGCCGGTGAAGTCCAGGCAATCTGTACCGCGCCGCTGAATAAGGAAGCGCTGCACAAGGGGGGGCATCTCTACCCCGGACATACCGAAATTTTGGCCCAGCTGACTGAAACGGAAGATTTCTCGATGATGCTGTCCACTGACCGGCTCAAGGTTATTCACCTGACAACCCATGTCGGGCTGATCAAGGCAGTGGAGATGATTACGCCAGAGCGGACGTACAATGTGCTGAAGCTCGCGGATCAGGTGCTGCGAACAGCAGGAAATGAGCATCCGCGCATCGCCCTGTGCGGCATCAATCCCCATGCAGGGGAGAACGGCTTGTTCGGAAACGGGGAGGAAGAAGAGAAACTGCTTCCGGCCGTAGAAAAAGCGCGGGCGGAAGGGATGGAAGTATATGGTCCCGCTCCGGCGGACACTCTTTTTTATAGGGCCATGCGGGGAGACTTTGATATCGTCGTCGCCTGCTACCACGACCAGGGGCATACGCCGATCAAGGTGCTTGGCATTGAGGCCGGTGTCAATATCACCGTTGGCCTGAAGGGCGGCATCATCCGTACCTCCGTTGATCATGGCACGGCTTTTGACATCGCCGGAAAGGGCATTGCGGATGAACGAAGCATGCTGGCGGCGCTCCGCTCCGCTGTCGAGCTGGCACCGCGGCAGGCAGTTTAAGCGTAATCCTTGGGGCACACAAAAATCCTTATATTTTGAGATAACAGGGAAGGGCTGAGGACAATGCTGGAAGTGAAGGGAATTATACCTGCGATGGTCACTCCGCTGGATCAGCGGGAGGAAATCGACGAGAAGGCGCTGCGGCAGATGGTGAACCGTTATATTGACGCCGGAGTGCATGGACTTTTTTGCCTGGGAACCAATGGCGAATTCTTTAATCTTTCTTTTGAAGAAAAGCTGACGGTAGCGCAAATCGTCATCCATGAGGCGCGCGGCCGCGTGCCTGTGTATGCCGGAGCAGGCTGTGCCGGAACGGGCGAGACCCGCCGCCTTGCGCAAAGACTGGAGCAGGCGGGAGCGGATGCCCTTTCCGTGATTACGCCTTATTTTCTGACCTACACGCAGCCGGAGCTGCAATACCACTTTGAAGCCGTAGCGGGAGAGACATCGCTGCCCCTCGTGCTGTATACGATTCCTGCCCGTACAGGCAACACGCTCAGCGTGCAGACTGTGGCCAAGCTGGCGGAATTGCCGAATGTGGTTGGCATCAAGGACAGCAGCGGCAGCTTCGATAACATTTTGCAATTAATCGACCACACACCGGAATCTTTCTCTGTGCTTGCCGGAACCGATTCACTCATCTTGTCCACACTCATGGCAGGAGGCACGGGGGCTATTGCAGCAACGGCCAATATTTTCCCGTCTACGGTAGTGGCGATTTATGAGCATTGGCAGTGCGGCGAATATGAGCAGGCAGAGCAGGCACAGCGCGTCCTCCGTGATTTGCGGGCAGCCTTCGCGCTTGGCACCCTGCCTTCCGTGCTGAAAGCTGTGCTGGACGAAATCGGTTTGCCGGCAGGCCCGGCCCGCCGGCCTGTGGCTCCGTTGACACCTCAGGCGCTGGAGGAAGTGCGCCGTATGGTGGCCGGTTACGCGGAGAGAGACTTACTGTAAAATTTTTTTGCCAATAACATTGCAAATTGCAACATGTTTTTAATATAAGTAGCACAAATAAGATTTTATGCACAATTTTCCATGAGTTATAGCTATTTTTGCATTAAAATTAGTCTTGGGTTGTGAGATACTAGTCATATCGACACTCCTAGTATTTCAAATTACACTATGAGGGGGAACCAATAATGAGAAAAAAGAAAGCGTTTTATTTAGTCTTTGCCGCTCTGCTTGCTTCAGGGTCCGTACTGGCCGGCTGCTCACAAAATGCAAAAACGAACACTGCCAACATCGCCAACAACGGAAACAGCGGAAACGGGGGTACGGAAGGAAGCAGCAGCTTTTCTTATTTGATGCATGATAAATTTATTAACTGGCTCAAGGAGGACAAGTGGTATCCTTATGTGGAAAAGGCAACGGGCACGACAGTCGAATTTGTTCCCGGCGGCTCCAACGACGATGAGTACTACGCTTCCGTTGACCAGAAAATTATTAGCGGCACCTTCCCTGATTCAGGCATCGTTTCCGTTTCGCAGGCTACCGTATACGGCGCCCAAGGCGCGTTTGTCGATCTGGCTCCTTATATTGATAAATTCGGGCCTAATATCAAGAGTTATATTGAAAAGAACCCAACCTATAAAACCATGATTACCGATAAAGAAGGACATATCTATGGACTGGTTGCCGAGGCTCCACGTTTTGCAGACTTCATCTTCTATCGCGCCGATCATTTTGAGAAGGCCGGCATTACCAAGGCGCCGCAGACGATTGACGAGCTGACCGATGTGATGCGCAAATTGAAAGCGTATTACGGCAAGGATAATAAAAACTACTATCCGATGGTCGGCCGTGAACACTATTTCCGCTTCCAGAGCGTATTCAATGCAGCCGCGAACTTCGATGACGGCATATCCAAAGGTATATACGCCAACGGTAAAACAGGCACTGACCTGTATTCCGACGGGTACAAGAAAATGGTGGAGTGGTATAAAACACTCTATAGTGAAGGCTTGATCGATCCTGAATGGGTGGCAGGTTCCGGCACGGAGGAAAGCTGGGAATCGAAAATGCTGACAGGACAAGGCTCCATCAGCTATGACCACCTGACCCGTCCATCGTGGTTCATGGATAACGGAGGACCGGAGAATGATCCGGACTATAATATTGCCATCCTGCCTTATCTGAAAGACCTGAACGGCAAACCTTCCGTGCAGACAACAGAAACCCAGTACAACACCTTAAGAGCGATGGTTGTTAACACGAACAGTAAAGACAAGGCGGAAACGATTATTAAATTCCTGGATTACCTCTATTCCGACGAAGGCCAGACGCTTGTTTCATGGGGTGTTGAAGGAGAAAGCTATAAAGATGAGGGCGGAAATAAGCAGTACATCGTGGACTTCTCGGAGCAGGAAGCAACGCCTGCCGGAGAGCCGCGCTGGTCTTTCCTCAACGACCGTCTCACATTCGTCAAGCCGGTAGACAACGACGCGTTCTACTCCTGGAACACCGAGCTTGTACACAATGCCGCACATGAGCTGTTCACGGACGAAAATTTGAAAACCGGCGTAACGGTGACGTACACGGCTGATCAGGCCAAACAATTGGCTGACCTTTCCGCCAAGGTCAATGAGGCTGTTACCTCACTAGTGACGGAATTCGTCAACGGCAAACGCCCAATGAGTGAATGGGACACCTTCCTCGGCGAAATGGAAACGGCAGGGTACAAGAAGATTGTAGCCCTCCAGCAAGAAGCTTACGACGCAATGTATAAATAAACAGCAGTGCCGGCCGCGCCATCCTCCCAAGGGACGGCGGTACAATACAGAGCAAATGGGTGGTGGAGAAAGTGATAACAAGTGAAAGAATGACCCCTCTTCCCCAAAAAACGAGGATACGCCGTTTTCTCGCCTATATGAATACGAACAAGCTGCTGCTGCTCATGCTATTGCCCGGTTTGATCAGCCTGGTATTGTTCAAACTGGCTCCGCTGGGCGGCATGATTATCGCTTTTCAAGATTTCAGCGCCTTTCGCGGGGTGCTGGGCAGTCCCTTTGTCGGTCTGGAACATTTTCAACGTATCTTTGAGGACCCGTATATTTGGACCCTTGTCAAAAATACAATCATTCTCGCCTTCTATTCCCTTCTGTTCACGTTCCCCATTCCGATTCTGTTCGCCTTGCTGCTGAACGAGGTGCGGGTCCGCTGGATCAAAGGAAGCGTGCAATCGCTAAGCTTTTTGCCTTATTTCATTTCTTCAGCCGTTATGGTCAGCATTCTGTACACGCTGCTCTCGCCTTCCACCGGCCTTGTTAACGATATTCTGGCCCGCTTTGGCCTGGATACGATCTATTTCGTGGCTGAACCGGGATGGTTCCGCAGCAACTATGTGCTGCTTCAGGTATGGCAGACCTTCGGCTATTCGGCCATCGTGTATATTGCTGCAATGGCGGCTATTGATCCATCCGTTTATGAATCGGCTTCGCTGGACGGCGCCAGCCGCTTTCAGCAAATGCTTCACATCACGCTGCCTTCCCTTAAGCCGACAATTGCCATCATGCTGATTATCAGCGTCGGCAACATTTTTACGGTCGATCTGGACCGGATTCTTCTCATGTACAATCAAAGCGTCTATGAGACGGCCGACGTCATTCAGACTTATGTATACCGCCTGGCTTTCGCCAGCACGGGATTCCCGGAATACAGCTACGGCACGGCAGTCAATCTGCTGAAATCCGTTGTCGCCTACATTCTGGTTGTTGGTACCAACAAGCTGTCCACTAAATATTCGGATACGCGGCTATTCTGAGAAAGGAGAAGGATGATGAGAACGAAGATCAGTCTGTTCGACATCTGCAACAATATTTTTCTGCTAATGATCGCTCTTGTCTGCACGTATCCTTTCCTGTATATATTCTTTCTTTCCATCAGTGACGGAAGAAGCATCGCCTCAGGGGACGTCGCGTTCTTTCCGAAGAACGTTAACTTTGAAGCCTATCAATATATTTTGACGAATTCGAAGCTCGGGATTTTCCGGGGGCTGCTGAATTCAGGCATCTATACGGTGGTCGGCACGGTTGTTGCACTTCTGCTGACATATATGACGGCCTATGTATTGTCCCGTAAGCAGATTAAAGGCCGCTTTCTGATTATGAGCCTGTTCGTGTTCAGCTGGGTATTTGAAGCGGGAATTATTCCGGCCTATATCGTCCTGAACAAGCTTGGTTTTGTGGACAACTGGCTGGTGATGATCATTCCCAATGCGATCAATGTGCAGTTTCTGATTATTACAAAAACATTCCTGGACGGCCTGCCGGTTGAGCTTGAGGAAGCAGCCAAAATCGACGGCGCCAACGATTTCCAGATTATGAGCCGCGTCTTTCTCGCCATTTCCAAACCGATTCTGGCCACAATCGGCGTCTTCTACGCCGTGTTTATCTGGAACCAGTATCTGATGCCGCTCATTTATCTGCAAAATCCCAACTTGCAGACGATTCAGGTTATGCTGAAAAAACTTGTCATCAGTTCGGGCGATTCTAATACGGCTTTCCGCACGATTATCCAGGACGGCATTATGCTGAATCCCGGCAACCTGAAGGCTGCGGCTATCTTCGTAGCGATGGTGCCCATCGTGCTGGTCTATCCGTTTGTGCAGAAGTACTTCAAGAAGGGGATTCTGCTCGGTTCCGTGAAGTAAGCTCGTTTGCCTGCAAGGAGCCGCCCGGCCATTTCCTGCAATTTGTTAAAATAAGGAGCGAACATTATGTTAAATCATCCGATACTCGAATTAAACGACCTTACGGAAGACGGAAAGCTGTATTTCAACCGCCGCCTCGGACTGGTGGAATCCCTTTTGCCCTGCGATCTCGAATCAAGCCATGCCTGCGACCTGCAGGAGCTGCCTAATGGCGATTTGCTCTGCGTCTGGTTTGCCGGCTCGGATGAAGGCAACTCGGATGTCAGCATCGTGATGTCCCGTTTGAACGCCGGTTCGGACGCCTGGACGCCTGCTGTGAGAATTTCCGACGACAACGGCTTCAGTGAGCAAAACCCGTCCTTGTTTCTTCATCCGAACGGCGAATTATGGGTCGTGTACACTGCCCAGCGGGCCCGTACGGGCGACGAGTCGCCGGAGTTCAACCTGCAGTACACCTCCAAGATTTACCGTAAAGTTTCCAGGGACAACGGGAAGACCTGGGGGAAGGCGGAGGTGATGTTCTCGCGTGAAGGCTCGTTCTGCCGCCAGAAAATCCAGATTCTCTCCAGCGGAAGATGGATCTTTGAGAACTGGATCTGCTTCAATGACGACACCCGCAACGGCAGCGACATTACGGTCATGAACATCTCCGACGATGAAGGCGCCACGTGGCGCAATGTCGAGGTTCCCGGCAGCCGCGGCCGCGTGCACTGCAACGTGATCGAGATAGCGCCCGGGAAGCTGATCGGGCTCTTCCGCAGCCGCTCAGCGGACAATATTTATTTTGCGAAATCGGACGACAACGGGGAGACCTGGACGGAACCGGTGCGCACCGAGCTGCCGAACAACAACTCCAGCATTTCCGCCATTAAGCTTGCGAGCGGCAAGCTCGCCGTCATCTACAATGATTTGCGCTTCAACGACAAGCCGGATATTACCGTCTGGCCGTTTGAACGCTGCCCTGTTACTGTAGCCATTTCAGAGGACGAGGGCAGAACGTGGCCTTACCGCCGCCATGTGGAGACAGGTGAAGGCTTCAGCGGCCACAAAAACTTAATCCGCAACCGCCGCTACGAGTATCCATGCATGATGCAGGCCGCGGACGGAAGTCTGCATGCAGCCTATTCCTTCGGCAACCGCCGCACGATGAAGTTTGTCTCCTTCACGGAGCAGTGGGTTACCGGCGCCGAATAACCGGACTGCTGCCGGGCTGAGCCCCCTTTTGGGGCTTTTTTTGATCGGTTGACAAAGAAAAAGCGGTGCGGTACAGTGAGAGGCTCAATTTATGGCAACTTTTTTGGGGTGAAGCAGAAATGAAAGATCATATTGTACAGCATTTTTACACACCGACAAAAACACAAATGGAGCAGTCCGCCTACATTACCTGGGCCGGTCACCGGAAGTGCGGCAAAGACCATGTCGTAGGCCCCCGCGTCCTGGAGACTTATAAAATGGTGTTTGTCCTCAGCGGCAAAGGTTATTTAACCCAGGGCGATCATGTCAACAAAATGCTGAAACAGGGAGACATTTTTATCCTGCTTCCCGGGGAAAAGCATTTTTACTATGCCGACCCCGAAGACCCGTGGGAAATCATGTGGGTCTCCTTCAACGGCCAGCATATTCCCTACTATCTGAGCCTGATGGGTCTGGATATTAATCACTGCTGCCTGGAGGGAATTGCGACGCATACCATTATTAATAAAATGCTGCTGCTGATCCAGGAGCTCCCGGAAGCGGGGGACGGGCAGCTGCTGTGCATCAGCTATCTGCTGCATATTTTTCACCTGATTGAGCAGGGCGCGAAGCATTACGGCGAGGCCGGCAAGCGGACAGGCTCCGAAAGCGTGGTGCAGCAGGCCGTTCTTTTTATTGAGCAAAATTATTACATTCATATTGATGTTGATATATTGTGCAAGCACGTCAACTACAGCCGTTCCTACCTTTCCCGTTACTTCAAGCAGATTACCGGTATGTCCATCCCGGAATATATCAGCAAAATCCGTATCCAGAACGCCAAAGTACTGCTGCAGAAGACAGGCCTCAACATTCAGGAGATTTCGGCTTCCGTCGGCATAACGGATTCCCTCTACTTCTCTAAGCTGTTTAAAAATGTAACGGGAACCTCTCCCATGTCCTACAAGAAACACAACCAGGAACGCTGAACCAAAGCCGTATCTATACATGAATGGGGGAAATAACCGTGTTTGATTTTGATAATAACGTGAAATTTGAAGAGAAAGACCTGGATCTTTTAACTGTTGGGGAACTGCTGGTGGACATGATACCGGGGGATTACGGCGATTCCTTTGAGAACGGCACGTACCACCGGTATTTTGGAGGCTCGCCGGCCAATATCGCCATGAATACGAAGCGGCTGGGCATCCGCCCGCTTGTGGCATCCACGGTGGGGACGGATGGGCTTGGACAATTTCTGGTGGAGCATTTGAGAAGAGTTGAGATGGATACAAGCTGCGTTCAGCGTGTGGACGAAGCAACCAGCCTGGTGGTCGTGACCAAGAGCAGGTCCACACCGGTCCCGATCTTCTACCGGGGAGCCGATTACCGGTTGGCCTACACAGAGGAATTGCGCACAGCCCTTCTCCGGACGAAGATCGTCCATTTCTCCTGCTGGCCTTTGTCCAGGCAGCCGGTAAGATCGGCGGTGGAGCAAGTGATCCGGGACGCCCGCCGGAACGGGATTCTCGTCTGCTTTGACCCCAATTACCATCCGGCGCTTTGGGAGAAAGGGGAGGACGGAGTTAAGTATATCCAATCTATTCTTCCCCTTGTCGATATCGCCAAGCCGTCGGAAGACGATGCCGAGCGGCTGTTCGGGAAAGACACCCCGGAGAATCAGATGCAGAAGTTTCTGGATCTGGGCGTGAAGCTGGTCATTCTGACTTTGGGCAAGGACGGCGCGCTCGTCTCCAACGGTCAGGAAACAGTGAAGTTCGATACTCTGGCTACGCAGGTGACAGATACAACAGGGGCAGGAGATGCCTTCTGGTCCGGCTTTTATACGGCGCTCGTCAAGGGGTATCCGGTTCGCAAAGCGCTGGAGTTCGGGCTGGCGGTCAGCGCGTACAAGCTGCAATATACGGGGGCGGTCGTAGAGCTGCCGGCACTTGAGACATTCAAGACGAGGTACCAAATCTAGGAGGGCGAGAGTAATGGCAATTCATAATCAAGTACAACTAATTACGTATCCCGACTCGCTGGGCGGGAGCCTGCAGACCTTAAACCACGTGCTGGATGAGCATTTTTCAGATATTTTCAAGGGCGGCATTCATATCCTTCCTCCATTTCCCTCCTCGGGAGACCGCGGATTCGCTCCGCTTACTTATTTTGAGATTGAGCCTGCATTCGGTGCTTGGGAGGACATTAGGGCGATCGGGGCGAAACATGATGTGCTGCTGGATGTGATGGTCAATCATATTTCCCGGCAGTCGGAGTATTTTCAGGATTTCCTGAGGCAGGGAAGACGCTCGCCCTACGCGGATTTATTCCTGACACTCGACAAAATCTGGGCAGGCGGACAGCCTGTTCAAGCCGATATCGACAAAATGTTTCTCCGCCGTCCCTTGCCGTATTCCACGTTCACTATTGAAGAGACGGGTGAAGAGGAGAAGGTGTGGACGACTTTCGGCAAAACCGATCCTTCGGAACAGATTGACCTCGACATTCATTCGGACAAGGTAAAACGTCTGCTGGCCGATATCTTTGAAAATTTCCGTAACAACAACGTCAAGATTGTGCGGCTGGATGCCGTAGGCTACATCATCAAGAAGCTGGGCACGAGCTGCTTCTTCGTGGAGCCTGAAATTTACGGCTTTCTGGACTGGATCAAGGAGGTGACCGATTCGCTGGATATCGAGCTGCTGCCGGAGGTTCATTCCCACTACAGCATTCAATATAAACTGGCGGAGCACGGTTTTTGGATTTATGATTTCATCCTGCCTTACCGCATTCTCGATACTCTCGTCAATAAAAATGCAGAAGCGCTGAAGGAATACCTGACCACGCGTCCTGCAAAGCAGTTCACGATGCTGGACTGCCATGACGGCATCCCCGTCAAGCCCGATCTCGACGGATTGATCGACACGAAGGAAGCGCGCAGGCTGGTCGATACTTGTCTTGAACGCGGCTCCAACCTGAGCCTTATCGTCTCCGATGAGCATAAGGCTGAGGACGGGTTCGATGTGCACCAGGTCCGCTGCTCCTACTATTCCGTGCTGAACAGCGATGATGACGCTTATCTGGCGGCCCGTGCCATCCAGTTCTTCGCTCCGGGCATCCCGCAGGTGTATTACGTCGGACTTTTGGCCGGAGAGAACGATGAAGAAGGAGTTCGCCGCACAGGAGAAGGGCGGGAAATCAACCGTCATAACTTCAGTATAGACGAGATTGAGCAGGCGCTTGGCAAAAGCGCAGTCCAGCGTCTTCTTGCGCTGATCCGGTTCCGCAACGAATACGGCGCCTTTAACGGCGATTTCCGCGTACTGGAAGCGGCAAGTAATGAGGTCCGGCTGGAGTGGACCAAGGGTGATCTGCGCTGCACACTGTATATTGACCTGAGCACTAACCGGACGGTCATTGATTACGTGGAGACGGAAGGGATGAGTGTTCAGTTTGAGGTGTAATGAAGGGCTCCCTGCCGCATCCAAACTCTTCATGTAAGTGGCGGTCAGATTTTTCGGGATGGGCTTCTCCTGGAACCACTCGAAAAAGGCTATGCGCTCTGGCTTGGTTTCTTGCGTATGCTTGTAAGTTCAAAAGCCTCTTTAGGAATCCCGAGTTCTTGAGCCTTCTTCTTTTTAACCACCATGGCTTGTTGTAAGCTAGTGGCTTGAAATTCAATTGTAATGCCCTGGGGATCCTCAAATGCATAGTAACTTTTTTTATTGGACATAAACTTTAGCGCCTCCTCATCATATATGGCAAATCACCCCAATAGTATGCGTCTCATCATAGAGAACTATGCGAGAAGGCCCGCCTCATAAATCAGCAACGAACTCCAGTCACATCCTGCCAGTTGCAGAGAAAAACATGAATCAGGACTTTACAATAAGCAATCCCTCGAGATATGGCCACTGGATTATTGGACTAACGTTTTCCGTTAGTTCAATCTTCCAATTGTATCCCATTAGTTGAATGCCTCAATAGAATTAAATGCAAACATTATTTCTGCTTCACAAACCATTTCATTGTTTACCGTTGCGATGCCTGTTCCTTTGACAATCTGTCCCTTGGTTCGGGTCACTTCGAATTCAAGATGGAGCTGATCCCCTGGTTTTACTTGCTTTTTGAACCGACAATTATCAATACCAGTCAGTAACCCTATCGTATGGTTGTTTCTCTCTACATTGGACATAGCGATACCACCCACCTGTGCCAGTGCTTCTACAATCAAGACTCCAGGCATGACAGGATAATCGGAAAAATGACCAAGGAAATAAGGTTCATTGAAAGTCACATTTTTGATTCCAACGGCTTTCTTTCCCTCAACAATTTCTAAGATTCTATCGACCAAAAGAAAGGGATATCTATGGGGAATAAGCTCTTTAATTTGATTAATATCAAGCATTGATTTCCTCCTCAAATATTGGCTTATAACCATTCTAACGTCATTTGGAGAAATCAGCCATTATTAAACTGACATTCCCGTTCGCTTAATGAAATGCCTGCCAGTCTAATACTTTATTTTCTCTGAACAATCGAGCCATTTCTTATCCGCTGCGTCCGACACATGGCTGCGTAAGACTTTAGAATAATGACCAAGCTAGTTTGATCTATGTTCTTTCAACATTGGGTGGAGGCACTGGAAAGGTGACTATCACTGAAAGTTAATCGAAGAAGCAGAATAAGGATGGACTGAAGCCCATCCTTATTCTTGCTTTTATTTACATATTATTTATTCTATTTTTACTGGTAAAAATTTTGTGGTTAAGGTTGCTTGTTCGTTTTCAGTGAGATTATCCGTCACCTTGCTGATCGAATTATCTTTTAATGTATACTGGTAAAGAATTACAGGATTCTTAGTATCATCTGTCTGACTTAAAAAATCGAAACCTTGACCGTCCTTATGCCAAACTACCGATGTAATCAGTGTAAAGTCTTTCTCAGAAAGATTCGAAAAGGTTTTATCCTCTGTATTGTACAATGCAATGTAACTGGAACCTATATCACCAATGCCAAAAGCAATGGTATTCCCATCAGGGGACCAATTGTAACTATCTATTTTTTCACTAAAAGCCTCTTTATTGGGAAGGTCGTTCAGCACGATCTGTTTTCCGCTTGAAAGACTTAATAGTATTAATCTTGATCCTTCATGATCTCTTACATGAACAGCTAACTGGTTGTTTTTAGATAAGCCCACCGACTGAATACCTAATGGTTTTTTATCAAGGTCAATAATATACTTTCCGTTACTGCTTTCTACTGTTATAGAGCTAATCACTGTATTGGATTGGGAAACTTGTTCCCCCTCCGCCTTAGAAATCGCGGCGGTAAGCACAACATTCCCTTCTTTCCAAACAATTTGGTTATCAGAATTCTTTATTGTTGGATTGTTTTCTGAGGCATAATATATCGAAGAATCAAACGAATTCCTTCCTACAGCCTCATTGTCCTTAACTTTTTGAGGAATTGAATTCCCATTTTTACTTTGGGATACATTATTTTGAGATACGTTACTTTGATTGGTTGCTACTTTTACATCAGCGTTGTTGTTACAACCCAGTATAGATGTCAAGGCCAATAAAATAATAGAAAAACTAGCGATCTTATTCATCTCCCGATTTCCACCCTTTCAAGGACTACAGCTGGGAATTCCTATGTTCTAATGATCTGCAAAGCCACTTATGGCATTATTATCCTTTTTCTCTTCTTATTAGACGCTTATTATTAAATAATGTTTCTCTAAATACCGACCCAATCATAGCTGTAGTTTTCTAGCAGATCCGGTTATTGAATTTTTATTACACCTATGTTATATTACACGCATGAAATACTTAAGATAAGGAGACTCTCTATGCATACATTGTCGAATGTCGAATTTATGCTCCTGCAAATGATCGCGGAATATCGTCAAGCTTCCGGATACGATATTATGAAGTTAGTCGAGCAGCGGGGGTATAAAGAATGGGCGAATATCGGTACAACTTCGATATATGTGGGATTGAAGAAACTTAGCGATAAAGGTTGGATCTCACCTGAGACAGCCGACGAGAAATCCGGCAAGGGGCCGACGCCGACCCGGTTTGTCCTTACCGAAGAGGGTATACGTAAGCTGAGAAATGAAATTCTTGATAGTCTGTCGTCTACACGGGAGCGTGACAACCGCTTCGATCTCGGTTTGGCCGCTTTGCCCCATATCGGGAAGGAAGAGGCCGTCATTGCTTTACGGAAACGGCTGGATTTTCTTGGACAAGCCTCGATAAAAATAAGACAGAAGTACGAATCACAAGGCGGAGCGAGCTTGCCGCTGAACGTAAGGGCGTTGTTCTTGCATCCGTTCAGCTTAATCGAGAGCGAGCAAGCGTTCGTTAGCCGTTTAATACATGAATTATTGGAGGAGGCGTAGACATGGTCAAATTTATTGAAGGTTTCATTCCTTATCAAGGCGAACATTGCGAAACAACCGCCGTGGGCAATTTAATGCAATATGCGGGGGTCCGCTTGTCTGAGCCGATGTTGTTCGGACTCGGGCAAGGGCTTGGATTCATATACTGGGATTCGAAGGGAATGGACTTCCCCTTCATCGGAGGAAGGGTAAAACCGGATAAACTGACCGCTCATCTCGCCGAACGACTCGGCTTGAACGTCAGATATCAAGAAACCTCGTCCGTCAATAAGGCGTGGCAGAACGTCCGAAGCAGCATCGAACACGGCATTCCGGTTGGGCTTAAATTAGATGCCTATTACTTGGATTATTTTAAGAACAAAGTGCACTTCGCCGGTCACTATGCGGTACTTTACGGTATAGATGACGAATACGCCTACATGGCGGACACCAGACAACAGGGTGGACTTGTGAAGACGCGTTTGACCAGCCTGGCCGCTGCCAGAAATGCAAAGGGACCCATGAGCTCCCGGAATCGCTCCTTTACGATCGAGTCAAACGACGTATTGCTTCCGCTTGATCCTGCTATACGCGAATCCTTGACCATGAATGCGCATGACTATCTGAACCCGCCCATTGGGAATATTGGCAATAAAGGTATTGTTAAAATGAGCAATGAAATCCTGAAGTGGCCTTCCCGCAGCAACAATTTCGAACATGACTTATGTCTTACCGCAACGCTGATGGAGCGGGCGGGAACCGGCGGCGCTTTATTCCGGAATCTGTATAGGGATTATTTGAGAGAGTGTGCTGATCGGCTGGAGGACCCGAGGATCGAACAAGCCCACAGTATGTTTACAGAGATCGCTCCAATGTGGGTTAGCGTCTCTGCTTCAATCGACCATGCAGGAAGAACAGGTGAGCACCAAGAGCTCGTGCGTGCGTCTAAGCTGTTGCTCGAGATTGCGGATAAAGAACGCGCAGCCATGGAGCTATTGTTGTGATAGCCTTACACGTTCGCTTCCATTATCATGAATCTGTTTATATCAATATTTTCTGTCCTAGGTCTCTTAACTTAGGAATTGAATATTTCTCTATTTGCTTTAACAATATCTTGAATTGAAAGCGCACCTTGAGAAGCTGACAGCTTTTCCATCACCTTATCACGCAGAAATGGAGCTTTTTCTTTATTTGCTTGATTTAAGGCTATGGCTAGTTCCTCTTTGGTAAGTTCTGTACAGTACGCTGGGGTTCCTGGCTGTTGTCTCCACGAATCGCTTAAAGAACCACTATCAACGGCGTCAAAGCCTAGAACATTTGCGACACCTATGATTATTTGTTTATGGGACAGGTTATCACCAGCAATTGCTATGGCAATGCGTCCATGAGTTCCTTCGGGAGTTCCATGATGTTCTAACGTATAGGCTAAGAAATTGTTGAAAGCTTTAATGATAGGTCTACCTAAATGATTGGATACCCAGACACTTTCAACCATCCCGTTCTCAATTTCCTCAATTTTACCGCTCATTTGAGGATAATAATTTGAAGTGTCGACAACAACAACTTCCTCCCCAACTTTATTTACAACGTTACGAATGCTTGGCAGTGCGTGAAAAGGGATAGATGTTATAAGAACATCAATATTTTTAATTACATCTTCTACGATCACAGGTGTTCCTGTAAGTTTTTTTCCTTCCAAGCGTTCAATTCCACGAGCATCTGCAATCTTAACATCATGTCCATTCTCAACCAATTTTTTCGCAATATTAGACCCAATGGGTCCAGCACCTATAATTCCGAATCTCATTTTCATTCCTCCTATTTCCATTTACATTGACCCGATTGAGTAATTTGTACTACATGCACTAATATATATACGTTACTTGTTTTTTTGAAGAGGGCAATAAATAATGACATAGTACTTTTTTTTGTACCTAACCGCAGAATGAGGTGGAACCGATGTCTAGAATAAACAAAGATGGATTTAATGAAGAATGTAAGACGGATCACAGAGAAATATATAGCATTGCCTATACCCAAAACCTGCTTTCAGGACGTTGGAAGTATCTGATTCTTTGGTTTTTAAAGTTTAAACCGCATCGGTACAATGAAATCAAGACTCTTTTATGGGGAATTTCGCAGGGGTCTCTAACAAAGCAACTTCGGGAATTAGAAGAGGATGGCTTAATTAATCGTAAAGTTTATCCCGAGGTGCCACCGCATGTTGAATATTCATTAACATCAAAAGGGGAGCAATTGATTCCAATTATTGATCTAATGAAGGAATTCGGAGAGAATTTTGGAGACAAATTAGATTAACCATTATCCGGATTCCCCCTTATGCGGAAGACCATGGAAATGAGGAGAAGCACCAAGGGTACTGCCGCGCACATGATGATTCCAAAATACCCCGCTACTGTATCAAAGTTATCTATTACAACAAAATTTTTGGGGTATATGCTCACGGCAAATATGAAAATCAACGGGAGATAATAAATGTATCCGTTCCACTTTTGGGTGAGCTGGCTGATCCCGGCTACAAGATAAAAATAATAATTTGCGGTGGTCATGAAAATTTTGATCGTCCACAAAATGATAAAAAATATTTCAAACCGTTCCAGGAACGACCCGGGGAACTCAATTTGCTGTGCAAAAGAAACAACGGGCCATTGCAAACGGGAAACTTCTTCAACCGACATACATCCAATGACCATTGTTACCATCAAGACATACAAAGCCATGGCAATTGAATATCCGATCGCCCCCGCCTTCCATGCTTTTTGTGGATTGACCATAAAATTAGTTAAAATGAGCATGGATTCATAACCCAGCGTCGCAAAAGGTACAACTTTAAGAGATTTGAAGATCGGCCCCCATCCCTGATGGAAAACAGGGCGCAGATGATCTAAGTCAAAATGGTTGATATTGAGAATAATCAGCAATAAATAAACAATCAAGGTTAAGGGAAAAAAAAGCTCGATCAGGCGAACCATCGCATGAAGGCCGCCAGAGGTCAAATAACCAATAAGCAGAAGAAACGGCAAAAGAATCATGCTTACCGGAGTTTTCTCCAATGCAAGGGCTTTGAGGAATTCTGCCATCATTCTGCATACAAGAGAGCAGATCATCACGCAATATACCATGAACGCAATATTGATGAGAAGGCTGATAAATTTACCTGTGATCACAGAATTAAGCTCATAGAACGTCTTCCCTGGAAATCGCTGGCACAATTTCACGTTGATAAAAACGACCCCTACCCCAAACAGACTTGCCAGCAAAAGCCCCTGCCACACGTCAGGCGTTTGCGTCTGTTCTGCGATGGTCCGTGGTAAACTGACAATTGCCACAGCGTACACGGTCGAAGTTACTGTTAATAGGGCTTGAAGTGTAGATATTTTTTCCTGTTTTATGGAAGGTATATTGGGCATTACGCTCCCGCTCCTTTGGTATAAGCACCTGTTCGTTCAATCTGTACTTTAACCTGAACATTGACCGGTATTTCACTGAATGTATCCTGCCATTTGTCTTTTACCTGATCCCAATAGGCAGGATAGTTCACTTTTACCTTTGTGCCGAAACCGGCTACATCTGCTCTCAATTCTTTTTGGAGCTTGTTTAACGATTGGAGCGCCATCCGTCTGATTTCATCTTCCACCGTTTCTTTAGCGGATCGGATGAACGGTTCCTTCAGGAGCTCCGCAGAAATAACAGAGGTTTCGTTTAATTTGATATCTGTTTTGATACGAACCGTGAATGAGAGATCTTTTCCATTGACGCGGGGAATAAGTTTACTATGAACATCCTCAACTTCAAAGACCATGTGTTGTTGCGTCTTGGGGTCCTCAACTTTAATAATGGAACCCTTCGACCTGCCTTGTATCCAGTTGATTCCAGTAACCTCCGCTTCATTAACCCAGCCAGCAAATCTCTTCGTTTTGCCGCTGACCAATGCTGCGCCTGACAAATGATTGTCTTCATTGGTTTCCAGACGTTGAATGATAAAGTCAGTTCCTTGCGAAATATGTATAGAAATTTCCCCAAATCGTATTTTACGGGGGATTTTAGAGTTGAAGGCACTGTTATCGGCCAGTTCTTCAAGGTCAATGGAAGGCATCTCTTTATGTTTGCCGAGCATATTGAGTGCTTCTTTTGCATTGCCCTTCACGATCATAACAAGGGATTTTCGGCTTGGCTTATAGGAACGGGTAAACGTATCTAATAATTGATCGATTCTTGTATGTTCTAGAGCCTGGTCACTAATCAGCACTATGCGAATAAAATTATATAAGGGAGAACGGGACACTAGCTTTGCCTGATCCCTGGAAGCAGCTTGGATGGAATCTTTATTCAAGGTTGTTACATTGGTATACGTATTTTTTTGAGATTTCTGCGCTATTAAATGCTGATAGGTAAGCTCCAGCATATCCTGATTCGTATCAATGGCAACCCCTTGAATGATACTCAACTTATCGATCTCCTTGCTATCCCAGCAACCGGTGAGAAAGGCACAAGCCATACATGCGGCAATACATTTTCGTACCGGTACGATCCGGCGGGACCGAAAGCTGAAAACGGTCATAAGCTCACCTCCTTTTCCTGTTAGCGGATGTTTCATCCTGTGTCTTTAGCATTATAGGACGCTTTTTCTGATATTTAAAAGGAACCCGGACCAAAGTATCTTGTTGATCTCTTAAGCGGATTGGGGCCAGAGGTGACATGTAAGGAACCCCAAAGCTTTTGATCTGGACCATGTGCGCACCTAAAAAAATAAAGGCTAAAATCACACCATAGAGGCCATAAATCGCTGCGATGATCATAATAGGGAACCGAAGGAGCCGAATTCCAATACTGCCGCTGTACTGCGGGCTTGCAAAGGATGCAATGGCAGTGAGACCCACGATAATAATCAGGAAAGAACTTACGACGGCCGCCTCGACGGCTGCTTGTCCAATTACAAGGCCGCCTACAATACCTATAACCTGTCCTATGCCTTTGGGCAGCCGCAGACTTGCCTCGCGCAATATTTCCAATGATACCTCCATGATTAAAGCCTCCACAAAAACGGGAAAAGGAATCCCCTCTCTTGAGGAAATGATAGATATCACCAGCTCGGGCGGGATCAGTCCGGGATGGAATGAAATGAGTGCGACGTACAGCGAAGGTAGGAATGTTGCAATGAAAAGGGCCGTTAATCGAAGCAAACGAAAAAATGTTCCTAAAGGAAACCGCTCGTAATAATCCTCTGGGGATTGGGCCAGCATCCAGAAGGTCATGGGAGCTATCAGAGCGAATGGCGTGCCATCCAGGAGAATGACGACTCTTCCGGACATTAAAGCAGTGATTGCTTTATCCGAGCGTTCAGAAGCTTGAATCTGAGGAAATGGAGACCATGAACTTTCCTCGATCCATTGCTCAATAATCCCGGTGTCGGAAGCATCATCCACATCAATTGTTTCGACTCTTCGTTTAACTTCCTGGACCAGCTTCGGGTTTGCGATATCCGATATGTACAAGACCGCTAATTTTCGAGAAGATCTTCTTCCTATCCTTATTTTATCAATTTTGAAACTGAGATCTTTGATGTGCCGTCTTATCATGGCCAGGTTGCTTTCCAGATCCTCGATAAAACCTTCTCTTGGCCCTCTCACCAGAGTCTCGGTGTTTGGTTCTTCAACACTGCGCAATGGGAACTTGCCCGTAGAAACAACAAAAAATTCCTCGTTTCCTTCGATCAGGAGACAAGTATTTCCTGATAACACTTCAATCACGCATGCCTCAATATCTGCTGCTTCTTTCGTATTGATCGTAAAAGCCGTCTGCTGTATCAATTCTTCCTTCAGTTTTTCCGGATTAAATTGGGAATGTCTTTCACGGATTCCGGTTAAAATGAGCGGCTTAACGATATGTTCGTTTAGCATATCTGCATCTGCAATTCCGGAGAGATAGACCATAGCTATCTGAATCCCCGGTTGCCCCACATGCATTTTTTTGAAGATGATATCAGGGAGGTGATCAAGGGTCTTTTTTAGATAATCTAAGTTCGCCTCGAATGCGCTTTTCATGATGACCTCCTTCAAAATCTTCAATATGCATACATGTAATATGTGCAAGATAAGGATAAATATCCGTTGATGCCTTCATACTTTTGCAGTAACCCGGCTTACTTCCATAAGCTGCTGATTATCGCTATCTATGCGATAATAACACTGCTATATAAAGTGAACTTGAAAAGCTAACAAAAGGGAAAAGGGATGGAGGGGAAGTTTGGAACTGGAGGAGCGGTAGCGTCCGCCTTTGTCTGCAGATTTCCACCGCGAACAGCGGTATAAATTCAAGAAATCTGCAGATGGGCAGCGGCCGGAAGTTCAAACATTCTCCGTAGTCCCGACGAAGTCCCTAATGTAAATATCTTAAGTTCACTCTGTACAGCATCCTTTACGCTTATAGAGAACGGAGGAAGAAAAGAGTAATGGCATTTGAGTGGTGGCGGGGATTTGTCCGGGCCTGGCGGGATTATCCGCTCCCGGAGGGGACGGGGATCGGCGAACGATATAAGATAGAATCATTGTTGGGGCAAGGGAGCTACGGGCTGACCTACCGGTGCTGGGACAATAAGGGTGGGGCTTTTGTGGCCGTCAAACAGTCCAGACCGAGCAAGAAAGCGGTGGGCCGGGTTTTGCTTGGCAAGGAAAGTGATGTCTTGAGGTCCATGGATCATCCCAACATTCCCAAGTGCCGTGATTATTTTGAGTACAAAGGCTCCAACTGGCTGGTAACCGATTATATCGAGGGGAAAACGCTGGAAGATCTGATCTTTGATGAGCATATCGTCTACGGGGAGCGGGAGTGTCTGGCCGCGACATTGAAACTGATGGAACTGGTAGCCCATGTCCATGCCCGTGGATATGTTCACCTGGATCTGCGCATCCCTAATGTGATCCTTAAAGGAGAAGAAATGTACTTAATTGATTTCGGGCTGGCGAGGCGGATCGGCGAGAAAGAAACCGTGTGTGATGAACGGAAGCCGGCGACGGGGGAGCTCCCGAAACAGATGCCGCCGGTTATCGCCTCGGATTTGTATGACATCGGACAATTCATGCTGTTCATGCTGTATTCCGGTTACCAGCCTGAACCGGGAGAAGCGGAACGGAACTGGCGCGAGGAACTGGATTTGTCGCCCGGGATGCTGCATCTTCTTTCCCGGCTTCTTGGTGAGCGGGAGTCCTATTCAGATACAACTTTGTTTGTCCGCGAGGCGGAGGTTTTGCATGAGAGCCTGCGTTGAGATCCTAACACAAAAGCGCCTTCAGCCAAAAGCTGAAAGGCGCCTTGTGATTCGTGCAGGGAGGGTCAAGCAAGGATCAGCTTGAGCTGCCGTAGCGATTCTTATAATATTTATGTCCGTTTCCTCCGCGGTGTGAGTCCGATGACGAGTAGCTCTTGTATCCGCGGCTGCTGCTTGAATGTCTGCCGTATACAGGCCTCCCTTTATGACTGCTTGAAGATCTGTACCGCCCTCCATGTTGGGAGTGCTCCATGGAGTGCATCACTTTGCCAAGAAGTTTTTTTAGCATCATGTTTCCTCCTCTAGGGTTGTATAAGCCGCACATAGTGCGGTCTTATTCTTTAATTACCCTATAGTACGATATTCATACCTGCTGGTTTTGCCCCAGTTCTGCAGCAGAAAATAGTCTAGTTTACCCTTGTTCCCTGGCTTGGGCGGAGCGTTTCCTGAAATAATTAACAATGAGCAGGAGCGACGGGAAGACAAATGCATAGGTGAAGTCCCAATCCACCCAATAAGGTGGAATTCCCTTAACGTAGAAAATAATATCTTTGGCCAGCAGATTCGTCATGCCGTAAATCAGAAAACCCGCCGGAAAGATCAGATGCTTGTAGGTTTTCAGCTTCAGCAACTGGGCTGTCCCTAAGACAAAGGCGTAGAGATAAAGCGCTGTTTTGAAGTAAGTGCTGATAATCCAGGTGGTGGCCAACAGTGCTTCAACCCGCTGCAGAAAATTGCCGATGTTGATTCGTTGGGCAAGAATATAGGCCGGATAAAATTCATGCTCGGAAAAATAGGGCCCGAGTACCGACAGAGAAAGAAACACAATCAGGTTAAGGCCGATAGCTCCGATGAAAAGGGAGATGAATATATCGCGGCTCGTTTTGCTGTGTTTTTGGGCAAAGGGATAAACCATGAAGAACACGCACATTTCCCCGTACGGATAATATACACCGTACATAATGGTGTGCAGCATATCAGGAAAAGGAGTATTCAGAATAGGATAGATCCGGTCCATTTCAATATTGGGATACAGCAGGATCAGGGAGAGCAGAAACAGGGCAAAAAAAGGAAAAAAGATCTGTGCCGACCGGCCCAGATTCTCCAGACCCAGCCGCAGGCCGTACACCAGGAGGACAATGGCCATGAAGCGGATCACCCCGCCGGGTGTCGCCTCATAAATTTGTGTGCACATGAAATCTTCAATTTCTCTGACATAAACGGATGCAGCCATCAGGAAAAAGAACAAATAACTCACCGCTACAGCTCCGCCTACCCATCTTCCTAAAACTTGGGTTGAAAGCTCGATAATTGTCTGATTTGGATTGATATTTGCGGCGGATATCATTAATTTAACGGTTGCCAGCCCCAACGGAATACTAATGAGCCCGGCAATCCACGCATCCTCGTGGGCGCCGGCTGCCATGACTGAAGGATATACAAGCGCCATATCACCAATAAGCGTCAAAAGTCCCAGTATGACCATTTGAGCCGAACTGATCCGGTCCTTTTCAAGACTCATGATATTCCTCCGTATCGGCTGCAAGCTGTCCTTCAGCCATTTTTTCACCCTTTTCTTAGCATGCAAATTTCTTCCACAATTATGCACCATAGCTTCAAATAGGGGCCGGCAGGGATAATTATCAAATTCTGCATCATACTATTTACACCATGTCTATGGAAAGTGGAGGATGCGACTTGAAGGATACGAACTTTGCCACATTGTCATCCTGTCTTAAGGAAAATCAGCAGCAGCTGGTTCAGCTTTTCGGGAAAAGCACGGATCTGGTGATCAAAGAGCTGCAGCCGGATCCTTGTACGCAAATCGCCGTGATTTATATAGACGGCCTTGTGGATACGCAAGTGCTGCATAATTCCATACTTTTTTCGCTACAGGAAGGCTGTACTCCGGACCGGCTGAAAGCTCTGGATGCCGGGCAGAAGCTTGAGCTTCTGCACAAACGCATTCTGATGGCAGGAGATATATCCGTCACCCGTGACCTGGAGCCATTTGTTCACCAGCTGCTGTCCGGCAATGTGATGGTGCTGGTGGATGGAACCTCAAGTGCGCTGCGGATCGGGCTGCCCGGGTGGGAGGACCGCAATGTCAGTGAACCAAGCTCACAGACGGTTGTACGGGGCCCGATGGAGGGATTCACCGAGAATTTACGGACGAACACGGCGCTGATCCGGAGAAAAATCAAAGACCCCCAGCTATGGCTGGAGACTTTGCAGATCGGAAGAGTGACACAGACCAGCGTATCTATTATGTATCTCACCCACATAGCCAACCCTGATCTTGTACAGGAGGTCAAACGCCGGCTGGACAAAATTGATACAGACAGCATTCTGGAGAGCGGATATATCGAGGAATTTATTCAGGATAAGGCAGCGACGCCTTTTCCGACTGTGTATAACAGCGACCGGCCGGACACCATCGCGGCAGGAATTCTCGAGGGCAAGGTGGCGATTCTTGTTGACGGCACACCGTTTGTCCTGCTGGTGCCCACTTTTTTTGTTTCCTTTTTTCAATCGGCAGAAGATTACTATCAGCGGGCGGATATTGCCACCTTGCTGCGTTTCATCCGTTTTTTATCTTTTTTCATTACCTTGCTTGCCCCCTCTTTTTATGTAGCGGTCACTACTTATCATCAGGAGATGATCCCTACCACGCTCGTCATCAGTCTTGCCGCACAGAGGGAGAGCGTTCCCTTTCCGGCGTTCGTGGAAGTAATCCTGATGGAATTGACGTATGAGATCTTGCGGGAAGCGGGCGTGAGAATACCGAAGAACATAGGGCAGGCTATCTCCATCGTCGGTACGCTGGTGATTGGCCAGGCGGCGGTTTCAGCGGGCTTTATTTCATCAGCGATGGTTATCATCGTCTCCATTACGGCCATTTCAAGCTTTGTCATCCCTGAAACGGGAATGGCCATTGCCGCAAGAATCCTTCGTTTTGCATTAATCATCCTGGCCGGCTTTATCGGATTGTATGGCATTTTGTTCGGTGTCTTTATCATTGTGATGCATTTGGCCAGCCTGCGTTCCTTCGGGATGCCGTATATGAGTCCAATCGGTCCATACCAATCCAAGGATCTGAAGGATTCGCTCTTCCGCTTCCCCTGGCCGTTCTTAAAGTCAAGACCGACAAACAGTAAAATTCAAAACCCTAACCGCCAAGGCACATCTAAGTGAGGAATGTTTATGAGCCCTAAAAAAAGTAGAACTCTTTTCATGCTGCTGTTTACTCTTCTCGCCCCCTTCCTGCTCAGCGGCTGCTGGGAAAGAAGGGAATTAAATGAAATGGGCTTTATATTGGGAATGGGACTGGATAAGGCGGAATCCGGCTACAGGGTCACGATGCAGGTAGTTATCCCTTCTGCGATTTCCTCACAGACGGTTGGAGGAACGGGTGGGGGCGGGGTACCAGTGGTTGTATCCGACTTCACAGTCCCGACAATTTATGAAGCTGACCGGCAGTACAGTCTTCTCAGTTCGAGATCAGGCTACAAAGGGCATATCCGGGTCCTGGTGATCGGGGAGGAACTCGCACGTGCCGGTATCGCCGAGACTCTTGATGTGCTGATACGGAGCCGGGAGCCGCGAAATGATTACTATGTCATGGTCGCAAAAGACACCACTGCAAAAGAGGTTCTAAAGATTCTTACCCCGATGGATAAATTGCCGGCGAATAAATTGTTTAATGCGATGGATAAATCCCATAAGGAATCCGCCAGGACAGTCGCTGTTCCTTTGATCAAATTTATTGAAAATCTGATCTATGAAGGAATAAATCCGGTATTGACCGGAGTTGAGATAACCGGCAATGCTAAAGAGGGTGACAAGAAGAGCAATCTCGAAGAGAGTACCCCCAGGGCCAGTTTGCGTTACCGCAGTGTCGCTGTATTCAAGAAGGACAAGATGATCGGGTGGTTAAGCGATGGAGAGGTGATCGGCTTCAATTATATCTCCAATAATATTGTCCACAGCTCGGGTCCGATCATAGGAGACGACGGCCGGCCCATTGTTATTGAAGCGCTGCACTCATCCACTAAACGTAAGGTGAAAATAATCAATGGAGAGCCGCATATTTACATTCATGTAAAGGCGGAGTGCAATGTGGAAGAGGTAGAAAGCCGGGATAATCTGGAGTCGGAGAAGGTCATCACAGAGCTGGAGAAGAAATCGGAAGAGCGGATAGTCTACCTGATGAAGTCGGCAGCTGAGCAGATTAATGAGAAATACAATGTGGATATCATGGGCTTTGGACAGATGATCTACCGTGCGAAACCGCAGGCCTGGGCCAAACTGCAGCAGCGGAAGGGAGAAGATTACCTGAAGTCGCTGCCCGTTCATTACAGTGCCAGCGTGTCGATTACCCGGATCGGCGTTACAGACAAATCTTTTGTTGACGATATCAAGGAGTGAACCCCAATATGCTGCTGTTTTTTCTTGTGATTGCGGCCGGCTGTATTGCCATCGACCTGCCCTTGCTGAAGCGGAAAGGCAGGACCCGCGACCGCCTGGTATGGTTCCTGTTCTGGGCCATGGGCATTGCCGCGGTCTACTGTTCGCTCAACAAAGTAAAAGTCCCCAGCCCGCTGTACCTGGTCATAATGATCTACAAGCCAGTCAACACTTTGTTTGAGTCTTGGTTTTATTAGGCTGCAGACACTTCCTCGTACCCGTTCTCCCTCCGCTCACTCCGCCCCTCCGCTGAGATTCTGCGGGGTGAAGATCATGTCCTCGACGGGCCCGGTGATCTCTTGGGAATGGCGGCCGACGGTTACTCTGCCTGCGTCCATTTTGCGGACACTGATTTTATGGCCGGCTTTTAGCAATGAATGGGCGCCTGATTCGCCGCTTACTATTGGTGCAGTCAGGTTCCCGCCGGCCTCCAGCTGTGATTCCCGGCAGACTGCCTCCGGCAGCAAGAAGGTGATGTCTGCCAGGGAAAGCAGATCGCTTTGCAGGGTCCCGTCCTTGCGAATGCAAATATCGCCGCTTGATTTGATGATGGTGTTATGGCACTCGGGGATGTCAACACAGACGTTGGCTTCCTCCATGCGGGCTACCCCGGTATACAGATCCTTCAGCAATTTCAATAACGACACCAGCAAGGCATCATTAAAGGCATCGATGAACTGGGCTGGCCGTAAGAAAATGTCCAGAATCCGCTGCAGCTGGCTGTTGTCTGGATGAGAGGTATATTTAATGCCGGCAACTATGGACTCCAGATCACGGGTCAGGACGGGAATCTTCTTATATTTAGTCTCCATGAGCAGCAGAATGACCTGCCCGAACTTTACCGTCTGCTGTCGGGACTGTAATTCATAGGTCAGCAGTCTGGAGGCTTCCCGCAAGAGGTTGACTTCTTCGATCAGCTTCTCGGAGAGGTGATAGAGACGGTTGTAGGTTACGCCGAAGGAGCCTGAATACAACTGGCTGTTGCCCACATTGCCCAGTATATAAATACTGCCTGTTGCTGTAATGGTAGAATTCTGGACATTGCCGCATACATACACATTCCCTAAGGACTCGATGATCGAGTTGTCTTCCACGTCCTGGTGTACAATTACATCGCCGGAGAAGACGATATTGCCTGTATGGCGGTTCACACAGCCCGGAACGGTATATGCGGTTGTGATATCGAAAGTTTTGACCTTTGTGCCGGTCACACGCGGCCGGCCTTCTGTAAGGGCTGTAATTTCATGGCTTGGCAGCAGCAGAGTGCCCTCTTTGGCTACAACTTTGATATCCCTGGGAGGTGCGGCGGGCAGAATACTGCCGTATACATCGTACCCGGGTACACCGTCGCGGGGAAGGTGCTTGCGGGCAATGACATCGCCTTTCCGGGCACAGGGAATCCGGAGTGGATCGGGGGAATCCGCAGCCTCTTCTAAGGGATTGAAAGGGTTTCCGGCAAGCCCGGAAAAAAACAAATCAAGCTTGGCGTCTTCGCCTGCAGCAGGCGGCCTGCCTTCCGCCACACAAATCGGCAGATGGGTCGGATGATTCAATTCTGCATAGATGGCGGGGATATTCAGGTTTTGCGAAATCGTTTTTTTCTCCAAATCGGCAATAATCTGTTCAATCCCGAGGGTGGACAGCAGAGCGGAAGAGTCCATTTCAGCCCTTACCGCGAGATGGCTCGACGCCGGGCTGTTCACCAGATTCCATTTATACTGTTCGACACGGTTCAGGGTAAGGAAGGCTTGGAGTTTATCGTCGGAGACGGTGATCTCATAGGGAGGCGGTTCTTGTATGGACCAGGTAACCCGGTCGGAGGATACAACGGGTACGGGACCAGCTACCGGCTGATGATTAAGCTCCAGCACAACAGGCGGGATAGCGGAAAGGATTGCCGGCTTGCCGCCGGGCAGCGGGGAGGTAATGTAGAACTGGTTGTTCTGGACAATAATAATGCCGTTTTTCTCGGTGGTGCGCTGTGGCATTGCGTTTGGCTCCTTTTTATATAATCAATGGGCATTTGGACATAAGAGTATCCCGGCAGCAGATACGGTACCCTAACGGATACCCGCACAGTTCAGCGTCTTCTTGGCAGCCTGGCAGCCATGGATGCGATGTTTGCATCTTTAGGCCCATTGCTTTGCGTCCTATCCTTTCAGATAGTTTGCCGTTATGAAATGGATCAATGATTAGCCGAATCAGGTATGTAACCCGACTGAAGCCGGCAAAGGAATCATAATTAAAAATTCAAATATATAAACTTTTGCAACCTTCATTTTAGTACTAAAGTCACTAATTTACAATATTTAATTATATATTTATATAGATTAAATGGCTACCGGCCAGCAGGTGTCTGTACGGTTGGATTGACAAATGCGGGGGAGCCATGTGATAATTCTTCCTGACGGTCGTCAGGGAGGCGGTAGAAAAATGACAGCCCACGCTATTTTGCAAGCCGCATTGTCCGAATTTGCCGAAAAAGGCTTTGAAGGAGCTTCATTGGCGGGGATTGCCCAGTTGGTAGGGATTAAAAAACAGTCCATTGCGACCTATTTTCCCAAAAAAGAGGATTTGTTTATAGCGGCCTTTCAGGAAATGGCCCGGCATTATATTGAATTTCTTGACCAGCTGTACAAGGAAATCCTTGGCACACCTGTAGAGGCCAGACTGCGTGAGATTGTATACCGGACCTATTATTATAGGGTGGAGTACCCGGTGCTGACCGCTTTTTATAAAAGGAGTGTCCAATTCCCGGCGCCTTTTTTTCAGGAGATGCTGGAGCAGCAGATTTCAATGATGGAGCAGCGCTCAGCGGCATTTTACCGGGCTGTTTTTGAGGAAGGCATGAACTCCGGGGAGATCCGGCGGCAGCATACGGAAAGTCTTCTCTCGGCTTATTATTGTTTACAGGATGGCATTGCCATGCAGATGTTTTTTTATAATCAGGAGGAATTCGGGCGGCGCCTGAAGGATATCTGGGAGATCTTCTGGGCAGGCATTAAGCAGATATAATGAAGGAGCGGGATCGAACATGCGGGTAGAGCGGGTGACCACCGAAGAACAATTGCAGGAGGCTTTCAGAATCAGGCGGGAAGTGTTTGTGGAGGAGCAGGGCGTGGCGCTGGCAGATGAATTTGATGATCATGAAAAAGACGCGGAGCATATATTGCTCTATCAGGAAGGGCTTCCTGTGGGAACGGCCAGACTAAGGAGTGTGGAAGGGTGGGCTAAGCTTGAACGGATTTGCCTGAGCGCTCCTTACCGCAAAAGCGGACTGGGGTCCGTTATAATCGATACGCTGGAAAAAATGGCGGTTGAACAGGGGCACCGGCAAGCCAAGCTGCATGGCCAGAAGCAGGCCGAGGGCTTTTATCAACGGCTGGGATATGTAACGAGTTCGCCGGTTTTCATGGAGGATGGCATTCCGCATGTGCTTATGGTCAAGCAACTGTAGATGATCACGGTGTAAGGTTTGGCATGAAACAGCGATTTTTGAATATACTCTCACTACCGAATTTCCTTTAAAAGGAGTCCTGGCCATGCCAACACATCCGTATGTTTCGCGTTTTTTTGTGAATGCCGATGCCCGCCGCGACAAGCTGATTTATGATTTGCCGGAATCCTGGTGGAGCCGGCCTTATGAATACGAATGGTGCACGAATTTTGTTTCCTCCCATGATGTGGTGCTGGATGCTGCCTGCGGAATCTCCCATCCGCTCAAGTTCTACCTTGCCGGTTACAGCGCGGAGGTTCATGCCTGCGATATCGATGCGCGGATTCTCTCCCGGGATGCGATTATTCAGGAGATTGCCAGCGACATCGGCGAGGAAGCGGCACGGCTGGTAGAAGCCAGGCGGACCACCCGCTTGCATCTGGCCCAGGCTAATCTGACCGCATTGCCTTATGAGAATGAAAGCTTTGATACAATATTCTGTATCTCGGTCCTGGAGCATTTGTCCCTGGAGGATTCCGTGCGGGCCGTAAAGGAATTTCACCGCACACTGAATGGGGAGGGGCTGCTTGTACTGACTTTTGATTACCCCACGGTTAATCTGCTGCGGATGAATGAAGTGCTGCTGCAGGCCGGATTTGAGTACTGGGGCGAGACGGATTTCAAGCTTCCTGCAGATGCTGTACGGACAGAGCAGTGGGGTGGACTGAGCTGTTTCCGGGCCGTGCTTAAAAAGGCGCCAATCTAGCAGAAATCAGAACCCCAGCAGCATACCAACCCTTAATTTGGATTTTTCCCTCTATTATAGTAGAATAATTGGCAGATTAAGAGAGAGGGGTCCAAGATTTTGCGCAGATTTGCAGTCATCACTTTAGTATTGTTTTTGCTGATTCCCGGGCAGGCAGCTTTCAGTCAGGGGGCTTCCCCGCAGGAGAAGATTAACCTTGCTTTTGCCGGAGATATTTTGCTGGATGGATTTGTCGGCGATCAGATCGCCAAGTATGGAGTCAACTTTCCTTTTGCGAAGGTAGCACCTGCCCTGAAAAAAGCAGATATAGCTTTTGCCAACCTGGAGACACCCGTATCGGTTAGAGGTGAGGCGGCAGAGAAAACCTTTGCTTTCCGTTCCAAACCGGCGGCACTGGCGGGGCTGAATGCTGCCGGGATCGATGGTGTGACCTTGGCCAATAATCATATTCTTGATTTTGGACAGGATGCCATGCTGGATACGCTGGTTCATCTGGATAAATACAAGATCGGCCATACCGGGGCGGGGAAAAACAGCAATGAAGCTTTCCGGCCCTATGTCCAAACGGTAAAAAACCAAAAAATCGCCATACTTGGGGTAAGCCGCGTGCTCTCCAGCCCGTCCTGGTATGCAGGAACAAACAGTCCGGGTGCAGCTTCGGCCTATACGCCTGAGCCCATGCTGGGGGCTATCAAGAAATCGGCCAAAGAAAACGATTATACCATCGTGTACATCCACTGGAACAATGAGTTTAAGGATTACCCTGAGCCATACGCCCGCAATCTGGCGAAGCAGATGATCGACAGCGGTGCGGATATCATTATCGGCGCGCACAGCCACTGCCTGATGGGGATCGAATATTACAAGCATAAGCCGATCTATTATTCACTGGGCAATTTTGTGTTCAACCGGTCCACACGCGGCGGCGACAAGACCATTCATTCTATGCTGGTGAACTTTGAGATCAGCAATAATAGGGTGAAGAGCCGGATTACGCCGGTCAAAATTACCGGCGGTCAGCCGAATTTTATGGGTGAGGCCTACAATAAAGATACTATTAAGCGGATGAACCAGCTCTCGTTCAATGCCGTGATCGCAGCGGACGGAGCCGTTAGCGAGAAGCTGTGAACTGCCCTTCCGGACAGAAGCCCTGAGCGGAACACCACTGAACCGGATAGAACGTCCAAGCCCAAGCCTGAGCGGTTAGCTGACAATCGCTTGGGCTTTTTTTGCTGTAATGTGGATCTCTCACATTCAGATTGTGCTATTCCATATTAGCATTTTGCTAACTATATTCTAATAATCTCATCTACAATGTGAATATAGTCTAGCAAGGAGGCGGTTGCAGGGTGAGTACGGCAGCAGGAAGAAGCAGAAGCCGGTTTGATGAGAATTGGAGTTTTTATAAAGGGGATATCCGTATTCCTCACGCTGTTAAGGCCGGAATGACAGGCGGGATTACCGACTGCGGCTCCCTGCAGGAGGGGGAGTGGCTGGATATCGCGTTTAACGATAAAGGCATGGGCCATCAGCAGCTGGAATGGAAGCCTGTAAGCCTGCCGCATGACTGGTGTGTGGAACAGCAGTATGTGCAGGATGCCTCACTCGGTTCAAGAGATGGCAGCCACGGCTATTTGCCGGGCGGAACCGGGTTTTACCGTAAAACCTTTGAGCTGCCCCCGGAAGCGGCAGACCGCAAGTGGACGGTCACCTTCGACGGGGCTTCGGGCCTGAGCACGGTCTGGGTTAACGGGCACCTCATCGGAGAACACCGGGGAGGGTATATCGGCTTCTCCTATGACCTGACCGATGTGCTCCGGTATGGGGCAGAGGGCCGGAATGTTATTTTGGTTAAGGTAGAGGCGCTGGAGAATGAAGGCTGGTGGTATGAAGGCTGCGGCATCTACCGCCATGTCTGGCTGGAGCAGACGGACCGCCTGCATGTGGCGGAATATGGAACGTATATCACAACACCTGAAGCAGAGAAGGAGCAGGCTCTGGTGCATATCAGCACCCGTATTTGCAATGAATACACGGAGAGCCGGGCGGTCTCGCTGCATACGGAAGTATACAACGCTGCCGGGGAGCAGGTCTGCGCTAAGGCGGAACAGGCATTTGCCGACTGGTACGGAGAAACGGAGCTGGAGCAGATGTTCAGGCTGGAGCACCCGGCCTTATGGTCCCCGGAGACTCCCCATCTCTATAAGGCCGTATCCATCCTGAAGGTAGAGGGTACAGAGGTGGACCGGTATGAGACTCCTTTTGGCATCCGCAGCATCCGCTTTGACCCGGAGGAGGGGTTTTTCCTGAACGGGGAACCGCTGCTGATCAAAGGCACCTGCAACCATCAGGATTTTGCCGGAGTGGGAGTGGCGCTGCCGGACAGCCTGATCGAATACAAGCTGCGGCTGCTGAAGGAGATGGGCTCCAATGCCTACCGCAGTGCGCATCATCCGCCCACCCCGGAACTGCTGGATCTTTGCGACCGGCTCGGGCTGCTCGTAATGGATGAGAACCGCAAGCTGGACAGCAGCCGCAGCGGATTGGACCAGCTGAAACGGATGCTTTTCCGGGATAGGAACCATCCCAGCGTCATCATCTGGAATCTGGAAAATGAGGAGGTTCTGGAAGGAACCGTGACCGGCAGACGCCTGCTGAAGACGCTTGCGGATACGGTGCGCCGGATCGATCCGACGCGCCCTGCATCGGCTGCAATGAATCATGGCTGGTATGAGAATGGATATAATGAGGTTGTAGATATTACAGGGTACAATTACGGACACCGGGATCATCTGGATATCCGGGACCATGAACAGCATCCCGGCCGCCTGATGATTGGAAGTGAATGCGCGAGCTACACAGCGACCCGGGGCATCTACGAGAACGACCCGGTGCGCGGCTACTGCTCGGAATACGGCACGAATATTCCTTCATGGGGCTGCACCCCGCAGCAGGCGTGGAGTGATGTTGTGAACAACCGGTTTCTTACAGGCGTCTTCATGTGGACCGGATTCGATTACCGGGGTGAGCCAACTCCCTATCTGTGGCCCTGTGTGAATTCGCATTTCGGGCTGATGGACACCTGCGGCTTCCCCAAGGACAGCTATTACTATATGCAGGCCGTTTGGAAAGACGAGCCGATAGTGCATTTATTGCCCCACTGGAATTGGCCAGGGTCGGAAGGCAAACCGGTTGAAGTGCGCGTGTTCGCTAATACCGAGACAGCGGAGCTGATACTGAACGGCAGCAGCCTGGGTGAACAGCAGGTGGACCGGACCGGATATTTGACATGGGAGGTTCATTATGAGCCGGGGGAATTGAAGGTCATCGGCCGGAACGGCGGCAAGGAGGCAGCTGTCAAAAAGGCGGTTACCGCAGGTCAGCCGCGTCAGATCCGCCTGTACCCGGACCGGGCAGCCGGTCAAGCGGACGGTATGGATACCATCCCGGTCCGTGTGGCTGTTCTGGACGAGCTGGGGCATGTGGTTCCAACGGCAGATCATGAAATCCGGTTCGAAGTGGAAGGTGCCGGTATTCTTCTCGGAGTAGGCAACGGGAATCCCAGCAGCCATGAGCCGGACAAGTCGCCGGTGCGCCGGGCATTCAATGGCTGGTGTCTGGCCTTGATCCAGGCTGCTCCCGAAGCGGGACCGGTCACACTAAGGGCAGTGTCCACGGGACTCGCACCGGCAGAGGTGCTGCTGCATTTCTCTGCGGTTACTTGAATAGCGCGGCAGCCGGCGCAAGAAGGCATCCCGGTGCTTTTTGCCGCTGCCTGTTTATTTCTTGACAGGGGAACGTTAATATAGACATACCGAAATTCATACCGGAGGATGTTCTGCCATTGATGCCCAAGCTGAAGAAGTATATGCCGTTCACCTACAAAATGATGATTCCCTATCTGCTGCTAGTACTCCTGACGGATGTGACCATCGGTTATATCTCTTATTCCATGCTGACCGATTCCCGGACAGAGATGGCTGAGTCGAACATCCGGACAGGCATGGAGCAGGCCAGGAATAATATCCGCTATCAGATGGACGAGATTCAGCGGATGTCGGACAATCTGTTCGGGAGCCAGCCCTTTCAGCGCGCCCTTGAGCTGAAGGGGACGCCGTTCGAAATTTATCTGGCAATGCTGGACGAGATTGTTCCCCAGATTACCGCGCCGCTGCAGCTGTTCGGGAACAAGATCCGCTTCATGCTCTATACCCCGAACAGTCAGCTTAACATTGTATCCGGCGACAATCTGAATGAACCGATCTATGACAGCGATTATTACATTCTGCCGCTTAAGGATATCGCTGATAGCGGGTGGTATCAGTCCCTTAAGGATTCGAAACGGGACAACCTCTGGCTGCAGATTGATACAGACCAGAAGCTGGATAACCTTTCGCATGTCCGCAGGCTGGTCAACTTCAGCGATTACAAAACCGTGATCGGCTACGTGCGTATTACCGTATCCCTTGAGGACCTGTTCGGGGGCTTTGACACCTTCCCTGTCGAAGAGGGAATTACGCTCCGGCTTGTCGAAGAGACAACCGGCGATATTCTGTTCCAGCGCGGGCCGGCGAACTATGACGATGCAGGCGGGGATTATCTCAGTCTGCATGAAAAGATTCCCGGCAGCAGCTTTGTCATTGAATCACTGGTACCCGACACCTATCTGACCAAGGATGCCGGGAGGCTGGGCCGTGTGATTTTTGCGTTATGCGCACTGAGCTTTCTGGTGATGACCGTGATCGGATATGTGGTGGCGCGGTTGTCCGGACGCAAGATGAGCCGGATCGTGGGGCTGGTGCGTTCCTTCCAGGAAGGGAACTTCCAGAAACGCATCCGGTTCTCCGGCAATGATGAATTTGTACAGATAGCGGATTCCTTCAATGTGATGGCAACCAATATCCAGGAGCTGATCAACAGCGTGTATGTGCAGGGCATCCAGAAAAAACAGGCGGAGCTGGAGGCGCTGCAGGCGCAGATTAATCCGCATTTCCTCTATAATACACTTTCAACGATAAGCAGTCTGGCCAATCTCGGGGAGATCGAGAAAGTCACCGGCATGGTGCAGGGGCTCTCGCGTTTCTACCGGTTGACCTTAAATCAGGGCAATGTCTACATTGAATTAGAGAAGGAGCTGGAGCAGGTCGCCACGTATCTTGACATCCAGCGGGTGAAATATGCTGATGCGTTCACGGTATATGTGGATGTGGAAGAGGAAATTCTCCACATGCAGGTCATCAAGCTGGTGCTTCAGCCTTTTGTGGAAAATGTGTTCAAGCATGCCTGGTTTGGCGAGACGATTGCCATCCGTCTGACCGGCAGGCGGGTTGGCGACAATATTGAGCTGAAGGTCATCGACAACGGAATCGGCATGCGGCCTGAGGACATTAAGCGAATGATGCAAGGACCGAGCCAGGCCGGCGGCTATGGAGTGAAGAACGTGAACGAGCGGATCAAGCTCAGATACGGGGACGACTACGGGGTGACCATTGCCAGCTTTTTTGGGGCAGGGACAACCGTTCGGCTCCTGCTCCCCGCCGGGATGAAAGACAACGAAGAAATGGATGAAGGGCTTGTCCCGTAATCCGCAACCCGCACGGATACAGGAGGAACATTACGATTATGAGCATCAATGTATTGCTGGTAGACGATGAAGCAGTGGATCTGGAATGGCTGCGCCGGAGAGTGCTGTCCAGCGGACTTAATATTACTGTAGTAGGCACGGCAAGCAGCGGCTTTGGTGCACTAAAGATTATGGAGGAAGCACAGGTTGATATCATATTGTCCGACATCCGGATGCCGATCATGACCGGGACCGAATTTGCCCGCAGAGCGAAGGCGGTGAGCCCGAAGACCAAAATTGTGTTCATCAGCGGCCATGAGGACTTCAGTTACGCCAAGGAAGCAATCGAGATCAACGCCTCCGGTTATTTGCTGAAGCCTGTTCAGGATAAGGATCTATACGAAATGCTGGGCACACTTTGCGCCAAAATGGAACAGGAAAGAGAACAGGACCGTTCCTTCAGCGAAGCCCTGTCCCTGGTGAACAAAGAGCTGCTGCTGCGCTGGTTCGATGAGGCATCGCCGGATTCAGCGGAGCCGCATCTGAAGAGCATCCTGACACCCTTGCTGCAGAAAGGTGCAGCGGCGGCAATCGTGGAGATCGATGATCTGGAGTGGAAAATGCGCGATTTCTCTGAGGAGGACGCCCGCAATATCACCCGGCAGATTGCCGGTGTGATTAAATCGTTTGTCGAAGAGGGGAAGCTGGGCACCTGGATTGCGGTCCACCATACCCGGTTTGTCATCCTGTCTTCCTTCCCGCAGGAGCGCTTTCTGAATCAGCTGGAAGAGCTGATCCGCAAGGTAGCTGAAGCTTCACCCTGTACCGTAACTGTAGGCGTCGGACGGTATGCGGCGGACGAGGCCGGACTGCATGAGTCCTACCGGCAAGCACAGGCTGCGCTCAGTGCCAAATGGCTGCTCGGCAAGAACCGCCTGATCCGGGACACGACACAGTCATCCCCGCGGGGAACGCCCGGGGCACAGATTGAACTTACGGTGGAGCGGCTGCTTGAGGCCATCATCCAGTATGATCTTGTATCGATCGACGACCATCTGCTGGAGCTGTTCACGAAGGATCTGCCGTCTGCCGGAAGAAAAGAGGTCTATGAGCTGATCATCCGCATTACCTCGAAGCTTCATGCGGACCTTCAACAGCAGAACGAAAATCTGTATGAGCTGCTTCAATGGGAATCCCATCAGCCGGATATCCTGTTCCAGTTCGAGACGATCCATGACATCCTCTCCTGGCTGCGGCGCAGATTCTTTGAGCTTTCGGAGCTGCTGTATGTGAAGCGGCAGCGGCAGAAGCGCAAGCTGATCGATGAGATCATGCGTTATGTGGAGGAACATCTGGAGCAGAAGATTACGTTAAAAGAGGTGGCCGCCCACTTCGACTTCACACCGAATTATCTGGGCTATCTGTTCAAGGAGGAATACGGGCTGCCTTTCAGTGAATACGTGAATGAGCGCAAGACCAGCCGGGTATCCGAGCTGCTGAGGGACCCGACCCTCAAAATCTATGAGATTGCCGAGCGCATGGGCTACAAGAATATTATCTATTTCAACCGGCAGTTCAAGCAGATTACAGGCATGACCCCGGGAGAATACCGCAAAAAACATAAAATATAGCACATCCAAACGTTGTCCGGCCGGTTTCCAGGCCGCAGGCAGCGTTTTTTGCATTCCGGGAAAGCGAATGTTTTAACCGATCGTTGGAAAAGTATTAGTTTTAGTTGATGGGCTGAATCCTCACGAAGTAAGCGCTTCTCTATAATAAAGACATAGAGAAATAGTGAGATGGAAAGGGGATTCGAGATGAAACAGAAACAACACGGCTTCTGGGATGATGTCAAGAAGTATAGAACCCTGCTTCTTATGCTGACTCCGGCGGTATTGTTTTTCCTGGTGTTTGCTTACGTGCCTATGGCGGGAATTGTGCTGGCCTTTAAGCAATACAACTACACCGACGGTATTCTTCACAGCCCATGGAACGGACTGGACAACTTCAGATTTTTCTTCGGTTCCGGTGACGCCTGGCGCGTAACCCGAAACACGGCGCTGTACAATATTGCTTTTATTGTTGTTAACAACGTGCTTCAGATCTTTGCGGGGATTTTATTGTTCGAGGTTGCCGGCAAATGGTTCCGGAAGATTACGCAAACGATATTGTTCCTGCCTTACTTTATTTCCTGGGTAGTGGTCGGGGCCATTGCCTATAACCTGTTCAACTTCGATGTGGGTACCGTTAATGTATTGCTGAAGGGGCTGGGCATGCAGCCGATTGACATTTACAATACGGCAGCCTACTGGCCGGTTATTCTTGTGGTGGTGTCCGCCTGGAAGGCGCTGGGCTACGGAACGATTATGTATCTCGCGGCAATCACCAGCATTGATACCGAAATGTATGAAGCTGCTGAGATTGACGGCGCGAATATTTTCCAGCGCATTATGAAGATTACAGTTCCGAACCTGATCCCAACGGTGATCATTCTGGTTCTGCTGGCCATCGGCAACATCTTCCGCGGTGATTTCGGGATGTTCTACAATATGGTCGGCAACAACGGCCTGCTGTTCTCGTCCACTGACGTTATTGATACCTTCGTATTCCGGTCGCTCACAACCTCGAATGAGATTGGGATGTCCGCTGCGGCAGGCTTCTATCAATCACTGCTGGGCTTTGCAACGATCATGCTGGCCAACTATGCGGTACGCAAATACGACAAAGACCGTGCGCTGTTCTAGGAAAAGGAGGTAATGCCATGAGTACAACTACTGCAAAAATCCAAACTACAAAGGTGCGCAAGCGGGTCAACACGGACCGGCTCACCCTGTCAATTATCGGATACGCGACCCTTATAGTGCTCGCTGTATTCTGCATCGTTCCCTTCCTGCTGGTGGTGTCCGCCTCACTAAGCGAGGAGAGCTCCATCATCGAGAAAGGCTTCCAGCTGATCCCGTCTACCTTTTCCACAGAGGCCTACGGCTTGCTGTTCAAGTATCCGGCTGAAATGCTCAGAGCTTACGGTGTAACGATCACCGTTACCCTAATCGGCACCGTGCTTGGATTGTTCCTGACCTCCATGACGGCTTACGTGCTGTCCCGGAGAGATTTTAAATGGCGCAGCCGCTTCTCGTTTTTCTTCTTCTTCACTACGCTGTTCAGCGGCGGTCTGGTGCCTTCTTATCTGTTGATTATCAACTTCCTGCATCTCAAAGATACACTGCTGGTGCTGATTCTGCCCATGCTGATGAACGTATTCTACATTATCGTCATGAAGTCGTTCATGAGCAGCATCCCGGATGCGATCACAGAATCCGCCAAAATTGACGGCGCAGGCGATTTCCGGATCTTTTTACAGCTGATTGTGCCTTTGTCCAAGCCTGCACTGGCTACGATTGGTCTGTTCATAGCCTTGGCTTACTGGAACGACTGGTATAACGCGCTGCTCTATATTTCCAAGTCCGAATTGATGCCGCTTCAATACTATTTATATAAAATGCTTGGTAATATGGATGGTATGCGCAAGGCGATGATGGCCTCGGGTGCAGTGGTGAATACCGATCTGCCTACCGAAAGCCTGAAGATGGCCATGACCATCGTGGCTACAGGACCGATTCTGCTGGCTTATCCGTTCATTCAAAAGTATTTTGTGCAAGGTCTCACGATTGGCGCTGTCAAAGGATAAATCCGGGGGAACCCGGTTATCAATATATAACCCAACCAACTATTCGATTAGGGGGAAACAAAGGTCATGACAAACAAGAAAAAGAAACTCACCGTTACGCTGGCAACGATGATGGCACTGGGGACAATCCTCAGCGCATGCGGTGGCGGGAACAACAACAATACAGCTGCGGAAGCAACGAACGCCGGGGCAACCGCTGCAACGACAGAAGGCGCAGCCGCGGATTCCGGCGCTCCTGACACCTCTAAAGAGGTCAAGCTCAAAATGATCCTGGTCGGCGGCCAGCCCGGCGATTACGACAAGGTATTCGGAGAGCTCAATACCAAATTGAAAGAAAAAATCAATGCCACCGTGGAAACAGAGTTCCTTGACTGGTCTGACTGGACCCAGAAGTATCCGCTGAAATTTGCCGCCAATGAGGATTTTGACCTCGTGTACACTGCTAACTGGGCTTTTTATAATGATCAGGCACTGAAAGGCGGATTTTTGGAGCTGACCGATGATATGCTGCAAAAGTACATGCCAAAAACCTGGGAAGCAATGCCTAAGGTGAACTGGGAGCAAGCGAAAGTGAACGGCAAGCTCTATATGGTTCCAAACAACAACGTTGAAGTTACCGACAAGGTAGTGCTGTATCGTGAGGATCTGCGCAAAAAGTACAATCTTCCGGAGATCAACAATCCCGAAACCTACGCCAATTACTTGAAAACGGTTGCTAAGAACGAAAAAGGAATGAATGCGTTCGGAGCTAAGCCTGCTGATGGCTGGAAGTTTCATGAGTTAGACCAAACTCTGCTGGAGCAGAACAACAACTTCAACCTGGTGGATGCCAACCTGCTGCCGCTGGCTTACAAGCTGGATGATGCTTCCGGCAAAGTATTCAACATCTACGACACTCCTGAGTTCACATCGCTGCTGAAATATTATAAAGATCTGGCCGACAATGGCGCCTGGTCCAAAAACGTAGTCAGCAACAAAAACGATGTATGGCAGGATATCAAAGCCGAGAAGGTGTCCTCTTATGCCCATAACCTGGGTACTGTGGCTGCTAACCTTGCCGAAATGCGCCGCGACAAACCGGATGTAGAGCTGGCGATTGCCGACCTTACACCGGATAAGAAAAAGATCGCCGCAATCGCGACCCAAAACGGGATGTCCATTCATGCTACCTCTAAGAATGCAGAGCGTTCCCTGATGCTGATCGATCTGCTGCAGAACGACAAGGAAATTCACGACTTGACCATGTACGGCATTGCCGGAACCAACTACATCCCTGAAGGTGATGACAAGTACAAGGCTGGTCCTGCGGCTGCGAATTACACCGGCTTCTCGAACTGGGGCTGGAATTCCCCGCTGAACCGTCAAGATGCGGCTTATCCGAAGGAAGCCGACGATATGTTCAACAGCTGGCAGTCGAGTGTTTACCACTTCCCGCTGGAAACCTTTGTCTTCGACTCGGCGAAAGTGAAGAACGAAGTGGCGAATATCGGGAACGTCATGCTGCGCTACGCGATTCCGCTGGAATACGGATTGATCGATGATATCGAAAAAGGCCAGGCTGACCTGATCAAGCAGTTGAAATCCGCTGGCATCGATAAGGTCCAGACTGAAATGCAAGCCCAAATCGATGCCTTCCTGGCAGCGCAAAAACAATAGCTGAATAAGAGTGAAGTTTTATGTAACGGCTCTCAGGGCTGCTCTCAAAGCATGGGCTTTGGGGCAGTCCTTTTTAAAAATATTAGGGTTAATATGTTTAAAGGAGCGCAAGAATATGGCCTACACAATTCATGCGGGCATTGCCCCGAAGGAGATTTATCCGGCGTCCCTGAAGCTGGGCGGAACCAATCCGCAGGGAGACCGGATCAGCTTCACCAATTACTACATGGAGCTGAACGGCAAGCCGTATTTTGCTGTCTGCGGGGAGTTCCACTATTCCCGTTACCCGGAAGAGAGCTGGGAAACCGAAATCCGCAAGATGAAGATATCCGGGATCAATATTGTAGCCACCTACATCTTCTGGAATTACCATGAGGAAATCGAAGGGGAATTCGAATGGCAGGGCAACCGCAATCTGCGGAGGTTCGTAGAGCTGTGCGCACAGAATGGAATGTATGTCATCCTGCGTGTGGGCCCTTTCTGCCACGGAGAGGTCCGCAACGGCGGACTGCCGGACTGGCTGTTCGGGCGTTCCTTTGATGTGCGCTCCAATGACGAAGGCTACCTGCATTATGTCCGCCGGCTGTTCCAGGAGATTGGAGCGCAGGCAGCGGGACAGATGTTCAAGGACGGGGGGCCTGTGGTTGGCATTCAGCTGGAGAACGAATTTAATGCCGCTGCGGCCCTGTGGGAACTGACTGCCAAGCAAGGGGATGAATACCTGAGCGGCGGAATTGGAGGCGAAGCTGGGTCTGAGCATATGCGCCTGCTTAAGCAGTATGCTGTAGAAGCGGGAATGGTAGCGCCGGTTTACACCAGTACGGGCTGGGGGGCTGCGCCATTGCTGGAGGATGAGGTGCTTCCGCTGTACGGCGGCTATGCCTATACGCCTTGGAGTATCAGCGCGCAGAATCCTGACCAGAAGCCTACACCGGAGTATGTGTTCGTGAATTATCACAATGAAACGGCCGGAACCGGCGAGTTCAATCCTCCATATGCCAAAACCAAATATCCGTTTGCCTGCTGTGAGATGGGCGGAGGCATGCAGACCTGGTATTTGTCGCGGTTCCAGGTGGAGCCGGAAAGTGTGCTGGCGATGAGCCTGATGAAGATTGCAGGCGGGTGTAATTTTGTCGGCTATTATATGTTCCATGGCGGTACAAATCCGGTGGGGAAAACAGGCTACCTGAATGAGAGCACCACGCCCAGAATCACCTACGATTTTCAGGCTCCTCTTGGTGAATTCGGCCAGATCCGTGATTCGGCCCATCTGCTGCGGCCGCTGCATTATTTTCTCCACCGGTTCGGGGAGCGGCTGGCACCGCTGGCAACGGTTCTGCCGCAAGGCGCGGAGAACATTACTCCTGAAGATGCGCATACGCTGCGGTACGCAGTCCGTACAGACGGCAGCACCGGGTTCCTGTTCGTGAATAACTATCAGGACCATGTGGAGATGGATATGCATGAGAATGTCCGGTTTGCCGTCCGGCTGGCTGAGGAGACGATTGAATTCCCAAGAAAAAGCCCGCTTACCGTCCGCAAAAACGCCTCATTTATCTTTCCGTTCAATTTTGCGCTGGACCGGCTGAACCTGCGCTATGCTACGGCCCAGCCGGTAACCTTGGTGGAGTCTGCGGAGGTGGCCACCTACTTCTTCTCCATGCCGGAGGGGGTGGACGGGGAGTTTCGGATTGATGCCCATACGGACATCACCAGCGTTGCCGCAGACGCCGGAACCGTGGAGATGGATGCCGGGAACCATTACACGGTGCTTATCCCGCATGACCGCTCAGGAATGATCCGGATTACACAGGAGGGAGCGCGGGAAATCCGCATTTATGCTATGAATGCCCAAGAAGCCGCGATGCTGTGGGAGATGGAGGAAGAAGGGCTGCCGCGGATCATATTCTCGGAGATTCCGCCTGTACAGACGGGGGATGGCATCGAGTTTTTCAGCAGCGGCAACAATAGCTTCTCTTTCCGGGAGTATGCCGGAGGTCCGGCGGCTGCGGCCAAGTGGGCAACAGCGGATGCAGCCTGCTCCATCGCTCAGCACAGCGGCGGGTGGTTTCACAGCTGTGACCTGGAGCTTCCGGCCAAGGAGGCCGGGCTGAAGATACGGAAGCTCCATGACCACAAAATAGCACTTGAGTTTGCTCCAAGGATGCTGGAGGACGTGGAAGAGGTGCTGCTGAGCATCGATTACACAGGAAATGTAGGTTATGCTTTTGCCGCTGGCCGGCTTTTCCATGATCATTTCTATAACGGGGCGCCCTGGGAGATCGGCTTGTCCCGCTTCAAGGATGTTCTGAAGGGCGGGGAGATCATCCTCGAAACCACACCGCTGCGCCGGGGTGTAACGACTGTGGCCGCAGATGCCGCCATGGCGGCCCAAAAGCAGTTTACCGGGGAAGCGACGGCTGTGTTCCACAGCGTTACAGTGGTTCCGGTGTATCGGGTGGCGTTGAGTAAATTGGCTGACTGAGGGAGGAAGCTAGACAGTTTTGAGCGCAAACGGATGAAATCTTGTGGACTTGCATTCAGGTTTCGAATGTTCATCGTCAGGTACGCAGGCTGTATAGAATAATACTCAAACTTCAAAAAGCACCGCCCAGGCAGTGAAATCTGCTTAGGGCGGTGCTTTTTAACTTGAATAATTAAGAATAAGGGGAAAAGTGGCGGAGGAGAAGTTTGGGACCGTAGGAGCGGTAGCGTCCGCCTTTGTCTGCGGATTTCCACCTTTAATAACGGTATACAATCAAGAAATCTGCAGACAACAGCGGCCGGAAGTCCAAACATTCTCTGTAGTCACGGCCAGTCCCAAAATCGAAAAATCTCAAGCTATATCAGCCCTTCACCGCTCCGGCCACTACGCCTTTGACGATGTATTTCTGAAGGAAGATGAACACGATGATGGAAGGCAGCACGGCCATTACCATCGCTGTCATCGCATACTGCCAGTCGGAAGTGTACTGTCCGACGAAGGTGTAGGCGGCCAGCGTCAGCGTCTTCGTATCCGGCGAGCCGTTGACCATCAGGAGCGGGAGCAGGAAGTCATTCCAGATCCACATCACGTCGATGATGACAATGGTCGTCGTGACCGATTTCAGCAGCGGGAAGATGACACTGAAGAACAGCCGGAAGCTGGAGGCGCCGTCGATTGTGGCGCTCTCGTCGATCTCTGTCGGGATGCCTTTTACAAATCCATGATAGATGAACACGGCCAGCGGTGCGCCGAAGCCCCAATACAGCAGCCCCAGTCCCCAGGTGCTCTCGGAGAGGTTCAGGTTCTTGGCGGTTTGCAGCACGGTCAGCATGATGGATTGGAACGGAATCAGCATCGGCATAATGCACAGGAAGTAGATGATTCCGCTGAGTCTGGATTTGGTCCGTGCCAGCTTATAGGCGGCAATGGAAGAGATGAACACGATGCCCAGCAGGCCAAGGCCGGTAATGATGAAGTTGTTCAGGAACAATCTCGGATAGTTGATAAATTTCCAGACATAAGAGTAGTTGCTGAGCGCCAGATGCTGTGGCAGAGCGATAACATCCGTCATGACCTCGCTGAAGCTTTTTAACGAGTTGATGATCGTCAGGAACAGCGGATACAGGAACAGAAGAGAGAGGATCACCAGAACCACTTCGAGAATGATCCGGCCTGCTTTGGTGTTGTTTGTTTTCATTATGCCTCTACCTCTCTTCGTTTGAAGACTGTCAGCTGGATGATCGTTACGACCAGTACAGCCAGGAACAGGATAAGCGCTTTCGCGGTTCCGTATCCGTATAGATTATTCTGGAAGGTATCCCGGTAGATATCGTAAGCGATACTGTAAGTAGTTCCTCCGGGACCGCCACCGGTCAGCGACAGAATGACGTCGAATACCTTGATTGAGTTGGTCAGTGCCATAAAGACCGAGATTGTAATGGAGGGTGCAAGCAGCGGCAGCGTAATGCTGAAGAATCTTCTCATCGCTCCGGCACCGTCCACCGTTGCAGCTTCCTTAAGATCGTCAGGTACAGACTGCAGGCCCGCGATATAAATCACCAGGTAGAATCCGATCGACTGCCAGATGGAAACCCCTAGAATCGAGATGAATGCCAGCCCCGGCGTTCCCAGCCAGCTGAGCCCGAAGAACGACCAGCCTGTGCTTTCCCCCAGGGAGTTGAAGCCCTGCATGAAGATGAATTTCCAGATGAAGCCGACAATCACAAGGCTGAGAATGTAAGGGATGAAAAAGGCCGCTCTCAGCCAGGAGGTGGACTTCAGCTTCATATCGAGCAGGACGGCCAGCAGAATGGCCAGCACGTTAACGATTACAATGTAGAGCACCGCGTATTTGATCGTGAACCATGCCGAATTGGCAAAGTTGCTGTCTCCGGTAAAGATCTGCTGGAAATTATCCAGGCCGACGAATTTGGGATGTTTGGAGATTCCGTTCCACTTGGTCATGGAATACCGGATGGTCATGACAAAAGGAATGTAGAACGCAACAGCGATACAGATTAGAACGGGGAGGGTGAACAGCCCGAAATCTAATTTCTCGCGCCATCTTCTGCCGAGTGTTTTTAACATGGATGCACCTCTTTAGGATTTATAGGGTGGAGTCTGGTACTGGCTTGCCACACATAACCATTCCGGTTAGTCTATATTGTGTATTATAGAGCAGACCCCTATACTCAAAAATGGATTTAAGAGTACAGTTAGGGGTAAAAAGGTGAACTGAACATTTTCATGTAATCCTGTGCTAGAAGGAGGCCGGCATCATCAAAAGTACCCTTTACAAGCTGTTTGAGCCTGTGCTGGAGCGGGTTTCACGCCGCCTGGCCAACAAGCTGATTCTGCTGTTTACGATCATTATTATTCTGGTCGTTGCCTCACTGACGTTCATTTCTTACGGGATGCTGCGCAAGGAATCAGTGAACAACAGCATCTCCAGCACCCGCAGCAACCTGCTTCTGGTCGGGCGCAATCTGGAGAGTTATCTGGACGGGATCGGCCAGCTGTCGCTGCCGCAGATCTCTTATGATGAGTTCAATTATGCGATTCTGCATGAATCCGAGGACTATGCATCCAAGATGTATGTGGAGGATTATTTGAAGAATCTTTATTTTTCCCGCAGCGATCTGGAAGCGATTTATCTGTATGTCATCAAGGAGCACAAATATTATTATGTCACCAAGGAGAACTATAATATTACTGTCCGGGTGGTAGAGCATCCGCCGATTGAGAATCTCCCGTGGTACAAGCGGGCGCTGGCCAGTCCCTTCAACCGCTCGTATCAGTCCTTTGTGAAGGAGCGGACCCCGGAGGAGAGCCAAGGCGATTACCCTATCAATTCTGAGAAAAGCTTCATGGGCTATCACCGTCTGCTGCGTTCGATTGTGACCCGGGAGCCGCAGGCGGTTCTGTCCCTATACTTCAATTCCAGTGTGACGGATGAGATTATGAAGGATATTCCCTTTAGTGACGGGGAGCATCTGATGTATATCAGTCCGGACAATGAGCCGTTTGTGGTCGATGACCGTGAATTTTATCTGCAGAGTGAACAAGCGGGGCTGCTGGAGCAGCTGACCCCGGCCCAAGGCGGCCGCCTGACCTGGTCCGACACGGAGCAGAAGTATCTGGTGATGTATGACATCAGCCAAAAAGAGGGCTGGAAGCTCGTCAAGCCGATTCCCTACAAGCAGATTTATGAAGCGGCGACGACGACGCGCAAATTGAGCTATTCGATCGGGCTGCTGTTCCTGATTGTGTCCGTTGTTCTCGTCAGCTTCACCTCCAACAGAATCACGAATCCGCTGAAGAATCTGTCGCTGCAGATGAAGCGCTTCAGCACCGGCAGCTTCGATGCCGAAGCCGCTGTAGATGGAAACGATGAGATCGCCTATCTGTCCAGGCACTTTAACAAGATGGTAGAGAAGACGAACGAACTGATTAATGAACGGTACAAGATGAAGATTGTCGAGAAAAACGCTGTGCTAAAAGCGCTGGAGGCGGAGATCAATCCGCATTTCCTCTATAATGCGCTGCAGGCCATCTCCACCAAGGCACTCAAAAACAACAATGATGATATTGTCGAGATGGTGGACAACCTGGCGCTCACTCTGAGATACTGCATCAGCGGCAGGGATGTGGTGCAGGCCCGGGAGGAGCTGAAGCATATCGAACGTTATCTGGCGCTGCAAAAAGCCCGCTTCGGCAGCCGCATGCAGGTCGAATACGACTGGAATGACAGTCTGCTGGAGCTGAGGATTCCCAAGCTGTCGATTCAGACGCTGGTGGAGAACTGCATTAAGCACGCGCTGGAGAAGGTGTCCAGCACAGTTACCATCCGGATTGAAGCCCATATTACAGCTGCCCACAGTGTGATCTCTGTGCTGGATGATGGGCCGGGGATCACGGAGCAGCGGCTCCAGCAGGTGCTCAGCTCGCTGCAGATCCAGTGGGAGGACCGCGGGGGCGAAGGAGCTGAAGAAGGGGACAACGAAAGTATTGGTTTGAAGAATCTGAATACACGCCTGAAGCTCTTATACGGTGAAGAGGCAGGACTTGTTATTGCCGGCAATGAGCAGGGCACACGGATAGATATGCGGTTACCGCGGGGAGGGCTGGGACAACATGTACAAAGTACTGATTATTGATGATGAAGAGCCGCTGCGCGAGGCCATTCATATCCTCGGGGACTGGAAAGGCCTGGGAGTGGATCAGGTGCTGGAGGCGACCGACGGCAGGGTGGGGCTTGAGATGCTCCGGAAGCACAAGATTGATCTGGCGCTCGTGGATATGAAGATGCCCGAGCTGAACGGAAGCCAGCTGCTGCAGATTGCGGAACGTGAATTTCCCGATCTGCTGCTGATTGTGATCAGCGGCTACAATGATTTTGAATATACCCGGCAGGCCATCCGCTCCAAGGTGGTGGATTATTTGCTGAAGCCGGTGAACCGGAGTGATCTCAACAGTGCGCTGCGCAAGGCCATGGATGTGCTGGAGGCAAAACGCAAGCGGGAAAGCGAGTTCATCACCCGGAACATCACTCTGAACATGTCCCTTCCCAAGCTCAAGGAGAAGATGTACCTGTCGATCATTGAACGCAGCTTCAAAAACCAGTCCAATGAAGCCTTCCTGCCGCTGATTGGTGCGGACAAGCCGGGGAACCATTTCGCGGTAGGCGTTCTGCGGATGCTTAATGTGGAGCAGGTGCGCCATGCCAGGTTCCATGAGGACAGGGATTTGCTGCATTTTGCGGTGACAAATGTAATCAACGAGAACAGCGGCGGCCATTTCGAAGCGTTCAGCTTTGCCAGCCCGAGAAGCGAGCGGGAATTTATTGCGATTTTTACCTTGAAGGGCAGCTATGGGGAAGATGCGGCTTTTCTCTCGCTTCATCATATGAAGAAGACGGTTTCAACCCTGAAGGAACTGTTCGGCATTCTTTGCGCGGGCGGTCTTGGACAGCCGTACAGCGAGGTTATGGGGATTGCGCAGTCCTACGAGCTGGCCAAGGCCGCGCTGGACGGGACCGATCTGCTGACCCTGAAGGGCAGCACGGTTTCGAACAGCGGATACACGAAATCCGCAGCCAAGGACAGCCCCTCTCTGACAGGGCGGATGCCGCTGATCCGCAGCAGCCTGGAGAGCGGAAACGCGGGCCATGCCAAGAGTATTCTCAGCGATTTTACCCGCAAATGGAAATCCTCGGAGCATTTCAGTCTGGGGGAAGCAGACCGGATCATTCAGGAGTTCATTATTTTGCTGGGAGACATCGCTGTAGAGCTGGATGCGGTCCCCGAACGGCTGCGGAGCGGAAAAAGCAAAGGGCTGCGGGGGCTGGGCATCAGCAGTGATTTTGCCTCCTTTGGAGAGTTTGAGGCGGTGCTGAGCAGCATCCTGGATGTCTATGCGGGAGAAATCAGCAGATCGCTTGCCGGAGACCGGAGCAGTGTGCTGGAAAATATTAAAGCATACATTGATAACCATTATTTTGAGAATATTAAAATATCGATGTTCACGGATAAATATTTCCTGAGCAGAGAATACTTGATGAAGCTATTCAAGGGCCAGTACGGGTACGGCATTCATGAGTATGTGCAAAAGGTTAGAATGGACAAGGCCAAGGAGCTGCTGTCGGACCCCGCCCTCAAAATCCAGGATATTTCCGAGAGGCTGGGATATAAGGACAAAAACTATTTCAGCAAGGCGTTCCGCAACTATTATGACTGTTCGCCTTCTGAGTTCCGGCTGCTGCTTACAGAGGGAGAAAAGTGAAACGGTTACATCAGCCCACTTTTTTACCCTCAGAAGATCACTTATGTACATTCTTATCCTTTTTCTTTTTATTTAAAATAACACCAAGACCACAAGAAACATAAGGAAAAGGGGGCAACATCATGAAGGGAAAAAGAATAATGGCTCTATCGGCGAGCCTGCTGCTCGCAGGGGGGCTGCTGGCCGGCTGTGGCGGGAATAACACCAATAATGCCGCTAACAACGCAGGTGGAACAAACAAGGGGGCGAACGCAGGCACTACGGCTACCGACTCAACCAAACCTGTCACGATTAATATGTTCACTGCGTCTCCCGAGTACACCGATGCTTTCAACGCATATATCGCCGAATACAAAAAAGTTAAGCCTAACGTGACCATCAACCTGGAAATTATGCAGGCCGACTACAATACAGTGCTCAAATCAAAAATTGCCGCAGGCAGCACCCCGGATGTTTTCCAGACTACCGCCGGCGGTGACATTGATACCTTTGCTGAATACAGTGCCGACCTGACCAATGAGCCGCTGGCATCCGCCATGACCGATGCGGTCCGCTCCAATATGACCTCCTCCGACGGCAAGGTGCTTGGACTTCCGGTCAAAGGCAATCTGTTCGTGCTGATGTACAACAAAAAGCTGCTTGCCGATGCAGGCATTACCAACGTTCCCAAAACGACAGCCGAGCTGGACGATGCCATCACCAAGCTGGAAGCCAAGGGAATTACACCGTTCGCCAATGCCTATAAAGAGTGGTGGGTCTGGAAGCACATCTTCCAGCACTTCGTGGATGCGGCCGCTACAGACGCCGGAATTGATGCCAAGACACTTGTTGGCAACTTTATCGCCGGAGATACCACCTTCAAGGATCATCCGGTGCTGTACAACAACTTCTTCAACTTCATTGACACTACGATAAAACACGGAACAGACAAGCCGCTGGAACGCGACAGCAATGCTGAAGTCAGCGACTTTGCTCTTGGCAAAGCGGCATTTATGACCGGTAAAGGCGCATGGGATGAAGAAGCCATCAAAAAAATCACCCCTGACTTTGATCTCGGCATCGCCGGATATCCGGTCAGTGACAAGCCGGAGCAATCGCAGATTATCACCGGCGCCGATCAGGCGCTGCGCATTAACAAGGATTCCGCTGTAGCCGCACAGACCATTGAATTCTTCAACTGGCTGTATACGTCCGAATACGGCAAGAACTGGTTCTCCACGGTGGCCAAAGTCATTCCGCCAATCAAGGATGCTCCAATGCCTGACCTGCAAATGCCTAAGGAAATGGAAGAAATCCTCAAAACCGAGAAATCCGGCGACCTGTCGGTCAACTATTCTCTGGATACCTTCCACCAGAAATTCGGCGAGCTGATGCAGGCCTATATTGGCGGCAGCAAAACCAAGGATCAGGCCATCGACGAAATCCAAAAAGCCTGGATTCAATTCGGTTCCGCTGAACAATAAATCTGAATAGCTTCCATTCCGGGACGGTCTCGAGGGTAAGATTCTTTTACCGGGGGGGCCGTCTTTTGTATGTGGGGGAGGCGCGGAGAATGGGCGTAACTGCGTGGAATGTTTGGATTTCCGGCCGCTGTTGTCTGCAGATTTCCTGATTATACCGCTGCTAGCGGTTGAAATCCGCAGACAAAGGCGGACGCATTCGCTCCTCCAATTCCAAACTTCCCCTCCGTTACTTCTTCACCGCTTCTCTTTGGAGTGGGTAGCAGATTAAAGATAAAGCCCTTTAAAAGCAATGAAAACGCCTTATAATCAGGAGAGACACCAACATTTGTCAGGAGGTCAAACAATCTATGGACAGCAAGCGCATCGATATTGCCGAAAACGGACTTTATCTTACGATTGAAATTACAGGGGAGCAGGATGTCCGGCTGCTGCATTTTGGCGCAGCGCCTTTGCAGGACGGAAGCATTGCGGAGAAGAACAAGCCGGGGTTCCGGCTGCTGGAGCTGCAGCTCTCGGGAGAGGACCGGGATGAATATCACGGGCGCACGCACCGGGCCTCTTATCCGGGGCTGCGGATGGTGTATGGCGGACACAGCGACAGCGTAAATGCACTTGGCCGCAAGCTGGAGATCACCCTTACTGACCCGGTAACCGGCATAACAGCAGTGCAGCATTTACAGTTTTATACAGGTGTGCAGACGGTCCGCTGCTGGACGGTGCTGAAGAATACAGGCACTGGCGAAGCCGCTGTGGAATACGTCTCGACCTTTGCGCTTACCGGAGTGGACAAAGAGGGCAGCGGCGACCGCAACGACAAAATCGAGGTCACCATCGCCCACAGCGGCTGGCAGAGCGAGCTGCAATGGCGGACCTACCGGCTGCCGGAGCTGGGCATGTCCCATCTGGCCGACCGCGGCTCCAAGCGGATCGCCGCCAGCAACACCGGCTCCTGGTCGGCGGCAGAGCTGCTGCCGATGGCAGTGCTGCACAACAAGGAGAGTGGGACAAGCCTATTCTGGCAGATCGAACACAATGGCTCCTGGCACTGGGAGCTGACCGATCAGTATGACCAGCTTACCCTGCTGGTCAGCGGGCCGACAGAGCATGACAACCACTGGTGGCTGAAGCTGGCGCCGGGAGAGGAATTCACCTCGGTGCCGGTAGCCGTTGGTGCTGTGCAGGGCGGCTTCCAGGGCGCGGCAGAGCAGCTTACGGCCTACCGGCGGATGATCCGCCGGCCGAATGAAGACAATGAGCTGCTGCGGATTATTTTCAACGACTATATGAATTGTCTGTGGGGAAGCCCCACCACCGGGAAGCTGCTGCCCCTGATCGATGCCGCCGCCGATGTCGGCTGCGAATATTTCTGCATCGATGCCGGTTGGTATGCGCCTGGAGAGTGGTGGGACGGCGTAGGACAATGGGAGCCTTCCGCCGAGCGGTTCCCGGAGGGGATTAAATATGTGCTGGATTATATCCGCAGCAAAGGCATGATTCCCGGGCTCTGGCTGGAGCTGGAGGTCATGGGGATCAACAGTCCGAAGCTCACAGAAACCGACGACAGCTGGTTCTTTATGCGCCACGGCAAGCGGGTCAAGGACCGCAGCCGCTATCAGCTGGATTACCGGAATCCCAAGGTCATTGCCCATGCGGACGGAGTGATTTCAAGATTGGTGGAGCAGTATGGGGTGGGCTATATTAAAATGGACTACAACATCAACGCCGGCATCGGGACGGAAACGGATGCAGACAGCTTCGGCGACGGTCTGCTGCAGCATAACCGGGCATATTTGGCCTGGCTGGACAGCATCTTTGCCCGTTACCCGAATCTCGTAATCGAGAACTGCTCCAGCGGGGGCATGCGCATGGACTATGCCATGCTCAGCCGACACAGCATCCAGTCCACCAGCGACCAGGAGGATTACGTGCAGTATGCGGCGATTGCCGCAGGTTCTCCGGCGGCCCTCACCCCCGAGCAATCTGCAGTGTGGTCGTATCCGCTGCGCGAGGGCGATGATGAAGAGGTTATCTTCAACATGGTCAATGCGCTGCTGCTCCGTGTGCACCAGAGCGGCCATCTGGCCGAGCTTGAGCCCCGGCGCAGGGAACTGGTGAAGGAAGCGCTGGATTATTACAAATCGATCCGTGCGCATATCCCGCAGGCAACCGCCTTCTGGCCCTTGGGCCTGCCGGACAGCGAAGGCGAGTGGGTGAGCTTTGGCCTGCGCCATGGCGATACCCGCTATCTGGCGGTCTGGCGGATTGCCGGAGAAGCAGCAGCAGTCAAGCTGCCGATTCCTGAGCTGCAGGGCCAGGCAGCAGGAGTAAGCTGCGCATATCCTCAGCGGCATCATTCGGATTGGAGCTGGAACCCGTCCGAGGGTGTACTGACCGTTTCAATTCCCCAAGGCAAGACGGCCCGGCTATTTGAGATTCACGCTTGACGTACGGCATAATTAATCACCCTTTCTGAAGCAGGGGCAAATTCATCTGCTGAGAGAGGGTGTTTTTGCTGCGGGAATATTCAGGTGAACGGCGGGGTTTCTTATTCTGTAAATAGGTCTAATTAGTTTTGTAATACTTGTATTAATTTTTTAAAATAAAAAACTGTTAATTGGAGCGGATTTTGGATAAAATAATCCCTGGACTAATATTTTGTCGAATTTACCCTGAACTTTGTCGAATTATTTGTCGATAAATATCAAAAGATGTAGAAATAAAATTGACAGGAAAGAACTAGCACTTTACAATGCAGATAGAGGTTAATCATTTCTACTATATTGAAGCATTGATAGCTTTTAACACCACAAGATTATTTAAGGGTTATTTCAAGGGAGGATGCATAGTGATGAAGGCAACAGGAATAGTAAGAAAAGTGGATGAACTGGGACGTATCGTGATTCCGATTGAACTGCGCAGAACGATGGGAATTGACATAAAAGACCCTCTCGAAATTTTTGTCGACGGTGAGAAGATCATTCTCAGAAAATATGAGCCTACCTGCATCTTCTCCGGCAGTGCAGAAAACCTCATTAACTTCAAAGGCAAAATGGTCAGCAAAGATGTGCTGGACGAATTGATTGCCAGCTTCGACCGCGTATAATCAGCAACCGGCATCCAGCGCTTTATAACAGCGGGGACCGGAGGACGGACACCTTAACGGTGCTGCCCTCCGGTCCCTTTTGCATTGCATTTGAAGCTTGTGAGCATGGACAATACCTGCTGGAATCCTATATTATAGGGCGTGAGACAAAAGCATCTGCCCGCAGAAGGCGGAAAATGCAGAACACTACAGAAGGGCTGGGTCATCACATGAGTACGAAGTTGAAGAAGCCGGAAGCGATTATTTTTGATATGGACGGAACGTTGTTTCAGACAGAAAGTCTGCTGTTGCCCGCTTATCATAAAATGTTTGACATTTTGCGGGCGGAGGGCCTGTACGCAGGACCCACTCCACCGGAGGAACGGATTCTCAGCAGTCTGGGCATGCTGCTGTCCCAAATCTGGAAGAATGTCATGCCGGATGCTGATGAGGCTGTGCACCGCCGCGCAGATGAGCTGCTGCTGCAGCTGGAAGTCGAAGGGCTGGAGGCAGGCGGCACACTGCTGTACCCTAAGGTTACCGAGACCCTTGTGGCGCTTCATGAGCGTGGAGTCAAGCTGTTCGTAGCGAGCAACGGACTGGAAGACTACATTCACAGTATTGTAGTGGTGCACGAGCTGAAAGAGCTGTTCGACGGCCTGTATAGCGCCGGCGGACAGGGCACTGCCACCAAAACCGAGCTGCTGCGCATCCTGCTGGATGAGCACGGCATCAAGGAGGCTTGGATGGTCGGTGACCGTTCATCCGATGTCGAGGCAGGCAAAGGAAACGGGCAGACGGTAATCGGCTGCGCCTATGCAGGCTTCGGACGCCAGGATGAGCTGAAAGGGTCCGATGTTATCATTTCCTCATTTGATGAGCTGATTGGCCTCTACGACAACAGCACGGTGTAAGAGCGTTCTGCAACGGTGTAAAAGCGTACAACAATCGAAATGTTCTCCGTAATTACTGCCGGGTTATAGTCCAGGGCTGAATTGCCCATATTATAACAAGTAAGTCCACACGGGTGTCACTGCCGCCGCATAATCCGGCGTAAGGGCACCCTTGCTGGCGTTTAGGGTATGGAATTACGTTAAAGGATTTCGGATATATCTCGAAATTTCATACCTTTTCTCGAATGTGCACCGTTTCTTCTGGTGCGGTCAGAATTTATACTGATATTGTAAGCGTTTCACAAAAAGAAAGCCTTGGAGCTTGGCGAAACTGCGCATGGCGGTTCGCTATTCCGCATTGGAGGGATGGGGTTGCACAAGCTGTTTCTGGTTGAAGATGAAGCCTTAATCCGGTCAGGCCTCAAGCATTTGGTTGAGGAGGTTATCGGCGGGTTTAAGGTCGTGGGAGAAGCAGAGAATGGCAGGCTTGCTTTGGAAGCGCTTAAAAGCATAAAACCTGATGTCCTAATTACGGATATACGGATGAATGAAATGAACGGCCTGGAGATGATCAGGCGGATTCGTGACCAGTACCCGGACCTGTATATTTTAATTTTGAGCGGTTATGCCGACTTTGAATATGCAAAGCAGGCGATTAAATATGGCATCAGCGATTATCTGCTGAAGCCGGTGGACCGCACAGAGCTGGCACAGGCGCTGGGGGAGTTCAAGCGCAAGCACGGAAGCGGAGGGGATATTTCGGATTCAACGGGGGAAGGAGGAACAGATAACAAAGGCAGGCAGCTGATCCGTAAGGTAAAGGAACTGGTGGCACAGCGGCTGGACCAGGAAATTTCTCTGCAATATATGGCCGAGCAGGTGCATCTGAATCACCAGTATCTGTCCGTTCTTTTTAAATCTGAAACCGGTCAGAACTTTACGGATTATGTCTCGCAATGCCGGATGAACCGGGCCAAACAGCTGCTGAAGGAAACCAATCTCAAAATCTATGAGGTGGCCAAATTGTCCGGCTATTTAAGCTCCAAGCATTTCATGGCTGTATTCAAGGACTACACCGGCAGAACACCGTCACAATTCAGGGAAGATAAGACATATTGAGGAGATGAAGATGGATGCGGAAGTATGATGTTGTTGTAGCGGGGGGCGGAGTTTCCGGCTCCATTGCGGGAATCGCTGCCGCAAGGGCGGGGGCGAAAACACTGATCGTGGAAGCCGGAGGGTTCCTGGGCGGGACATTGACCGCCGCCGGGGTGGGGCCGATGATGACTTTTCATGCGGGACACAAGCAGGCGATCCAAGGCATCACGGATGAGCTGGTGCAGCGGCTCCGCGCCCTCGGCAAATCACCGGGGCATATTGCGGACGCGACGAACTATACCTACTCGGTTACCCCCTTTGATGCCGAAGCGATGAAGCTTGAGCTGGATCTGATGCTGCAGGAGAGCGGAGGCGAGGTGCTGTACCATACGATGCTGGCCGGAGCCGAAGTGTCAGACCGGCGGATCAGGTCGCTTACCCTGTGCAACAAGGCAGGCCTCAGCCGGATCACGGCAGATGTATTTATCGATGCTACCGGCGACGGTGATCTGGCGGTCTGGTCCGGTGTCCCGTTCACCAAAGGGCGTGAAGCCGACGAGCAGTCGCAGCCGATGACGCTGAAGATGAAGATGCGGGGAGTGGATACCGGGAAGATCAAGGCCTATATCAGAGAGCACCGCGAGGACTTTCCCCGGATGAATCTCGACATCACCGTGATGGACTCGGCTGCGAGGTTATCCGTTATCGGCTTCGACAAGCAGTTCCGTGAAGCTAAGGTGCGAGGCGAGATCAGTATTCCAAGAGAGGATGTCCTGTTCTTCGAAACGAGCAATCCCGGTGAGATTATCATGAACACAACGCGGATTCTGGGCAAGGACAGCACTGATCCGTGGAGCCTCAGTGAGGCTGAGATTGAAGGGCGCAAGCAGTGCCGTGAGCTGGAAATCTTTCTGAAAAAGTACATTCCCGGCTTTGAAGAGGCTGTGGTCGTCTCCACGGGTCCTTCCATCGGCGTCCGGGGCTCCCGCCAGATCAAGGGAGTGTACACCTTAACCGCACAGGATATTTTGGCGAAGCGGCCGTTTGAGGATGTCATTGCCCACTCCGGCTATCCGATCGATATTCACAGCCCGGATGGAGAGGGCACTGCAACAGAGCATTTGGAATGGGGCGCCATGTACGGCATTCCTTACCGCTGCCTGATCACAAATGAAATCGATAACCTGATCGTTGTCGGCAGATGCCTATCCGCTACCTTTGAAGCCCAGGCAGCTGTCCGCACCACGCCAACGGTGGGAGCCATCGGCCAGGCGGGCGGAACTGCAGCGGCGTTGGCTGCAAAGGGGGGAGTACCCGTACAGGAGGTAGATACCGGCAGGCTGCAGCAGACACTTGTGGCGCATGGCGCTTATCTGGAGCTATAACCGAAGTTATGTATGCCTTAGACGTATGCTTTGGCTGTCAGTTATAGTGCGAGGTAAATCCAGCTAAACTTCATCTAACACAGTAAGTTATTATGTTTAATTAGGGGGAATCGGTTTGGAAACTGTACAAATCATCGGAATTTTGCTTGTATTTATTGTTTTTGTGGGGCTTATGATGACCCGGAAGCTGACGACCTTGCTCGCGCTGCCGATGATGGCCATACTGCTTGCTGCCATCGCGGGCATCCCGCTGCTGTCTGATAATCCCGACACCTTCACGATTACAAAGGGTGTTCTTGCGGGTGGAGCCATGAAGCTGTCCACGGCGATTGCCGGGCTGATTTTCGGGGCCTGGTTCGGCCAGATTCTCAACAAGGTCGGCATTACCAAGACGATTATCCGCAAGGCTGCAGAGCTTGCCGGTGATAAGCCGCTGGCCATTGCCATCATCTTTTTTCTCGCCGCTTCTGTAATCTTCTCTGCCGCCAACGGGCTCGGCATGGTCATTCTGGTCGGAACCATCGCCATTCCCATTATGCTGACCGCCGGACTGAAGCCTTTCGTAAGCGGTCTGGTCGTGCTGCTGGCCAATGCGGTCGGCGTAGTGTTCAATGTCTCCACCTGGGCGATTTACACGGATGTGCTTAAGGTTCCTACAGACACCATCGCTTCTTATTCCTTGATCTGCGCTGTTCCGCTAATTGTGATCGCACTGATCATGATCGTCTACTATACCCGCAAGGACGGGAAGGTCCGGCGGGCCTGGGCGATGCCGCTGAAGCAGGAATTCCAGAATCAGGACACCAAAAACGTAAGATCCATCGCGCTGCTCAGCCCGCTCGTTCCCGTATTGCTGGTATTTTTCCTCAAGGTGGATATTGTCTCCGCTGTCTTCATGGGGGCACTGGTCACGCTGCTGCTGGCTACGCCCAAACGTCCCATCCATGTGCTGTCCAGTGCGCTCGTTGAAGGCATTCAGGATGTAGCCGGCGCACTCGGCCTGATGATTGGCATCGGGATGCTGCTCAGCGCTGTAACCGCACCGCAGGTAGCCTCACTGATCCAGCCGCTGATCGAGGGGATGATTCCAACCAGTCCGCTGATGTACATTCTCGTCTTCACCCTGCTGTCGCCGCTGGCCATATACCGTGGACCGCTGAACGTGTGGGGACTCGGCAGCGGCATCGCCGCGCTGATTGTTGCCGGGGGCATGGCACCCGTTGCGGCTATGCTGGCCCTGCGTATCGTCAGCAATCTGCAGGCCGTCAGCGATCCTACCAACTCGCACAATGTCTGGATCTCCGACTATACCAAAACGGATATTATTGAAACGCTGCGAAAAACGCTGCCATGGATGTTCGTGGCCGTTTTGATCTCGATGGTTATCGCCGGTCTGGTCGCCTTCTAGCCCCCGGCAAACAGCAGCCGGTATGTACAGATAAAAGCTTTATGGAGAGGAGAACCTGTTATGGGCAATAAACAAATCAGGATCGGTATAGATGTCGGGGGCACCTTCACGGATGCCGTTGCGATTGACAATGAAACCTTTGAGGTGCTGTCGAAGGTTAAAATGCCTACCACGCACCACGATGAGCGCGGGGTTGCCAGCGGAATCGTCCAGATTATTCAGCGGATCATGAGCGAGAACGGCATTCAGCCTGAGGATATCAAGTTCATCGCCCACGGTACCACGCAGGCAACCAATGCCCTGCTGGAGGGAGATGTTGCCCGTGTGGGTATTCTGGGGATGGGTACGGGGCTGGATGCCCGCAGTGCCCGTTCCGAAACCAATGTGGCAAATATTGAGCTTGCCGCAGGCAAATATCTCACAACCTATCATAAGTTCATCGACTCCAAGGAATTGACCCGGGAAGCTATTGATGATGCGATTGAACAGCTGCTGGCCGAAGGCGCTGAAGTTATTGTGGCATCAGAAGCCTATAGCGTCGATGATCCGGCCAATGAGCTGCGGGTGATAGAAGCGGCGCGCAGCCGGGGAGTGTACGCTACGGGCGGACATGAAATCTCCCAGCTGTACGGGCTGAAGACCCGGACCCGGACCGCAGTTGTCAATGCGAGCCTGATTCCGAAGATGATGGAGACGGCCAATATGACCGAGCAGGCCGTCAAGGAGGCGGGGATCACCTCGCAGCTGATGATTATGCGCTGCGACGGCGGCGTGATGAGCATCGACGAGGTGCGGAAACGGCCGATCCTGACCATGCTGTCGGGCCTTGCGGCGGGGGTCGCCGGAGCGCTCATGTATGAGAAGATCTCGGATGGCATCTTCTTCGAAGTCGGAGGCACCAGTGTGGATATTTCCGTCATCAAGAACGGGAAGGTCATGATCGAAAATGCCCAGGTCGGCGGGCACAAAACGTATCTGCGTTCACTGGATGTGCGGACGCTCGCTGTTGCCGGAGGAAGCATGATCCAGATCGGCGCAGGGAAGATTACCGATGTCGGCCCCCGCAGCGCCCACATCGCCGGGCTGGAATACGAATGCTTCACCGGCAAAGAAAACCTGCAGCAGCCTTCCATCGGACTGGTCAGTCCCCGCAAGGGCGATCCTGATTATGTCACCGTGCGCGGTGCGGAAGGGCATGAATATGCGCTGACCCTGGCCGGAGCTGCCAACCTGCTGAATCACGTGCCTGATGAGGATTATGCCCGCGGCAATATGGAGAGCACCCGGATCGCCTGGGAGGCGCTGGGTGCCCATCTGGGAATGTCTGCGGAAGAGGCGGCAAGAGCAGCGATGGATATCGCTATCCGCAAAGTGATGGCCGTAGTGAACCAGATGATCAGTGATTATGAGCTGGACACCGGATTTATTACGCTAGTGGGAGGAGGAGGCAGCGGAGCTGTTCTGGTTCCGGCCATGGCCGCCAAGGAGGGCTTCAAGCACCAGATTGCCAATAATGCGCCTTATATCTCAACAATCGGTGTAGGCATGGCGATGGTCCGTGAACAGATTGAGAAGACCGTCGTGGGCGCGACAGAACGGGATATCAAGCTCATCCGGGCTGAGATTATGGAGAAAATCGTGCAGTCCGGCGCGAATGAATCCACCGTTGATGTCACGATCGAAATTGATTCCCAGCGCAATATTCTGCGCGCCATCGCCACCGGCTCGACAGAGCTGCGCTCGAAGGACCTGGCGAGCCGGGAGGTGCCGGTGAACGAGCTGGTGCTGACGGCGGCAGAGGCGCTGGGCCAGCCGGCAGAACGGACGGAGCTGAAGGCGGCATCCGGCAGATGGTTCCTGTTCGAATCCAGTGAAGTCAAAAAATCGATGTTCGGCCTGGTGAAGAAAAAGCTCAGCCATGTCGGTGTGCTGGACCGTGAAGGAGTGGTGCGCTTCAAGAAGACGAATGCTTATCACCTGGCTTTTCTGAAAAAGAATATCGATGACCGGTTCGCTTCCTTTCTGGAGGAGAATACTGTCTATTCAGATGCCAACGCCACCATCCCGAAGACATTTATCTTTTATAAGGAAAAAATGCTGGATCTGACCGGGATGCAGACCAAGGAGCAGCTGTTTTCCATTCTCGAAGTGGAAACGCAGCTGCTAGAGGACAACAGCGAAATGCTCGCCGTCGTCTATCAATAGGAGGTGCGCAGGGTGATGAAGACCGCAACACGAACACTGCCAAGCGACCAGGTGCTGGGCTATGCCGAACTGAAAAATGATCTGCTGTTTCATCGGATACCTAGCAGCAAGCGGCGTTATTACGTGGAGCGGCCGCTTGCGATCGGCAGGGAGAAGGCTCTGGAGTACAAAGCCCGCTATGGTACAGATGTCGGGGCAATCTGCAGGGACAGGGGCATCCGGGTCAGCCTGAATGAACGGCAGGGGACCATCGGACAAATCCGCTTCCGCGCGCAGATTGAGCTGTCATCCCAAGAACGTGTCATTACGCTGTATAAATCGTCCATGGAGGAGCTGCGGCAATGCGCGGGTGTGCTGCTTCCCGGCCGCTCCTTCAGTCTGCAGGAGGTCACGGATATTCATCTTGCGCATGAGCTGTTCCATGATCTGGAATTCACGGAGCTTGGCTATACCAATAAGCGGCTTGACGATATCAGCAGCCTGTCACTGGGGCCGCTGCGCATCCGGGCCAGTGTGGCAAAGACCTCCGAGATCGCCGCGCATGCGTTCAGCTGCCATCTGCTGGGTCTGCCCTGCCTGCCCAACCTGCTCGATTTTGCCTATATGATTCACAGCGGCACTCTGACTGCTGCCGAATTCTGGCAGGAGATGGAGCGCTGCTCCGAAGCGCTTGAGAACGGCTGATCCGCCATTCTGCTTGCGGCGGGGTGAATGGTTCTGCCTTCGAACTTAAATTATGGTATGTTGGAGTGTGTATCCGTAGAGTTTGGGGAGGCAGCTGTCGCATGCCATTCAGGAAAATGTCAAAAAAATCAATCTATGTGCCGCTGCGCACCAAGTTTATCGTGCTGTTCTGTCTGCTGATTACCGTTCCGTTTCTGGTCATTGGCGCCATCAGCTATAAGAAGTATACCGCAGGAGTGGAACGCAGCACTGTGGAGCTTTCCTATCAGGTCGTCAATCAAATCAATATCAATTTGGAGCATTACATCAAGGAGCTGGACCGGCTTACGTTAATGCCGTTGTACGATGAGGACGTGATGCATATTCTTCAAAGCCACAGCGGCTCCGGTTCAGCAAGCACTTATCTGACCACGGACGAGACGCTGAAGATGAATCTGTTCATTTCCTCCCTCGCCTTCGACAGAGGTGAAATCGAGAGCATCCTGGTTTTTACCAATGACGGGGGCATCTTCAGCAATCTGGACCAGAGCGTAAGAAAACGGTGGGACCGCAGCATGGCGGAATGGATGGGGAGCGTGAAGCAGGAGGATGGGGGCCTTGCGATCATTCCGCCGCACAATGCCGCTTATTACACAGAACCGAAACAGGGGATTATCTCCGTTGCCCGGGTCATCCGCGAGCCCTATACCAACAAAATGCTGGGAATTGTCAAAGTCGATCTGACGCCGCAGGGCTTTGGCTCCATTTTGTCTACGGTCCGTTTAGGCGGCAGCGGCCTGCTTCAAATTACAGGCAAGGACCAGGTGATGCTGTATTCGGCTGCCGCAGGACTTCCCGATTCAAGCGAATCCTACATTACGGCTTCCGCCCAATCTGCGTATACGGGGCTGAAGGTAACCTCGCTGATTCCGCGCACGCAGCTGCGGGAGGACGCCCGCGAATTGACCAATTCGACGCTGATCGTGTCCATCATTGCCCTGATGGCGGCCTATGCCGCAGCTATCCTGCTGTCGAACCGGCTGATTAAGCCGATCGCCCATCTGCAGTCGAAGATGAGGCAGGTGAAGCGAGGACTGTTCCGTGAGCGGGCAACCGTCACCACGAATGATGAAATCGGGCAGTTGACCGAGGGGTTCAATACGATGATTGGCGAGATCGACCGGCTGGTCAAAGAGGTATATGAGACCAGGCTGAAGGAGCGGGAGGCTGAGCTGCTTGCGCTGCAGAGCCAGATTCATCCCCACTTCCTGTACAATACGCTGGAGATGGTGAACATGCTGGCACTCCAGGGCAGCACCCGGGAGCTGTCCGGTGTGGTGACCAGTCTGGGGAAGCTGCTGCGTTATACGGTAGGCCGCCAGGACCCGATGGTATATGTGCTGGACGAGGTGAAATTTGTGGAGGCGTATCTAAAAATACAGGGCATGCGCCTTGGAGACAAGCTGCAGGCTGTCATTCATATGGATTCATCCTTCGATTACTGTCTGGTGCCGAAGCTGATTCTGCAGCCGCTGATCGAAAATGTTATCGAACACGCCATGGGACCGGACACGGTGCATCTTGCCTTGACGGCTGCCGTTCAGGAGGATGACCTGATCCTGTCGGTCAAGGATGATGGAATTGGCATATCCGGCGAGCGGATGAAAGAGCTGGAAGAACAGCTGTACAGGGATAAAAGCCGGTCTGTTCCCGAATCCGAGCCGGGAGGCTTCGGACGGATCAGGAAGGGCTTTGCGCTGCGCAATGTCCATCAGCGGCTGCGGCTGCTCTACGGTGAGCCATACGGCCTGTATATCGACAATACAGCGGAGCGCGGTGTGACCATTTCACTGCGGCTGCCGATGCATTGGGAAGCATTGAACAATGCCGAACCCGCCGGGGAGAGGCAGGAGGGGGCATGAAAATGCGGACATGGCTGCTGGGCCTTATCTTTGCGGTCTTGCTGGCCGGAGGCTGCTCTACAGGTGCAGGAAACGGAACACATGGCCCGGAAGCTGGAGCCGGGGGGCGTTCAGATGGAGCCGCTGCTGCGCAGGAGCCTGTCAAGCTGAAATTCAGCATCTGGGGCAACGATGCGCAGAAAGCGATGTATGAGAGCCTTATCGGTAAATTTGAACAGCTTCATCCCGGGACTGAGGTGGAGATCATGACGATCCCTTTTGCCGATTACCAGCAGAAGCTGTCGATCATGCTGGCCTCCAGGACTGCGCCCGATGCCGGCTGGCTGGCGGAGCGGATGATCCCGCAGCTGCTTGAATCCGGGCAGCTGGTGGATATTGCAGCCGAAGTGAAGGACGACCCCGGATACAATTATCCGGATATTTATCCGTCCACGCTCGACATTTTCAACCGGGGCGGCTCTCTGTACGGGATACCGTTCTCCACGCCGCCTGTTCTAATCTATTACAACAAAGACCTGTTCCGCTCGAAAGGCCTGAAGACACCAACGGAGCTATATAAGGAAGGCCATTGGAATTACGATGAATTTCTCAAAGCCGCCCGCAGCATCACTAATCCGCAGCAAGGCATCTACGGAGTGAAGCTGGTCCGCGACTGGAACAACTGGTCGGATGCGCTGCTTCCGCTGTTCTGGTCGCATGGTGCAGAGCTGTTTGACAGCGATGGTTCGGCCTTTGCGCTGAATTCGCCGGAGGGGAGGGAAGCGCTGCAGCTGTACAGCGATCTGATGTTCAAGGACAAGGTGCATCCGCTGCCGGGAGACGAGCTGTCCTTCGACAGCGGCCAAATCGGCATGTACACGGACCGCTACAGCTATACCTCTAAGGCCCGCGCGGTCACTGACTTTGAATGGGACATCGCGCCCATGCCCGCAGGTATTAAAGGGACGGGTACCTCACTTGGCTATGCGGGAGTTTCCGTATTCGAAACCAGGCATCCGGCAGAAGCTGCGGAGTTCCTGAAATTCATCACCAGCGCCGAATCCATGAGCGTAACCGCCCAGTATTTCGTTCCTTCGCGGAAATCTGTGCTTGAATCCGATGTTTTCCTGAGAGCGGCTGCCAAACCTTCGCCCGAAAGCATCCAGCTGGCCGTCCTCGACCAAATGGCCGATGCCCGGATCGCACCGGGACATAAAAACTGGCAGCAGATCGATACGAAGATCCAAATGTTGCTGGACGAACTATACACGCAAAGCGCTACCGCGAATGAGGTTCTCGGCAAAATGGAGGTTGAGGTTAACCGGCTGATGAAATAAAGCGTGTGGAAAGGAGCAGACGGAGCAAGGGGTTCTGTCCGGTAAAACCGCTCAATAAGCCGATATATATTAAGCTCCGGCATAAACTAAACTGCCCCGCCTGTTTCACACAGGAAGGGGCAGTTTAGTTTTTTTTAAAAGATAAGAATTTACATGTCTTAGGGGAAGCGGCTTACCCCTTATTTCATTGTATAGGAAATTATACAGTGTAAAAAAATTTGGATATCCTGGAAGCCTCATAGGATATAAGCGATGCAGGAGGATTGGGCTCCATCCGCGGACTGAAGCGGACCGAGGAGCCCTTATTTTGCCAAAAATCTTACTTTATCAGCAGTTACGGACTCAGGGGCCGTTATATCGTTCGAATGAGCCTCGAATACAGGGGAAAGGGATAAATAAGGGCATCTCTGTCCGTAGTCCTGCAGAATAGATGAATCTTCTATTATTAACGGCTTTCCTGTCCGTAACGGCTGCGGAGAGATCGTGAAGGAATACAATGATCCGTCTTCAGCATGCCCCCGTTGATTTTGGAGTGGTGGGGATCCCTGGGCCGTAAGCCGAAGGCCAGCTTGCCAGGAACAACGGCAGAGGAAATCCGTTGTTGGAGCGGCGAGGGCCGAGTTCTGAGGGGGTAGCCGGTCTAAATATCCTAATTCCAGCCAGTACTTGCTTACAGGTGTCTTCGTCAGGCGGCGCTAGTTGGAAAAAGGGAACTTATTTTTCCGGAAATTAAGAAATCCTGAGCTTTAAGTGGAAAAAGTAAACTTAATTGGGCTATTTTTCTTGTCCAATGGCTAAATGAGCTGAATTAGTGTCCCTTTTTCCACTTCATCTGCTCGAGGATAGGGTACTCCGGCAAATTAGTGTCCCTTTTTCCACTTAAAGAGTTGCCGTAGGGTTCATGGGGAATCGTTCTCCAGGTAACGCTAGAACCAAGACGGCTGCACTGTCCCGTGGAGGAGGGTACAGCCGTTTTTGTCCTCATATAAATGGAAATTATTTGTGTAATCTGAACTCAAAAGGGCCAATAAAGAGGTTGTACTTAAGCTCTACTTTGTTCTTGGCTCATAAACTTTAAATCAGTTCAAATAAAATCTTGATTCGAATGAGGGGGCTATTTATTTCCGCCTTCAAATTCCCTATGATTACATTAAAAGGGTATTTAGTATTTATGTTCAAATTACATGGAAATTCAAGCGTAGTATCAGGGCTTGTGAGGTAGGTAAAATAAACTCGGTGAAAGGTGATGAATATCAAACGAGTATTAATTAAAAGAGTAGCAAAAAAGGGGGGCGAAAGATGAAATCGATAAAGACAGTACTACAAGCCATTCTTTATGTACTACTGGCTGTTGGACTGCATCTGATCTTAATCTATTTCTTAAAGATAAGAATAGAGGGGTGGGGAACAGAGTTATTAAAATACTCATTTAAGGTATACTTTGTACCGCTATTATTATGTTTTATTAATTCTTTTTTATGCATAAGGACTAAGAGGTTAAAATACCATGTCAACTGGTTTTTGGTAACTATGATCCCAAGCTTTTTACTCATTTTATTTTTCAAAGCAATACAAGGTGTTGGAGATAGTGAGTATGGGGTTGTTGTTTCTATTGAATTTTTTCCAAAATATCAAGTGGAAATGCTCTTTCTGCTTCCCTGGAGTATTTCTATTATCCAATTTATTTTGACTTTATATTATCTAATCAAAATAAGAAAAGAAGTTAATCGTTTGAAAGTATAGATGGGATTTGTACTGAAAAGAATTTTATCAATCAGTATAATTATTACCATTTCGTTTTTCTATTTAGTTCAACTGGAAGTTTTCACAATTATACATATGTTAGTTCAGATCAGGAAACAGTATACAGCAATAATCTATCAGACAGCTTCTTTTTATTGTGATCAGTTAATAGATATCATTTCATAAAAAAAGAGTAGAGAGGTGGGACATGTGGATTTTAAGCGGAGAATATTTTTTGAAAGGTGGAGTATATGCAAAAATTCATAACCCATATCCCCAGAGCCTTATTTCATACTTTAATTATTGTTTTGGTGCATCTACTAACAATTTACATTCTTGATCTCCGTATTGAAGGTTGGAATTATAACATATTATAATTCAACTATTTCTTATGTTTGTTTGGAAAGTAGAACGTAGAAATGATCAAGATAAGTACTAAATGATTAAAGAAATAAAACCTAATTTAGAAGGAGTTGCGCCGCGCAAAACTATCGACGCAACAACCGCCCCTCTATATGTAGAGGGGCGGTTGTTTATTTCGAGTACCAACTCTTCAGTCCCCAACCACCTTCGCCGGACTCGGCGCATTTTTGTTCTTATACACCCACATCGCATACTCCAGCGGGCGAGTTAACGCTTTGCGGTAGGTGCTGCTGTCGCCGGAGCGGGAGAAGACCTCGCGGGCGGGCTTGGGGTTGACCTCCAGCACGTAGATCTGGCCCTCGCGGTTAATGGCGAGGTCCAGGGCCAGCTCGCAGAGGGTACCGAAGCTTTCCTCCAGGTAGGCTGCGGCGTCGAGGCCCAGCTTCTCGGCGGTCTTCATCGCTTTCTCGGCCTTTTCCTGGCTGCCGAGCCATTGCTTCAGCAGAATCTCTGCGCGGATGGCGTGGCCGCCGCCGTGGAGATTGGAGGTGACGCTGCGGGCAGCGCCCACGCGGCCGGCCATGCCGGTCAGCTCCCACACGCCCTGGCCGTTCTTTTGCACCAGCATGCGGTAGTCGTGGTAGCGTCCGCTGGACAGGCGCAGCGGGATGCCCTGCTGCACGAGGAACCGCCCGCCGAGGCACCACTGGTGCACAATGGACTCCAGGCGGGTGAGCGGGACCTTGCGGGGAGCGATGATCTGCCGGCTCAGGCGGCGTCCCTGGATATCGTAGAGGGACTTGCCTTCCTTCAGCCGCTCAATCCGCAGGATGCCGCGCCCGCCTGTTCCGCTGGCCGGCTTGATATAGACGACCGGGCTGGATTTCAGTATCCGGTGCAGATCGGCGGAAGACTGGTATAACAAGGTTTCCGGCATATGCTGCCGGAACCGGCTTTTTTGCAAGAAGGTCTGGTACACGGTCCATTTATTGCGCAGCGGCCGGTTCAGAAAGGTCAGATGGCCGTAGCGCGCGCGGAAGCGCAGCAGCTGCTCGAACCGCTTGCTGCGCTGAATCCGGCAGCGGTCATAAATCATATTCGGAAAAGAGCGCCATTTGCGCGACCATGTTCCGCTTTTAACGTCATACACAAGTGCATGAATCTGATCCTTGCTGACGTGCACATCACCGGGTGTAAACACAATAACACGTTCATTATAGACATGTATGTAGGAACGGCTTAAACGGCTCTTTATTTTATTCACATGAAAATGCAGGCTCCAAAGTTAGTGTTTCAGCCGAGTGTAATCAATATGGTTATCAGGATGGATACAACGATTGATTATGGATATATACATAAATAAAGTTAAACACCGATAATTAGGTGTAAAGGGAATGATTACAATTGAATTGGATTGAATTCTGATTTTTTAGTCTTCTGAGAGCTGCATGAATATTCAATTTATATAGTGAAAAGGGTGTTTAAAATTAGAAAATACATGAAGGTTATTATTTCTATTTTCACAAGTCTTATTTCAGGATTCTTCAGTTTGTATGCATTCATAGGATACAGGCTAAATGTTGGGGGAGGGTATCTTTCAGGTAATGATGAAGCAAGGATGATCTACTTAGGGATATTAATAATAAGTTTAGTGTTATTCATTTCATCGTTAATTTGGTCGAAGTATTATCTTTACTGTGTTGTTTCGTTTTTATTTTCTTCGATTGTATGTATATTTTATATCTCAATGTAAAACTGGGAATTAGAAGGTTGTTTTTTTGCTGATAAAAAATTCTCGTTTATAACGCTAAGATTACTGCCCACGCAAGATTTATTTTATTGCATAGTTTATTTTATCCCTGGCCTTTTACCCTTAGGAGCAGCTAAATCACAAGTTCGGACGACGGGGTTGGATACTTCAGCGTATCCCAAGCGGTATATAGGCCGATTACGGCAGCTATAAGCAGGAGCATCGCGGAAATTAAGGCTGGTTTATCTAAATCTCTTGGGGAAACTGGAGGGGATCTCTTTGGTATGAAAAAGCTGATTAAGCTTCCGGAAAGCAGAAAATTAACCATCGCACAAGTGATTTCGAATTATCCAAACGCACAGCCGGTCCCTTCCATCAAAGGGGGGACTGAAAAAATTGTTTATGAGCTGACGGAAGAGCTGGTTAGACGAGGGCATAAGGTCTATTTATTTGCAGCTCTAGGGAGCAGGAGCAGGGCCAAGCTTATCACCTATCCTAAGGGGCTCCGCCACGAAAGCATAGCAAGATTTGTGCTGAAAAAATTACCTGAGCGGGTTGATATTATCCATGACCATACTTTCCGTTCCGCGCTCGGCGTAACTAATCCTAAGGTTCCAACGGTATGCACTGTGCATATTCCGGTCAAACGGCGGATTAAATACCCTGTATACGTAAGTAAACGCGCCCGCCGGCTGATGGGGAACAACAAAGGCTTCTGCGTATACAATGGGATTAATACACGTGAATATGAATTCAGCACAGAGAAACATTTATATCTGTTGTATATAGGCAGGATTATCCGGAATAAGGGTGTTATGCAAGCTATACAAGTTGCCGAAAAAACTGGCAAACGGCTGATTATCGCGGGTCCCGTGAAAGCCTCCAGATTTTTTGAGAGAGAGGTCAAGCCGCGCATCCGGAACAATCCCAATATCCAATATGTTGGACCTGTGGGCGGTAAAATGAAGCAGCAGCTACTCAAGCATGCGGAATGTGTGCTATTCCCGACATTATGGGAAGAACCATTCGGTCTGGTCCTGATTGAAAGTTTAGGTTGCGGTACTCCGGTGCTGGCGCTCAGAAATGGTGCGGTACCGGAAATATTATCCGGATTTCCTAACCTGATTTGTAATAACATAAGTGAGATGGCAGTTAAGGTCCGGCAGAAGAGATATCCTTCGCCGCACTTATTGAGAGCGTATGTTCAGAAACACTTCACGAATAAGCAGATGACTGACAGTTATTTAAGAATATACCATGAAGTTATTCAAAGAGAATCCGGCAGGAAGAAATTCTAAGCTGCCAAAGGCTGCGCTGAACGGTCAGGAGTCTGGATTTTTGTGCAAAAAAGCGTGCCTCCCATGAGGAGCCACGCTTCTTTATTGCCGGTATGGTGATCGCGGTGGCAGGACTTACTTCTGCTTGGCGTACCATTCTGAAAATTGTTTCTGATATTCAGCGATGTATTTATCAATCCCCGCTGCTTTAAGCCTGTCCAGCGCTTTGGGGAAGGCGGTGTCATAATCGCTGAAGCCGCTGCCGATGGGTGCGAGGTATTCCGTGAATACGCCGTTCAGCTTCGTTTCTTCATTCTTGACCGGTGTATTGTCAAAATTGAAGCCGGCACCCTTGGAAATGATGGCCCCATCGTCCCAAGCCTTGTATTCAGCGATGAATTCATCCGGAACGGTGTTGTCGAAACGGATGAAGTTTTTGTTCATCAGCAGCCAGTCGGGGATCAGCGAATCGGTGTTTATTTTGGTCAGACGCCCGTTCTCGTCCACCGTATAATCGGTTCCCTTTATCCCGTAGGCGAACAAGTCGTACAGCTCCTGGTTTTTTTGCAGCAGATTAAAAAACATCACATAGCGCTCAGGGTCTTTGGCTGCGGTAGAGACGAAGAAGGCGGTGCTGTACGTGCCCCGGCTGATTTTTGGCCGGCCGCTGCCAAGGAAATAATTGACCAGCTTGGCTTCAGGCACTGCTTGTGAAATCGTTGCCGCCCCTTCAAAAGGACGTGCCGCTGTACCGGCCCAGAACATCGCTTTGCCGGAGTTCCAGTCAGACTGCAGCTGCGGAACATTGGTGGCGGCATATTTCGGGATGATTCCTTTTTCATACCAGCCGCGCATCAGGTTTGCATACTTCTTGAACTCCTCGGTTTCAAACCAGCTGATGATTTTATCATCTTTCGCAGACTCGTCCAGGGCAATAAAATCATTTTGCCAATAGAGGTTTTTGTCCGTGTAATCATATTGCAGAATCCGGCGGGCATCGGTGTTGGCGTACCCGATCAGTTCGGGATGAATGGCATGCACTTTATCATAGAACTGCTCCAGTTCCTTCAGCGAGGTGACCTGCGTCATGCCGGCTTCCTCCAGCAGATCCTGTCTGACCAGCGCGCTGTAGAACTCTGCAGAATTCGGCTTATTGCCGACCGGAATTGCATACTGCTTGCCATCTAGTTGAAAGGCCTTGAAGGAAGCCTCGTCTACATTTTTACTTAAATCGGCTGCTGCACTGACATAGGGGGTAAGATCGGCATAAAGCCCTTTTGCCACAGATTTCACCATGTAATTGGCATCCGTGTAGGTGGCGAAGTCCTCTCCCGTAGACAGCATCAGGTCGGTTTTGCCGCCGCCGTATTCTGTCCAAGGCAGAAAATGAAATTCAACCTCAGCGTTGATTTCTTTCTTGATTACGTCGTAGAACTCTGTCTTCGCCAGTTCCTTCATCCGGTTCGATTCATCCCCGTACAGCACAATTTTCAGTTTGGCGGGAGCCAATGGGCTGCCGTCTTTACTGCCGTTATCCGTAACGGAAGGTGTACCTTCATTTCCGCTTCCGGAACTAGGGGCAGCGCTTTCATTGTTTCCCTGAGAACAGCCGCCTACCAGGAAACCTGCTGCCAGGAGCAAACTTAACCAACCTTTTTTCTTTTTCATGATGAACCCTCCTGAATAGAATCATAATGTTTGAGGCATCTATTGCAAAGGTCGTGCTCCCTTAAGTCTTATTGTACATCAAGGTGCAGGGGAGCATAAACCCGGTGCAACCGGACATGACAGGGCATTTTGCCGGGAATTAGCCTTTGACCGAACCCACGATAATGCCTTTGACAAAAAAACGCTGGAGAAAAGGATATAATATGGCGATTGGCAGCACGGTCAGGCAGGTCATCGCCATTTTGGCTGTCTCCAGCGGCGGTGCGATGATAGCTCCACCGACCTGAGCCGCATTGCCGGAGGCCAGGAACTGGATGTTTGCCATCATGTTGTACATTAAATATTGGATCGTATAGAGCTTCTGATCCGTTACCAGCATTAGCGGCAGATAAAAATCATTCCAGAACTGCAGCGCGTAAAAAAGCGAGATTGTGACCAGTCCGACCCGGCCCAGCGGAATCATAATGCTGAAGAAGATCCGCAGATGTCCGGCACCGTCGATTTGCGCAGATTCCACGATTTCATGCGGGATGCTGCGGAAATAGTTGGCCATAAGAAACATCAGAAAAACACTTAGCACATAAGGGATGAACAGGCCGATAAGCGTATCGCCCAAATGATAATATTTGGTGCTGAGCAGATACCATGGCAGCGTTCCTCCGCTGAACAACATCGTGAAATAGGCGAAGAAGGCAAAGAAATTTTTGAGCCGGAAGCTTTTAACAGATATGACATAGGCATAAGCGGTGGTCACCAGTACGGCCGACACGGTGCCGAGCACCGTAACGATCACCGACATGGAATATGCCCGCAGAATCTGCTGCGCCTTGGAGCCAAACAGGAATTCATACGTTTCAAAGGTGAAGCCTCTGGGCCAGAACGAATATCCTTCCGCAGCGATTCGGGATTCGGTGGATAATGAGCCGGATACGGCCAGAATAAACGGCACCAGACAGATGGCTGAAAATATAGCTATACAGCAATAAAAGAAAATGAGCAGGCCTTTGTTTTCGGTAGTTTGCATCTTATCAGTCTCCTAGAATAGTTTGCTGTCTTTGTCATACCAGCCGGCCAGCTTGTTGGCCACCAGAACCAGAAGGAAGCCAAAGACGGATTGATAGAGCGTGATGGCTGAAGCAAAGCCGAATTCTCCGGAACGGATGGCTGTGCGGTATACATACACATCGATAATGTCGGTAGTCGGCAGAAGCAGCGGATTCAGGAAGGTTACTCCCATAATCATGCTGAGATCGCCTTTCAGCATGCCCCCGATGCCCAGCAGTGTCATTAGGATGATCGACGGAATAAGCATTGGCACCGTAATCCTGGTAATAATCTGCCATCTGGAGGCACCGTCGATTTTTGCGGCTTCATAATAGGAAGTGTCGATGCCTTGCAGGACAGCATAATAGATGATGGCGCCGTAGCCGGCGCTTTTCCAGATATTCGCCAGCACCAGAATGATGACGAACAGCCAAGGGCTGGAATACCAGTCGACCTGGGAGATGCCGAGCGTTTGGAGCAGCTGGTTCATAATGCCTTTGTCGTAATCCAGCAGGGAGAACAGAATAGCCCCGATAATAATCCAAGAAATAAAGTACGGAAAAAACATGACGCTCTGCGTGATTTTGATAAACCATTTGCTGCGCAGCTCGTTCAGGATAATGGCGATCGCCACTGAAAAAAACGTGCCGGTCAGCATATATAGCGCATTTAGCATGACCGTGTTGCGTGTAGCCCTGAGAGAGTCTTCCATGCTGGAGAAGAAAAACTCGAAGTTGGAGAAGCCGGCCCACGGGCTGCCGAAGATTCCGTCGTTGAAGTTGTAATTCTTAAAGACAAGAATCAGACCGCTCATCGGCAGATAAGCAAAAAGAATCAGAATGACGATCCCCGGAAGAGCGAGCAGGTATAGTGTGCTGTCCTTCTTTAGGGATTTACGGAAGCTTTTGGCTCTGGCCGTCCTGATTCCCGGACTTAGCCGTCCCTGTGTTTCCGGTGTAGCCTCTTGCATCATTAACAGTCCACTCCTTTATATAGCGTTGTCATTTCTGTTCCTTGTTTCAGGAGAACGCTTTACAGGCAAATCATAAATCGGCCTGGAATGTAAACGCTATCATAATAAACGAAAAAAAGTTAAAAAAGCGGAAAAGGACGGTTTAAAAAAACGGGAAAGACATCACTTTTTTGTTCTTTAGGCGTGAAAAAGCCTTATTTAAGGGGGGATTGCACAGAATATGCGGGGTGAAGGGGTTTCATTATATGTTTTGGGGAAGCGACTTACCCCTAATTTAATTGTATTAGGAAATTATACAGTGTAAAAAAACGTGGATATCTTGGAAGCCTCAGTGGATATAAGCGATGCAGAAGAATTGGGCTCCACAGGAGGGATTGGGCTCCATTCGCAGACTGATGCGGACCGAGGAGCCCTTATTTTGCCAAAAACCTTGCTTTTTCAGCAGTTGCGGACTCAGGAGCCGTGAGCGACCGAGCTAGGTTGCATGGTTTAGCGGGTGTGAACCCCGCTTGGTAAGATGGAAGCCACATCACCAATACCGAGTCTTGGGCTGTCTGCAGTAACGCAGAGTGCTAAGCGTAGACAGGAAGGTAGTAGGCCTGAAAGTGATAGAGCTCCGAAAAGGAGTACGTTGGGAAGGCCGACGGTTTACGGCTACTGGAAGGCAACATGTGATCACGCGGAAAAAAAATGGCGAGTGTGACCACGCTTCCCCGGAGTCAGAGAGCCAGGCATGCTGACCAATGACCATGCAGCAACTCGGGAGACCCTGCGGCTCTTTCGCGACGGAGTACTATTTAGGAAAAAGTGCGAGAGTATGCCTGCCAACCGATCAAAAGGAAGAAAGGCAAATGGTGCGCAGGGAGTCGGACCGACTCGTAGTACCGAAGAAACCGGGTAATGCTGGTGGAGGGAAGGAGAAGGCAGGAAACCGATCTGAGAGAGGGAAACATCGACTACACACGGAGGTAGAGAAGCGATGGATACGAAACTATCCAGAATAGCAGAAGTAGCAAGAAACCGACCGAAAGAGCGGATGACATCACTGGTCCATCTGTTAGATAAACAGAGGCTATGGGATTGTCATCTGGAGATGCAAGGAGATAAAGCGGCAGGAGTGGACGGTGTAACGAAAGCCGAATACGAAAGAGAGCTGGAGTCCAATCTGGAAGACCTCCTCTCGCGTATGAAGCGGCAGGCGTACAAACCGAAACCATCAAGGCGGACGTACATTCCGAAGGAAAACGGCAACAAACGCCCGCTCGGCATTCCCTCCTACGAAGACAAGCTCGTCCAGAAAGCCATGAGCCAGATATTGAACGCGATTTATGAAGAGAAGTTCTTACCCTGCTCCTACGGGTTTCGACCCGGAAGAAGCCAACACCAAGCCTTGCAGGCACTAGATCGACTTATCATGAAACAAGGCGTGCGCTACATTGTGGATGTAGACATTAAGGGATTCTTCAACTATGTCGATCATGAATGGCTTAGACAATTTCTGGAACATGACATCGCAGACCCAAACTTCTTGCGACTCATCGGGCGCTTCTTGAAAGGTGGCGTAATGGAAGAAGGGTTCTACCAAGAAACAGAGGAAGGCACGCCGCAGGGTGGCAATCTGTCTCCCCTACTTGGGAATGTGTACCTCCACTATGTGTTAGACCTGTGGTTCGAGATCGAAATCAAGGGGAAGCGATGCCGGGGAAAAGCAGGGATGGTGAGGTTTGCTGATGATTTTGTGTGTGGCTTTGAGCGGGAAGAAGAGGCGAAGGCGTTCTACGAGGCACTGGAGGAGCGAATGGGAAAGTTCAATCTGACGATTGCGGAAGAGAAAACGAAGCTGATTCGTTTCGGATATGGTGCGGAAGTGGACTGTAAACGAGCCGGGTTGACCAAGCCGGCGACCTTCGACTTCCTGGGGTTCCGCCACATCTGGGGTAGAGGGAAAAGCGGAAAGTACCGACTCCTACGCAAAACAAGTCCAAAGAAGTTTCGACTGCGGGTAAAGGAGATTACGCAGTGGGCTCGTCAGAACCGACACCAGCCGGAGGGGATGTTCGTGGACAGCGTACGGAGGAAACTAAGAGGTCATTACCAATACTATGGCGTGTCAGACAACTGGCACGGGATCTCCCGCTACTACAGTCTGGTGTTAAATGCGATATGGAAATGGCGTAACCGACGGAGTCAGAAACGAACATTCACGCTGGAGAAGTTCAAAGCCTTCCTCGCACGAAATCCGCTGCCAAAGCCTCGCATCACGGTCAACTTGTATGCAACTGTGAATGGTAACTTGAAGAGCCGTATGCCTTAATTGGGCACGTACGGATCTGTGAGGGGTAAGGGGGGCAATCCGGGATAGGAAAGCGCCCCCGCCTACTCGACTAGTTCGTTCGATGGAGCCTGGGATAAAGGGGAAAGGGACAAATAAAGGCATCTGAGTCCGTTAACCCGCAGAATAGACGAATCTTCTATCAATAACGGCTTTCCGGTCCGCAACGGTTGCACATCGAGCGTGAAGGAAGCTCACCGTGTCCGCAGAATGACCCACATAATAATCATACGGCCCCCAATGCATGTCCAAACTGACTTCTGGGCAAGCGTTGTGCATGTGGCATAACAATATGAGCTATACAATATGAGCTCTATGCAGTCAAAGGACGCTAAGACTGCCTATCATACAACGATCCGTCGTCAGCATGCCCCGTTGATTTTGGAGCGGCGTGGGATAAATTATGCAGGAAGTTGGGGATAAACACCTTTGGACGAATTTCTAACAAATAGCGGCAGAAATGCCGTTGTTGAAGAGCCGAAGGCTGGTTTGGCCATAAATAACGGTAGAAATACCGTTGTTAGAGTGGCGAAGGTCGGTTTGGCCATAAATAGCGGCAGATATACCGTTCTTGAAGCGGCGGGGTCGGTTTGGCCATATCCTGAAAACTATAAAGCTGAGGAATCAGCCGCTCTAGATTTCCTCATTCCAACTAGCGCTTGCTCCCCGGCTTCTTCGCAAGCGCTAGTTGGAAAAAGGGAACTTATTTTTCCGAAAATTAAGAAATCCTGAGCTTTAAGTGGAAAAAGTAAACTTAATTGGGCAACTTTTCTTGAACAATGGCGAAATGGGCTGAATTAGTGTCCCTTTTTCCACTTCATCTGCACGAGGATAAGGTATTCCGGCAAATTAGTTAACCTTTTTCCACTTAAAGAGTTGCCGTAGGATTAATGGGGTAGCGTTCTCCAAGAACGTTAGAACAAAGACGGCTGCGCTATCCCGTGGAGGATGGCACAGCCGTTTTGGTTCCTTGCTTATTGCGCGGCAATCAGGAAGATTCCTGTTTCTGCAGAATATGATTCATTCTCCATTTGGAGGGCGTAATCCCAAAACGCTTTTTAAACTGGGTTGTAAAATAGGTGCTGCTATTATAGCCCACTTTCTCGGCAATTTCCCGGATATCCAAGTCAAGCTCAGTGACTAATAACATCTGTGCCTGCTCCAGGCGCAGCAGGTTAACGAAATCGGGGAAGCTGCAGTTTACCTCGTCGGCAATCAGCCTGCTGAGATAAGCGGGACTTAGCGAGAGCTTGTCGGCAAGCGCATTAAGGGAGAGTCTGGAGTCGTCATAATGATCTCTGATGTAACAAATGGCTTCGACAGCAATACTCTTGGTTTGTACAGCGCTCATGCTGGCAATCCGCTTGAGGGCGGTATAACAGCTGTCCACAATCCAATGCAGCAGCTTATCATAGCTTTGGAGCTGCCAGATGCGCTGGTAATTATCGAGAAAGCCGGATTGCTGAACGTCTGCATTAAGCTCAGCCGTGCGGCTGAGCTCAAAGGCCAGCCTCGCCAAAGCGATGGTGGCTGACTCGGCGCGGTAACTGCAGGCTACGGCCAGCAATCGTTCGACCGCCTGCGGAATATGGCCCGAAAGCTCCGTCTGCCTAACGGCTTGCAGCACCGGTTCAAGGGCGCTGTCAGGCATGGGGCTGCTGTTGAGATGGATGGTATCATCCGCAAAGATGATGTTCTGCTGTACATGAAATTTAATATACTGCAGACTGTCCGCAGCCTCGTTGTATTTGGCCCTCAGCAGGTGTAAGTCATCCGTCAGTCCGCTGATTCCTAAGGCGCAGCTGACATCTGAGTGCTGAAGCCGGGCTGCAATGTCCTCCCATTTGCCGCGGAACAAGGCGTAATCGTCGAAGCTGCCGCTTCTCAGCTCACTTAGAATCAGCACAGCAGTTCCCTGATGCGGACGGAAGGATTGAACGGCCGCTAGTTCGGAGAAGGCCAGTTCAATCTGCTCAATGCCCTCCCCGAAGGTCTGCCCGGAGCCTTCAGATTGTCCGGACTCCAGCAAAGTTAGTACGCATACGCAATATGCTCCCCCGGAAGCGGCTATGCTCATCATCGGCGTACTGCTGTTCTCCGGGGTTCCCCGGGGGGACAGCAGCCATCGCATCAAGGCGCTGTCATCGCTCTCTTTCTTGAGCTGCTCCAGCTTTACGCCAATCTGCTCCAGTTCCTGGCTCACGGTATCGAAATCGCCGCCTGTCTTAAGCGCCTCTTCATTGCCGGACAGATGAACGATATTGCCGAACAGCCGGCCAATCGGCTTGTACATCCGCCGCGAGATCAGGTTGGCGGTTAGGGCAGCGGCAATAATCAATGCTAAGCACAGGCCGGTCATCAGGGTGCGGGCATTGGAGATATCGCGGATGCTGTCCTTGTAGGAAGTCTCCGACACAAACCATAGCTTGTCCGCAGCAGAATATACATAGGTAATCAGCTGCGGCTCTCCGCTCCCCCTGTAGACAAAGGAGCCTCTTTCCGGGGAGGAAGCCACTACCTGCTTCAGCATGTCCTCTTCCAGCGGGGTACCGGATAGTGCACTGTGCATGAGCACGGATGCGTTTCCGTCCAGCACCGCGTAACGGGTGATTTCTCCCTCTTTTTGAGTGAACAGATTGTTCTGCAGCTTGCCCAGATTGACGGTCAGTGCTACCGCCCCGTAATATTCACTGTCCGCAAACGCCCGGTCGTTATAGAACACGGTGAGCAGAGTGATTGGGGTACCGTTGTTTAAGGTTGCCTTCCATAGAAACGGTGACTCCACAATCACATTATTCCGCATCCGCGAGAACAGCTCCAGCTTGGATTCCGGGCTTAGCGGCAGGTTCTCAAACATCGCAACAGGTTCATTTACCCCCATGATGTAGGCGTTCTCCATATACTGGTTAACAACCAGCGCCCCGCGGATTTGGCTTAAGGCACTGTACAACTGGTCGCTCCAGCTCGTGTCTCCGTTCATCATGAGCGCGTTGATGTTCGGATTCCTATAGAAGTCCATAGCGTAATTCTGGACAATCTCTTTATAATTTATAAAAACGGTTTCAGTATTCACCAGCACATTCTGATTCGCCTTGTTGACGTTGTCTATCGTAATATTCCGGTACCAATAAAAGATCACAACAGCCAGCACAAGAATGCAGCAGACTGAAATTGCGGTCAGGCTCATAAAAAAGCGGGTGTATAATTTCTTTCTTTTTCCCAAGCTGCTCACCCCTTAAGGTAAATCTGTTACCCCCATTCTAGAGGGAAAAGCCATTCGCTGACAAGGAGTGAAATATCGGCAATATAGCATGAAAGTATAAAAACGAAGAAATAGAACATAGAAAATACAAGAAAGTTAAACATATACAAACTATAATTGGTGGTGCTTACATTTGAATTGTTTTGAGGAGGACTACTGCAATGAGAACATTCCGCAATCCGGTGCTGCCGGGATTTTATCCTGATCCTTCCGCGATCCGCGTCGGTGAAGATTATTATCTTGTGACTTCAAGCTTTGAGTTTTTTCCGGGCGTGCCTATCTTCCACAGCAAGGATCTGGTCAACTGGCGCCAGCTCGGCCATGTACTGGACCGTCCGTCCCAGCTCAATCTGGATCACACGATTCCCTCCATGGGCATATGGGCACCGACGCTCCGCTATCATGAAGGAGTTTTTTATATGATTACCACTTATGTTGATAATGACAAAAACCAGCACAATTTCTATGTTACAGCAACCGATCCGGCCGGAGACTGGTCTGACCCCGTATGGCTGGAGGATGCACCCGGCATTGACTCCTCCTTGTTCTTCGATGATGACGGTAAGGTGTATTATACGGGCAACCGGGTTCCGCCGGAAGGGCAGGATTATCCGAAGCATATGGATATCTGGCTGCAGGAGATCGATCTTAGCCAAGGCAGGCTGATTGGCCCGAAGCACAGCATTTGGCAGGGCGCCCTTAAGGTGGCTCACGCCCAGGAGGGACCGCATATCTATAAAATCGGCGCCTGGTATTACGTACTGATTGCCGAAGGCGGCACCGGGCATACTCATGCGATTACGATCGCCAGAAGCAAGAGTGTGACGGGGCCGTATGAGGGCCATAAAGCCAATCCGATTTTGACGCACCGCCATCTCGGCAGAGCTTATCCCATCGTCAATGTCGGACACGGGGAGCTTGTGGAGACCCAGCACGGTGACTGGTGGATGTTCTGCCTGGCTTCGCGGACCTGCGGCGGCTATTACCGCAATCTGGGACGCGAAACCTTCCTGACACCGGTCATATGGGAGAATGAATGGCCGGTGGTCAACCCCGGCAAAGGCGTGCTTGAATTGGAGACACCGGCTCCGGATTTGCCGGAGACAAGGTGGCCGGAGCTGCCTGCACGCGATGAGTTTACGGGCAGTGAGCTTGGGCTGATCTGGAATTTCCTGCGGACACCGCGGGGGGAATTCTGGAGTCTTACCGAGAAGCCCGGCTTCCTGCGGCTTCATTTGAAGGCGGAGCGGCTCTCGGAGATTGCCAATCCATCCTTTATCGGCAGGCGCCAGCAGCATTTGAGCTTCCGGGCGGCGGCTGACATGACGTTTCGTCCCGCTGCCGAAGGGGAGGTTGCCGGACTGGTCCTTCTCCAGAATGCGGATTACCACTTCCGGTATGAATACGGGCTGGAGGCAGGCGAACGTGTGCTGCAGTTGATTCAGCGAAAGGGCGGCAGCGAACAGCTGCTGGCGTCCGTGCCATATCCGCAGGATCAGGTGCAGCTTAAGGTGGAAGCCAGAGGACAGGAGTACAGCTTCTATTACAGATCCTCTGAAGCCGCCAAGTGGACAGCCTTCTTCGAACGGGCTGACGGCAGAGTGCTCAGCACGGACCTGGCCGGAGGTTTTACAGGAGCTTATATCGGAATGTACACAAGCTCTCAAGGCGCGGAGAGTGAAAGCTATGCCGATTTTGACTGGTTCAGCTATGAAGGACTTGAATAATAAGGGAGGTAAGGTTCAATGGGCAGCAATCCGGAAACAATAGCTTACCCGGTTCCAGAGCTTCCCCGGATTCCCGGACGGACTTTTGTGATCACGGACTATGGGGCGGAAGAAGGAGGATTTACCCTGTGCACCTCCGCTATTCAGGCTGCACTGGATGCCTGCGCCGCCATGGGAGGCGGAAAGGTTGTCATTCCGGCTGGCATCTGGCGAACGGGACCGCTTACCTTGCACAGCAGGATTAATCTGAGCGCAGACCAGGGAGCGTTGGTGCAGTTTGACCCTGATCCCGCCTTATATCCGCTGCTCTCTTCCCAATACGAAGGGAATGCCGGCTGGCGCTGTCAGGCTCCGCTCGATGGTGAAGGCCTAAGCGATGTGGCAATCACCGGAGAGGGGGTGTTCGACGGCAGCGGCGAAGGCTGGCGTCCGGTGAAGCGGTTCAAGATGACGGAGAAGCAGTGGAACCATCTGATTGAATCCGGAGGCGTGCTTGATCCGCAGGGCGAAGTGTGGTGGCCTTCCCGGGAAGCCATGGAGGGAGAAGGCTTCTGCCGGAAGCTGGCTGACAAGGGAGACACCCGCATGGAGGCGTTTCTGCCCGCCCGTGCGTACCTCCGTCCAACGCTGCTTAGCCTCCGCAACTGCCGGCGGGTGCTGCTGGACGGGCCAACCTTCCAAAATTCACCTGCCTGGTGTCTTCATCCCTTTGGATGCGAGCAGATTACCGTGCGGAATGTTCATGTCCGCAATCCCTGGTATTCGCAGAACGGGGATGGCCTCGATCTGGAATCCTGCACGCATGCTCTGGTTGAGCACAGCAGCTTTGATGTGGGGGATGACGCCATCTGCCTCAAGTCGGGCAAGGATGAGGAAGGCCGTAAGCGGGGGCTGCCCTGCCGGTATATTACCATCCGGAATTGCACGGTATATCATGGACATGGGGGAGTGGTGATCGGCAGCGAGATGTCCGGAGGTGTGCATGCGGTTCGAGTTAGCGACTGTCTGTTCATCGGCACGGACATTGGCCTGCGGTTCAAAAGCACCCGGGGAAGAGGCGGTGTGGTGGAGGATATTGTCATGGAGAATATCAGCATGACGGGAATCATCCACGAGGCCGTATCTTTTCACATGTTCTATGCAGGGGTCGAAGGATCGGAAGGGTATGACGAGCAATACTTTTCGGTTACAGAGGAAACGCCGCAGTTCCGGAAGATTACGCTCAAGAACCTTGTGTGCCATGGAGCGGCAACCGCGCTGCTCGTGAACGGGCTGCCGGAGATGCCGCTTGCTGATCTGACCATTGAACAATTCCGCGCAGTGAGTGAACGGGGAATTGTGCTGCGGCATGCTACGGGGCTTACACTGGACCGCATCTGGTTACAGACCGCGGAAACGCCGGAGATAACGGCGCATCGATGCAGCCAAGTCGTTCTCACCCAATCCGAAGACTTGACGATTACTGGGAAATAAATCAATGTCTACGGATGATGGAAATCCGTCTTGACCTTCCGCGAAGGGTGTGACCTTGCTTCTTTCCGGTATTGGAGCGGGGTCAGACCGGTTGACTTTTTGAAGGTTTTATTAAAATGGGAGAGATGTTCAAATCCGACAGCAGAGGCGATCTCCTGAATTTTGCCTGTGGACCCGGCAAGCAGGCGTTCGGCTTCCCTTACGCGGACATGAACGATGTATTCCCGAAAGTGAAAACCCGTCAGCCGGTGAAATACCCGGCTCAGGTATGAAGGACTAATGTAAAAATTACTCGCTGTCGCTTCCAGAGTCAGGGCTTCACGGTGGTGATCGCGGATATAGGTGGCGACATCCGTTACCAGATGATGAAGCGGATGTTTGGTCCCGCCGGCCTGGGAGATGTTCTCTGAACGCTGGAGAAGAATCATCAGCTCGGTGAATAAAGTGATTATGCTGGTTTCGTAATAGGACCGCTGCAGCCGGCATTCTTCCAGCATCCGGCTCATCAGGCTTTCCGCTTCGTCCTGCTCGCGCAGGTTCAGCTTGAACAGGCGGTACCCGCGGCCTTGAAACCAGATGGCTTCATTCTGCAGGGAAGGCGGCAGAAGAGCGGGGTCATAATTGATCAGAATCCGTTCGAATTCCGCGATTTCAGAGCTTGCTGTGGAATGAAGCTCCCGGCTGGAAATAAGAATAAGCTCCCCTTTATGAACCGTAATGACCCGGTCGTCCACAAAGTATACGCGCTCCCCCTGCTTCAGATAGTACAGCTCGGTTAAGTCATGGCTGTGGGGACGCGGCATTGCGGTAATGCCTTTACGTTTCATATGCTGGATGCTGTAGCGGCCTTCTTCAATATGATATTTGTGATTGGGACTGGTCAGGCTGGTCATAATTCTCCCCTTCTCTTCCGGAGCGTTACGGTTATTATAGAATAAACTTAGGTTGACAGGAAAGGAGCCGCAGATGTTAATTACAGTCTCTAAGAGTGTCGGTGAAGGGTTCAGCAGTCTACAGGCAGCGCTGGATTCCATTCCGCAGGAATACAAGGAAGCAGTAACGATTCGCATCAAGCCCGGCATTTATGAGGAAAAGGTTACAGTAAAACAGGGAACACCTCCGGTTCTCCTGCTGGGGGAGGACACGAATTCCACCATCATCACCTGGTCTGACAATGCCCACACATTAGGTCCGGACGGAGAGCCGCTTGGCACATTCAAATCCGGCACCCTGAATGTATTCGCCGAACATTTCACGGCTGAGAATCTGACCATCCGGAATGCCTCCGGTCCCGGCACCGGCCAGGCGGTGGCTGCTTTTGTAGATGCTGGTCATGCCGTATTCCGGCGTGTACGCCTGCTGGGTGACCAGGATACTTTGTATACGGGGCAAGGGAAGCAATATTATAACGAATGCTATATTGAAGGCGATGTAGATTATATTTTTGGCGCGGCTACGGCATTGTTTGAACGCTGCCGGCTGCATAACAAGCGTTCCAGGGGATATATTACAGCCGCATCAACGCCCGAAGGCGCACCGTTTGGTTATGTGTTCCTCGATTGTGAAATTACCAGCGGTGAAGGGGTAAGCGAGGTGTATCTTGGACGCCCATGGCGGCCTTATGCCCATGTGGCCTTTATCCGCACTGTCATGGACGGTTCGATTATCGGGGAAGGTTGGCATAATTGGGGGCAGCCGGACAGGGAGGAAACCAGCCGCTATGAAGAATACGGCAGCAGTGGCCCGGGGGCCAATCCTGAAGCCAGAGCTGCCTGGTCGCGGCAGCTGATTCCACAGGAAGCGGCGCAGTATAGGGTGCTGTCCGTGCTTGACGGGTGGCATCCCGAAGGCTATTAAGGGAAGGAGCACTTCGGATGGAGCCTCTGGAAGAATACATCAATAAACTGACCGGTTCAACACAGCGCAATTCGGCTTTCAGCAAGGACATCCCCTTTCAGCAGTGGCGCGACGGGCTTGCCGCAGCATTTACGGAGCGGCTGGGCGGCTTTCCGGAAACAGCTGAAGCGCTGCGGCCGGTTCTTCTGGAACGTACAAGCTGCTCCGGGTATACCCGCGAACGTATAGAGATCACTACTTATGAAGGACTTCGTATGCCGCTGTATCTTCTGCTCCCGGATCAGCCGCTGTCTACCCCCGCCCCTGCCGTTCTTGCCATTCACGGACATGGCTACGGAAGCCGAGAGATTGTCGGCTTGGACCCGGGCGGAGCGGAGCGGCCGGGAGATCCCGGGCTGCATAAGGACTTCGCGGTTTCACTGGCAAGACAGGGCTTTGTAGTGGCTGCCCCGGAACTGCTCGGCTTTGGCGACAGACGTCTGGAAGAAGACCTGGCCAGCGGCGAGCCTGGACGTAATTCCTGCTTCCGCCTGTCTTCGGCACTGCTGATGGCTGGGAAGACGATGGCCGGGTACCGTATCTACGAGACCAAGAGAGCACTGGATTATTTGCAGACAAGGCGCGAGGTTAAGGGCGGTCGCATTGGAATTATGGGTATTTCCGGCGGCGGACTGGTGGCCGGCTTCACAGCCGCGCTTGACCAGCGGATCGCCTGTGCGGTCGTAAGCGGGTATGCCAATACCTTCGCGGACAGTATTCTGACGCGTAATCATTGCCTCGACAATTATATTCCGGGGATCCTGCTGGAAGCGGAGATGCCTGATCTTCTGGGCCTCATTGCCCCGCGCGGCCTGTTTCTTGAATCGGGCGATGCCGATCATCTGTTTGGCCCCCGGGGGGCAAGAATGGCTTTAGCCCGGTTGGAGAGTATTTACGGGGCAGCACATCATTCCGGGCAGGTTGAAGCGGACTTCTTCACCGGAGGTCATGAGATTCATGGCGGACCGGCCTTTGCCTGGCTGCGGAAGCAGCTTGCCGGAGCATAAGATTAGACTGAAATGGATGACTAACGAAGGAGGAATAAAGGTGACTATAACTGAAGCAACAAGCGTTCGCTGGTCCAGTAAAATCGCGGATACGATTCTTGAAAGGTGCAATGAGCAGGGAGAGGATGAATATGTGCTGGAACGGTGGGCTTATGTTCCGGGCATGCTGCTGATGGCAATGGCCCGGGCGGGTGTCCAGCTCGGCCGGCCGGAGTATGTCTCCTATATGGAACGGCACATGGACACATTCATTGGAGAGGATGGTTCCATTCGTACCTACAGGCTGGAGGAATACAACCTGGACCAGATCAATGAGGGCAAAAATCTGTTCTTGCTGTACCAGAAAACAGGTGAAGAACGGTATGCCAAGGCAGCCGATCTACTGGCCGCACAGCTTATTGGACATCCCCGCACCTCCGAAGGAGGATTTTGGCATAAGAAGGTATACCCTTTCCAGATGTGGCTGGACGGGCTGTACATGGCTTCTCCATTCCTGGCGGAATACGGCAAGGTCTTTCAACGTCCTGAACTGATTGACGAAGCAGCACATCAGCTGCTGCTGGTCGAGCAGCGGACCCGCGATCCGCGTACTGGCCTGCTCTACCATGGCTGGGATGAATCCAAAGAGCAGGAATGGGCTGACTCGTCTACCGGATTGTCCTCCCATTTCTGGAGCCGGGCGATGGGGTGGTATGCGATGGCTTTGGTTGACTGCCTGGAGCATTTTCCGCTCGCTCATCCGAAGCGGGGGACGGTCATAGGTATTTTTCAGCGGATGTGCGGTGCGCTTCTGGAGGTCCAAGACAAGGAGACCGGCCTTTGGTACCAGGTGCTCGATCAAGGGGGGCGAAAGGGCAATTATCTAGAGGCTTCCGGCTCCTGCATGTTTGTGTATGCGCTGGCCAAGGGGCTGAGACTGGGTTATCTGGAACCATCTTTTCAAGAGGCGATGCTGAAAGGTTATGAGGGCATTGTCGAGCATTTGACTGAAGAGGATGAACACGGCGTTCACTTGCACCACATCTGTCATGGGGCGGGTTTGAGCAAAGACCGCAATGGCTCATACGATTACTATATCTCTGAGGAGGTGCTGTCGGATGTGCCTATGGGGGTAGCTCCATTATTATTAGCTTCCCTTGAAGTGGAACGGTATCAAGCAGACAGATAACAATAATTTCAGGCCAAGTAAGTTCTGCCCGGAAGACAGACCGCCGGTTCTCAACCAGCGGTCTGTCTTTATAGACGCGGATACAAGAATATCTCAAATTGCTCTTTATGCTGGCCGGGGCCCTTTTTATAAACGACTTTGTTCAGCACGGACTTCAATAACGCATTTCTGCTTATGGGATTGTCTGTCTGATAGTACGATTTAACTACAGATTCTGCAAGCGGGATGACCATGCTTCCCGCTTCTTTCCGGGCCAATTCCAGATCGAGGTCCTTCTGCACTTTGTTGATTCCCTCGGCAGCTGCTGTTATCCGCTTGGAGATATCCTGTGAACGCTCCTTAAATATCTCTTCGGTATAAATCCCTCTTTCCAGGAAATCGAATAGTTTTCCCCTCTGGTTTTCCAGCTCCTTTAATTCGTTTTGCAGTGAGGCGAGTGCCCGTTCTTTTAACCTGAGTCCGTTGTGTGGAGCCGGATGGTTTCTCTTTCCCCATTTAATCTTATAGCCGCTTAACCAAAGCTCAAGTCCTTCGATAATCCGGGCTTCAACGGTATCATATCTGCTGCTGCGCGTAGAACAGCCGGCTGTGCTGCAGCGAAAATGAGCCGGTTGCCTGGTGTACGGCCGGTAAACCATAGTTCTTCCGCACTCGGAGCACTTTACAAGTCCGGCCAGGGCTGATGTCATTCTGGGTTTGCCATCCATATTGTATTGATGCGGGGAGTGATGATGCTCTGAGAGCCTCCGCTTTGCCTTCAGGAAGGTTTCGCTGTCGATAATGGGTTGATGTTTTCCGTGTACATCAATCCACTCAGCGCGGCTCCTATGGCGTGATGAGCGGTGTCTGCTTCCGTCCTTGCTCTTCTTAACCTCTTTCTTCCCCCATTGAATTCTTCCAATGTACACTTCATTTTTTAAAATAGTTAAGACAGAAGAAGCTGACCAGCTGCCGCCTTTATAAGAGGGGACCTTAAGCCGTTCCAATTCAGCCGCAATTTTATTTCCGCCTTTTTGCTGTCCGGGATCTTCATGGGTGTACCAGGCGAAAATTTGTTTTACGATTTCAGCCTGTTCCGGATGGGGCTTCAAAGTGCGGCCGCGACCCTCGGGAAGCTTCTCAATCAAGTATCCGAAGGGCGGGCGGGTACCTATAAAGTTACCTTCTTCCGCAGCGCGCTTCCGGCCTCCCTGCATCCGGCGGGTAATAATTTTGAGCTCCTTACGGGCCATAAAAGCTTCAAATTCACTGTATTCCTCATCAAATTCATCCATCAGGTCATAGGTCTTCCGCGGAGTTATAATCTTGGTCTTGGCTGAGCGGAATGTCTCCAGGATCAATCCCTGCTCCTGCATATTGCCGCGTCCAAAACGGTCAATATCCATTACCAGGACAGCATCGTATTCACCAGATCCGACCTCTTGTAATAGCTGCAGCATTTCCGGACGGTGGACCAGGGTTTCACCGCTGACGATCTCTTCGCGGATACGAATGATATTTAAATTTAATTGCTTGGCAAGTTTGAGCAGGGCGGCCTTGTGCTTGGCCAGGGTTTCACCTTCACCGCGGCGTTCCGCATCTTCATCTGCTCTGGATTTTCGCAAGTAAAGAGCTACATCCAATATATACATCCCCTTTAGGTTAAAGGAAAATATTTATGGATGTATTATATGGGGGCTAGCATGAAAAAAACACATTCGCAAGATTAAAAATAGGAGCTGACAACCGTGGTTGTCCCCCGGTCCTCCCGGCATACACATAATGCCAGGGGGGATGCCGGCATGATTGTTGCAACCTACACATTAGGCGAGACAAAGGTTCATATCTGCGATGACCATCTTGTTACAGACCCGGATGAACGGGAGAGAGTGGAGATTGCTATTGCTGATGCCGCCTGGGCATGCCTGCAGGACAAAACAGTGCTGGAATGAAGAAGCCTTATCATTATGCCTCTACACAGAGCTTCGACAAGGAGCAGATTCATAATTAGAATGTATTCCACGTTAAATAATCAGATGGCTAATCCATCAACTTTAGTACTGTGAGAATGTTCCACATTTGGGTAATAACTATTAATCAGATGAGGAGGTATATCATGAAAAAAATATGGTTTACTACAGCGACTGGCATTCTTCTGTCCGCCTCAATCCTTGGTGCATGCAGTAACAATGAAACAGCAAATGAGGCGGAGCCTACAGCGTCAAGTGCAGCGGCTACGCCTGTGGTTGAAGCTTCAGCCGCTCCTGAGCCTTCTGCTGCTCCCACAGCCACGGAGGCGCAGGAGTCCGCCAGTCCGGACGATACGGGTCCCCAGGCAACCGAACGTCCGAAAACCCGGACATTCGGTGAACAGGAGGGAGGGGGTTCAGGTCAGACAGGTACACTTGAGCAAGGCGACGGGTATTCCCTGTATGTGTTTGAGGACTTCACATTAGATGCACAGTCCGGCCGTTTATCACTCACTAAGGACCCCGCCTATTATGCTGATATCGAACACCTGGCGGCCGGTTACGATCTCGCCGCTCTGAAGCAACAGGGGCAAACTGAACTTTCTGCAATGGGTAAGGTAAGTGACCATAGCGGGGAACTGTTTGAACATCCTCTGGGTTTTGCAGATTTATATCTGCAGGCTGCCGGTGATAAGGGAATAGAGGATTACATGGTGTGGAAGAATCAGGCGGGGGAAGCTTTTCTTTTCCGGATACACAATCCCAAGGGTGAATTGTCGAATAAATTTGTCCCGTGGGTCATGGTTTCACTGGCAACACTGGAAAATTCGGATTTAATGGTGGAGGAGGGCTTATAGCTGGCCCTTCTCCAATTTCTCGATCAAGGTGGAAAAATCGATTCCCGGCAAGATTATTTCTTCTGGCTCACGAACAATTCCAATAGGTGGCAGATTAAACATCGGGAAGTTTTCCTCAGGCTTACGTTGCTTTTTAAGTCCCTCTGTAAAGAGTATTTTGGCTCGTAGGGCTTCAAAAGAGTAACCCCTGCCTAAACGATTAATGACTCGAATAAGGCTGTTTAGAGACTCCATATAAGCGTTTGTAATGCGATGGTCGAAGTAGGCGAATATTTCCTCTTCCCAGTTCTTCATAGCCTTTGTAAGTGGTTCAAAAGCGGATTGCAGTTCAGTTGGTATTTTAGCTTTCCATTCATTGTATTTAAGGAATGCCGTCTGTCTGCTATCACATTCCCAAATATCGAAAAATGATTCCTTTAAGTCATAAGCAGTGCCGAGAGAAGGATGATTCTTTGTCCAAAGGTCAAGCGTAATTTTATCCATCTCTGTAAGCGCTGTATGGCGTTTTAGGAGGATAAAACGGTCGTGCATCAGCCCGCGGCGTTCTTTTGGCGATAATCCTTCTCGGAGCTGCTTACGAATGGTTTCTAACGCTTGGTTTGCCATACGGACAACGTGAAACTTATCGACGATGATAAGAGCTTTTGGCAATATAGCCCTCACGGCGTCCTTATACGGTTGCCACATATTCATCGTGACATATTGTATTTCTCCTCTATTTGGAAGGCCTGAGAGGTAGCCTACAACGGTTTCCTTGTTACGATTGGGTAAAACATCTAACAAAGTACGTTCCTCAATGTTGGTTAAAACGCATCTTGGCTTAATAATGTGTATTTCGTCAATCCCAAGCCAATTAGGAGTTTCAAATCGAAGCGTTTCTTTAAGACGATTGATGTAATCACGAAAGATGTTACGTATCGTTTTTTCATGCAATCCAACATCCTCGGATATGCTGACAAACGTGCGTTGAAGGCTTTGCTTCTCTATATAAGACAATAATCGTTTGGTACAGTTTCGCTTTTCGTCTATGGTGTGGTCTAAGTGTTCCCAAAAAGTTCGATTGCAGTCTCTACAGCGATACCTCTGACGCTTTATAAGAAGGCCTACACGCTTGCCGTGAATAGGCAAGTCCATACAGATCTGCTCCCTGCTATCGTGTTTGTAGAGGTTGGCTATACATCCACAATGAGGGCAAGCCAAAGGTGGAGAGCTCGTCACCACTTGTATTAGAAAATCAAATTCATTCTCACTAATACTTAGGATGTTGAATTTTGAAAGATTTAGAATATCCATATGAATTTCTTCTATGCATTTATGATGCAATCTCCTTCTCTGTTTTCGCGTGACTGGACAAAATACCGCTGAATATGAAAGATAACAACGAACCGGCAAAGCATATAGCCGCAAACATGCCTACGGCGGAAAAACCGTTAAAAGTCGCGTAAATCAGGCCTGCGATCCAAGAACCGAGCGTTGTCGCAGCGTACATGATTGAATTGGCCAAGCTGGAGATTGTGCCGCGGATGGTCGGATTTAATGAATTCAGCATTCCCAATATTAGGGGAAAAGCGATCCCCATATTAACGAATATGAAAAAGTAAACACCTTCGAAAGCCGCAACTGATGGCAAGTGAGGCAAAACAATAAAACATGCGATGGAGACAAGAAAGCCCACAACCAGCGTATTGAAACGGTTTAACGTTTTGATCACATAGGCACCGCCGAAGCTCCCGACTATATTCCCGAGACCAAGAAAAAACATCACGTACCCCGCTTGATCAACTGAAAGGTGAAAGCGATCCGTCACCCATTTTCCAATGAAAGAAAAGGCAGCAAAGAATCCACATTGAAATAAGAAATGAGCGAGGAAAGCCTTTCTCGCCATTCGGCTATTCAATAGTGGGATGTATCTACTGAAAATCGGAATCTTGGTTTTTTGGCCTTGATCCGGTTTCATTTCGGGCAAAGCATAGAAGATGAATACCGCTACCAATAATGCACATGCACCGATTGTAAAAAAAGGATAATACCAATGGGTTGAGGCAAGCAGACTTCCAATAGGGATGCCGAACGCTTGGGAAGCAGCCAAGCCTGCCATGACGATTCCTGATACTTTGGCGATTTTTGACGTCGGAAACAGAGCAGGGATCGAGGCCCAGACTTGAGGCGCCGTAAATGATGCGCTGACTCCGGCTAAAAAACGGAAGAAGAACATCGACCAAAAACCTGTGGCAAAGCCGCATAACATGGTTGAAACCGAGAAGCAGACCATGCCGGCAAGCATTACTTTTTTACGATCCCATCCATCGGAAAGCGGTCCAGCAATCAGTGCAAAAATGGCATAACCTAAAGCATAAGACCCTACCATCCAACCGGAATATTCGGTCGGGATATGAAACAAGTCCTGAAGAGTGGGGATGAGCGGAGAAATCAAAAACGTATCCGTACCGATAACAAACATGATGAGGAAAAATAAAGCAGTTAATTTGATCATTCTATTCACCCTTTGCAGTTAGTTCTATAGTTCAAGGATTATTGAACTAATGAAATAAAAAAAAGGATTTCTTTCTACAACGTATCCAGAAATCCGGGTAAGTAAGTTTGAAATGACTCCAAATCGATGCTCATATACTTCGCTTGAGCTTCTTTTCGTACCTTGATCAATTTCGCCTCCTTTAAAGCACGCAAGTGATACGAAGTATTCGATTTTGTAGTATCGCGAATGTGTCCTACTTCTCCACAATTCATCTCCTTCTTGCTGGCGTATAGAGCCCGTATGATGTCCAATCTTGTTTCATCAGCTAACGCCTTAAATATTTTGACTCTGAGCTCATCATTTATTATTTTTTGAGTAGTCATAAAACCATTGTACTAAGATACCGCTACAAATCAAGTCTTTAGAAAAATACCACCATATTCTCCGATTTTTAAGTGACCAAAAAATTAAGGGGTGCCGAAATCACTGGATCTGCAAATACGTCTATAAAAAACGTGTAAACACAAAGACATCCAGGCCCATTCGGCTGCCTTCAATAATCATTTTCCGGTATACGCTTTTCTCTTCGAGCTGTTTCGCATCGTTCATATAGAGCGTTAGGATGCCTAAGACGGGTTCTGGCACAGGAGTTCACCTTCTTGTAGAAGATTTGTGGGCAGGCTGGCTGGGTGCAGCGGCGAACGGAGCAGCAGTGTCGGCTTGCCGGTAGGCCCCCGGTTCAGCGCCACCGCCACAAGCCCTGTGTTGAAGCACATCTTCAGGCTGGCGGCATTGTCGCTTGCCACGGTGCATTCGAGAGTGCCGAGGCGTTCCAGCTGTGCGGTCAGCAGCGCCGTCCCGGTGCGGCGGTTCCGGTATAAGGGATGGACGGCGACAAGGCAGGCTTCCTTGCCGAAGCCCGACACGAAGCTGACGCCTGCAAGCTGGCGGCCGTTCTGGCCGCGTACGGTGGCGGCCAGAAGAGACACGCCGGGCTGTGACAGCTGCTCCGGCGTCAGCCGGGCCAGCACTCTGCATCCGCGAAGTGTAATCCGCTTCTCCCCATATTCCCTCAAGAACTCCAGCAGACCAGCCAGCCTGATTTTCCACCGTTCCGGGTTGCTGTCAAAGAGGGATGATATCTGCATGGGTGTCACATCCTTTATTGGGCTTCATGGGCTATTTGCGGTGACGGGACAGATGCTGGCTGAACTGGAAAATCCGTTCCAGCGACAGCTTGCGGATGGCCGGCTCATCGAATTTCATCGGGCGGGAGTTAGCTTCAAAAAACCACAGTCCGCCTTCTTCATCAACGCCCAGATCCATCGACATTTCTCCAAGCATGGTTCCGGATGCCCGTTCGATCTGCCGGGCGATCAGCAGGGCGGTCATGGGCACACTCTTCAGAATGGCCGCCGCCCGCTCCGCCCCGAAGGTGCCTTCCAGCATGCTGGCAGGCTCTTCGATGCTGCCGCCGCGCGGCACATGGGTCGTTATGCTCCGGGCTCCGGCCAGCCGCGCCCCAATGCCGGTTACCGCCCAGGCCCCCTTGCCGTTCTTCTGCAGCAGCACGCGTAGATCGAAGGGGCGGCCGTGGTGTGCAGCAAGCTCAATCGCCTGCTGCACAATATAACGTGAAGCTCCCCGTTCTTTGCCGATCCGTGCCCATACACGGTCCAGGGATGCCGCTTTATACGTCACATTTTTTTTACCGCTCTGAATTTGCAGCCGGTAAGGGAGGTTGGCATCAAGGCGGTATTTCAGCCGCATAATCCCTTTGCCCGCCTTGCCGTTCTCCGGCTTGAGGTAGAGGCTGTCATGATTTTTCAGCATCGCCACCAGCGTGCTGGCGCTGCGTAGGCGTCTCGTTTTGGGCACATGCTTCGATGTGGCCCGTGATTCCTTTAACCATTCAAAGAGATTCCATTTGTTAAAGAAGTTAGGGTTGTAAAGATGGATTTCGGGATGCTCCAGACATTCTGCTATTTTGCGGGCAACCGAGGCCCTTTCCTCCTCTTCGCGGTTGGGAATCCGGTTATAAACGACCTGAGGCAGCGGCATGGGTGTGCTGTACCAAATCCTGCCGTTTGAGGAAGGGACGTAGCCGTTTATCACCGGTTCATCCAGCTTCAGATCGCGGACGGTGACGACATACACCAGATAGCCCATTTCCTTGCCGGTACGGATAATATCACGGAAGTTTTCGCGGTTTCCACGGAACTGCCGCAGTTTGTCGCTGGTTGTCAGAATGGCAATCACTGGTTTGCCAAGGTCAGGGATTCGGCTGTTCACAGTTCATCCCTCCTGCGGAATTTGCTGAGGTATAGACAATGCTCCAGAATATGCTCAATGGAAGCTTTGCCCTCAGCGCGCAGAGATGGATGACGGAAGATCGAGCGTCCCGGTTTGGCATTCGCCTCGAACATCCAGATGTCCTCATCCTGGTCAATTCCAAGGTCAAAGCCAATTTCGCCGAGCAGATGCCGGTGCTGAAGCTCCAGGGATTCGGCCAGTTTCACAGCTGTCGCTTTGGCCCGCTGCAGCACTTCGTCGGCTCTGGCCCCGAAGACGCGGCCGAGCGCCTGCTGCGGAGTGAGCAGCGCACCGCCGTTCTTGAGATGGGTGGTGACGCTGCCCCGGCCGGCTTTTTTGGCTCCGATACCGACGACAACCCATTGATTGCTGCCGTTCTTGTGCATGTGAAAACGGAAGTCGATCGGGCAGCTGTCGATTTCAATGAGCCGGATGCCCTGCTGGACCACGTAGCTTTGCAGGCTATTGCCATGCCGGCTCCGCAGCATCCGCATCAGGCTGTCGAAGCTGGCAAAGCGCAGCAGCACGTTTTTGCCGTTCTTCCGGTAACGGGCGAAGTAGCCCTTCTTCTGAAGGTAGGTCAGCCGGTATATCCCGTGTCCCAGGCTGCCGGCGGAAGGCTTATAATACACGAAATGATGGCGGTCGAGCATATCACGCATCTCTTCCGGGCTCGGGTTGCTGCGCGTTTCGGGGACAAAACGATTAGCCACGCCGTCATTCTCCAGCATCCGGTAAATATCTGATTTATTGAAAAAGCTCCAGTTGAAATAAGGAATCTTCTTGCGTCCGAACCGTTCGCGAAGCTGGTTGATGTACGGTGAAGTCTCCGCTCTGCGGCTGGGGAGACGGTTGTAGACAACATCCGGCAGCGGAACCAGCTTGCGCTCGAATTTGCCGCTCGCGTTCAGGAAATAGCCGTTGACCCGCTCCTGCTGCCAGTCAATATCACGCGGCATGAACGCAAAGATATAGCATTTGTTGCTGCCTTCGCGCAGCAGCTGCTTGATGAAGCCCGTACGGGAGCCAAAAGGGTTCCCCGGTGAAGACGGCCCGTCGGATAACACGCCGACAAGCGGACCAAGCTGAACTTCGTCATTCTGCAGATTGCGGAGATAGACGCCTCCGGACTTCGGAATTTTGATTGCGCTCTTCACTCCCGAAGCGAGGAACAGATGTTTCCCGGCACGTTTGATCGGCTTGATCGTTGCCGGAATCGCATCTTTGCCAAGCCGCAGGCGGATGTTTTTCTTGCCGGACAGTTTGAGGCTTTTCATCAGTTCGCCCGAAACGTAGACAACTCTTTGGGGCTGCTTGGTGAAATGCACATTGCAAAAAGTGAGACCCATTTATGAATCCTCCTTAGGAACCATTGATATATCATTCTCCCTATATAATGGAGCGGTCCAGCGGCGAACACCCGCACCCGCCGCAGATGTGAGCAGCAGATGCCGGGTATAGCGCAGCGGATTCTCGGCAGCGAGTCTAGCAGCCCGGCGGTCGCCCGTCAGCCGGAACACGGTGCGCCCTGGCTTGGAATTGGCTTCAAGCAGAAAGATTCTCCCGGCGGAATCAAGGCCGAAATCGAGACCCAGCTCTCCGAGTCTGCCGCAGGCTTCCTCCAGCAATGGAGAGAGATAAGCCGCCGCCCCGGCCAGTTCCTGCAGCAGCTCCCCTCCTGACTCCCCGTATTCTGCAAGCAGGAATGGCAGGGGAGCGACTGCAGTTCCTCCACCGTGCAGATTGGAGGTAAGGGAGCCGCGGCTGCCCAGCCGTACGGCCATGCCGGTCAGCATCCAGACACCGCGGCCGTTCTTCTGCATAAGCACGCGCACATCGAACGGCTGGCCGCGGCTGTCTGTAAGCTGTAAATAAGGCTGTATAATATAGCGGCGCAAGCCGATGAAGTCGTGGATCCAGCCCAGCCCTTCATCCACCGTGCCGAATACATGGTGAAAAGGGTGATTAGCCCCATCCCGCCCGCGCAGGTTAATTCCTCCGCCTTGGCTCCGGGGCAGTCTGACAGCATGCAGGGTGCGTTTGCCGTGCGAGCCGGCTCTGGGCTTCAGGAACACCCCGGCATCTCTTTCCGCAAGCATGGTTCCCAGCTCCCTGGAGTTCTTATAGAGCCGGGTTTCGGGCAGAAGCCCCGCAGCACGGCGGCTCCGCCGGAGAATTTCATAGACCCTCCACTTATCGGGCAGTCCGCGCGACCAGGGAAGGGAGCGGGATAGCGCGGCCAAGGCGGAGGAAGCAGCTTTTTTTTCCTGCGGACCGGTGTTTAGACAGCGGTTGTACAGGACGTCGGGGGCCGAGGCCCGCGCGGGCTTCCACTCCCCGTTCTCCCAGGCATATCCGCTGACGGTTCGACCGTCACCGGCTACGCCATCCGGGCAAAACACGATGACCTGGAGATTGTACAGCGGGGCTGCCCGGCATAGTTGGCTGCAGAACTCCCGTTCTGCGATTGGGGGATTCCCATGGCCCCGGCTTATCATAATGCCCAGGAACCCCATTGCTGTCTCCGTCATGATGTCCTCCTTATAATCCGGCCAGATAACGGCAGTATAAAATCATTTGTTTTACGGACGGCCGGATCTTTTGATCGTTCAGCGGGGTGTTGTCATTTTTGGATGGCTTGGAGTTGACCTCCAGCAGCCAGATTCTGCCCGATTGATCCAGAGCGAGATCGATACCCAGCTCTCCGAAATGTGCGGGGATATACGTTTCTACACCCCTGGCAATGGCCAGGGCGGCCCGCGGAAGCAGAACCTGCGTGTTCTCTTTCACTCCGGAGGGCAGGCTGCTTTTCGCTATAGCCTCACGTGCTGTGCTAAGCGTCCCCCCGCGGGCCAGATTCGAGACAAAATGGTTGCTGCCTGCAGTCCGGGCGACAATTGAAGTAACGCCCCATTTTCCGGTGCCGTTCTTTTGCACAAGGGCCCGGAAATCGACTGGCCGCCGGCCCAGCTCCAGCAGGGGCAGGCCCTGCTGAATCTGGTAGCGGGTGGTTTTCATTTTGGGAGCGACGGATTGGAACAGCTTTGCCAGACTGGGATAAGTTTGTTTGCGCGTGCCCATCGGCGTGGTGGACAGCAGCCGGTAGCTGCCGCTCTCATCCTTGGAAATGCGCAGAATGCCTTTGCCGAGACTGCCGCGAACCGGCTTAAGAAACACACTGTTATAGGTTCCGCACATTTTTTTGAGTATCGCGAAACCCTTCAGGGCATGGGATTCCGGCAGATACCGCTGCAGGGTGGCGTCCTGGGCCAGCGCTTCAAATACCTCAGTCTTGTCAAGAAATTTTTCATTGAAAAAATGTGTCCCATAGCGGGATTTTACATCCGCCAGAAAATGCTGTACGCTAGGTTTGTTCTCCATCTTTCGCGTGGTAAGCCGATTGTTGATCACATCGGCAATAGGCAGACTCAGCTTACGCCAGCCTTCGTCGTATACCCAGCCCTGAATGGAAGTGCTGTGCGTTCCGAGCGCTTCCGGGGTAAAGAAATATACATAGGCTCCTTGTGCATGGCAGGCATTGGTCAGCTCCCGGCAGAACATGGTGATCGGGCCGAACAGCCTGTCGGGTTGATCCGGATGGTCACGGCTCACCAGCACTCCGATTATCGGCCCAAGGCGCAAGATGCGGCTTCCTGAGCTATAGGAAACATTGAGCGCCAGTCGTTGCCGGAGCCCAAGCCGCCGCGCCAGTCCTTCGCTGACGCGGAGAATGTCGGATTTGGGCACCGGAATGACCGTAACCTCCTGCCGGAAAGATCCGAAGGTGAGCTGGATGGTTCCATGCGCCGGTATTTTGAGCTTCTTCATGGATTTTTCGCCAAGCATTACGGCGTTTTCCTGCAGGATGCCCGAGTGGACCGTTTGGACCGGGATCTTGAACTTAGACATCGTGGATCTCCTTCCGGTAGGCAGCATGATGCCGGCTATTTGAATCTTAAGGGTTACATATCATTCATCATATGGAGACATCTGACCCTTGGTGATTGACCTATTTGCTAAAAAGCCGTACTGGGCGGAATTCTCCGCCGGCAGAGGGTACAGAATCAGCAGCACACTAAAACAGGGAGCGGCTAACAAACTCAGGCAAAAGCTGCCGGAGCGAGTTTTGTACGAAGTAAATGCAGGAAGAAATGCTAACAAAACTTTTAGGAGGAACTCTATTATGAACGTAATCGACAAGGCGCATGAATTGGCACGGGCCATTAAGGACAGCAGTGAGGTAGCCGATATCACAAGCGCGATGAGGGTGATTGAAGCGGATCAGGAGAGCAAACGGATGCTGGACAACTTCCGGCAGAGCCAGATCGAGCTGCAGCAGCGGATGATGAACGGGGAAATGCCTCCGCAGGAAGAAATGGAAAAGATGGAGAAGCTGTTCGAGGTGCTTAACCTGAATCTGGGCATCCGCCGTTTATTCGATGCAGAACGCCGTCTAAGCGTGGTTATTGAGGATGTGAACAAAATTATTACTGACAGCCTGTCGCAAATGTACGGCGGTGCACAATAAGTTATTGAGTCTTTACGGGCACACTGGATATACCGAAAAAAAGCGAAGGGCCGCTCCACCAGCCATACGGCTGAAGGAACGGCCCTTTTTTTGTAAAAATATAAGCATTTATATGCCAACGGCAGAAATACCGTTGTTAGAGCGCTGGCGGCCGGGTTGCCCGGAAACAACAGCAGAAATACCGTTGTAGGATCGCCGTCGGCCGGATTGCCCGGCAACCCGGTCAAGCTCGCGCAGGCAGGCGCCTTAGTCCTGCTTACCTTCCACTGCGCAGAGCAGAATCCCGGCAGCCAGCGCAAGGCGGCGGTCAAGCAAACCTTTGCGGTCCTCGGAGAAGTCAGCGATAATCTTCGTGACAAAGGGATTGAAGTTCTGCCGGAAGGCTGGAATGGTGATGTCTCTGAGCTCAATATTATATTTTTGCGGAATCAGTGTAATGAACCTGCGCAGCAATGCCATAAAGGTGCTGTTTTCCTTGATCAGCCCGATTTCTTGATCCCGGCTGTCCAGCAGAATCCATTCATCCTTCACAATGGATTTAAGCCCTTTGCGGCGCAGTGCGCCGAGATGCTCACCGGTTTGTGAGTCATGCACATCATACGTGGCGCTGAAATCAATCACATTGCGTGCTTTAATGCGCAGCAGTTCTGTTTCCATCCCCTCATCGGTGAACAAAGCAATGTCTTCTTTCAGCTTGAAGGCTTTCATTTGGGAATACATAACCAGCTCCTCCGAGCTGTTGTAGATATGCAGTTTGGCTCCCATGATGGAAAATACTTTTTTGCGGATAATGTACTCGGAATAGTTAAATGCGTTGTTCAATGAAAATCCCCCTCCTGAAATGGTTCAATCATCTCACATGACCGCACTCCTTTGCTATAAGTAAAAGCTCAGCCCGGCATGTTTTTTCCGACTTGTCTCATATTTCAGGAAGCCTGTTCATAGAGTAGAGATATAGAGTCAATTGAACAACCTTGTGGAAGAAGGAGCTGTTATCGATGAAAAAAAGAAACAAATTCAAGCATGTCATCTACATGCTGGCGGCACTGGCCATGCTGCTCTACGCGCTGCCGCACCTGTCTTTTCAGAACGGCCCCGGCTGGGTGCTTGGCTTTGGAGTGGTCTGGTGTGTTTTTGCTTTTCTGGTCATTGCTGCGCATCTGCATTTCATTATCGGCGTGGATGAAGAGAAGCACAAGCAGCTGGAAGCCGTCCGCAGACACAAGCTGGAGCAATGGCAGGGCAAGTGGAATAAAGAAGCAGCCAGAGCGTCACAGAGATCATCTTAAAACCAATGTCTTATATCATTTAATCCTCTGAAACCGCTAAAAGCAGCGGGAACGGGGGATTTTTTCATGTAACCTGCTGAACCTGCCAGGCGCCGGGCCGTGGCTTTAAGCTGCCGGATGCTGATTTTTCTCAGCCGGAGGGACTACGAAATCAGAAACGGAAGAGCAGAATCACAGGAAGCCGCAGAAGTGAAGCGGAACTAGCAGACTTAAGCTGGCGAAGTATATTCCTGAAGAGGGAGTAGAGAGGCTCTCTACCCAAGTTAGCTCAGACCCGCATTCTATTGCACTTTCTACAGCAGAAAACCTGTAAATCGGCCGGAATGCCCAATCTATTGCAGTCTGTGCATTAGAATTCCATGGAGAAGCTGTTTTTGACTCCAAACCCGGAAATCAGCTGCACAAAAGAGACAATTTCATAATTCAAAACCCTTGCTAGGATTGGTTTTTTTGAGCATAGAAAAGGGAGTACCTCCCCAAATCTCGAAGATATAGGTGACCAAACCAACATCCGAGAATGAAAAGAGGTAATCCCCATGTATTCTATTCGGCAAGAAGAGCTGTTTTCCTTTGAGGATTTGTTGCTGATGCGACCGGAAGATAAATACAGTCAGATCTTTGAACACTTAAATCTCGCTCCGGTCTTGCACGCGCTTGGAAAAAAGAACAACCGTGGGCGGCCGGAAGAACTAAACGTACCCGCGATGATCTACTCGCTGCTCATCGCAAAAATGGAGGGCATCGAGTTTGTATCCGCGTTGGTCCGGCGACTTCGATTCAGCGAGGAATTTCGGGTGCAGTGCCGGTTCACCGGTTCCAACCGCATCCCGAGCGAAGCCTCGTACTCCCGTTTGATTCATGTGCTTGAGCAAACGGGCATGCTCGAGGACCTTCAGGATACTCTGGTGCTGTCCGCCCTGGAGGAAGAGTTCGTTACGGGTATGCATCTCGCTTTGGATTCCTCTATCGTTGAGGCTTGGGATAGCCTATTTAGCGAAGCTGCATCCAAACGCCGCGCGGCCCGCCGTGCTAAAAAGCCAAGTGATGCTCCGGTGGCTCAGCAGCTGCAGCTAGAACTCACCGAGCCCGAGTCCGAGCCTGTGGACGAGCGGCCCAAAAAACCCGTCTACCCGCCTGGACGTCCTTCTGCTGAAGAAAAGGAACGTCGGCGCAAGGAACGGGAAGCTTATGAAGAGAGCCTAGGACCGTTTGAGAAAACCATTGAACAGATGCTGCCCTACACGTACGATGAATTGCTTGCAGCATTACCCCGGCATGCCGCGCGTTGTGACAAGAAAAATGCGAAAGGTAGACTTACCAGTTATTACGGGTTCAAGGCAAATCTGCTGGTCGATGCGGACTGTCAGTATATTCTTAGTGGCTTATGGAGTTCGGCGAATTTGAATGACCAGCGCATGGCGGTTATCCTTCTCAAAGGCCTGCTCCTGAAGTTTCCTAGGTTAAACGTAAAGCATGTCTTGGGAGACAAAGGGTACGACAGCGCAGCCATCTACCAGTTGATTCATTCGTTAGGCGCCTATCCTACGATTCCAATGATTCACCACAAAGAGCCGCCCAAGGGAATGAACTCGGACTACAATCCCGTATGCTCACAGGGGCATACCTACCGCTACGACAGTTTTGATGCCAAGTACGAAACGCTGAAGTATACCCAGCCGAGCCAGTGCAAAGACTGTCCACTTTCCGGTTCCGGCTGCCAAAAGGTGTTTAAAATCCGCATACAAACGGATTTACGCAAGCACACCTATCCCGCAAGAGGTAGCGAGAGCTTTACAGAGCTGTACAAGAAGCGTACGGCAGTGGAGCGAGTTTTTGCATATCTTAAAGAGTATTTTGGCATGAAACGTACGCGTCACCGCGGCGTCCGGGCAAGAGTTGATTTCCAGCTCAGTACACTAGCTTACAATCTCAGCAAGTTTGCGCTAGACAAGTTAAACCAGCGGTTACGCAACTCCCAGCAAGTGGCCTGATTTTTTAAAAAATGACCTTAGATTTTGGCCGAGTCTTGCTATTCAGCAAACTGAATTATGAAATTGACTCCAAAATACAGCAGAATGCGATTCGACGCAGAATAATAAGCTTTCTATTGCACAAAGTACAGTCACCTATTACTCCGCTATTACGATCCACAATGAAGACTGCCGATTTCATATTTTATAATTCTTCCTTAAAAGTCCACTCTCAAAAATTGAGAGTCTATGCAAGTAGAAACGGCTACGCCGTGCTTATAAGGAGCCTATGCTTCCGAAGCAGCGATACAGAGTATCGCTTTCAGGTACCCGTTTCAGCGAGAAATAGAAGGAACATTTATAGCGTGAAGCCTATAAATTTTGGCGTATTTAGGCGAAAAAAGGCTGCCCGCAGCCCTGTCCATCCTGATCAAAATGCCCCGCAAAACGGTTGTACTCCTGCGTTCGAACCGTGTATAATGGGTACAGAGTAGTACAGATCGGAGCATGGGGGTGTAACAGTTGGAAGGTCAAGGCGATAACATTACCAAGCATGAACAACTGCTGCAGCACATCGAGAGCCTGAAGGTAGGGACCAAAATTTCCGTCCGCAAACTGGCCAGGGAAATGGGGGTCAGCGAGGGCACGGCTTACCGTGCCGTGAAGGAGGCCGAGAATCTCGGCATCGTCATTACGAAGGAGCGGATCGGCACGGTCCGGGTGGAAAAGAAACCACGCAACATCTCCGACCAGCTGACCTTTGGAGATGTGGTGGATATCGTAGAGGGGCATGTGCTGGGCGGTGCGAACGGACTGAACAAGCATCTGCATAAATATGTCATCGGGGCCATGAAGGTGGACGCCATGATCCGATATATCGATGCGGACAGCCTGCTGATCGTGGGCAACCGCGAGGATGTGCACTCGCTTGCGCTGGAGCAGGGGGCAGGGGTGCTGGTGACCGGGGGTTTTGGGACAAGCCGTGAAGTCAAGATGCTGGCGGATGAACTGGATCTGCCCGTGATATCCTCCAGGCATGATACGTTTACCGTGGCTTCGATGATCAACCGGGCGATATTTGACCGGCTGATCAAGAAGAAAATTATGCTGGTTGAGGATATTGTCGACAGCAAGCCGCGCCTGAACACACTCAAAATTTCGAGCACGGTTGCCGAGCTGCGTCAGCTGTCCCTGGACAGCGGGGAGCAGCGTTTCCCGGTGACGGATGAATGGAACCGGGTCATCGGCATCGTGGGCCGCAGGGATGCAGAGGAGCTGGCCGAGGGCCAGAGCATTGAGAAGGTCATGGTCCGCAGCCCGGTTACTGCTGCGCTTCAGACCTCACTGGCTTCGGCGGCGCAGATTATGATGTGGGAAGGGATTGACTTCCTGCCCATCGTTGACCGCAACCGGAAGCTGGTCGGTTCGCTGACCCGGAGAGAGGTGCTGCAGAGCCTGCGGGATGTCAGCAACCAGCCGCAGCTCGGGGAAACCTTCGACCATCTGATCTGGAACGGCTTTGCCGACGAGCGGGACGAAGAGGGGAAATTGTTTTTCCATGGCTTCATTACCCCGCAGATGGCGACGGACCTGGGGACCATTTCCGAAGGTGTCTTGTCTACCCTGATGACTCTTTCCGCCTTCAAGGCGGCCAAGGATATCACGGGAAATGATTATGTGCTGGACAATATGTCCACCTATTTCATCCGTCCGGTACAGATCGAGCATTCCATTATTGTGATGCCGAAGCTGCTGGAAATCAGCCGCCGGACCTGCAAGCTGGAAATTGAAATCAGCCACATGGACATCCTGGTCGCCAAAGCGGTGCTGATGCTGCAGTCGATTGACCACGGCTGACCGGGGGATACCGGCCCGGCAGGCACACCAGTACCGGCAGAAGGTTACAGATAGCAGGTGCCGTTTAGCTTCCTCGGGGACAGGGACATTTACTTAACGGCGCCGCTGCTGTCAAATGCTAATAAGACTATCCTGGACGCCTCCCGCGAAGCCCTGGATAGTCTTTTTGCGGTACGTCCAGTTACAAATATACAATACAGCCGTTGGCCTCCAGATTGTGCAGCCTCCGCAGTCTGGTGCACTCACTTAATGATTCCGGCACATGAAGCAGCGCGTTATCTTCGGCCTTCGGGCAAGGGCTGATCCAGCTCCGGCAGTGCTGCCAGGTTGCTGTGGGACCAATTAAGTTCCACGGTGTTTCCTCCTGTGTATTCTAATGGTGCTGATTCTATTCAATTTAGAGCCGTTAATGAAGAGGTGTTCGGTTTTTCCGGTTCCGGCTGTAAAATCCATAGCTGCGCAGCCCGGAAAAGATATTGAACGCCCCGATCAGCAGAAACACCGCCTCGATCATCACATTGACCGTGGAGCCGCGGAACACAAACATGCAGATCAGGGAGAGCGAGACCAGCATGGCGCCAAGCAGAATGTTCATGATGGAGCGTTTGGCTCCTTTTTCGAGCGGGTCCTGTGCTCTGCGGGAAGTGTAGCTGTAGACGGCGGCACCAATTAAACAGATGATCATCAGAATGAACAGCACATATTTGATGAACAGAATCATGGACAGGCAGCTCCTTTATCACCGGTTATAAAAAGCTGTTTTGCCCACTATTGTACCATGATTGTCCTCAGCTGCGTCTATAGGGGCTGATTTCAACCCAAATCTGCAGCACCCCCTCCATGACAAGCATGGTGCGGATCCGGACAGCGTATTCCTTCTCGCGCACAATGTAGATTTTGCCGTCCAGCAGCAGCCGGGCCAGCTTGCCGTCGGTGTCGATATCGAACATGCTGCGCCCGCGCATCGGCTCCAGGTCTGTGCCCATTTTGCGGATGATTTCCTTCACGGTTACGGGATCGAGTGCGGCAGCGCCTTCCTTAACTTTGCTGTCTTCTGTGCGCAGCTTGATTTCCCGGATCACAGTAGAGGTATTGTTGTATTTTTTTAGCGTCTGGATATCCTTGCGGTACTGCTCAATCTGGACGCGCAGATCTTGGTTGTTCACCCAGAGCACATTATAGCCCATATGAAAAACGGCATTGTACATGACGCTCCCGACTACCATTCCCAGCACAAATATGGCAGAAAGCTGCGAAAACCGGCGGTATTGCCGAAAAGGAGGGACCCTCATGGCCGGCTCACCCCTTGCCGCACACCCATTTGACCAGCTCGCTGCCCATATGAGCGCCCAGAAACGCAAAGACTAAATAGAGGATTTGCTTGATGGCAGGGGAAAGATTCCCCCCCAGCATATTGCTCTCAATGACCCGCATCGGGTCAATGGTTCCCCCGACGGCGGCGGCAAGCGCCCAGATTTTGATCCGGTCGGCCACATCCAGCATGGTCTGCGTCGGCGGCTGCAGCGAAACTACGGCTCCGATCCCCCCCAGCATGGCGCCTCCCAGCACAATCCCGCAGGCAATGAAGAAATCGAGGACGGCTTTGCTCAGAAAAACGTTCATAACAAGGCTCCTTTCCGAACCAGGCCGTTCTTGACTCAGCCTGTCCTTGTGCTCTTTCTTCATTCTATGGGCGGCTCCCCCCCGAATATGATAAAATAGTTTCATCTTATGTTTTGATTTTGGAACCTGAAGGGAAGTGGGGATATGAGCCCTTTCGTGCATTTGCATGTGCACAGCGAATACAGTTTACTGGACGGGGCGGCGCGCATTACTGATCTTGTGCGCCGGGCCGGCGAATACGGCATGACGACGCTTGCGCTTACGGATCATGGAGTGATGTACGGGGCAATCCCCTTTTATAAAGCGTGCAAGGCCAGCGGCATCAAGCCGATCATCGGCTGTGAAGCCTATTTGACTGCAGGCTCCCGCCGCGAGCGGGGCAGCCGCAAGGATCAGCCGATCTACCATCTGATCCTGCTCGCAAAGAATGAGACCGGATACAGAAACCTGATGCGCCTGGTGACCATCGGCCATCTGGAAGGCCAGCATTACAAACCCCGGATCGATATGGAATCGCTGGCGGCACATGCCGAGGGTGTCATCTGCCTCAGCGCCTGTCTCGGCGGCGAGGTGCCGCAGCATCTGCTGCACGGGCGGGAAGAAGAGGCGCGGAAGGCTGCGCTGCGGTATAAGGAGATTTTTGGCGGGGACTTCTATCTGGAGCTGCAGGATCACGGCATGCCGGAGCAAAAGCGGGTCAATCCGCAGCTCATCGCCCTGGCCGCCGAATGCGGTATCCCGCTGGTGGCCACGAATGATGTCCATTATCTGGCCAAGGAAGATGCCGAGGTCCAGGATGTGCTGATCTGCATCGGCACCGGCAAAACGGTGGATGACGAGGAACGCCTGAAGATAGGCACAGACCAGCTGTTCCTCAAAAGCGGGGAACAAATGGCCGCATTGTTCCCGCATGTGCCCGAAGCGATCGCAAATACGCTGAATATTGCAGAGAAATGCAATCTGGAGCTGACCTTTGGCGAGCATATCCTGCCTGCCTATTCCCCGCTCCCTGAGGGAATGGATGCGGCCGCCTATCTCCGGGAGCTGTGCTGGAGCGGGCTGGAAGCCCGCTATGCGGACACCCCCCGCTGGTCTTCGCCTGAGGAGAAGGATGCCGCCGGGAAGCGGCTGGCCTATGAGCTGGGCGTTATCGAGAGCATGGGGTTCAGCGATTATTTTCTGATCGTCTGGGACTTCATTGCCTTCTGCCACCGGCAGGGCATCGTTACCGGTCCGGGAAGAGGCTCTTCCGCAGGCAGCTTGACAGCTTATTGCCTGAGGATCACCGATGTAGACCCGTTGAAGTATAATCTGCTCTTTGAACGGTTCCTCAATCCCGAGCGCATCACGATGCCGGATATCGACATCGACTTCAGCGATGAACGGCGCGATGAAGTCATAGCGTATGTGGTGGATAAATACGGCAAGCAGCATGTGGCACAGATCATTACCTTCGGAACTATGGCGGCGAGAGCGGCGGTGCGGGACGTAGGACGTGTGCTGAATCTGCCTTATAACGAGGTGGATAAGGCGGCAAAGCTCATTCCTGGCCAGCTCGGCATCAGCATTACCCGGGCGCTGGAGGGCACTCCTGAGCTGAAGGCGCTGTACGATGGCAATCCGAAGATCAAGGGACTGCTTGACATGGCGATGAAGGTCGAGGGCATGCCCCGCCACGCCTCCACCCATGCGGCAGGTGTCGTGATCTCCAAGGGGCCCCTGACGGACGCTGTGCCGCTGCAGGCGGGCAATGAAAGCACGGCGCTGACCCAATATTCGATGGAGCATCTGGAGAGCATCGGACTGCTGAAGATGGATTTTCTCGGACTGCGCACGCTTTCCATTATTGAGCGCAGCATGAACTGGATTACGGAGATGACCGGAAGCACTCCTGATTTCCGCACGATTCCGGATGATGATCCGCTTACCTATGAAATGCTGGGCGCCGGTGAAACTACCGGAGTATTCCAGATGGAATCCGCAGGCATACGCCGCGTGCTTAAGGATATGAAGCCTTCCGGCTTCGAGGATATCATATCTGTGGTCGCGCTGTACCGTCCCGGTCCGATGGAGTTTATTCCTAAATATATCGCAGGCAAACACGGCCAGATCGAAGTGGAATATCCCCATGACGATCTGAAGCAGATTCTGGATGATACCTATGGCATTATTGTCTATCAGGAGCAGATCATGCAGATCGCCTCGCTGATGGCCGGTTTCTCGCTCGGTGAAGCGGATCTGCTGCGCCGGGCCGTCTCGAAGAAGAAGCGGGAGACGCTGGACAAGGAACGCGGCCATTTCGTGCAGGGCAGCCTCCAGCAGGGCTACACCGAGACGGATGCCAATGCTGTCTATGACATGATCGTGCGGTTTGCCAACTATGGCTTCCCGCGCGCCCATGCGGCGGCTTATGGCGTGCTGGCTTTCCAGACGGCCTACCTCAAGGCCCATTATCCCGTCCAGTTCATGGCAGCGATGCTGACGGCTGTGATGGGCACCCACCGCAAGGTGGCGGAATATGTGCTGGAATGCCGCCGCAGCGGCATCGGCGTACTGCCGCCGGATGTCAACGAGAGCGGCGTGCTGTTCACTCCCGTTCCGGGGGAGGGCATGGGAGCCATCCGTTTTGGGCTGGCGGCAGTCAAGAATGTCGGCACTCTCGCAGTAGAGAACATAATAGAGGTCCGCAAGGAACGGCCGTTCGACAGCCTGCTCGACTTCTGCCGCCGCGTGGATCTCCGTATCTGCAACAAGCGGGTGGTGGAATCCCTGCTGCAGGCTGGAGCCTTCGACCAGCTGCCGGGCCACCGCGCGCAGCTGCTCGCCATGCTGGACGAGACGGTGGATGCCGCGCTGAAGTGGCGGAAGGAACGCGATGAGCTGCAGATTCAGCTCTTCGACGATTTGATTGAGACGCCCAACTGGGAAATCCGCTACCCGGATATCCCGGGTTTCACAGTTACCCAGCAGCTGGAGCTGGAGCGCGAGCTGCTCGGGCTCTATCTGTCCGGGCATCCGCTTGACGATGCCGCCGCGCTGCTGGAGGAGCCGGGCCTGCAGCGGCTTATGGATCTGGGCGAAGCGGCGGATGAGAGCCAGGCCGTGACGGCGGGCATGGTCGTGTCCGTCAAGGAAATCACCACGAAGGCCGGCAAGGCGATGGCCTTCGTGGAGTGGGAAGACCAGATTGAGCGCTGCGAGGTCGTACTCTTCCCCGAGGTCTGGAAACGCAGCCGCACCCTGATCGTGAAGGGTGCGCTGCTGGCCCTGCGCGCCAAGGTGCAGCAGGAGGATGAGGGCTTCAAGCTGCTGGCCGAAGAGGTCGCGCCGCTTGGCGCGGACACGCTCCGCGGCCTGCTGCAGCGCCGCAGCGCAGCCGCCGCCCGGGCCGGCGCCGGAGGCACCGGCGCCTTCCGCAGCGGCGCCGCCGGCGGAGCTGCTGGGGGCGGCGCCTCGCCGGCGGCGGGCGCGTCGGGGGCTGCCGCCCCGCGCCCGGCGCAGGGAACCGGCGGCCAGCCCGGCCCGGCCGCCGCAGAAGCCGCTGCCCGGGACTCCGGGGCAGCGGACAGCGGTCAGCGTGTCTTCATCAAGATCACGCCGTCCGCCGAGAATCCGGCGCTGCTGTCGCGCCTCCAGGCGCTGCTGCAGCGCCATCCCGGACCTGCCGCTACGCTGCTGTTCTATGAGCGGAACCAGAAGCTGCTGGCGCTGAGCGACGGCTACCGGATCAAGCCCTCAGAGGAGCTGGTCGCAGCCATTGAGGCCATGATGGGCAGCGGAACCGTAAGAATTAAATAAGAACATTTCCGCCTCTTTCCGCATACATTAGGAAACCACAGGGCAAGGCCCGTGCGGAAAGGGGAATTCCATGATGTCCTATCAAATGGCAGAAGAGCTGCTGAAGCGCAGGGGAGTATCGCTGGCGTCCATTGCTGAGATCGTATATATTTTGCAATCGGCTTATTATGCGGATTTAACGGAAGAAGAGTGCCTCTCCAGTGTGAAGGCGGTACTCGGCAAAAGAGAGGTCCAGTACACGCTGATGACCGGGGTCGCGCTGGATGAGCTGGCCGAGAAGCGGCTGCTACCCCAGCCGCTGCAGGCGGTTCTCGAAGCGGATGAATCGCTCTACGGCGCAGATGAGACGCTGGCGCTCGGCATCACAGGCGTATACGGGATGATCGGACTTACAGGCTTCGGTTATCTCGATAAAATAAAGCTGGGAATTATCGGCAAATTGAACGATGATAGAGGAAGAATTCATGTGTTTCTGGACGATCTGGTTGCCGGAATCGCGGCTGCGGCGTCGGCCAGAATCGCCCACCGGCATGAAGGGGCAAAGGTGTATCCGCATGTGACCGGAACGGAATAATTGGTTGCTCCGGAATATAAGGATGCGCCCCCGGTCTGAATTCCTTCACCCTGATCCTGTTGCGGGAAAAAAGAAAACTGTGTTATCATGATTCCATTATACGGGATACGGCTGGGAATTAAGATTAGGGAGGCTTTGCAGGGCATGTGGACGGTAATCTATATAGCTCCGACCGCCAGAGTGGCGGATATGATTCAGAGCAAGCTTACAGAAGAAGGATTTCTGATAAAATGCCGTCCGGTCAATATGTCCAAGCAGCAGTTTGAGATTCTGGTTCCTTCGGGTGAGCTTGAGGAAGTGCAGGAAGCCCTTAATCTGATTCTGCATCCCTAGATAAACAATAGATGGCATACGCAAATAAACGGCTGAAGAGGTGCGACCCTTGTTCAAAGATTTATTTCAAAAAAAACGGAAGTACGCGACCATTCCTTCAGAACGTGTGGAGCGGACCGGCGGACCGGTTGAAGGCGAACGGCCCAAACGGGAGATTCCCGAAGGGCTTATGAGCAAGTGCACCAAATGCGGAACGATCCAGTACAGCAAGGAGCTGGAGAAGAACCTGAAGGTATGCCCTTCCTGCGGCTACCATATGCGCCTGAACGCTTCTGAACGGATCGCGATGACGCTGGACCCTGAAGGGTTTATTGAATTTGACAGTGAAATGGCCTCTGTGGACCCGCTGCAGTTTCCGGGCTATGCGTCCAAGCTGGAACAGCAGCAGTCCAAAACAGGGCAGGTTGAAGCTGTGATCACAGGCCAGGGCACCATTGGCGGCCATCCGGTGATTGTTGCGGTAATGAACTTTGAATTTTTTACCGGCAGCATGGGCTCGGTTGTGGGTGAGAAAATTACGCGTGCGGTGGAAGAAGCCACTGAGAAGAGACTGCCGCTGCTGATCTTTTCGACTTCGGGCGGGGCCCGGATGCAGGAGAGTATTCTCAGTCTGATGCAGATGGCCAAAACCAGCGCCGCGCTTGCCAGATTCGGCGAGGCTGGCGGGCTGTATATCTCCGTCATTACCGATCCGACCACGGGCGGTGTATCGGCGAGCTTTGCCAGTCTCGGTGATATCATCATCGCCGAACCGGGAGCCGTCTTTGGCTTTGCCGGACGGATTGTAATTGAGCAGACGATCCGCCAGAAGCTTCCGGAGGATTTCCAGACCGCTGAGTTCAACCTTCAGCATGGACAGCTGGATTTGGTGGTGCACCGCAAGGAAATGCGGGCAACCCTTGCCAAGCTGCTGGATCTGCATGATGTGAAAGGGGGATTTTAGGTTGGCGGGAGAGTTGCCTTTTGAAATGCCTCTGTTAGAGATGCGCAAGAAAATTGCCGAGCTGAAGCAGTTCGGTGAAGAAAAAGGGATTGATTTCAGCGATGAAACCGCCCGGCTTGAAGAACGGTACCGTGTAATGGAAGATGAAATATACTCGAATATATCACCCTCCCAGAAGATGCATCTGGCCAGGCATCATGGCCGTCCAACCTCACTCGATCTGATAAGCCTGATGTTTACCGACTTCATCGAGCTGCATGGCGACCGCCATTTCGGTGATGATCTGGCTGTGGTTGGCGGAATTGCCAAGCTGAACGGGGCGCCCGTCACAGTGATTGGCCAGCAGCGTGGCAAGGATACGAAGGAAAACATCCTCCGTTTCTTCGGCAGCGCTCATCCGGAAGGATTCCGGAAGGCTCTGCGTCTGATGAAGCAGGCGGAGAAATTTGGCCGTCCGATCGTTACTTTTGTCGATACCAAGGGGGCCTACCCCGGCAATACGGCAGAAGAAAGAGGCCAATCGGAAGCTATTGCCAGAAATTTGTATGAAATGTCGCAGCTGGCCGTACCCGTGGTGTGTGTGATCATAGGCGAAGGCGGCAGCGGCGGTGCTTTGGCTATGGCTGTGGGCAACCGCGTCCTGATGCTGGAGCATGCCATTTATTCGGCCATCTCCCCGAACGGTGCAGCGTCCATTTTGTGGAAGGATGCCTCCAAGGCGGAGCAGGCAGCAGAAGCAATGAAGATTACAGCCGCCGATCTGCTGGAGATGGAGGTCATTGAAGAGATCGTTCCGGAGCCCCGGGGCGGCGCTCACCGTGACTACGAAGAGACCGCAGCGGCGATTAAGGATGCCGTGTGGCGCCATTTGCAGGAGTTGTCGGGGCTGGACTCTGCCGAGCTCAAAGAGGACCGCTATCGTAAATTCCGCAAAATTGGCGTATTTGCCGAAGCTGAGGCTGAACTGGTCAGCGCTGAGGCTGAAGTGCACAGCGTCGACTAAAGACAGGCTTCCATTTGCACTTTCAGACATAAGTATATTTTTGGCAGACCTCAATCCGGACAGGCTTCAGTATACTTTTATTACCAATCCAACAACCCTGTGATAGCTGCAGGGCTGTTTTTGTTTTGCCGGCTTTTTTTGAAAACATAAAGTAAATTTACTGTAAAAAGCCGCCGCAACATTGATTTTGTGTCCAAGTTGCAGTAATATTCATTAGGGTGCAGTAAAAGGTACATGTGACAAAGTTCCTATGCAAATTGCATGCCTTATAGTAGATTTTGTAGTTGGAAAAAGTGAGACAGAGAGAACGAAAAAACGGAGGAAAACCTAATGCGGAAAAGTAAAATTGTATGTACGATTGGTCCTGCTAGTGAATCGTTGGAGAATATCAAAAAATTGATTTTGGCCGGTATGAATGTAGCCCGTCTGAACTTCTCCCACGGCGATTTTGAAGAGCACGGCAACCGGATCAAGACGATCCGTCAGGCTTCCCAGGAGCTTGGCAAGACTGTTGCTATCCTGCTCGATACCAAAGGACCAGAGATTCGCACAGGCAAACTGGAAGTAGAACCGATTGAACTGGTACAGGACGAGTATCTGACACTGACTACGGAAGAAATCCTTGGTGACCAAAACCGTATCTCTGTCACTTACGCCGACCTTCCTAGCGATGTTCAAGTAGGATCTACCATCCTGATCGACGACGGCCTTATCGGACTTACCGTTGTTGACATTCAAGGCACCGAAATCAAGACCCGCATTGTTAACGGCGGAACGATCAAGAGCAAGAAGGGTGTTAACGTACCTGGAGTTGCTATTTCCCTGCCGGGCATTACGGAAAAAGACACCAATGATATCATTTTTGGGATCGAACAGGACATCGATTTTATCGCCGCTTCCTTCGTCCGCAAAGCCAGCGACGTTCAGGAAATCCGTGCATTGCTTGAGAAGCACAACGCTTCCCATATCCAAATCATTTCCAAAATCGAAAACCAGCAAGGTGTTGACAACCTTGATGAAATTCTGGCAGTTTCCGACGGCCTGATGGTTGCCCGCGGCGACCTTGGTGTGGAAATTCCGGCTGAAGATGTGCCTTTGGCTCAGAAATTGATGATTCAAAAATGTAACATTGCCGGCAAACCGGTAATTACTGCAACACAAATGCTGGATTCCATGCAGCGCAATCCGCGTCCTACCCGTGCTGAAGCGAGTGACGTAGCGAACGCAATCTTTGATGGAACCGATGCAATCATGCTGTCCGGTGAAACAGCTGCCGGGAAATATCCGGTAGAATCCGTGCTGACTATGTCCCGCATTGCCGAGAAGGCTGAATCCGCACTGAACCACCGCGAGATCTTCATGAAGCAGCAAATCGCTCAAGAAACTACTGTAACTGAAGCAATCAGCCAATCCGTAGCGATCTCCGCTCTGGACCTGAATGCCAAAGCTATTATTTCTTCGACAGTAACAGGCCACACTGCACGCGTGGTTTCCAAATACCGTCCTAAATCACAGATTATCGCTGTGACTACACAAGAAAGAACTATGCGTCAACTCGCTCTTGTCTGGGGCGTAACTCCGGTTCACGGACTTGAAGCTACTTCAACCGATGAATTGCTGGAAACGGCCCTCAAAGGCGGCAAAGCTTCCGGTCTGGTTAAAGCCGGCGATCTGGTTGTAATTACAGCCGGTATTCCGCTGGGACGTTCCGGTTCCACGAACCTGGTAAAAGTAGACACGATTCCAGCTGATTAGTCTTCTGGACATCTGTTCTTTGCCTTGATGATTGAATGCCAAAAAAGCAATGGTGCAGGACGCCATTGCTTTTTTTTGCTAAAATGAATGCTTGTATACCGAAGCGGGTGCTTGAGGCAAAAATACCATTAAGAGCGGACAATAATAGGGCTTCTGGAGTGAATCAGAGGTTTCCCTTTACGATAGACCCGTTTGACTATAAAAGCATCACCGCTGGCATTGGGGCTCCCGGGTACACTTACTGTAATTTTCTTCTGTACCATGATTCCGCCGTCAGCAGGTGTCAGCTTTGGGCTTCTCCCGTTGACACGGCAGCGGAAAAAACGGGTGGCTGATACCTGGGCCAGCTTTCCGATGGTACCGCCCACTTGGGGCGCTTCCATGATCCATTCGGCGGAGGTTTGAGGCCCGGTGTAACGCTGAAATGTGCGAAAGGTCCATGATTTGCTGAGATTGGAAAGCGTGATGCTCCACTTGCCGCTGCCCAGCTTAACGATAGAAGCCTTCATGTGATCCCCCGGCGATACGGGCAAAGGAATAACGGTTTCTGCGGCAGGGAGAATCTCCCACCAGGCATAATAGTGGACAACCCCTTTGGTAGATTCATGACCGGTGCCTGTCTGTATCAGGCTGCTGTTTTTGAAGCCGTCGATCCCGATCCAGGCTGAGGAATAGGTAGGATTGGATGTGGGTTTGACCAGGGGAACAATCCATTCGCCGGTTATCCGCTGGAACGCGCCTTTTTTTCCGGAGATGGCGTACCCGCTCCAGTTGCCGGAGGTCCAGCCAAAACCGGTGCTTTGCGCTTTGCCCGAATGGACTTTGTCCGTTACACAGGGCCGGGTGCGTTTTGAAAGATCAGCTCTGTTCACATATCCACCGCCTTTTATCAATATGAAAAGTTAAGACTTGCTGCTCTATTAAATGCGGCGCAAAGTTATAAAGTATGGGTATTCCGTTAAAAAGGAATAGAGAGGACTTATAGCACAAATGAAAAAACTGCTCAAGCTGCGCGGATTTTATCTGTTCTTGGGACTTGCCGGCGGTTCATTCGGCTCTTATCTTACCCTGCTGCTGAAGCAGGGGGGACTGGACAGCGGCCGGATCGGAATGCTCATGGCGACTGGCACACTGATTGCCATCTGTATTCAACCTTTATGGGGTGTAATCTCTGACCGCTACAACCAAGCCCGGCTGGTGCTGATTTTAAGTGTCGCGGTTCCGGCGGTATTGGCGGTTTTTTACCAGTCGGAGTATTTCATTGTTTTGCTGGTGGTTTATACTCTCTCGACCATCTTCTCCTCTACACAGGCGCCTATAGCCGATTCCTACGCCATTGTAGCGGCGAACAAGGCCGGTTCCACTTACGGGAGCATCCGGATGATGCTGAGCATAGGAGCGGCCGTAGGGGCCTATGCGGGGTCGCAGTATGTCTCGCATTTTTCCGTATCCACGATCTGGGTGCCGTTTCTGCTGCTGAGCAGTGTGGCCGTTGTGTTTGCGCTCACCCTGCCCAAGCAGGCGGAAGAAAACCGGATGATGAGCCAGTCGTTCTCCAAGGGCATTAAAACGCTGTTGGGCAACAAAATATTTTTGGCTTTTCTGGGCGGGAGTTTTCTCGTCAACCAGACGATGACGGCCTTTGGTACTTATTTTGTACTGGCCTTTCAATCGGTGGGGGGCTCGACCAGCCATGCGGGGATTGCGCTGTTCATTGCCTCGTTCACGAACTTCCCCTCCATGCTGTATGCCTCGAAGGTCATCAAGAAGCTGGGCAGGGAGCGCACGCTGCTGCTGGGTGCCCTCATCTATGTGCTGCGGTGGGGAATTCAGTTCGCTTTTCCGACCCCAGGGGTGATGATCGGCGTCCAGGTGCTGCATGGCCTGTCTTTTGGGCTTTTTTATGTCGCTGCCGTGGAGTATGTCTCGCATATTACGCTGCCGGAAATGCAGGCCACAGGCCAAAGTGTGTTCAACATCGTATTTTCCGGTTTTGCGGGGATTCTGGGTAATCTGCTCAACGGGATTTTGCTCAGGGAGGGCGGAGTGTGGCTGATGAATTTATCCTGCATGCTCAGCTCTGCGCTGGGAGTGCTGCTGATCTTTTACGTCTCCCGGAGCACACGGAAGCGCATTCTGATACCGGTGGCGTCCGAAAGAGCGAGCCTTTAGGAGCTGCGGAAATCTAAGATTGGCGGAACAGTTTCTGCCTGGAAAGGGGCATTGTACTTATGAAATCACGCAATCCGGTATTGACCAGCCGCTGGCATGGCACAACGTTCCGCGTACGCTATCAGGAGACAGACCAGATGGGGGTGGTCTACCACGCCAATTATTTGAGCTGGTTCGAGAGCGGGCGTACGGAGATGTTCCGGGAGCTTGGCTTTGCCTACCGTTCGCTGGAAAATATGGGGGTGCTTCTCCCGGTAACCACAGCAGATTTGCAATTTAAAAGTCCGGCGCGATATGATGATCTTGTCGCTGTGTATGCACGGCTTACCACGTTCTCGGCACTCCGGGTCGTATACGAATATGAAATCCGCCGGCTGGCCGGGACGGAGACGGGTGATCCGGAGGCATTTGGTCTTGCGGGGGGTTCTGCACCTGCTGATGTTGAGCAATTGCCCGGAGAATTGCTGGTTACCGGCTCAACGAGCCATGTGTGGCTGAATACGGATTGGAAGCCTGTAAGGCTGGACCGGGTGCTGCCGGAGTTGTTTTTGGCCATAACCATGGCGCTGAGGGAAGAAGGAGGAGCAGTATGATCAGGAACAAATGGCTGTGGGCTGCATTGTTTGTTATCCCGGCCGTGGAATTATTCGGGTTTATTTACGTGGCGGGTTTTCTCGGAGCCCCCAAGACGCTGCTGCTCATGCTGGCCAGTTCCGTGATCGGCTTTTTGATGATGCGCTTCGAGGGCAAGAAGGTGCTGCTGGACAGCAGAACGCATATGCAGGAAGGCCGGGTGCCGGGGAAGACCATGCTGGACGGCTTGTGCATCTTTTTTGGCGGCCTGCTGCTGATTCTCCCAGGTTTTGTGACGGATATCGTCGGCTTTTCGCTGGTATTTCCGCTGACCCGGCCGCTGTACCGGGTTTTTCTGTTGAAATGGATTGAGAAAAAGATGAAAAACGGCACCTTCACCTTTTACCGCCGATAGGCTGGTAAGAGGCCGGGGCCAGGCGCAACTTGCGTGCGCTAAAAGTTGAAATGAGAGGTAAAAGTACCTTTGAATTGGCCAGATGCGTGCTAAATGGTGAAATGAGAGGTAAAAGTACCTCTGAATTGGCCAGATGCGTGCTAAATGGTGAAATGAGAGGTAAAAGTACCTTTGAATTGGCCGGGTGTGTGCTAAATGGTGAAATGAGAGGTAAAAGTACCTTTGAATTGGCCGGGTGTGCGCTAAATGGTGAAATGAGAGGTAAAAGTACCTTTGAATTGGCCGGATGTGCGCAAAATGGTGAAATGAGAGGTAAAAGTACCTTTGAATTGGCCGGATGTTTGCAGGGCGGTTTTGTCTGTCTTGGCTTGCCGAAGCGCGTTTCTATTACAGATTCTGCATTAGAGGAAGCGAAGCTTACCCTTATTAATGCTGCCCCTTTCGTCGATAGCTGCACATACCAAGCTTGCGGAGATACCGCTACCGGTATTTAACCGCAAGCTTTTTTATCGCTTAGGAACTATACAATGTTAAACGATGCGGGTATCTATGAAGCTTCGGATGATATAGGAAGTGCAGGCGGAATGGGCTTCATCGGCGGAATAAAGCGGACTGAGCAGGCCTTATTTTGCAAAAAAAGTCTGCTTTCCTGGCGGTTCCGGACTCAGAAGCCGTTATATCGTCATTTGAGCCTGAGGGGGAAAGCAACAATAGCGCTAGTCCGCATAACCTGCTGAACCGTCTGAATCGGCGAAATAAAGGCTCTCCTGTCCGCATCAGCCGCGGATCGATCGTGAGGGACGGGATACGCGACAGTTGCCATGTTCCCTGCGCCTAATGCAGCCTCCCGCTCACAATATAACTATGCAGGGCGCGGAACACACCGGCCCGGTGAAAGGCATCGAGTACGACCAGTAGGACGGGGCCGAGGAGCAGGCCGGGCATGCCGAACAGCTGAAGGCCGGCGAACACGCCGATCAGCATGGCAAGCGGGTCGAGGCCAATGCTGCTCGCAAGGACTTTCGGCTCCAGAATCTGGCGGGTGATGAGAATCACGGCGTAGAGCACCGACAGCCCGATGCCGAGCGCCAGATTGCCGGTCATGTAAGAGTAGATTGCCCAGGGCAGCAGCACAATTCCTACGCCGAGGTAAGGCACCAGATCAACCAGACCGATCGTCAGTCCGATGGCAAAGGCGGAGTTCACGCCAAGCAGCAGCAGCCCGGCGATGACAATAATGGCCGTGATTGAAATCAGCACCAGCTGCGCCCGCAGGTAACCAAACAGCGCGTTGCGCAGATCGTGCCAAATCTCTGACACGGGTCTGCGCAGCGGCACAGGCACCAGTGCTCTCAGCTTGGCGTTGTGCCGCTCCCAGCCCGTGCTGAGGAAGAAGGCGGATAACATGATGACGATCAGAATGGAGCCCATGCTGGGCAGTGCGGAGATCAGCTTAAGGACCATGTTGAAAAAGCCGGTGATGAGCTCGGTCACAGCCTGGCCTACCGTCTCCGTGGTTCTGCTGATATTGCTGTCGATTGTGGCGTGATAGTCCGGGTTATCGTGATAAAACTGGTTGATTTGATTAATAATATTTTGAATGCTGGCATTCCGGCTGATGGACAGCAGCAGCTCCCGCCACTGGTCGGTGTGCAGGTCGAATGTCTGAAGCAGCCCGATCAATTCTTTGACAAGACGGGTGATCAGCGCGGTCAGCACCAGTGCGGTACCCCCGACATAAAAAAGCAGTGAAAGCGACACGGCCAGCCAGCGCGGAAGCTTGAAGCCTCTCAGAATCAGCACCAGCGGATGCATCAGATAGGCGAGCAGGTAGGCAAGCAGCAGAGGATACACGAGCGGCAGCAGTACATAGACCCCCAGCAGCAGCAATGCGGCGGCCAGTACGACCCAGAGGCCGCGCAGCACTCTTTTTAATACCAGCGTATCCATGCTTCATCCCTCCTGATCCGGCTCTCCGGGCATAATAACGGCTCGTCTAATATATATTCAGAGATTGGTTTTTGAGACTACCCGGAAACATTTATCCCGCTCATAGGGGGCCAGCCCTAAACTGAAAGCGCAAACATGAAACAGGGAAAACGGAAGTTTTTTTCTATCTGTCCGATAAAATCATTTGATCTTGTTCAAAGCTTCCACGTTGTTCACATAACCGTCAAAATCCGTTATGATAAATAAAGGCTATACGCGAAAAGTTCGTTGCAATCTCTGCAGGAGGCCAGAACGTTTAGTTATTAAAGATTGGGATATATCAAAATGTAAATGTTTTCATTAGCGTAAAAACAGCTTTTATACCCTTGTTGGCAAAGGAGAGAGATACTATGACAGCTACCAAAGGATTGGAAGGCATTGTTGCCACTACCTCCTCGATCAGTTCGATTGTAGACGGCGTACTCACTTACCGCGGTTATGATATTGATGATCTTGCGGAGCACGCCACCTTCGAAGAGACCGCTTATTTGCTGTGGTTCGGCAATCTGCCGACAACTCCCGAGCTGCAGGCGCTGCAGCGTGATCTCAGCGCTTTTGCTCCGATCCCTGAACAGGTGATTGCACAAATGAAGCTGTATCCCAAAGAGGCCAACACTATGGCTGCACTGCGCTCGGCTGTATCGAGCCTTGCCCTGTACGATGAAGCTGCGGACGATATGAGCCGTGAGGCCAATGAGATCAAGGCCGTGAAGCTGCAGGCGCAGATTCCGACAGTGGTGGCTGCGCTGGCCCGCATCCGCAAGGGACTGGAGCCTGTGGCTCCCAAAGAAGGCTTGTCGCTTGCTGAGAATTTTCTCTATATGCTCTGGGGCAAACAGCCGGATATCGTATCCGTCAAAGCACTCGATGCTGCGCTGGTGCTGCATGCCGACCATGAGCTGAACGCCTCTACGTTTGCCGGACGGGTAACAGTAGCGACCCTGTCGGACATTTATTCGGGTGTCACTTCGGCTATCGGTGCCCTGAAGGGGCCGCTGCACGGCGGTGCGAACGAGGCGGTGATGAAGATGCTGGAGGAAATCGGCACTCTGGATGCAGTGGAGCCGTATATCCAAGGCAAGCTGGAGCGCCGTGAGAAGATTATGGGCTTTGGCCACCGTGTCTACAAAAATGGCGATCCGCGCGCCAAGCACCTGATGAAAATGTCCCACGAGCTGGGATTAATGAAGAATGACACTGCGCTCTACGATATGTCGGTCAAAGTCGAGGAGCTGATTACTTCAAAGAAAGGCCTCAAGCCTAACGTGGACTTTTATTCGGCCTCGGTCTATACGCAGCTTGGCATTGAGCGGGAGCTGTTCACGCCGATTTTTGCCATCAGCCGTACCTCCGGATGGACTGCACATATTCTGGAGCAGTATGAGGACAACCGCATCATCCGCCCGCGTGCGGAATACACAGGCATGTCCGAACAAAAGTACGTTCCGGTGGACGAGAGATAAGGCGGCCCCTTGCGGGCCGCTGCACCCCTTTAGTAGAATGAAATATAAACCAAACTAAAGTCTATGCTTCCAAGGCAGCGTTGTGCGAAGACGAAACAAGGGAGCATAGGCTCACAAAACTTTTAGGAGGACTACCCACTAATGTTGAAACTGGAAAAATACGATCTGCCGACAGAAGGCGAACAAATTACAATCGAAGACGGCAAGCTGCTCGTTCCGGATCATCCGATCATCCCGTTCATCGAGGGTGACGGTACAGGCCGCGACATTTGGAAAGCCTCCAAACGGGTACTGGATGCTGCAGTAGCCAAAGCCTACGGCGGCAAGAAGCAGATTGCCTGGTACGAAGTATTTGCCGGTGAGAAAGCCTTCAATACATATGGTGAATGGCTGCCGAACGATACGCTGGAAGCAATCCGTGAGTATATTGTAGCTATCAAGGGGCCGCTGACTACGCCAATCGGCGGCGGTATCCGTTCCCTGAACGTGGCGCTGCGCCAGGAGCTGGATCTGTATGTCTGCCTGCGTCCGGTACGCTATTTCGATGGTGTGCCTTCTCCGGTGAAGCATCCCGAGCTGGTGGACATGGTGATTTTCCGTGAAAATACAGAGGACATCTATGCCGGCATCGAGTACAAGGAAGGCTCCGCAGAAGTGAAAAAGGTTATCGAATTCCTGCAGAACGAGCTGGGCGTGAACAAAATCCGTTTCCCGGAAACTTCCGGGATCGGCATCAAGCCGGTATCCTCGGAAGGCTCGAAGCGCCTGGTGCGCTCTGCGGTGGAATATGCAATCAAGCATGGCCGCAAGAGTGTGACGCTGGTGCACAAGGGCAACATCATGAAGTTCACTGAAGGCGCATTTAAGAACTGGGGTTATGAAGTGGCGGAGCAGGAATTCGGCGACAAGGTCTTCACCTGGAACCAGTATGATGCCATCAAGGAGAAGAGCGGCGAGGCGGCTGCAAATGCTGCCCAGAAGGAAGCGGAAGCATCCGGCAAAATCATCATCAAGGATGCGATTGCGGATATCGCCCTCCAGCAGGTGTTGACCCGTCCAACCGATTTTGATGTGATCGCCACGCTCAACCTGAACGGGGACTATCTGTCCGACGCGCTTGCTGCACAAATCGGCGGGATCGGCATTGCGCCTGGAGCGAATATTAACTATGTTACAGGACACGCTATTTTTGAGGCTACACACGGCACTGCACCGAAATATGCCGACAAAGACGTAGTCAATCCGGGTTCGGTGATCCTGTCCGGCGTAATGCTGCTTGAGCATCTGGGCTGGCAGGAAGCGGCAGACCTGATCTACAAAGGCATGAGCACGGCCATCAACAATAAGACTGTTACTTATGATTTCGCCCGCCAGATGGAAGGCGCAACAGAGCTGAAATGCTCGGCCTTTGCTGACGAAATCATCAGTCATCTATAAGACCAACCATCCTCAGCTTATGCTGCGAAGTCAGTTTGCCGAAGCTGTGTCAAGGCTGGATATGCTCACTAAACTCTTAGGAGGATAAACGTGGCTATCAAACGTAATAAAATTACAGTCGTAGGCGCCGGTTTTACCGGCTCCACCACGGCGTTAATGCTTGCCCAAAAGGAGCTTGGCGATGTGGTGCTTCTGGATATTCCCCAGCTGGAGAACCCGACCAAAGGCAAGGTGCTGGATATGCTGGAGGCCGGTCCGGTACTGAAGTTTGATGCCCGGATTACGGGTACCTCCAGCTACGAAGATGCGGCGGATTCGGATATTGTCATCATCACCGCGGGGATTGCGCGCAAGCCGGGAATGAGCCGCGATGATCTGGTCAACACGAATGCGGGCATTGTAAAATCGGTGTGCGAGAATGTGAAGCGTGTGGCGCCTGAATCCATTGTCATCATCCTGAGCAATCCGGTAGATGCCATGACTTACGTGGCCTTCAAAACGCTGGGCTTTCCCAAAAACCGGGTCATCGGCCAATCCGGAGTGCTGGACACCGCGCGTTACTGTACTTTTATCGCCGAGGAGCTTAACGTTTCGGTGGAGGATGTGCGCGGCTTTGTTCTGGGCGGCCATGGGGACGACATGGTTCCGCTGGTGCGGTATTCCAGTGTCGGCGGCATTCCCATCGAAACACTGATTCCGGCAGAGCGGATTGCGGAGATTGTGCAGCGTACGCGGGTAGGCGGCGGTGAGATTGTCAGCCTCCTTGGCAACGGCAGTGCTTACTATGCCCCTGCAGCATCTCTCGTGCAGATGACCGAAGCGGTTCTGAAGGATAAGAAGCGGATACTTCCTGTCATCGCCCTCCTCGAAGGAGAATACGGGTACGACGGTCTGTTCATGGGCATCCCGGCTCTGCTGGGTGCTGAAGGGATTGAAAAGATCTTCGAGCTGGAGCTGACAGCGGAAGAAAAGGCGGCTCTCGATAAGTCTGCAGATTCAGTACGTTCAGTAACTTCAGTGGTTACTATCTAGGTCCATACGGACGCAAGCCCTCATTTCCATTCAAGAAATGAGGGCTTTCTTTTCATAAGCTATGTGGTTGGGTATAATAAGAATGTAACTTATATCACAGCGAAAAATGAGGAGGCTAATCATGGATCGGATTTTCTTTTTCTTACATATGATCGGGACCTTGGCGCTCGGCTTCTATCTGGTGCTGCCGTTTATTCTGAGCGGTACGGCCAAGCTCTCTGCTTCAGCCAAAGAGGGAACGTTAAGCGCTATCGGCGGATTTAACCGGTTCGCCCAGTATGGTCTGGTCATCCAACTGCTGACAGGGGGCTATATGATATCACAAGGGGATTATACCGTAGCCTGGATGGTTGTGGTTGTAGTTCTCCTGCTGGCGATGTTCGCACTGGGCGGCATCATGGGCAAGCCGCTGCGTCTGGCAGCTGCCGGAATGCGTGAGAACCGCGATGTATCCGGCCATACCGCGAAGCTGCGCACCCTGAGCCTGCTGCTGATGGTTGTGCTGATCGTGATGATGTTTTTTATGGTGTACAGACATATCATCTAAGTTGAAATCTCGTAAAATGGCTCTGGCGGCTGCGGCTGCGGGGGCCTTTTTTTGTTGTATAGGAAATTATACAGTGTAAAAAAATGTGGATATATCTTGGCGGCCTCACAGAATATAAGCGATTGCAGAAGGGTGGGGCTCCATCCGCTGACTGAAGCGGACAGAGGAGCCCTTATTTTGCCCAAAATCTTGCTTTTTCAGCGGATACGGACAGAGGAGCCGTTATATCGTTCGATGGAGCCTGGAATAAAGGGGAAAGGGACAAATAAGGGTACCTCAGTCCGTAGTCCTGCGGAATAAACGAATCTTCTTTCAATAACGGCTTTCCTGTCCGTAACGGCAGAGGATAGATCCCGAAGGAATTGGGCGATTCGTCTTCAGCATGCCCCCGTTGATTTGGGAGCGGTGGGGAATCCCTGTGGCCGGGAAGCCCCGTGTTGTTATTCACCCGCCAGGGTGATTTTGTTCAAATATAAGAATTTATATGTTTCACGCTATAAATTATCCTTCTATTTCTCGCTGAAACGGGTACCGTCCTAATAAGGACGGCGTAGCCGTTTCTACTTGTTGTTTAGGAAATTATGATTTTTTAAGTCGTGGATAAGGTGTGTATAAAACTGGGGATAAGTAGGGGGGCAGCAAACTCACCCATAAACGGGTGGAAATCAGCCGAATTCGATTACCTTTTTCCAACTAACATTGGCCAAGAAGTAGATGAACAGTGCTAGTTGGAAAAAGGGAACTTATTTCTCTTGGAAATCCACAATTGTGAGATTGAAGTGGAAAAAGGGAGCTTAATTGGGCCGAATTTCCTTAGAAAGGGCGAAATGTGCTAAATTAGTTACCCTTTTTCCACTTAACCTGCGGGAGAACAGGGTAATCGGGCAAATTAGTTGCCCTTTTTCCACTTGGAATTGACGGAGGACACATAAAGGGTTTCCCTAAGGTGTTAACCCTTGAAAATCCTGCACGGAATACAACAAAGTGTGATTTAAACAGGCCGAATGGGCTAACATCTTGTACGTTATACAACAATCTGTGTCCTAAGTACGCTAAACGGACAAAAATCTTGTGAATTGTACAACAATATGAGCGCGGCTTCACCAAATGGACGAAAATCCTGCATGATATACAACAAATGCGGGTTTCGTAACCTTCAGGACCCTTATTTACCCGCCAAGGTGATTTTGTATATATGTACACGCTCTAATCCTTCTATTTCTCGCTCAAACGGGTACCATCCTTGTAAGGACGGCGAAGCCGTTTTGTTCTGGAAATTGTTTGGATCACCTGGAAGTGTGGTAAGTAACATAACGTAAAGCGATTGTATAATTGATGACGCAGAAGCCATCCTAATACGATGTGGTTACTTCCCAAAAAAGTTGCACAGCGAAAGGAGAATGGATCATGCCAGACAACAAGCAATCCACAAAAACTTTGCCACCTCAGGTGCAGGACCGGCAGCCCGGAATTGAGAGCGAGATGAAGCCGCGCCCGGAATTTGAAACCTCAAGCTATAAAGCGGCAGGCAAGCTGCTGGGCAAGGCGGCGCTCATTACGGGAGGCGACAGCGGCATTGGGCGCGCGGTTGCCGTTCATTTTGCCAAAGAAGGTGCGGATGTGGTCATTTCCTATCTGAATGAGCATGCCGATGCCGAAGAAACGAAACGCCAGGTCGAGCAGGAGGGCCGGAAGTGTATTCTGGTAGCCGGTGACATCGGGGTAGAAGCGTTCTGCCAGGATCTGATCAACAAAACAGTGGAAGGCCTGGGCAAACTCGACATTCTGATCAACAACGCCGCCGAGCAGCATCCGCAGGACAAGATTGAGGATATCACCTCGGAGCAGCTGGAGCGGACGTTCCGCACCAATATTTTTTCCATGTTCTATTTGACCAAAGCCGCCATGCCGCATTTGAAGAAAGGGTCTACGATCATCAACACGACATCGATCACAGCCTACCGGGGCAGCCCGCAGCTGCTGGACTATTCGTCGACCAAAGGCGCAATTCTCAGCTTCACCCGCTCGCTGTCGATGAATCTGGCGGAAAAAGGCATCCGTGTCAATGCCGTAGCTCCGGGCCCGATCTGGACACCGCTGATTCCATCTACGTTTGATGCCAAAAAGGTCAGCGAGTTCGGCGGCACACAGCCGATGAAACGTCCGGGACAGCCGGAAGAGCTGGCTCCAGCCTATGTCTACCTGGCTTCGGAGGATTCATCCTATGTCAGCGGGCAGGTAATGCATGTCAATGGCGGGGAAATTGTCAACGGCTAAGAGCCGATGTGTAAACCAGGCTTGCTTAAAAATACAGCAGCAAAAAGAGCGTGCCCTCGCGGCCCGCTCTTTTTGCTGCACATGCCAAGTGCCAGGGAAGCAGTTTTTCGGCAAAAGGGATAGCTTTTCCGAGGAATTATATGTTAATATGAACCACGTCAGCAACTGAATATTGGAATTGTCCCTAGGGGTGCCGCAAGGCTGAGACGAACGTTCCGTTCGGACCCTTTGAACCTGATCTGGTTAAAACCAGCGTAGGAAAGCGGAGAATGAATGAACTGCAGCGGGGTTGTATCCATATACGCCCGTATTCCTGTACAAATTTATGACTGCCTCCTATCGGGGGCGGTTTTTTTGTGTGTCCGGCCTGCTCCAAGAATATAGCGAAAAGAAGGTGAAGCTGTGGCGGAGATTCATTTGATCTCGGACGGGAAGCTGGAGCCGGGAAGGTTCATTAATCTAGCAGCGGCTGTATATCCGCTCGTGGACTACATCCACCTCCGGGAAAAGCACCGGCCCGCCCTGGAGCTGCTGGACATGGCGAAGCAGCTGCTGCTTGCGGGGGTTCCCGCTTCCAGCCTGGTCATCAATGACCGGCTGGATGTTGCGCTGGCCGCCGGTGCAGGCGCTGTTCAACTGGCCTGGAACAGCCTGCCGCCGGCCTCGGCCCGCGCCGCCGCTCCCGGCCTGCGGCTGGGAAGGTCGGTGCATTCCGCGGCGGAAGCTGCGGAAGCGGGCCGGCATGGGGCCGACTACGGCCTGTTCGGCCATGTTTTTCCTACCGCCTGCAAACCCGGTCAGCAGGAGCGCGGTTTGGGGCTGCTGGCGGAAGCGGTGCGCCGCAGCCGTATGCCGCTGATTGCCATCGGCGGCATAGAGCCGGGCAATGCCGCTCAGGTGATCCGGCAGGGCGCAGCCGGGATTGCGGTCATGTCCGGCATTTGCAGTACGGAAGACCCTGTGGCCGCCGCGCGTGCTTACCGGTTGGCGGTCCGGGAGGCTTGAAGCGGGAGTCAGTCTCATCCGGTTCGGGCCGCTCTGGATGTCATAACGCAAAGGAGGTGAGAAGGCATGAATCTGATCATCAATGGCAAAGCCCTGGAGATAGCGGAAGACTGCCGGACGGTAGCGGATCTGCTCAGCCGGCCCGAATGGAGCGGACGGCTTGTGATCGTGGAGCGCAATGGGGAAATTGTGAACAGGGAGCATTACGCCGGGACATCGTTCAGCGAAGGGGACCGGCTGGAGCTGGTGCATTTTGTAGGCGGGGGCTGAAGCGGGTTTTCGGGTGCGGGCTAATGGGAATGTTTCAGTCCCGTGGAGCTCTTCATTCAGCAAACCCGGCAGTTATTATCCTATTCCATACCAGGAGGCGAGTTTATGTTAGATCCATTAGTGATTGGCGGCATCACATTATCAAGCCGGCTGTTCATCGGCACCGGCAAATACAGCCGGAATACGCTGATTCCCGAGGTGGTTGCGTCTTCAGGCTCACAGGTGATCACGGTTGCCCTTCGCCGCGTAGATCCCGAGAGCCGCGACAATATTGTCAGCCATATTCCTCCCCATATGACCCTGCTGCCTAACACGTCAGGGGCGCGCACCGCCGGGGAAGCGGTGCGGATCGCCCGGCTGGCCAGAGCCGCAGGCCTTGGCAACTGGGTCAAGATCGAGGTCATTAACGATCAGAAATATCTTTTGCCGGATAATCTGGAGACCATCCGGGCTACGGAGATACTGGCCGCCGAAGGTTTTGTGGTGCTGCCGTATATGAGCCCGGACCTCTCCGCTGCAATTCGGATGAAAGAGGCTGGAGCAGCCGCAATTATGCCGCTCGGCTCACCTATCGGCTCGAACCGCGGCCTGCGGACCAAAGAGCTGCTCCGCATTCTCATCTCGGAGGTGGATCTTCCGGTTATTGTTGACGCCGGTATCGGCCGTCCGTCCGAAGCGGCGGAAGCGATGGAGCTGGGGGCCGCCGCTGTGCTGCTCAATACGGCTATCGCTACCGCCCGTGATCCGCTGCTGATGGCTGAAGCCTTCCGTGAAGCAGTGTCTTCGGGCCGCAAGGCCTATTTGGCTGGACTCGGTCCGGTGGAAGAGAATGCGGTCGCCTCTTCGCCTTTGACCGGATTTCTGAAGTGATTCTAAGCCTAACTGAAAGGAGGGAGAACCATGAGTTTTTATGAATCATTGACCCGTCTGGAGCAGCTTCCTTACGAGAGCCTGTGGCAGCAGTTCCAGGTAGAGGATGTGAAGCGGGCACTATGCAAGGACCGCCTGGATGAAAGCGACCTGCTGGCCCTGCTGTCCCCGGCTGCGGAGCCATGTCTGGAGGAGATAGCCCGGCGTGCGCAGCGGCTGACCCGTACGCATTTCGGGCATGTGATGCAGCTGTTCACACCGATGTATCTGGCTGATTTTTGTGTGAATCACTGCACCTATTGCAGCTTCAGCTCCATATATGATTTTCCGCGAAAAAGATTGACGCCTGAGGAGGTCAGACAAGAGGCGATCGCGATCGCCTCCACAGGCCTGCGCCATCTTCTGGTGCTGACCGGAGAATCGCGCAGTGCGAGCCCGGCTTCTTATGTGAAGGAATGCGTAGAAATTCTGCACGAGTACTTCCCTTCGGTAAGTATTGAGGTGAATCCGCTGTCCACTGCGGAATACCGGGAGCTTAGGGAAGCGGGAGTGGACGGTTTGACCCTGTATCAGGAGGTTTATCATCAGGAAACGTACCGGAAGCTGCATGTAAAAGGCCCCAAAAGGGTCTTCCGCAACCGTCTGGATGCCCCTGAACGGGGCTGTCAGGCCGGCTTCCGCGCTGTTAACATCGGTGCGCTCCTTGGGATGTATGACTGGCGGCAGGAGGCGTTCATGACCGCGATGCATGCGAGGTATCTGCAGGACAAGTATCCGGAATGTGAAATCGGCTTGTCCGCCCCGCGTTTCCGGCCGTATTTGGGGGAGTTCAACCCGGATAGCGATGTTACGGACCGGGCGCTGGTGCAGATTATTTTGGCCTACCGCCTGTTTCTGCCCCGTTCCGGCATTACTTTGTCTACCCGGGAGCCTGCCCCGCTGCGTAATCATCTGATCCACCTGGGCATCACCAAAATGTCTGCAGGCGTCTCCACTGAAGTGGGAGGACACACCCAAGATGGCGGAACTCCGCAGTTCGAAATTTCGGATGAACGGAGTGTAGAAGAAATTACGGACATGCTTCAGGCAAACGGCCTGCAGCCGGTCTTCAAGGATTGGGATCTGCTGGGGCTGCAAGCGTAAAGGGAGGATCATTAACGCGCAGCTTGTCCACTACTCATCACGGGGTGCCTTCGTCCTCCAGGGCCTGTCCGCCGCCTGCTCCGGCAGACAGCTCGTCCAGGGACAGCTCGAAGCCGGGGGCCATATGAGCCAGAAAATATTCCATTTCCGGCATCTCAAGCCCGCGCAGCTTCGCGGCGGTCTGCACTTTCGCGGCGGCAAATTCGCGGTTGCCTGCGGCGACCTCCCAGACGCATTTCAAATAAGCGTCGAGATGGTCGGCCGCTTTGACATAACGCAGCAAACGGGCATCTTCGGAGCCGGAGGGGCTGTCCTGCGGCTGCAGGAGCGGCGCATAGACGGAGGATAGCTCCGGCGGAATCATCCCTATAAGCCGCTCGGCGGCGATCCGTTCCATGTCGCGGAAGCTGGACAGGAGGCGCGGGTTGTTGTGCTTGACCGGCGTAGCGATATCGCCGGTGAAGACTTCGGTGGCGTCATGGAACAGCGCCATTGCAGCCGCCCGGTCGGCGTTCAGCGAACGGGCAAAATGGACGTTGCCGATGGAGCAGAGCATATGCGACAGCAGGGCTACCTGGAACGAGTGCTGCGCCACGTTCTCCGGTGCGGTGCTGCGCATCAGGCTCCAGCGCTGGATATACTGGAGCCGGTACAAATAGGCTGAAAAATGGTAATTCAATTTTAAAGTAACCCCTTTCATGCGTGGTTTAATATGTTATGATAAAGTTAATTGTAACAGAGTTTGGACAACCACAAACGCATGGAGAGGAGCTGGACTGAAGATGCAGCATTTTGAAGACAGCGTTTATGATCTGATTGTTGAAACCTCCACCAATCTGCCGGGCGATGTGCGCCGGGCAGTAGCCAAAGGACGCGCCCTGGAGGACCGCGCCACCCGCTCCGGTCTCGCACTCACCACCATTGCGCAGAATATCGGCATGGCTGAGCTTCAGGTATCGCCAATCTGCCAGGATACGGGGATGCCGACTTTTATTATTCATACACCGGTAGGTGTAAATCAGATTGAGATGAAAAAGGATATTCATAACGCCATCATCCGTGCAACGATAAACGGCAAGCTGCGCCCCAACTCCGTCGACTCCCTGACCGGCGAGAACAGCGGGAATAATCTGGGTGCCGGCACACCGGTAATTCATTTTGAGCAGTGGGAAGAAACAGGCGTGGATGTTCGTCTGATCTTGAAGGGCGGGGGCTGTGAAAACAAGAATATCCAGTACAGCCTCCCGGCGGAACTGGAGGGCCTCGGCAAAGCGGGCCGCGATCTCGACGGTATCCGCAAATGCATCCTCCACTCCGTATATCAGGCTCAGGGACAGGGCTGCAGTGCAGGTTTCATCGGTGTGGGCATCGGCGGGGACCGGACTACGGGGTATGAGCTGGCCAAGAAACAGCTGTTCCGCGAAGTGGAGGATGTCAATCCGAATGACGATCTCGCCAAGCTGGAAGAGTATATTATGGAGAATGCAAACAAGCTGGGGATCGGCACGATGGGCTTCGGCGGAGAAGTCACACTCCTGGGCTGCAAAATCGGCGTAATGAACCGGCTTCCGGCCAGCTTTTTTGTCTCTGTGGCCTATAATTGCTGGGCATTCCGCCGCCAGGGCATCCTGGTTGATCCGTCCACCGGTCATATTCAGGAATGGCTGTATGAGAGCGGCACGGGAATCTCCGTGGGTGCTGAAGACGGTGCTGCACCTGCTGCTGTGCTTGAGGCAGTCAGCGCTGCTGCCGAAGGAGCAGACTGCGGTGTTGTTTCCGAGGATGCGGCGATCCCTGCGGCACCTGCCGTGCTCTCGGCTGCTGAAGCTGAGGCGAAGCTTGCCGGGAAGCCGGCGGAAGCTGCGGCGGGGGAATCCCGGGAGGTCCGGCTGACCACGCCGGTCAGCGAGGAAGACATCCGCAGCCTGCGGGTGGGCGATGTAGTCATCCTGTCTGGAGAAATGCACACCGGCCGCGACGCGCTGCATAAGTATCTGATGGACCATGAAGCACCGGTGGATCTGAACGGGGCGGTAATCTATCACTGCGGCCCGGTCATGCTGAAGGACGAGGAAGGCTGGCATGTAAAAGCGGCAGGCCCGACTACCAGCATCCGTGAAGAGCCGTATCAGGGCGACATTATCAAGAAATTCGGCATCCGCGCTGTCATCGGCAAAGGGGGAATGGGCCCCAAGACGCTTAAGGCGCTGCAGGAGCATGGCGGTGTCTATCTCAACGCGATCGGCGGTGCCGCGCAGTATTATGCCGAGTGCATCAAGAAGGTGAATGGCGTCGACTTCATGGAGTTTGGAATCCCGGAGGCCATGTGGCATTTGCAGGTTGACGGCTTTGCGGCCATTGTAACTATGGATGCGCACGGCAACAGCCTCCATGCTGATGTGGAAAAGGATTCTGCCGCCAAACTGGCGCAGTTCCGGGAACCGGTGTTTAAATAACCGGCCCAAATGAGCAGGTCATATAGGGGACGACAAGCGATTCAGTAAGTGAATCGGGTAGCGGATCGAATAGGCGCCCGGGTAAGCGGCTCGGGTAGCGCCCCAGATAAGCGGCCTAGGTAAGCAGTCCTGGTAAGCGCTCCAGTATGAGGCAAAAGTTTGTCCATAGTTACTTCACAGGCCTTCTTCCATTTCTCATGGAGGGGGCTTTTTTTCAACTATTCTAAAATGCCCTGGCAGCTGAAGCTTGTGCACCCACGCAACGGACAGGCTTCAGCCCTCAAAAATTATGAACCGGGCAGCCGTCCCTAGTGGGAAAAGGTCCACTAATTGAACTCATTTGCTTATGGAGGATCGTATGTTGGAAAAAGTACCACTAATTAAACTCTCTTAGCTTGTGGAAGTTCCTATGTTGGAAAAAGTACCACTAATTCGGCTGAAAGCGGCCGTAAGGGATGAATATTCCTGAATTAGGTGTACAAAATCCCACTAAAACCTTCTGTAGCCAGGATTACAGCAAATTAGTTTTACTTTTTCCACTTAGCTTTAGTCCTGGTGAGCTTCATTGCGTCCCAAGCTTTCAAGTTCTCTAGCTCAACTAATATAGTAGGCGCACGAAAGAAATAGAGGTGAAAATATCTCTGATTAAGCAGCTGGCGGGCCCCGGACAGAAATCAGAGGTAGTTGTGCATATATATACATAAAAACCATAATTTGCATTATATGTTTGGTGGCTGTAAAGACCACGGACCCAATAATCTATAGGAATTCTCCATTCCGGCGAGGGATATTTATTATGCTTGACAACGCATACATATACATGGTAATTTTTATGAGGGAAACCGGTTTCCTTATCTAGCGGCATAGTCTTGTAAGTTATGTAAGGGTATTCACTGGCAGTAAGGTTCGATATGCGCTCTTATGAGAGGGAGATGAGGAATGAAACGAAAACTATGGCTTATTCCGGCTCTAATTACGTCCATTGTTCTGTCTATTACGGCTAACTTGTTTGTGCTTCCGCCTACACAGGTTGAGGCAGCCAGCATTGGTACTGTTACTGAAAATGACACGATTTATCAAATTATGGTAGATCGCTTCAATGACGGGGATACCTCCAATAATGCTACCGGTGCGGCTATCCGCTACGGCGAAAACTCGGAGGAGGATTTCCGCTATATGAAGGGTGGCGATTGGCAAGGGGTTATAGACAAGCTGCCCTATATTCATAACATGGGGTATACCGCGATTTGGATCTCTCCGGTGGCAGAACCGCAGGTGACAAGTCGTGACAACAACGGTACAGGAAAAAACACAGCGTACCACGGTTACAATGTTAAAAACCCCAATGCTGCCAATCCTTACTTTGGAACCAAAGAAAAGCTTAAGGAACTGGTGGATTCCGCGCATGCGCTCGGCATAAAAGTTATTATCGACGTTGTGCCGAATCACATCGGAGACTATATGCTGGGCAGTCAGGCTTATTATGATATTCCAGGACTGCAGCCCGCAGCTCCGTTCAATAATCCGGCCTGGTATCACCATAATGGCGATATTAACTGGTCATTGGCTGACGGAAGATATGATCAGTGGGCTCAGGATTATATGGAGAATCACGATCTTGGCGGGCTGGATGATCTCGACCTTGACGTCCCTGCGGCCAAACAGGCTATATTCAATTCCATTAAAGGGTGGTTTGACTACACGGGAGCAGACGGTGCGCGTGTGGATGCCGCCAAGCTGATCAAGCCGACGGATATCGGTGAACTGCAGAATCTTCTGGGAGTTAATACTTTTGGTGAGAATTTTGACGGCAATGCCGAATTTGTCTCCCGCTGGGTTGGTCCCAACAAGGAGTGGGGCATGCTTGACTTCCCGCTGTTCTTCTCGGTGCTGAACAGTTTCGCTTACGGACAGTCCTTTGATTCCAACATTAAGAGCACACTTGCTCAGGATTCTTATTACAACGGGAATGCGAACCATATGGTTACCTTTATCGACAATCATGACCGCAACCGTTTCCTAACGGAAGCCGGAGGCAATGTAGACAAAATGCAGAACGCATTGTCTTTTATCTTTACGGTCCGTGGAACACCGGTGGTTTTTCAGGGGACTGAACAGAATAAAGGCAACGGGAACGGCCAGATTATGACAGGCGGAATCGCTGATACTTGGAACCGCTGGTCCATGGTAAAGCGGGATGCGGGCGGCAACGTTTTGGAGAATTACTTTAATGAGAATACTAGCACTTATAAGCATATTGCCAAACTGAATGATATCCGCAAAAATAATCCGGCGCTGCGCACAGGCACCCAGCGTGAAATGTGGTCAGCCCAGAATCTGTACGCCTTCTCGCGCCGTATAGACAGCGGAACCAATGTGGGACAGGAAGTCATTTCTGTTTTCAGCAATGCATCGGGCGGTTCACAGACAGTTACAATTCCGCTGCGCGCGGAAAGCTCTCTGACTGCAGGAACAGTTCTGATTAATCAACTTAATACTTCCGACAAGGTAACGGTGCAGGCAGGTGGAACAACCGGCAAGCAAATTACCGTAACAGTGGGAGCGAATTCGGCCAAAATCTATTCCAAAACACAGCCGGTAGTAGATACCGAGGCACCGTCTGTTCCAAGCAATGTAACAGCCACCGTGCAGAATGCATCCAGTGTGCTCGTAAATTGGACAGCTTCTACGGATAATGTCGGGGTTACCGGTTATGAAATTTACCGCAACGGAGTCAAAGTAGGCACATCAGCAACCACATCGTATACGGATAATACTGTAGCATCGCAGACCAATTACAGCTATACGGTAAAAGCTTTTGATGCCGCAGGGAACCTGTCGGCATTCAGCGCAGCGGCTCTGGTGACCACTCCAGCCGGAAATAATGTAACGATCTACTATAAGCAAGGCTACACTACACCTTACATCCACTACCGTCCTGTTGGCGGCACCTGGACGGCAGCACCGGGAGTAGCCATGCCGGCAGCCGAAGTGTCCGGCTATAACAAGATCACGATCAATATCGGCTCCGCCACCCAGTTGGAGGCCGCTTTTAATAATGGCAGCGGCACCTGGGACAGCAACGGCGGCAGCAATTATCTGTTCGGCACCGGCACCTGGACCTACACACCTACAGGAAACATCAAATCGGGGGGACCGGTGACACCGACAACCACACCAACACCGACGCCAACGGCTACACCAACACCGACGCCAACGGCCACACCAACAGCAACACCAACACCGACGCCAACAGCCACGCCAACACCGACGCCAACGGCCACACCAACAGCAACACCGACGCCAACAGCCACGCCAACGGCTACACCAACAGCCACACCAACGGTAACACCGACTGTTACACCTACGGCAACACCAGTTGGCAATTCAGTGACCATTTATTACAAAAACACAGCATTTACGAACTCTTATATTCATTATAAGCTGGACGGATCGACAGTGTGGACCACTTCTCCGGGAGAGCAGATGCAGGCATCATCTTACTCTGGCTATAAGGCGGCTACGATCCAATTGGGCAGTGCCGCAGGGCTGACCGCCGCCTTTAACAATGGCAGCGGGGCGTGGGACAACAACGGCAGCAGCAATTACCACTTTGGAGCAGGCACGTGGAGCCTGGTGAACGGCAGCATTGCTGCAGGAGAACCGCAGGCGGACAGCGTGACTTTCCGGGTGAGCGTGCCGGGTACAACTCCTGCAAACGGACCGCTGTACTTAACCGGAAGCTTCAACAGCTGGAACGCAGCGGACCCGGCGTACCAATTGACCAAAGGCAGCGATGGAGTCTATTCCGTCACAGTGAGCCTGCCCGCAGGTACGGCGGTGCAATACAAGATCACACGCGGAGGCTGGGACACTGTGGAGACCAGCTCAAGCGGTGCGGATATTGCGAACCGGACGCTGACACCAGCCGGTGGAGCGCAAACCGTTAACCTGACTGTACAGCGCTGGAAGGATCAATAACAGCATTAGAAATGCTGCTGGGCATCGCATAAAACATCAAACAAAGAGCGGCACTAAACGAGCCGCTCTTTGTTTTGCACATTTAAGGGTATCATGTGATCTAAGGGTATCATTTTCATTAAGGAGTTTCATGTCATTCAAGAGTATCATGTCATTGAAGGGTTTCACGTCATGCTGTGGCTTGTCAGATTAACCGGATATAAGCTGGACGCTAGAGCATTACGGTTCATTTTACACTGCGTTGATAATTGCTGCGGGAACTGGTATTTTGCCGGAAATGAAGGTAGGATGTTCTCAAGGACACATTCAGAGAAAGAGGATACACCCCATGAGACCGTTTCGCATTCGTCTTACATTCATACTAATGGCCCTGATTGGCATATCCATGATCGGCGCCGGGATCACCATGGCCAAGCTGTTTAAGGATTCGCATATTTCCGCGCTGGAAGAGAACATGTCCCGGGAAATAAATCTGCTCTCCGGCACCTTTCAGTTTACAGACACGGATAGTCCGGGCGCTGTCAGCTACTATACGGAGCAGGCAGAACACATAGCCAAGCTTACCAATTCACGGATTACTTTTATTACTAAGGACGGCAAGGTCATCGGTGACTCCGAGAAAAATCCGCTGGAGATGGACAACCATTCCACCCGCGAGGAGGAAGTGCTGGCGGCAAAAGAGGGGATCGGCCGTGCGATCCGGTACAGTGACACGCTTAACCGCGAGATGCTGTATGTAGCAGGTGCCGTTGTTTCCGACCAGGGCTTTGATGGTTATATCCGTCTGTCCATGGCCCTCGATGCGGTCACCGAAGGCTTGAACCGGGCCTGGATGGTCATGGCGGGCGGACTGGTGCTGCTGTTCATTGCAGCAACCTTTGTAAGCTACAAGGTTGCCTCCGGCATGACCTCTCCGCTTGAGCAGATTACAAGGGTAGCCCGGAGGATTACAGATCTGGATTATGATGCCAGAGTTCCAATGAACCGCCGGGACGAAATCGGTCAGCTTGCAACTGCAATTAATGCCATGGCCGACAGTCTGCAAGCCCAGCTCAAAACGATACGTGACAACGAAGACCTCCTGCAGAGCGTGCTGGATAATATGACAGGCGGCATTGTGATGATTAACGCAGAAGGTGAGATTGCGCTGTTGAACCGGGCGGCGGAGCAGCTGCTGGATGTGAAGAACAGCGAGATGGCCGGCCATTCCTTCAAGGAGCTGAAGCATCACTATGAGCTGAGCCGTTTGATTGAGGAAGGGGTCTCCCGCAATGAGGCGGTTCATGAAGAGCGCAGTATCTATAATCCTACCGAACGGATCGTGCGGCTCGACGGTGTACCGATGATTCAGGACGGCTCCAACCGGGGTATGCTGTTTCTGCTGCAGGAGGTGACGGAAATCCGCCGTCTGGAAAAAATGCGCAGCGAGTTTGTAGCCAACGTCTCCCATGAGCTGAAGACACCGGTCGCTGCCGTCAAGGGCTTTGCGGAGACGCTGCTTGGGGGCGGGGTCAAGGATGAGAAGACCGCGCGCTCTTTTCTGCAGATTATTTATGATGAGAATGAGCGGCTGAACCGGCTGATTGGTGACATTCTGGAGTTATCCAAAATAGAGTCCAAACGCGCGCAGCTTGAATGCTCACCTGTGCATCTGATAGAGTTCTTCGATTCCCTGCTGGAAACGCTCAGCAAGGTGGCTGAGAAGAAAAATATCAGCCTGAACGCATCAGTTCCCGAAGAACTGTTCATGGAAGGGGATGAGGACAAGCTGCGCCAGATCTTCATCAATCTGATCTCCAATGCCATCAATTACACCCAGGATGGCGGAAGTGTAAATGTCAATGTGGTGAACGGCCAGAAGGCTGATGGTACGGAGACAGTCGTTTTTACCGTCAGAGATACCGGCATGGGGATTCCGCGCAAGGACCTGCCGCGCATATTTGAGAGATTCTACCGGGTGGACAAAGCCAGATCGAGAAGCTCCGGCGGAACCGGGCTTGGACTGTCGATCGTCAAGCATTTGGTGGAGCTGCATCATGGCTCGATTTCAGTAGAAAGCGACCTGGGTATCGGCAGTTCCTTTATTCTGGAGCTTCCTCTTCTGCAGGATGAACCACACTGAGGTTACCGGATTTATATGAATAGTTCAGGGCAATCTTTCCCTTTAGACGGATTGCCAGCTAAGGCCTGAAGCGCTAGTATTAATTTGAACAAAAAAATAGGAATAGTTGGCAAGGTACGCTTAATACAGATGCCGAAGCCGATGCTGGAGCTGTTGTGAATCTCATTCATATTGGCTAGAACCTGCATTCTATTGCACTTTCAATCTATATAAGATTCATGCTCAATCTATACAGGATTAGTGTGGAAAACCGGAAATATCATGAAACCTTTGTTATTTTACACCGGGTTAACATTCCGGTGATATGATGGGCTTGCCTGCAGTTTTGTAAAATTGAAAACATAGAAGACGGGGGAAACTATGGCACAACGATTGCTTGTCATTGAAGACGAACCAACACTGTCCCGGCTGCTGTCGTATAACTTGACGCAGGAAGGCTATGAAGTCACAGTGGAGGATCATGGAACGGCAGGGTATGACCGTGCGGCTAGAGAACCTTTTGACTTGATCGTACTGGATTTGATGCTGCCGGGGATGAACGGGATTGATATTCTGGATAAGCTGCGCAGCCAGGGCATCCGCACGCCTGTAATTGTGCTGACGGCCAAAAATGCCGAAGAGGATGTGGTCAGAGGGCTGAAATCAGGGGCCGATGACTACATAACCAAGCCCTTTGGCGTATCGGAGCTGCTTGCCCGTGTCAGTGCGGTGCTGCGGCGGATCTCCGGCCTCGCCGAAGAAGTTCAGCCGGAAGCTGCAGTATCCGCTTCAACCATTATCCTGGGACAGCTGGAGATCTATCCCGAGCGGTATGAGGTTTCGCTGGGCGGACAGAGCATCAATCTGCGGCCCAAGGAGTTTGAGGTTCTGCTGTATCTGGCCCGCAAGCCGGGGGTGGTGCTGACGCGTGATGACCTGATGAATGCTGTCTGGGGCTTCGACTATATCGGCGGGCAGCGTACAGTGGATGTGCATGTCAGCTCCCTGCGCAAAAAGCTGGAGCTCGACCCGGAATCGGTGCATATCGATTCCATTCGCGGCGTAGGCTATAAACTCGTAGTGAACAAAAAAAGAACGCCAGTCATTTAAGATGACGGCGTTTTTTTCGTAAACCTGACATGTGATTTTACACAGCGTTAACAATTCTCTTCAACTGCATTTACACTGAAAGCTTATCATGGGGTACGAAGATGATGAGAAGGAGACGCAAAAACTAATGAAATCCATCATTGACATAGAGAAGCTAGATCTCTACTATGAGTCATTTCACGCGCTGAAAAGCGTGGACCTGCAAGTGCCGGAGAAACAGGTGACTGCTTTTATCGGACCCTCCGGCTGCGGAAAGTCCACTTTGCTGCGCACACTTAACCGGATGAACGACATGATCCCGGGTACACGGATTGAAGGCAAGGTCAACATTGGCGGCAAAAATATTTACAGCGATGAGGTAGAAGTGGAAAGCTTGCGCAAGCAAGTGGGCATGGTGTTTCAGCAGCCGAATCCATTCCCCAAATCGATCTATGACAATGTGGCTTACGGGCCCCGCCTGCACGGAATCCGCGGCAAAGCCGAACTGGATGTGCTGGTAGAACAAAGCCTGCGCCAATCCGCCCTGTGGGAGGAAGTCAAGGATTTTCTGAAGAAATCCGCACTCAGCCTGTCAGGCGGCCAGCAGCAGCGTCTTTGTATTGCCCGTGCGCTTGCGGTTCAGCCGGATATTCTGCTGATGGACGAAGCGACTTCTGCGCTAGACCCGGTTTCCACACTCAAAATCGAGGAATTGGTGCAGGAATTACGGGACAAGTATACGATTGTTATGGTCACACATAATATGCATCAGGCCGCACGGGTATCGGGCCGCACAGTATTTTTCCTGAACGGTGTGATCGTGGAGGCTGCGGATACTGAGATGCTGTTCTCGAATCCCAAGGACTCCCGCACCGAGGACTATATATCAGGACGCTTCGGTTGATCGGGGAGCAGTATGCTCCTGGGAATGACAAGCTGACCATATGTTTTTGAGGAGGAACGCTTTTATCATGATTCGCAGAAAAGAATTCGATAAAGATTTGGAAGAGCTGCGCAGCCTGCTGCAGCAGATGGGCGAGCATGTGACAGATGCGCTGGAAGGCGCGATACTGGCTCTGCAGACCCTGGATACTGCCCGTGCACAGGAGATTGTGAAAGCGGATTTGCGGCTGAATGCCATGGAAGACAGAATCATGGAAATCGGCTCGCGGCTTATTATCACCCAGCAGCCGGTAGCGAAGGACCTGCGCCGCATTATTGTTGCCTTCAAAATATCCAGCGATCTGGAGCGTATGGGTGATCTGGCGCTTGATGTGGCGAAGGTCACTATGCGCGTTCAGGGTCAGCAGCTCATTAAACCGCTTGTGGATATTCCGCGGATGGCAGAAGTGGTAACCGGAATGATAACGGAAGCGATCCAGTCCTATCTGGACGAGAATACCGATCTGGCCTACAAAATGGCTCAGGACGACGACCAGGTCGATCATTTGTATAGCGGCATGATCAATGAGCTGTATGCGTTTATGGTTGAAAAACCGGAGTGCCTGAATCAGGCCATGCTGCTGACGCTGGTCGGCCGTTATATCGAGCGGATAGCCGATCATGCCACCAACATTGGTGAGAGTGTAGTCTACCTGGTAACCGGCAAACGTCCTGATCTGAATCAATAGAGGCGCTTTAGCCCGGTTTCCACGGAATTGTTCAATCAGAACGGGTTGGATATTGCTTTGTTCAATGCAGAAGGCAAGCTTTCTTTAATGGGAGCTTGTTTTTTTGTGGAAAAATACTGTTACCGGTTCTATAGCGGGAAGCGGATGGATATCCTGCAAGCAAACAAAATGCCGGGCAATTACGGCTTAGACGTTTTTGCTTGAGCGGGGCATATGTTAAAATGTAAGGAGTATGCAATGTAAAGGCGAGGTGCTAAAGTGGACAAGTTGATTCTTATAGATGGCAATAACATTATTTACCGCGCATTTTTTGCAATGCCGCCGCTGACGAATACCGCAGGGCAGCAGACGAACGCAGTGTATGGATTTACGACTATGCTGCTGCGTTTAATTGAAGAGCATAAGCCCACCCATATGATTGTTGCGTTTGATGCGGGGAAGATTACGTTCCGGCATGAAGGTTATGAAGATTATAAAGGCGGCCGCCAAAAGACACCGCCTGAGCTCTCCGAGCAATTCCCGATGCTGAAGGACCTGCTGCGGAATCTGGGTGTGCCGCAGTTTGAGATTGACGGCTACGAAGCCGATGATATCATCGGCAGCATCTCCCGCGAGGCGGACGAAGCCGGACGGCAGGTCATGATCGTGTCCGGGGACAAGGATATGCTGCAGCTGGCTTCAGAGCATACAACGGTGGCTTTGGTGCGCAAAGGGGTTACCGAAGTCGAAATGTACGGGCCCCGGCAGATCCGCGAGAAGTATGATCTGACACCGCAGCAGATCATTGATTTGAAAGGTCTGATGGGCGATGCCAGCGACAATATTCCCGGAGTGCCGGGCGTTGGTGAGAAAACAGCGCTGAAGCTGCTGCAGCAGTTCGGGTCTGTGGAGGGCGTGCTGGCCGGAACGGACGAACTGAAGGGCAAGATGAAGGAGAAGCTGGAGGAGCATGCCGACAGTGCCATCATGAGCAAGAAGCTGGCAACGATTTACCGTGAGGTCCCGCTGGAACACGCCTGGGAGGATATGGTCTTCACCGGAATCCGCAGCGATACCGCCGGCCCGGCGCTGGCCAAGCTGGAATTCAAATCCCTGCTGGAACGCCTGTCGCTGAGCGCGTATGCTCCTGCAGGCGGGAACAGCGAAGAGGGCGCCGAAGCCGTAGAGGCTGCTGTGCTGGACATCACCATTGTCCACGAAGCTGAGCTGCCGGACCTGATTGCCGCTTTGCCGGGCATTTCTGCGCTGCATGTCGAGTCTAACGGCGAGAATCCGCACCGTGCCGAAGTGATCGGCTTAGGCCTGTCCTCCCCGGAGCAGCACTACTTTGTGCCGTTTGAGCTGCTTAAGAGTCCTGCAGCGGAGAAGCTGCGGGATTGGCTGGAAGATGAGAAGGCGCCGAAGAGCGGGTACGATCTGCACCGTGCAGATCTGGCGCTGCACTGGCAGGGGATTGCTTTTGCCGGAGCGGCTAATGATGTTCAACTGGCTGCTTACCTGCTGGACCCGACGGAAGCCAACCAGAATCTGTACGACCTTACAGCCAAATATGGCCTGCCCCGCTTGTCTCCGGATGAAGAGGTGTTCGGCAAAGGCGCCAAATATAAAATACCTGAGCTTGAAATTCTGGGCAATCATATCGCCCGCAAAAGCGCCGCCGTGCTTGGCATCGTACAGAAGCAGCAGCAGGAATTGACAGACACGGACATGACCGGCCTGTTCGTTGATCTGGAAATGCCGCTGTCGCGCATTCTGGCCGATATGGAGAAGCAGGGAATTGCCGTGAATAAAGAGGATTTGATCGACCTCGGCAAGGAATTTGAAGCGCAGATTTCCAGGCTCGCCGCGGATATTTATGCGATTTGCGGCACCGAGTTCAACCTGAACTCTCCGAAGCAGCTGGGGGAAATCCTGTTCGTGAAGCTGGGCCTTCCAGTGGTCAAGAAGACCAAAACAGGTTATTCCACAGATGCCGAGGTGCTGGAGAAGCTGGCTCCTTACCATGATGCGGTCAGATTGATTCTGCAATACCGTACCATTGCCAAGCTTCAGTCGACCTATGTGGAAGGCCTGCTCAAGGAAATTTCCCCCGATACCGGGAAAGTGCATACGTTCTACCGCCAGACCATTGCGGCAACCGGACGTCTCAGCAGCCAGTTTCCGAATTTGCAGAATATTCCGATCCGGCTGGAGGAAGGCCGCAAAATCCGCAAAATTTTTGTACCCTCCGAGCCGGGCTGGTCGATTCTGGCGGCGGATTATTCGCAGATCGAACTGCGGGTGCTGGCGCATATTTCCGGTGACGAGCGGATGAAGGAAGCTTTCGTGGAAGATATGGATATTCACACCAAGACAGCGATGGATGTATTCGGGGTCAGCGCCGATCAGGTGGACAGCAACATGCGCCGTTCCGCCAAAGCGGTCAACTTCGGGATTGTGTACGGCATCAGTGATTACGGGCTGTCGCAGAACCTGAATATTTCGCGCAAGGAAGCTTCGCAGTTCATTGAGCAGTACTTCGAAGTGTTCAAGGGAGTGCGCCGCTATATGGATGAGATTGTGGTGGAGGCACGCAAGCAAGGTTATGTCACTACACTGCTGGAACGCCGCCGGTATTTGCCGGAGATCAATGCGAAGAACTTCAATTTGCGCTCTTTTGCCGAGCGTACAGCCATGAATACCCCGATCCAGGGAACGGCAGCGGATATTATTAAGCTGGCTATGGTCCACATGGACAAGGCGCTGCATGAACGCGGACTGAGAAGCCGGATGCTGCTGCAGGTGCACGATGAGCTGGTATTCGAGGTGCCGGAAGATGAGCTGGAACTGATGAAAACGCTGCTGCCTGAAGTGATGGCAGGTGCTTTGAAGCTCTCTGTGCCGCTTAAGGCGGAGGTAAGTTATGGAAGCAACTGGTATGAAGCGAAATAGGCTCCCCGCAAGGGGAGGATATCCGGTATAATGGAGAAGAGGTGAGCCATAATGCCGGAATTACCGGAAGTAGAAACTGTCAAAAGAACACTTAATGCCTTAATTACAGGCAAGCAGATACAGAACGTCACCGTCCGGCTGCCGCGGATCATTCAGCGACCGGATGATATTCAGGCTTTTGCCAACATGCTGGCAGGCCATACAGTAGTACAAGTGGAACGAAGAGGAAAGTTTTTACGTTTTGTGCTGGATGGCCTGGTGATGGTGTCCCATCTGCGGATGGAGGGCCGTTACGGACTTTACCGGGGAGAGGAACCGCTGGACAAGCATACCCATGTCATCTTTCATTTTACCGACGGCACGGAGCTGCGGTACACGGATGTGCGCCAGTTCGGCACCATGCATCTGTTCCAGCCGGGAGAGGACCTGCTGCTGCCGCCGCTGAAGAAGCTGGGGGAGGAGCCGCTGGCACCTTCTTTTACACCGGAACGGTTCAAGGAAATTGTCTCGGGAAAAAGCACCAAAATCAAACCGTTGCTGCTCAATCAGGAATATGTCGTCGGCATCGGCAATATTTATGTAGATGAAGCGCTGCACCGTGCCCGCATTCATCCGGAGACAGGTGCCAAAGCGCTTACAAGCAGTCAGCTGGATCTCTTGCATCATGCAATTGTTGCAACCTTGACAGAGGCTGTAAATGCAGGAGGCTCCTCCGTAAAATCGTATGTCAACGGCCAGGGAGAGAGCGGAAGCTACCAGCATCAGCTGCTTATTTACGGACGCAAGGACCAGCCTTGTGCGAGCTGTGGAACACTGATCGAGAAGACCGTGGTGGGAGGCAGAGGCACGCATTATTGTCCAAGCTGCCAGCCGCAAGCCGGGATCAGCAAGTAAACGTTGCATCGTAAGATTTGGCACTGCCGGACTGTCGGAATTACGTTAAAGTTGTCCATGCAGCTATAAAAGTCAGGCACTCATTGCCCGTCCCGCCCATATACTGTGTGAAGAATGCTGATTAGAGCGAACGGAGCCCTGCCCTGGAGCCATCCAGGAGGGCTGCCGGTTCTTCACGGGAGGGATTGCGGGTGCTCAGCCCATTTTTTTCACTGCTGCTGCTGGCGTTTGCCCTGAGTTTGGACGGTTTTGGTGTTGGTATTACATATGGGCTGCGAAAAATGAAAATTCCGCTGCTCTCGATCCTGATTATCTCGCTGTGCTCGGGGATCGTTATTTATGTCTCTATGCAGGTCGGTGTGCTGCTGGCCAAGGTGGTTTCTCCGCATGCCGCTTCCAGTATTGGAGCGGTTATTCTCGTCTTGATGGGCTGCTGGTCCTTATTCCAGATGCTTACGCAGAAGGAGAAAGACCATGACGGTAAAAGCCCCGGAGATCAGCACGGGCGTGCTGACCACGATGCCCGGCTGGAGACTGCTGCCGCTTTTGCCGGAGGTGCTGCGGCGGCTGAAATTCCCCAGGCGGAAGAGGGGGAATCTCCAAAATCAGCGGTGTTCTCGCTGGAGCTGCGGCATTTGGGCGTAGTCATCCAGATTCTCCGTACCCCGTCTTCCGCCGATATGGACGCCTCCGGCAGCATCTCCTCGACGGAGGCGATGGTGCTCGGGATTGCACTGTCGCTGGATGCATTCGGCGCGGGACTTGGAGCAGCCCTGCTCGGGTTCGGTCCGGTGTCTACATCGCTGATGATTGCCCTTTTCAGCGGCACCTTTTTGCTGCTGGGAATGAAGACGGGATTGAAGCTGTCAGGAAGCTACTGGATGAAACATGCTGCTGCACTGCCTGCGTTATTATTAATTGCAATGGGAATAATGAAGCTATTATGAGGTGAGTACATGATTATGGGCTTAACCGGAGGCATTGCCTCCGGAAAAAGCACCGTATCCGCAATGTTTGTGGATAAGGGAGCGCGGCTGGTGGATGCGGATGTCATTGCCAGAGAAGTAATGCTCCCCGGTCACCCGGTGCTGGCCGCTGCTGTGCAGCAGTTCGGGGAAGACATCCTGCTGCCGGATGGCACACTGAACCGGGCCAGGCTTGGAGAGATCGTTTTTAATGATTCTGAAGCCCGGCAGAAGCTGAATGATCTGACCCATCCGGCGATTCGCCGGGAAATCAAGAACCGTATGTATGCCTTGGAGCAGGAAGACCCGCAGCGTTTGACCCTTGTAGATATTCCACTGCTGTATGAGTCCGAACTGGACAATCTGTTTGAGGAGATCACCGTAGTCTATGTTCCCCGTGAGCTGCAGCTGGCCCGCCTGATGGAACGAAACGGACTGACGCTCCAACAGGCTGAAGGCAGACTGCAGGCCCAGATGGATATTGAATTGAAGCGCAGCAGGGCCAACTATGTCATTGACAACAGCCGTGATCTGGCTTATGCGAAGCAGCAGGTTGATGTGCTGTGGGACAGGCTGGGTCTGTTATGAAATGGCTGCGTAAAAAACGGGTGCTGCTCCTGCTGTTTATAGGCTTTACAGCCATTTTATTTTTAAGTACGAACTGGATGTCCTGGTTTTATCCCATTTACTATAAAAATGAAATCCGCACACACAGCAACACCTATGAGATTGACCCGTTCCTTGTTGCGGCGATCATCCGGGTGGAGACGAACTTCAAAACCGGCCGTGAATCCAAAAAGGGAGCAATCGGCCTGATGCAGCTGATGCCGGATACCGCCAAATGGGCGCTTGAAAAGGCCAAGCTGCCGGATGTCTCCCTGGAGCGGCTAAAAGAAGAGCCTTCGGCCAATATTGAGCTGGGTACCTGGTATCTGTCTTCCCTGTCCCGGAAGTTCGAGGGCAACCGCATAGCAGTTATAGCTGCTTACAACGCGGGCCCGGGGAAGGTGCAGCGCTGGCTGGATGAAGGTGACTGGGACGGCACTGAGGCTGCGGTGAAGAATATCCCGATTGGCGAGACTCGTCACTATGTGCAGCGTGTGATTTATTATTACGACCAGTATACGGAAATCTATAATGAGTTTTAACCTGTATGTAAAAAGAAGCATCAAACGGTCCGAAGTCCGTTCAATACTTCTTAGGCAAGCTTATGGGGACAGGTTATCTGAACTGACCTGCCAGTGATTGTTCAGCCAGAGTTACAAGACGTTTGGTGATGAAACCACCGATCGAACCGTTTTCGTAAGAAGTTTTATTGCCTTGGTATCCGTCTGGGGAGAGGGTAATACCGAGTTCTTGGGCAACTTCATATTTCAGTTGTTCCAAGGCTCCGCGTGCGTTTGGAGCTACAAGGTTATTGGAGCTGTTGTTTTGGCTCATTGCTGTTCACCTCCTATCGGTTGGTAACAGTATTATGTGCTGGACTTGCCATCTTCATAACAACAAAAAAACGGTGATTTATGGAAAATAGAATGAACCTCTTCAGGCGCCGGATACCTGCCGGGCCGGGATGGTACCTATATTGCAAAAGGAAGTGATTAAGCTTATGAAATGCCCTTACTGTGATCACACCAATACCAAAGTGCTTGACTCGCGTCCGGCCAACGAGAATAAGTCAATCCGCCGCAGGCGGGAATGCGAATCCTGCAGCCGGCGGTTTACAACCTTTGAGATGATCGAAGAAACGCCGCTGATCGTGATCAAAAAAGGCGGCAGCCGCGAGGAATTCAGCCGCGATAAAATTCTGCGCGGCCTCATCCGCGCCTGCGAAAAACGTCCCGTCTCCGTCGAACGCCTGGAGGTCATCGTCTCCGAGGTCGAGAAATCTTTGCGCGGCATCGCCTTAGCCGAAGTGGAGAGCCGCCAGATCGGCGAGTTGGTTATGGAACAGCTGTACCCTGTGGATGAAGTCGCTTACGTCCGCTTCGCCTCCGTCTACCGCCAGTTCAAGGACATTAACATGTTCATGAAGGAACTGAAGGGCCTGCTGTCCAAGGGTACAGGGGAGCTGGAGGGATTATAGTAGGGGTGTGACACCTACAAATAAGTGGGGATTCCTGCAAGCGGTCTACGGGTTACTACGGGGGATCATCCAGCGGACATGCCTCTCGAAGGAAAAAACAGGCTGCTAATGCTTCCTTATAAAAGAATAAGCCGCCGTTATGATGCGCGGCTTATTCCTAGTGTCAAAGCCTCGTATGCGAAGAGGTAAGTAATGCAAAGCTAGGTGGAAATAGTATAACTAATTCGTCCAATTTGTTGCGTTTGCGGAGTTTAGTGGGAGTTTGTACACCTAATTCACGCATATTCATCCGAAATGGCCGCTTTTATCCGAATTAGTGGTACTTTTTCCCACATAGGCTAATCCATAAACCGAATGGGCTCGATTAGTTGTACTTTTTCCACTTCAGTCATGGACCTCAAAAACTTTTTTAATAAAAGTGTTGACACAGATCCCGATATTTTATATTATATAGAAGTCGCCTACGAAACAAATGAACAACTAAGCGGTATGAATGTTCCACCTTAAGTCAGTTTTTAGAATACATATTGTAGTTCTAAAACGGGTCATGGGGCCATAGCTCAGCTGGGAGAGCGCATCGCTGGCAGCGATGAGGTCAGGGGTTCGATCCCCCTTGGCTCCACCAATAACCATCATATGGACTCTTAGCTCAGTTGGTAGAGCAGTTGACTCTTAATCAATTGGTCCAGGGTTCGAGTCCCTGAGAGTCCATCACAGAAAAAACGGCAGAGATGCCGTTTTTTTGCTGTTTCAGGGTCAGGGAGGGGGGAGGCAGAGAATGGAGTGGTGAAGCGGGAGACTTCTGCTCTGCAACCGTCAACTCCAATCGTCAACGGCACTGCTATCGCACAATGCAAAAGCTCGTCAATGGCAACTAAACCGCCAAATGTAACGCCGAACCCTGAACCCCGAACCCCGAACCCCGAACCCCGAACCCCGAACCCCGAACCCCGAACCCCGAACCCCAAACTTTTGGACAAGCCGACGATTCCCAACTTTCTATTTTCCAGAGGCCAGACTGTTACGGACCCCATAGCCCTTATTTTCTCTAGTTGGCACATTTGGCCGGGCTAACGGACCGTATCGCGCTTATTCTCCTCCAGCAGGCATGTTTCACAGATAATATCAGCAAATAACTGCATCTGAGTCCGTAAGATAGACGGAACAGTGTTTTTGCAGGAAATAAAGGCTCCCCGGTCCGTAAGGATTCACTAGAACTAGACGGAGCGATCGCTATTTACTCCCCGCTTCCCATCTCAGATTCCAATGATAATACTGATCCAATTCCTGGTGCCCGCTAAAATATTCTACGAGTCTCTCCACGCTAAAGGTCTCATCATTCTGATTGCGGATCATCGCGATGGCACACATCCCCTTATTGTTGTTATGCTCATCCAGCCTGACCTCGATTTCCGGTCCGCCCTGCTGCTTGATGGTTACAATCGCGTCAGCCTCCGACCAGTTCGTGATTCCCTCATAAATGAAAGCAAAGATAACAATTCTGCTGATTTCAGAAAGATACTGGCCATTGATCCGCAAATTCTCGCCCGTGGCTATGGACCCGGTGCGGTCATCCCCGTCCAGGGAGATGTAGGGCGGCCTGTTCAAGCTTCCGAAGGATTCACCGAGTGCCTGGACAGAGCCCTTAATGCCATTTTTTAATTCAAACAGACAACCAAGGTCGAGATCGACACCTTTACTTCCGAACCAGCCCGATGATTTTTTCTGATACCAATTAAGATTGATCAGTATCTCGCCCAGGGATTCCGCCCCTTTCTGGAGACTGATCCTCTCCCCGCGGTTTTTAAGCAAGATGGTATTGAGATTTAAAGAAGGGGCTGGAGTTGATGCTGGTGAAGAGGGGGGCAAATTGTCCGCCTTAGGCCGTGACCGCAGCTCTGGGAGAGGAAAGGGAGACTGCTGCGATTGAATTACTGGGCTGGTGGGTTGGATTGACGGCAGTATGTTATTAACCTGTATCCCATAACTTTCGCATAGGGCGGCTAAGCCTCCTGCATATCCGGAACCCACAGCGCTGAATTTCCATTCATTATCGTATCTATAGATTTCTCCAACGACAATGGCTGTCTCTATTGAAAAATTTTTACCCAGCCTATAGCGGAGAAGTTCCTTTCCATCAGCGGCGTTGACGATCCTTACATACACATCATCCAATAGCGAGAAGTTTTGCAGCCGTTTCTCACCTTCATAAATCGTTAGTGTAAATGCGATCCGTTCGTAGTCTGCAGGTATTTGACCGAGCTCGACAGCGATTTGGGTGTTGTCGGTTGACTCTGTGTAGGCTCTTTGATCGGACTGCAATATAGCTACGGATTGGTTCGGAGTAGAAGGATTGCCATAAAAAATAAGGTCCTCATCCTTAGAGACCGTCTGGGACGGCGTAAGCAAAAACACAGAAAAATCAACCTCAACCTCAGGTCTCGTATTGTGCCAGCCCATTCCTACTATAATACGGGTAAGGAGAGGGTCGTCTTTCGTTAAGTTGCATTTTTGTCCCTTTATTAGATCCAATGTCATTAGAACCAGCCTTTCAAAAGATTAGTAGAGCCTGGATGAATACCTGGAAGAAGTTATCATCTGCCGCGTCTTCCGGCGTCGAGATTCGGACCGTTCAGGCTGGACAGCATATCCAAGGAATTTTCGTATATACGGACAATATCCTGTACCTTCTGGAACTCAGGGTCGGAGGGACCCAGATTGTCCATGAACATACGCTGGAGGATTTCCCTATAAAAAGAGATGCGGCTTCCGACAAGACTACATTCGTAATCAATGACCTCTTCAACCGAGTGCTGCTGAACAAATTCCATCAGGTCATCAGCCGGGTTATCGCGATACTCCCGCTCATTGCGTGCGGCAATCGGAGTGTTAACATTTTCGAGGTTGACGGTGGAACGTATATCGGAAAAGAGAATACCCTCTTTCGCCAGCATGACCTGAAAAGGCTTATGCTTGAACAACTCTTGTGCAACAAGAGCGCACATCGCCTGATTCCTCAGCAGGATTCCATCAAAGGGGTGAAGCACCCACCCACTGTCATCCCGGTACAGGCTGAACGTGAAGTACTCGCCTCCATACTCATATTTCAGATTAATCGTAGTCTCTGAAGTAAGCTCATATTGAAATGCATCCATTCAAATTTGCGCCTCCTGCTTCTTCTTGTGATTCTATTAGCATAGCAGAATATGGGGAATCTTGGGAGAGAGGATTTTCCGAAGAACTGTAAGAACTGTCCACATGTGAAAAGCACCCTTCCGGGTGCTTTTAATGTTCATATCAGATTTGAATGTACTGACAATGCAGATTGCCTGAGTCACTCTCTATTCCGTCACGAGAATTCGCGGAGAGTTGCTGCGGATGATTCTGGATGCCATCCAGCAGCCGCTTCCGGCCACAGAGACACTGAGCAGAGCGAGCAAGGAAATACCTGTCCAATGCATGAGGAGCGGCAGCTTGATGATCCCGTAGGAGGATAGCAGGTCTCTCAAAATGCCAGGCAGAAGATAGACCCCGCAGAAAATCCCCAGAATTGCGCCAAAGGCGGACAGCAGCACAATTCCCCAGGTCAAAGCGCCGCGGATCGTACCCGAGGTCAAACCGATGGATTTATAAATACCGTAGGTTTTGATCTCCTTCCGGATATGAATACGGCTGGTGCTGTAGATAATAAGGCAAGTAATCAACAGAAACATGAGACCCAAAATACTCATCGGAATGATAAGCACTGCTGCTGCCTCCTTGAACACAGAATCCAGCAGTGTCTGCTGCTTGACTGCCTGTATACTGGTGCCGTATTTATCGTTAAGCTCCCGGACAATCTCATCGGAATCGGTGATGTTGTTCAAATTGAGATAACCCGCGTCCCGGTTCAGCTTGTGAACCACCTCGGACGTTACTCTGGCCTGATAAGACATATTGGAGATCGATTGATAGATGCCGGTCACTGTAAAAGAATGCTTTTCTCCTTCGATATAAAGTTCGACAATATCCCCGACTTCTTTGCCGAGCTCCCGGGATACGTTAATGCCAATGGATATCTCATTGCGGTTGTGCGGGTTGCGGCCGGTGATAGAAGCGAGGCCTATTTCATCCATACTTCCTTCCACAACAGTAAGCGGGATGTTGACCGACTGCGCACGGCTGTCTGCGGGGTCCGAACGCCGTGTTTGGTCAGCGGGAGCAACCCCAATGGTATACCCGATCCAATTCAGATTGCGGACTCTGGCGTCGGACCCCATATCATTTTCCACTTGTTCCCGGTCGAATTCAGAAGTATTCGTGATCATGATCACAACATCTGAAGAATCATAGCCCCATAACGGCGATGTTTCCTGCATTTGATAGATGCTGTTCAACAGGACTAGACCAAATACAAGAACCGCCGAAGTTACCGTAGTCAGAACGAGCATGAGGATGGAACCTTTTAGATTTTTGGTCACATTTCTTATTCCGATGACCCAAGGAACCGGCCAGCGCTCAAATTCTTTTCCCCGTTTGCGTTCTTCATGCCAGCGTTTAGTGGTGCGGCTATACGCAGCTTCTGACATTCCGTAGCGGATGGCCTGCATGGGCTGGATCGAACGGGCTTTATTGGCATAAATCCACACTACCAGAAGAATTAACAGCAGTATCCCGATCCCTACGATGAATTCTGTTCCGGCGCCTTGGATGTGGGTAGAGGAATGATCTGTTTTCAAAAAGGAAAGTGACTGTTCAATGATGACTCCGGATAAAAAGCGGCTCAGAATTAACCCCGGTATCAGGGAAATCAGCGATAGAAAACTATATTGGGCTATATATGTAGATATAATTTCTCTTGAGGACAGTCCCAGGGATTTATAGATCCCAATGGTTTTGTAGTTGGACAGGATGGCATCTGAAATCGTAAAACCAATGGTATACAAGGCGACCAGCATCATCACAACGCCAAGGAAGCTCATGACAAATCCAATGATTTTATTCATGATAAAATAGAAGGCGGAAATTTCCTCAAAGGTTGTTCTCTCTTCCATAAAAGGGGTGCCCAAAAAGCTTTCAAAACGCTCCCAGTAACCGGCACGCTGGCTGTAATCATCGAAACGGATGCCCATAAGATACGAATCAGTGTCTTGTACGGAGTTCAGATCATGCTGATAATCCGTATTGTTCATCCAGATGCGTGCCGTTGTGGAAAAGGGTCCTCCCAGCGCCAGATCGATGACTACAGCGGAAACCTTCAGCCGTAAAGGCTGTTTACCTGCTTTGAATTGCAGCTCATCCCCGACAGAAACGTCATATTTGTAGGCGAGCGAGGTGGGTATCCAAATGGTCCCCGGCTCCGGGTGTCCCGTTTCCTGACCTTGTGCAAATACCAGCTCATCGGTGCCAAAAGGCCGGTCCGGTGTATTCATCATATACAAATACAGGTTAGGGATATCTTCACCCTCGTGAATGACTCCCGCCAAAGGCTTGTAAGGCAGGAGGACGGATGCCGTTACCCCCTTCTGGGCGGACCACCATTTCTCTACCATCTGCGGATCATGCAGCCCTGTGGTCAGAATTAAAAGCTCATGGGAGCCTTTGGTTTCCCGATGCAGGTCTTCATACAGATTTTCCGAGTTAGAAATAACGGTTATCGCGGTATTGATCAGCAGGGTGGATAATAGAAGAAGCAGAGCAATCAGACTGTTCTGAACCTTGCGCCTTCTCAAATTCCCCAGGCAAATGGACCAGATCGCAGCCATCACGCACTACCCCTTTCCGAAATATAGGAGAAGATGAGCGCTTCCCTGTCCTGCAGCTGATCCGGGGAAAATGAATCGAATTCAAGCATGCCGCCTACTTTGCCATCCCGGATAAAAATCAGGCGGTTCGCCCGGCAGGCCGCTTTGATATCATGAGTTACCATGACGATGGATTGGCCCCCGGTATTCATGTCTGTCAGCAGATCGAGGACAGCCACGCCTTGATCATAATTCAAGCTTCCCGTCGGTTCATCGGCGAAAATGACTTCCGGTGTATTGATAATTGCCCGGGCAATCGCGGCTCTTTGCTGCTGTCCGCCGGATACCTCGGCCGGCAGGCGGAAGCGCTGGGAATCAATGCTCATGGCCTGCATCAGTGACAGGACCCTCTGCTTCACCTCGCGCTTGGGAGTGCCGGCCACATAGCCGGGCAAGGCAATATTCTCGAAAAGCGTCAGGTCAGGCACCAGATTGCTGTTCTGATAGATGTAGCCGATTTTTTGGGCTCTGAAGCCGGCCAGCTCCTTTTCGGTGAAGCGGTCCAAGCGCTGTTGAGCGAAATAGACCTCGCCTGCCGTTACTGAATCAAGGCCGCTGAGCAGATAGAGCAGCGTAGATTTTCCCGACCCGGAATCTCCCATAATGACCGTAAAGTCCCCTTGAAAGATATTCAAATCGATGTTGCGGATGGCGTGGAACTGCTCACTGCCTGTGGAATAGGTTTTACAGAGGTTTTTGGTTTGGATGATGGCGGTTTTCGTCATGAATAAGTTCCCTCCAGTAGTGCACTTTTTTTCAATTATAGAAGGGGGATCTTGCAATAAGCTTATCAGGATATTAATAAAGTATTACAGGCTGATTCCGGATTCAGCATAACGGCAGTGTAAGGTAAAACTCCGTTCCCTGGTGTTTGATGCTCTTAAAGGAAATGCTTCCGTGATGGGCTTCGATAATATGCTTGCAAATGGAAAGACCCAAGCCGGAGCCTTCTTTGAACCGCTTCTCATATTGTGAAGGAGCATGTCCCTGGAAATAACGTTCAAAAATAAAGGGCATATCCTGCTGCAGAATCCCTTCACCCGTATCGGCGACGGTCAATTTGAGCTGATCCTGCTGCCGGTCAATGGCAATTCGGATGGAGTCGCCCGCAGCCGTGTGCTTCAAGGCATTGGCGATGAGATTGGACAGGAGCTGCTCCATTCGGACAGGATCTATACGGATCAGTACATTCGGAATCTCTGTGGGCCCGGTAAATTCCACGCCTGTCCTGCGGATATAAGGTCCCATGGGCTTAAGAATGCTTTCAAAAATCTCTCTGCTGTAGCACTCGACCGGGTTCACAGAGATTTGGCCCAAATCCCTTAAAGCATGTACAAGGAGATCCTCAACCAATCCTGCCATTTTGTTGGTTTGCGTTTGGATGATATCCATATATTCCATGACAGCGGGCAGATCAGGGCAGACCCCGGCCTGTATCGCTTCAATATAAGCTTTGACGGCTGTCAAAGGGGTTTTCAGATCATGTGAAATATTGGAGATCAGTTCCTTTTGAGCTTTATCCTGAGCTTCTCTTTGCAAACTGAGCTCCATCATTTCACTTCTCATTTGATCGAACACGGCATACACCTCGCCGATTTCATTCTGTGTTCCATACTCCGCCTTCTTTTCATAGTCCCCCTTGAGAATGGCCTCTGAATGATCCTTTAAGCCGGCAATGGGCAACAGCAAATCGTGATACAATTTTTTTCGGAGCTGAAGGAGGAGAAGAAGGAGAAAGAGGAGCGAGGCCGTCATCAGCACCGCAGCCGTAACCGGAAAGGAAGCGGCTTGGCCGTAAGCAAGGGCGGATTCAGGAAGGGTGAAAACCGCATTTCCTGCCTGTATACCTGACTTGGAATCGATGACCGGAAAGGCGAGTCTAAAGGAACCCAGCTCCGTTCTGGCAGAGGATAAATCGTAATGAAGCTCATTTTTGAGCGCCAGCTTATCCTGGCCGGACAGGAGCGGGGTAGAGGAATCGAATAGAACCGTTCCATCCAGTCCGGCGTATAGCAGGTTCAGTTTTTTTTGCTGACTCCACATAAGCAGTTCTTCCCGGATATTAGGCTGCCCGCCTGCCCTCTCCAGCTCTTCATGATGCTCCTCCAACAAAAACATGATATCGCTTACCTCAACACGTGCCTGATTTACTACATAAGGAGGAAAGGCACTCTGCTTCTGATGCAAAAGCTTATAGGTGAGGAAAGTTCCACACACGGCAAACAGGATGATACAAGCGATTGCTGAGGCGAACCACGCCTTGAACCAGCTGCTCCAATACATAGTTAAGTTTCTCCGTTCTATGTTTAATCCAGATTAAATTTATAGCCGACGCCCCAAACGGTTTTGATGTAGGACGGGCTGGAAGGGTCAGCTTCGAGCTTTTCCCGCAGCCGGCGGATATACACGGTGATTGTGCTCTCATCCCCATGTGAGGTATAGCCCCAGATTTGATCCAGCAGCTGGCTCTTGGAGAATACCTGGTTTTTATGCTCCGCCAGAAAATACAGCAGTTCAAATTCCTTGGCAGACAAGGCAAGCTCCTGTCCGTTCAGCGTAGTCTTATAGGCCTTTTTATCAATGGTTAGAGCCCCTAGGGAGATCAAATCACCATGGCCCGGGATGTTCCCCATCCCTTCCATTCTGCGGAGATGAGCCTGGATTCTGGCGACTAATTCACTAAGGGAGAAGGGCTTGGTCATATAATCATCGGCACCGAATCCCAGCCCCAGCACTTTATCAGTATCACTGCCGCGTGCGCTTAATATGAGGATCGGAATACGGGTTTTGTCCCGGATTTGCCTGCACAGCTCAATGCCATTGGCATCGGGCAGCATAATATCCAGGATAATGAAGTCGGGGAATAGCGTTTCTACAAGCCGAAGCCCATCTATGCCGTTGTCGGCAATATGTACGTCATAGCCCTGCAGTCTGATATAATCCTTGAGGATACGGGAAATATCCTGCTCATCTTCAATGATAAGTATCCTTTTAGGCTGATTCATATTTTGTTCTCCTATTGGTTTTGTTTTTATTTAATTCTACCATAATAGGAATATATTCTGTTTATGGATTATCTTAACGCACCAAGCCATCGGAGAAGACTGGACTAGAGGGATATGGAAATGAAATTGTTCGCTTTCAGATCCACGGTTTCATGGTAATATCATCAGTTGGGAATACGCAATAATGTCGTGATGAAAGGACTATAAATTTTACAATGAACACTACGAACTCGTTAAAAAAATCGGTAACTTTCTTTGAAGCTTTGGCCATTGTTGTAGGAATGATCATCGGTTCCGGGATTTTTCTGAAGCCCGGTATTGTACTGAATAATGCCGGTACACCTTGGGTGAGTATCTTGGCCTGGGGAATTGGAGGAATCATTACCCTGGCTTCGGCCTTGAGCGTAGCGGAAATCGCAGCCGCAATTCCTAAGTCGGGAGGCCTGTACACTTATCTAGGTGAACTGTACGGCGGGGTATTCGGCTATCTGCTGGGCTGGGTACAGGCTGTAATCTCCTATCCGGCTTCTGTAGCGGCGCTTGCAATTGCTTTTGCCACCTATTCCGGCTACTTTTTGCCGCTGAACGGCTGGCAGCAGAAGCTGCTGGCGGTTTCTATTCTGGCTTTTATCCTGATTATGAACGTCATAGCCACCAAATTCGGCGGAATCATCCAGACCGTTGCGACGGTTGGCAAGCTGATTCCGGTAGCGGGTATTGTAGGCGTAGGCCTGTTCTCGAATCTGGCACCCGGCTTTGGAGGGATGGAGACTTCGGCGGCGGGTGCGGGCTTTGGGGTGGCGGTCCTCGGCACGCTTTGGGCATATGACGGCTGGATCAGCGTGACCAATATGGCAGGAGAGATCAAAGACCCGGCGAAGACGCTGCCGAAAGTCATTTCAATCGGGGTAATCTTTGTGATCGCTGTTTATGTGTTATTTAATGTTGCAGTTTTCAAGGCGCTGCCTTATGATCAGATCATTTCTTCACCGACTCCGGGAGCTGATGCGGCAGAGGCATTGTTTGGCAGCGGCGGCGGGGCTTTTATTACGGCAGGGATTATCGTGTCCGTGCTCGGTGCGCTGAATGGCTATTTGATGACCGCTGCACGGGTGCCTCAGGCGATGGGGGAGAACAACCAGATTCCTTTTTCCCGGGTGCTCCGCAGCATCCATCCCAAGTTCCAGACTCCGGCCAATGCGCTTATCTTTCAAAGTGTGCTGGCGGTCATCTATATTTTTTCCGGCACCTTTAATACACTGACCGATCTGCTGGTGTTTGTACTGTGGATTTTCTTCACCATGGGGGTGTTCGGGGTATTCATTTTACGTAAAAGAATGCCGCTGGAAAAAGGACGCTACCGTGTGCCGCTCTACCCGGTTACCCCAATCATCGGAGTGGCAGGCGGAATCTATATTCTAGCCAGCACGATTATCAGTGATCCGCTGCGCTCTCTGGTCGGTATCGGCATTACGCTGGCCGGACTCCCGGTCTACTATGTGCTGTCCCGCCAAAAACGGTAGCAAGGCAGAGCCGCTTTTAAGGGCGGCGGTTGATACATTGACAAATCTTCATCCAGATCATATGATGTGAATGAAAAAATAATTATTCATTCATGGAGCTGCTTAATGTGGAAGATAAAAAAACACTGATTTATGATTGCGCAAAAGAACTGTTTAGCGATAAAGGTTTTAAAGATACGAATGTTTCGGACATCACCAAAAAGGCTGGAATGGCAGTAGGGACTTTTTACAACTACTATTCCTCTAAGGAAAAGCTCTTTATGGAAATTTTTCTCGCAGAAAATGCCAAACTGAAACAAAAATGTATGCAGGCTCTTGATCTGAGCCAAAGCCCGCTGACAGTAGTACGGCAAATGATGATGCTTAATATGGAAGGCATGACTGCAAACCCCATACTTAAAGAATGGTATAACAAAAGCGTGTTTGGGAAAATTGAGCAGCTGTTCCGGGAGGAAAACGGCACTCAGTCAGTTGACTTTCTCTATGACAGCTTTCTTGAGATTGTGAAGCAGTGGCAGGCTGAAGGTAAGATGCGAAGTGATATCGACAGCAAAATGATCATGATGGTGTTCACCGCGATTATCAACGTAGAGACTCACAAGGAAGAAATTGGACCGGAGTATTTTCCGCAGCTTCTGGACCATATGACGGAACTGATCATGAAGGGTTTGACGGACTGCTCCTAACAGATCAAAGGGGGCAGTTCATTTATCAAATAAAATGAATGAATTACATTATATTCATTCATAGGATCAATCCAACACAGCCAGGAAGGAGGGAGTGGATGGGCATTTCTGCAGGAAGAAAAAGAAAAACCAAATGGTGGGCTGTTATTTTTATAATCTTAGGCGTAATTGCACTCTTAATAGGGGGAGGAATTCTCTTTAGCGCGCCGGGGCGGCGTGAAGTTGGGCGGCTTACCTTCGGAGATGTAGATTTCAAAAAGCTGCGCAACGGCATCTATGTGGGGCAATTCACCGGCACAAAGGATCATTTCAGAGATACCAAGGTTCAGGTAACTATCCGCGGGGGACAGATCTCAGATATTCAAATACTCAAAGGGGCTTTAGATAAACAAGGAAAACCGTTGGAACTGAAGAAGGGGCAAAGCATAGCTGATTTGTTTGACCATGTGATACAGTCGCAATCGCTTCAGGTTGATGTTATCAGCGGCGCGACGCTTACCTCCAAAGCACATCTTAAGGCACTGGAAAATGCGCTAAAGCAAGCGCAGACGGAATAATTCATAAGAGGAGGATTCACATGAATATTGCAGTCATTTCGTATTCTTTTACCGGGAACAATAAGTCATTAGCGGGGAGCGTAGCCAAAGAGCTGTCGGCAGAGCATATACAAATTTCCGAACCGAAGACCCGCACGATGGGCTCAATTGCCCTGGACATGATGTTCAGCAGGACCCCGCAGGTACAGCCGGCACCGGAAACCATGGAAAGCTATGATTTGCTTCTCTTTTTCGGACCCGTTTGGATGGGCCATGTGGCCGCTCCGCTCCGCGCATATCTCAAGTATCTGAAGTCACATCCGCAAAGGTACGGGTTCCTGTCCATCAGCGGTGGAGCGGACGGCTCCAACCCGAAGCTGACAGGCGATCTCCGCAAAAGAGCAGGTGCAGATCCCGCTGTACTTATCGACCTGCATATAGCTGACCTATTGCCTAATCGCGAAAAAACTGTCCGAAAAGATACCTCCGCCTACCGGCTAAACGACAGCGATATTCATACATTGACCCATACGATGATGAAGACAATAAGAGATGTGATTTAACTGGCGTTTTGAAGGGCACGCGGTTTTCGGAAAAGCAGCCGGAAAACAGACCGTAATCTTTCGGACGAAAGCGGTCTGTTTCTCTCTAGCTATGCTCCGCCAACTGCACCTCAAAGCCGTCCGGGTCCAGGATGTAAAAGAACCGCAGCTGGGGGTTCGGCGTGACCGGCCCCCGCAACACGGGAATGCCCCGGCTTTTCAAGTACTCTATGGCCTCATCCAGCGATTTTACTTCAAACCCGATAGAAACACCGCATTCCGGCTTCACAGCCTGGTCATTTGCCTGAATAAGCTCGACTTTGGGTTGCTCCGCCGTGCCTAACATAACTATCTGTTTTCCTCTGCTCTCAAATCTGCGTTCAATCGGAAGCCCCAGTATGCCGTGATAGAAATTAAGGGAAGCCTCCAGATCGCGCACTCTGAGGGTAATCCAATTCAGGCTCAATATCATCTCTTTATGATTCCCTTCTATGAATATTCTATTTTGTTCATTATACGCCATTTTGCACTGGACAGGGAGAAGTGGAATAATGATCATACCGGTATGAAACAAGGTAAAAGGAAAGGAGCTGTAACAAGTGGTTGATTTTGAGTGGTATCGAAGTTTTTGCACGATATATAAGCACAACTCGGTGTCCGAGGCAGCAAAGGCGCGGATAATGACACAACCGGCAATGAGCCAGCATTTAGCCTCCCTGGAAGCTGAGGTTGGTGAAGCCTTATTCATCAGAACTTCACGAAAAATAATTCCAACGGAACGGGGAAAGCAGTTGTATTCACAGCTGGCTCCGCTTATTGAGTCGCTGGAGGAGACCACGATGAATTTCAAATCGGCTTCTTTACCTACGCTCAGCTCTATCAAAATAGGAACTCCCCACGAATTTTATACGGAAAAAGTACTTCCACAGCTGCATAAATGCAAGATTAGTGTGATTTCAAATTTTGGAACCGCCGATCAATTGCTGGAACTGCTGAAGGAAGATAAAGCAGATCTTATCATTACATCGAAAAGATACCAAACACCAGGTGTAGAGTATCTGAAATTCATGGATGAAGAATTCGTGATTGTTGCGCCCGGGCATTGTGAGATCCCCCATACAGACAACCTGGAGCTAAAAGAACGGTGGCTCTCTTCGCAAAACTGGATAAGCTACGGGCTGGATTTGCCGATAATAAGAAGAATTTGGAGAGAGCATTTTAAAAAACGCCCTCAAATCAGGCCGATCCATATCATACCTAATCTGCATATGATCCTAAAGGCAATCGGGAATGGCGTGGGGCTAAGTGTTATCCCTACATATATATTAAGGAATTCGGCAGATGAAAAATCGAAAGTTATTTTTAAAGAATTAAGAGTGGAAAATGAGCTGTTTTTCGCCTATAAATTAAAACATAAACAACTGCCTCAGCTTCACGAGATGATGACAATCATACGTGGAGATGAATAGAGGGCGCCAGTATTTATTTTTTCTATAAAAATATTTATGGATAAGTTATGATTTCATAATTTGTTTTATATCAAATCCGCCCTTAGAATGAAGGAGGCAAGAAAATTATTAAATTGGAGGCAATCTAAATGGCAAAAAAAGTGTTGATCGTCGTTACGAATCATACGGAAATTCATGAAGGCAGACCGACTGGGATCTGGCTGTCTGAGTTTGCCGAAGCTTATATGGGATTTATCAGCCAAGGGTATGAAGTTCTGGTGGCAAGCCCGCTTGGAGGCCAAGCACCTGTCGATCCCGGCAGTGTGGATGACCATACAGCACAAGAAATTTTGGATACCCAAAAATATCTGGAGAACACGATAAAGCTTGATGAAGTATCCGCAGAGAACTTCGATGCTATTTTCTTGCCGGGGGGTCACGGAACAATGTATGATTTGCCTGACAATCAGGCTCTTCAGAAGCTGCTGCGCGATTTCTATGAAGCGGACAAGATCGTAGCTGCCGTATGTCACGGTCCTGCCGGACTGGTGGGTGCTACATTGTCTTCGGGTCAACCCCTTGTGGCTGGCAAACGCGTGAATGCTTTTACGGATCGTGAAGAGGCGGACACGACGCTGGATAAACATCTTCCTTTCCTGCTAGAAAGCAAGCTGCGTGATTTAGGTGCGATCTATGTGGCTGCGCCGAATTGGACTTCCCATGTTGAAGTGGACGGCAACCTGATCACCGGGCAAAATCCGCAATCGACGGTTGCTGTAACCGAAGCGGTTATCGCAAAACTGGGTTAATTCGAAAGTCAAGGCTTTAAATCGGCCTCAACCTAAAAACGGCCCCTGAGCTTTTTACAGCCCGGGGGTCGTGCTATTTCTTTCTTAGGTAATGGAGGCTTCGTAAATGGCCTCAGTGGATTTTGCCAGCATAGCGTTGAATTCATCATCCGTTTGCTGATCGCTGAGCCCTTGGGATAAAGCACGGGAGAAGCTGGCGATCAGCCCGTGGTTATGGGCGAGCTTGTCATTGGCTTCCGCTTGTGTATAACCGCCGGACAAAGCCACCACCCGTACCACATGCGGGTCTTGGATTAAATCGCTGTAGAAATTATCTTCGGTCGGAATGGACAGCTTCAGCATGACTTTTACGTCTTTGCCCAGGGCGGATAGCCGGGTGGAGATTTCCTGTTTTAGAAGCCGCTCGGCTTGTCCTTTATCTGCCATGTGAATATCCACTTCCGGTTCGATTATCGGCACCAGGCCATATGCGGCGATTTGCTCCGCGACAGCAACCTGCTGTTCGACAACTTTTTGGATGCCGACGGGATTCGCTTCCTTGATTAGGGACCGCATCTTGGTCCCAAAAATATTTTTTTGCACGGCGCGCTTCAGGAGCTCATCCAATCCGGGGATGGGCTTCATGAGCTGAACCCCGTTCTCAGGCCCGGCCAGACCTTGATCGATTTTCAAAAAAGGCACTATACCTTTCTGCTCCCACAGATAATCGGCGGTAAATTGGCCGTCAATGGAGCGGTCCATCGTGTTCTCAAAAAGGATTGCACCCAAAATGTGTCTGGAATTAAACGCCGGGCTCTTAATAATACGTGTTCTCATTTCATGCACCAGTTCAAACATCTCTTCTTCATTGGAATAGCGGTTTTCCTGAATACCGTATTGCAGCAGCGCTTTGGGAGTGCTTCCGCCGCTTTGATCCAAAGCCGCAATAAAGCCCTTCCCCGTGTGAATCCGGTCCAATTGTTTCGTATTCATGGATATGTCCCCTTTCCTTCCGTAAAGTGAATGGCAACTGTCTCAATCATGTATAGTTTAGTTAGAAAAAACGAACAATGCAAACTAGACGAATAGACAGGGAAGTCAAACAGGTTAGGGAAGGTGGATTCATATGAGTATTGATTTGATCTGCACGATAGGTCCGGCCAGTTCTTCTCCTGCTGTCCTCAAGGAGTTGCTGCGGGGTGGTATGACTACCGCCCGGCTCAATATGTCACACGGGAGCCATGAGGAGCATGGGCGGGTCATTGAAGCTGTACGGGCAGCCGCCGCCGAAACGGGACAGCCCGTAAGGATTATGGGGGACTTGCAGGGACCGAAAATCCGTCTGAAGAGCATCCAAGGGGATGCGGTTACATTAGAAGAGGGCCAGACGTTTATCCTTGACCAGTCAGATGAACCGGGAAGCCGGGAGCGCGCTGCGCTCGATAATCCCGGAGTGATGGAGGATATTTTACAAGGAGCCGCTATCTTAATCAATGACGGGGAGGTCAAGCTTGAGGTGACGGACAAGCACCCGCAAAGGATCACAACAAGGGTAATCGTCGGTGGCATGATCGGCAGCCGAAAAGGGGTTAATCTTCCGGGAACCCTAATCCGCCTGCCGGCCATTACGGAGAAAGACAAACAGGATCTTCAGTTCCTGCTGGAGCATCATGTGGATTGGATCGCTTGTTCTTTTATCCGTGAGGCCTCGCATCTGCAGGAAATCCGCGATTATGTATCCCTGCTGGGGAAATACAGCCAACCGGGGCTCATTTCCAAGATCGAAACCATTCAAGCCGTGCGTAACTTTCCAGCCATCATGGAGGCGTCTGACGGAATCATGATTGCGCGCGGAGATCTGGGTGTGGAGCTGCCTTTTGAGCGAATCCCGTTCATTCAGAAAACGGTGCTCCGCGAATGCAGTCTATCCAAAACCTATGTAATTACGGCTACCCAAATGCTGCAATCCATGGTGGAGCATCCGGTTCCGACGCGGGCAGAGGTAACAGATGTCTCTCAGGCTGTTCTGGACGGGAGCGATGGCGTGATGCTGTCCGCAGAAAGCTCGGTCGGCCATTATCCGGTGCGAAGCACGCAAGTCCTGAATACGGTTGCCCAATTTGCGGAGAACATGCGCGAGCAGGGGGAGCGCGGTATTTCACTGGAAGAGCTATGCGCGGATGCCCCTTTTGATAAGGCGTTCAAGAAGGTTGCTATCTATAACCGGGCGGATTAATATGGTTTAGCAATGCAATAATGAACATGCCGAACATGAACATCAATGACAACGCCTGATAAACCTCCATGGCCTCACCTAAAGGCTTTCGTAGAAAGCCACTTCGTAAGCATCAGCTTTTCGGGAAGTTAGCCGACCACCCTTGCAAGCCTTCTATTGTTCAATCGGTATAGCATATTATGGTAAGTTAGATGCTAGTTGGAAAAAGGGAACTTATTTTTCCGGAAATTAAGAAATCCTGAGAGTTAAGTGGAAAAAGTAAACCAAATTGGGCTACTTTTCCTGAACAATGGCGAAATGAGCTGAATTAGTGTCCCTTTTTCCACTTATATCTGCCGAGAATAGGGAACTCCGGCAAATTAGTTAACCTTTTTCCACTTAAAGAGTTGCTGTAGGATTCATGGGGAGTCGTTCTCCAGGTAACCCAAGAACCAAGACGGCTGCACTGTCCCGTGGAGGACGGCACAGCCGTTTTTGTTTATACCGGATTACCGAAGGGCCGGTTTCTTTGTTGCAGCGATTGGAACAACGGTCCGTTCGCGGAGTGTCCTCACAAAGTGCTCACGTATATCCTACTCAAAACAACAAGAGCTGTCCTAAATAGCCCTTTCATGGCTTTTGGAGCAGCCCCTTTTGCCCTCTTTTTCTATGACAGACAAGGAGAGGGCAGGAAGCCTTATACCTGCGAAATCGGATAATACAGATTGCATTCGCAGTACTGCTTGTTGCATCTGGCGTAATTAATCAGCTCGAAGCTGAATTTTTCCTTCAGGTCAAATTGTACGGTGGGCATCCATGTTTCAAAGATGTACCTCCAGATGGTGCTTAAGGATTTGGAATTAATCTCTTCGGGCCGGTGGGGGCCCATATAGGTGAACACACCGTATCTGTGAGGAGCAACATGCTTGACCGACATATCCGGCGGAACGATGCTGCTCTGATTAATTTCGACGGACGGCTGGTACCAGGTATAACCCTGAAACGGCTCCGGAACGGTGGTATACCCGATATAAATATCTTTGTTAACCGGATTGATGATTCTTGGCCGGTCCTTATAAAAGAAGGCGACACCCAGCCGGTTGGCCGTCTGATTTGCCATGTTATCATTTACATCCACCTGATATTCGAGTCCGGCAATCGAAAAGGGGGGCAATACGCTGGTGGAATGGAAATAGACAAGACCTTCTCCCGCCCGGTGCAGAAAATCGGCATTGAACCGGTCCATGATCTGCAGCGGAGTGGGACTCCGCCGCCATTTGGCCGGGCTGATGTTGAATTCCTCCTTGAACACTCTGCTATAAGTGCGTTCGCAGCCGAAAGAGTATTTGGAGGAGATAAATTCGATGCTGTTCCGTTCATGGATCAGGTCTCCCAGCGACAAGGCGATCCTTCTTCTGCGCACGTACTCCATCAGGCCGATGGCCGTGGCCCCTTTCCAGATGCGGAGTAAATGGAATTTGGAGATGTTCACCTGCTCCGAGATAAGGTCCAGGCTTAGTTCCTCCAGCAGATGATCTTCGATAAATTCTGTAGTTTGGTTGATCGTTTCCAGGAGATGAAGTTCCATATTCGCTCCTTTGCAAGCTGAACGTGTGCCGGATAACCCAGCAATTTTTGTCCGGTTCTTTAAGCCGCAGTGTAGTATGATTCTACCATAAACGGAAAATCTGAAAAGGGAATTTTTATAAGAAGAAGGAGGAGTGCAAGAGAATGGATGATGCACAGCAGGCAGAGCTGAGAGCGCGCTACATAGCCGCACAGGACAGCTTCATCTCCAAGGTCAGCAGTGATCCGAATGTGATAGCCCTTATTGTCAGCGGAAGTCTGGCCTATGATGTGATCTGGGAAAAAAGCGATATTGACATGACCATGGTCGTCAGAGACCAGCCTCTTACTACTACAACCTATTGTATCGATGAGGACGGGATTCTGATCAATGTGTATCTTGTGGTCCGCAGTACGTTCAAACGGGGGATGGAGCGGGCGCTCGGCGGGTCTTTTCACCAATCCTACTATTCCAAAGGGAAGATGGTGTATTCGACGGATGACAGTCTGATCGAATACTTCGAAGACCTCAAGACAGCCGGCAGTGATGATATTGCGATTTCAGCGCTCTACATAGCCAGTGAGCTGGTGCATTTGCGCGACAAGGCCCGGAAGTGGCTGACGGTAAGAAAGGATCTTCTCTATGCGCAGTACTACTTGTTAAAAGCGGCAGAATCAGTTGCTCATATGGAGCTCTGCATCCACGGGGAAGCCATATCCAGGGAAGCCATCCAGAGAGCCCAGGCGCTGAACCCGGAGGTTCTTGTTCCGTTTTATCAGGAGGCAATGTCCCGTCATTTGAGTGCAGAGGAAATAGAGCGCGGATTAGAACGGCTGGACCAGGTGCTGGAGCGCCATCTCCCGGTTTTTTCAAAACCGGTAATTGAGTTCATGCGGGATGAAGAGATCAAAACCGTAACGCTGATCAATAAGCATTTCCACGTACAGAGTGACCAGTTGCTTGGCATTATGGACTATCTGGTCCAGCAAGGCATCCTTGAAAAGGTGACCCAGACGATTCGCATTACACCCAAAAGCAAGCGGGCCGTAGAGGAAGCTGGTTATTTGTATATTCCGTAACACGAGTGCAGAAAGGAGCTTCAGCATGTCAGTAAGAACGACTATCGAGATATCCGGGGCCAAGCAGAATAACCTGAAGAACATCTCCGTTGAAATTCCGCGGGACCAATTGACTGTGATCACAGGAGTTTCCGGCTCAGGGAAATCTTCGCTTGCTTTTGACGTCATTTACGGGGAGGGGCAAAGGCGGTTTCTGGACTCTATCTCTACCTTCGCCAAGAGCCGGATCAGCCAGCTAAAAAAAGCAAAGGTCGACTATGTGCGCGGCCTATCCCCGGTAATCGCGATTGAACAGAAAAAAAGCAATAACAATCCGCGTTCCACCGTCGGTACGGTCACAGATATCAACGATTATCTGCGTCTGCTGTACGCTACGGCGGGTGTCGGGAGATGTCCGGAATGCGGCCATTCCCTGAAACAACTGTCCGCTGCCCAGATTGCCGAGCGGATTTCCTCATTGCCCTCTGGGACAGTGGTAGAGCTGCGGGCTCCCGTCTATAAAGTATTCGGAGAGGAGTACAGTTTCACTTTCCAGCAGCTGAGGGATAAGGGATACAAGAATCTGCTGGTGGATGGCGAGCCTTTTTCACTGGCGGAAAAAAGAGAACTCGATGAGACCCGGGAATATCACATTGAAATGGTCATTGACCGCTTCCAGCTGAAAAAGGATACCTATATTCAACTGACCAAATCCATTGAAGCCGCAATGCTGGCGCTGGAAGAGGATATAATGATCAAAGTGGAGGTTCCGGGAGGCGTGGACCCGTCTTTCTATCAGGAGTTTGGCTGTCCGGAGCACCATTTCTTCCTGTGTGACATGCAGCCGTTTCATTTCTCCTTCAACTCGCCTGTAAGCGCCTGCCATACCTGCCTTGGGGTAGGGATGTCTTATGTGGTAGAGCCCCGTTTTCTGGTGGTGGCACCGGAAAAAAGCATCAGCAAGGGGGCGCTCAAAAATACAGTCTTTAACCCTGCGGGCAAGGACAGCTACCGCTCTGTGCTGATGTACAGCCTGTCCCAGAAGTATCATTTCAGCCTGGATACGCCTTTCTGTGATCTTCCGAAGGAGATTCACGATATTCTCTTTTATGGGACCAAAGGTGAGGTCCTCCCCATGCTCCAGCCTCCTAATTCGACCAAAAAGAACTGGATGATCGGACGGGACCGGCCTTTCTGGGGGTTCGTCCATGAAATGGAGAGCTGGTACAAGCATTACATACGGAAGAATTCGACCTCGGAAGCCTTCGAACCGGCGTTCATCAAGGATTGTATGATCGAGAAGATCTGCCCGGAATGCAGCGGTGCAAGACTCAAAAAACAGCGGCTCCAGGTTACGCTTGGAGAAGAGAATATTGACCAGCTAAGCCGCAAACAGCTGCCGGAGCTGCTGCATTCGCTGGAAACGCTCACGTTCGAAGCTGAGGTTCAGGATGTGGCCTCCTCGATCATTCAAGAGATCCGGACCAGAGTTTCCCTTTTAATTGATATCGGGCTTCACTACATCAGTCTTAACCGGAGAAGCGACAGTATTTCAGGCGGCGAGATGCAGCGGATCAAAATGTCCACCCAGATCAGCAGTGAGCTGATGGGGATGTTATACGTGATGGATGAACCGAGTATTGGCCTGCACCCCCGGGATTCCAGCCGCGTGATTGATACGATGAAGAAGCTGCGGGATATCGGCAATACCGTAATTGTGGTTGAACACGATATGGATACGATTCAGAGTGCAGATCATATTATCGAAATCGGCCCGGGTCCGGGGATTCATGGCGGGCATGTCGTTGCCTGCGGCACAATGGAAGATATTATGAATGAACCCCAGTCTGTAACGGGCCAATATTTATCGGGAAAAGCCCACATCCCTGTTCCAGGAAAGCGCCGAAGTCTGGGAGACGATTTTCTGAGTATTCAGGGCGCCCGGGAGAACAACCTGAAGAATGTGGATCTGGATATTCCACTGGGTGTATTCATTTGTATTACCGGAGTTTCGGGTTCTGGAAAAAGCTCGCTGATCAACGAAATTCTGTTCAAGCAGCTGAAGATAGACATGACGGCTGCGCGGATGGTTGCGGGGGAGCATGATTTTCTGTTTGGCGCGGACCTGCTGAACAATGTCATCAACATCGACCAGACCCCTATTGGAAGGAACAGCAAGTCCAATCCGGCAACCTACATTGGCATTTATGATAAAATCCGGGACCTGTTCGCCTCGCAGCCGGAGGCTGCCGACCGGGGATACCAGGCGATTGATTTCAGTCTGACCCATGCAGGAGGCACCCGCTGTGAGCAATGTGCCGGAGACGGTGTGATCGTCACCAATCTGCAGTTTATGGCGGACATTGAAACCATCTGCCCGGTGTGTAAGGGACAGCGGTTCTCCGAAGAGGGACTTGAAATTAAGGTCCACGGCAAAAGCATCGCCGATGTGCTGGAGATGACAGTGGAGGAAGCCCGTGAGTTCTTCAGTGACCACAAGTACCTGAAGCATAAGCTGGAGATTATGGATGAATTGGGGCTTGGCTATATGCGGCTGGGCCAAAGCTCGACCACGTTGTCCGGCGGAGAGGCACAGCGGGTCAAGCTGGCCTATGAGCTGTCCAAAATCAAGAGGGGGGCCCGTAACCTGTATATCCTGGACGAGCCTACCACAGGGCTGCACCTGTCGGATATCCAGAAGCTGCTGCTGTCACTGGGCAGGCTGGTGGACAAGGGGCATACAGTAATCGTTGTTGAACATCATCTGGACGTCATGAAGTCTGCGGATTATATTATTGACATGGGCCCGGAAGGCGGCCATCAGGGCGGGTATGTTGTGGCTGAAGGCACACCGGAGCAGGTAGCTCAGGTGGAAGCTTCCCATACGGGAAGATTTCTCCGCACGGTGCTATAGGAGGTTGAAGTGAAGGATGGAGCAAATGATATTAATCCCTGCCGGTGAAGTCCAATTAAGGGATGATCGGGTGAAGACTAAATGGACCGCAAGGGTGGATTCTTTTTGGCTTGCCCCGGTGCCAGTCACGAATGCGTTGTATGACAGGGTGATGGCAGAAGGTGAACCTGCCGGCGGTGCTGGTATGCCGGTCGTGAATGTCTCATGGAATGACGCAATTCTCTTCTGCAACAAGCTGTCTCAGGAGTCAGGCCTGCAGGAATGTTATTCGATAAGTGAGGACGGTGAGAGTGTCAGCTGCAACTGGGAGGCGGATGGCTACCGTCTGCCTACAGAAGCCGAATGGCAGTATGCATGTAAAGCGGGAACAACCGGCTATCAATACGGTGAACTAGATGCAGTAGCCTGGTATGAGGGGAATTCTGGCGGCGTTGTACATGAGGCAGGTCAAAAGCTGCCAAACGCGTGGGGACTCTACGATATGCTGGGCAATGTGTGGGAATGGTGCTGGGATATCTATGATGAGAATGTATATGGCTCCTACCGGATTTTCCGCGGCGGCAGCTGGGCGGAGGAGGCCAGGGGCTGCGGAGCCACCTGCCGCCGCCGGAGTCACCCTACGTTCCATATTGATGATCTTGGTTTCCGTCTGGCCCGGTCATATGTGTATCCGTAACATTATCCGTATTATTCGTGATATAATAGGGTATGTAGTTACGAGGATTGAGTATAATATTTGAAAGGAGCTGTAAAGGTGGGGATAGAAATGAGCAAACCTACATTTAACGTTGATCAGCTGATAACTTCAACAGATGCATCTAAACGGTTCGGTGAGCTTCGGAAAAGGGCGCAAAAAGAACCGCAATTTATTACAGAGAATGGAAGCGTAGAATCTGTTTTAATCGGATATCCATTATTTGAAGAAATGCATGAACGTCTGGCACAGCTTGAACTTAAGGAAGAAGAACGCGTATTGCTTGAGCGTATTGATCATATCGATCAGAGTCCTTCATCAACAAAGTCGTGGAAAGAAATTCGACGTGTGGAGGATTAATGGAAGAGCGATTTGATGTTCGATTTGGTGTGGAAGCTGAAAAGGAATATTTGCAATTAGAAAACTCGGTTCTACCTTTTATTAACTCAGCAATTGATGAACTTGTTTATCGGGCAGATGAGATTGGCAAAAAACTGGGAAATCATTCAAATACTAAATTGGCAGGATGTAAAGAAATTAAACTGCGTAGTGCGGGTATCCGGATTATTTTTCGAATAATGAATGAAACTGTTGATATACTAAGGATTGTGTACATTCTTTCTATTGAACACCGCTCAAAGGATACGGTTTTTAAACTTGCTAATCGGAGACTTGCGGTACTTAAAAAACTGCCTAAGCAGAGCTTACATGAACAGATCTCAGCAAGAAAAAAATGGAGCTTGAATCGATTAAAGGCCCCAAATGAGGAAAAATAGAGATGGAAAAATAAAAGCTTGAACTGCGGGCTCAAAAATGTTACACTCTTAAACGTGAGAAATTTACAAATCCACATTGCAGCCTCTTTATTAATTGGACGGTACTGCATATGTGGACTCTTAGCTCAGTTGGTAGAGCAGTTGACTCTTAATCAATTGGTCCAGGGTTCGAGTCCCTGAGAGTCCATCCTGAAGAAACGGCAGAAATGCCGTTTCTTTTTTTGCGTAGAATTTCTTGCCCAGGTAAACAAGTTTATAAACATAGCAGCCATTCTGCATCCATTATTCCGCAGCAATACTTACTGTGCCTCCAGATAAGCAATGCCAAGCGCCCCGGTTACAGGGTTGCGGTAAGTCTCGCAGGCCACATCGAATACCTGGCCGATTAATTCCTTCGTCAATATATCCTCAGGCTTCCCGCAGGCGGCTACTTGGCCTTTTTTCATCACATACAGATAATCGCAGTATTCCGCAGCAAGGGTGAGATCATGGAGCGCAGCGAGAATGCCGATGTCAAGCTTTTTGACGATATTTAGAATTTGCAGCTGATATTTGATATCCAGATGGTTGGTGGGTTCATCCAGAATCATGAATTCCGGCTGCTGGGCCAGAACCCGGGCGAGAATTACACGCTGCTTTTCTCCCCCTGACAATGAATTATAGCTGCGGTCTGCATAACCCTCCAGATTGACCTTGTGCAGAGCCGCAGAGACAATATTGGCATCCTCTTGATTGTCTGTCTCCAGCATCCCTTTATGCGGGGTTCTGCCCATCGCGACCATTTCCCGCACGGTGAAGTCAAAGCTCAGTTCGTTGAACTGGCCGACGACCCCCAGCTTTTGCGCTACGAGCCGGGGACTGGATTTCATCAGATTCATTTCAGCCAGGGATACCTTGCCCTGGCTCGGTTTGATGACTTTATAAATGCTTTTGAGAAGAGTGGATTTGCCGCAGCCGTTCGGGCCGATGAGGCCGACAAATTGTTTGTTCCTGACCTTCAGCGAGACATCCTTAACGATATTCGCATTGGCGAAAGATACACTTAAGTGCTCAACATTCAAATTCATTAGTTTTTCCCTCCAAATGCGTAGCCTTTTTTGATCAGCATATACATGAACATCGGGGCGCCTATTAAGGCGGTGATAATCCCGATCGGGAGCTCCACATTCGGTACAATCGTCCGGGCGATCACATCTGTCCAGATCAGGAAAATCGCACCGAACAGAATGGACGCAGGCAGCAGTCTCCGGTGATCGGAGCCTACCAGCCCTCTGACCAAATGGGGAATAATGAGTCCCACAAATCCGATCATGCCGCAGCTTGCCACCATCACCCCTGTAATCAGTGCGGTAATCAGCATATAGGCTTTGCGGAATACCCCCAGATGAATCCCCAGAGTGACCGCAGCCTCATCCCCAAGCAGCATGGCGTTCAGAACCCTGAACTGCATCAGGAAAAAGAAAATGGCGGCTGCGACAGCTGCCGAGATCAGCGGCAGTTTATCCCAGCTGGCAGCGGCGAGGCTGCCCATCGTCCAGAAGGTAACAGTCTTAATGCCTTCCGCATTGTTGGCAAAGTAGACAATGAAGTTGGCAAAGGCGGTACATAAAGCATTAATAACCATGCCGGCCAGGACGAGTTTGACGGAGGTCATTTTGCCGCCTGCGCTGGCCAGAATCAAGACCAGAAGCGAAGCACCGACCGCACCCGCGAAAGCCCAGAAGGCGACGCCTGTCTGGCCCAGCAGTCCCATAGAACCAAAGCCGATCAGGATGGCGAAGGTTGCTCCAAGCGATGCGCCGGAAGAGATACCGAGTATGTATGGATCAGCGAGAGGGTTCTGTACGGCCGCCTGCATAATGGTTCCGCACAGCGTCAGCCCGGCACCAATGAACATGGCCATGAGAACGCGGGGAAAGCGGATTTTCCATATGATATCGACGAATGAACCGGAGGTCAGCTCCTGGACATCTCCAATCTGAATGCCCGTGATGTGGTGGAGCAGAATCCGGTACGATTGCGAAACGGGAATATCGACCTGTCCAAAGGAGACAGCCGCGCCCGCTGACAGTATCGTAATAATCAACAGAATGCCTATGATAGTCATAAAGCCATAACGGGTATGAATAATGGACTGCTTCGGTTCGGTTTGCGCTGCTTCAGTTTGCATGGATTCCAAAGGCTCCTTAATCAATATGTTTAGTGTTTAATTTAGAATATAATTCATAATGAGAATGATTGTCAATGATAATTATTCTCATTGACAGACAATCCAACATTCTATATTCTACGTTTGTATCCCTTGCAGGACACCGTCTTGTCACAAATCATACAGGATACACAAATGTACATACAGAAAAGGGGACTTGGGCAATGAAGAAATCATTTAAAAGATATGTGCCGCTGCTGGCGGTTTTGGTAATGGCAGTTATGCTTGCAGCTTGTTCATCCGGTACGAAGAATGCGAATGAACCGGGGGAATCGGCTGCACCTGCAAGCAGCGCTCCGGCCAGCACGCAGGAAGCTGCCCCAAGCACCAAGACGGTATATCCGCTAACCATTGAGAACTACACCAATAACGGTGAAGGAACGGAATGGAAGGCCAAGCCGCAAACCTTTGACAAGGCACCGGAAAAAGTGGTAGCCAATACCCAGGGAGCCGCTGAACTGCTGATCAAGCTGGGCTTGACCGACAAAATGGTCGGCGTTGCCGCCCTTTACGGTGCTGGCGATCCGGCGGTGCAGGAGGAATTCAAGAAGGTTCCTGTCATTTCCAAGGAATATGCAAGTAAAGAGCTGGTTGTAGGCGCAAGTCCTGATCTCGTTCTGGGACGCAGTGACCTGTTTGCGGATGCGGATTGGGGCAGCGGGACTGTAGAAGGATTGAACGAACTGGGCATCAAAACATTTGTGCAAAATACCAGTGTTAAGGGAGCCACACTCGACAGCTTGTACAAGGACATTGAACAGCTGGGGCAAATCTTTGATGTGCAGGAGAATGCAGCCGCCTATATCGCTGAATTGAAAGAGCGTGCACAATCACTACAGGATAAGGCCGCAGCCAGCGGGGAAAAGACCTTTGCTTATGTGTCGGATGGCGGCAACGGGGCAATTGCCGTATACAGCGGGAACACCGACACGTTTGCCGGAGATGTGCTTGGTCTGCTGGGACTCAAAAACAGCTTCGGTACGATTACCGGGGAAATCAGCAAAGAACAGCTGATCGCAACTAACCCCGATGTCCTGCTGCTCTCGGTGTATACCGGAGGCATAGACCCGGAGAAGACGCTGAAGGCTTTTTATGCCGATCCTTCCCTGCAAAGTCTGAAAGCCGTTAAGAACAAGACTATTTATACGATCGACTTCAACCAGTTCTGGGGGTACAGCTACTCCATCTTTGATGGGGCTGAGAAGCTGGTTTCTGAAATAACTGCCAACCAATAAGGGGAGTAAAGAAATCCGTGTTTTAGAAGCAGATTGGGCCGTTATCCGTGTGACGGTCTGATCTGTTTTTTTTGCGGCCAGCATGTCTATAAAATCTAGCGGAATTTTAATTTTGAATATTCAACTATAAAGATATAGAATATAGTAATTGAATTTGACAACAGCTTGGGGGAACAAAATAGTGGAACTTGGAATCAGCACTTTTGTCGAAACCACACCTGATGCATTCACAGGTGAAACGATGAGCCATGCGGAGCGGCTCCGTGAAGTAGTAGAAGAAATTGTGCTCGCGGATCAGGTGGGACTGGATGTATATGGTGTGGGGGAGCATCACCGTCCGGATTTTGCCGCATCCTCGCCTGCGGTAGTGATGGCTGCGGCGGCACCCCTGACCTCCCGAATCCGGTTGACCAGCGCGGTGATGATCCTGTCGTCCGCCGATCCGGTGCGCGTCTTTCAGGATTTTGCCACACTGGACGGTTTGTCGGACGGACGGGCTGAGATTATGGTGGGCCGTGGTTCGTTTACGGAGTCCTTTCCTTTATTCGGCTGTGATCTGAAAGACTATGAAACCTTATTCGAAGAGAAGCTGGATTTGCTGATGAAGCTTCAGCAGTCCGAAAGAGTGAGCTGGGAAGGCCGGCATAGACCTGCCATACATAACCTGGGAATTTATCCGCGTCCGGTGCAGCAGCCTTTGCCAGTATGGATTGCCAGTGCGGGAAGTCCTGAATCCGCAGTCCGTGCGGGAACACTAGGGCTGCCTTTTGCGCTGGCCATGATTGGGCCGGTGCAGCCCCTGGATTTTGCATCACAGGCCAAGCTCTATAAAGAAGCTGCCGCCCGTGCAGGCCACGACAGCTCACGGCTGCCGGTTGCGGCGCATGCGCATGGATTTATTGCTGCGGATACCCGGAAGGCGATGGAACAGTTTTTCCCGTCCACCTATGCGCGGACGAATGTCAGAGCGGCGGAGAAGGGTCTTCCGCCTTATCACCGTACGGATTACGATGCGGCATGCAGCTTGGACGGAGCTTTATATGTGGGGGACCCGGAACGTGTAGCGGATAAAATCATTCGTCTGCGCAAGCATGTAGGCGTTACGAGATTTCTGCTGCATGTTCCGCATGGCACGATGCCCCACGCCGAGGTGATGGAAGCGATCAGGCTGCTCGGCACCGAGGTGGCGCCCCGCGTCCGTGAGGAAGTAGCGCTTTGGGAGAAGAACAACCTGTAAGATACTTAAATTACACGACTGTTAATAACCTGGGGAGGTGGCAGCTCTGGTGAAAGAGCAAATGGATGCCTGGAAACGGCAATGGCAGGAGCTGATTCAGGCACTTGAGCAAAAAGGTGCAGACACCCGATTTTACGCAGGTCCTCCTGCGCCGGAAAGCGGGCTTGCTGAAGTGGAATTGAGGCTTGGAATCCGGCTGCCGCAGGAGCTGCGCTCCCTGCTGAAAGAGGGGGCGGGCCAAGCTTATGTCTACTGGAACCTGCCAGACGCAGCACTCCTTCCCTTTGAGGTGAGCGGAGAACTGGGCTGGGATGCGGACCGGCTGGATTTTTTTGTCCCTCCCGGCGAAGAAGATTCCGGGGGGACGCAGCGGTATCTCAGCTTTCATCCGGCAGGTAACGGGGATGAGCTGCTGCTGGATTTGCATAGCGCCTCTGGAACCGCAGTCGTGCATTGGGCCCACGAAACGGCGGAATATCTGTTGCTGGCACCGTCGATTATGGAGTTCATTGACAAGATTACGGCGCTGGGTTGTGTAGGTGCGGAGGAATGGCAGTATCCTGAATTTTGCGGTGAGGCCGGGTTGGACCCGGAGAAGCCCGCCAGCAGACAATGGATGGCCTGGTTAAATGAATATTTGACGCTGACTCTGGCGCAGGCACAGAAGGAGCTCCCTTTACTCCTTCGCTATGCAGAAATGTTCGGGATGTCCCAGGAGACCGCTGAAGCTTTTGGCCGGTATCATGCTGAAGAGGTGCTGCAGGCTTTTTTGGAGCGGGCGGGACAGGAGCGTGACAGCTCCAAAAAAGAAGCCATTCTTTGTCTAGCGGGGGATGCGCTTAAGGATAAAGCAGCGGAATTCGTACGCTCACTCTGGTCGGGGACCCCGTCCCTTGAAGTAAGCCGGAGTACACTTGCTTACCTGTCTGCTCATTGCCTTCCGGAGGATGAAGGGGTGGAGCGTGTCTTCCGCTTGCTGGAGGGCTTGGCGGAAACGCAAAAGCTGAGCGGTTATCAAGCGAACTCGCTGCTGCAGGATTTTCACAGCCGCAGGGTGATTGGGTGGATGGAGGACAAGACCGCTTTTCCTTATGGCGGGTGGGATACATTATTTGTCCACTCGCAGCCCGCACCGGCCGACATTATTCAATGGCTTGGCGGCAGTGACGTCCAGCGCCAGATCGTTATTGCTGCGTTTCCTGCTTTGTATGACAGTACCGGGGCTACATTCTTTAGCGCTGCAGAAATACGGCAGATCCGTAACCTGCTGGAACAGGCATTGGATGAAGCTGTGCTGAAAAAGGAAAAGCAGGCTGTCCGCGATGCACTGGGGCGGCTGGCTTAAGCTTATTTGCTTCGCGCTATAAGTTATCCTTCTAAATGTGGATATCTTGGAAGCCTCACAGGAATATACGCGATGCAGGAGGATAGGGCTCCATCCGCGGACTGAAGCGGACCGAAGCGGACCGAGGAGCCCTTATTTTGCCAAAAATCTTACTTTATCTACGGTTACGGACTCAGGAGCCGTTATCACGTTCGATGGAGCCTGAAATAAAGGGAAAAGGGAGAAATAAAGGCATCTCAGTCCGTCCTGCGGAATAGCCGAATCTTCTATCCATAACGGCTCTCCTGTCCGTAACGGTAGCGGATCGATCGCAAAGGAATAGGGGGATCCGTCTTTACCGGCTTCCTCACAGGTGCTAGTTGGAAAAAGGGAACTTATTTTTCCGGAAATTAAGAAATCCTGAGAGTGAAGTGGAAAAAGTAAAACTAATTGGGCCACATTTCTGGTCCAATGGCGAAATGAGCTGAATTAGTGCACCTTTTTCCACTTCATCTGCCCGAGGGTAGGGTACTTCGGCAAATTAGTGTCCCTTTTTCCACTTAAAGAGTTGCCGTAGGATTCATGGGGAGTCGTTCTCCAGGTAACGCTAGAACCAAGACGGCTGCGCTGTCCCGTGGAGGACGGCACAGCCGTTTTTGTTCCAAAATTGTCAATTGCATGTCTTGTCCATAACAAGATGTCGCTTCAAGCCCTGGGATGGTATGATAGGAAGTGGGGTGAATATGATAATGAACAATAAGTCAACGACTGACGAAGCAACGAATGAAGTACAAACAGGCGAAGAAGCAACCAGCACACAGCAAACCATGACTGAAGAGCAGATGGCTGAGCTTGTAAAGGCGGTTCACCATAATGGTATCGTGGCCCTTAAGATGCATTTCAATGAAGTTCAGGGCCAAGTGATGAATATGGAGGTTTATGGCCCGGTATTTGTATTTCATGTATTGGATGAAGCGAAGGATGTCTATTCCTGCGGATTTTTCCTGCATGAACTGGTCACGAGATTCCAGACGAACAACAGTCCGAATGTCTGGATGGCTTCGTTTTTCATTGACTTGATGAAGGTTAAGGGGGGCAAACCTCTCACACCGCCTCCAGCCAGTGAAGAAGAAGCCAAGGCGATGATCGATAACGTGCTGGTGCCGCATTGTATTGAAGCCGTGCGTGAAGAATTTGCACCGGAGCAGGTACATGCCGGGCTGGCCTGGAATGAAACCCATGGTCCAGTGTTTGAAGCCGGATTTCCGGCGGTTACCGAAGGCAATAACGTATGCGCTATTCCGCTGCATATGCTGTTAATCCATCTGCAGTTGAACCGCGATCCGTCGGAGCTGCTGCTTCAAGGCTTGTACAACATCCGGAAAGAACATGGCATGGAGTAAGCCATTCTGTTCTTTTACCGTGAATAATGCCGAAACAGACCTCTTCCGGATAAAGAAGAGGTCTGTTTTTTGAAAAGATAAGGTTACTCTCTTTCACTGAAAGGTGCAGTTCAGGCTTTTGCTTTTCTCGGCCAGATAAAGTACGAGCTTGAAATAAGGAGATCAATCCCAACTACAATGGTCCATGTCTTCAGGATGCCAAAGAGCGCTTCCGTACGGGCCGGGTCGTCGATCCAGATTATGAGTCCGTACAGAATTCCGGCCCCAAGCAGAAAAGCAAGCAAATGCTTCAGCCAGCTTTTGAAATAATGTCTGGCATGGTCCATGCCGTAGCGTTTGACTGGCGGGGGCCCCTGCTTGGTTACATAATAGCGGAAGCGTTCGTCAGCCCAGCTGATCATGCTTTTGCCGAACACAATAGACACGGAAATATAGATGGCTGCAACTGCATGAGCCGTAGTGGCGGAAGCACCGTTGTACAAATCGATGCCGGCAATGATTAACAGAATCAGATCCAGAACCGGAGTCAGGGCGAGGAAGAACAGTCCCAGCTTCTGGCGTTTGAATAGATAACGTGCTGAAAAACCGGCAAGAATAACAACCCAGAATAAGACCTCACAGGCGACAATCGCCCAGGCAACGAAATTCATAATCCACCCCTAATGTCTAATTTATACGCTTAATACATGAAATTATAGCAGCAAATTTTAAATAATACAATTGTATTATAAAATTGCGCGAGAAGTTTTAAGTGTGCTACAATAGGGCTATGCCAAAAATTGTGGATCATTCGGAGCGAAAATCGCATATTGCAGAAGCGACCTGGCGCGTCATCATGAATCAGGGGATGAAAGGGGCGACCGTACGGAATATTGCGCAGGAAGCAGGAGTTTCTCTTGGGGCCTTGCGCCATTATTTCTCTACACAGCATGAGCTGCTTGCTTTTGCCATGAATCTGGTCAAGGACCGGGCCCAAGCCAGGATTGACACTGTCCTGCAACTTGATTTGCCGCCCAAGGAGCAGGTGACCAGGGTGCTGATGGAACTGATTCCTCTAGATGACAGTACCATGGCTGAGATGGAGGTATGGTTCGCTTTTGTTTTTCATCTGAAATATACGGATGAGGAGTATGACGGGCTGAACGATAATATTTATCTGGGCATATACAAGATGGTCGAATTTCTGGATGAGCAGGGAATATTGAAAGAAGACCTGGATAGGGACGTGGAAGCCGAAAGGCTGTACGCATTGGTTGACGGACTGGCCCTGCATGCAATGCTGGAGCCTGAGCGCCTGGACAAACAGCGGATTATCCGCGTGCTGACTGGTCATCTGGACTCCATAAGCAAGGGGTAAGAACAGGATAACAGAGAGGAGCCGGTTATGGAACCTGTTAAGATCACCTATGAGTCCATTGACGATTATATTACCCAAGCCCCTCCGGAAATCCGCGAGAAGCTGGAAGCGGTAAGGAAGGTAATTCATGAAGCGGCGCCGGAGGCTGAAGAGAAAATAAGCTACCAGATGCCGACCTTCTTCCTGCACGGGAATCTGGTGCATTTCGCGGCTTTCAAGAAACATATCGGTTTGTATCCGGCCCCTAGCGGGATTGAGGCTTTTCAGGAGGAGCTGGCGCAGTACAAGGGAGCCAAAGGGTCTGTGCAGTTTCCGCTGGACAAGCCGCTGCCGCTTGATTTGATCAGCCGGATCGTGAAATTTAGAGCAGCAGAGAATCGGGAGAAGGCAGCGGCAAAGGCCAAGAAATGAACGTGACAGTAAGGCGAAAAAATAAACGCGGCAGCAAAAGCCAAGGAGTTCCCGCTCCGCATACAAAAAAGGAGCCCGCTTATGCGGGTTCCTTTTTTGTATTAGTGGCCCTTTCCACTAGGAATGGCTGCCCTTTGCCAGCCTGAGCCGCCGGGGCAGCCATCCTTAAGCTTACAGCTGCTTGTCGTCTACGCTGTTCAGCCAGTTTTCAATATTGCCGATCACGGAACGGATGCTGCCATCCTCGAAGGGGGATTTCAGTCCGGCCAGCTCGACCAGCTGGAGGAAAGACAGGCTTCCGCCGGCCTGGCAAAGCCGCAGATAATCGGCCCAGGCCAATGTGAAATCCTCGTTCGACCGCTTCCAGAACTGGAAGGCGCAGAGCTGGGCTAGCGTATAGTCGATATAGTAGAACGGGGAGCGGAAAATATGGGCTTGTTTTTGCCAGAATCCGCCTTGTTCCAGATAAGTGTTGTCTTCATAGTCGCGTAGTGGCAGATACTTTTTCTCGATTTCACGCCAGGCGTGCTTGCGCTCGGCAGGTGTCGCATCCGGATTGGCATAGACATAATGCTGAAATTCATCTACGGAAACGCCGTATGGAATGAACTGCAGACTGTCGCCCAGATGGTTGAAACGGTATTTGGCAGCGTCCTCTTCAAAGAACAAATCCATCCAGGGCCAGGCGAAAAATTCCATGCTCATCGAATGGATTTCGGCGGCCTCATAGGTTGGAAAAGCGTATTCGGGCACATGAATATGGCGGCTCTGATACACCTGGAATGCGTGTCCCACTTCATGAGTCAGCACATCGATATCTCCGGAGGTTCCATTGAAATTAGAGAAAATGAAAGGCGCCTCATGCAAGCTGAGGTAGGTACAGTAGCCGCCGCCCTGCTTGCCTTTTTTGCTGACGAGATCCATCAGTTCATTCTCCAGCATAAAGCCGAAAAATTCATCGGTTTCGGGAGACAGCTCTTTGTACATTTTGGCGCCATTCGCGATAATCCAGTCGGGATCACCCTTCGGCGTAGCGTTTCCGTTGTTGAAATTCAGGCTTTCATCGTAATATTTCAACTGCTCCAGACCCAAGCGGGCCGCCTGGCGTTCCTTCAGCTTCCGGGAGACCGGAACGATATAATCCTGCACCTGCTTGCGGAAATTGGCGACCATTTCGGCATTGTAGTCGGTACGCAGCATCCGGTCGTAGCCAAGCTCAACGAAGCTGTTATAACCGAGTTTTTTGGCGATGCCGGTACGGACCTTGACCAGCTCGTCAAAAATCCGGTCAAACTCAGCCTCATGCTCGGCCATGAATTGATACCGGGCCTCCGAAGCGCGCTTGCGCATCCCGCGGTCTGTCGACAGCTCGAACGGTGCGAGCTGAGGCAGTGTGCGCTCCTCACCTTCAAACGGAATTTTCGCCGAAGCAATAATCTGGCTATATTCGGTGGAGAGCTTATTCTCCAGCTGCAAGTCTTCAATAATCTCCGGACTGAATGTCCGTAATGAGATTTCGGCAATCTGAAGCAGCTGTGTGCCCCATTCTTGTTCGAATTCGCCTCTGAACCTGGACTGTACAAGTGCCCGGTAGAAGTCGGTTACATACTCCTGAATAACGGGTCCGGCTTCATCCATGTACTCCTGCTCAGCTTTGTAAAATTCATCTTCTGTGTTGATCGAGTGTCTGATGTTGACCAGGGTTGACATCGTATCAAATTCATTCCGCAGCTTGTTAATCTCGCTAAAAGCCGCTCTCTGCTCCTCCAGACTATCGGCGTTAAGACCTTTCAAAAGCTCGGCAAAGCGTACTTTCAGCTTGGAAACATCCGGACGTTCATACCGGTATTCGCTAAATTTCATGAATTCACCAACATCCTTTCGGGTAGCTTTCCTAAACATTTCGTTTTTATTATATTATCTGAAAGAGTTTTAAGCACTATGTAAACGGAAACTTGAGAGGTATAGAGGCATTAGCGCTTGTTAATCCATACGGCAATTTGTATATTGGTACTATTCTGTATCACGGTTTGTCCATACAAGGGAGGAGCAAGGATGAAATACGCATCGAACAGTCCTGAGGATTACATCAGCCAATTGCCGGAGGAACGGAGGGAAGCCGTAACGAAGCTTAGACAGACGATTAAGGTCAACCTGCCTGAGGGGTTCCAGGAAACCATGTCCCACGGAATGATCAACTATGTAGTTCCCCATAAGCTCTATGCACCAGGTTACCATGTGAATCCGGAGCAGCCGCTTCCCTTTGTCAGTATAGCCTCGCAGAAGAATTTTATTGCACTCTACCATATGGGGATGTATATGTTCCCTGAACTGCTGGCATGGTTCAAAGCGGAGTATCCGAAACATGTCCAGACCAAGCTGGATATGGGTAAATCCTGTGTCCGGTTCAAAAAAGTAGACAGTCTTCCCTATGATCTCATCGCTGAACTATGCAGGAAGGTTACTGTGGAAGAATATATTCAGTTGTACGGGAAAGTAACAGGCAGACACTAAGCGGACCATCTAATCCACAGGGTGCCGTTTCAGGTGCACGATTGTAATGCGGCAATCCGCGCGGGCAAAAACTTTTTTCATACGAACTGGGCATACCGCTGCTTCACCTGCCACATTACAATAAAGACAATATGATGCTAGGGAGATGAGTGCATATGGGGACCCAATATAGAGCCTATACACATGATGACCTGATGAAGGTGAGCCGGTTTCTTTCGCATATCCATTCAAGGCTGAACCGGCCGAACAGCTGGACGATTGCCCGTTTTCAGTTCGAGATTTTTTTCTACCAGTTGAGGGCGGGCTTGCTTCCCGGGTGGGAACAAAATATTGGGCTGTGGGAGCACGACAATGGTGAACTGGCTGCTGTTGTCTGCAGGGATGGGGATTTCTATTTCCAATTGGATACGGACCAGCCGGAGGAGGAGCTGCTGCGTGAGATGTTCGAATTCATTGAAAAGAAGTCTGCACCCGGTGCCGTGAAGCTGGCAGTTCCGAAGGTAATGACAAAGCTGGAAAAGGCGGCTCAGAGCAGAGGTTATGTGCTTCTCCCGAATGAAAGTGATAATTTTGTCTCTATCCGGCTGGAGAAGGAGATGAAGGTGGTTATCCCTGAGGGTTTCTCGCTTCAATGCGGGGAAGAGGTATCGGATCAGGCGAAAGCGCAGGGGCATATCATGGCCTTTAACTATCCGGGGACTGCTCATGCGGAGAAGATGCTGCAGTTATACGGGGGAATCCGCCAAGCCCCAGGCTACTGTCCCGAACTCGACTTGTCACTGGTTAACGGGCAGGGGGAGGTCGTGGCGTTCTGCAATGCTTTTGTGGACGAGGTGAACCGGATCGGGATTCTTGAACCTGTGGGAACCCATGCCGATTATCGGCTGAGGGGGCTCGGCCAGGCGGTAATCTATGAAGCGCTGAACCGCCTGCGGTCGCTCGGTATGGTTAAGGTATATACAGGTCCTATGCAGCCGTTTTACGAGCGTATCGGTTTTGAGATGGATGTGGAGTTCGGGGTGTGGGAAAAGGCTTGACTCTCCTCTTAGGGGAGCCTGTAAACTCGTCAAGGAAAGGAGGAAACAGCGTGCTGTACACAGTAAAAGAGGTAGCCGTATTGTCCGGAACTACGGTGAAAACCCTGCATCATTATCACAAAACAGGTCTGCTGGTGCCCGCAGAGATCAGTGAAGCCGGGTACCGGCTGTACGGGATGGCGGAGCTGGAGCGCTTGCAGCAAATTATGCTCTATAAGGAGCTGGACTTCACGCTTGAGCAGATCGGACAGCTGCTGAAGGAGGAACCGGACCGCTTATCCATCCTTGTGGAGCAGGAACAGCTCCTGCTGCTGCGCAGACAAAGGATCGATATGATTATTGAGACCTTGCGGAAATCGGTAACAAGCAGAGAAAGAGGCGAACCCATGAAAGATACGGAAATGTTCAAAGGACTGGCGAGTGAGCAAGAATGGAAAGCGGCCCTGCAGGAGCAGGGAGAGCACTTAAAGGAAACGTACGACTATGACCTGTCAGCTAAAGGTGCTCCAATTGATGTTCAGCACATGAATGATATGGCAGCGGAAGGCGCAGCGTTTATGACGGCTATGGCAGACGCTTTGCGGTCGGGAGTTAAGGCAGGAGATGTGAGCACGGCGGAATTAATCCGCAAGCATCTGGATTTTATGGGAGAGCACGGGCATCCGGCATCTGCTGCGGATTTTGCCGCACAGAACCGTTTTTTCCTCGGCGATGACTTCCATCTCCGCATGCTTGAAGGGCAGCAGACCGGACTGGCGTACTATCTGAGCGCAGCAGCAGATGCGTTTGCGGCTCAGCAGCAATAGGCTGGTGGAGAGCAAGTAGGTAGTGTGCAGAGCAAGTAGTGTGCATAGCAAGCGGCTAGAGAGCAAATAGGCAGTGTGACGAACAAGCGGCGAGTATGCAGAGCAAGAGGGGGCCACAGTTTCTGCGGTCCCTTATTGCTCTATGTTATGTCTGAAGCTGGTTGAACCTGTCCTGGAGCCATGCTGCTGATTGTTTCATGTAAGCCAGTTGATCAGCAGCGTCAAAATGCTCAATGGCTGCCGTGTTCTTGTACCCGCTAGCCTCCAGCCGGTCCAAAATCTCTTCAATCGGAATGCACCCGGAGCCGACAGGAGAAGGAAACAGCCGGGTCCCGTTAGTGCTGATCTTCGGAGTTTCACCAGGGTGTTCTTCGAGTGAGCGGTCTTTGCAGTGGACATGAACGATTCTCGATTTCAGCTTCTCGAAGGCTTCCAGCGCATCTTCGCCCCGGTAGATGAAATTCCCTGTATCGAAGGTGATGCCAAGCTTCGGAACCTCATTCAGGAACCATAGCAATTCTCCGGAAGTGGAAAATGGCGCCCGGCTGTCATCGAAATCTTCCAGGGTGACAACCAGTCCTTTGCGCCCGGCATACTCGCTCATTTCCCTGAGTGCCGCAGCCATGTGCCGCAGCGAGCGTTCCCGCAGCTCCTGGTCTGCCGGCTCATCGATGAAGCCGGGAATCACAAGAACTTTGCCCGCACCCAAAAATGCAGCCGTATCAATGAATGTAAGGCCGGGCCGGACATCAGGAGCATTGCCGAAATCAAAAAAAGCGTACATGGAAGCTACGGAAATTCCGGCTTGCTCCAGCAGGTTTTTCATAGCCTCAGGGCTTGGCTGCACCTCATCCAGATCCAGCTCTACAGCCTGAATGCCATATCCGCGCACCAGACGCAGCACCTCCGGCAGCGGCAGTCCCGTTTGTTTGCTAGCAGTCACTATATGGTTGTAAAACACAGAAATTTGCATCATGAGCTCCTTTCATTCTGTGAAATCCTGCAATCGCTTCCTTGATTAGTATAGGGGATATCCGGCAGGGGTTCCACTGGAATCCGCGGGGAGGACAGGCGTCCTTTTTTTGATTCATCAGAAAGGATATATTAGGATCAACGCAAAGTACATGGATCATTCCATACAAAGGCTAAGAATCTTTATACAAGGGAGAGAACACATTTGAATATAGCGAAGCTCAGTTTTATCGGTGCAGGGTTTCACGCATCTACGAATATTTACCCGTCGGCCATCCAGGCGGGGGCAGAAATTGTTGCGGTTGCGACCCGGAAGCTGGAGCGCTCCAGAGCTGCACTCCAGCGGTTCGGCAGCAGCGGCTTACCTTACAGCGACTACCGGAAAATGCTGCAGGATACAGAATGCGATGGAGTCGTGGTAGTCGCACAGCCACAGGATCAAACCGCCCTGGTGCTGGATTGTATCCATGCCGGAAAAAATGTCTATGTGGACAAGCCGCTTGGCTGGAATGGCCCGGAAGCGCTTCAGCTTGCAGATGCAGCCGAGCAAGCCGGAGTGGTGCTGATGGTGGGATTCATGAAACGTTATGCCCCCGTCTACTTGAAGCTGAAGGAGCTGATTGCGGAAGGAACACTGGGTGCAGCCCGTTCTTTCCAGGCCCGCTTTGCAGTGGACAGCACGCCTTTCTGCAAAGATGAAGAGCAGTTCTTGAAGCTCGCCGCCATTCATATTGTGGATTTATTGCGTTTTTTGTTCGGTGAAGCCGTGCAAATCTCGGGGTTCACGAATAATGACAATGAACGGATCGCCCAGAGCATTTCCCTGAAATTCGCCAATGGCGTCGTGGGCAGCGTCTATTTTGCCGGGATGAGCGCATGGTCCAGAGAAAGCGAGAGCCTGACAGTTACCTTCGACCACGGCTTTGTCTGTGCGGATGAAGTCGTGAAGCTGTCGGTTCACCATTCGCTGGCGGGCAGCGGACTGCCCTGGCAATCGCTTGCAGAGCAGGATATGGTGTTCACCCCATCCGCATCTGCGATGTCCGGCGGCTACAGAGATCTATATCTGCGGGGCTTCGCCGGTGAAATGGCGCATTTCATGAAATGCTGCCGTGAAGGGCTGACGCCTGTCTCCAGCGGCCGGGATAATGTGAAAACCATGGAGCTGTGCGATGCCATATTGTCTGCTTTGATGTAGTAATCACCCACAACGTGCCGCTTGTTTGGCTTCCGGACTGTAGATCCGCTGAAATTTAAGCAAATCCGGCAAATAAAAAAGCCGCCTCACTGCAGCCTGCCTGGTAAATCTCAGACAGTAAATGCAGTAAAACGGCGTGTACTTCACGTCATCTATAGTTCATTAAATATCATCTATGAGTGCATCAGATATGTATCTTGAATCAGAGTTTGGGTCCTCGCGTATGGCCTTTTTTGGACCCACGATAATTGGATAATACTACAGCGGAAAGTATAAGTCTATATTTTTTTTGGTTTCTCTCTATACTTATGAGTATTCTCATCAGGAAAAGAGGGGCTATATGATTGTTAATCGAAGTGAAACGGATGAAAAGGTATATTTGCAGAAAGTAGCAGCAAGGCTTCAGAACGCGTTGGAAGCAGCAGACAGGCGTATTCACTCAGCCGGGGAAGAGATTCTTGCGGCCAAAAAATACCTCTGGGCCAACTCCGCGCAGATCGATCCTGCGGAACGGGCAGCCAACAAAGTTGAGATTTCCTTGAGCATTGATCATGGTGAACAAGCAGTAGTCAAGCGGGACAGGCTGCGGAAGCTGCTTCAGACACCTTATTTTGGCAGAGTTGATTTCCTGGAAGACCATCATCCGGAGGCCTTGGCCTGCTACATAGGGGTGCATGCTTTTGCCGAAGAAGACAGTCAGGAGAATGTGATCTATGACTGGCGTTCTCCCATCGCAAGCATGTTCTATGATTTCAATACCGGCAAGGCCGGCTATTCCGCACCTTCCGGAGAGGTGGCCGGGGAAATCACGCTAAAAAGACAATACAGCATCAAAAACAGTGAGCTGGAATATATGATCGAAAGCTCCATGAACATCAATGACGATGTGCTGCAGAAGGAGCTCAGCCAGACCTCGGACGAGAAAATGAAAAATATTGTCGCCACCATCCAAAAGGAGCAAAATGTGATCATCCGCAATGAATCCGCCCATGAGCTGATCATCCAGGGGGTTGCCGGGTCGGGTAAAACCTCTGTTGCCCTGCACCGTGTGGCTTATCTGCTGTACCGTTATAAGGAAACCTTAACCTCGCAAAATATCCTGATTATCTCTCCGAATAAAGTGTTCTCCGATTATATTTCGAATGTCCTGCCGGAGCTGGGTGAAGAGAAAATCAGGGAACTCAGCTTCGATGAGCTTGCTTCTGCAGAGCTTGCGGGAATATGCGGTTTCCAGACCTTTAGCCAGCAGGTGGCAGAGCTGGCCGGTTCGGTGGATGACTCCGTAATTGAACGGATCGGATACAAGGCGGATATGGATTTTGTTCATGAGCTGGACGACTACATCACGTACATTAGCGAAGCCTATTTTATTCCTGCCGGGATCGGTGTTGCTCAGGTGCAGATTCCCGTAGAAGAAGTGCAGAGCGCCTATCAGTCTGCACGCAGTCTGCCGGTTAGACAAAGGCTGGAGAAGACAGCATCGATCCTGTCGGGCCGGGCCCGGGATGAGAACGGGCGGAGCTTACCTTCAGCCACAGCCAATACAATCAAAACCGCTGTCAAAAAAATGTTCAAATCGCTTAATATGCTTACTCTCTATAAGGATTTCTACGAGCATACCGGCAGGCCGGAGCTGTTCAAGCCTAAAAAGGCAAAGCTGCTGGAATTCTGCGACGTCTTTCCCCTGGTCTATCTGAAGCTTCGAATGGAAGGGACCGCAGGCTTTGATTCTGTAAAACATCTTTTGGTGGATGAAATGCAGGACTACACGGCCATCCAATACAGGGTTCTATCACTTCTTTTTAAATGTAAAAAGACGATACTCGGCGACAGCAGCCAATCCGTGAATCCGTATTCTTCTTCATCAATCTCGGAGATCAAACAGGTTTTTCCCGGAGCCGATACGGTAGAATTGCTGAAAAGCTATCGCTCCACCCTCGAAATTATTCATTTTGCCCAGAAAATTAATCATAACAGCCGGATCGTTCCGGTCGAACGCCATGGTGAACCTCCGGTAATCATCGGTGCAGAGACGCCTGAAGGAGAACTGTCGGAGATCAACAGGCTGATCGCGGGCTTCCGCAAATCGGGGCATCATTCCCTCGGGGTGGTCTGCAAGACACAGGAGCAGGCGCAAAGTTTGTACGAAGTTGTAAAAAGAGTCCACAAGGATATAGCTCTGCTGGATTTCAGCAGCGACAGATTCCATGAGGGGATTATGATTACCTCCGCACATATGGCTAAGGGACTGGAGTTCGATCAGGTGATTATCCCTTTTTGTGATGCAGTCAATTACAGGACAGAGCTTGACCGGAATATGCTCTATATTGCCTGTACCAGAGCGATGCATGGGCTTGCGTTAACCTTTTGCGGGGAAGCCTCCGGATGGTTATAGCCATCCTGCCCTGCTTATACAGCAGCTTAATGTCCTCCGGGTGCAGCTTGCGCAAAGCCCCTTGAAGATGCAGTTTTACAAAAATATACTGGGATTGTAAGCAGAAGCGCGGGAGGGACGCTCATGAAAATCACCATTGAGAGCATACCGGAAGACAGCGAGCCTGAGATTATTTTAAGGTGCAATGATCCGGATGAAGCGGTGCTGAAGCTGCTGTATTCGATTCAAGCTATGGCGGCTTCCAGGAAGCTGATCGGGATGACCGATCTTCAAATGCATATCATCGATCCCGATGAGGTGTATTATTTTGAGGCGGTGGACCACAAGGTTTTTATCTATTGTGCCGAGAAGGTGTATGAATCCAGGCTGAAGCTGTATGAGATTGAGCAGGCTTATGCGCACAGGGATTTTTTTAGAGCCTCGAAGTCGACCGTCCTGAATATTGCCAAAATTAAGTCCGTCAGCCCGCTCCTTTACGGCAGATTCGAAGCTTTGCTGCACAATGGCGAAAAGGTCATCATTTCCCGGCAATATGTTCCTGTGCTCAGGCAAAAACTAGGACTCTGAGGAGGCTCCATTATGAAAACCGGTAAATTTGTATCCCATCTTGTGAAGGATTGGTTTGCGGTGTGTGGATGTGTAACCATTCTGGTGGCCATTGTGCAGTTTTTGAGTTCAACCGGTTCCGTAAAAGCATCGATCCTGTGGCAGATTATTGTGGCGGCTTCGGCATTTACCTGCTTCAAATATGCTTTGGTGAGCACACCCGGGCTTGGTAAAAAAGCGCAAACGATCTGCTTCTACATCTGTTTTTTGCTTGCCGATGTTTTTGTGATCGTGTGGCTGTGGCTCTTCAGCTCCGGCCCGTTTAGAGAAAATGAGCGTTTTCTCCCTTTTCTGATTACCAGCCTTGTGATCAAAGGAATGGTGTGCACGATGCTGCATATTGACGGCCAGAAGGAAGCCAAACGGCTGAATGAGAAGCTGGGCGAATATCAGAAGGGAGGCAAGGCATAGACAAAAAAAACGCCACCAAATTCCTTGCCACTCGTAAGTAGGGGAGATGTTCACTTTACGTTGGAGATGATTGTATGCTTCTCAATTCAACTTCCTTGATTGCTAAGGACATTCCGGATCGAATGCAGAACAAACTGCATCCATCATGGGATTTGTTCCGGGAGCGCTATGAACGGCTGGAACCTCACATTCATGCCTTTGCAGTTGAAGCGAATGCGGGAGAACGGCTGGACGCTGCAGCGAAACATTTGCTTGATACCTACAGGGGAACAGAGGCGAAGCCGGCTTTTTACGGAGTTCCTGTAGGCATTAAGGACCTGCTGCATGTGGAGGGATTGCTAACCCGGGCCGGGTCCGGTCTGCCGGCTGCGGTGTTGTCCGGGCAGGAAGGATCGCTGATTAGACGGCTTCGTTCATTGGGTGCTTTGATCGCCGGCAAAACGGTCACCGAAGAATTTGCCTACAACGGCCCTATCGCAACACGCAATCCGCACGATCTATCTCATACTCCTGGCGGTTCAAGTGCGGGGTCGGCGGCAGCGGTTGCCGCAGGATTATGCCCGCTGGCGTTGGGGACCCAGACACTTCGTTCCGTGATTGCCCCTGCTTCCTTTTGCGGGGTGGTAGGCTTCAAGCCAAGCTATGGAAGAGTGCCGCTGGATGGTGTTATTTTGCTGGCCCCTTCCTTTGATACCATAGGATTCTTCACACAAAATGTATCTGATATGCAGGCTGCGGCAGCCCTGCTCATCCCGGACTGGAACCACGGTTCCCGGCAAGCTGGCCGAAAACCGGTGCTGGGCATCCCCCGAGGAATATATATGGAACTGATGAGCGGTGGGGTCAAAGCAGCTTTTACTGCACAAATCGAAGGTCTTCAGCAAAAGGGCTATACAGTGAAGCAGGTGAATATGCCTTGGGAGGATGAATTTATCTACGGGGACGCCATGCTGCGGTTTCTGGAGGGGGAAATGGCACGAGAGCATGCCGCATGGTTCGAGCGATTTGCAGACATCTATGGGGCTCCAGTAAGGGAGGCTATTCTCCGGGGACGGGAAATCACCGATACGGAGCTGGAGATGTACCGCCGCAGACAGGCCAGGCTGTGCCGGGAGCTGGAAACAGCCCGGGCGGCACAAGGCGTGGACCTCTGGGTATCGCCGGCGCAAGGCGGAACCGCACCAAAGATCGGTGAGGGCACCGGGTGGCCCGGAATGACCGCCATCTGGACCTTTGCCGGCTGCCCGGCTGTCAGCCTTCCATCTGCCAGTATTGACAACCTGCCGCTCGGTTTCCAGTGCATCGGCAGTTACGGCCAAGATGAAGCACTGGCGGCCTGGGCGCAGCAGATTTCAGAAGACTTGTAATTCAATAAGCCTGGGAATTTATCCGCAAAAAATATGCAAATCTGCCCGTGGCAGATAGCTAATCATCTCTTTCCAAGCAGAAACCGCATATTGATCTCCCCGCTGCCTGCGGTATTCGGCTTCAAGCCAAGCCGGAATGCGTTTCTCTTCAGCCGGGCCTTTACCTGGCGGGGCGTGAGCGAAGGACAGCTCTGCAGCAGCTGGGCGGCGGCCCCGGAGACGATAGGAGTAGAGACACTGGTACCTGACAGCACGAAATATTGTTTGCCGATCCGCAGGTACGGGAAATTCCGGGCCAGCTGGGAGCCGGGGGCGCGAAGTGAAATGACGGATTCTCCCGGGGCTACAAGATCCGGTTTAATTTTCCCGCAGGGTGTTGGACCCCGGCTGGAGTAGAAAGTAATGCGATCATCTTTTTGCGGGAGGGTCCGGCGGTCATCTACAGCTCCAACCGTCACCGCCGCAGGGCTGATGCCCGGTGACTCAATCGTCTTGCGCCCGGGTCCGCTGTTGCCTGCGGCGATTACAACGGTAAGTCCGGCCTGGACGGCTTTTTCTACAGCCTGGCAGAGCAGGTCGTCCCTGCAGGATGTGCTTATAGGTCCGCCGAACGACATGGACAGAATGCGCAGCTTTAACCGTTTCTTCTCCGCAATACACCATTCTATGCCTTTTATGATCGTAGAGTCATAACCATCTCCGTTGATATCCAGCACTTTAACGCCTACTATGCCTGCTTCCGGTGCAGGGCCTCTGTACTTTCCTCTGCTGCTCCAGCCGTTGCCAGCCGCATCCCCGGTAATATGTGTGCCATGGCCGTTATCGTCATAAGGACGTTTCCGGTGGTTGACGAAATCCTTGAAGGCCACGATACGGTTCACGGGACGGACCAGATCGGGGTGGGGGAATACTCCGGTGTCGAGCACGGCGATATTGATGCCTTTTCCGGTAAGTCCCCGCTTGCTTTGAACAGCTGCCGCACCAATGGAAGGAGTGGCAATATCCAGCGATATGGATTTGATATGATCCAGATGTACCTTATGAACACCTTCCCAGCAGCACAGCCGTTTCAGACAATTCACGGAGACACGGGAGGAAAGGGCGTTAAGCATAGGAATACGGTGTTTAATAGCAAAACTATGTGCGCCTAGATGCTTGTGTAAGGCCAACATTCTGCTTGGGGTTATCTTGTGTTTGAATTGAACAATAACAGGCAGCGCCGCTGATGACTTGCCGGAATGAAATGTTTTACGAATTTCGTTCCTCAGTGGACGGTTCATTTTGGAAGCATACTGCTTCACCCACAGTTTTTCGCGCATGGCTATCGCCCCACCTCTCCGATACAGGGTATGCGCGAAAAGGCACAATGGGTACATCTCTATAATTCTAAGACACTACCACATTTCTCGATTGATAGGCATTAACGGTTTCGCTGCGCGTATAAATTGCATCTACTACTGTATCCTATCAGAAAGTGGTGAAGCAAATGAAAGCTCCTGACAAAAAAGCAATAATGGCAAAAAAAGCATTACTGGCCAAAAAAGCAATGATGGCCCGCAAGGCGAAAGCTACTCCCGTGAGAAGAAGACGCAGAATCAGACAAACCTTTGACAGATTCGTAGTTCTTGCTACAAGTCTGGGCAATGTGCCTAAGGACTCCACCGGCTGGACAGCTTCCTTGACTAGCGGTGCAACTACGGTAACTACCGATTTTGACGACTTTGGTGTCGCCCGGTTCCCTACCATTACTACGCTGACAACGGTGCCCTATATTCTGAGAATAAGAGATGACGCCGGCAATCTCCTGACTACCAAAAACATCCCTGCCAACCGTGAGTTTTTTGTAGCCAGATTCTAATCTTGATAATAGAGTGAACCCCAAAAGCGCGTGCCCTTGACGGTATGCGCTTTTTCATGTGGCTCAAATCACATGAAAGTCCGGGATGGCTATCCCAGGGAATAGTAGATTGTGAAACATCAGCCATGTTTTATATTTCCAGCCGCCATGATATGGTATAAAAAGAAATTACTATATGTATAGACGAAATCACTTTGTTTCTAGGTAAGAGGGGGCTAACCGATGTATGAGTGGATCAAGGGTTATAATCTGGTGGAGTACAGCGAGCAAGCAGAGAGGATGGATTTCGGCGAGCATGAAAGCTTCCATATGGAGAGGCTGGAGCTGGAATCGCCACCTGTCGGCGTGACCGCAGCTGCGCAATATTTTATTGCCCAGCAGGCTTGGCTGTCTGATGATTTCCAGCAAATGATTCCTGCGGATAACGCTAATATCCGCGAGTTAATCCTTGCGGAAGTCGCGCCGCATTTTGCCGATGTAAAGCAGGTTATACGTGAAGGAAACATTGAAACGATCTATCTGCGGGAGCTGAAGCCCGAATCCAGGCAGCTTTTCTTGGATACGCATACGGGAATACTGCCGGTGTTGGAGGATCTGTACAGACACCATGATATAAGTGACAGTTTCAGTGGAGTTAAGCGGACGATAGTTAATTATGTGGTGGACCCGGCTGCCTTGGAGCCTTATGAAGTGCCGGGCACCGAAACACTTCAGGCTCTGCTGAATGCGTATCTGGAGCTGCCGGACGGGGAATACGCCTTGATGCCGCTCGGCTGGAAATTTGACGATCATTTGCAGAATTCAGCGGCCCTGCGTTTTTTTGCCGGTTGGGCTCCCCATCTGATGCTTGGAGTGGATGCAGATACCGATGAAGTCATTATTCTGCACATGTCCGCCAGGGAATTCACCCGTGAGGTTCTGCTGAATTCTGCGCGTCCCAAGCCGTCCCGCAGAAGGGGCAGCTATTTATATATGGATATAGGCCATGCACTGGTGAATGTGATTGATCTGAGCAGGCAGTCTCACATCAAGGCATGGAATGAACTGAAGGACGTTAAAGTGTATCAGCTTCCTGAAGGCATGGATTTTACCGACTTCAATCATGAAACCGCAGAGCCCCTTCCCGCCGGCATCGCGTTCTTTTATGACCAGGATTCGTTGCAGTCCATGATCGGCAGGGTCAATCAGGAGCTGGAGGACTTCAACTAGTGATTCCAAGGAGGCGCAAAACAATGAACATTCAGGTGGAGCCGATTCTGGACCGGTTTACGGCGATTTTCAAAGAAGAATTAAAAGCAGACCTGGCAGGGATCTACCTGCATGGCTCCCTGGCAATGGGGTGCTTCAATCCGGTTGGGAGTGATATCGACATTCTGGTGGTAATCCGCACACCGCTTCCGCATTACCGCGCAGCAAGAATCGCACAAAAGCTGCTGTCCCTGCGTGATGAGATAGCAAACGGCCTGGAGATTAGTGTTATCCGGGAAGCAGTACTTGCATCCGTGACCTGTCCGACGCCATGTGAGCTGCATTTCTCCGATTACCACCGGGAGAGGTACCGGGTGGATGCGGATTATCTATGTGGAGGTTATGAGGACGCAGACCTGGCCTCACAAATCGCTGTCGCTTATTACCGGGGCAGAACGTTATACGGGGAACCTCTGGCCAGGCAATATCCTCCGGTCAATCCCAGCGCCTACTTGTCCTCTATCCTGCATGACATCGCGGATGCGGCAGCGGAGATTATGGATAACCCGATGTACATAACCTTGAATTTATGCCGCGTGCTGTATTACTTACAGGAGGGCAAGATCGCTTCGAAAAGAGAAGGCGGAGAGTGGGGAACAGCGAGTCTGCCGCCGGAGTTCAAGGAACTCGTGCAGGTCTGCCTGAATCAATATAATGGAGTTCCGGAGGACAGACAGGTGCAGCCCGGTCAGTGGACCGCTTTTGCCGGATATATGCTGGGCGTTATTGATAAGAAAGCGGCAGGTGATGCATGATGAACATAGGGCGATTCTGATATACGGATTGATCTACCGCCAGCGTAATTATGATTGCTTTGAGCGGTTTCAGTAAACGTACTTTTTGTCTAAAACAGCCCCGGCAGGATCTATGGGATCTGTGCCGGGGCTGTTTATTACACTCTGATGGCCTTCCAACACGCCTCCAGAGTCTGCTGTACCTGCAAATCGTCCAGGGGGTATTTTTGAATGATGAAACCCTTGACGATGGATACCATAATCCCGTGAATAATCTGATGGGACAAGTGCGGGTCCATTTCCTTGAATAATCCCTGAGTTTGTCCTTCTTCAATCAGAGAGAGCATGATCTCCCGCGAAGCATCCTCCATTTTGCGGAGATCGGCCGAAATGTAAGGAGAATAGGAATAGCTGTCGATGAACAGAAATTCCTTTGGAGAGGATAATCCAAAATGCAGCCTGTTCAGCTGCAGGTATTTGAATCTTTCATACAGGCTAAGACCGGGATTGTAATTGCGCAGCAAGGCTTCGCCCATATGTTGGCGCGCTGACTTGTACACCTCGTTCACTAACTCTTCTTTATTGCTAAAATAGTTGAAAAGCGTGCCGGAGCCCACATTTGCTCTCTTCATGATTTTGGCAATAGTCACAGACTGCAGCCCTTCCTCATCAATCAGATCCAATGTGGCGCTAAGGATATCGTCGCGTTTACTCATCATATACACCTCGTAAGCTTAAATGTAGTGTCCGTGTGCTGAAGTGTCAAGTTAGTGGAATGTTTACTCCGAAAATATGAGAAGAGTTTTATGTTTTTATGCGATTTAACCTATTTTATTTACTCATGATCGTTATTATTGGAATGAATGATCCAAAAAATGCTTGATCTTTGTCTTTTGGAGGACTATACTTGCTTTGGATTAAACATTCCAAATTGAAGGAGATCATAATGATGAGTAAAGTATGGCTGATTACCGGCAGCTCGCGTGGTCTAGGTCTGGAAATTGCCAAGGCGGTCTTAAATAATGGGGATAAAGTGGTGGCAACTGCCCGCCGTCCAGAGCAGCTTAACAGTCTTGTACAGAAATATGGCGATCAGGTGCGCACAACTGAGCTGGATGTCACAAATGCTGCTTCAGCCAAAGCGGCAGTCCAGCTGGCACTGGATGAATTCGGATCGCTGGATGTGATAGTGAACAATGCCGGTTATGCGAACAGCTCTCCCATTGAGGAGACGCCTGACGAGGATTTCCGGGCACAAATTGAAGCCAATCTGTTCGGGGTGATCAATGTGACCAAAGCTGCGCTGCCGGTCCTGCGCAAGCAGCGCAGCGGACATTTCATTCAGATTTCATCCGTCGGCGGACGGGTGGGAGGGACACCGGGGCTTGCAGCTTATCAGGCGGCTAAGTTTGCGGTTGCGGGCTTCTCGGAGGTGCTTCATAACGAAGTAAAACCGCTTGGCATCAAGGTCACCATCGTAGAACCGGGAGCCTTCCGTACCGATTGGGGCGGGGCTTCGATGAGCATCCCTCCCGTCGGAGAGGACTATGAGCAGACTGTGGGGGCGATGAATAGATACCGTATATCCGTAAACGGAAAAGAGAACGGCGATCCGGTCCGTGCCGCCGGGATCATCGCAGGCCTGGCCCGGCTGGAGGAGCCCCCGCTGCGTCTTTTGCTAGGTCCCGAAGCAGTAGCATTGGCCCGTGCAGCCTCGGAAGCCCGTGCGGAAGAAATGGAGAAGTGGGCTGACATAAGCATGTCCACCAATTATGAGGGTCTGAGTGAAAGGGTAGACAATCCAGTTCTTCAGCGGATCAAGAACCCGGCACCTTGAACGTGCGGGGCATTGAAACAATCCAGCAGTGGAGGAAGTCTGACACAGAAACCTTTTGTATAGCCGGATTTTATCTTTTGTCAATATAATAGTCGGGTCAGGCCTCAAATGTTAGTGATCGGATACAATCCGGTGGAGGGATTTTGGATATAATGACAATAAACCTGACATAACCGTTCAATAGACGGGGTTTACACGCTATAATATGGCCTAAAGATCTATCCGAAAGGTCTGAGGAATGATGAGCCTGGAAGCCTTAAATGAACGTGTGGTCACCGATCTTTCCTATCTTGCTTATGGAGGCGCAGATTGGGTAAGGCCGCTGAGCCACCCTGAAGGCCATGTGTATGATGTTGTGATTGTCGGCGGTGGACAAAGCGGCCTGGGAGCGGCTTTTGGGTTGTTGCGTGAACGGATATCCAACATTCTGGTCATTGACGAGAACAGCGAGGGAGCCGAGGGACCCTGGGAGACTTATGCGCGGATGGTCACCCTGCGGACACCCAAACATCTAACTTCTGTGGATCTTGGAATTCCTTCACTGACCTTCCGTTCCTGGTGGGAGGCGCAGAACGGGGCTGAGGGCTGGGAAGCCATAGACAAGATCCCGCGCGGCGAGTGGATGAACTATCTGCGCTGGTACCGCAGGGTCCTGGGCTTGCCCGTAATCAATGAGGTTCAGCTTAAGCTGATAGAGCCGTGCGAAAAGGGGATTCACCGCCTGCATATTTCAGGTGCGGGGGCTCCCGCCGGGCAATTGTTGGCACGCAAGGTTGTGCTGGCCACGGGCATCCAGGGCGGAGGCGAATGGTATGTGCCGCCGATGGTGGCTGACCATCTGCCGAAAGCTCTATACGCCCATACCTCCGAAGCGATAGATTGCAATTCCCTGCGCGGGAAACGAATTGCAGTTCTCGGCGGCGGAGCCTCGGCCTTCGACAATGCGAATTTTCTGCTCACGGAGGGGGCCGCGGAGGCCCATGTGTTTGTCCGCCGCGAGCAGCTTCCGAATATCAACCCCATCCGCCAGATGGAGGTATCGGGTATGATTGAACGCTTTCATACCTTGCCTGATTCTGATAAGTACGCTGTAATCTCGCATTTTTTCAAAACCAATCAGCCGCCGACCAACGATACCTTCGCCCGTGCGGCAGCTTGGCCGGGCTTCCAGCTTCACCTCGGTTCACCGTGGCTGAAGGTGGAAGCGATCGGCGACAAGGCGGTGGTGACAACGCCAAAGGGGGAATGCTCCTTTGACTTTTTGGTGGTCAGCACCGGACTGCTCAGCGACCCGGGGCTGCGTCCGGAGCTGCGGCTGGTAGACGGCCATATCGCCCGCTGGAGCGACCGCTATGAGGCGCCGCCGGGGCTGGCGAACCCGCTGCTGGATGCGCATCCGTATCTCAGTCCGGGCTTTGCGCTCCAAAGCCGGGATGAAGCAGGCCGGGCGCTTGTTCACGGGCTGTTCGTTTTCAACTATTCAGCGCTGGCCAGCTGCGGCCTGTCGGCTTCGGCCATCTCCGGCATGAAAAATGCCGTGCCGAAGCTTGTAGCCGGGGTGGCCGACCAGCTGTTCACGGATGACCGCGAAGCCATCTTGAATGCTTTTTTCACTTATGATGAGGTTGAATTTACCGGAGTGTGGCCTTTGAAAACGCTGGGCTGACAATCAGGGGGCTGTCTCATTGGCAGATTTATCTGCGGGAGAGGAGCCCCCTTTACGCTGCCCGTCAGCGCCGGAATGGCTCAATCAAAGGTATTTATACCTTTGATTCCGCCCGGTAGCGCTGGAATGGCTCGATCAAGGGTATTTGTACCTTTGATTCCGCCCGTCAGCGCTGAAATGGCTCAATCAAAGGTATTTATACCTTTGATTCCGCCCCGGTAGCGCTGGAATGGCTCGATCAAGGGTATTTGTACCTTAGAATCTGCCTGGCCGCGCTGAAGCGTCTCGATCAAAGGTATTTGTACCTTAGAATCTGCCCGGCCGCGCTGGAATGGCTCGATCAAGGGTATTTGTACCTTAGAATCTGCCTGGCCGCGCTGAAGCGTCTCGATCAAAGGTATTTGTACCTTTGATTCAGGGCATCGCCTGGTGCGGCGTTGACCTGATGCCTCCCCTCATTGATAATAAGGAGAGTTCACATTTCTTCTGGAGATTGGAGTAAGACCCATGAGATACCGCAGTATGGAAGAATGTATTGTTGATTTGGAGAAACATGGACATTTGGTCCGCATACAGGAGGAAGTCGATCCTAATCTGGAGATGGCCGCGATTCATCTGAAGGTCTATGAGGCAGGCGGTCCGGCCCTGCTTTTTGAGAAAGTCAAAGGCTCGCGGTACCGCGCTGTGTCAAACCTGTTCGGGACTATAGAACGCAGCAAATTTATCTTCCGCGATACCTGGGAATCGTCCCAGGATGTGATCGCTTTACGCAGTGATCCCATGAAGGCGCTCAAGCAGCCCTTCAAATACATCGGGACAGGGCTGGCTGCCAGAAAAGCGCTCCCGCTGAAGAAAGGAAACGGTATACCGGCCGGCTTCGAGGAGATTCAGATCTCGGATCTGCCGCAGATTAAGCATTGGCCCGGCGATGGCGGCGCTTTTGTCACTCTGCCGCAGGTCTATTCCGAGGACCCCGACAAGCCGGGGATCATGAATTCCAATCTGGGCATGTACCGTATCCAGCTAAGCGGCAATGAGTATGAGATCAATAAGGAAGTCGGTGTGCATTATCAGATTCACCGGGGCATTGGCATTCATCAGACCAAGGCTACGAAAAGAGGACAGCCGCTCAAGGTCAGCTGCTTCATCGGAGGACCTCCCGCGCATACCTTGTCGGCAGTTATGCCTTTGCCCGAAGGGCTGAGCGAGATGACCTTTGCCGGGCTGCTGGCGGGCCGCCACTTCCGGTACAGCTATGTGGACGGCTTTTGTGTCAGCCGTGACGCCGATTTTGTAATTACTGGCGAGATTCATCCCGGCGAGACGCGGCCGGAGGGGCCTTTTGGCGACCATCTGGGCTACTACAGCCTGACCCATCCGTTCCCTGTGATGAAAGTGCATAAGGTTTATGCCAAGCAAGGGGCGATCTTCCCGTTCACTGTCGTCGGACGCCCGCCGCAGGAGGATACCTCTTTCGGGGAACTGATTCATGAATTGACGGGCGGTGCGGTGAAGCAGGAGGTGCCGGGAGTTAAAGAGGTGCATGCTGTAGATGCCGCAGGCGTGCATCCTTTACTGTTCGCTATTGGCAGTGAGCGCTATACCCCTTACCAGCAACTGAAGCAGCCGGCGGAGCTGCTGACCATCGCGAACCGGATACTGGGAACCGGCCAGCTTAGTCTAGCCAAGTACCTGTTCATTACTGCCGAAGAAGAGCGGCCGGTCAGCACGCACAACATCGAGGACTTCCTGGCCTATATTCTGGAGCGGATTAATCTGCACCGGGACATTCATTTTCAGACCAATACTACAATAGACACACTGGATTATTCCGGCACAGGGATTAACAGCGGCAGTAAAGTGGTATTTGCAGCGGTGGGAGAACAGAAGCGGACCTTATGTACGGAGGTGCCGGTGATACTGGAGAATCTGGAGAATCTGCAAGGGTTCGGACAGGCCAAAATGATTATGCCGGGGATCGTGGCCCTGCAGGGACCGAAGTTCACGGATTATGCGGAAGCACGGAAGGAAACGGACAAGCTGGGCGCCGCGGTTCAAGAGCAGGGGGCTCTGGATACCTGCCCGATGATTATTTTATGTGATGACAGCACGTTCATGAGTGAAACATTGAGCAACTTCCTCTGGGCAACCTTCACGCGCAGCAATCCTTCGCATGATATTTATGGGGTGAACAGCGGCGTAGAGAACAAGCACTGGTTCTGTGATAATGTGATCATCGATGCCCGTGTGAAGCCGCATCAGGCGCCGCCGCTGGTCCCGGATGCGGAGGTGGAGCGGAAGATTGAGCGCTTTTTTGTACAGGGAGCTGTGCTGGGCGGATTGAACGTGAAGAGAATTTGAAATGCCGTAAGAAGTGCGCGGCGGTATGGGGAAGTAAATAAGGGAACCACGGCAGGCGTTCAGGACGCGGGCCGTGGTTTTTATATTGTTGTAGGAAATGATGCAATGTCAAAAAATGCGGTCCTGCGGAATAGCCGAATTTTCTATCCATAACGGCTTTCCTGTCCGTAACGGCTGCGGATCGAGCGCGAAGGAGTACAAGGATCCGTCGTCAGCATGCTCTGTCGATTTTAGAGCGGTGGGGAATCCCTTCGGCCGTAAGCCCCGTGCTGTTTTTCACCCGCCAGGGTGATTTTGTACTGCTTGGATCATTAACGCAATAAGCAAAGCGGACTGAGAAGACGCCATTCGGCGAAACAGGCCCTCATAAGAATTGTTATGGAAAATTCCGCGTTACATTTGCTATATTGTGGGTGAATCTAACACCGTGAAGTAGAGATGAGGAGATAAACCTATGGAAGTTCTGGAAACACAGCGGTTAACGATAAGAGGCTTCCAGCCGGAGGACTGGGAGGATCTGCATGAATATCTTTCCCGGGAAGAGGTGGTGAGGTACGAGCCTTATGGGGTTTTTGATGAGCAAGCGAGCCAAGCGGAGGCACTTCGGCGGTCTGCGGACCCTGCCTTTTGGGCGGTATGCCTGAAGGAGTCCGGGAAAATGATCGGAAATCTGTATTTTCAGCAGCAGGAGCCGCTGACATTCCGGACTTGGGAACTTGGCTATGTCTTCAACAGTGCATTCCATAACAAGGGTTATGCGGCGGAGGCTTGTCAAAGGTTACTGGAATATGCTTTCTGTGATCAGCAGGTCCGAAGAGTGACCGCGCACTGTGATCCCCGCAACACTCCCTCCTGGCGTCTGCTGGAGCGTCTGCAGCTCCGGCGGGAAGGGCATTTGCTTCAGACCGGATATTTTAAACATGACCATGAAGGACATCCGCTCTGGCATGACACCTATGCCTATGGCATCCTAGATAGCGAATGGCTGAACAGCAGCCAGGCTGATTCGCAGAGGCGGAAGGTATAGCGGATGAAAATGGACCGTCTGCTGGGGATCGTGGTCTATCTCCTTAACCGTGAAACGGTTAGTGCCCGGGAGCTGGCTGAGAAGTTTGAAGTGTCGCCGCGTACCATCCAGCGGGATATGGCGTCCATCAGTCTTGCCGGAATTCCTGTAGGCTCGCAGCAGGGGCTGAATGGCGGCTACTACATCATAGACAGCTATAAAATGAACAGGCAGCTCCTCCAATCCGAAGATTATACATATATTCTTGCTGCGCTGAAAGGCCTGCTATCCGGGTATGACAGCCTGCGGGCACAGAGCACCGTTGAGATTATGACTTCCCTTGCTCCCGATAAAGCGGCACTTGGGCCAATGCTCCAGCTGAACCTGGGCGTGCTGCGTGAAGGAGAGGGGACGGGCGGAAATATAGCTCTGGTGGAAAAGGCCATAAGAGAGAAAATATGGCTTGGATTTCAGTATACGGATGCCCGCGGCGGCGTAACGGACAGAGGGGTGGAGCCGCTGCTTCTGACGTATAAATGGTACGCCTGGTATCTGTTCGCATATTGCTGCGACAAGCAGGATTACCGGCTGTTCCGGCTCTCCCGGATGCGGTCCGTTCACCTGATGTCCCAGACATTTACTCTGACGCATAAGGATGCGGAGCTGCTTCTGTCTGAGCATAGCGACCTCCGGCCGCAGACAAAAGTCCGTCTGGCCTGTATGGCAGAGCACAAGGTGCTGCTCCAGGAGGCGTTTCCGCAAGCAGAGCTGCTGGAGGAGCGCGAAGGTGAACTCCTGATGTCCTTTACGGTCCCGGAAGAGGAGCAGGGCTGGTTCGGAAAGCTGCTGGAGTACAGTCAACGGATCACGGTGCTTGAACCAGAGGAGCTGCGGCTGAGAATGCACACCCAAGCTGCATTTATATTGGAAAAATACCGCTGAAATGACGGTGGTGGCGGGGCCGCAGATTGTTCTTCATGCGGAAAAATGATTTCGAATGGAAGTGTGAACCGAGCCGGTGAATGCCATTATCGGCATGGGCGCCCGGGCATGTCCCATTTGGTCTTGAAGACGGGTGAAATGCCCGGCAGCGGAAGATTTTCAGGGGCAGGGAGTCAAGTGGAATTAGTTCACTTAATTGGATCCAAAAGCTTGCTGCAGAGGGATTAGTGGGAAAATGTAGACTTATTTTAAGCGAATTCACCTAAACAGGGGTGGATCGTTCAGCTTGGTTATCCTTTTTCCAGCTATTGCTTGCGGGGAAGCGGAAAGGGGAAACGCTTGCCTTAAAGTGAACTTTAAGGCATATAATGATCCCGAAGAATAGAATGGAGGGATCATCATATGGAATCACAAACCAAATCTTATCTTACGGTTCAAGCGCCGCTCGCAAGCGGGTTCGATGCCCGGACGACAGCCGCTGAGGTGATCGGCGGCCTGGATCTGACCGGCAAGGTAGCGATTGTAACGGGCGGATATTCCGGGATTGGACTGGAAACCTCGCGTGTGCTTGCCGAAGCGGGAGCCACTGTAATCGTTCCGGCACGGACTCCGGCAAAGGCCAAGGCTGCCGTCTCCGGCATCCCCCGCCTGGAGCTGGAAACTCTTGATCTGATGGACCCCGCCTCGATCGACAGCTTCGCCCGGCGGTTCATTGCTTCTGGGCGGCCGCTTCATTTCCTTATTAACAGTGCGGGCATCATGGCTGCGCCGCTGGCACGTGATGCACGCGGCTATGAGTCGCAGTTTGCCACCAACCATCTGGGGCATTTTCAGCTGACGGCCCGCCTCTGGCCTGCTTTGCGGCAAGCGGATCAGGCCCGGGTCATCTCGGTTTCATCCCGGGCGCACCGTCTGGGTGGCGTTGATCTCAGCGACCCGAACTTTGAGCGGCGGGAATATGACAAATGGAAGTCCTATGCCCAGTCCAAAAGCGCGAATGTGCTGTTCGCGGTTGCCCTGGACGAGAAAGCCAAAGTGTATGGAGTCCGTGCCTTTGCCGTTCATCCGGGCCTAATCCCTTCCTCGGGAATTGGCCGTTTTCTGAAGACGGAAGAAGTTGGTGTTAAACCCGTCAAGGTTCAACCGGCGCAAGAAGACGAGAAGGGAAAGCCTGCAAGCAACACAAACTCCGACTTCATGAAAAACACGGAACAAGGAGCGGCAACCAGTGTCTGGTGTGCAGTCAGTGAACAGCTTGCGGGACTCGGAGGCGTCTACTGTGAGGATGCCGATATTGCCGAAGCGGTTCCAGCCGACAGTGTGCAGGGCTCGGGAGTCTGGCCTTGGGCTATTGACCGTGAGGCCGCAGAGCGCCTGTGGGTGCTCAGCGAGCAGCTGACCGGAGTGAAATTCACAATTTGAACTGCTGCGGATGCCCGGACGGTCATGGCGGCAGATAGATTGTGTTCTGAAACCGTATCGGGAGGATCTTGACTTCAAGTGAACTTTAAGCCGTATACTAGAGAAAAACCGGATCACGGTTGTGATCAGAGGGGAGTGAACTCCTTGGGAATTTCCATCAAAGAGGCTTCGGAGAAGTTGGGCCTGCCTGCGCATACCATCCGTTATTATGAAAAGGAAGGGCTGCTCCCGTTCCTTCAGCGGGACGGGCACGGGAACCGGATATTCGGGGAAAAGGATCTGGAATCCATCTCGCTGATGAATTGTTTTCGGGCAACCGGACTGCCGGTGGCCACCTTGAAGCAAATGGTGGACCTGACGCTTCAAGGGGATTCGACCATTCCGCAGCGTGCGGCCATTCTCCGTGATTACAAGATGGACCTGGAGCGCCAGCAGCAGGAGCTGGACCGGGCTTTTGCCATAGTGAATATGAAGCTGTCCAAGTATGACTTGCTGGAGCAAGGCCAATTAGCCCCGCAGGATCGTATGGGCCTCTAATACATTACCTGCATCCCAAGAAGGGCGCCCGCCATGGGCGTCCTTCTTGGGATGGAACGAAGCGGGCAACGGTCACAATGCCTGCCATCCCGGTTCTTCCCCGCTGTCTTAAGCGAAGAGGTACCTTATCCGTCTGTCCTCAGGCGGTAAATATCTGCGCGCTGGCCTTGATGCGTCTGCTGTCGATGATTTCTTCATAATCCCGGATCAGTCCGTCAAAAATCTGTTCCCAGGAGCGGCCAAGCGCCTGTCTCCGCCCCTCACTCCCCATAGCCGTCCGCAGCATGGAATCGCTGGCCAGGCGGCATATTTCCTCCGCGAGCGAGCCCGGATCATGCGGCTGAAACAGCACCCCTGTAACCCCGGGCATGACCAGCTCCTTGCTCCCGCCTGCACCGGCGGCAACGACAGGCAGCCCTGAGGCCATAGCCTCCAGCACCACATTGCCGAAGGTTTCCGTGCTGGACGGGAACACGAACAAATCGGCGGAGGCATACAGCTCCGCCAGCTCTTCACCGTGCCTGGCGCCGGTGAAGGTAACATTGCGCGGTGCCTGGGCACGCAGCTCGGGCAGCAGCGGTCCGTCGCCGACCACCAGCAGGTGGACTCCGGCGGCAACGGATTCCGGCAGCTGCTGCAGAGCGTGCAGCAGGGTGGCGATATCTTTTTCCGGGGCAATCCGGCCTACATACAGCAGTATCAGCGGGTCGGCAATTCCATAGCGTTCCCTTACGCTGGCAGCTTGGCGTTTATCCGGGGAATACTGCCGGCAGTCAATGCCTCTGGACCAGAGGCGCAGCCGTTCGAAGCCCTGCTCCCGCAGGATCTCTGCCGTTTCCCGCGACGGGGCAAAGGTGGCACCGCAGGAGCGGTGGAACCATTTCATGTACCTCCAGTAGAGCGGAACAATCCGGCGCATGCGGTAATATTCAAGGTAACGGTCAAAATGGGTATGGTAGGAGGCTACATGGGGCAGGCCTTGCCTGTGAGCATAACGGAGGCCGCACAGGCCGATGTTGAACGGGGTAGCCATATGCAGCAGATCGGGTTGAAAAGTGTTCAGCTGGCTCTGAATGGAGGACATGCTCGGGAGAGCCAGCCTGCATTCCGGATAGAGAAAAAAAGGGATACTGGCAACAGGACGGACCGGATCGGGGTAGCTGTCCTCGGGGGCGGACTTGGGCGTGAACAGCAGATGCTCAATCCCCCGGCGGTTCAGGTGACTGGTTAACTGGCCAAGCGTGCGGGCAACGCCGTTGGTTTGCGGAAGAAACGTGTCCGTGAATAAAGCCAGGCGCATGGAATCCCTCCCTGTATGTTACTTGCCCTAATCTTATCAGGCGAATATTTCAAGGGCGTTAACCGGAGGTTAAACAAAACACGGTGGACAAAAAGTATATAAGATGAACATAAAAAAATCATAAAAGGAAGAAGTGCGGAGGGGAAGTTTGGAACTGGAAGAGCGAATGCGACCGCCTGAAAGCTTTCCGTAGGAAAGCTAGCATCGTAAGCATAATCAGTCACCGGATTTCAACCGCGAAAGGCGGTTCCATTCAAGAAATCTGGGGACAACAGCGGCTGGAAGTCCAAACATTCCCCGCAGTTACGACCATATCCCACAACGTAAAACTAAAGTTCATCTTGTATAATTCCAAAACATTATAAAATCTTTATTTTCTCTTGATAAGCTGTGTCCAGACAAGCAAGAGAGGATGGGATTAGATGCAATACATTTTGGAGACTAAACACTTAAACAAGCGGTTCAAGCGGCAGCAGGCCGTGGAGGACGTTTCACTGAAGATCCCGGCAGGGACGGTATACGGACTGCTTGGACCCAATGGGGCGGGCAAAACGACAACACTGAAAATGATTACAGGCCTTCTGCGCCCGAGCGGCGGAGAGATTCTGCTGGGCGGCAAGCCCTGGGAAAGAAAGCAGCTGGAGCGGATCGGCGCATTGATTGAATCTCCGGCGCTGTACGGGAATCTTACGGCCCGGGAGAACCTGACGGTGCATGCAAAGCTGCTGGGTCAGACTGCGCAAAGAATCGATGAGGTGCTGCACACTGTGGATTTACAGGAGACCGGCTCCAAAAAGGCTTCCCAATTTTCCCTCGGCATGAAACAGAGACTGGGCATCGCGATTGCTCTGCTGAACCGCCCGGAGCTGCTGATTCTGGATGAGCCGACGAACGGGCTGGACCCGCTCGGCATTCAGGAGCTGCGGGAACTGATCCGCTCCTTTCCGGCGCAGGGCATTACGGTCATTCTCTCCAGCCACATTTTGTCCGAGGTGGAGCAGATCGCCGACTATATCGGCATTATCAGCGGCGGGCGGCTGGGCCATGAGAGCAAAATACACAAAGGCGAGGATCTGGAGACCCTGTTCATGCAGGTCGTTGCCCGGAACCGGGAACAGGCGGGGGTGCACCATGCTTAATATCTTCCAGTCTGAGCATTTAAAATACAGACGCAGCTTTTCGGTAAAGCTGGTCTGGGCGGCCCCGCTGTTTTTTGTTCTGTTCGCGCTCGTAGCACTGCTGTATCTTCCCAAAGGACAGAGCCTGCCGGGTGACCTGTTTCTCGGTATGGTGTTTAACTGGTGGCCGTTTATATTTGTGCCGCTCGGCACGGCGCTGCTCTGTGCTCTGGCTGAGGTTAGGGAGCGCAAGGCCGGGAATTACCGCGGCCTCCGGCTGCACAATGTCCGTCCCGGTGCGTTATGGTTCGGCAAAATCATGGTGCTGGCCTACTATATGCTGCTGTCCTCCCTGGGAACTATTGCTGCTGCTCTGATTGCCGGCCTGCTGATTACCGATGCGACCCTTCCTGTTGAAAAGGTTGTGGTTGCCAGCCTGCTCACTTGGCTGGTATCGTTAAGCCTCATTCCGCTTCAGCTGCTGGCAGCGGCGTGGAAGGGCATGCCGGCATCTATCGGGCTGGGTGTTGCCGGTATGTTCGCCGGTGTAATTGCCGCACCCGGGCCGAACTGGCTCTATGTGCCATGGAGCTGGGCCCTGCGGCTGATGTGTCCGGTAGCCGGTGTGCATCCGAACGGGGTCCCGCTGGAATCCGGCAACCCGCTGCTCGAACCCTCGGTGATTCCGGTGGGGATTGCCGTATCCCTGCTGTTTTTTGCGGCCAGCTCCTGGCTTACGGGAGTGTGGTTTGCCCGGAAAGAGGTGAAATAGCGATGCTGCTGCGGTTACTATTTTCTGACTGGCTCAAAACAAAGCGGACGCCGGTCCGCTGGCTGACGGGGGCCGCCATTCTGGGCTACCCTGCGCTTCTGCTGTGGTATTTCGCCCGCCCTGCGCGTACGGCGGAGCTGCCCTATGAGATACATCAGGCCTTTTTTCAATCGGCCAGCATTATTCTGCCTGTCGGCATAGGGTTGCTGGCCGGACTGCTCGCGGCCCAGGAAGAGAACGCCGGGCATTTCAACGGCCTGCTGGGGCAGAGCGCCCCCAGAACGCTGATCTATCTAAGCAAGCTGCTGCAGCTGGTTATGCTGGTGACGGTATTCCTGTTCGGCTCTATGCTGGTGTTGTTATCCGGGATGCGCTACCTGCTGCATATCGAACAGCCTGGCATCGGGATATTTATGCTCAGCGGCTTGCTTGCACTGGCGGGCAGTCTGGCCCTGTGCGTGCTGCATTTGTTCCTGGCGCTCGCCTACGGGCTGGGCGCTTCCGTTGGAGCAGGAGGCGCGGGACTGCTGGTTGCCGCCATTATCGGCACCACTTCCATAGGCGACGCCATCTGGCCTTGTGTTCCATGGTCCTGGCCCGCTCGGCTGGCCGGACTTCCAGCCTTGGCTATGCCCGGGCTTACGCTGCCGGAGGGTTTCGTGTTATCCGGTTTCTTACGGGATGAGCTGTTCCGGGGACTTGTTCCGGCTTGTGCAGTATTCATGCTGGCGGCCGTTTGTAGTATACTATGGTTTTGCAGATGGGAAGGCCGTAAAAGCTACGAGTAACAAAAGACAGGAGGGATAAGGTGAGCAGAATTCTGATCATCGACGATGAGGTTGCCTTGGTTCTGCTGCTCACCGATGAGCTGCAGGCCAAGGGGCATGAGGTGCTGGCCGCTTACGACGGCAACGAAGGGGTCAGGCTGGCGGACAGCGAGCCTGACCTGGTAATCCTCGACATTATGATGCCGGGGATGAACGGCTTTGAGGTCTGCCGCAGCATCCGTGACCGGGTAAGCTGCCCGATTATTTTTCTGAGCGCCAGGCAGTCGGAAGCGGACCGGGTCCGGGGGCTGACTCTGGGCGGCGATGATTATGTGATCAAGCCGTTTGGCCTCCGGGAGCTGCTGGCCCGGATTGAAGCCAATCTGCGGCGGGAGGAGCGGTCGCGGCAGAAACCCCAGCAGCAGAGCCGGCTGCGGTTCGGCAAGCTGGAGCTAAGCCTTAAGGAACGGCTGGTCAGCGTGGCAGGAGAGCCGGTCGCGTTGACCCGGCGGGAATATGAGATCACCGAGCTGCTGGCGCTGCATGGCGGACAGGTGTTTTCGCGCGAGCATATTTATGAGAAGGTGTGGGGGTATGATGCCGAAGGGGATGCCTCCACCGTGGTGGAGCATGTCAAGAAAATCCGCGCCAAGCTGGCCGCTGCCGATCCTTCCGGCGATTATATCTCTACTGTATGGGGAATCGGCTACAAATGGACAAATCCGTAAGCAAGGAGCTGCCGTATGAACAAAAGACCGCTTAAAACCCAGTTTCAGCTGGCCTTCACCTATATTATCCTGGCCAGTGTAGTGGCGACGGTGGTTACCTATGCATTTGCCGTGCTGCTCTTTATGCGGGTGGAGAACAAGCTGGTCTATCCCGCCAATCATTATGAGAAACACCTGCCTGCCATCGAAAGCTACATTATGCAGCAGCAGACGGCACTGCTTGCCTCTTCTGCCAGAACGGCGCTGGAAGCGGCGATACCGGGTGAGGGCATCACCTACCAGGTGGTGGACAGGAATGGGGACAAAATATATGGCTCATTGGAGAATGTGAATGTTTCCGGCCGCACGGAGTTGTACAAGCGTCTGAATACGACCACCAGTGTTCAGGGAAGATATGTGCGCACGGTGCCGATCATCGATGGGGAAGGTTCAGTCAAAGGGGCGGTGCTGCTGTCCTATGCCCTGAAGCCTACCTATGTGAATGAATCCGGCAACTGGTGGCTGACGGTGATTTTTATTGGCGCACTGGTGTCGCCTTTCCTTTATATCATCCTGTTCGCCCTGCTCTTCTCGCGGGTGGTGTCGAACAACATCAACAAGCCGCTGCGCCTCCTGATGGAGGCTGCCCGCAAGATTAAAGAGAAGGATCTTGACTTCGAAATCGGCTACCATTCGGACAATGAGCTGGGCCAGCTGAGCAGCGCTTTTGACGAAATGAAGACAGAGCTGGAGAGCTCGCTTTCGGCACAATGGCGGATGGAGCAGGAGCGGGTGGAAATGGTCGAAGCGCTGGCGCATGATCTGAAGGCCCCGCTCTCCATTATCCGCAGCTACACCGAAGCGCTGATGGATTCGGGAGGGACGGACGATGAAAGGCTGCAGCGCTATCTTGGCGTGATTCACGAGAATGCGGGCAAAAGCAGCGAACTGGTGCGGCAGATGCAGTATACCTCGGATATGGAGCGGACGGATACCGTACTCCATGCGGAGACTTTTGAGCTGGCGCCGTTTCTGGAACGGAAAATCAAGGCTTACGGGCTGGAGGCGGGCCAAAAAGGGATTGACATCATTCTGCGGATGGAAGACGCGGCGGGGAGCTGTCTTTACACCGATGCAGAGCTGCTGGAGCGTATTCTCGACAATGTGGTGATGAACAGCCTGGAATATACACCAAGCGGAGGTTCAATTTCGGTGTCCGTTACCCTGCGCGGCAGCCGTGTCTTGTACGAAATCTGTGATACCGGCCCCGGCTTCAGCCGCAGGGATCTGGAGAAGGCTGTTCAGAAATTCTACCGGGGAGATGACGCCAGAGCCAGCAGGGACGGTCATTCCGGGCTTGGCCTGTATATTGCAAAACAGCTGGCTGCCAAGCTGGGCGGATCAATCCGGTTGAGCAACACGCCGGAGGGCGGAGCCTGTGTGGTAATTGAGCATGAAGGCGGCAGGTCGGAAGGGATAAGTGTCAGCGGTTAATATTCCGCAAACATTTGCTTAGAACCTCCATAACGTTTCCCGTGTATAATCTGTCCAAGTGCACCCGAGCTCACTTGGCCTGGAAATTTTGGTTACACGAGAGGGAAATGACGATCATGAATAAATCTGCGGTACGCGCTTGGCTTATGTATGATTGGGCAAATTCAGCATATGCGACAACGGTATTGGCAGCGGTGCTGCCAATCTTCTACAGTTCGGTGGCGGCCAGTGGCCTAAGTGAAAATACGGCAGCTTCGTATCTCGCGTATACTCACGCCATCGGGATGGCGCTGGTCGCTCTGGTGTCGCCGCTGCTCGGCTCCATTTCCGACCTGTCGGGCCGGAAAACCAGCTTTCTGACGGCATTTGCACTGCTCGGCATCGTCTCAACAATGGGCTTCGCCCTGGTCGGAGAGGGGGACTGGCTGCTCGCTTCCGCGCTGCTGGTACTCTCTACGCTTGGATTTGCCGGCAGTCTGACCTTTTATGACTCGATGCTGCCAGACCTGGTGCCCTCCGGGAAAAGAGATGATGTCTCCGCTAAAGGTTATGCTCTTGGTTATGTGGGCGGCGGGGTGCTGCTGGCGGTCAATCTGCTGATGATTCAACAGCCGCAGCTGCTGGGCATGAAGGATACGCCTGCAGGAACACGGCTCTCCTTTGTAAGTGTCGGATTGTGGTGGCTGATTTTCTCCATTCCGGCTATCCGCCGTGTGCCTAATCTTCCCCGGCAGACCGCCGGCTTAAGTGCTGGCGGATACGTTCGGGCAGCCGCCCGGAGAATCGGTGGTTCAACCCGTGACATCAAGCGTTATCCGCAACTGGTCCGGCTGATCGCTGCTTTCTGGTTCTACAATGACGGGATTAACACGATTATTCTAATGGCTACGATTTATGGAACGACGCTGGGGATCGGCTCAAGCGACCTGATTCTGGCGCTCTTGATCACGCAGTTTGTCGGTTTTCCAAGCACGATCCTGCTCGGCAAAACCGCAGAACGGCTAGGTGCCAAACGGATGCTTCTGGTCTCGCTTTTCATCTATGTGCTGATTGTAATCCTCGGCTTCGGCATGACCCGGGCTGTGCATTTTTATATCCTGGCGGTTATGGTGGGCCTGGTTCAGGGGGGAAGCCAGTCGATTTCCCGTTCCCTGCTTAGTGATCTGATGCCGCTGAAGCGCACCGGTGAGTTTTTTGGCTTTGTGAACATTACCAGCAAATTTTCTTCGATCTTCGGCCCGTTTGTCTTTGGGCTGGTGGGGCAGCTCACCGGGAATCCAAGACTTGGCATTCTCTCCCTGCTGCTGTTCTTCGGACTGGGGATTATGATTGTGCTGAAGCTCGATGTGGAGAAGGGGAAGCAGGACGCGCTGCAGGACGGAGATCCGCCGGTCCCGCCAGCTCCGCCGCATATTCCGGCACATGAGGCAGCAGAGGTGTAACCGCTGAATGGCTCTCCACGGACTCAGTGCTGCCCGGAGATAAATAAGCTTTGCACAGAGAGGGCTTCTTGACACCTGCCGCTGCGGAAGCGGCAGGTGTTGCGCGGCTGCAGCATGAAAAAAACAGACCTCCCAGCGGAGATCTGTCCAGCGTATGTCCTATATGGATGGTTTATGCCATACACTTACGTCTTTACGAGATGATACCTGCCTCCCAAATCGGCTCGGCATACAGATTCTTAAGCTTGCTGCTGCACTCTTTGCCTGTATCGTAGGAACGGTCGCCCAGCACCTGCTTGAAATGCTCCAGCGCGCGGGCAGCTTCGGCCGGCACCGTACTGTTCAGCCACGAAGCCAGAGCACGCAGCACTGTCCGGCCTTCCGCAAGCGCTTCCTCCCACAGGTCCCAGACACTTTCCGTCCGCACCTCGGAGTAGAGCGCCGAATGCCGCCATTCGCCGTGTTTTTCGTTGAGGTAATCGAGCTTCTCTTCGGCAGGGGACAGCTGCTGTGAAAACAAGCGGCGGGCCTTGCCCCTGAGCAGCGATTTCTTCCACCCCTTGGGATCGAATAACCATTTATGCGCCAAAATCATGTCGAGGTATGCCTCATGCCAGATTTCAGACGGGAGGCGCCGGGACTCGGGATACCAGTCTGACGCTGTTTCGCGGAGAATCGTGTGGATCGGGAAGGGCAGGCGGGAGCCCACATTGATTTTTTTCCAGGCTGCATGCCGCCAGGTATCCAGCTGTTTCCGCCGCTTCATGAACAAAGTGTCAAGGACAATCTCAAAACGCTGGTGATTTCGGTGCTTGTAGCCCGCTTTCCAATTGATATAGGGATGAAGGTTGCGGTCCAGCAGATGGTGGGTAAGAAAGCCCAGAAAATATTGCTGCGCGTCCTTCAGCTCATGGAAGGGAAGGGCCAAGGCCCGCTGCCAGAAATCAACCAGTACAGGCCCGCAGTTTTCCGTGTGCATAAGGTCACCGAGGCGAATGGCCCGGGTATCCTTTTTCCAGGGCAGAAAGCTGTGGTACAGCAGGAAATCCGGTCCCTGGCAGCCCAGGTGGTACAGCTCAGGACGGTTTTTCCTCTCCGCCAGAAAAGGGAAATCACGGCTGAATTCGTCCGCCAGCTGCTGCCCATATTCCAGATGCATCCAAATGTTCGGCATTCATTTCACCCCTCTTGATCGTAGTTACCCTCAGCATACAGGCTTCATGTTAAAAGAGATTGGATAATGCTCAAGCGGATTGTAATTCTCTTGATAAAGCAGGAAGGAAAAACCGGCGCTGCCTGTGCTGCTTCACCTTTAGGTTACTCCTCACCCTAGTCAATTTCAAGAAGTACAGCAATCGGGAAGAAACTCCTGCTGCTGCTTCATGCTATAATCGGGCGGTAAACACTCAAATAAATGCAGAGGTGATCAGAGAATGGGATTCAAAGCAGGCCAGCTTTTTGTCAATTTGCCGGTAAATGATCTGCAGGCTTCGATTAACTTTTTTACCGCACTTGGTTTCGAATTCAATCTGCAGTATACCGATGAGAACGCCACATGTTTGATCATCAACGACAACACGTTTGCCATGCTGCTGACCAAAGAGTTCTTTAAGACGTTTGTCTCCAAGGAAATCGCCGACACCTCCAGCCACACTGAAGTCATCATGGCCTTCTCCGCTTCCAGCAGAGCAGAGGTGGACGAGCTGGTGCACAAGGCGCTGGCCGCAGGCGGCAAGAAATATAATGATCCGGTCGACCACGGATTCATGTACAGCTGGAGCTTCCAGGATATCGACGGGCATCTGTGGGAAACCATGTACATGGAAGAAGGCACGGTGGAGAACGCGTAAACGTATCATATCCGAATACGAGGCTGCCTACAAAGCTGTAAACCCGTAAGAAGAGCGAAATTAATTCATATACTGGGTACTTCATATCCTATCGGATTCTTAAGAGCAGTGATTCTCCCTTTACTGGAGAGCCGCTGCTCTTTGTTTTTGGCTTTTCCTTCAGAGGAGAGCCTTCGCAGGTGCTGCTTCGGTAATGTCATTGGCAATTGAATTTCCTTTATAAACAAAAGAAGGGAATTTAAGGGTTTATGCAGAATGTATTAAACTTACATATGCGGCAGTTAGAACATTAAAAGGTAAGTTTGGTTAAGGAATGCGAAAATCACGATGGAAAAGAGAGGAGAGATTTTTTGATTAAGCGGTCTTTTTATTATTTGTGGGGGTCTCAGACGATCTCTAATATCGCAGATATTATCTACATTTTGAGTATAACGGTATTGGTGTTCAGCTCCAGCAACTCTCTAATGCAGACCACTTTAATTCCGTTGTTCCGTTTGTCTGCCCAAGTGGTTAGCGGGCTGGTTGCACCTATCATTCTCGGCCGGTTCAGGCTCACGCGGATTTTGCTGTTCTCCCAGCTTGGGCAGTTTATCATTTTTACGCTGCTGCTGCTTTATTTACGGGCCGTGCCTGAGCAAAGGTCGTTTCTTTTTATTTTTATGCTGGTGTTTGGCATGTCGTTTCTGGATGGCTGGACCAATCCGGCGCGGAATGCGCTGATCCCCCGCTTAGCCGCCGGTGAGGGGCTCATGCGCGCCAATGGCTTGACGGCAGTCAGTGATCAAGTCGTTAAATGTGCAGGCTGGGCGCTCAGCGGGATTATTGTAGCCTGGCTCGGTACATTGAATACGCTCCTGATCGCATCCTGCTGTTATTTGGTGGCTGCAACCGTCACCTCATTCATTCGTGATCCGCTGGATCATCAGAAATCAGGCTCTGAATCTCCTGCATCCGCTGCCCGTCCGGCAGCAGCCGAATCCAAAGGAGGGTATTGGAAAGAACTTGGGGAAGGGTGGAGGATTATTTGGCATAACCGCCGCATTCGTTCTCTGATGATCGTGGACAGCATAGATACCATTGGAGGAACTTCCTGGCTTGGTGTATTTATTCTGGCGTATGTGACTCAGGTGCTGCATAAGGATGCAAGCTGGTGGGGGTTCATGAATGCCTCATTCTTTTCCGGTACGATTCTAGGCGGGGTGCTTGTTGTCGGGTTGGTTAAACGGCTGCAAAAGAACAGCTTTTTGTACATGCTTGGAGCATTGTTTGTGTATGTGCTGATTACAGTAGTATTTGCTCTTAATACGATCCCGGCTGCTGCGCTTGTTCTTTTTGCCGTCTCAGGTTTACCGGTGCAAATGGCTGGAATTATTCGCCGTACCCTGCTGCAGACAAGCGCTCCGGCTGCTCAGCTCCCAAAAGTGATGGCAGGCATTGATGTGCTCACGAACCTTGCCTTTGGCTTATCATTGTTGTTCTTGGGATGGTATGCAGACCGCTTTGGAATGGTACAAGTGTATCTGCTGGCTGCGGCTATGACGACAATTGCTGTTTTGATCGGGTGGTTCTACCGGAGGGAGTTTCAGGAAAGTGTGCAAGCGGGCCATCCAGCTGTCACAGACGAAAGGGTAAGCAGCTAAAGACCTATAGCGAATCCGTCCTTGCGGAAAATGAACCAGTCAAGGATTTCTGTCCTCATTCTTAGGGCTGGATCGACTTTAAGGTAGGATTAAGTATGCCAAGTAAGTTATACTGATACCAAAAGTTTATTCAAGCTCCAGAGGAGGTACATACATGAATTACTCTTTTTCCAACCGTATCGCGGCACTGCAGCCGTCCATTATCAGAGAAATTTTGAAAGCGACATCGGGCCAGGATGTCATCCCGTTTTCTGCAGGCAATCCGGCCCCGGAGACCTTTCCGATCGAAGCTATCCGGTCGTTTACGAGAGACATTCTGGAACAAGACCCGGTGACGGCGCTCCAGTACGGGATAACAGAGGGATATTCCCCCCTCCGTCAGGCGCTGACTGATCATTTAAGATCAGGATTTAATACGGGAAAAGATGCAGACAGCCTGTTCATCGTATCCGGTGCCCAACAGGGGATTGAGCTGGCTTGCAAAGTATTCTGCAATGAAGGCGACACGATTATTTGTGAGAGTCCCAGCTTTATTGGCTCGCTCAATTCATTCCGCTCTTCCGGCGCAAGGCTGGTTGGCGTTCCGATGGAACCGGACGGAATCAGTCTTGACAGGCTGGAGCATGCCCTGAAGACAGAGCCCAATGTAAAGCTGCTGTATTTGATTCCAAGCTTCCAGAATCCGACGGGAATCACAACAAGCCTGGAGAAACGGAAAGCGGTTTATACGCTGGCTAAAAAGCATGGTGTTGTCATTCTTGAAGACAATCCTTACGGAGAGCTGCGCTTTGGCGGGGAAGACGTGCCGACGATCAAATCGCTGGATGATGAAGGCTTGGTGATCTATGTGGGATCGTTCTCCAAAATTTTGTCCGCCGGCCTTCGCGTGGGTTTTGTTCTCGCCCCGGATGAAATCATTCAAAAGATGGTGGTTGCCAAGCAGGGGGAGGATGTGCATACGGCAATGCTTCCGCAAATTCTGGCGTACAAGTTCATGAAGGAATACGATTACGCAGGCCACGTCCGGCAGATCCGGGAGGTCTATCTCCGAAAATGCACCCTGATGACGGACAGCATCAAGCAATATACAGATGGTTCAATGGCATTTACCCGGCCCGATGGGGGATTGTTTCTATGGTGCGAGCTGCCTCAGAGTATAACGATGCTGGATTATTGTAAAAAGGCAGCGGCACACGGGGTTGCTGTCGTTCCGGGAACAGCGTTCCTTGTTGATCCGGGTGAGCCCTGCAACGCAATCAGACTGAATTTCTCTACGCCTTCAGATGAACAAATCGTGAAGGGGATTCAAATTTTGGGCCAGCTCTAAGGGAAAGAGCCGGCTCCTGCACTGGATATATTAAGCACGCCGCTGATTCCGGTCAGCGGTGTTTTTTTGGATGTATGCTGCACTGCAGCGGTTTCAATTTTCTGGTTCCAATTATTTAGAATTTGTGATATTATTTATGCGAACTTACGTTCTTAAGATCAATCCCCGACGAAGGGTGGACCTTACAGTGACAGAACGGTTTGCAGAGATTGACGGCGTTATCGCTTATATTCACCAGCATATGTATGATCATCTTCCGCTGGAGCGCCTGGCCCGCTACGCCGGCTACAGTCCTTATCATTTTGCCCGCATCTTCAAAGAACGGACCGGACTTTCCCCGCTGTATTATGTTTCTTCCCACCGCCTGCAGCGGGCGAAGGACCTGCTGCTGCGCACAGGACTTACCGTCCGCGATATTTCGCTGGAGATCGGGCAGCAGAGCCTCGGGACCTTCACGTCCCGTTTCGCCGCCAGGGTCGGGATGTCTCCGGCAGAGTTCCGCAATTCGGTCCAGTATGCCGGAGATCAGATGAGCTCGCTGAGGAAGCTGCAGGACTGGCGGTCTTCTTATCCCATCAGCAGGCTGCCTTCGTCCGTACACGGAACGATTTCCGCTGAGGTTCCTTTTGACGGGGTTATTCTAATTGGGCTCTTCGCCAAACCCATCCCCGAGGGGCTGCCCCTGTACGGCACCCTGCTGTCCTCCCTGGGGCATTTTCACTTCGATCATGTGGCGCCCGGGACTTATTACCTGCTTGCCACCTCCATTTCCTGGGGAACGCGGACGCTGGATTTCATGCTTCCCCATTCCACATTGCGTACCCGGTCGAGGGCTCCGATCCACGTCGGCCCGGGCTCGCTGGTCCCGCATCAGCAGGTAACGCTGCGTCCCCCAAGACTGGACGACCCGCCGATCCTTATTTCACTGCCGCTGCTTATGAACCGTTTCCTGAACCGGATTGCGGTCAGATAGCCGGGAGGCCTCTTTCGTGTTAACATTTTCGCAACAGATTCTTTACGGTCCGCATACAAAAGTGAAGAGGGCATTTAATATCCAGCTTCTACAATGAGTGTGTTAGTAAAATATACCTATTGTATGTTGAAGCTTGATATGAAGGGATGATTCGCTTGAAGGGAAACCCGCTGCACTTTTCTATGAAATGGAAGCTGATTTTAAGCTTTCTGGTCATTGCGCTTATTTTTCTGGGCGTGGCTGTGTACCAAGGAAATAAGATCGGACAAGTGGAGCTTTCTATGGAAAAGCAAAAAACGGAGATGGAAAACAGGATCACTGTCTCAACGGTTACTAAGCTGCTGCAGGAACTGAACCGTGCTGAAACGGCGCTTGCTGAAGCCAATGATCCGGAGCTGGCAGCCCCGCTTGAGGACAAGCAGCAGGAGCTTGCCCGGGAAATGGCCAAAATACATTTTGAGGCCGCAACCCCTGCACTCACAATCCTTGAACTGCTGCGGACCCAGACTGGAGAATATAACGGGACCATGGATCAACTGGTTCAGACCCTGGAAGACGACAGCCTTGATCCATTGACGGTACTGGAACGGACGGATGAATTACATACGAAGGCATTGGCACTGAGCCAGTCTATGCTGGAGACGAACGGCAAGCTGTATGCGGCAGCGGCGGATAATGCCGAGCGGGCGCAGAGTTATTCTTTTCTTTTGCTGGACCAGACCGTTTCAGTTGTCATCTATGCGGCAGGGGGAGTATTCCTGTTCATGCTGCTGCTCGGCTGGCTGCTGATCCGCTCTTTTGTGTCGCCGGTCGGTAAGCTGCAGGCAGCCCTGCGGGAGATTGCCGAAGGAGATTTGCGGCAGCAGATCAACTCCCCCTATAACGATGAGCTTGGCCGGCTGAGCCACCATTTCGATCATATGGTGCGCCGGGTGCGCGACATGCTGCGGCAGACCTTAAATGCGGCCTCTTCCCTGGCGGATTATTCGCACTCATTTCAGCAATCCTCCACTATTACCGCCCATACCAATCAGGATATTCTTCGCACCATCCAGGAGATTTCCGCGGGGGCGGAGCAGCAGGCGGTGCAGTCAGAACAGAGTACGGTGCTGCTGCAGGAACTGGAACGCGGGGTTCAGGAGATTACCGATTATACGGATATGATGCTCTCAACGAGTGAAACGGCCAATCGGAATACACGCAAAGGCGCAGATACGGTTACCGCACTCCGGGAGATTTCCCGGCATTCCCGGGATTCCATCACGAAGGTATATGAGGCGCTGGAAACGCTTGTTCAGCAGTCCGGCGATATTTCGCGCATCACTAATTCCATTACGGAAATTTCCAAGCAGACAAATATTCTATCCCTGAACGCCGCCATTGAAGCAGCAAGGGCAGGAGCTTCGGGCAAAGGCTTTGCCGTCATCGCGGACGAGGTCCGGCATTTATCTGTGCAGACGAACGATTCCTCTATACATATCAGTAAGATCATCAGTGAGCTGCAGGACAGCATGGCGGGTTTCCAGAAATATATGCTGGGGACCAAAAAAAACCTGGAGGCGCAGGACCACCAGGTGGTGGAGACGCTTGCTTCCTTCGAAGCCATTGACGAATCCATTACCGGGATCAGCCGCCAGATCGGGCAAATTCACCAGAAGGTGGAGCAGACCCGGCACATCAATTCCCGGCTGGCCGAATCTGTGCATTCTGTAGCGGCTGTAGCCGAGCAGACGGCAGCGGGCGTGGAAGAGGTCAACGCTTCCAGCACCCAGCAGGATCAGGCGATCAGTGATATTGCCCGGCAGGCTGTGGAGATCAATGAAATTTCGCAGCAGCTGTTCCGGGAAATTAATGTGTTCCAAATCGCCGAAGAGACCGGAGCGGATGCCCCGGCCGGTCAACTGCTTATTATGGAAGAAACCAGAGCTGAGAGTGAGGAGACAGGTCCGCTACTCGCGCTTGCGGAGTGAAGCATTCAGCTCCGTTGCCAGTTCCCCGATCAGCTCCGGGAACCACTCCGCCAGCTTCAGAAACTGAAAGCCCGCCCCGCGGGCTTTTGCTGTATCCATGTACCAGGATTCTTCGATTCCAAACGGCGACATATCCTGGTCAGCTGTTTCGCTTAGAACCACCGCCTCCCGTCCTGTCTTCTGCCCGATGATGTTAAGGATATCCCCGATTGCAAGCGTCCCGTCCGAGCAGGCATTCACAGGCCCTGCAAGCTGGGAGAAGCCCAGCCCGTACAGGAAATCCGCCGCCTCATCGGAACGGATGAACGAAATAAGCGCCCCCGGATTCGGTACGCCGATAGCTTTTCCTTCCAGCACATGCTCAATATGAAAATGCAGCCGCTTCGTATAATCATCCGTACCGAGCACAATCGGAAACCGGACCGCAGCGGCCGGAAAAGCAGCTTGCGTCAAGAGTACCGTTTCCGCCAGTCTTTTGCCTTCCTGGTAGTTGAAATCTTCCTTAGCGCCAAGCCGCAGCGGAAAGGACAGCGGATCAAAATCCGCTTCGCGGAGAATTCCGGGTCCGGGGTCATACACCGACAGGCTGGAGGTGAGGATGTAACGCTTGGCGGTCTCCGCAAATATACGGCTGGCCGCAGCCGCCTCATCGGGAGAAAAACAGATGTTGTCATAGACCACATCCCACACCGTATCTCTCACTGCTTCAGCAAGTGCCTTGGCATCCGTGCGGTCCACGTTCAGCCGGTTCACACGGCTGCCAAAGCCGTCCTTTGTGATTCCTCTTGTAAGAATCGTGACTTGGGTGTCGGCATCCTGAAACAGGCGTTCCACCAACCGTTTGCCAAAAAAACGGGTTCCCCCGAGTACAAGTATATTCCTCACGTTATACACTCCTTCTTAAACAGAGTCACGCTATAAATGATCCATCTATTCAGAACTTAAGCATTCTATTGCAGAAAGTACAGTCATATCAAAAATAACCATTTTCCGCATATTACGCTGCCATCCGCAGGCCCGCCATCCCGCCAGCCATCATGCTGGTGCCGGAACTTCCCCCGCCAAAACCCAGCATCTGCACAGTGCCGCTGCTGACCGCCATCGTCATCTCCGCCGCTGTCTCCCGGCGGAGCAGCTCCAGCATGACGGGAAGCTGGCCTTTTTCATAGGATTCCGCCAGCGCCTGGAGCAAAATCCGGAAATCCAGGTCCTGCGGCTGCGCAGGGCCGTCATCCTCCGCGAGTTCTTTGCGGACCGCCCCGAGTGCCTGACGCGCCCGGTGCAGCGCCGCCTTGACGGCTCCTTCGGTGGTGCCAAGCATTTCTGCCGTTTCACCTGCCGGGTAATCAAGCACATCGCGCATTACGAAAACCGTTCTTTGCAGCGGGGATAAATGACGGATCAGCGCCTGAAAAGCCATCTCGATCTCAGACCGTCCGCTCTCCGGTGCTTGACCGGACATCTGGCCTTGAGCGAGCGCCGCCACAGCTTGCGTGTGTTCCAGCACACGTCCAAGCGAGGTTTTACGCCGCATGGCATCAATCCAGGTGTTTTTGGCAATCCGCAGCAGCAGTGCTTCGGGATTCGGGCTGTCTGCGAATTTTTTATAAGCAAGCGTTTTGGTCCAGGTGTCCTGGGCTAAGTCCTCGGCTTCAACCCGGGAGCGGGTCAGCGACAGGCAATACCTGAACAGAGCCTCGCGAAGCGGCGGGTAACTTTGTTCATCCATTAATACGGCGGTGCTGTATGGTTCAAGGATCGACACCTGCGATCATCTCCTTTTTGCTCATCCTGGGTTTTCTGTTGCCTCTATTATATAAACGATCTGCACAATGTAAAAGATACGCTGTCTTCACAGTTATTTTGCGGGGAACTCTGGCGTATCCTTTGCAGGGCCCCATCCGTTTACAGGGTATCAACCAAAGCTACTCAAGGAGGCATGAACATGAGCGTAATTCCTTATGTCATTGAACAAACAAGCAGGGGGGAGCGTTCCTACGATATTTATTCCCGGCTGCTGAAGGACCGGATTGTGTTCGTAGGTGCGGCCATCGACGACCAGCTCGCAAACAGCATCATCGCCCAGCTGCTGTTCCTGGCGGCAGACGAGCCGGATAAGGATATCCAGATGTATATCAACAGCCCGGGAGGTTCGACTACCGCAGGCTTCGGCATTTATGATACGATGCAGGTAATCAAACCGCAGGTCAGTACAATTTGCACCGGCTTTGCGGCTTCCTTTGCTTCCCTTCTGCTGCTGGCCGGAGCAACCGGCAAACGGTACGCACTGCCGAACAGCGAGATTATGATCCATCAGCCGCATGGCGGAGCTCAGGGCCAGGCCAGCGACATTGCCATCAGCGCACGCCGTATCCTGCAGATTAGGGAAAAGGTGGTGCAGATCAGCGCAGAACGCACGGGACAGCCGGCGGAGAAGGTGGCGAAGGATATGGACCGGGATTATTTTATGTCGGCCCAGGAGGCGCTGGAATACGGCATTATTGACAAGGTCATTACCAAACTGTAAGCAGAGGAGCGGATTCTAAATGCTGGAAGCTTTAAAAGGCCAAGAGGTCAGTATGAATTTTCTGGATGGTTCAAGTGTAAGAGGCGGTGTTCTGGAGGAAATCGACGAGCGGTTTGTCAAATATCGTACCGAATATCAGGTGCTGTACATTCCCATTACCTCGATCCGCGCTGTGGCTGTGGAGACGAAAGAGCGTGAGCGTCCACGGGTAGGATTTGGGCAATAGCAAGGAGAGGAAAACCATCCAATATTTAAAATCTGTTATTGATGATGAGATTTGGTATTTCGAAATTGACGGGCAGCAGACTGCTTACCGGCAGATTGTTGCCCGGCAAGAAGGGGCCTGCCGTGTGTCCGGCAGCCCGGATTTTTACTTAACGGACCAGTCCGTTGAGTGGATGGAGGGAGATATCCCGATCGAATCTGCGGAATTTGAGGCGGTTTGGGCCAAGGCCATGGCACCTTACCAGGAGGAATGGAACCGGGTCAGGCAGAGGTATCCTGAAGGCAGGCGGGTGGCTGGTGCCATTATGTTTTTTTCGATCCATGGCATTCATATTGCCTTATCGGACGGAGGTTATGCGGTGACAGCATATGAGCCGGTCCGTTCCCAAGTGGATCACAGCTATCTGTACCCGCGCTATCTTATTGAGGGCACAGTACAAGGAGTGGACGACGTTAACTGCTGGCTGGTTCTGGGCAATTGCACCATGAGCGGCGGTACAGACGGCAAAGAGACTATTCTGCAAATTTAGGCGTTTATCATCCAGGTGATTTTTCAAGGCTATTCCCCGTTGTCCAGGAACGGAAGGAATGGCCTTTTTTTTTGTTGTATAGGAAAATATGATTACTTCCGCTTGTGGATCTTCTCATTCCAACTAGCGCTTGCTCACCCGCTTCTTCGCAGGACGCTAGTTGGAAAAATGGAGCTTATTTTTCCGAAAATTCAAAAATTCTGAGATTTAGGTGTAAAAAGGAAACTTAATTGGGCCATATTCCTTCGGTAGGAGCGAAAGGAGCTGAATTAGTGTCCCTTTTTCCACTTCATCTGTCGAACACAGGATGCTCTAGCAAATTAGTTAACCTTTTTCCACTTGGCATTGCTGCAAGGACCATATGAAGGCCCTAAGCAACGCTATACTTAGATCCACAACGGCTGCGTTGTCCAGTGAAGAACGGCGCGGATGTTTGGTTTGGCTAAAAGAAAAAGTGCCTTTTATTAAATGACCAAGCTCATCCTATTCCGGCGGCAGCGGGCTATTATTTGTTTTGCGCATTGGTTTGGGACGTTCACCGTTTTGATGACGGGTATTGGATTAACAAGACTACATATAATAAACAATGACCGGAAGATTCTGGTGAAACAGCGGCCGGCGGCAGCATGACAGTTATTAGCAGCATGACAGTTATTATAGGAAGGAAAACGGGTAAAAGAATATATTGCGCCGTGCAACAGACAGGATAGGCAGGCAAGATCAGACGGGTCAGGTACGGGATGATGAAAATGTATTATGAACTAGACAGCTGCTGTGATACAATAGTCTAGTTGTCCTGGTCCGTCAAGTTCCATTTTTTATCGTGCTTTGACACACGCTGGGGTTTGAAGATCAATTCGCAGGAAAACGGAGCATTTCAGTGTATTTCCATGCGTTCCGGAGTATTAACAGGAAAAACAGAAGATTTTACAGTCTTGGCATCAATTTTTGTCGTTTTTTATTGATTTATTGCTGTGCATTCTGTATAATCAGCCTTGTTGATTTTTCAAATGGAATAGCCAAATGCTTCCGAAGCAAGCTTTGTACGAAGCTATTCTTATGAAGCAATGCTGACAAAACTTTTAGGAGGTAATCAATTTTGGGAAAAGCGTTAATTATTGGCGCTGGCGGTGTAGCAAGCGTTGTTGTTCATAAATGCTGCCAGAACCCGGATGTATTTGAAGAGATCTGCATAGCGAGCAGAACCCTCGCGAAATGTGAAGCTCTGAAAGATAAATTGGCCGGAGGCCAGACGAAGATTTCTACGGCGCAGCTTGATGCAGATAACACGGATGAGGTAATCGAACTGATCAAGAGCTTCCAGCCGGATGTCGTGATTAATGTCGCTCTCCCATATCAGGACCTGACCATTATGGATGCCTGCCTGGCAACGGGAGTGCACTATGTCGATACCGCCAACTACGAACCGCAGGATACAGCGAAATTCGAATATTCCTGGCAGTGGGCGTATAAAGAAAGATTCGAAAAGGCCGGAATTACCGCGCTGCTCGGCAGCGGCTTTGACCCGGGCGTAACCGGCGTGTTCACAGCGTATGCGCAAAAGCACTATTTTGACGAAATCCACACCATTGATATTGTTGACGCCAATGCGGGCGACCACGGTTATCCGTTTGCCACCAATTTCAATCCTGAAATCAATATTCGTGAAATCACCGCCAACGGACGTTACTTCGAGAACGGCGAATGGATCGAAACGCCGCCGCTGTCCGAAAAGAAAGTCTACGATCTCCCGGAGATCGGTCCGAAGGATATTTACCTGCTGTACCATGAAGAGCTGGAATCCCTGGCTGTTAACATCCCGGGCGTGAAGAAAATCCGCTTCTGGATGACCTTCTCGCAGAACTACCTGACTCACTTGAAGGTGCTCGAAAATGTAGGCATGACCTCCATCGAGCCGATTGTGTATGAAGGCAAAGAGATTATTCCTTTGCAGTTCCTGAAGGCAATTCTGCCTGACCCGGCTTCTCTCGGACCAAGAACCAAAGGCAAAACCAACATTGGCTGCATTATCCAGGGCACCAAAGACGGCCAGCCAAAAACTTATTACGTATACAATGTCTGCGATCATGAGGAATGCTACAGAGAAGTTGGCTCCCAGGCCATTTCCTACACCACCGGCGTACCTGCAATGATCGGAGCCATGCTCATTATAAAAGGCATCTGGAAGAAACCGGGCGTATATAACGTGGAGGAATTCGATCCGGACCCATTCATGGATGCACTGAACAAACACGGCCTGCCTTGGCAAGAAGATTTCTCGCCAACGCTGCTGGATTAGGCGTAAGGCAATGAAGGATATAGATATTGACATCAGCACGCTTCCGTCGCCTGCCTATCTGGTTGACGAACGGCTGCTGAAGAAGAACCTGGAAACCTTGAACTATGTGCAGGAGAAGACCGGGGCCAAGATTCTTTTGGCGCAAAAAGGATTTTCGATGCACGCGCTGTATCCGCTGGTCGGCAAATACCTGCACGGAGTGACCTCCAGCTCCTTGTTCGAAGCCAGACTCGGGTATGAAGAAATGGGCAAAGAGGTGCATGTCTATGCACCTGCTTACATGGACCGCGAGTTCGATGAACTGCTCAGCTATACGGATCATATTGTATTCAATTCATTCGACCAATGGGCCCGGTTCAAGAACCGGGTTCAGAGTGCGCCCAAAGCGATCAGCTGCGGCATCCGCGTCAATCCGGAGTACTCCGAGATTGAAGTGCCGCTGTACGATCCTTGCTACAACTACTCCCGCATGGGTGTCACGCTGCCGAATTTCCGGCCGGAAGAGCTGGACGGCATTGACGGCCTGCATTTCCATACCATGTGCGAGCAGAACTCCGACACACTGGAGCGTACGCTCAAGGTGGTTGAGGAGAAGTTCGGACAATATCTGCATGGCATGAAATGGCTTAACTTCGGCGGAGGACATCATATTACCCGTCCGGATTATGACCTGGAGACGCTGATCCGGTGCATTCTCCATATGAAAGAAACCTATAATGTGCAGATCTACCTGGAGCCTGGTGAGGCGGTTGCGCTGAACACCGGGTATCTGGTAGCAACCGTGCTGGACACCATGCACAATGGGATGGATATCGCCATCCTGGACACTTCGGCAGAATGCCATATGCCGGATGTGCTGGCAATGCCATACCGTCCGGGTATTATAGGCGCAGGAGAGCCGGGGGAATACCCGTATACGTATAGACTCGGCGGCATGACCTGCCTGGCGGGCGATGTCATCGGGGATTATTCCTTCAAGGAGCCGCTCAAATACGGCGACAAGCTGGTGTTCCTCGACATGGCGCATTATTCCATGGTCAAGAACCATATGTTCAACGGCGTGAACCTGCCGGCCATCGCTTCGTATAACGATGAAGAGGGCCTTAAGGTGATCCGGGAGTTTGAATATCAGGACTTTAGCAACCGTTTATCTTAAATAAAACCGAAAGCCAGCCGGTTTAGAGAGAGTCTCGGATACAGAGACGCATGAACCTGAACCTGCAAGCATTATTACAAAAAGCGAACCTGTCCCCGACAAGCGGGAACCAGGTTCGCTTTTTGTGTGCTGCTTATTTCATGGTTATAGAGATCCGCTCTTCCTTCGGCAGCCATTCCACCGTTGCCCCCAGCTTCTCGCTGATGAAGCGCAGCGGCAGGTACAGGGTTCCGTTTACGGTAAAAGGCTTGTTCTCGAGCGTTACGGCCTGGCCATTTAATGTGGTCTGGCCATTTTTGGCGTTGACACTGATTTTAAGTGCCGGAAGGCTTGGGTTGGTGCGCGTCACGGTCGCCAGCTTGCTTGTGCCATCAAAGCCGATTTCGGCCCCAAGCTTGTCGAACAGCGAGCGGAGCGGGACGAAATTTTGGCCGTTCCGGGTAATCACTCCGGCGGTAAGGGGTACATTTTCCCCATTCAGAGATACAGCGATTGGTTTCTGCACAGGGACAGGGGTATCATGCATGAATTCATAATCCCCATATCCAAGCTCCGAATTTTTGTTCACACCCCAGCCCCATAGGCTGCCATCCTTCTTCTGCATAATCATATGCCTTCCGCCGTTCTTGATATTATTAATATCCGAGGCGAGCAGCACAAAGCTTGGATTTGCCGGCATGGCATCCCGGGCGACGGATGTTGAATAGACCTTGTTGTCAAGCGTCTGGACGATTAGCGAATGCTCGACAACAAAAGCATCCTTGACGTTCCGGATGCTGGTTATAAGAACGGGATCGGGGTGATCCGCATACGTCCAGCCGTCTGAATAACCGGTTACCGTACCGCCCCAGAACCACAGGCGGGACTGCTTGTCGATGGCGAGCGTGGACCTCTGCTCGTGTTTAAGGGTTTGGATATTGGTTAATGCGGCAAATTTGGAGGCAGCCGAAGCGCTTGCCGGAGGATTCTTTTCTGCAAAGGCGGCAGGCCAGGTCCAGACTGTCCCGTCTTTTTGCAAGGCATAGTTCTCCGCAATTTGCACAATATCATGCAGGTTCTGAATAGGCTCGAACTCCTGCAGCTCCCCGTTGTCTCTCCAGACGGTTCCGTCTTTTTTCAGAAACAAATGCCGGTACCTCATTGAATCCGAATATTCCTCCGTATATATTTCAATGTCCGCCACATTGTCTATGCCTGCCACCGGGGTGTAGGTTACTTCACTTTGAGGCTGAGAATCGTCCGCTCTGACCTTCGTATACACCGCCCCGGCGGCATCTGCGACAAGCGTGCCATTCCAGTCGAGCACATCCTGGATAGAGCTTAATCCGCTGACCGGCTTAACGGTTATAACCGGATTATAATAATCGTTACTCCATTGCTTGATCGTGTGATCCTCCATTACAGCCAGGCCGCCGTTATAGGAAGCGCTGGCACCGGTCAGCCCGGGAATTTGTGTGGGGACAGATTGGTTGTAATCCCAGATCCAGAAGCTGCCGTCGGTTTTGGTCAGCCAGTCTGTCCCGAAGGACTTAATGCTGGAGGCGGATGTTGTGTCTGTATCAGCGGAGGCAGCTGTGCCGGAAACGAGGCTTACCCCCAGAAGAGTAATGCAGAAGAGTGTCCATTTTTTCATAAGTGTTCCCTCTCATTTCGATGATTGTTATAATCTGCAATAACGGATTACCCATTATATTACATGTAGACGCTTCTAAACCCCGAAAGGTTTCTCCACAATTAAAACACTCATACACAGCTCTCCTGTGATACAATAGTTTAGTCTGTTTTTAGATCAAATTGTAGTGAGCTTCACCGGCAATGTCCATATTTGAGGAGGAAATCAGCGTTAATGAAACATGCACCTTTTATCGCTGTGGAAGGCCCGATCGGGGCCGGTAAAACCACATTGGCAACCATGCTGGCCGGAGAATTGCAGCTGCCGGTCATTAAAGAAATTGTTGAGGAGAACCCGTTCCTGGACAAGTTCTATCAGAATATGGACGACTGGAGCTTTCAGCTTGAGATGTTTTTTCTGTGCAACCGCTACAAGCAGCTTGAAGATACCGTGAACCAGTACATAAATAAAGGTAAACCGGTGATATCGGATTATCATATTTATAAGAATCTGATCTTTGGCGAGCGTACTCTAAAGGGAACGAAGCGGGAAAAATACCGGGAGATCTATCATGTGCTGACTGATGATCTGCCGAAGCCGGATATTATTCTCTACATCCGTGCAGATCTGGACACCCTGCTGGCACGTATCGCGAAGCGCGGACGCCAATTCGAGGAGGACATCGCCCCCGCCTATTTGCAGCAGTTAATCGAGGATTATGATGCAGCTATGGCTTCACTTGCTCTTACCGAACCGTCCACGGTCATCGTCACCATCGATGGGAATCAGGTTGATTTTGTAGAGAACAAGGAAGACTTCACCAGAGTCGCCTCACAGCTAAAGGAGCTAATGAAATGAACGCATACAACATTCCGGATAATGCCATTATCACAGTAGCCGGTACGGTGGGTGTCGGTAAATCGACGCTGACTGCCGCCCTGGCGGAACAGCTGAACTTCCAGACTTCGCTGGAGCAGGTGGATCATAACCCGTACCTGGAGAAGTTTTATCATGATTTTGAGCGGTGGAGTTTCCATCTGCAAATCTATTTCCTGGCCGAACGCTTCAAGGAGCAGAAAAAGATGTTTGAGCTGGGCGGCGGCTTTGTGCAGGACCGTTCGATCTATGAGGACACTGGTATTTTTGCCAAAATGCATGCCGATCAGGGGACCATGTCGAAAACCGACTATGACACCTATACCAGCCTGTATGAAGCCATGGTGATGACGCCGTATTTCCCGCATCCCGATGTGCTGATCTATATCGAAGGCAGCCTGCCCTCGATCCTGACCCGCATCAATGAACGCGGACGCGAAATGGAAATCCAGACCGATGTCTCCTACTGGGAACACATGCACGGCCGTTATTCGCAGTGGATTGGTGAATTCAACGCCTGCCCGGTGCTGCGCCTGAACATCGACGATTATGATGTGAATGACCCGGCTTCGATGTCTGAGATTCTTAAGCAGGTGGGCGCGGCTATTGGGCGGGCTCCGGTGGGGAAGTAAGGGGAGCTGTAGGTAGAGAGAAGTTCTTAGAAGAGCGGAATTGGAGCGGCGCCTGGAGGTGCTGCTTTTTTTTTGAAAGAATAATTATTTTATTAGAACTGAGGTTTCCTTTAGTGGGAGAGCTGGGGAAGTTGAAGTGGAATTAGTATACTTAAATGAAGCCAAAAAGCCTCTTGAAGAGGGAATAGTGGGAAAAAGTAAACTTAAAATGAACAAATTCATGGGTAAGCATGCGAATGGGGCAAATTAGTTGTCCTTTTTCCACTTAACATTGGTGGGGAAGCGGGATGGAGGGATTTAAGTTTACTTTTTCCACTTGGATTGGTAGCTGGTCCAAAACCAGGATAAGCGTGAGAAGGAATGTTAATCCTGACTGGTCTGATAAAGCCTTTTAAGTTTTCTCCGCGCATCTTCAGTAGTGATTGGGGGAAGCATCAACTTTTGAAATGAAAAGTAAAATTTAATAAGTAGACAGGTGATAAAAGGAATCATGTGTAGAAGTATACAGAAACCAGTTCAGCAAGGACATTTTACTAATTTGACTTTAGGTAAAGAATACCCGGTTTTGTCAATCGAGGTTTATAATAGCAAAGTGTCTAATTTCAGTAGTACTATTGGTGACTTTGTCATTTATAGACTCAGAGGAGATGATGGTATCATACTACCTTATCCTTCTAAATTATTTGAGGTTACTTCGAACAAAATGCCATCGCGCTGGATTCCATATAAAGAAAATGACGATATATTTATGTTCATTCCAATTTCATTGGCCAGAGAATATTTTTGGGATGACTTTTACAACGATGAGAATGATGCACCACTTGATTTGATTAAGGAAGAAGAGATAATAATTCAAGAGTCATAATGGCCCTCTGCTGAGACTATCGCTAACATTTATAAGTTTCACAGGGCGGTCAAAGTTCTTTTGCGGCTGGAAAAAGATAATTTAAAAGTAAATTTGCGGCGTCTGCGGACGCTGCTTTTTTGTTTTTCAGATCAATTTTTTTAAAAAAATCAGGTTTTTTTTCGTAAGCAAGCACATTACCCCTTTTTTAGGGCTTTTGAAACGGATTTTGTCGAGATTTGTTAAGAGTTTGTTTAGAGCGGCCTGTTAGTATGGATTGCAGATATGAAAAAATAGGCAGTTTGAATCTAGTGTTTTTTGTCCGCCGGAATGGGAGCCGAAAGGAGAGAGTGCGCGGGACATAGAGGAGATGCAGGAATATGCAATTCGATGTCAGGCGGCGGGCGAAAAATGATGAACGAATAAGGGGGAGCATCACATTGCTAATGAGCAGGAGAGCGAAGAAATACACCGCGTTAAGTTTGATCCTCAGTATGCTGCTGTCGCTGATACCCGGTTCCTGGAGCGGCCAGGCGGCTGCTGCGGGTAAGGATATCGAAGTGGTGTTTAAGAGCGGGGCACATGTCGGGAATCTGTCCTACCCTGCGGAGAATACATTCGTTAACTTTTACAATAACCAGGTTGAAGGGTTTACGCAGACTGAAACAGACAAGGACGCACGTTATGACTGGGCCAAAGGTGATATTTTTGCCGGTGTAGATGATAACGAGGCGACCGTTCGTTTCCAGGTCAATGTAGCTGATAACCCGATCCTGCGTGAGATGGCAAAAAGCGGCCATGCTGAGATGCTCACTGGATTCAATGTCCTGAGATACCATAGCGGATTTGGCTGGACTCGGGTATCCCATATCGGGGTATGGGTAGATGGAGTTAACATTCTTCCCTACTCGGCCAATGGAGGCAATGTATATAACAAATCTGCCTCCGCTATTATTAAGCCGAATTCCATAATTGAAGTAATGGTGTACGGTGAAGGCGACGATGATGGCGAAGCGGCAGGCGTCCGCGGCTTCTACCTCAAATTCCAAGACCTCCAGCGCCCTGTTCTGAACAGCTACACCTTCACAGGCAATGGCGTGGAGAGAATGAACGAGACGATTAAGCAGAAGGAGCTTTTTGTTAAAAAGGAAGAGAATATCACGCTCTCCTACAACTTCAGCGAGCCGGTGAGTCCGACGAATCTGCTAACTCCCTTGCTGTCGGAACCGTTCTTCAAACAGCCGTTATTCGTAAGTGAACCGGAGACAGGTCTTCCCGCTGCCGGGGAGCAGCAGTATTTGGAGAACACAACCTATAACAAAAATAACCTCAAAGAATACTACGACAAAATCGCTTTTCAATATGTAGGCAAGCTGTATCACTCCAGCGGCAATCTTCCGCTCGAGCCGAAGATCACGGGAACGACTGCCGGAGGCGCGCTGATCGACCGGACGCTGGAAGAGAAGTTCAAGGATGCCGGACTCGCGGATGCGGCTGGCAACCTGGCGACGATCAGCTTCCCGAATGTAGGGAGCTCAGGCAGCAACGTGCAAGTGCAGGGGAAAAACGTGAATCCCTTCGATTACAACCATGGCGGCTACCGTGTCATTGTCGATGCGGTGCGTCCGAAATATACGAAGGTCGGAAACGGGATTCAGCCGGAGATTCTGACCGGAAGCACTTTGAACAAAGGAGATGTCATCGACTTCACGGTACAGATGACTGAAGAAGCCATTGTGAAGCAGGGCTGGGATGTTAAGAAGACCTTCCTCTATTTCAACAATGGAATGAAGGCTTATTATACCGGCGGCTCCAATACGAAAAACTGGAAATTCAGCATGACCGTGCCTGGGGGTACAGACGTCGAAGCCCCGCTGCTGAAGGTGATCGCACTTTCGAATGACAGCAAGGGCGACAGCAGTGATATCAATGTCATTCAGGACTACGCGGGGAACCTGCTGGTCCAGCCGGCCAACTATGACGGCAATCACTCGTTAACGGAAGAACCAGGAGATATCTCCAAAGTATATTCCAAAATTGACAACGCCAATCTCTCGATTGATAACACGAAGCCGGTTATTGGCTACCGTTATGAAGCAGGGGGCGGCAGCAATACTACCTACCAGAAAAAAGGTAAAGTGACGATCGACGCTAACGATCCGGCGGTAAGAGTGCCTAATCTTGATCCGATTCCTGAGGATAAGAATCAAGAAAGACCGAGCCGGGGCATCTACCGCCCGTCCAATATGACCGGTGAAACCTCGCCGTCGGTAGGTCTGGTGTATTATCTGTGGAGCCGCAGCAGCGAAGACCCGTTCGCTTCCAAAGCTGAGGACCATTACGCAGCCCTTAAGCGTTATTCCCTGGCTGCGAAACAGCCGTCCGAGGAGCTGTATCCAGGCGCGTTCCAGAATATTAAGCTCTCGGTGGCTAACAACAAAACCAATCTGCTGACGCCTCCGGCGGAAGCGTTCACCCCGGAAATGAGCGGAGAATGGTATCTGCATACCTGGACCGCAGACATGACCTGGGATACTGCCCGTGAGCTGATGCAGTATGAACTGATGAAAAAATATAAGGCAGCTAATCAGGCGCAATATGATGCCTGGATTGCGGAAGCCCCGGGTTCCGAAGACGATAAAATTTTCTATGCCGATAACAAAGCGCTTGAAGCCGTTGGCCAGTATGGCGATCTGAACACCTGGCCGCTGGATCTGTTCAAGCAGGATGATTCCAACTGGACGCATGAAGTAGGCATTCTGAAGCTGGATAACCAGGCACCTGCTATAACTAAAGATGACGGCAGTTCTACTAACAACACCAACAATGTGACGGTATCCGCCGTGGTGCAGGACCCGCACAGCGGGGTCGGAAATGTGAAATATCAGTGGGTGAAGGAAGGCAACCAACCGGTAGAAAATGAGTGGAAGGCCGCTGCATATTCGGGCTCCACCGTCACCCAATCCACGTATGAGGATGTGTCGGAGGACGGGAACTATTGGCTGTATTTAAAGGCTGTTGATAAAGCGGGCAATGAGATTGTGGACACAGCTACCAAAAACCTGATTACAGTCAATTCACAGGACAGTATTCCGGCAGAGTTCACTCCTGCATCCAACCCGGATTATGAGCAAAGTCATGATGTCACTTTCCGGATTGGCGGGATTAAACCGGATTTCGTAGGTTATGCGATCGATGGCAATTCAAATCATCCGGGAGATTCAGCGTTTACGGAGCTGTCATCAATTGAGCCATTGGAATCACGGGAAGCTCTGCTTGCTCCGACTCCAACTCAGACTCCTAGCCCAGCTCCAGCTGAAAATACAGGCTCTGCGGTTGGCACAGCCACGCCTCAGCCAACGGCCGCACCGGGCGGGAGCGCGGGTTCCGGCGGCGGGTCGGCTGCGCCGCAGCCAACGCCAAGTGAAAGTACGGGTGCAGGCGGCGGGGCAGTCACGCCGCAGCCATCGGGGATGCCGGCACCAACTTCCGCTCCAGATGCGTTGAGTGGAACGGGAGCAAGCGTGGCGGCCGGGCCTTTCGCTATGGCGAAGCTGCTCGCGTCAGGCCCGCTCCGCTTGGGGGCAAGTTCATTTCAAGAAGCGGCTGCTGTGGTGCTTGAGGAAACAGCGGCCCCGGCAACGGAAACGCCGGCGGCAACAGCTGCTTCAACCGCAGCACCTGCTTCAACTGCAACGGATGCTCCGGCTGCTACAGGTGCTCCATCGGCGGAAGCAAGCGCAGCACCTTCTGGAACGGCTGCGCCGAAGCCGGAGGCGGATGCTGATCCGCAAGCCACGCCAACAGCTGCGCCCGGGAAAGACGCAGCCAAGCTGCTGAAAGCGCCGGAAGATCCAGCGATGCTGAGCTATCTGATTCCGGCCAATACGAATCTGAACGGCACGCAGTATATTCATATGATCGTGAAGCAAGGCGATAAATCCTATTACTATACCAAAGCCTATTATTTCGACAATACGCCGCCAATGGTCGGTTTTGACAGCAATGGTGTGTCTTATCCGCTTCCGTCTGTAGAAGTAAAAGTATCGGTGGAGGATCTGTACAGCAAAAAGGGACTAACCGGCAAGTATCAATGGCTCAAGGATGGTGCAGCTGCACCGGACAGCAGCTCGCCTAATTGGAGCAAGCTTCCTGACAGCGGGAATGTCTTGCTGGATGGTGCCAAGCTTACGGCATCCAAAGAGCTCGCCCCAGGCGAAGTTGCAGATTACAGATTGTATGTCTACGCAGTAGACGGTGCCGGCAACGGAATTGTCAGCAGTCCTGAGGGAAGCTTCAAGATATCTGCCGTTTCCAAAGAGGCGCCGCCCGCTGAAGCGAAATCCGCACTGGTCTTTCTGTCAGGGGATACAGAGGACGGATACACGGCGATTGTGAAGCTGAGTCTGGAGACGGAAGACAAGACGGGGTATGAATATTCGGTCTCTTCCGACAATGGCCTGACCTGGGTGAACTGGCGTCCGTATACCAATTTTGTCTCCTTGAAGGCGCCGTCGGGCGACCCTTCGGAGCTGAATGTAATGGTGAAATACAGAACACCGGGCGGCAAAATCAGTGATCCGCTCAAGGTGGATGTCAGCGGAAAGCTGCCGGATGAAGCTCCGGTATACGCACTGGCCACCCTGAGCAGCAACGGGCCGGTCAATGCGGCCGCTGGTGTGAACGTCGATATCAGCTTGCCGGCCGGCATCAAGGTGATGCTGTCCAAATCCAATCCGTCCATACTGGTACGGACCGGTAATTCTTTTAACGTTAAGGAGAACGGATTTTACAGCTTTGAGCTGTTTGATCTGAATGATGCCAAACGCACAGATACCCTTTATGTAGTAGTGAAAAATGTGGATGGGACGATTCCGAGAGCGACTGTGAAGTATTCTCAATCTCTGCCAACCAATAACAATGTTACAGCGATTCTGGACCAGCCTTCGGAAGATATTATCGTCACTAACAATAACGGCAAGATGACGCATACCTTTACGGGCAACGGGACGTTTACGTTCGAATTCAAGGATGCGGCCGGAAATACCGGCTCAGCAGAGGCTGTGGTGAACATCATCGACAAGGAAGCGCCTAAGGTAAAAGTGGTGCGTTCCTATCAGTTTGGCACCGACGGAAGCAAGAGATTCGGCACGCTTCTGGACAGCAACGGCAACGTGGTCCTCTCTTCAGGGGTAACGCTTGAAGTGCAGAAGGCGGACGATTCGTCCAAGCAGATCTTTGTCACCAGCCAGGATAAAGCCGTGTCCATGACGCAGAATGGTGTGGTTTCCTTTACCGTTTCAGACCAGTATGGCAACACAACCGTTATAAAAGAAAATGTGACCCATATCGTCACTGCCCCGCCGGAGGTAGAGAATATTGCGTATACCTTCGTCGATGAAGACGGCAAAGCGCTGGCAGCCGATAAGATTGTTACAATAGGCGGCAAAAAATATGCGCAGGGCAAGGTGAAGGTAACGATTACCGGCAAAACCGCCGCGCCAAATATGGTGTTCTCCGGGCTGAAGCCTATGCCAAACGGTGGAACCTACAGCAACAAGATCAGCGGGGCAGACGGAACATTCACTTACACACGGTTGTTCGAGAGCAATGGCCCGGCGGTAGCCACCCTTTCAGATGCGCTCGGAAATGCCAACAAGATCCCGGTAACTATTACCGGGCTGGATAACAAGGCTCCGGAGCTTTCACTGAAGCAGGAAGTGGTCGGGATTGTCCAGAACAAGAAGGATTTTGTATTTGGCACCGATCTCGGCGGTTACACGGTATCCGATAATGTGTCGGCCCCGGGCAGCATTAAAGTCGCTGTCAGCGGGCTGGATCTCAAGAAGCCCGGACGCCAGCGCGTGACCTATACGGCCACAGATGAGGTGGGCAATACCAATGTTGCCTATCAGGATGTGGTTGTTGTGAAGGATGGCGGACTGCTTATTTTCGGAGACAATGTGCTGATTTCGGCTTCTTCCGGAGAGTCGGCCCTGTTTGAGAGCAATACGATTACCTTCAAGGTCACCGGATACAACGTGATGAAAGTGGCGGGAGCAGATAAAGTCAACGAGGCAGGTACCTTCGATATTCTCTATCAGCCGGGACTTTACCGCGAAGGACAAATGAAGTCCATTGCCGCCAAAATCACTTACCAGCAGCTGGTCAGCGGCCAGTATAAAGTGACTTTCCCGAAAGCGGGCTGGTACACGATTATTGTGAGAACGCAGGAGCGTGACCGCGAGTATGCGACCTTCTTCGTAGGCAGCACGAAATAATGAACAATGAACTGGGGGGACTAGGAGTGAAGCTGCTTAAAAGAACGTGTGCGGTAATGCTCTCATTGATTATGGTATTTCTGTCGGCCTCCGAGAGCTTGCATGCTCTGGCGGAAGCAGCGGCCGCTGCTAATACGACTACGATTCAAAATGATTTTATTAAAGTTACCGTGGATAACAGCACCGGCCGCTACGGAATCCGTACCGTCGAAGGCCAGCCCATCCGCAAAAAAGACCAGGATACTAATCTGCTGTACAAGGGGGATGATCCGGAAACGTCGTTTACGACGTTCCGGATTGACGGCACAGATTATATCTATGGCAATAAGTATAAATTCGGCAATGATCTGTACTCCGAGACTACCGCGCCCAAGATTGTGCGGAATGACAACGGAACCCAGCAGCTGGAAATGCTCTGGAAGATCAAAGGTGTGGAGATCAAGCAAATCCTGATGCTCTACACCGATGCCAAGGATGCCGTTAATTCAGGAAACGTCAATATCCGCTACGAAGTCAACAACAAAAGCGGCGCCCAAGTAGCGGTGGGCAGCCGGATTATGCTGGATACGATGGTTGGCGGCAATGATGCTCCGCTTTTCCAGATCGGAACGGCTTCCAAAGCTCCGCTGATGGTAGAGAGAAAGCTGACCCATGATCCTGAAAAGGATGCCGGCATTCCCAAAGAGGACAGCGCGCTGTACAAGCTGCCTGCTTACTGGGTCATGCGTGACAAGCAGGATTCAACCAATCCGCAGGCGACGAATGTTGTCGCCTACGGCTTCAATAATTTTGCCGAGCAGAATATCAATATCGTGGACGAGATGATTGTCGGGCACTGGAACGGGCTCGCCAATACCAAGTGGGATTACAAGGTAAATCCGGCTCTGGACTTCACCCGGGATACCAATGATTACGGCAGCGCCGATTCTGCAGTCGCTTTCTACTGGAATCCGGACAAAATTGCCGCCGGAGCTTCACAAAGCTTCGAAACCGTGTACGGGCTGGGTGAGATTATTGCACCGGACAAAGTTTTTTCGATCCGTTATGTGGATCAGGTGCAGCAATTGGCAACGCTTGAGGACAACAGTGGCTATGTGGATGATGGCATGTTCACCATCTACGCGGAAGTGGAGAACCTGGCATCCTATGATATGGAACACTCCAAAATTGAGGTCGAGCTGACGCTGGAAAGCGGACTGAGCCTGGTGAAGCTCGATGCCGCAGGCGAAGTGGTCAGAGATGCGAGCGGCAAACCGGTTCCGGAAACCTCATCCAGAAGGACGCTGGAGTTCCGCAAATCAGCGACCCCCGAGGAAGCGGCGCAGGGGATTCAACCGAAGTACAAGCCGGGCGACACCATCACCGCCTCCTTCAGGGTAATGGCGAAAGGCCGTCCTTGGCCGACAACCAAGGAATATATGATCACGGCACGCAGCCCGGAGACCCGGGCGAAGGTGGAGGGTGTCGAGGATGAGAGCATCAAAGCGCAATATGAGTCCAATAAATCGAATTTCATTCTGCTGCCTCCGGTTGGTGAAGCGACGCCTACCTATGTCTATGGAGTTTCGCCGAAAGAGCTGTACAGCAGTGATGTGAAATATCTGACCGTCAATCTGTCCAATATCGAAGCCTACAATACCGGCAATGAAACTACAGCACCGAACTTTGACTTGTACCTCAAGGAAACAGTAACCGGTGAGCGTTATAAAGTTAATGTGCAGGATGCGGTTGTGATGCAGCCGACGGATGACGGAATGTCCGGGGACATGCGGATCACTTACCGCGGCGGCGACCGTGTTGATGATGCCGGCAAGATAGTTGAAGCAGGTCTCGGACCTGAGCTGCCGCTTGGAGAATACCAGGTGGAGATTGACTACAAGGGAGACGCAGGCGGCGATGAGGAAGTTGCTGCCATGTACGATATCACTACCGGGCAGACAGTGCTTGTATCCGATAATAATGAGTCGCGGATCAGAGAAGCCGGGATCATGGTTATCTACAAGCAGCTTGTGGATGTCAGCGGCATTGCGAACGGATCTTCGGTCAGCGGGGATTTGCTGGATGACCTGAACAGTCTGTTCCCCGGGGAGCCGTTTGAAGACGGCGCATTCCTCTATAATGCCGTTACCGAATATAAAAAAACCAAAGCCCTGTTCGGGATTGCCAGCAAAGCGGTTGATCCGGAATTCGAGCTTGGCGAGTTTACGGATGATGAAGCGCTGGAAGAAACTCCGCTCTACAATTACCGGCTGTTCGATTCCGAAGCGGAGCTGGAAGCCTTCGAGCAGGAGGCAGAGGATGAGGAAATTGACCGTGAAGTCGTGCTGGTTATCCGCGGGATGATTAAGCAGGTAGGCTCGGGCGTAGACGAGCAGGTTGTGGTCGATACCAAAACCGAACCGGCCATCATCAACGATTCCGTAGCCTATACCGGCAAGGATTTGGCTTTTGTCCGGGGCAAGCTGGACATCTTCGGAGTTACGCAGCCGGAGGATATGCCTTTCCTGGATACGCTGTTCGTAAAAGGAGACGGAACGCTTAGTGTGGCGAGCAGCGGATTTATTTTCCATAAAGGGGAGTGGACGCTGGATTTCTTCAACGGCTTCAACAAGTCGCTGGGCGGAGATAACTATAATCTTCCCTCTGCCGACTCAGGCGGGGATGACGAAGAAGAGGGAGAAGAAGGGGCAGAGGCACAGGAGAACACGAACCCTGAAGATGACACTGAGAACGGAAGCCTGAAATGGGCGGTTGGCGGAGTGGGTGACCGGTTGAACCCGCTGCGTCAGGTAATGATCGAGGATGTGTATTTCAACAAGCAGTCCTTGTTCGGTGCACCGAGCTTCTCGATTGACGGATTTGGGCTTTCCTTTAACGATTTCATTCTGCGGGAAGGCGGGATCTCCTTCGGAGGCAGCCTGTCGATGAAGATCGTCAACACGGAAATCAAGAATGTTGTCTTTAATGAAAAAGGGTTTGTCGGCATTGATGCCGCGCTGAAATTTGACCTCGGTGAAGAATTGGGGCTGTTCGGGCCGAAGAAGGAGAGCGCTCCGCAGAAAAAAGGGGACAAGCCGAAGAAGCCGAGCGGTGAAGTCACGGTAACCCACTATGTCCAGGATATTGACGGCATAGAGAATCAGTACGGCCTCGCATTCGATGCCCAGCTGAAAAATATGCTTGAGGTGTCCATCGAGCTGTCCCTGAAAAAGGTGAAGGACGGCCGCATCCTGCCGGATGTCATCGCATTTGGTGCAGGATTGCCTGATCCGGGGATTCTGATCACCGGCGCAACGTACCTCACAGGCATTCGCGGGGCGGTTCGTGAACTTGCAGACACCATTGCAGGCGGCACGAAGGACGATCCCTTCCCGCTTACCGTTGAAGCAGGCGTGAGTGTGAGATTCGGCATGGCTCCGGCGTATTTTTTCGGCGATGTGGATCTGACCGTCAAACGGACGGGACTTAAGGTAGAAGGCAAGCTGGATTATTCCGCTAAGGCGGATGCAGAGGATGATGACAAGCTGCCAATGCTCACCAAGGCGCTGCTTGAAGCGCAGTGGGTCACCCCGTGGTTCGTGCGGGTGGAGTCCGAGATGGATATCGGCGGCTGGGATATTATTATCGGGAAGGCCGGCATTTTTGTCGGACAGAATCTGGAGAAGAACCGTACGGATTTCGAAGGGTATATCGGATCCAGACTGCAAATTCCGAGCAATGTGCCTGTTGTCGGCGGCCTGCCGTTGTCCAGCGTATTCCTCGGCGTTAACAATGATAAGGTTTGGGGCAGTATCGGCGTTCTGCTGATCTCGCTCGGCGTTACGTATTATTGGGGCGGCGGGGTTGAATTTGGCACCTCCACCGACCAATTGCCTGACGGTCTGATACAACTCGTTGTAGATGATCCTGAGCTTGGACCGCGTCTGATGGTCATTGGACAAGGGATAGAGACGCTCGCTACTTCAGAAGCGGCTGCAGAACAGGAAAATCAGGAGATCATCTACAGAGAGGTTAAAGAAGGCGTTGAATATATTGAGAATGGCTCAGTGAACATCAGCGTTGGCGGCATCACCGTCAAGAACGGCGGCAGAGTCCATGAAATACCTATGGGCGGCGTGACCGGCAATGCGCTGATTGAGATGGAATATGATGCGAAGGAGATGCCTGAATTCACACTGAAGGATGCCGGCGGCAAGGTGTTCCCGGTTAAATTCGACAATACGAATACAGATCCGACGGCAAATGCATTCCAGCAGTATATTCCGGCTGATCAAAATCCTGACAAGGTGGATATCCGCAAAGCGTATATCATCGTTCCGGCGGATAAAGCAAAAAGCGGGGGCAATTGGACCTTGACTGCGGTTTCCGGAGTGAAAACCAAGCTGCTCAACGTGCCAACGGCTCCGCAGCTGAATGAGATCAACCTGGCGAAGGACAGCACGGATGTGAACAAATTCAATGCTTCCTGGAAAGTGGCTAACGCGTTGGAAGGCGATACAGTCAATCTGTATCTGGCTGAGGATGCCGTAACCAAGAACGAAACCTTACTTGCCGACGGGACCAAAGTGCTGGAAACAGGAGATCCCGGACTTCTGATTGCCAAGGATGTTCCGGTTGGCCAGAACGGCGGCGTGAGCGGAGGCATTACAAGCGGCAGCACCAGCATTGATGTAACCCGCGCAACGCTTATGGGCAAGCAGGAGGACATCCGCGGACTGCTTAGACAAGGCAATTATTATTTGCGGGCCGAGCTCAAGTCCACGGCTACCTTTGCAACAAGGACTTCAGCGCAGAAATTTGAACTCATTGATCCAATGGCACCGCAGAACGTCAGTGATGTTAGGGTTGAGCCGGCAGGAAACGGATTATTCGCTTTGTCCTTCAAGCCTGGCACCAAACCGTCAAGCCACGCAAAGTATGAGCACAGCTATGTTATCGATGCACAGCGCGAGCAGGGGGGCGTGATGTCCGACTACTCGAACTTCGGGGAGATTCTGTTTACGGAATCGGAGCTTGCTCCGTATTGGAATGCATCCAGCGGTAAATATGAAGGCATTCTGATCGGCGGCTGGTCGGCAACCTCCACCTCTGACGAAGTCAATCTCGGCAGCCTGGAAGGCACCGTGATGGATCTGAAGGATGTCAAATATGTCGGACTCGAAGTCGGTTATGAATATGAGATAGGGGTATCCGCCGCGACGGTTCCGACTGCGGCTGACGACCAGAACCAGAATTACCACTATGCAGAACGGGTCAGCAGTTCTAAAAAGCTGCTTCCGAAGCCGGTGAAACCTGTGCTGACGGTAGGCGGTTCCGGCAAGGTAGAGAATACCGGCAACTATTTCAATCTGCTTACCAATCAAACCGGGCAGAGCATCACCCTCAGCTCGGATCAGAAGAATGTATCGGTTGAAGCGTTTTATGCCGAGCAATCCATCGGCAAGGTGAACCTGACTGACAGCGGAAACGCAAGCCAGGGCAAGCTTGATTTCAGCCAGTTCAAGACAGACGGGCCTTACGCTATTGAGCTGCGGGCAACCAATACCGTGACCAAGGACATTTCCGTCACGATGCTGTACCTGACAGTGGATACACTGGCTCCTGTGCTCTACATTGACTCACCTGCAACGGGTGCAAGAACCGCAGGAGGAAAAATAAAGGTCTCCGGCACAACGACGAAGGATACCATTCTCAAAGTAGGTGACACGGTAGTCCCTGTAGCCGAAGACGGAACCTTTAACAGTGAAGTTCCAATCCCTTCGGGTGATCCGACAGTGGCGCTTAAGTTCACCGCCACCGATGGGGCGGGCAACGGGAATTCAGCGGTCGTCGATATTACCAACGACAGCTATGATGTGCCTGCGGCCTTGATTCTTGAGAAAGTCCCTTCCCTGCAGCCAGGGGAGACAAGTACGCTGAAAGCTTTCCTGAAGGTCGCCAGAGGGAAGGACGGAAACGGAAAATTGAAGTTTGAGCAGGTGCCTGTGAAGGACAGCGAGCTTGGGCGTCTCGCCTACACTGTACCGACAGGCGATTCGGTTGAAGTGACTACTTCTAAGGAGAATGTAACGACGGTGAGCGCATTGGCTACCGGAGCCAGTCTGATTGAAGCGGAATACAAGATTGCCGAAGGCGTTGTGCTGAAAGGCTACGCTGTTGCTTCTGTAGAAGTTCCTAAGCCTACAGCGCTTGGAACGCTGACAGCCTCGGCTCAGGCCATCGGCGGCGACACCACACACACCAAGGTGATTGTATCCAGTGCCGGAGATATGACCGGTCAACAACTGGCCTATAAGATCTACTCTAACGGAAGTGCTGTTCTGCCGGAATTCGACACGGATCTCAGCAGTTGGGCGTTGCTTCCGGCGGATGGTGTGATTCCTGCCAATCTGGGGGATGTCATCGTTGTGGCTAAGCGGACTTCACTGGCCAAGAAAGCTATGGCAGCGGCCGCAGTACCTGCAGTCATCTGGAGCAGCAGCTCCGGCGGTGGCGGCGGTGGCGGTGCAGGCGGCGGATTAGCGGCAGACCAGCCGGTTCCAGAAACCGCACCGGTATTCACCGTCGGCGGCAAAGCCATTGAAGCGGCTTGGGAAGGAACAACCGCAGTTCTTCATATTAAAGACGGTGATGTTGCAGCTGGCAGCAGTGGAGACATTGTGATCAGCTCGAAGGCAGCCGCAGCTGCTGGCTTCAGCATTACTGTGGATCAGAAGGTTGTGCAGCAGGCGGTTTCAGCCAAGAAGAAGCTGATCATCGAGGTTCCGCTTGGACAGCTGACGCTGGCTTCGGAGAATCTGAAGGGTCTCTCCGAACCGCTCAAGATCAGCATCGGAAGGAATTCTGCCGCTGACAAGGAGGCCATGAACGCTGCTGCTGCAGCCCAGAAATTCACCGTGCTGGGCGGAGGCCAAGGCGTCACCGTCAGCGTGAATCTGGCAGCAGGCCAGTGGACACCTGCCCCTGCCGGCAGGATTGCCATTCCGGCAGGTATCGCCGCGAAGGATATCACCGCAGTGGTACTGAAAAATGCAGCCGGCCAGTGGACCACCATCCCTTGGAAACCCGACAGCAGCGGAACTGCTGTGGATGTGCAGCTGACGGGAGAAGGCAGCCTGTTCTTTATCAACAATGCCAAAGCGTTCAAGGATATCGCCAAAGGCTTCTGGGCAGGACCAGACATCAGCAGTGCTTCTGGCAAGCTGTTTGTATTAGGTACCTCGGCAGACACCTTTGCTCCGCAAGCGAAGATTACCAGAGCCGAGCTTCCGACTATCCTGCTGCGCGTGGCAGGGCTGATGAATAACACGGCAGCCAAGCAGGGCTTCAAGGATGTGGCCGAGAGCAGCTGGTATTTCCGCAGTGTCTCGATTGCAGCAGATCTGGGGATTGTTACCGGACTGAGCGAAGGCACATACGCACCGAAATCTACACTGACCCGGATGGAAGCCATGACGATGGTAGGAAGACTGCTGAATGTGGTAAGCAGCGGCGGTGAGAGCATGGGTGACGCAGAGGCAGCCCAAATCCTCAATGCTTTTGCCGACAAGGGTGAAATTCCGGCCTGGGCAAAATCCCCGATTGCGCTCAGCATCAAATACGGGATTATCCGTGGCGTAAACGGCAAGATCAATCCGGCGGGAGTATTGACCCGTGCGGAAGCGGCCGCCATGGCCAACAGACTGGATCAATTCATCATCGGCAGGTAATACGAAGAGCAGCGCCCACACCATCCCTGGAGGATGGGTGTGGGCAAGCTTTACGCCATGAAATGCTCTGATAGAATCCTATTACATTTAAGGTGGTGTCATGATGGCAAGGAAGCACAAATCATTGATCGGGCTGGCCATTGCGCTGGCAGTCCTGACAATTGCTGCGGTTACCGGCGGTTTGCTGGCCAAGGCGGATGGGCAGACCTGGACGGGCTCGGCCGAAACGGCATGGTACAATTCTGCCTATACTACGTATAAAATCAACTCGGCCGCCGAGCTGGCCGGGGTTGCCAAGCTGGTCAATGAAGACCCGGACGGCAGCATTGACGGCTTCCGGAATAAGATCCTCGAAATCGATAAGAGTCTGGATCTGTCCGCCTATCTTTGGGTGCCGATCGGGACAGGAGAGCATCCTTTTCGCGGGACGCTGATCTCTAAGGGCGGGGAGATTCTTACCCTCTCGGGCATGAACGTTGACCCGAGTCTGTCTTATCAAGGGCTTGTCGGCAACATGGACGGCGGAACTGTGGGCGGCTTTGAGTTCGATTCCAGCGGTTCGATCAGCGTAACAAGCGTTACTTATGATGTCTATGCAGGTGCAGCAGTCGGCAAAATGACTGGCAACAGCACGGTATACGATATTACCAATAAAATGCGGATTGAGACGATCAGTTCACCGTTCGAAGCCTTTACCGGCGGTATCGTGGGTATGGGGACAGGTTCCATTTCCAATTCCGTCAACGAAGCTTCCATCACGGCTAACGGTGCTTCGGCTGCAGGGGGAATCGTTGGATATAGCGGTCCCGGCAGTCTGAAGATCAAAAAAGTATCAAACTCAGGAGCAATTCTGGCTAACGGGCAGGGAGGGACGAGCTATGCCGGAGGGATTGCCGGCCATACTTCAGGCTCTCTGATCATGAATGACGAAGATACGATCATCAGCAATAGTGCTGAGGTAGCAGCTACCGGCGGGGACATCGTATATGCCGGCGGCATTATCGGTAAAACCGATGGAACGATCGTATATTCCAATGCTACGATCAGCAGTGGAGCGGTCAATATCGATGCTCCGGCAGCCGCAGGCTCCTACGCCGGCGGATTGATCGGCGGAGTGGGGGCCGTGCAGAATCCGGACATCACCATGGCTTTTGACCATTCGGCTCCGGTAACGAATAACGGCGGCACGAACGTATACACCGGCGCAATCGCCGGATATGCGGACAGCCCGTTAACCTGGACCGCAGGCTACAACAACACCAGCCCTGTTACAGCAACGGGTTCACAACATATTTATACAGGCGGCTATATCGGATATGCCGCAAAAGGCCTCGTGCTGAATAATCCGGCGTCTGCGGCGTATCAGAATACAGCCGCCATTACAGTATCCGGCGGGGCGGGTGTCTATACCGGAGGATTCGCCGGGTACGATGCCGGAGGACATTTCACCCATGCTTCTTTTGCGGGGACCTTAAATGTCACCGGTACAGCCAATGTCTACACCGGGGGGATTGCCGGCTATGAAACCGGCGGCGAGATCGCAGCCTCTCAGGCAGGTAAAGCGGCTGACGATTACAATGCCATCACTTCCGATGGAACCATTGGCGGGATTGCCGGTTATCTGGACGGCACCATCAGCAATTCCACAGTGAAGCATATTACACTGAAGGCTACTTCCGAAGGCGGTGTCCTCGGCGGTATTGCCGGAAGCGCACAAGGGACAATCACCGGCGTATCAGCCGGGGATGCCAGCGGCACGGACTATAACAGCCTTCGTATGGAGGCGGCGGCAGCTGCACCGGCTGCAGATGGCCGGGACAATATTACAGCTGGCGGAATCGTCGGCATAAATGACCAGGCACTCGTCCTGACCGGCAGCAAAGCGGCCAAAATCGGGTTCATTACCGCAACCGGCCGCAGCGGCTATACGTTCGGCGGAGTTGCTGGAAAACTGAATACAGAAGCTTCCATCGGTACAAAAGCGCAAGCCGTGGAAGCCAGCGATATTCTAGTAGAAATGAAGGCGGATCAAGTGAGCTTCGGCGGCGCAGTCGGCAGCAACCGGGCTTCCGCACTGTATCTGCATACGAACCGGATTGAAATCCGGGCAGAGGCTTCGCAGGGGGTTGCCGGAGGGATGTTCGGCGAGAACCACGGAACCAGCCCGTATGTGCTGGCTGAGAACATCGGCATCAGTTCGCCGGGACCGGACAATGCAGTGGGCGGAATCGCCGGCTACAATACCGGCACGCTAACCGATGCAACCGCCCGCACTGTTGTGATTGCAGCAAACGGCCTGCGGACAGAAGCGGGGGGGATTGTTGGACGCTCGGAAGGCATCGAAGGCCATCGTGCTGTCATTACAGCTCCGGTTATGCTCGCAGGTGAGAATACCCTGGTGAATATCACCGGAAAGGACGTCAAGGCAGGCGGCATTGCAGGTTTTGCCAAAGCCACCGATATTATCAAACCTTTGGCATCCGCTATCGCGCCGGATTATCTCACCTTCACGGTTAAAGGAGCCGGAGCGAAAGCCGGAGGATTGGCCGGAGCTCTGGAGAACAGCACCATTAGCGGCGACACGTCAGCGCTGAACGTGGAAAATCTGCTGATAAGCTCAGGCACAGAAGGAGCCGATGCCTATATCGGCGGCCTGGTCGGCTATAACGATCAATCCCGTCTGGAACGTCTGGCCGGCAAAACGCTGAACCTGACCTTGAACGGCCCGAACGTGAAGACAGGGGGTATCGCCGGTTATCATCTGGGAACGAATACTGCTGTTATTGCGAACAACTATATAACCGCACTTAGTCTAAAAACCAATGCCACAGCAGCAAACTCTGTCATCGGCGGGATCGTCGGACTGAATGCTGCCCAAGCCGGAGATCCGGTTCCGAATCCCGGCACTGCTGTCAGCACGATTCAGAACAGCCGTATTCTGGGCAGCATTAATGCCGTTTCCCCATCGTCTGTGATCGGCGGCATGGTGGGTGAAAACCGCAGTCTGATTGCCAACAACAGTATTACAGATAAACTCCCGGTAAGCTCAAAAGGCGACAACGCCATCTTTGGCGGCTTAGCCGGACGCAATACCGCTGCCGGAACGCTATATTACACGTATTCCAATGCTAATATGACCATAGAAGGCGCCGGAACCCTTGCCGGCGGACTGGCCGGTGAAAATGCCGGACAGGTGATCGGGTCGTATGTAGACATTGATATTACGGGTAAAGCTGCCGGATCAGCCAGCCAATCCGTGTTCCTTGGCGGCTTGATCGGCAGAAACAGTGCAGGCTCGGTAGAACAGTCCTACTCTTCCTCCAAAGTGACCGCAAACGGGAAGTATACCGTAGTCGGAGGTCTGGTAGGAGAGCACACAGGAGGCAGCATCAAGAATTCTTATGTAGCGAAAAGCGTAAACGCCCTTGGGGAGCAATCCTATGCCGGCGGCTTTATCGGCCGAATCACCAACGGTAAGGTTACCAATGCCTATTCGGCGGCTGAAGTAACCGCAAAACTTGATAATAATTCTTATGCAGGCGGCTTTGCCGGACGGTATGACAATGCCAGCAAAGAGCTGCTGTACAAATCCTACTATATAAAAGATGAAGCCCGGAATATTAACAAAGACCTTCCGGACTTTGCTGAAGGCAAGCACCGCTGGCTGGATGTCCATGTCCGCCTGACCACGATTCTTTCGGAAACGCTGCGGGACAGAGAGGTCTTCCCGGGCCTGTCCGGCTGGGATTTCAGCAGAGCCTGGAAATACGGTTCACTGAATGCGGAATATAAATATCCTGAAGTCAACCGTGAAGCCAACACCGGCGGAGATGCCGGAGGCGGCGTGAATTCCAATATCAACTGGTATATGAAAGACAAGGATGCCATCCGGTTCCAGATTTCGAGCGAAGCGGAGCTTGCCGGTCTGGCCGCGATTGTGAACGGTACGATCGCCGGTGTGGATAAGTTTGATTTTGCCGACAGAACCATTACCGTGATGAATCCGATCCATATTCAATCGAAGCAGTGGACACCTATCGGCGATGAAGAAGAACATGCCTTCCAAGGAACGCTTGACGGCGGCGGCCATCTGATTGACGGTCTGACTATGCGGTCGGCGGTATTCAGCCATTCCGGGCTGTTCGGCGTCATTGGCGCCGGAGGCACCGTAAAGAATATCAATCTGGAGCCATTAACCATCGCGGGCAGCCAATTTGCTGGGGCTGTCGCCGGCAGGAACCTGGGGACGGTATCGAACATTGACCTTAAGCTGCTGAACGGCAGCAAGATCAGCGGCGGTACGGTGGGGAGTATCATCGGCGAGAATACGGGTTCTGTTTCCGCGCTGCATCTGACGCTGGATGGCGGCAGCAGAATCGAAACTGTATACACCGGCGGGATCGCCGGAGGGATCATTGGTGACAACACCTCGGAGCTGGTCTATACAGCGGATAGTGACAGCACCAAAGCCCTTGCGGCATCGACTTATCTTCTGACTGCCATAGACGGCAGCATCGGCAGTTCCGCCGATCAAGCGGTCATTGGCGGGATTGTCGGCCGGCAATCCGGCAATGTCACAGGAATGAATGAAGAGGTGAGTTCGAAATACCGGATCACTTCAACCGGTGCGGACAGTATTACAGGCGGACTGATTGGACGTTATGTTTCCGGCAGCGCCAAGCAGCTGTCCCTCACGTTTACGGATGGCCGGCTTGAAGCGTCTGGCCTGGATTCAGTGCTGGGCGGAGTGATCGGCCATGCCGAGGCACGGGCTGTGCTGGCGGATGTTACACTGAAAGGTCCGGGCACCGGAGTTCAACTGACCGGCAATGGCACAGTCGGTGGTGTAGTGGGCGTTAAAGACGGCGCAGCCGGCAGCATGCCGCTCGCCAAGGCGGCTTCGGCCAGCAATATCTATGATATCGATCAAGCCGAAGCTGCAGGCATTGGATTGTCGGCTGCAGAAGGCAGCCTGCAGGCCAAGATCGGCGGGATCGCAGGCAGGGCCTCAGATGCGGCTATGAACGGTCTGTTGTTCAGCGGGTCCGTGCAATCCGCAGGAGAAGCCAATATGGCGGGCGGAATCGTAGGAGAAGCGGTGAACACACTGCTGTACCATGTGAATGCAGCGCCAAAGCTTGTGGTTGCCGCGAAAAGCGGTGAAACCGCCGCAGGCGGAATTGCCGGAAGCCTGTCGGCAGATAACTTGAACGAAGGCTTTGATTTTGGCAAACCTTATCCGTTATACAGAGGCATTTATCTGGCAAAAGCGCATTCCGGTTCCATCCATGTAACAGGCGCTGGCAATACAGCGGATCTTTATGCCGGCGGAATTGTGGGGAAAAATACGAATGCTTCCCTCTACCGCTCGGAAGCAGCGGCCGACTTGAATGTCACTGGCGGCAACACCGTGAATGCCGGGGGAATTGCGGGCTACAGCAGCGGTATTCTCGTGGACAACTCTGCACAGAACAGTCTGAATGTGGACAACAGCAGAGTATATAATGTTGGCGGTGTTGTCGGCCGGGGAGAAGGCGGCCAGATTCATTACAGCGAGAGCTCTGCCGGTGATGGCGAAGCCATCCTGGTGGGTACAGCGCTGACCCTGGGTGAATCGGTTCCGGCAACCCGTGCCGGCGGTCTGGTAGGTCTCGGGGATTACCTGACCATCACCCACTCCCATGCGGATATTCCGTTGCGGATTACGGACACGAATCAGGACAATACGATTTATGCGGGCGGTTTTGCCGGTCTCCTGGGAGATACGGATACCCGCGAAGGAAAGATTGAACGTTCCTATGCTACTGGTGATTTGACGGTAAGCGGCAAACTGGGCTCCTACACCGGAGGTTTCGCCGGTTCAGTGGACCACTTCACTATCAAGGATGCCTACGCTTCCGGCACCATCAGCAATACAGCTTTCGACACACGCAGCGGCGGTTTTGCCGGTACGGTCGAGCGAAACGCCGTGATCAGTGATTCCTATGCGCTGCAGCCGAAGATTTCAACTGTAGGCGTGAAGTCCTCCACCCGTTCTTACACCGGAGGTTTTGCGGGCTACAATGATGGCACTTTGTCCGGGGTTTACGCCAATGTGCCGGAAATTTCCGTCAATGTGACGGGCTCGACGGTCTATGCAGGACGGCTGGCCGGATACAATTTCCGCGATGGCAAAATTATTAGCGCTACCTTCACTCCAGGGGCGAGTGATAAACTGACTGCCGTCGGACGCAACGCCGGCGCTGAGCCGGCAGTGGCGGCAGTGAACGCCGTAGACCCGCTGGCTTCCGGAGAATGGAATATCGATTATGATACTTCGTTCATGGACAACGCAGTTGATGGCACGGTAACCTTGAGCACACCTCTGCAATTAAGAGGAGCCGTGCTGCTCTACAACGAAACTGGACCAGCATATTACCGTTTGTACAATAGAACAGCTGCGGAAGGTCTGAAGCTGGACAAGCTGCTGCTTGCAGCGGATATGGATTTAGGCGGCAGCCTTTGGACCTCCTTTGACAGCTTCAGCGGAGTATTGGATGGACAAGGACATACCCTTTACGGGCTGCGGCTGGGAACGGCAGAGCGTAAATATAGTGGTTTTGTCTCAGAGAACTATGGACACATTGCCCATGTGAACTTTGCGGATGCCCGGATTGCAGGGGGCGCCAATGCCGGGATTATCGCGGGCATCAACCACAGTGGAGCAGCGATCTCTGAAGCAAGTGTCAGCGGAAGCGTGCAGGGCAGTGAAGCTGCCGGGGGCGCAGCCGGCCTGAATCAGGGAACCTTGTCGGGAATCCGGGCGATGAGTCTGGACATTGCGGGCAAAGGATACGCCGGAGGCATAACCGCTATTAATGAAGGAAGCGTGACTCAAGCTTCTTCTTCAGGCAGTGTCGCCACCAGTGGAGCCGCAGCAGGCGGAATCACCGGACGGAATGCAGCCGGGGGGACCCTTGCGGATTCCATGTCTTATGCCGCTGTCAGCGCTGCAGCGGCTCAGACCGCAGCCGGAGGCATCAGTGGCCTGAACGCTGGTGAAGTAACGAACACTTATGCAGCAGGCCGGATCAAGGCTGCCGGAACCGAAAAGGCGTGGGCCGGCGGGATTGCCGGTCACCATACAGGCGGGTCCATCGTATCTTCATTGAATACGGGGGAAATTACAGCAGCGGTGAAGGGGGAAATTCTCCCGCAGCAGGCTTTCTTCGGAGGTATAGCGGGGCAGAAGGAGAGCGGAGCCATAATCAGCAGTTCCGCCTTCGACCGGCAAATGCTGAAGCGGAATATCGCCTATTATGACGGCGGTGGCAAGAGCAAAGCCGGAGACGCGGCCAGCGAAGGTCTGCTTGGCTCCGAGCTTGTGAAGCCGTCGCTTCCAGGAGTGCTCGATGCGGCCCATTGGACCGCACATGAAGGTTTCTACCCCGTACTTCGTGCGTTTGACGGCAAGGACGAAGGGGTACTCGGTTCAGCGGCAGTTGTCTTGAATCCGCAGGACCTGGTCAACCGTGTAGGCTTGAACTTTACGCTGAGCAGCGGCGGAGCATTGACCTGGAGTGCCGATCCTGCCCAAGCAGCCCTTAGCGGGGCCTCCGGCAAGCTGCAAACGGGCGGCAGTGCGGTGCTGACAGCAGCGGTGAACGGGAAGAGCCGGAGCATCACGGTCAATGAACCGGCCCTGAAATTCCCGGCTCCTGCGGCGGCACCTACTGTAGTGTCCGGCGATCCGGTCTTCAGCACTGAAGTGTCCGTTGTTCTCGGAACCACAGAGCCGGGAGGCAGCATTTATTATACACTGGATGGCAGTACGCCTACGGAAGGCTCCCAGTTATACAGCGGCCCGATCGTGCTGAAGAGCACAACTGCAATTAACGCTATAACGATAGCAGACAATAAAGAGTACAGCGGGATTCTGTCGGGAACCTGGACCCAGCAATTCAGCGGGGGAGGCGGCGGTGGAGGTGGCGGCGGTGGCGGCGCTCCAGCGGCCGTTGTGCCACCGGTCAAAGAACCGGCCATCTCTGCAATCGCAGGCACCACTCTTACCAAAGGGGATAGCAAAACGCCGGTTAAAGTAGCCAGAAACAGCAAGCTGAAGCTGACCGCACCGGAAGGGCAGACGATCTATTACACCACGGACGGCAGCACGCCGACTGTGGACAGCAAAAAATATACCGGTGAGATTCTGATCACGGGCAATATGACGATCAAGATGATTACGGACAAAGATGACACAGTAATCACGATTGAATATAGGGTTGAAAATGCGAAATACAGCCTGAAGAGCAATGCCGGCGAAGTGAAGTACATGACAGCACCTGCAAACGGATTGTTCCGGCCAAATACGGCGATTTCGAGATACGAAACGATTGCCGCACTGGCACCGCTGCTCGATATGGAAGAAGTCAATGTAGGGAACCTGTTCAACGATGTAACGGCTGAGCATCAGGCGCTGACCGCATTCTTTGCTTCGGCAGGGATTATTGAAGGGTATCCGGACGGAGGGTTCGGGGGAACGAAAGGCCTGACGAGAGCCGAGTTCTCCAAAATCATGACCGCCGTGTTGAATCTGGATGTTACAGCAGCCGGTGTTACGAAGCAATCGGACATCAAAGGCCACTGGTCGGAGAAATATGTCAATGCACTGTCCAAAGCCGGGTATGTGCAGGGGTTCCCGGATGGTACCTTCAAGCCGGGGGCTCCGATTACACGGGCACAGGCTGTTGTGCTCATCAACCGGATTGCCGGCACGAAGCAGCTGAATGTGACCACAGTGAGATTCAAGGATCTGCCGGCATCGCACTGGGCGTACAAGGACATTATGTCTGCAGTGAAATAATCTGAAGCGGAGGACATGGGAGATGAAAAGAAACTGGCTGGCCGTGTGCCTGGCCTGCTCTGTCTTGGCCGCGGTTCTCTTCTATACCGGCACCTCCAGCGCCGACACACCGGTGGTGAACAACGCCGAGCAGACGTACCAGCTTGCAGAGAATGCAATGTTCTACCTGCGGGTGCTGAAAAGCGACGGTACGGCAAGTTCCACAGGGACAGGGATCATCCTGTCCTCCGGCGGAACAGCGGCAACCGCGTACCATGTGGTCAAAGGTGCGGAACGGATGGAAGGGATCATGGCGGACGGGACAGTGATCAGTCCGATCAAAGTCACCACGTTCGATGAGCTTAAGGATGTGGCAGTGCTTGCACTGCCGGTTCCGGCAGCTATGAAAGCGAAGGGCAATGGCTTTGCGTACCTGAGTATGCGCAAGGATGCCGTCAGGCATGGAGAGGCCGTATTCGCCCTGGGATATCCTTTGAAGAATACAAATATCATCACGGAGGGCATAGTCAATTCGCCCGATGCGGAGATTAACGGCAGAAGCCGGATTCTGGCTTCCGCCCAGGTGGCGAGCGGCATGTCCGGCGGACCGCTGATAGACGCGCACGGCCAACTGGCCGGAATCATCTCCGGTTCGCTGCGGACCATGAACAACATCCATCTGATCATCAATATGGAAGATCTGCGCAGCCTGCTGCCGGCAGCACTGAAATAGCCAGGTTCAGATGGCTTATAAGGATTTGACAGCGGCAGAACAATAAAATAACCCTGGCTGTCCTCAGACGTTTGCGCCAAACGCGGGGGCAGCTCTTTTTATAACTGAGCAGGGTCTGGACAACTCCAGGCGGCGGGAGGAGGGAAGGTATGATACAGGCGTTTTTGCTGGATATGAACCGGAAGGATCTGTATAAGCTTGCTCTTATGCTTCAGCGTTCGGGACAAGTCAATGTAATCGGTATGTCAGCCCAGCCGCAGGAAGCGGTGGACAAAATTCTTCAGCTTCAGCCGGAGGTGCTCTTCATGGATCTTCAGGGGCCGGGTCTGCAGGGTGTTCTTGTGGCTGAGCTGGTGAAGCAAAAAATCCCGCACATTCAGATTGTAGTTGTCACGGAGAGTAAGCAGCATGCACTGTGGGCGTTTGATCACGCCGTTGCAGACTATGTCCTGAAGCCGCTGGAGGAGGTCCGGCTGAGCCAGTCCCTGGAACGGCTGCGTATCGGAAGCTAAGGTTATAGAAATCTGAACTCTATAAGTCTGAAGCAGGTGCCGGAAGTGTCTCCCCATGTTACAATAAATGAACAAGCAGAAAGGATGGGGATTCTAGTTGAAGTATGATTTTAACCGTATCATTGACCGCCGCAATACCCGCTCCTACAAATGGGACCAGTCTGAGAAGCTGTTCGGAGACAAAGACATTCTTCCGCTCTGGGTAGCCGATATGGACTTTGAAAGCCCGCCTGCCGTGAAGGACGCGATTCTGCGCCGCGTGCAGGAGGGGATATACGGCTATAGCGTGACAAGTGATTCCTACAAATCAGCGATTGCCGGCTGGTACAGCAGACGCCATGACTGGGAGATTCAAAAGGAATGGATTACAGATTCCCCCGGCATCGTTACATCGCTTAGCCTTTCGGTAGAGCTGTTCAGCAACCCGGGCGATCAGGTGATTCTGCAGTCGCCGGTGTATTATCCTTTTTATGATGTGATCCGGATGAATGACCGGAAGGTAGCTATCAATCCGCTGAAACTCGAAGACGGCCATTATGTTATGGATTATGAACAGCTCGAAGAGCTGATGAGCGGCGGCGCCAGGCTGCTGCTGCTGTGCAGTCCGCATAACCCGGGGGGCAGAGTGTGGGAACGGGCGGAGCTGCTGCGCCTTGGAGAACTGTGCCTGCGGTACGGCGTGACAGTCATTTCAGATGAAATTCATTGCGATCTGGCGTTGCCGGGCCATAAGCATATTCCATTCGCTTCTTTATCGAAGGAGCTGTCGGATATTACGCTGACCACACTCGCCGCAACGAAGACATTTAATCTGCCCGGCCTGCAGACCTCGTATATCGTCACCTCCAATCCTGAATTGAGACGGAAATTTGAATACAAGCTGAAGGCGCTCAGCCTGCATATGTCCGCTTTTTTTGCCCCGGAGGCAGTGGAAGCGGCATACAATGAAGGCGGGGAATGGCTGGACCAGCTTATTCAGCATATCAGCAGTAATGCGGAGTATGCCATAAGCTACCTTGCAGAGCATCTGCCGCAAGTGAAGCCAATGAGGCCGGAGGCTACTTACCTGCTGTGGGTGAATTGCCGCGAACTCGGACTTGATCCCGAGGGTCTGAAAAAGCTGATGTACCGCGAGGCCAAAGTGGCGTTTAACGAAGGCTCCATTTTTGGTACGGAAGGCCAGGGCCATCTGCGGATTAATCTCGCTTGTCCGCGTTCAACTCTGACCGAAGCGCTGGAGCGTTTCGCCCGGGCTGCTGCACCTTATGTAAAATAAGAAGGCTAACCAGAAAGGCAATAGTTACAATCTATTAATTTGCTAAAAATACCTGGTTTGGTAGAATGGTAGGAGTGCATGCGGTTGAGAGATTCGAATTCATATCCTACTTAGAATGGGGAATCCGGCAATGAAATGGTTGGCCAAAATAGTATTGTGCGCAGCAGTTACAGCAGCAGGTTTTACGTCACTTCCGGCAGAAGGTGTTAAGGCGGCTGCAGGCGGTGTCAGTATCGTACTCGATGGATATCCGCTTCCTTTTCCGGTAGAACCGGCGGTGATGAGCGGGACTACGATGGTGCCTTTCCGGGCAATCTCCGAGGCACTGGGTGTCAAGGTGGAATGGAATCAGGCGGCTAAGCAAATTACAGCAACCCATAAAGAGGCTTCAGGCACCCAAAAAGTAATACTGACCTTGGGCAGCAAAAGTGCATCGGTGAACGGCTCGGCCGTGAAGCTGGCCGTGGCACCGCAGAACATCCGCGGCACCACGATGATTCCGCTCAGTTTTTTTGGACAGCAGTTCGGTGCAGGCGTAGCCTGGAATCAGGCCACAAAGACGGTGTCCATCACCTCACCGAAAAAAGATTTATATACCCTTGGGTTCTACGCGCAGGGTGCGTACAGTGAGGTTTCCCTGATCCCGGATTTTGACGCTGTTGCCTTTGGCTGGAGCCGGATTGACCGCAGCGGCCAATACACGACCTCGGGGACAGAGTTCAGATGGCCGCAGGCCGCCGGTGATGTCACACCGGAATCAATCGTCCAGAATGCCGCAGCCGGGGGGACCGCTCCTTATCTGATGGTATACTCAGGGGACAAGGAATTGGAGCTGACCAAGAATGTGGAGAATCTGCAGCTTCAGCAGCAGACGATTGCCGGTATCGTAGATACGGCAACACAGAAAGGATTCCGGGGGATTGCCCTTGATCTGGAGGGGCTCGGCATGACCGGGGACAAGGCGGTTGTGCAGAGTCAGTACAACACTTTTGTCAAGAATCTGTCCGCCAAAGCCAAGGCCGCGAACCTCAAGCTTACGGTCATTCTGCATCCGCTCAACAGCTCCTATAAAGGTTATGATTACAAGACGCTGGCCACGATTGCCGACGACCTGGTGATTATGGCTTACGCCTATGAAGGTGAGACCGGACCGGAGCCGATGAACAAGGTGGATGAATCCATCCGTCTGGCCCTCCAGCAGGTCAGCAAGGACAAGCTGATCCTGGGCATTTCGGTATACAGCGAGAATGAGACCTCGGTCAATGCCAAGATCGGCCTGGCCAAACGTTATGGCCTCAAGGGCATCGCCATCTGGCGCCTCGGTCTGATCGGACAGCCAGTGTGGAGTGAAATGGGCAAATCGGTAGAATGGTAGAACTCGCCGGGTTAAGTAAGCGGGTCGGTTATTAATATAGCTTTTAGCGAGCCAAAAGGCTGCCGTTGCCGGCAGCCTTTTGTTTATCCCCTCATTCGTATAGGCCGCTAATTATGTAACTGATAAGCGAATTTGTGTAACCAAGCGGTCATTGAGGATATTTTCAACAAAAAGTTATAATTCAATTGACTATATAGAGTGAACTTGAAAAATTAACAAAAGGGAAAAGGGATGGAGGGGAAGTTTGGAACTGGAGGAGCGAATGCGTCCGCCTTTGTCTGCGGATTTCAACCGCGAACAGCGGTATAAATTGAAGAAATCTGTAGACAACAGCGGCCGGAAGTCCAAACATTCTCCGTAGTCCCGACGAAGTCCCTAATGTAAATATCTTAAGTTCATTCTATATAGTCGCAATGAGATTAATTGGAGGTTAGCTAATTGAATATTGAGATCGGAAAGAAAATAAAAACACTGCGTTTGCAAAAAGGAATGACTCAGGAACAACTCGCAGTAAAACTGAATATGTCGTCCCAAGCAGTATCCAAGTGGGAAAACAACGTAACTATGCCCGATATTCAAATTCTTCCTGATTTATCTGTGATTTTAGGCGTTACAATTGATGAGCTTTTTGCATTAACCGACGATGTACAGCTGGAACGGATCGGAAATATGATTAGCAATGAACAATTTATATCAGAAGATGATTTTAACTATGCTGAGCAATTTCTTATAGAGAAAATGAATGATGACAGCCAAAAATCGCCATGCCTTACGCTGCTGGCTCAGTTGCACATTCATCGCTCAGATGAGCACCGTGAATGGGCCGCCCGTTATGCCAAAGAGGCATTGATATTAGCTCCAGACAGCAAAAGTAATCATAACGCTTTGCGGGATGCAGAGCATGGCGTCATTTTTGACTGGAACTATTCCAACCGCCATAAGCTCATAGAGTATTATCAAAATTTCGTGCTGAATCACCCCGAGTACTGGCAGGCTTATGTTTGGCTTTTGAACTACCTGATTGCAGACGGCAGATGTATTGAAGCAAAAGCAGTTCTGGAACAATTAAACCAAATCCATCCCGGTCATTTATATCAAAAATATGGAGGTCTGATATGCAAGGAAGAAGGTGACTTAACTCAGGCCTTGGCACTCTGGGAGCAAATGACTGAACTGTACCCTGAGGATTGGCTTGCGGTCTCCTCCAGAGGAGACTGTATGGCTAAACTTTGCAGATACGACGAAGCTATAGAATATTACGCCAAAGGCCACGAGCTTCAGCCAAATCCCAAATATACAGATTCATTCGAAGCCATCTCGCATATCTACAAAATTCAGGGAAAATATGATAAATCCATTGAGATGCTCCAGGAAATCATTGCTCTATTGGAAAGTGACTGGAACATCACAGAAGGCAAGACAGTTGATTTTTATCATAGAGAAATAGAAAATCTAAAGATCATGCTGGCATAACCCGTTTAATTTGCTGAAGAAGATGACGTAGCAGACTGCGCCTGCTGATGTTCCGGTTCTATATTAACAACAAATGTCACATTAACTTATGCGGCGAACCTGTATAATTTGTAGGGTTGACCTTAGCGGGAGACATCTTACTTTCAGGAGGAATACAGAGCATGAGCATGAAATATAAATCACTGGAGCTGGATAAACCGCTGACTTATGAGCTGGAGGGGCTGGAGGTCGGGGTAACCTCGAACTGCAATTTCCGCTGCGATTACTGCTGCGCATATAACAGAAATGACGGACAGAGCATCAAAGGCAAAGAAGTGGTCCGCATTCTGGAGGAGCTGCCGAATCTTAAGCGGGTTCGTCTCTCTGGAGGAGAAGTCACCCTCAAATTCGAAGATTGTGTGGAAATTGTCAGCTACTGCACCTCCCGGGGCATTCAGACCCAGTTGAATTCCAATGGAAGCCTTCTGAACGCAGAGCGGATTGAACAGCTGGAGAAGGCCGGGCTGACCACGATCCATATTTCCTTCAACTTTACAACCGCCGAGGCGTTTTCACGTTATTATAATATCCATACCAGCATCTATGACAAAATCAGAGAGAACATCACGATGTTCGCCAAAACCAGTGTGGATGTAGTCCTGGAAACGCTGCTGTTCAATGAGACACAGGATAAGATGCAGGAGATCAGCGACCATGTCTATGCGATGGGGGTTAGAACCCACGAAATCCAGAACAGCATTATTATGGGTCATACCGGCTGGAAGGCGATTGCGGCCCGCGAACAACTGAAGAACGCCGTAAACGAGCTGATTGCCCGTAAAAAAGAGGATACGACCCTCTATTTCACCTGCATGGACCGTTTTATGGAGCAACTGGGCTTTCAGGAGCAGCCCGGGGTATATTTCCCGCACTGCATTGAAGGCAAGAAGCAGCTTCACCTGCACGGCAATGGGGATATTCTGATCTCTGAGCTGTGCCACCCGGTCATTATCGGCAATATCTATAAAGGCACCTCGTTAAAAGACCTTTACAGCAATATGCCTGCACCGCTTTCCGATTTCCTTGACAAGCTTCCTTGCCCGGCACTAGATGCCCTGTTCCCGCAGGAAGTATAATCCTTCGCAATCAGCGGGAAATAGAAGGGACATTTATGGTGTGAAACATATAAATTATATCTTAAACAAGACCGCAGCCGGGTGCTGCGGTCTTGTTTTTAAGATTTATACGGGTAAGCAATTGTATAGGAAATGCGGACAGAGGAGCCCTTATTTTGCCAAAAATCTTGCTTTTTTAGCAGTTACGGACTCAGGAGCCGTTATAACGTTCGATGGAGCCTGGAACAGAGGGGAAAGGGACAAATAGGGCATCTCAGTCCGCATAACCTTCTGAACCGTCTGAATCGGCAAGAATAAAGGCTCTCCTGTCCGCAACGGCTGCGGATCGATCGTGAAGGAAGCACAACGGTCCCTTCAGCATGCCCCTTTCCTTCTGGAGCTGTGGGGAATCCCTGCGGCCGTAAGCCTAATGTTGTTTTCATACGCCAGTTTTTCCACTTAAATCGTTACAGTAGGATTTAAGAGGAGCCGTTCTCCAGATAACCTAGATCCAAGACGGCTGTACTGTCCCGTGGGGGGATGACACAGCCGTTTTTTTCTTGGCTTCCTGTGGTCAATGTTGCCCATAGCTTAGCAATGAAACAAGCACCTGCGCCGGGAGATATTCTAGGCGAGGTGCCAGTTTAGGGTTTGCTTATCCTGCTAAAAACTTAAAACTATAGACCTAGATTTCGACAAAATGCGATAATATATCCTAATTTTCTCCATGTAATATTCACTATTCAAGGCTTAAATCCGATAATTATTGTAATAAATGTTACTGCTTAAAGATGAGAACAGAATTACCTAGGAAATCAGGACGGAAGGATGTAGAAGAAGATGAAGATTCGGATGAAGCTATCGGTATTGATGATCGTCGTTACACTGATTTCTACAGTATTAATGGGGGCTTTTACGTACAGCAAATCCACACGGACCATTCTCAATCTGACCGAAACCTCCATGGCACAGGTGAATACAAACAAAGCACAGACCATCGAAGCGATGATAGACAAAGAAAAGCGCAGCATGGAGCTTGTTGCGGGTGAATCGGAAATTGCCGAGCTGCTGCTGAATTCCGCAAGCGGAGGTCTTGCCAGCGGGGACCCGCTTCGGGCCGAGGTGAATGCCAAGTTTCAGCAGATGGTGAAGAATGCGGGCAATCTGGAGCATATATTTGTGGCCGATATGAAAGGAATAGGGATTGCGGACAGCGATACCAAGCTCATAGGAGCGGATTTCAGCGAAAGAAATTATACGAAAAATGTGCTCAAAACCGCCGGGCCGGTCGTCAGTGAAACGCTGAAGTCCAAATCTACAGGCGCGTATGTCCTCGCTTTTATACATCCGGTGATGAGCGGCGGCAAAATGATCGGTTTCGTGGGTTCAGCCGTCAACGCGAACAGCATTATTAAATATTTGGCCGATGCCAAGGTGGCGAATGCGCCTTCCTCCTATGCCTATCTTGTGGATGAGACAGGCAATATTTTGTACCATCCCGATGAAGCCAAGATCGGATCACCGCTGGAGAACGCACAGATGAAAGCAGTTGTGGAACGGGTGAAGGCTGGTGAGACAGTAGCTGACGGGAATGTAGAATATACCTTCAACGGCGCGGAGAAAAAAGCAGCGTTCACCGTTTTGCCGGAAACGAAATGGACACTGGTGCTCACCGGTGATATTGATGAGGTGATGAAGCCGGTCAACAACATGACGAACTTTATTATTCTGCTGGGACTCGGGAGCCTGCTGCTGACCTTGCTGGTAGGCATCTCTGTGGCTACACGGATTTCTTCGCCGATCATTAAGCTGACAGAGCTAATTAACCGTACGGCAGAACTGGATCTCAAATATGATACACAATATGAGTACCTGACCAAAAATAAAGATGAGACCGGTACGATCGCCAAAGCGATGTTCCATACACGGGCTGTGCTGCGGGAAATGGCCGGCAGTCTGGTTACGATCTCCACCAAGGTGCTGGACAATGCGGAGACGCTGGAGAAGCTGTCCATTGACGTGCGGGAGAATGCCCATGACAACTCGGCGACTACAGAGCAGCTGTCGGCAGGTATGGAGGAGACGGCGGCCTCTACCCAGGAGATGACAGCGGCGATTCATGAGGTTGAGAACAATGTCCGGGTGATCTCCGGACGTGTTAAGGAAGGTGCTGGTGTATCTGTACAGATCACCGAACGGGCTCTGGCGCTGCAGCATGATGCCACCGAGTCCATCAGCAATACCCGGGAAATCTATGATTCGGTAAAAGTGGAAATGCAAAAAGCGATTGAGCAGTCAGACTCCATTCATGAAATCAACGTCCTCGCCGATACGATCCTTTCCATCACCAGCCAGACCAACCTGCTGGCGCTGAATGCGGCGATAGAGGCGGCGCGGGCCGGAGAAGCGGGCCGGGGATTTGCCGTGGTGGCGGGGGAAATCCGCAAGCTGGCAGAGAAATCCTCTGAAACGGCAGCCGGCATTCAGGACGTTGTCAAAAATGTTTACTCTTCCGTGGAACAGATGAAAGGGAATTCCGAGGCAATCCTGGACTTTATTGATCAGAATGTGCTGGGAGATTATGAGCGTCTAGCGGAGGTCAGCGAGCAGTACAACAGTGACGCCACAGCGATTAATGGGCTGATGAGCCAGTTCGAGGAAGCTGCCGACCATCTGAGCGAGACAGTGTCCAGCATTGCTATTGCCGTCAACGAGGTTGCAACTACCGTCAATGAAGGTGCGGTCGGGGTGCAGGACATTGCTGTGAAAACTGCGGATATCGTAGAAAAAACCTTCCACGAAGCAAAAATGGCTGATGAGAATACACAAAGCGCCAAAGAAATGCAGCGGCTGGTGGAACAATTCAAAATATAATGCAGTTAATGCAATCTTTAGCCAGTTTTCATTAGGATTTAAGCTTGCAGGGGTATATTAAATCTATACCCCCCTTTAATATAGTATTTGGCCCCGCCGGTTGCCGGCGGGGTTCTTTTTTTGGCAATCCGGCAGCAGCATTACGACCCGGATTTTTGGTCCATAATGTTACCAAGGGGTGTGGATCAAAATGAGGGATTATTTGCCGAGGCCGGAGGCATATGTATATGAAGAGCTGCATGAGCTGCCGGGCAATCCGGGCCGGGAATTCGGGTCGAAGGCGCAGAATCAACGTGTCCCGGATCACGGAAATTTGCGTAAGAATGACCAAGTACAGTTGCTGCAGGAGAGCTTTTTGCTGCAAATGGTTCGGGACGATTGGCCTAATCTCACAGTGATTAGGGAGCGTCTGCAGCAGCTAGGGCTGGCCCCGCTGGCGGCAGATGATCTGAGGCTGCAGTGTGCAGCGGCAGAGATGAGAATGACATCAGAGATATCGGCAGACCGCCGGGAACGCCGGAACCTGCTGAATCTGGCTTTTCAGAAGCTCTGCCGGGAAACGTCCTCTGATTATAAAGGAATTTATCCGTTTGGCAGCGTTGCAGATTCGGCAATGATGTATTTTCTTGTGATCCTGAAACCGGGAGCGGAGCATGTCCGGAAGACCCGGCGGTTCATGGAGCAGCTGAATCACAGCGTTGCCAGTGAACTGAAGATGGAATGTGTGAGCGGGATTGGCGGGGAAGTGAAGGGACTGAAACGGCTGAAGAACAGCTATGCCTCCTGCATGTTGCCCTGGACCCGGAGCGGCAGCGGTAAGGAAGGGGACGTGCGTTACCGTGACCTGGAATTGGCCCCGGCCTTTACTCCGGAGATTGAACGAAAGCTGAAGCGGGCAATCGAAAATCCCGACATGCACGGCTTCCGCCAGCAGCTGGACAGCCTGATGAACAACGAAAGAGATACACCTGTTGTTACTTTTCTGGCCCTCAGGCTGGTATTGCTGCTTGCCTCCATTGCCAAAAAGTTTGAGCTGGGCAGTTCCTCATTGCAGAGGTACATCTGGAACTCCCGGATGCCCATTGTCAATGCCCGCTCGCACGATGAGGTACGGAGGTTACTGGATGAGCTGGCGCAGCTTGTGATGGAAGAAGTGAAGAAGGTCCGCTTCTCAGACGGCTGGCACCTTATTGAGGCCGTCCGGAAATATGCCGGGGAGAATTTCTGCTGCAGGCTGGAGATATCCTCCCTGGCAGAGATGTTTTACTTGAATGAGGCCGATTTGCCAAGACAGTTCAAGCAGCATGTCGGCATAACCTTCAGCGACTACATTACCAAGCTGCGGATGACCAAGGCAGAACAGCTGCTGCAGGATAACGGGCTCAAAGTGGGCGATATTGCCAGGCTTGCCGGATATTCCGGCTTCAGCGGCTTCAGCACCGCTTTCAAAAAATACAGCGGCCAAAGCCCCAAAGAATACCGGGAACGGTTATCGCAGGGGCGTGCGGCCAGAGGCTGCTGACGGGGAGTGTTTGCATCTCCCTATCAATGGTACAATAAGGAAAAGGTATGTTTCATACCCACCGGATATAGAAGGGAGGATGAGGATGAGTATGAGTATGAGAAGATTAGGGTTCCGCTCTATGCAAGGTCTATGGATGAACAACAATGGCGGTTGTTTGCATAGAGCGGGAAGCATAACACCGCTATAATAGCCTGCAAGAGTAACGTTGTTCATCCTGTAGACTTTGCCACCTTAAAAAGTTTATTAATTTTAAGGAGCGGAGCTGCGATGAAATATGTTAACGCGGATATAGTATTGCCGGAAGATTTGCTGAAGGAAGTCCAGAAATATATACATGGCGGGATGCTCTACGTGCCAAAGCCGGAAGGGATAAAGGCCAAATGGGGCGAGAACTCCGGCGGCAGAGCCTATCTGACCCACAGGAATAATGAGATTCGTAAGCAGTATAGGGCTGGGCTCGGCATTGAGCATCTGGCAGAACAATTCTGCCTCTCCTGCGACAGCATCAAAAAAATCGTCTATGGCAAGAAATAGACGGCTGCAAAGGCCGCATCGGATGTTTGTTCCGGTGCGGCTTGTTTAGCATGTCAGATAGTATATATTGGGGTTTTGGGTGCCGCGCAAAGTGCAATGATATAGATTGAGTTACCTGGCAAGCTTTGCAATAGCTTCTTCCACCGTAAGCAGCTCCTCGCTTTGCTGCGACATATCCTTGAGCCGGAGCTTGCCTTCGGCCGCTTCGCTCTCCCCGACTAGAATGACGTAGCGGATACCTTTCGTGTTCGCTGCGGCCAGCGTTTTCTTCAGCTTGCGTTTCCCGGTATCCACAGCAGTACGGATGCCGGCAGCACGGATGGCAGCGGCTGCTGTCAAGGCCTGCGGCATACACTCTCCGACGGGTATGACCAGCACCCCTGATGTTTCCACACGGACAGCCCGTTCGCCAAGCAGAGCCATAATCGACTCCATGCCGAAGGAAATGCCCACCGTGGGATATTCGATGTCCTCGCGCCCCACCAGCTTTCCGATGATCGAGTCATATCGGCCTCCGCCGCCAAGGCTGGAAGTGTAGGCACCGGAAGCATCGAAGATCTCGTATACCGTCCCTGTGTAGAAGGACAGGCCCCGTGACAGAAAAGGATCGAAGACGCAGGTCTCCGCGAGTCCAACCGCCGCGATCAGCCGCTGCAGAGCCAGCACCTCCAGAGCACCCGGTTCCCCGCCCAGTCCATAGTTCTCCGCCAGCTCTTCAAAAGATGGAGCATCCATGTCCAGCAGCTCCGCGAGCGCACTTACAGCAGCCGGAGCCACGCCTTTCCCTTCAAGCTCCGCGAGCACGCCGCGGCTGCCGATTTTGGCCAGCTTGTCGAGCGTCAGCATCACTGAGAGATGCTCCCCCGCAGGCACGCCAACCGCCGTCAGAATTTCCCCGAGAAACCGCCGGTTGTTCCATTTCAGGGTGACGGCAATCTCCAGTCTGCGGAAGGCTTCCGCCGCAAGCTGCATCAGCTCGGCTTCTCCCTGCGGCCCGGCAATCCCCACCACATCGGCGTCGCATTGCAGGAATTCGCGCAGGCGGCCTTTTTTGACCGGTCCATCGCGGAATACCTTGCCGATCTCATAGCGCTTGTAAGGAAATTCAATGCCCGGATTCAGGGCGATCACTTTGGCAAAAGGAATCGTCAGATCGTAGCGCAGTCCAAGCTGTCGGCCGCCCTGATCGGTAAGCTGATACATCTCGCGCAAAATCTCATCGCCTCCCGCATATTTGGAGGTCAGCAGCTCCAGCTCATTCAGCAGGGTGGTATCCATGGATTCAAAGTCATAGAGTTCAAACAGTTCGCTCAGCGTAGAGCGGACCTTCTGGCGGATGGCCTGCTCCCGGCCGAAATAATCATAGGTTCCTTTGACGTTCTGCATAATCATTAACCCCGTTTCCTTTTTTTTAAAATATAAGAAAGTATAAGTTTCACACAATACTTTATCCTTATATTTCTCGCTGAAACGGATACCGTCCTTTTAAGGACGGTATCCGTTTCTGCTTGGCTCTGTACAAATAAAAAATGCGCCGGACCTCTTGGTCCCGCGCGCAAATATGCGGCAGGGAGGCCAAACGCAAAATGCGTCAGCCCTCCCTGGAAAATGTCAGGAGTGCTAACGCTGCTTGTGGTGATGCTGCCGATTCAGTATGATAGTTATGCTGTTCATGAGCATCAGATCCTTTCTAGGCTGAATTACAGCACATTATAGCGGATCGGGCGAAGTCATGCAAGGCCAGACCGCAGATTCGATCCATAAACAAAGGGAGTATTTTACTATGAACGATACCCAAATCATTGCCGCTGCCGAACAATTCGCCCAAGAGCAACTGGGGCAGGACACCACCGGCCATGACTGGTTCCATACGGACCGTGTGCGCAATATGGCGGGTCTGATCGCAGAGATGGAACAGGCGGATGTGTTTGTCTGCACCTTAGCCGCACTGCTGCATGATGTGGCCGACGAGAAGCTGAATCCCTCCAAGGAAGCAGGGCTGCAAAAAGTACATAGCTGGCTGGCCGGGCATCTGGGTGATGAAGGGCAGATCCGGCATATTCTGCAGATCATTGAAACGATGTCTTTTAGCGGCGGAGGCGGCAAGCCTATGACTACTCTTGAAGGTCAAGTGGTGCAGGATGCGGACCGGCTGGATGCGCTGGGGGCGATCGGGATTACGCGGGTGATGGTTTTTTCGGGGGCCAAGGGACGTCCGGTCTATGATCCGGAAATTGCGCCGCGTGACGAATCCTTGCAGAAGGAGTACCGCGACTATTCCAAGGGAACGGCGGTCAATCATTTTTACGAGAAGCTGCTGAAATTAAAGGACTTGATGAATACCCCCTATGGGCGCAAGCTGGCGGAGGAGCGGCACGCGTTCATGGAGAGCTTTTTGGAGCAGTTTTATAAGGAATGGAATCAAGGAAGCCGGAAGCAGGGAAATCCCGCTTGAACCGGAACAATCGGCATAGAAGAGGTAGATAACTACATGAGTGTATTTAGAGATTACGGGTTAAATGAAGAGATTATCCGCGCGCTGGATGTACTGAATTATCTGGAGCCTACAGAGGTGCAGAGCATGGTCATTCCTGCGGCACTGAAGGGCCAGGATCTCATCGTCAAGTCACAGACCGGCAGCGGCAAAACCGCATCGTTCGCCATCCCGCTCTGTGAACTGGCAGACTGGGCGGAGAACAAGCCGCAAGCGTTGGTGCTGACACCAACCCGCGAGCTGGCTGCACAGGTTAAGGAAGACATCACGAACATCGGGCGCTTCAAGCGGATTAAGGCAGTTGCGTTATTCGGCAAGCAGCCGTTTGCCCCGCAAAAAACCGAGCTTGCCCAAAAAACGCATATCGTCGTAGGCACACCGGGACGTGTGTTCGACCATATCGGGCGCGGCACGCTGCCGCTCAGCCGGATTAGATATCTGGTGATTGATGAAGCGGATGAGATGCTGAGCATGGGATTTATCGAGCAGATTGAACAGATTATCGAGAAGCTGCCCCGTGAGCGCATGACGATGCTGTTCTCCGCGACGCTGCCGGATGCCGTGAAGAGCCTGTGCCTGAAGTATATGCGTGGACCGGTGGACATTGAGATCGAAGCCAGCGGCATTACGACGGCGGCAATTGAGCATGCCCTGATTGAAGTCAGACAAGCCGCGAAGTTTGGGCTGCTGCTTGACGTGCTGGCAGTGGAGAATCCGGACAGCTGCATTATTTTTTGCCGGACGCAGGAGCAGGTGAACGAGCTGTTCCGCAGTATGGCGGACCTGGAGTATCCGGTGGATAAAATCCACGGCGGGATGATGCAGGACGAGCGGTTTGAGGTCATGAACGCTTTTAAAAGAGGCCGGTTCCGCTATCTGATCGCCACCGATGTAGCCGCTCGCGGGATTGATATTGAGAACATCACCCATGTGATCAATTACGATATTCCGATGGAAAAAGAGAGCTACGTGCACCGTACCGGACGCACCGCACGCGCAGGCAAAAGCGGCAAAGCCATCACCTTCGCCACACCGGACGAACACAAGTGGGTCGGGGAAATTGAGCGCTATATCGGATTCAGCCTCCCGGTGATGAAAGCTCCTTCGGAGGATGCTGTGGCCGATGCCAAGCCTGCGTTTGAAGCAAAGCTGGGCAAGCAGCAGGTCCGCAAGAAGGGCAAGACTGAGGTCATGAACGAGGACATCGTGAAGCTGTATTTTAACGGGGGCAAAAAAAAGAAGCTGAGAGCCGTCGATTTCGTCGGCACCATTGCGAAGCTGGAAGGGATCACCGCTGACGACATCGGGATCATCACGATCCAGGACAATGTTACTTATGTCGATATCCTGAACGGCAAAGGCGCGCAGGTGCTGCAGGCGATGAAGGACACCACAGTGAAGGGCAAGCTGCTGAAGGTGCATGTCGCGAAGAAGTAGCAAGTGGAAACGGCTACGCCGTCCTTTTAAAGGACGGGGTGTTTCAGCGAGAAATAGAAGGATAATATAAAGCGTGAAATATATAAATTTGTTCAAAGGACAGGCACGGCTGTCCTGTTTTCCGGCAAAAAGAAAGCGCATACTTTTTTCTTGCCAAACGGTGAAATTAGTGTTATCCTGGCTTTGGGATTGTTACTGAAAAGGCAAAACCCAGGACATGTAGAGACATGTTTTGGGTTTTGCCTTTTTTGTCTCCGACCTGTCCTTTGCACGCCCGCAGCTATCACGAAATGGAGTGGGTGATGATGATATTCAAGTCCAATGGGTAACACTTAACATCATGGATCTGAACATTTTCGTCCAGTCGGGATAAAGGGAGGTAGCTCTATGATCATCCAGAAAATCTTTAACAACAACGCAATTGTCGCCAAAGATTCGCAAAGGCAGGAGCTTGTTGTTATGGGGCGGGGCATTGGTTTCAAAAAGAATATGGGGGATGAGGTGGAGAAAGAGCTGATTGAAAAGGTATTTATCCTTAAGCAAAAGGAAGCCTCGGAGAAATTCAAGCTGCTGCTGGAGGATGTGCCTTCCGAATATGTATCACTGTGCTATGACATCATTGAGTACGGCAAAAATATGCTGGGGGTTCCGTTGAGTGATTATATCTATGTCACCCTCACAGACCATATCTTCAATACCTTCAAAATGCATGATGACGGCATCCGCAACCCTAATCCCTTACTATGGGAAATTAAAAAGATCTATCCCAAGGAGTTCGCAGTTGGACTGAAAGCCCTGGAGTTCATTGAAGACTCTGCCGGCAAAAAGCTTCCGGAAGATGAAGCGGGCAATATCGCCCTTCATTTAATCAATGCCCAGCTCAGCAGCTCGAACAGCAGGACATCCGATGTCGCCGGGCAGACCCAAAAAATCCAGGACATTCTTAACATCATCAAATACACCTATAATAACAACCTGGATGAACAATCGATCAGCTTTGAAAGGTTCATTACCCATCTGAGATTTTTCTTCCAGCGGATACATCAGAAGAAAAAGATGGAGCTGGAGGATGACTTCCTGCTGAGGCAGGTCAAGGCAAAATACAAAAAGGCTTATAGCTGCATGCTGAAAATTGAAAAGTATCTGAACACCGGATTGTCGGATGAGGAAAAGCTGTATTTAACCATTCATGTCCATCGCGTAACGGAAAGACAAACCGAATAGAAATTTTGGATTGTTACTGGTAAAGCAGGCGAGACCAAAATAGATAGCAGGCTGAGTACTGCTGTTTATTAGGTCCCGTCTTTTTTAAAATATAAGGATTTATATGTTTCACGCCACAATATAAAGGAGCGGTCAACATGAAATACGAAAAGCTGGCAAAAGACATTATTAGTAACGTCGGCGGCAAAGAGAACGTGAATAGTCTGACACACTGCATCACCCGTTTGCGGTTTAAATTAAATGATGAGAGCAAAGCCAACACGGAGATCCTGAAGAATATGGATGGTGTTGTGACCGTAGTGCAGAGCGGGGGGCAGTATCAGGTTGTTATCGGCAACCATGTGCCTGAAGTATATGAGGATGTTGCGGCAATCGGGGGATTTCAAGCGGCGTCTGCCGAGGCGTCAGATGAAAAAGTCGGCCTGTTCAATAAGTTCATTGATATGATTTCCGGCGTGTTCACACCAACGCTCGGTGTACTCAGCGCAACCGGGATGATCAAGGGCTTTGCCGCACTGTTCCTCTCCCTTGGCGTACTCACAAACACATCCGGCACCTATCAGATTTTGAATGCGATCGGGGATTGCTTATTCTACTTCTTCCCGATATTCCTCGGATACACGTCGGCTAAAAAGTTCAACACCCATATTTTCATCGGGATGGCGATCGGGGCCACGCTGGTCTACCCTACCTTTTCCAGCATTACCGCTTCCGGTAAACCGCTATATACCTTATTCAGCGGTACCGTGATCGAATCGCCGGTATATCTGACCTTTCTCGGCATCCCGGTCATTCTGATGAGCTATGCGTCGAGCGTCATTCCGATTATTCTCTCCACATATGTCGGGGGCAAGATCGAAGGCTTCTTTAAAAAGATCATTCCCAGCGTAGTGCGGACCTTCCTGGTTCCCTTCTGCACACTGCTCGTCATTGTCCCGCTTGCCCTGATTTTTATTGGACCTGTTGCCACCTGGGCAGGTCAGCTCCTGGGTGCAGGCACGCTGTTTATATATAACCTGAGTCCGGTGATTGCCGGAGTTCTGCTTGGCGGGTTTTGGCAGGTATTTGTTATTTTCGGCTTGCACTGGGGATTTGTGCCGATTGCCATCAACAACATGACCGTGTTTGGCTATGATACGATTCTGGCGGGGGTATTCGGGGCTTCCTTTGCCCAGACGGGTGTCGTACTGGCGATTCTGCTGCGGACGAAAAACATAAAATTGAAATCGCTTTCTGTACCGGCCGTGATCTCTGGAATCTTCGGGGTTACAGAGCCCGCCATCTATGGGATTACCCTCCCGCGCAAGAAACCCTTTATTCTGAGCTGCATAGCTGGCGGAGTCGGTGGAGGGATTATTGGAATCATGGGAACCAAAGGCTATATCATGGGCGGATTGGGCATATTCGGAATTCCAAGCTACATCAGTCCGGAAGGAATGGATAGAGGTTTTATGGGTGCAGTAATCGGGATTTCGGTCAGCTTCGTGTTGGGCTTCCTGCTGATGTACTTTGGCGGCTTTAAGGATGACGAAGTGAAGCAGGACAACAAGGAACCCCGTTCTGGAGACCCATTAATCAAGCAGGAAACGGTTAGCAGTCCGCTGAAGGGCGAAGTGATTGCATTGTCCGATGTGAAGGATGAAGCCTTCTCTACAGGCGCATTAGGCAAAGGCATCGCCATTGAACCTGCGGAGGGCAAAGTGTATTCGCCGGTAGACGGGGTGTTGACCTCGCTGTTTGCTTCCGGCCATGCCATCGGGATCACCAGTGAGCATGGTGTGGACATTCTGATCCACGTCGGTAAGGATACCGTCAAATTAAAGGGCAAACATTTTACGCCAAAAGTCAAGCAAGGGGATACGGTCAAAAAAGGCGATCTGCTGATGGAATTTGATATGGAAGCGATCAGGGCGGCAGGCTATATCTTAACGACACCTGTAATCGTCTCGAATTCCGGCAACTATCTGGATGTCATTGAAACCGGCAAGAAAAACATCGGGTACAAGGAAGACTTGCTGACCGTAATGATCTAGTCAACCCAATATTAAGGAGGAATAATCAATGAATGAGCTGACGAAGAATTTCCCGCAAGGATTTTTATGGGGAGGGGCAACGGCTGCAAACCAATTCGAAGGCGGCTATAAGGAAGGCGGCAAAGGTCTTAGCACTGCGGATGTAATAACGGCGGGAACGCATACCACTCCACGGAGAATTACACCGGTACTGGAGCAGGGGATGAACTACCCGAGCCACGAAGCCATTGACTTTTATCATCACTATAAGGAGGACATTCAATTATTTGCCGAGATGGGCTTCAAGGTCTTCCGGATGTCCATAGCCTGGTCCAGAATCTTTCCGAACGGGGACGATGCGCAGCCTAATGAAGAAGGCTTGAGGTTCTATGACCGTGTGTTTGCCGAGCTGAAGAAGCATAATATCGAGCCGCTCGTAACCATTTCGCACTACGAAGCTCCTTTCCGTCTGGCACAGCAATACAATGGCTGGTCCGACCGCCGGGTGGTGGACTTTTATGTAAACTATTGCGATGTGATTTTTAACCGGTATAAGGATGTGGTCAAATATTGGCTGACCTTCAACGAGATCAATATTCTTACGATGCCTTTCGGGTCCTTCATGGCGGGGGCGATCCTGCCGGAGGGCAGTGCGGAGTTTGGCAATACGGCGGGGGACAATGAGCAGCTGCGGTATCAGGCCCTGCACCACCAGTTCATCGCAAGTGCGCGGGCAGTGAAGCTTGGGCATAGCATCAATAAAGATTTTAAAATCGGTTGTATGATCGCTTATATGTGCTCCTACCCGCTGACCTGCAGCCCCGAGGATGTCACACTCGCCCAGCAAAAGGATAACCTGACCAACTTCCTGTGCTCCGATGTTCAGGTGCGGGGGGCTTATCCGGGATTCGCCAAACGTTATTTTAAGGAAAAAGGCATTGAGCTGGTCATAGAAGAGGGCGATGACGAGATTCTGCGGGAGGGCCGTGTGGATTTCTACAGCTGCAGCTACTATTCCTCTACTTGTGTGAGTGCTGATCCGGACCGGGAGAAGGTGGGCGGGAATTTGTCCATGGGCTTGAAGAATCCCTATCTGGAAGCCAGCGCCTGGGAGTGGCAGATTGACCCGAAGGGCCTCAGATGGTCCTTGAACAATATTTACAACCGGTATGAAATTCCGCTCATGGTGGTTGAGAACGGTCTTGGCGCAGTGGATACGGTAGAAGCAGATGGTTCTATTAACGATGATTACCGGATCGATTATCTCAGACGGCATATTGCGGAAATGAAGGAAGCTGTGGCTGATGGCGTTGAACTGATCGGCTATACGCCATGGGGCTGCATCGATCTTGTGAGTGCAGGGACCGGCGAAATGAAGAAGCGCTACGGCTTCATCTACGTGGACAAAGACAATGACGGGCAAGGGACCCTTGCACGCTCCCGCAAGAAGAGCTTTTCCTGGTATAAGAAGGTCATCGCAAGCAATGGGGAGGTTCTGGAGTAATCGGGCAGCAGAAGATGAAGATAAGCGGCAAAGGGGTCGTCCCCTAAGCGGCAGCGTGCGCTTTTGGCCACAATAGCGCCTCCGTCCGCAGAGTGTCTGCACCTGGTGCTCACACTGATCCGGCTCCACAAACAAGGGACAGTCCAAGCAGCCATTCGAGGCTCCTGGACTGTCCCTTTTGCATTGCGGGCAATATGGCGGGCCGCTTATTGCGGCGCGCCCCCATATGCCCGGATCTCGATCAGCTCCGCGTGGGGGCTTCCGTTCGTGGATTCAATCACAACCCGGAGGCTCCGCGCCTGTACAGGCTCCGGCAGCCGGTGAATGACTTTGCGCCTGCGGTTGCCGGTTCCGGCGGCAATTTCCGTCCACTCTCCGCCAGCGCCAAAGGCTTCCACCCGGTAATCGCGGACCAGCTCGGGGATGATGGCAAACGGCGTGCGGTGATGGTGCAGATTCACCAGGTCCTCATTGACATCATCGTTGAAGGTCAGATGAATCTCGCCAAGCGTCTGCTCCGAATCCCAATCGAGCTGCAGCCACTCCGGTTTGCCGTCCTCCATCGGCTCCGACATCCACTGCTGCGGTCCGCCGTACGGGCGGTGGTAACCGTTCACCGCTTTGTCCGCCGCGAACGCTGCGGTGGGCGAACTCAAACGGAAGCAGAACGGCCGGCGGGCCTGGCCCTTCATCTTCCAGAGGACGACGAGCTGATCCGTGGAGTGGTCCTCCAGATCCCTGGAAACCTGCGGCTGCTCATCCTTGAAGAAGACCAGCACCCCGCTGTGCGGCTCCAGCGAATGATGAAGGCTGACCGCAGGATTCGCCTTGATGATTACAAAGGCGTTCTGCGGCTGCTCCGGCTGCCACTGCAGATCAAAGGCCACCCACTGCCGCTGCCCGGCTTCGGCATGTGCGGCTGCCCGTGCCTGCAAAGTATGCGGCACGTAATTCTCCCCGCGGCCGGTGTCCCACAGCTCGGCCGTCACTTCCGCTGCCTGCTCCGCGTCCAGCAGCAGCTCAAAGCCGCTGATTCCCGGGTCCGCCGGGAACAGCACGGCCACGTCCTGCCGCAGCCGGTAGGCTTCGCCCGGCTGTGCCAGTTCAAGTGCGGACTGCACGCTGGAGGCGCTGACCCGCGCCCGGCGTGCAAGATCCGCTTCATCGGTGCTGCGCAAGCCGATGATTGAAGCGTCCTGCCGCAGCAGCGTCTGCCGCAGCTCCGTAAGGTGCCGCGCGTGCAGCCCGCGCGGCGTAATGCCCAGGCGGCTGCTGAGCGCCGCCCCGGTGCCGGCGGCTTCGCCGATGACGGCGCAGGTCGCCATCACCCGCGTCGTGCCGAAGGCGACATGGGAGGCGCTGATATCGCGCCCGGCCATCAGCATATTCCGCACATTGGCGGAATACAGGGAGCGGAAGGGGATGTGATACACCCCGTCCGCATGCATATGCTTCGAGCCGCTGGCTTCGGCGTACATCCCCTGCGGGGGATGGAGATCGATCGACCAGCCGCCAAAAGCCACTGCGTCCGCGAACTCGCGCTGGGCGATAATGTCATTCTGGTTCAGCACGTAGTCGCCGATGAACCGCCGGTATTCCCGTTTGCCGGGCAGCGCGCCGACCCATTCCAGCGTCATGTTTTCGGCGCCGAATTTGCCGGAGTTTTTGATATAGTCCCAAATGCCGTAAATGACCGACCACAGCTCATCGCGGATCATTTCATTATCATGCACCGTGTCATGCTCGCCGCCCCATTCAATCCACCAGTAGTGGCAGCCGGAATCGCCGCTTCGGATCACCCGCCGGAGCGGAATCGTCGTTTCCGAAATATCCTTGGCAAAAGAAGGCGGGACAAAGTTCACCGGTACCCCCGCATCTTTGGTATAAAACAGAATAGTGCTGCCTAGTGTGATGCCGTCAGCTGCCTCCGGAGCCCACTCTTCGTTGTATTCACTGCGGGCTTCCCGCCCCAGAGAGAATTTGGCCCCGGCCAGGAAGCCGATCAGGCCATCGCCAGTGCAGTCCAGGTACATGCTGCTCTTGAATGTGATCCGCCGCTCCGAGGCCATCATCCAGCCTACCACGGCAGTGATCGTCCGGTCATCGTCCGGGCCTTCAGCCTGTACCTCGTGGACATCGGTATTTAGATAAAGGGTAATATTCGCCTCGGCTTTTACAGCCTCCAGAACCACCAGATCCCAAAGATAAGGATTGCCCTCGGGGTTGCGGTACTGGTTCTCCAGGAACAGCTCGCCCATAATGCCTGTTTCCCGGGCATAACGGTTCGTTCCATGCGCGGTTGCCCCGCAGACCCAGACGCGCACCTCGCTGCTGGAGTTGCCGCCGAGGACGGGACGGTTCTGCACCAGCGCCACCTTTTGCCCCAGTCTGGCCGCAGCAATGGCCGCACACACTCCCGCCAGCCCGCCGCCGATTACAGTAATGTCATTGTTCACTAGCTCCTGCTTCATAGCTATTCACTCCCGTAACCTCATTTAGATGAACCTGAATGATTAATTCATATCTATAATTTCATCATAGACGCTGCAATTTACTTTTTAAATGCACTATATTATCATCTAACATATACTTTATTTCACTGGGGATGGATGTTTCATGGAGCTTTTGAACCATATTTACTGGCGGCAGAAAAGAGCTTTCGACCTGGCAGAAGATCTCTACGATACTTGGGTGGCTTTTGCTGTGGAAGAAGGCATATTCCGTTATGAAATCGGGGCCGATTCGGGAGAAGCGGGCTTTGCCGATGTGGTGCTGTGTCCGCCGGGGGTTCCCTTCCGCCGGGCGGCCATCACTCCGCTGACCTTTCACTATTTGCAGTTCAGCGCCAGCAGAGAGGAGGCGGCAGAGCTTCTTCCGCCTGCCGGCAGATCGTTCTTCAACGATACCAAGCGGCTCGCTTCGACCTATGCTTGTTTGCGTCAGGCGGGCGAGGAGAATGACTTGCCTTCCGGGCTCTGGAAGAATCATCTTCTTCTGGATCTTTGGCAGCTGTTTCAATGGGAGCGCAGACAGAGCCGGCTGAAGGAGCGGACATTCACCGAGGATGCTTTAATGGCGGAAGCAGCAGGGCTGCTGGAAGAACAGGCCGGGAAGGCGGTCAGCCTTCAGGAGCTGGCCCGCCGGCTGGCATTAAGTCCGGTGCAGCTTACCAGACGGTTCCGCGAGGCTTTTCAGGTGACGCCTTCCGATTATCTCAGAGCAATCCGGCTCAAAAAAGCGCGCAGCCTGCTGGCCGAAAGCACGCTCACCCTTGCACAGATTGCCGAGCGCTGCGGCTATGAGAACGGCTTTTATCTGAGCAGAGTCTTCACCAAAGCCATGGGCGTCAGCCCCTCAGAATACCGCAGACGGAGCCGGGTGTAAGGATAGCACGCGGGTCACAGAGGCCGGGGATCACAGATCTCCGGCTTTTTTTTAGGCTTTAGCCAGTTGAGTGCGTGAAACGCGCGAAACAAAAAACCACCCGCTATGCGGGTGGAGGGATGTAGGGTTTGACCACCAAGACCATTCCGATAAAATTGAGATGTTCAGGCTCAATTGGAAAGGAATGGTCTTAGATGGCAAACAAGAGCTACAGTTTGGCTCACACAAAGTGGATGTGCAAATACCACATTGTATTCACCCCGAAGTATAGACGGAAAGAGATCTATAATCAAGTGAGAAAAGACTTGATCGAAATCTTCAAACGTTTATGTAAATACAAGGGAGTYGATATTATCGAAGGTCACATGATGCCAGATCATGTACATATGCTCGTAGTGATCCCACCCAAAATCTCAGTATCCTCGTTTATGGGCTATCTGAAGGGGAAGAGCTCCCTGATGATATTTGAGAAGCATGCCAGCTTAAAGTATAAGTATGGCAATCGCAAATTTTGGGCGGAGGGATACTACGTCAGCACGGTAGGCCTAAATGAAGCCACAGTAGCAAAATATATACGTGAACAAGAAGCACATGACCAAGCGATTGATAAATTGAGTGTGAAAGAATACGAAGACCCGTTCAGTAGAAACAGTAGCAAGAAGAAGTAAACCAGTTTAACTGGTAAGTGAAAGGGACAACAACACTGAGCCTGAACGATTTATTGTCAGGCTAGCGTCTTTAGGCGCAGTTTGGCAACAAGGGGTTATACCCCAAGAGCAAACCACCCGTTGGACGGGTGGTTCTGATTTTAAAATATAAGAATTTATATGCTTCACGCTATAAATTGTCCTTCTATTTCTCGCTGAAACGGGTACCGTCATTATAAGGACGGCGTAGCCGTTTCTACTTGATAAAAGAATTTAATGCTTCACGCAATAAATGTTCCTTATATTTCTCGCTGAAACGATACCATTCTTAAAAAGGACGGTATCGTTTCCACTTGGCATCCATACTTGCGCTACGTAGAATATTATATTACGATGTACTTAATAACGCGAGGTACTTAGGGAGGGACGGGATTGGAATTTGAAAAAGAGCTGCTCAAGGGCTACATCGATATTATTTTGATCAGCATTGTAAAAGAGAAACCGATGTACGGGTATGAGATTGCCAAAAAAGTCCGCGACATCAGCAGCGGAGCTTTTGACCTCAAAGAGGCTACCTTGTATATGGCGCTGAAGCGGCTGGAGAAGCAGGGAGTCGTGGAAGCTTTTTGGGGCGGGGAACACGAAGCGAGTGGCGGCGGCAGAAGAAAATATTATCGTCTGCTTGCTGCGGGTGAAGAACGGCTGCGCGGAAGCAGGCAAGGCTGGACGATCTTCCGGAATTTTATGGATTCATTAATGGGGAGGGAATAGATCATGACTGATTATAAGCTGAACGGTAAATCTGCCGGGCGCATTGCAGCATATGTAGAGAATCTGTGCCGGCATATGAAGGAGCCAAGCGAACAGGTGAATGATTTCCGCGAGGAAATGACAGCCAATCTTACCTCATCTGTACTTGAACAGATGCATCAGGGCTTGCCGGAGGAGGAGGCAGTGACCGAAGCGCTTGCACGGTTTGGAGAACTGGGTGAAGTGAAGAAAGAACTGGTGCGCATCTACAACATTAAAAGAACTTTTGCAGGCATTGTCCTTAAAGGCGCCTTATCCCTGCTTTTACTAAGTGCCGTTGTACTCGGGCTGATCATCGGAGTATGGAATGAATGGGCTGTGTCCAAGTATCCTAAAGAGGCCTATGCTATGGTACAGGGGGAAGCCAATGTCCGTGGAACTGAGCCATTGTCTGAGCCTCTGCAGCAGAAATTGCAGAACTGGGTGGACCGTACCTGGGGCGTCAAAGGGGTGAGCGTTGAGCCGACTTACGGGAGCGTGGATTATAGAGGCGTGGATCATAGAGTGAACCTGTTCATGTATGCCGAGAACCCGCTTGCCGAAGGAATGCTAAGATTTGTGAATGCCTTTGAGGATGCTCCCCCACCTGAGCAAGAGGGATTTTTGGTCAAAACCAATGCGTTCAGCGAAGTAGGATATAACCCTGCAGATTTTGATCTTGACCAGACGCAGTATCCGTTTGTTGTTCATGTGGCAATGACTTATTTTAACTACACTTTCTTTTACAGTCTGGGCTTATTCCTGCTTGGGGGATACGCTCTGCTCTTTACCGTATGGGCCAGTATGAACGCCTATTATGAGCGCCGCGGCAATGTGGCGTGGGTGCTGCTTTTCCTGTTAACAAATGTGCTTGGCTACGGGCTGTATGTGGTCTCGCGAAGATGGGATCATCCGGGGCTTCAGGTGAATTAAGTCTTATCATTCAAACTGTGAAACCTTTTGTTCAAATATAATTTATAGGCTTTACGCAATACATTATCTTATATTTCTCGTAAAACAGTACCGTCCTGTGAAAGAACGGTACCGTTTCAACTTGTTTATGCTACTATTCTAATCATCGCAGTGCTGAGCCAAGCCGTCTACGCATGATACTGCGCCTGATACAGGCGGCTGTAGGCGCCTCCGGCGTTGACCAGCTCCTCGTGGCGGCCCTCCTCGGAGATGCCGTCTTCGTTGACGACGATGATCCGGTCGGCATTTTTGATCGTGGTGAGACGGTGGGCGATAACAAGTGTCGTCCGTCCTACCGACAGATCCGCCAGCGACTGCTGGATTGCCGCTTCCGTCTCGGTGTCCAGTGCCGAGGTCGCTTCATCCAGAATCAGAATCGGCGGATTCTTCAGGAACATCCGGGCGATGGCCAGCCGCTGCTTTTGTCCGCCGGAGAGCTTCACGCCGCGTTCCCCGATCACGGTATCCATTCCGGCCGGGAGGCCGTTAATCAGCTCCTCCAGATGGGCGCGTCTGGCCGCCTCCCAGATTTCCGGCAGTCCGGCATCCAGCTTGCCGTAGGCAATGTTCTCGCGGATGGTGCCGGAGAAGAGGAAGACATCCTGCTGCACAATCCCGATTTGCTTCCGCAGCGCGTTCAGCTTCATGTCGCGGATGTCGGTTCCATCAATGGAGATAGAGCCGCCGGTGACATCATAGAAGCGGGGCAGCAGGCTGCAAATGGTCGTTTTTCCGGCCCCTGAAGGACCTACAAAAGCAATGGTTTCCCCGGCGTTCACCCTCAGGCTGATGCCATCCAGTACCGGCCGGCCCGGATCATAACCAAAGCTGACCTGGTCAAAAACGATATCCCCTCGCAGCGGACCGGTATCCACAGCCCCGGGCTTGTCAGCGATGTCAGGCTCTGTATCGATGACCTCAAGGTAGCGTTTGAACCCGGCAATGCCCTTCGGATAGCTCTCGATAACGGCGTTGATTTTGTCAATCGGGCGGAAAAAGATATTGGACAGCAGAATAAAAGCCACGAATTCACCGATCTCCAGCTCTCCCTGAATGAAGAACCAGGCACCGCAGATCATCACAACGATCGTAATCAGACGGGTCATCATATAGCTGACCGACGAGCTTTTGGCCATCAGCTTGTATGCCATCAGCTTGGTGGAGCGGAACATCTGGTTGTCGGCGGCAAAAAGCCGCTTCTCATGTTCTTCATTGGCAAAAGACTGAACCACACGGATGCCTCCGACATTATCCTCGATCCGGGCATTGAAGCTGCCCACATTGCCGAAAAGCTGATGATAGGTGCTGGTCATGTTGCGGCCGAAGTGGATGATGATCCAGGCCATGAGCGGAACTACAATAAAGGTGATAACCGCCAGCTTGAGATTAATATCGGCCATCAGGACAAATGCGCCTACAAGCGTCATTACGGCGATGAACACATCCTCCGGCCCATGATGCGCCACCTCGCCGATATCGTTCAGGTCATTTGTGATCCGGCCGATCAGATGCCCGGTTTTATTGTTGTCAAAAAAACGGAAGGATAACTTCTGGATATGATCGAACATCTTTTTGCGCATATCCGTTTCGATGTTGATTCCCAGCATATGGCCCCAGTAGGTGACGATATATTGCATCGCGGTATTCAAGGCGTAAATGGCCATCAGCGCTATGCAGGCGATCAGAATCAGCGGCCAGTTCTGACCCGGCAGCAGGTCATCGATGAATTTATTAACCGCCACTGGAAAGGCCAGCTCCAGCAGGCCGGCTCCCACCGCACAGGTGAAGTCGAGAACAAACAATTTTTTGTAAGGACGGTAATAGGAAAAAAAACGACGCAGCATCTCTTGCTCACTCATTTCTGTATATTATATCTCTATTGAGAGTCATTCTCAGTAAGAACCTCATGTTAAGGATACTAAAGAGGCTGGAGTGATTTGTCAACGGAAAAGATAATTATAATGGACAGTGCCGGCGTTTTTTACCGCGTTACCCAATCCTAATCAACTCTTTCTACATAATTTAAATGTATTCCAGGAAGAAGGAGGAGTAATCATGGGCGAAAATGTTGGAGGGTACGGCGGCGCTTTTACGTCTACAGGTGCCATTCTGGTTCTGTTCATCCTGCTCGTAATCATTACCAAATCTCTCTGGGTATAATTGCAATGCTTCTTAATAGGTTTCTTAAGCCAGTTCCAGGAACTGGCTTTTTTTACTGCATGGAGCGGCCGATATGCCAAAAACCTATGCATGGTTAGCGGTAAAAGAATATAATGGAACAATGTGATTATTACATAGAATAGCGCATTCCCTCGGACAAGCCTGTGATGTTGTTCAGAAAATGTGCTGCAACCGGGAGGACATCATGAAATCCAAACAACAAACCGCTGTTACGCTAGAATTGGACAAGACCCGGCCGGACACCGGAGCAAACCGCTTTCTGCTGGTGGTGGGCATTATTTTTGTTGCAGCAGCTCTCCGTGCCCCCTTTACATCCGTTGGGCCTTTGCTGGGCATGATCCGCGATGATTTGGGGTTGTCCAACACGCTGGCGGGAGCGATTACGACATTGCCGCTGCTGGCATTTGCCCTGTTGTCGCCTTTTGCGCCGCAGCTTGCCCGCCGGTTTGGCACCGCCAATGTTCTGATGCTGGCTCTGCTAGCCCTTTCCATGGGCATTCTGATCCGTTCGGGTTCGGGCACGGTTATGCTGTTCGCAGGCACCGCGATGATCGGGTTGTCCATCGCGGTCTGCAATGTGCTGCTGCCGGGATTAATCAAGGGGAAGTTTCCAGAGCGTATTGGACTGATGACCGGCGTGTATACCGTTTCCATGAATATCTGTGCAGCTGCCGCCTCAGGCATCAGCGTTCCACTGGCGCAGCATGCCGGATTCGGCTGGCGGGGCACATTGGCGCTGTGGTTTGCCGTGGCCTCGTTAGCAACAATATTCTGGATTCCCCAGATGCGGAATATGACGAAGGGAAATACTGCAGATCACAAACAATCCTCCATCCGGATCTGGCGGTCCCCGCTCGCGTGGCAGGTTACCCTGTTCATGGGTCTGCAATCGCTGCTGTATTACGTGCTGATCGCCTGGTTTTCCGTGATTTTGAGTGAGCGGGGGATGTCCTCCAGCCATGCAGGCTGGATTCTGTCCCTCATGCAGCTGGCCCAGCTGCCGTTTACCTTTTTCGTGCCGCTCTGGGCGGGCCGGATGAAAAACCAGCGCAGCCTGGTGGTCATAACATCCATTCTTTTTATGATTGGTATTCTCGGTGTCTGGCTGGGCAGCACTGCCTGGATGGCTGTTTGGGCTATTGGGATCGGAATCGCCGGGGGCTTTGCCTTTGGACTTGCGATGATGTTTTTCAGTCTGAGGACCCGCAGCACACAGGAGGCCAGCGAGCTGTCGGGCATGGCCCAATCTGTCGGGTATCTGCTGGCGGCAATGGGGCCGGCACTGTTTGGGCTGCTGCATGACGTGAATCATAGCTGGAACGTGCCGCTGGCCTTACTGGCTGTGGCGAGCGTTTTGTTATTCGTGGCAGGGCTTGGTGCGGGCAGCAGCCGGTTTGTAGGCGACCCCAAATAAGGCCGGCAGAGCCGCCTCCGCCTGAAAATGTGAATCAGAAATTTTTTCTGGCGGCTACACGGATTCGCCTGTAGTCCATGACCCATTGATCGCCCTGGAATAATTGCGGCTTCAGCTCCTGTTCGAGATAAGTGAGAACTTCAGTACGCTGCCCAGGGGACAATACGCTTAGAATTCCATCTGCGAAGGTATTCAGCCAGCGCACCAAACCTTGCGCTCCGCCTTGAAGCGGAGTAGGGCGGTCGAAGCACAGGGCCAGCCCGACGGTGAAGCCGTTCTGCTCCAGCAAGGCAGCGTATTCTCCGATGCTGGGGAAATACCAGGGCAGCTTCAGCTTGCCGCTGCACCCGATAGCCTCGAAGGCCCGCGGCAGCCCGGCTGCCACAGAGGCGATGTTGCCCTGCCCGCCGAATTCGGCGATGAGGCGGCCTCCGGGACGCAGGCTGGCGGCCATGCTGGATACAGCTCCCTCTGCATCCAGCAGCCAATGGAGTGCGGCATTGCTGAATATGGCATCCGCAGCAGGCTCCGAGCGGTAGGCCTGGCCATCGGCGAGCACGAATTCCAGCTGCGGATGTTTGCTGCGGGCGGCGGCGATCATCTCCGGCGATGCATCGATTCCGGTGACAGAGGCGCCATGTCCGGCAATTGCCGCAGCCAAATCACCGGTGCCGCAGCCCCAATCGATAACCCTTTCACCGGGCTGAGGCTGCAGCAGTTCAATCAGCGACTCTCCAAAACGGGAAACAAAAGCCATATCCTTATCATAGGTCCCGGTATTCCACTGCTGGTTCATTAGTATGCTCCTTTCGGGTGAAGCAGGAATTACTACTGTTGTATCATGGTGTGCGCTTATAAGTGAAATATATAATACGAATAAAGGTAATTGTCTCAGCCTATAACCTGCGGATTGGTGAGGCAACAGCTATGCCCACCTCTATAAGCATAAGCTTGGCGCATAAGCCCAGAGACAGTGTTGTTTGTGTTGATGCGGCTGGCTGGAAATGTTCTGTGTCCGGTTTCATCTCGTACCATCCATCCCGTTAAGCGCAGTGAGGATGCCGTACAAGCTGAACAGGATCAGAATAACCGCTGAAGAGAGGTTCAGCCAGCTGGGTGAAGGACGCAGGAAGTTTGCCGCTGATCCATTTGAGTATGGAGACGAACAGCAGCCACCAGCAGCCAGAGCCGGCCGCGATCCCCGCAGGCAGAAACCAGGAGCTCCCGGCTGCAGTCCCAAGTGAAGCCGAAAGCGCCGCAAAGCTCAGAAGGGTGGCCGGATTCGCCAAGGTCAGCAGAAAAGATGACAATAAACAGTAGGGGATGCCGCTGCTGCGGGGTGAGTCGGGCTTGGAACCGGACTCACCCCGCAGCAGGCTTTTTGCACCCAAAAGCCCAAGCAGCAGGCTGCCGGACAGCCGGAGCGGCAGGGCATAGGCGGAAGTGAAATCATTCACAACTCTGAAGCTGGTGACAGTAACGAGAGCATATCCGGCATCGGCCAGAGCAATGCCGAAGCCGGTGGCTAAGCCTGCACGGAAGCCCTGCTGCAGGGTCCGGTTCATGCAGAGCAGCGACATGGGACCGACAGGAGCGGCTACGACGAAGCCAAAGCCGATGCCGCTGAGAAGGGGAGCCCAGAAGATCATGGAGCATGTTCCGAAGGGGGCAGCGGGGCATTCGGAGTTTCTTTGACCGTTCCCAAGATAATGGTAGTACGGGTGCGGACAATGCCGGGCAGGCTTTTCAGCTCCCCGCTGATGATCCGGTCGAGATCACGTGTCCCCCGGCAGCGCACCTTAAGCACATAATCGTCATCCCCGGCTGTATGATGGCATTCCTGAATCTCCGGCAGCTTCTGCACCAGCTCCAAAAAAGCCTGCCGGTGCACCGGACGCTCCAGCGAGACCGCAATCAGCGCTCCCAGCCCGTATCCGGCGGATTCGGCATCGATCAGCGCCGTGTACCCTTTAATCATTCCTTGTTCCTCCAGCTTCCGCACCCTGTCCGCCGCCGCCGGTGAGGAGAGGCCCAGCAGTCCGGCCAGCTCAGCCCAGGTGATCCTTCCATTGTCCATTACTGCCCTGATGATTTTGTAATCAATGGCATCCATAGGAGTCCTGCCTTTCATTATTGTGTATTTACTACAAATTACCTTATATAATTAATTTAATCAAGATGTTTTTCTTGTAATGAAAGGTGAAATGCATGTTTTACTTTTTTATTTTAAAGGGATTTGTTTTTTTGTGTATGCTGCAATTAAAATCTCTTGCCTTTTATTCGAAAAGAGAGTATAGTCTTACTTACAGCGATCAAAACGCTAAATACATAATATGCGGTCATGGCGGAATTGGCAGACGCGCTGGCTTCAGGTGCCAGTGGTAGCAATATCGTGGAGGTTCGAGTCCTCTTGACCGCATCACACAAAAAACCGTTCCCTTGGTGAAATGGAGTACCATCCATTAACCAGGGGAACGGTTTTTTGTTGTTTAGGAAACTATGATTACTTCCGCATGTGGATAAAAATATGCTTAAAGAGGATTCGTTGGTCTAGATATCCTAATTCCAACTAGCACTTGCTTACCGGCTTCTTCGCAGGTGCTAGTTGGAAAAAGGGAACTTATTTTTCCGAAAATTAAGAAATCCTGAGAGTTAAGTGGAAAAAGTAAACTTAATCACCCATGGCCTGGCGGCCACCGTCGGTCATGAAAATCAGGTGAAGTCAGAGTGTATATTTGGTAAAATCGTGCTGTGGATCAGAGGTCGATTCAATATTGGTGAAACATCCCGAAACTTAATCTGACCAACTGCAACGACGAGGATCGCCGAGTGTTGCCACGAGCACGTGTATAAAATTTTATCTCTTAAGGTTGCATGATCCACGCATACTTTTGGCTTGGAGGTAGGGAATATGGATGCCATTCGTGAACGTTGTGCTGGGTTGGATATTCATCAGGAGACGGTGGTGGTTTGTCTACTGAGTGGCCCCCTGGAGAAGAAACCCAAGTCCGTGATCGAGACGTTTGGAACCACGACCCGCGAGCTTTTGAGATTACAGGAGTGGCTGGAGCAGCAGGGATGTACCGAGATTGCCATGGAAAGTACAGGGGTCTTTTGGAAACCCGTGTGGAACATTCTAGAAAGCACCTGTACGATCACGCTGGCCAACCCGCAACGCATCCGCAATATGCCCGGGAAGAAGACCGACGTCAAGGATGCCGAGTGGATCGCCAAGCTCCACCGCTGCGGCTTGATTGAGGGAAGCTTTGTCCCGGACGAGCCCATCCGCGATTTGCGTGACCTTACCCGGTATCTGCGCAAGCTTAAGCAAAACGCGACGCAAGAAAAGAACCGGATTCACAAAATTCTACAAGATGCCAACATTAAACTGACCACGTATGTCTCCGATCTTTTTGGCGTTTCCGGTCGTGCGCTACTGGACTCGATTGTGAATGGCGAAGTGCTGGAGGTGCATGAGGTCCGCAAGCTGGTGCATACCCGGCTGAAGATGAAGGTGCCTTCACTGGTCGAAGCGATGAACGGCCGACTACGTCTGCATCACCGGAAGATGATCCGGCGTCATTGGGATCATTTGCAGTATCTGGAGAGTGAAATGCAGACGTTGGAAGCTGAAATTGAGGAACTGGTGCAACCATACATGAAGGAAATTGAACTGCTGGATACCATTCCAGGCGTGAGCACGGATGCCGCGGCGAGCATCGTGGCGGAACTGGGTACCGACGTGTCTCCTTTTCCAAGTGAAGCTCATCTGGCCTCTTGGGTCGGGGTGTGTCCAGCCAACCATGAGAGCGCCGGTAAAAAAAAAGTAAAAAGAACCAACGCGGGAACCGAGGTCTGAAAGCCGTACTCGTCCAGTGCGCTTGGGCAGCGAGCAAGTCCAAGAATAATCGGCTTTCCGCTATGTACAGTCGGATCGTGAAACGGGCAGGAAAACAGAAAGCCATCGTCGCTTTAGCCCATGCAATGATCCGAATCATGTATGTGATGCTTCGGGATAAAGTCCCCTATACCGAGCTGGGGACGGAATATCTGAACACCCCCGAGCAGACCGCAAATTACCTGATTAAAAAACTTCAAAAGCTAGGCTACCAAGTGGAACTGACGCCTACCACATGATATCCACTTTATAAAAAAATGAAGTTCCGATATAGGGGATCTTTAAAGCAAAAATCACTTTCGAGCTGTGAAGCGACAAAGTGATTTTCGTATAAATTGGTCCACTTTTCTTGAACAATGGCGAAAAGAGCTGAATTAGTGTCCCTTTTTCCACCTCATCTGTCGTGGGCAGGATGCTATGGACAAATTAGTTAACCTTTTTCCACTAAAGAGTTGCCTTAGGATTCATGGGGAGCTGGAAGCATTAGAAGAATCATGCGGTTGCGGTAGCACCCCCCGTCCATCAGCAGCATGAAGCGGACAGAGAAGGCGCTATTTGGCAATAGCAGATTTCCTGTCCGCATCCCTAGCGGAAGAATCGTGAAGCGGCTCTTTTAGCTCTGAATGTTCAAGAGAAGTGAACAGAGAGCATATTCCAATAGAACAAGAAGAAAGTATAGCCCAAACTCATGACTACCAGCAGGTAGCGTCCGTACCGGACCATCCGCTTTTCATCCGTATTCTGCTGCTGCCTTACTGTCTTAATGCCCAGGTGGATTGCCGCAGCGGCAGCGAGCAGAGGCAGAGATGAGAAGCCCCAGGCGTACCATGCCGGATAGCCGAAGAGAACCTGCGAGTTGCCATACAGGAGTTGGCCGATCAGGTAAATGGAAAAAATGACGGCAATCAATGCCGCATGTCCGAGCTTCTGCTGCTTTTTGCGCCGGATTAATTTCAGCAAGCTTCGAATCAGCACAGTGAGAACGATAACGGGCCACGCCAATCCAATACCGGCATAGATGGCCAGAAGAGTAGAAGGCTGCTGTAAAAACGGAGGTTTTTCCTCTATAGTAACCCCTTGGATAAAGGTTAGCTTCCAGACGCCCTCTTGCTGGTGGAACGAGATGAACTCCCCGCTCTCTTTGTCCCGGAATAACCCTTCCCGGACAGGAATATAGGTTTTGGACTCCTTCGATCCCGTTCCCTCCGGAAAGACCCCTGTAATCCGCAGCGTTTCCCCTGCATTTTTCACATCAAAGTTTTTCCCGCCCAGCCATCTGAACCATTTGCCCCAGCCATGCTGCGGCCCCAGACCCATGGTATAGGTACGCACATATTGCTCCAAGTCGGGAGAGGAAGGGGGAGCTACTGACGGGTCCTGAATCAGTGGTTCAGGCAGGAGGCGCACAATAGCATCTGTCACTTGATCGCGCAGCGGTTTTCCGGGTGACTCTGCATTGCTCACAACTAATATGCCAAGCTTATGCTCAGGAATCAGCTGCATTTTGGCAGCGAAGCCGTCGATGTCTCCGGTGTGGGACAGGGTGAGAATCCCGTTGTCCGTACGATTCCGGAACAAGCCATAACCTACGCCTTCCACATCCGGATGCTCTGTAAACTGCCGGGCCTGCATTTCTTCTACGGTAGATTGTTTAAGGATATGCTGTCCCTGATAGCTGCCTTCATTCAACAAAGCGATCATGTAGTGAGCCAATTCATCAGGTATCACACTGAGGGCGCCTGCCCCTGGCAGATTCGGGTAAGAGTAGGGGATTTCCTGGAAGCTTCCCTCCTGATATTGATAGGATTTAGCCATGTCCGGGTCGCTTTCCTGATGAGCCAGGCTGGCACTCGGCATTTGCAGGGGCCCGAACAGATTGTGCTGCATGTAAGCCTCAAGCGTGCTTCCCGTTACTTGTTCAACGAGGAAGCCGGCAAGGCCCGCTCCGGGATTGCTGTAAGCATATTCTGTCCCCGGCTCACGGACGGGGGGCTGCGTGTCCAGATACTGCCGCAGAAAAGTCTCTGCTGACAAAGCCTTGTCCGCTGACTGCGCCGACAGGTTGTAGACACCTTCATCCAATCCGGCCGTATGCGTCAGCAGATGGTGCAGGGTAATGGGATGGCCGTGGAATAGGGGAACCTTGAAGCCTGGCAAATAAGTGTTAATATCCTGGTCCATCGCTACCTTGCCTTGCTCCTGCAATTGCATGACCGCTGTTGCAGTCATGGACTTGGTAAGCGATCCGACCCGCATTACGGTATGTCCGGGATCGACAGGAAGCTGTTTCCCGATATCGGCATAGCCGTATCCCTTGCTGAATACAATGCGGTCCCCCTCTGTTACGACAACAGCCGTGCCCGGAATGTGATCTGCCTCCATGATTTTATTAAGGAGTGGAGTCAGGGTTTCCTCAAGCCGTTCCTGCGTAATGGCATCATCCGTGCCGGCTGCTTGAGCAGCAGGGACGATTCCGAAGGTACCCATCCAGAGAATAACAGAAATGATAAATACAGATTTCAACTTCATCATCAGAACCTCCAAAACTAGTGCTGTGTAAATCTTCTGTGTTTAGCATAAGGGAGAATTCTTTCACAGCTATGTCGCCAATCTTACAATAACCTTAAATCGCTTAAAATAGGCCCGGAATATGATAGACTAATGAACATGAAAGCGGGAATGAATGAGGAGGCTTGGATGTGCAGCGAACGGTACTGCTCGTCGACGACAACCGGGAAATTATAGAGCTTTTGAAACTTTTTCTGGAGAAGGAAGGACTGCGTATCTTAGAAGCTTATAATGGTGCTCAGGCATGGACATGCATTCAGCAGGAATCCATTGATCTGGCCGTGCTTGATATTATGATGCCTGAGCTTAACGGTGTTCAATTGCTGCAGCTGCTCCGCGCGGAATACAAGCTGCCGGTAATTCTGCTGTCTGCCAAAAATCAGGACAGTGACAAAATTCTGGGCCTGCGCCTGGGCGCCGACGATTTCATCTCCAAACCGTTTAATCCGCTGGAGGTTGTGGCCCGGATTCATGCCATGCTAAGGCGTACTTATGATTTCAATGAACCGGCAGAACCCGTCCAGGATACCCTGGGTCATACCAGTATCGGGGAGCTGATGCTTGACCATACAGACTGCATGTTGTATAAGGCCGGGCGGGAGATTCCATTAACCGCAATCGAATATAAGCTGCTGTCCACGCTGATGAATGCGCCTGGGCGCATTTTTACCAAAAAGCAATTGTTCGAGCAGGTCTGGTCAGAGCATTATTATGAGGATGCCAATACCATTATGGTGCATATCTCCAGATTGCGGGACAAGGTGGAGGAAACCCCGAAGCAGCCTGAGTATATCCGGACGATCCGGGGACTGGGTTATAAGTTTGCCAAAAAGGATGATTTCCGCTGAAAAAAACGAAGCTTTTCTCCAAGCTGATCCGATCCTATATTTATTTTGCCCTTACGCTGGGGCTGGTTGTTGTGGTTTTTCTGATGATCGCTCTCGATATCAATACTCAAACCATAGAACTTAGACTGCCCACTTTGCTGCTGGTGCTGGGGCTGTTTGGCATGAGTATTTATATATTCAGCCAGTTGATGGTCAAACGCATTACCAGGCCGCTGGAGCAGATTGCGGAGGCTATAGAGCGAATGGGCAAAGGAGAGTATAAAGAGCGTCTCTCTATTACAGCAGACTATGAGTTCTCGGTGATTCAGCACCGTTTTAATGAGATGGCAGAGTCGCTGGAACAGGCCGAGCGGGAGAACCGCAGACTGCAGGATAGCAAGCAGCGGATGCTCGCTGATCTGTCCCACGATCTAAAAACACCGGTTACAACGATCCAAGGCTATGCCAAGGCACTGCAGCTGGGGCTCGTGGATAGTGAGGAGAAAAAGGAACGGTACCTGCAGCTCATCTATAACAAAGCTACCGTGGTCACTGCACTGATCGATGATCTGTTCAGACTGTCCAAGCTGGAGCGTCCGGACCATCCTATATCGGTTGAGCGGGGAGATTTGGCTGAATTGCTGAGAGAAATTGCCGCCGATTATTACGATGCCATGGAGGACAAAGGAATGGTCATGGAACTGGATATACCTTCGGGAGAGGTTATGGCGGATTATGACCCGGGCCTTATGCGCAGAGCCATAGCCAATCTGCTGTCCAACGCAGTACAGCATAACAGCGGGGGGACGGTGGTTCTGATCGCTCTGGAGGAATTGGCTGAGGACGTGAGGATTAGAGTTCAGGATAACGGGGGCGGAATATCCGATGAATTGAAGGAAGTGATTTTTGATCCCTTTGTGCGCGGGGATGCGGCCCGGCCGGGAGATGGGGGCACCGGGCTGGGACTGGCAATCTCCAAGCAAATCCTGGAGCTGCATAGAGGGAAGCTGAAGCTGGATAACCGGAACGGACTGACTGTATTTGAGCTTGTGGTCCGCAAGAAATCCGGGACCGGAGAGCCGGCAGCAGGACACGAATAATCCGGAAAGGGCCTTGAGGAATCGAGGCCTTTTTCGAATGATAATATGTTTTGGGGGAACTGACTTCCCCCTTATTTAACTGTAATACAGTGTTAAAAAATGTGGATATCATGGAAGCCTCACAGGAATATATGCGATGCAGGAGGATAGGGCTTTATCCGCGGACTGAAGCGGACCGAGTAACCCTTATTTTGCCAAAAATCTTACTTTATTTACAGTTACGGACTCAGGAGCCGTTATCACGTTCGAATGAGCCTGGAATAAAAGGGAAAGGGAGAAATAAGGGCATCTGAGTCCGTAGTCCTGCGGAATAGCCGAATCTTCTATCCATAACGGCTCTCCTGTCCGTAACGGGCTGCGGATCGATCGCGAAGGAATAGGGCGATCCGTTTTTACCGGCTTCTTCGCAGGTGCTATATAAATTGAACTTGAAAATATTACAAATAAGGGAAAAGTGGCGGAGGAGAAGTTTGGAACTGTAGGAGCGGTAGCGTCCGCCTTTGTCTGCGGATTTCAACCGCGAACAGTGGTATACAATCAAGAAATCTGCAGACAACAGCGACCGGAAGTCCAAACATTCTCTGGAGCCTCGACCAATCCCAAATAGAAAAATCACAAGTTCAATTTATATAGTTGGAAAAAGGGAACTTATTTTTCCGGAAATTAAGAAATCCTGAGATTGAAGTGGAAAAAGTAAACCTAATGGGCCACTTTTCCGGTCCAATGGCGAAATGGGCTGAATTAGTGTCCCTTTTTCCACTTCATCTGCCTAAGGGTAGGTAGTGTCAAGAAGTTTGTGTAAGAGTAGAGTATCTCTTTGGATTGTATCTTTTTAGGGTGTAGGGGGGTTGTGGGTGCGGGGGTACCCCCGCACCCACAACCCTGCAAACGCTCTACTCTGCGGCCTGTGGTTCGGCCATCGAATAGCGTTCGTCAAATAACTTGCTGAGTTCCTTTTTCACCGTATCCATCCCAAACCCAGGCACCACTCGGTCCGCAAACCGTTCATTGTAGGCCGTTGCTTCCAAATATACGATTTTCTCAGCTGCATCCATGTTCGTGAGACTGTTCATGGGCTTGAGTCGCTTCCGAATTTCCTTGTTCATTCGCTCGATCGGGTTCGACGTGTAGATCGCTTTGTGGATTTCCACAGGGTACTTGTAGAATGTCAGCAGCGTGGACAACTGTTCTTCCCATGAGGCTATTTCCTTCGGGTACAGCTTGCTCCACTTGGCTTTCACGGTATCGAATGCGGCCCGGGCTACCTCCTCATCCGGCGCGGTGTATACCGTCTTCAGGGCTTCAATGACGTCAGTCTTGTGTTCGACCCGGATTTTGGGAAACGTGGCCCGTACCTTGTGCACCACGCAATGCTGCACATCCGCTTTGGGGTACATTTCTTTAAAGGCGGCATCCAGGCCCGGGAGTCCGTCAAATACACCCAGAAGCACTTCCTGCGCTCCGCGGTTGTACAGATCTTTGAGGACCTCCCGCCAGCCGTTTGAACTCTCTTGACCACCGACGTAGAACCCAAGGATTTGACGATGTCCCTCTTCGTCGATGCCCATCGCAAAATAGATGACTTCCCCACTGACGGTCCCGCGTCTGAGCTTCACGTACAGCCCGTCCAGGTAAATCACAGCGTAGCGTTTGGCGAGCGGACGGGACTGCCAGTTCTGAATATCCTCCAGCACCGTAGCCGTAATGTTGCTCACGGTCGCTGCGGAATAATGACTGCCGAACATACTTTCAATGAAACGGGCCACGTCCCGTGTACCCATGCCGCTTTTGTACATCTGGATGACCGCCTCTTCCAGCCAGCCGTCTCTGCGTTGGTAGGGCTCGAACACTTGGGTCTGGTAGTACCCTTTACGGTCTCTAGGCACCTCCAGATCCTCCAAATGACCGTATTTGGTATGCAGATCCCGCTTGTAATATCCATTGCGGCTGTTACGTACACCCACTTGCTCATTCTCCATGAAGTACTGAATCTCAGCCCTCATGATGGATTCCAGGTGGTCTTTGACAAACGTAGTGACAAGATTTTCAAATAGATTATTCAGCATATTTTCGGGTACAATAGTCATCGAGTAGGGTTCCTTTCTTGGTGGTTTCGCAATCCCGAGAATACCCTACTTTTTTGTTGCCTGCTAGGCTCCAAATCTTGGTACACAACTTACTTTACGCCATCTAAGGGTAGGGTACTTCGGCAAATTAGTGTACCTTTTTCCACTTAAAGAGTTGCCGTAGGATTCATGGGAGTCGTTCTCCAGGTAACGCTAGAACCAAGACGGCTGCGCTGTCCCGTGGAGGACGGTACAGCCGTTTTTGTTCAAATATAGAATTTATATGTTTCACGCTATAAATGTTCCTTCTATTTCTCGCTGAAACGGGTGCCGTCCTAATAAGGACGGCGTAGCCGTTTCTACTTGGTTTTTTTGGGCGGCGGTCTACTGTAACTTTTGTGGGGCGTTCAACGAATAAGGAGTATGACATGGGAGAGGAGGGAGTCTGTGACGGACAGGAACGTGGGTACGGACAGCAGTAGCCCCAGACCTAACAGCAAAGACAAGGGCCCGCCGGATGAGGAAGCGGCAATGCTGCTCCGTTTCAGGCAGGGAGAGCGGGAGGCATTTGAATGGCTGGTCCGGAAATACCGCCAGCCTGCCGTGCATTTTGCGCACCATCTGACCGGGGATTATCATCTGGCTGAAGACCTGGCACAGGATTGCTTCGCTCATCTGCTTGTCTATCCGGAAAAGTACGATTTTCGCGCATCATTTAAGACCTATCTGTATACGCTCCTCCGGCATAAGTGCATTGACGCTTGGCGCAAAAGCAGGCGGACCCTGCCGGGCGAAGCAGGGGGCCGGAACGAATCCGGGCGGATGTCTCCGGAAGATCACCCGGATGATGGACAAATGAGCGGAAGATACATATCGCCTTACGCTTTGGATGATCCCGCGCGGCTGGCCATCGTGCGCGAGGAGGACCGGGAATGGCACCGCCGCATGCGGATGCTGAAGCCGGATTACCGGCTGGCCGTTTATCTTGTGGATATTGCGCAGCTGTCTTATGAGGAAGCATCTTCTATTATGCAGCGAAGTACGGTGAGCTTTAGAGTTCTGCTGCACCGTGCCCGTAAGAAACTCAGGCAGATTTATGAAGGAGAGGAGTGGGATTGTGAAATCCAGCGAACAGGAGCAAGCATTTCTCGATGAAGTGTACCGGAAAGCCCGTCTGCTTGAATATGACAAGCGTGAAGCCGCAAAGGTGCTCCGCAACCGCAAAATACTGGCCAGACAGAAGATGGTGAAGTTTACGTATGTTATCGTCAGTACAGTTGTTTTGGCTCTAATTATCCGGCACGGCGGGATCGAACAAGGACTGCGCCTGTGTCTGTCACTCCTCTTAATCGCCGCAGGCATAGCGGTTGAATCCATGGAGCTGTCCCGGAGTACAGAAATTGAGGATTAGGGGAAAGACAGGAGTAAGTGAAGGAGAGAATGGAATGGAATTAATCATTGATCATTTGACGAAAACCTACGGAGGCAAGCAGGCATTGAATAATGTCAGCTTCCGGGTAGGTGAAGGGATACATGGACTGCTGGGTCCGAACGGAGCAGGAAAAACCACGCTGATGCGTCTTCTTGCAACCTTGCTTGAGCCGACCTCCGGCCAAGTGGAGATTGGCGGCATCTCTCTGACGGACAAGTCTCAGATTAGACGGATTGTCGGATATTTGCCGCAGGAATTTGCTTTTTATCCGGGGATGTCGGTGCTGGAGGCGATGGATTATCTGGCTCTTTTGTCCGGTGTGAAAGGCCGTGCCGAGCGCAAGCGGAGAATAGACCATTTGCTGGAGCTTGTCAATCTGACTGAACAGCGCCGTACCAGGGTAAAGGCGCTGTCCGGCGGAATGAAGCGCCGGCTTGGCGTTGCCCAGGCGATGATTCATGAGCCAAAGCTGCTGATTGTTGATGAGCCGACGGCCGGGCTTGATCCGGAGGAGCGGATACGGTTCCGGCGGCTGCTCAGCAAATTCGCCGAGGGCAGAATCGTCCTGTTGTCCACGCATGTTGTTGAGGATGTGGAATCGACCTGCGAACAGATGACAGTGCTGCATAAAGGGAGCCTGCGCTATCACGGCAGAATCGGTGACTTGACGGCCGCCGCTGCCGGACGCGTCTGGACGGCGGAGCTTGACCGTGCCGAGTGGAGCCGGGACAGCGAAAGGTTCCCGGTGCTGTCTGCTGTGCCGGAAGGGGCCGGCATGCGTGTCCGCGTATTGTCTGATGAGCAGCCTTATCCGGGAGCGCAGCAGGCCGTGCCGTCGATTGAGGATGCTTACCTGTACCTGATGCGCAGGGAGGAAGCCTTCGTATGATATCACTCATAGGCAAAGAAATGCGCATGACACTGCGCAGCCTCGTTTTTTATATATTTATCATCGTGGCCTGTTTTTTTTATTTCACTTCTTATGCCACCAGCGAAACCTGGGGAGAGCTTGGACCTCCCGCCGCTGGTACACCGCAAAATATGGGAACGGCAGAACATCCGATGTACGGCTGGAAGCAGCCGGGGAATGCCTTTGAACTGGCAAAACGGATGCGGACGGAGATAGGCTGGGATCTTAATAGCGGGACAACAACCAAGTACAAAATCGGCTTTTTAGTGGAAAACAAACTTGACGGGGAAGAGAAGGGGGTCCTTTCCGACGCCATAGCTAAATTGGATGTGATCCTGCAGGACCCGGACAAATATACCCTCGATGATGTATATAAGATTTCCGATGAATTGAATACCCAGTTGGGCGGCAACACCATGTACAAGCGGGGAGTTGGAGATTTCGGATTTCCTATTGAGTCCTATGATGAGGCTGTAAAAGCGCAGAAAGTGACGCTTGATCTTTATCGTGACAAGGTGGAGGCGGGAGAACTTCTGCCCGGGGCGGCAAGGTATTTCTGTGATTATCTGTCGCTGCCCGCAGGTATCTTCCCGGTATTTCTGTCGGCCTTTCTGCTGCTGCGCGACCGTTCCAGCCGAATGAGCGAGCTAATCTACAGCCGCCGGGTTTCCCCCTGGGCTTATGTCTTCTCGAAGTTTATCGCACTGGGTGTGATGCTTTCCCTTGTCTTCCTCGTTCTGTCTGTCGTTGGCGGCTGGAAAACAGTAGAGATATTAGGATTGGACGGACAGACTGGAGAGGCGGCTGCAATCTTTCTAGGCTATACGGCCTGGTGGCTTCTGCCGACGATATGGGCTTCCGTTGCCTTCGGCATGTTTGGCTCCATGTTGTTCCGCCTGGGGATTGTGCCTATTGCCCTTCAAGTCATCTGGTGGTTTATTTCTGTGCTGCCGCTTATGGGTTCTTACGGGTTGTACCGGCTGCTGATCCGCTTTAATTCACCAGACGATTATGTTTTATACAAGGATTGGGCGGATGAAATTGCGTTGAACCGCAGCTTTTATCTTATACTCGCTGTAGCGCTGGCAGCAGGTGCCGCCTGGCTCTGGGAGAGGCACCGCAGCCGGTTGGATTCAGCGGGAGCTCTTAGCAGGAAACGCTCCAAAAAGAAAATCAAGACCGCAACGGAGGCTGCCTGATGAAAAGGCAAATGATTGCTCCGTTGATCTGGTATAACCTCAAACTGACCGTCCACTACTCCTGGTGCCTGTCGGCAGCCCTCCTCGCGGTGATCCCTTTTTTCATGGATCCCGGTCTGATGGGCCAGAACGAGGTTGCCCGGCTTGGAGAAAGGCTGATCAGCTTCCTGGGCCTGATTATTTACCCTCATCTTGCTCTGCTGGAGAACGGGGGGATCGGTGAGCCGCTCTACGCCAAGCAGGTGCGTCATCCTCCGATCTTTCTTTTCCGGTGGCTGCTGACTACATTTTATGTCTTTTTGGTGAACGCAGCTTTTTTTACCTGGCTGAATTGGAGTGGTGCTGACTTTAACTTATGGCCCATGACCGGCGGGGTGACCTTTACCGCAGTGGCAATCGGAACTGCGGGGATGACAGCTGCGCTGCTGGTTGGCAACGTATCGGCCGGGTACATAGCAGGCTTCGCCTGGTATCTGCTCGACTTCATGACTAAAGGCCGGATGACCGGACATTTCTATCTGTTTGGCCTGCTGGAGCACGAGTGGGATAACGACAAATGGCTGCTTGCCGGGCTATCCCTGGTCCTGGCCCTGATCTGTGCCTGTCTGCTTCCGCGCCGGAGACTGGATTAAGTGCCGAGGCCTGAAAAATAGCGGGGGAGTATGACTGAACAGTCTACTCCCTTTTTACATTTTCCCCAGAAATTCCATTCGTAATCACCCCCCGTCCCTTCATATCAGAAGCAACTTTTCCGAAAAAAAGGTATACTATGATTAGTTTCAGTCCCCACTTTCACAGAGGAGGCTCTATCACTTGACCGAGACACTCTTTAAGCATCTGTATTTGCGGTCCTCTATAGGGTTCGCAGTAGTCTCCACAAAAGACGGTACCATGATTATGGCGAATCCTGCTCTTTGCAGCATGTTCGGCTATACGGAAGAGGAAATGATGAAGCTCCGTTACCTGGATATCGCATTGCCGGAGGATGAGCCTACTGCCGATCATGAGCTTATTATGAAATATTTACTGCAAAGCCCCGGAGCGGCTGTAGATAAAGAGAAACGATTCGTGCGCAAGGACGGCAGTATCATCTGGATTGCACTACATATTTTTTTAACATTCGATGAAGCTACTGGCGCCCCTGTTCATCTGATTGCCGAGATGACGGAAATTACCAGCCGCAAGTTAGCCGAGAACAAGATAGAAGAGGACCGTCTGCTCTATAATCTGATTACGCAAAATACGCCGGATATGATCTCCTTTGCCGATGCAGACGGAACAGTACGGTATGTATCTCCGTCTGTTGAGAAGCTGCTGGGTTACTCCATGGATGAGGTAATCGGCAGGAAAAGGCCTGATTTCTACCATGAAGAAGATGCGATAGAAATGAAACAGCACGGGAAGATGTATTCCGACAGTGATGTCTTTACCCAGCGGGCCCGGCATAGAGACGGACATTATCTCTGGCTCGAAAATTCGTTTCAGGTTATGCGTAACAGCAAGGGCGGCGTGGAGAAGGTTCTGACCATTGCCCGCGACATTACGGAACGCAAGAAATATGAGAATTTACTTGCAACTGCGCAGGAATTGGGGAACATCGGTTCATGGGAATGGGATTCCCTGAATGAGCGAATGACCGTCTCGAAGCAGCTGCGCTCCATTTTTGATCTGTGTCAGGACAGCGGTACGGCCACCCACAGCCAGATCGATTATGTGCAGCTGCTGGCCCGCGTGGTTCCCGAGGATATGGCTCCGCTTCAGGCCGAACTGAGCAAAACCTTGAAGTCCGGGGTCAACGGCCAATCGGTATTCAGAATTGAAAATGACAAAGGTGAGCGCAAGTTCATCTATACCCATTGGGAAGTAGTGCTGGATACAGCCGGAAAAACCCTGCAAATCAACGGCATAGTGCAGGATATCACCGAACGTTACCGGATGGAGGAGCAGCTGCGCGAGAGCGAGCGGAATTACCGGCTAATCTCGGAGAATTCCCTGGATTTTATCTCCCGGAATGCGACAGACAACGAAGCTACTTACTTGTATGCATCTCCGGTCTGCCTGCCGATGCTCGGCTATACCCCGGAAGAAATGGAAGGCTCAAGCGGCATGCGGTATGTTCATCCGGAGGATATGGATAAAGTACGTGCGTATTTGCAGGAAACCATGGAGGGCAAAAAGCTGGAGCCGATTATGTTCCGGTTTTTGTGCAAGGATGGCTCTTACCTCTGGACAGAAACGACGCTCCGCCATATCAGCTCAGGGCCGGGAGGAACGGCGGAAATGGTCTGTGTCACCCGCAATATCTCTGAGCGCAAGCAATATGAGTTGAAGCAGCTGGAGAGCGAGAACCTCTATAAATCCCTGTTCGAATATAATCCTTCGGCGATCAGCGCCATGGATTTGAACGGGCATATCCAATCGCTGAATGCCAGTCTGCAGCAATTAACGGGTTATTCGTATGATAGCCTGCTGCATGCCAGCCACACTGAGATTATTGATCCGGATGAACTGGGAATGGCTGAGCAGCGTTTTGAGCTGGCTGCGAAGGGGCTCCCCCAGATCTTTGAAAGCAGGCTGATCCACCGGGAGGGCTATTCCGTTGAAGTCAGCGTGATCTATGTGCCGATTATGGTGAACAGCCAAGTCGTCGGTGTATTCAGTATTACCAGTAACATTACGGAACACAAACGTCATCTCCAGCAGATAGAGAAACTCAGTTATGAGCATGCCCTGATTCTGAATTCAGTCTCAGAAGGCATCTTTGGCATGAATCTGCAGGGGGAAACGATGTTTATTAATCCGGCTGCATCGACGATGCTGGGATATGAGCCCGGTGAACTGGCCGGGAACATTAAGCTGCATACCGTGGAACAAAGATGGCTGGACGCCGAGCCGTATGCCGGCGGGCGGTGGGCGCAGCCGGATTCCTTGTCGGGCCAGCTTTCTTCCGAGGACAAGGAAGGCGTATTCTGGAGACAGGACGGCTCCAGCTTTCTGGTTAAATACCGGATGTCTCCATTATTTGATAATGGTGAGCGGAAGGGGGCGGTTGTCGTCTTCCGGGACATTACCGAAGAGAAGGCCATTGTGCGGGCAAAAGAGTCTGCGGAGCAGGCGGACCGGGCCAAGTCTGAATTCCTGGCAATTATGAGCCATGAGCTGCGCACGCCGATGAACGGGATTATGGGCATGGCGGATCTTTTGGCCGGAACCGAGCTTGATGAAGAACAGCAATACTACACAGAAATCATCAACAAAAGCAGTGAGTCCCTGCTGCATATTCTGAACGAGGTGCTGGACTTCAGCAAGATTGAAGCCGGCATGATGACGCTGGAGCTGCAGACGGTGGACCTGTCCCAGGTGATCCGGAATGTCATGGAGCTGTTTTATCCGAAAGCGCTGGAGAAAGGTCTGCTTCTGGATAGCAAGCTGGACCCTGATCTGCCGCTGCTTGTGGTGACGGATGAGATCCGCCTGCGGCAGATTCTGGTGAATCTCATCGGCAATGCGGTGAAATTCACCGAGGAAGGTGAAATTCACGTTACAGCGGGGCTGCAATCGATCGACGAGACCGGAGATCTGGTTATAAGATTTACGGTAAAAGATACCGGAATCGGCATTCCCCAGGGAAGCCAGGGACTGCTGTTTCAGTCCTTTTCCCAGCTGCATCCTTCAATTAACCGCAAGTATGGCGGTACGGGCCTGGGGCTGGCGATCAGCAAAAAGCTGGTTGAACTGCTGGGCGGGATGATTGGTGTGGAAAGCAATGAAGGGGAAGGGGCAGAGTTTTTCTTCACCATCCATGTTTTTCTGCCTTTGTCGGAACCTGCCTATCAGCAAATTCCTATTGCCGGCATGGAGAACGGAAATGGAAAAGAGGCGCCGGACAGAACGTCTTCCGAAGGCGAATACGGCCCGCTGTCCATTCTGGTTGCCGAAGATCATCCGGTGAATCTCCAATTGCTTCAGGCGTATCTCAAAAAGCGCGGCTACTATGCTGATGTGGCCTTAAACGGGGAAATGGCCGTAGAAATGGTGCGCTCGCGTCCATATGATCTGGTGTTCATGGATATCCAAATGCCGCAGATGGACGGGATCGAAGCGACAAGTATAATACGCCACGAGATGGGGCTGTCGCCTGTTATTGTTGCAGCAACGGCTTTTGCGCGCAAGGAGGACAAGGAGCTGTGTCTCAGAGCAGGCATGCAGGACTTCATCTCCAAGCCGATTTCACCAGCTGAGGTGGACCGGGTGCTAAGAGAGTGGTCGGCCCATATCCTCAGATAAGAAACAGACGGATTATGATAATTAGCTGCAATCATAGATGCTGCGAAGAGCAGAAGTCTCTGAGGGGTCCAGCACCATCGTGGAGGATCCGCCTGGCTTGGCGGTCACTCACTCTGAGATGCTGGGCCAGCTCAAGCGGTGTCAGCGGCCTTAGCAGCCGCCGGGCTAACCGGACTGTTTCCGCCTCCACATTTACCTCCATCCATTCAGCATATTGCTGCTCAAACCTTGTTATTTCGAATTCCTCCTAATAGTTAATAACCCCCAGTTTATGCTGATAACATTTTTTGGCCTCGGTCCGGTGCTGTTCGCCGACGGTTCAGCGAGAGAGCGGGTGCTTACACTAATTGTGGTGCTCCTGATTTACACGGCGGTCATACTGGCGTTCCGGCTCATCTTGAAGCGGATGCGCAGGCGTTGACAAACCTCTGCGGTCTGGCTATAGTTGAATTAATCGTAATTTTTACGAATACAATTCAGCCAGTAGGAAGGCAGCGGATTATCGGAATATGAAACGCGGTGATATGATTCTTATTCTTGTGGTGCTGCTGGTGGCAGGTTCCCTTTACGGAATCAAGGCTTACAAGGACCATAATGAACATTATGCACAAGGTGAATTGCAAGCAGTTATTACAGTGGACGGCAAGGAGTACAAGACGGTATCCTTGACCAAGGAAGAGCAAACGATCGATATCCAGACAAAATTTGGCCACAACATCCTAAAAGTATATGACTACGGAATTCGTATGACCTACTCGGATGCCCCGCTCCCGATTGCCCTCGATATGGGGTTTATCTCCAGACCCAAGCAGCAGATCCTCTGTGTTCCGGCGCGGCTGATGGTGGAAGTCATTAATCCCCACCGGTCTATCAATGACGATAATGAGCTGGATGCGGTTATTCAGCCTTGATCCCGGATTGCCGGATTTCAGCCCAGGCGGCCACTGAGTCGGCATTCGTATAAACGTATGGGGTGGAAGGCTGTGGCACAGGATTAATGCTTTCTGGCGTAATTTCCATCACTTGTTTGCCCATATAAGACGACAGCTGAAGCTTGCCCCGCACCTCAATCCAGGTGTCGGCGGGCAGGCTTATTTGCGTTCGGGGGTCCAGGAGAATGCCCAACGGAGTCGCGTCCGCTGTGCAGCATTGAACCAGAAAGCGGCTAACCGCATATACAGGCTTAATGCTTTTTCCGCTCTCCCGGTACAGGAAGCCGGTTACCGTAATGGATTTGCCCTCGAATTGCTGTTTGTACAAGTCGATGGCTCCCAAGGTTTCGGAGAAAATCTCCGGATACACTTCGATGACGGGCTGGGCATGCAGCTTCCCGGCCAGCTCAGCGAACTCCTCAAGGTAGGGGCTGGCGGCGTTGAACTTCACATGTTCAGCGGCTTCATCGGCAATGTAGGATAGGGAGATGCCTTTTTTGGCGGCTGCCGCACTGCCGAGTGAACGGTCAGGGAGCAGGAAGCCGAGCAGCAGCGGGAAAAGAAACAGGCCGTACAGCATAACGCTGTTCAGCCCGGAACGCGGCAGGCGGTGCTCGCAGTCGCAGAGCCGTGCGCTTTTGCCGAATAAAGCCTGAATTCCCAGACTCAGCGCCATCAGCGAGAGCGGAACCGGGCAGAGGCGAATCCAGCGGGCCAGCTTGGGGGCGACATAATAATGCAGCGCATCCTGCTGGACCAGGTGCCCGATATAGAGCGCAAAGAGCAGCAGGAGCAGCGCCCTGAATCCATAGTGAATCCGGATGCTCCGGGAATCATTCATACGGGGAACCTCCTGAACGTCATGACCGTTTTATAGCAATAATGAGGCTAGAACGGAACCGGTAAATACGGCGGAGATAATCAGAAAAAACAAATAAAGCGCAAATCTGGTCTTGAAGAGAGAAAGCAGCATCAGCGAGTTTTTGAAATCAAGCATCGGTCCGAGCACCATGAAGGCGAGCAGGGAGCCGCTGGGAAAAGTATGCAGAAAAGTAGAAGCTACAAAAGCATCCGAGGTGGAGCAAAGCGAGAGTACATAGGAAAGTCCCATCATGAACAGGTAGGAGCCGAGCGGCTTCCCGCCAATGGCGGCCAGACTGCCCTGGTCCATAAAGGTCTGGATGCCTGAGGTAAGCAGACAGCCGATAATCAGGTATTTGCCCATTTCAAAAAACTCGTCCGATGTATGCACGAAAACGGCCGCCAGCTTGCCCCCGCGCGTATTCTGTTCATGGGGTTCCCCGCTTTCCCGGGCGATGGAGAGCCGGAGCGGTGTTTTGCGGACGGTGGCATAGACGATAAACCCGATAGCTGCAGCTACAATAAAAGCAAGTCCCATCCGGGCATACGCCAGCTCCGGATGGGCGCGGAAGGCCGTCAGTGTGGCCCCGTACACGACCGGATTCAGAATCGGACCGGAGAGTATGAAGACGATTGCCACATACAGCGGCATGCCTTTGTGCATCAGGCGGCGGACCAGCGGAATCATCCCGCATTCACATACGGGGAAGAGGATGCCGAGCAGACAGCCGCACAGGATGGCCGGGAGCGGCCGCCGCGGAATCCAGCGGGAGATCATCTCATCCGGCACGAATACGCGAAGCAGCGAAGAGAGCAATGCGCCTAGAAGCACAAACGGCAAAGCCTCCAGCAGAATGCCGATGAAGCCGGTTTTAAAGGCCTCGGTGAAGGCATTGTTCAGCACCTGCGGGTGACCGGGAAGCCAGAGGGTGCAGGCGGTAATCAGAAAAGCGGCAGGGATCAGCAGCGGCAGTGTTTTGAGCGGTGAAAAGAGGGTCAAGGCTGATAGAACAAGGCGGACCAGCGGTCGGTCAGCTGCTTCTCATCCAGATTGAGTCCGATGAACACCACATACGGCTGGCCGGGATACCGTGAAAACTCCCAGTTGCAGCGGTTTCCGGCATATTGCACCAGCTGGACCCCGTCCCGCCCCGCAAGCCGGACATGCCCCTTGGCCCTTACCAGGCTGTCCCCCCACTCCCTGAAAAAGCCCTCCAGCAGCTCCTGCCGTATTCCGTCTGCCGCTCCCGGCGGAAACGTCAGCGTTACAGCCGCCACCTGCGAATAAGAGGTCTGCTGCGCGGATTCCGGCTCCTGCACCGCGGTTGCCCCGTGTCCGCCAGCCGCACTGTTGATTCGCTTAAGCGCCATACCGTTTAATTCCCGGCTGCCGCGCTGCGCAGCCGGAGTGCGCTGCTCTTGGGGCGAAATTCCCGCCAGCAGCGGGTCGAGGTTGATTTTACTGTAATGTGTGAATACGATCTCGGCGTCCGTATTGTGGCGGCTGGCCATTTTTTCAATGCGCCATAAGGTTTCCGGCTCGACCAGATCGCTTTTGTTAACGATGATCAGATCGGCGCTGGAAAGCTGCCGGCGCAGCGTCCGCACGAGCTGCTTGTCGGCGGAGAAGCGGCTGCCGTATTCCAGCGCGTTTTCCGCATCCAGCACGGTAATGGAATAGTGCAGCACGAGCCGCCCGCTCAGCGCAGGCACCAGAAGGGATTTCGCGATTTCCTCGGGATCGGCAACCCCGGTAAGCTCAATATAGATGACATCCGGCCGCCGGGCGAGCAGCAGCTCCAGAGTCCTTGGCAGTTCATCCTTGCGGCTGCAGCAGACGCAGCCGTCCAGCAGCTTTTCCACATTTGCACCGGCATGTTCCTCCAGAATGTAGCCATCCACATCCTTTTTGCCGAGTTCATTCATCACAATGCCGGGAGTAAGCCCCCTGGCCTTGCTCTCCTTGAGCAGCGACAGCAGCAGTGTTGTTTTCCCGCTCCCCAGAAAACCTCCAAGGATAATTACCGGTATCTTCATTGTTCTCCCTCCCGCTTTTGTTCCTGCAATTGCAAGAATCATATTTTCATAATCTATCTATACGTACTTGCTTTCCCGGAAAGACCACAAATTAAAGAGAGTTGTAATTTTACGCATCTATGGTTGACACCTGGCGGATAAAACATGTAGAATGTGTAAATCGTAATAATTACGATTAAACAATAAGGAGCTGATCTTTTTGAGAGTTATCGTGACCCTTGCCTGTACAGAAACCGGCGACCGCAATTACACCACCACCAAGAATAAGAAAAACCAGCCGGGACGCCTCGAGATGAAAAAATACAGTCCCCGCCTGAAACGGGTTACGCTGCACCGTGAGACCCGTTGATCCGGCGGAAATTACAATGCCAACTATAAGAACTGAAGTGAAGGAGAACCTATGAAACCCATTCCTGTTACTGTGCTCAGCGGATATCTGGGCTCCGGCAAAACCACACTGCTCAATCACATTCTGCACAACCGCGACGGCCTGAAGGTGGCCGTGATTGTCAATGACATGAGCGAAGTGAATGTGGATGCGGGGCTGGTGAAATCCGGCAACACGCTTTCCCGGACAGAGGAGAAGCTGGTTGAAATGTCGAACGGCTGCATTTGCTGCACCCTGCGCGATGACCTGCTGCGTGAAGTGCATACGCTGGCGGCAGAAGGGCGGTTCGATTATATTCTGATCGAGTCCTCCGGCATCAGCGAGCCGGTACCGGTCGCCCAGACGTTTACCTATGCCAATCCTGAGCTGGATATCGATCTTACCGCGTTGGCCCGGCTCGACACCATGGTTACAGTAGTCGATGCCAACCGTTTCTGGCATGACTTCGGCTCCGGCGACAGTCTGGTTGACCGTGGCACCACTGCTGGTGAAGGAGATTCCCGGGATATCGTTGACCTGCTGATTGATCAGATTGAAACCTGCGATGTGCTGCTGTTGAATAAATGCGACCTGGTGGAGGAGCAGGAGCTGAACAAGCTTGAAGCCGTATTGCGCAAGCTGCAGCCCTCTGCCAAAATCATCCGGACCGTCAAGGGGATCGTTGATCCCAAGGAGGTCCTGAATACAGGGCGGTTCGATTTTGAACGAACAAGCATGTCCTCCGGCTGGATTGCCGAGCTGAACAAGGAGGAGCATACACCGGAGACCGAAGAATACGGCATCAGCTCTTTCGTCTACCGCCGGAAAGTGCCCTTTCATCCGCAACGGCTAAGCTTCTTCTTCAGCAATTGGCCGGAGGAAGTGGTACGGGCCAAGGGTCTGGTCTGGCTGGCAGCGAAGGGTGACCTTGCCGCCAGCCTCAGCCAGGCGGGGCCGTCCATCCAGTTCGGTCCTGCCGGCTACTGGCTGGCATCACTGCCTGAGGAACAGCAGCTTGAGGTGCTCGCCACAGAGCCGGATATGAAGGCCAGATGGGACGAGACTTGGGGCGACCGCATGAATGAGGTCGTATTCATCGGCGTCGGCATCAACCGGGCCGGCATTGAAGCCCGGCTGGACAGATGCCTGCTGAACGAAGAAGAGATGCAGCAGGATTGGAGCCGCTTCAACAACCCGCTCCCTTGGCCGGCGGAAGAGTTTTTGGAGGCTTCTCCTGAGTTAGAAGCTTGAGACTAACGCAGGTCAACACCGGGATCACGGGGTTGATTGCAAGGCGGAGCAGGACCGATTTGGTTCGGGCCGGGATCAGGAGTCTTGTGATCCCGGCTTTTTTGGCTGTACAGCCCGCTATTGTTACCAGACCTTGCGGGTCACCCGGATATTTGATGATACGTATGCGCCATGTGCGGGATCAGACTAGCCGCGTTCACGTGCTGGGGGCGGACAATAAAGTACTGTTGAAGATTTGGCTGCGTGTGGGAAAAAAGGTGGGATGAAAGGTAAAAGTGCTTTTGATTTGGCTGCATATGAGCAAAAAGGGCGGAATGAGAGGTAAAAGTGCTTTTGATTTGGCTGCATAGATGGGCAAAAGGGTGGAATGAGAGGTAAAAGTGCTTTTGATTTGGCTGAATGTGGGCAAAAGGGCGGAATGAAGGGTAAAAGTGCTTTTGAATTCGTTACGTGTGGGGAAGAGGATGGAATGAGAGGTAAAAGTGCTTTTGATTTGGCCGTGCTCGGGCAAATGAGATAATAGTCCGGGTAGAAGAAGTATGCAGGTTACAATGGTGGTCCCCCTTTAGTTTGTGAAACTGGAGACATCTAGTTTGTTGTTCAACATTCTGTGTGTCATTCAATCCTAATTTTAATGAGCGCACAGGTTCGTTCAGTTCATGGGTTTGTTTTAAGACGAATTCTGCTTTTAATAATAATAATTACAATTAATTATTGGTTTTGTGTTTACAAATCGTAATGATTACGATAATATCATTAGAGTTAATACGTAATGTTTACGAATAAAATACTGAAGATGAAAACAGATATAAGAAAACCTCCTGGGTGATGTTCCGGACAGGATAGAACTAGAATAGGAGGGCACACGCCATGATTTTATCGTCCATGAAGGATGTGGTGTTCGGTTATGGAAGTGAGCCGGTCATTGACAACCTCTCACTTGAGATTGAAGCCGGGCAGTTTATCGGGATCACCGGCCCGAACGGGGCAGCCAAAACGACCCTGCTCAAGCTTCTGCTGGGCCTGCTCCGGCCTTGGAGCGGAACCGTCACGCTGAACAAGGAGATTACGGAGGGAGAAAAGCTGGCAATTGGTTATGTGCCGCAGCAGGTGGCATCCTTTAACGCCGGATTTCCGAGCAAGGTGATCGAGCTGGTCCGGTCCGGCTGCTACCCGCGGCTGGGGTGGTTTGGACGTTTCACGAAGGAGCAGGAGGAGCTTGTGGAGCGGAGCTTGCGGCAGGTGGACATGTGGGAATACCGCAACCGCAGGATCGGTGAGCTGTCCGGCGGGCAGAAGCAGCGGATCTGCATCGCCCGGGCACTGGCGCAGCAGCCGCAGGTGCTGGTGCTGGATGAGCCGGCAACGGGTATGGATATCGGGAGCCGGAGCGGATTTTACAAGCTGATGCGGCATTATGTCAGCAATCACGGGCGGACCGTCATCATGGTCACACACGGTCTGGAAGAGACCCGTCCCTATCTGGACACGGTGATCAGCCTGGAACGAGAAGAGCAGGAGGGCTGGAAATGCTTGGTTACGAATTCATGCAGCGCGCATTTTGGGCCGGGGGCCTGATCGGCATCATCGGTCCGCTGCTGGGCGTGTATCTGATGCTGCGCAGGCAGGTGTTGATGGCCGATACCTTGTCCCACGTGTCGCTGGCCGGAGTGGCGCTCGGCTCGGTGCTGCAGCTGAGTCCGGCACTCAGCGGATTTGCGGTGGCCATAGCGGGCGGCCTGGTCATCGAGCAGCTCCGCCGTTCTTACCGTACATACAGCGAGCTGCCGGTGGCGATCATTATGACCTCCGGCCTGGCGCTGGCCGTAGTGCTGATGAGCCTGAAGCAGAATCTGAGCCGCAGCTTCAGCTCCTATCTGTTCGGCTCCATCGTTGCTGTCAGCGATACCCAGCTGGGGCTGATTGCCATAGTTGCCGCCGTTGGACTGTCATATTTCATCCTTCTGCGCCGCCCGCTGTACAGCCTGACCTTTGATGAAGAGACCGCCTCTATCGGCGGTGTCCGTACAGGCTTGTTGTCCTTTTCGTTTGCGGTGCTGACGGGTATGACAGTTGCGGCTGCGATGCCTGTTGTCGGCGTTCTGCTGGTGTCGGCGCTGATGGTCCTGCCGGCATCCATTGCCCTGAGGGTTGCATCCGGCTTTAGTGCCGCTATTCTGATTTCAATCGGTGTTGGCCTCACGGGAGTTTTCAGCGGCCTGACCGCATCCTACTATATCAACACGCCTCCCGGAGGCACGATAGCCCTCATTTTATTGTGTTTTCTGCTGTGCGCTATTGCTGTACAGAAGCTGCTGGCTTTCCAAAAACGCCGCAGCGTCCGTAAATCCATATTAGAAAAAGGAGCTTGAACCGAACTATGCTGAATGTTAAAATCCGTCACCTTGCCGTCCTTTCCCTTGCCGCCATGCTGATGGCCTCCGGCTGCGGCAACAAAAACACCGCAAGCAATGCGGAAGAAGCTGCCCCGGCTTCATCCGCAACCGCAGATCCGTCCGCCGCAGAGCCTGCAGTCAAGACAGACAAGCTGGATATCAAGGTCAGCTTTTACCCTATGTACGAGTTCACCAAAAATATTGTCGGCGACCTGGCCGATGTGGAAACGCTGATTCCGGCCGGAATCGAGCCGCATGACTGGGAGCCTACGGCACAGGATATGGCGGAGATTTCCGCCGCCGATGTGCTCGTCTATAACGGTGCAGGTATGGAGGGCTGGGCGCAGCAGGTGATCGACAGTGCCAAGGGGACCCAACTGGTGGCCGTAGAGGCCAGTAAGGGGCTGGATATTATGGAAGGCGTGGAAGAGGAAGAAGAGCATCATGCCGACGAAGCGGATCATGATCACGAGGCAGGCGAGCATGCCGAAGAAGCGGAGCATAATCATGAGGCAGACGGGACAGCCGAAGAAGGTCATGATCACGGCCACGACCACGACCACGGCGGCCTGGATCCGCATGTCTGGCTTGCCCCCTCTCTTGCCATCAAGGAGGTTCGGACGATCGAAGCCGCTTTGGCTGCTGCCTCTCCTGAGAATGCCGCTGCCTTCCAGACTAACAGCGATGCTTATATCGCCAAGCTGGAGCAGCTTGACCAGGATTTCAAGGCTGGTCTGAAAGATACGAAGCGTAAAGATTTTATTACCCAGCATGCCGCATTTGGCTATCTGGCCAAAGAGTACGGCCTGACTCAAGTGCCGATCGCCGGACTGTCGCCGGAGCAGGAGCCTTCCGCCGCTCAAATGGCCAAAATTGTGGAATTCGCGAAGGCGCATAAGGTGAAGACGATCTTTTTCGAAACCCTGGTATCATCCAGTGTCGCGGATACCATTGCCGGGGAAATCGGCGCCAAGTCAGCGGTGCTGAACCCCATCGAAGGCTTGACCGAAGCGGACCGCAGCAGCAATCTTGATTACCTTGGCATTATGCGCCAGAATCTTGAAGCGCTGAAGACTGCTTTGAATGAATAGAGAGCGATAGGAACCTACCCAATATACGAAAGGAGCAGCAGCATGGCTAAAAAATCAAAGATCGTCAAAGAACTGAAGAGGCAGGAACTGGTGGCGGAATTCGCTGACAAACGCAGAGAGCTGAAGGCAAAGGGGGACTATATGGCCCTCCAGAAGCTGCCGCGCGATTCATCGCCCACCCGCCAAAAGAACCGGTGCGCCGTTTCCGGCAGACCGCGCGGCTACTTAAGCAAGTTTCATGTCTCACGAATCGTGTTCCGCGAGCTTGCGCTCAAAGGGCAGATTCCCGGCATCACCAAATCAAGCTGGTAAACGGTCCGGCTGCATACCAGCTTCACATAGAACGGCTGTTTCTCTGCTTAAGCAGAGGGACAGCCGTTTTGATGTATATTACACCAGAGTTTATCATTATACCGGGCGTATAAGGCTTTGCCTGATGAGGCGGGGTGAATTATGATAGTAGACAAGTGTAACCAATGATGACCAATCTTGACCAACTATGAAGGAGGCCAGAACATGAGCTATACCGATACGTTCATCCGCGTCGCTGTCGATTGTCCGGCCGAGACTGGTGTTGTTCCTGTGTCCGCCCGGCCGCATCCGCCGGTCCATGTCATTCAGTATGAGCTGCTCTCAGGAGCGCCGTATGCCTATACCCATGAAGAGCTGCTGTATGAGGTGCATGTGCGCCATAAGGGGATTTCTGAACAGGAGAGAGCGGAACGCAGGAAGGAAATCTGGACAGCACTGTTCTCCAAAAGCCACCCCTGCCTGCGCGCCTCCATGCTGCCCAAAAAGTACGGTTGGGGAATTCATTATAACTCTGAGGGTAAAATCGCCATATATGGCAAGGAGTCCCCTGAATACGATCATTACACATCCGGGAGCGCGGATGGCGTTAAGCTGCTGAATGCTATGCGCAATAAAAAATGACAGGGAGGGAAGGCGAACCTTGCATAAAGGTATAGAAGAACTCACGCTGAACACCTGGCCTGCAGAGCAAAGTGTGCTGCTGGAGGGCTGGATACTCCGCTCCTCGTCAGGTTATACCAAACGGGCAAATTCGGTTAATCCGCTGTATGGGTCAACAGGGCAACAGGGCGAACTTGAGGTCCAGGAGAAAATCCGCCTTGCTGAGCAGTATTATGCCGCTGCCGGGTTGAGTTCCGTGTTCAAAATCACGCCATTTACCCAGCCCGCAGACCTCGACGGGCGATTAGCCGGGCAGGGCTATGAGAAAGTAGAACCTTCCTCCGTCCGGACGCTGGATCTGCAGGAGCTGCCGGCTCCGTCCGGACGCTACGAGGTTCTAATCCAGGAAGAACTGGCCGGAGCGTGGCTGGAAGCATTCGCCGGGTTGTCAGGGCTGCCCGTTGCGGATCAGGACACTCTGCGCAGAATGCTGGCTTCGTCCATGTTGAAGCAGGGGTACGCTCTTCTGCTGAAGGATGGAATTCCTGCTGCGTGCGGACTCGGTGTCCTTCAGCATGGATACATAGGTCTATACGATATATGCACTGCGGCGGTGTTCCGGCGGCAGGGGATGGCGGAGGAAATACTGCTCAGCCTGCTGCACTGGGCCAGAAACCGGGGAGCGGCACATTCCTTTCTTCAGGTGGTGCTGGCGAACAGCGGGGCTTCCGCCCTATATGACAAGCTGGGCTTTAAAGAGATTTATCAATATTGGTACAGAGTGAAAAGCCGGGTATAGAAAGGAGCCGATTAAATGTCACAATATTGGAGCACAAGATTTGCCCGCGAAGGCATGATCTGGGGAGATCAGCCCAGTCCGTCAGCCTTGCGGGCAAAAGCATGGTTCCTTGAGCAGGGAGTGAAATCTGTCCTCGTTCCCGGAGCGGGTTATGGCCGGAACACCAAGGTGTTCTCCTCCGATTTGGAAACCTATGGCGTCGAATTAAGCGGGGAAGCGCTGGAGCTTGCCGCCGGGCGGGACAGCCAAACCCGGTTTATTGAAGGATCAGCACTGGAGCCTCAATTGGACATCCTTGTAGATGCAGTCTATTGCTATGATGTGCTGCATTTATTTCTTGCCGGAGAACGCCGTCAGCTCATTGCGGCATGTCTTGCACAGCTCCGCCCCGGAGGCCTGCTGTATTTCACCAGTTTCTCCGATGAGGATTCCAACAACGGCCATGGGAGAATGCTGGAGCCGGGTACATATGAATACAAAGAAGGGAAGTACGCCCACTTTTTCAGCGATGCTGACCTGCGGGAGCATTTTTCTGCGGCAGAGGTAGTGGAGACTGGAACGTTTCAGGAATCATTGCAGAGCCCCGGAGGCGGGACACATGAGTATCTGCTCCGGGAGATCTTCGCCCGCAAGAGAAGAGAGGCCTATATAAATTGAACTTGAAATATTACAATTAGGGGAAAGTGGCGGAGGAGAAGTTTGGAACTGTAGGAGCGGTAGCGTCCGCCTTTGTCTGCGGATTTCAACCGCGAACAGCGATATACATTCAAGAAATCTGCAGACAACAGCGGCCGGAAGTCCAAACATTCTCTGGAGTCACGGCCAATCCCAAATAGAAAAATCACAAGATCAGTTTATATAGGTAAGACTTATACGAACTTTCCCTGGGAAGGGACAGACAGCTCCTTAAACGTTTTGCATAAATGGGCAAATTGCGCCGACAGCTCTGGAGCAGCCATAGGCAGCCCGTGTCCGGGAATCACCATCTGAGGGTCCAGTAAAGCAAGCTTGCGTACGGACTTCTCTGCTTCTATCCAGTCTGTTGTGAAATAGGCCGGAGGTCCGTGCAGTTCCTTATGCTGTGTAATTACTGCAAAAGCCGACTCCTGCTTGACGGTAATCACGGCATCCCCGGAGATGAGGACCTTGTCGGCAGGGCGGAAAAGAGAGATGTGGCCCGGGCTGTGCCCAGGGGTATGCACCCAGGTCCATCCCTTTGCTCCAGGGACACTGCCATCCTCCGGAAGGGGATGTACACCTTCCCCGAGATGGAGGCCCCTGTGCGGATACAGCGGTGACACGGTGGCCATGAGGCCCCCGCCTACAGCGGGGTCTGCCGGAGGGTAATCCTGCAAGCCCGTGAGATAAGGCAGCTCCAGAGGATGTGCATATACCGGAACTTCCTGCCATTCCTCCATAAGCTCCTTCAGGTTGCCGACATGATCAAAATGGCCGTGAGTCAGCACAATGGCCGCCGGCGGTCTGCCAAACCACTCCCGGCTGGTCTGCAAAATGCTCCCCGCGAAATTGCCAAGCCCGGTATCGACCAGAATATAGCCCGTTGCCGAATGGCCTACAAAGGCGACGTTGACAAACAAAGTCCGAAGGCCGGCCACACCTTCTGCTGCCTCCCATGTATCCGTCAAGCCGGAAGTTAATATCCCGTTCAGTTCCACCCTCGTACCTCCTGTATTGTTTTTAGATTCAATGTTTAGTATGGCCTTTTTTACAAAATACAAATAGGCCGGGAGGAAAAAACAAAGGTGAGGATGCTGAACGGCCAAAAAACCCTCTCCAAAAGGAAGAAGGGCCTGGCGTAGTTATGACAAGCAGTTAAAGTAGCTGTATGTAGCTTGCGGCTTCATGGCTAGTGCAGTTCACAATCAGCGAACAGAATATGGCGCGGAATATGGAAGAAATTCTCGGCCTTTTCCTGCAGCGCCAGCGTCGGGAGGTGGCATTGATGCAGCCATTTGCGGAAGGTTCCGGGATGGACCCCAATCCAGATGCTGACATCCGTGACAGAGAAATCATAGACCATGCACAGTCCTGTAAGAATCACATTGCTGTGCGGGGAGCGGGCATTTGCTCTTTTCATGAATCTTGAAGGTGTAGGCTGGCACACAATCGGACTTTGCCGCAGGAGAGCCTCATTGAACAAGATATGGGACGGGTACCCCAGGGTGCGGCAGACCTTGTCCAGATTGGTTCTGGAAGGAATCCGGCCTTCATATACCCACGCGCTGACGCTGCGTGAAGAGACGGAGAGTTCTTCGGCCAGCCGTGACAGCTTGATGTCTTTGGCCATCAGGACGGCTAGCAGCACACGGTTGCGGATCTGGCTGCGCTTCGGCCGGCGGAATCTTTTGACCCGTACGCCTTGTCCAAGATATTTGCGGTTGATCAGAGACCAGGCCTGAATTTTATGTGGTTCTTGCTGGTTATTAGGCATAATTCCTCCGATATACTGAATTGATAATTTGTTAAATGTTCTGGTTTGGCTTGATATGACTTTAACATTTCGGTTATGCTTTCGTCCAGATGAAATGCTTGGCGGTCCGCCGGCGCTTAAGTTTCTTTCAGAAGTGATGCTGGTATGATATATTTTTAGTAATCAATTTTATAATTCAGGACGCAGGGAGCGATATAGATGATTAAGCACATTGTATTCTTCAAACTAAAGGACCGGGCTCCGGAAAAAGTACAGGAAACCGTAGCGGTGCTCCGGAACATGGAAGGCAAGATTCCGCAGCTGCTCTCCATCGAGGTGGGGGCCGATATCATTCGCTCGGAGCGTTCTTTTGATATTGCGCTGGTGACGGTGGTCGCTTCGCTGGATGATTTACAGGCCTATCAGGTGCACCCGGAGCATAAAAAAGTTATCGCGCACATCAATGAGGTCAAAGAGGTTTCATATGCTGTAGATTACGAAATCTAGAGATACACGCTGAGCGCGGCTGCTAACCGCCATCAACAACCGGAAGGTGGGACGTTATGCGAGAGCTTGAGTACCCGATGGAAGCGTTAACCTATTTAGTCGTATTTCTGGCCGCATGCATCATCATGCTGTTCTGGCTGAAACGCCGTGGCAAACGGGGAAAATAATCCGGACCGGTCACTGCTCTTGCCCCATATTACCTTACTTGGAGGGTCTACTGTGTACTATGTCAACCGGAAACAGATCGAAATTATACTGGGACAGATTCCAGATATTAATAAAGGGCTCCGGGCTGCAGCTGCCTCGTGGGATGGCGGTACATTCACGGGACTGGTTCAGGAAAGATGCCTGCATTTGGCAATTGAAGTCGTTACCGATGTGGGCAGCTCCTTGATTGACGGATTTATTATGCGGGATGCCGGAAGCTATGAGGACATCATTTCTATCATCCATGAGGAAAAGGTTTTTGAAGGCAGCAGCCTGTACGGTTTGCTGATCCAGCTTGTGGCACTCCGGAAGCCTCTCGTTCAGGACTACTACGCCTGGGACCGGACATCGCTTCACCCGCTTACAGCGAAGCTGCCGGAAGCACTGGAGCAATTCGCAGCTGCAGTGCAGAGCTATCTGGATCAGGAGCTGGGCACACAAGCTTCAGTGTAACTTTTAGGCTGCAGCCGGGATTTACTGAATATAAAGGACAGATACAGGAGTGAACACAAGCGTCTGCCGTGAAAGGAAGGAGGTCCTTGAGGATGAAGAAGGGGCAGGAAAGCGGATCAACAAGGCGGATGATTATGACGCTCCTGAAGATGAAAGGGCCGCTGACGATCGGTGCGCTCGCAGAGGAGCTGGGGATCACGGAAATGGGGGTCCGGCGTCACGTGCTTCAGCTGGAACAGGAAGCGCTGGCCAAAACCAAAGTCGTCCGCCAGGCTATGGGCCGTCCGCTTCATGTGTATTCACTGACAGAGCGGGCTGAAGACCATTTTCCCAAAAGCTATCATAATCTGGCGCTGGAGCTGCTGCGCGAGCTGGACCACGGCAGCGGACAGGAGGCGGTTAATGTTCTGTTTGAAGGCCGCAGGAAGCGTATGCTGGCCCAATATGCACCCATGATGGAGAAGCGTAATCTGGAGGAGCGTGTCGCCGAGCTGTCCTCCATCCAGAATGCGGGCGGCTATATGGCCGAGTGGAACCAGGAAGAGGACGGCTCTTATGTAATGCAGGAGTACAACTGTCCGATCCGCCAGGTTGCGACCCAATACCGTAAGGCCTGCCAGTGTGAACAAGCGCTGTTCGAGGAGCTGCTGGGGGCGAAGGTTACACGCACGGAATGTATGGCTGAAGGCGGACAGAGCTGCCGGTACGCCATTACTCCCCGCAAGAAAGACAAATCTCCGGAATTGAGCGTATAGCAGTCACAGGACAAACTCTCTTTGCTTATGATATAGCAGAACTAGGCGATCGCCCGGATGGCCGGGCAGAGGCTCAATGAGAATCCAAGGGAGAGATGAGACATGAAAAAAGACACTAAAAGCTTGCTGTGGGGTATTCTGGCCGGCAGTGTGGTGGGTTCGGTAACGGCTCTGCTGTTCGCCCCTAAAGCCGGCAAGGAGCTGCGCAAAGACATTGCGGAAGGAACCGCAGAAGCCGCCCACAAAGTGCAGGAGATTGCCGGAGCAGCAAGCGACAAAGGCACAGAGCTGTACAGCAAAGCCAAAGATGCGGTTGAGTCTGTCGTCATTGAAGTCAAGGAATGGGGCAGACAATACACCGGGACTGATGAAAAAAAAGCGGTTGAGGTGAGCGGAATTGCTGCCGGAGGTGATACCGCTGAAGCCACTGAAGCCAATGAAACCGCTGAAACCGCCGTTGAAGAAGCTGCTGAAGCAGTGCCGGATGAAGCGGAAGCCCGGAGCGGTGCTGTAACAGGTGCTGACACTGTTGCAGAAGAGGACACGGCAAACGGCAAAGCCGGCAGTGGAATCGCTTAAGCTGGCGGAAATAAAGTGAATCCGCCAAGAGCAGAGCACGACGAGCCCGTTTCTCCTTGGCGGAGAGGTAAGGTGAATTATTTTCGGCCTAGAGCCGCTTTTCGCATTCTGGCGGAAGGCGGCTCTTGAACTGTCCAGGGTTTTGGAGTATCATCTGCAATTGGGGCTTAAGCCCAGGTACATTTTGTTTTGGCCTTACATAAGCTACACAAAACAAGTAAAAGGAAGCGGTGTGTTCGTGCAGCAAGCTATCGCAATACTAGATTCAGGTGTGGGGGGACTCACGGTTGTCAAGGAAGTGATGAGACAGCTCCCACGGGAGAAAATCATTTATTTCGGTGACACCGCAAGGGCCCCGTACGGACCCCGTTCGACAGAAGAAGTGAAAATGTTCACCGAACAGATTGTGGACTATTTAATTCAATTTAATCCCAAAATGATTGTTATCGCCTGCAACACAGCAACTGCGGCCGCACTTGACTATATCTCAGCCAAAGTATCCATTCCCGTCATCGGCGTCATTCATCCGGGCGCACGTGCTGCCATAAGTGCGACCAAAACCGGTCAGGTCGGCGTCATCGGCACCATCGGCACCATCAAAAGCGGTGCCTACACCGCTGCGCTGAAGCAGCTGTCCCCATTCGTCCAGGTCGTCAGCCAGGCCTGCCCGGCGCTTGTTCCTTTTGTGGAACAAGGGATGTTCCGCTCGGAGGAGAGCCATATCGCAGTGGCGGAATCGCTGAATGGCATCAAGTATGAGCCGATCGACACCCTGATCCTGGGCTGTACCCATTATCCGTTCCTGGTGGAGCCCATCGGCAAGGTAATGGGGCCAGGGGTGAAGCTCATCAGCTCAGCAGATGAGACAGCCAGAGAAATCAGCACGATTCTCTATGACAAAGGCAAACTTGCCAGCGGAGACGAAAGCCCGATCCACCAGTTTTTCTGCAGCGGAGATGCCGAGATGTTCCAGCGGATCGCCCGTGACTGGCTTGGGGAGCAGATTAAGCGCACGCCCGTTGTGTGGCAGGTCTCTTCGCTGTAAGCGCCGCAGCGGTGAGTTGAATAGGGACAAACCCCTGATTCAGGGGCAGTTTTAGAACCAAAACTTGAGGCCGGGACAGCAATGTTCCGGTCTTTGTTGTGGACCTAATCAATTTTTTCATGGTGGACAGCACGGTCTGCATACAATGGAAAAGAGGGCTGTGTCCGAATGTCTCCCGTGAACGCTCCGGCTGACGGCATTGGATGACGCCAACTAGAGGGCTGAGAGGATGAGGCATATGCAGCAATATATTGCCCGCAGGGGAGATACGGTTAGCCGGATAGCCGCGAGGCATGGACTCACACCGGAGCATGTGATACAGGGAAACCCGTGGGCAGGGAGGCAGCCGTATTTAGTTCCGGGGCAGATTCTGTTTCTGCCTTCCGCTCCGCGCAAACGTTATGCTGTACAGCCGGGTGACGATGCCTGGAGCATTGCCGCCTTGTTCGGAGTGGATGTGAATGAGCTTGAAAAGCTGAATCCGGGCGTTGGCTCGGCATACGGGTGTACACCCGGCAAGATGCTGGTTATTCCTCCGGCGGCACCGCACAAAGTGGTGCATTTGCGCGGTGAATATGGTCCTGCCGAGGTGGAGGAGGATATTGTCAGGCTGCTGGACCAGTATCCTTTCCTTCAGCATGAAACCATTGGCTCAAGCGTTCTGGGCAAGCCGCTGCATCTGCTGCGGATCGGCAGCGGGCCGCACCAGCTTCATGTCAATGCTGCGCTGCATGCGAATGAATGGCTGACCTCGCCCTGCCTCCTGTCTTTTGTGGAGCAGTATGCGGCAGCATATGCTGAGGGTAAAGGCTGGAACGGTCACAACCCCAATAAATGGTATAGCAACTGGACGGTATGGGCTGTGCCCATGGCCAATCCCGATGGGGTGGAGCTGGTGCAGGAAGGAACACTGCCCGGCGACCCGTACTATGATGAGCTGATGGCATGGAACGGTGGACGGCGCAGCTTCCGGCACTGGAAGGCCAACATCCGCGGGGTGGACCTGGGCGACCAGTTCCCGGCCCATTGGGAAGAGGAGCAGGCGCGGCGGGGAGTGCCTGGACCCGGGCCGCGTGATTACAGCGGGACGGCTGCGCTTAGCGAGCCGGAAGCCGCTGCCCTGGCGCAGCTGGCAGAGAGGGTCCCCGGCGATGCCGCTGTATCGCTGCATAGCCAGGGAGGAGAGATTTACTGGAACTACCGGGGGTATGAGCCGCCGGAGAGCCGCGCACTTGCAGCACAGCTAGCGGCGGCGAGCGGCTACCGGGCGGTTGAGCTGACCGGCAGCGATGCGGGGTACAAGGACTGGTTCATCCAGCGCTTCCGCAAGCCCGGCTTCACTGTGGAGCTGGGAGTTGGCAAAAATCCGCTGCCGCTGGCTGATTTTGAGGATATGGCGCTGGAAACCGGTCTTATTTTGGCCGCGATCCTTTCAAATTTCAAATAAAAATGAAACAATTCCTGCAAATTTGCGTAATATAACAGCAAAGGGTACGGCCGCAGTCATTCCTAGATGCGCTTCGCGGCTGGATCCTTTTTTTGTGGCTCCACAAAACTTTTAGGAGGACCGTTATGAAACTGAAAAAACTGCTGTCGCTGAAGCAATGGTCCCATATTTTCCGCAATTCCTGGCAGTTTGTCATCTCGCCGCAAGTAGCCATGGCGGACAAGCTCCTGTTCACCATTCCGGTGATTTTATACTGGGTGCTCCCCGATTTCATGCCGTTTCTGCCGATTGATGATATTGGAGTGACGATGCTGCTGACGGGCTGGTTCGTCTCGCGGATGGAACGTAAATACCCGGCCCTGCGGACCGGAAGATGAATGTTTCGCGAATTTTACGGGTTGCTGCCTGATGTATTTCGGCAATATAGTTGCTTTTACAGCCTGATTTCCTTAAAATAAATTATTGAGTATTTAAACTATAGATGCCTGGGAGATGGATAAGGATGAACGTCAAAATTACCCGCAATGCGGCTAAAGTGATAAAGAAAACGATGGAACTTGAAGGCAACAGCGAGCTGAAGCTGCGCGTAGCCATTACGCATGCCCACGGCGATCATGCCCACTACGGCCTTGACCTGGACACGCCCAAAGAAAATGACATCGTTGTATCCACTGATAAAGAGATTGATGTCATTCTTGATCCTAACCAGCCGCTGCTGGATGGTGTGAAAATTGACTATTTGTATTTCCCGGAAGAAGGTTTTGTCATTACTAATCCGTCTAAAGGAAATCACGGCGATCACTAAGTGTTCGCCCGTATTTTACGGACATAAAGAAGGGTTGCTCCATGGCTAACGATATACGCATTTGCGACGAGTGCAATCATATCAAGATGAAAAGTATCCTCCCCAAGCTGCGCAAGATGGCGCCTGACGCCGAGATTAAGACCGGCTGTATCTCCTATTGCGGACCTTGCGGCAAACGGCCGTTTGTCTACATCAATGGCCGTTATGTCAGCGGCCCGACGGAAGACGAGGTGCTGGCTAAGGCCGAGGCGTTTGTCAAACGGCCGGTTGCTAAGGAATAGGGTTTAGCATGACCTCCGCTGATGAAGCGGAGGTTTTTTGTAAAGATAAGAATTTATATGTTTTGGGGGAAGCGAAGCTTACCCCTTATTTAATTATATAGGAAACTATGATTACTTCCAGATGTGGATAAAAATATGCTTAAAGTTATAGAATAAATACTTTGGACGAATTTGTAACGAGCAATAGAGTGAACTTGAAAAACTAACAAAAGGGAAAAAGGATGGAGGGGAAGTTTGGAACTGTAGGAGTGAATGCGTCCGCCTAAAAGCTTTCCGTAGGAAAGCTCGCTATCTTCAGCATAGGCAGTCTGCGGATTTCCACCGCGAACAGCGATAACAATCAAGAAATCTGCAGATGGGCAGCGGCCGGAAGTCTAAACCTTCTCCGTAGTCCCGACGAAGTCCCTAGTGTAAATATCTTAAGTTCACTCTATATAGCTATTACTTACCGGTTTCTTTGCAGGTGCTAGTTGGAAAAAGGGAGCTTATTTTTCCGAAAATCAAGAAATCCTGAGAGTTAAGTGGAAAAAGTAAATCTAATTGGGCCACTTTCCTTGAATAATGGCGAAATGGGCTGAATTAGTGTCCCTTTTTCCACTTCATCTGCCCGAGGATAGGGTACTCCGGCAAATTAGTGTCCCTTTTTCCACTTAAAGAGTTGTCGTAGGATTCACGGGGGGGCTCCAGGTAACGCTAGAACCAAAACTGCTGGCCGTGGAGGACGGCACAGCCGTTTTGGTTCAAGATAAGAATTTCTATGCTTTGGGGGAGATAACCTGGAAGCCTCAGAGGATATAAGTGATGCAGAAGGATTGGGCTCCATCCGCAGACTGAAGCGGACCGAGGAGCCCTTATTTTGCCAAAAACCTTACTTTTTCAGCGGATACGGACTCAGGAGCCGTTATATCGTTGATGGAGCCTGGAATAAAGAGAAAAGGGACAAATAAGGGCATCTCTGTCCGTTGTCCTGCGAAATAGACTAATCTTCTCTCAATAAGGGCTTTCTGTCCGTAACGGCTGCGGATCGATCGCGAAGGAATATGGCGATCCGTCTTCAGCATGCCCCCGTTGATTTTGGAGCGGTGGAGAATCCCAACGGCCATAGGCCCCGTGCTGTTATTTACCCGCCAGGGTGATTTTGTTTATCTCTAGGGGGCCGCGCGGCGGCATGGATCAATTGCACTTTCTGCAGTTGATTGTCTCCATATCCGCCGAAAAATTGAATCTGCTGTATTCTGTGCATCAGAAAATGCGGGAAAAGCAGTGTGGACCAGAAATCCCAGAAATCAATTGTATGAAATACAATAGAAGGGGATTTAAGGCGCTTTTATTGAAATTCTGCTGCACAAAGTGCAATCATATAGTTTGCCTTTCCGGCCCCTGCCCATCTGCAGATTTCTTTGTTTATCCGGGTGCGCCTGAAAGTTGGGGCTGCGCGGAGACCCATGGTATAATAGAAAAGTTCTCAACATCAGAAGATACATAGGAGGGAATGGAGCACAATGAAGCATATTGCAGATGTAACGATTCTGAATAACGGAATAGCCATGCCCCGGTTTGGACTGGGCACTTACAAAGCCGAGGGGGAAGAGGTAGCGCGTGCCGTAGCAACTGCACTGGAACTGGGTTACCGGAGTATTGATACCGCAGCGGTATATGGCAACGAGGAAGAGGTGGGACGCTCGATTGCCGCCAGCGGCGTACCAAGGGACAGCCTGTTCGTGACAACAAAGGTATGGAACTCGGATCAGGGCTACGATGAGACACTGAGAGCCTTCGAAACCAGCAGCAAGAAGCTGGGCCTGGACGTTATTGACCTTTATCTCATCCACTGGCCGGGTATGGATAAATATAAAGCTACCTGGCGCGCACTGGAACGGCTCTATGCTGAAGGACGCGTACGCGCTATTGGTGTCAGCAATTTTCAGATTCACCATCTGGAGGAATTGCGGAAGGACAGCGAAACTGTGCCTGCCGTGAATCAGGTGGAGCTGCATCCGCGTTTTATCCAGAAAGAGCTGCATGACTACTGCGCCAGCCGCCAGATTCAGATCGAAGCCTGGGCACCGCTGATGAAGGGCAGACTGCAGGACAACGAGCTGCTGCATGGGATTGCAGGCAAACACGGCAAGACGGTTTCCCAGGTGATTTTACGTTGGGGGCTGCAGAACGGGATTGTGATCATCCCGAAATCTGTAACCGCCTCAAGAATTAAGGAAAACAGCGAAATCTTCGATTTCGAGCTGTCGGCGGAAGAACTGTCTGCCATCAGCGGCCTGGATGCCGGTGAGCGGATTGGCTCTGATCCGGACAAGTTATTGTTCTAGTCCAATACACTCAGCTTTTTCCACACAGTCTCCCTGAATGCTCACGCTCAGGGAGACTTTTCAAAATATAAGAATTTAAATGTTTCAGGCTATAAATTATCCTTCTATTTCTCGCTGAAACGGGTGCCGTCCTAATAAGGACGGCACCCGTTTCTACTTGTGCTGCCGGACAGGCAAAGAGATATGAAAGGCAGTGCCTTTGGATACTTCGCTTTCTACGGTCAGGAAGCCGCCGTGCGCGAGGATCAGGCTTTTTACAATGGCCATGCCGAGTCCTGTCCCGAGGTTCGGGGAGCCGTTTTTTGCTCCGCGGTAATATTTTTGGAACAGATTGTTCAGCGTATCTTCATCCATTCCGGTACCATTGTCCGAAACCGTGATGTTCACACTTTCATCCCCCTCCCGCCGGACAGTCACATGAATGGCGGTTCCTGCCGGAGTGTGAAGCACCGCATTCATCAGCACATTTTGCAGCGCCCGGTAGAGCAGCTTCTCATCGGCAACAAGCTCCAGCGGCCCGGTCTCCGCATCCAGGCTCAACAGGTGGGACACCGCTCTCGGATCGTTGCCGACATCGGCCGTCAGCCGCTGCAGGAATCCGATCAGCTCCACCGTGCCAAGCTGCATGGGCAGGGAAGCATGATCCTCATTCATTTGAAAAGAGAGGTTAATGTCGCTGATCAATTCCTCAATATGCCTTCCTTTGGCATGAATTTCTTGCAGGAACGTCCGCTGTTCATCCGCATTCCAACTGTACTCCTCGTTCAGCAGCAGAGCTGAATATCCCGTGACGTACGTTAGGGGTGTTTTAAGGTCATGCGAGATGCCGGCCACCCAATCCTTTTTGTTGTCTTCCAGCTTGCGGCGTTCCAGTTCGGCCTGCTTCAGGCCAGCGGACAGCGACTCGATGTGCACAATCAATTCGCCGTACAGCCGGTATCTGAATTTGAGCTTCCCGTTCCGCTTGAAGATGCCCTGAAGCGCAGGCGGAGGTTCGAAATTCCTGCCCGACAAGGAAGCGATCCACGACATCATGAATCTTAACGGACTCCCGAAATACCAGCCGAACAGCACGCTGCAGGCCGTAATATTAAGCCCGAATACCGCCAGAATGTACAGATCATAATGCTCCTGACCTTCCAGAAGGCCCAGCTGCGGAAACAGCACCTCCACGCTAATCATCATGGTGATGCCGAGTCCCAGCATCCAGGCGATTAATCCGATGACAAAATGGACACTGAACCTTAGTCCCGTCTTCATCAGGCTTCCTTGACTGGCGGCACAAATTTGTAGCCGATCCCTCTCAGGTTAATGATCAGCTCAGGCGCTTTCGGATTGTCGTCCAGCTTTTTTCTGATTTTTGAAATATGGATGGTGACCGTTTTCTCGTATCCGTACCCCGGGCTGCCCCACACCAGTTCATAGATTTGCGAAGTTGTATAGATCCGGTTCGGATTCCGGCAAAAGAAGCTCAGCAGCTCCAATTCCTTGGCCGTACATTCCACACTTTCCCCATTCACGATCAATGAGGCGTCTGCAGGCCTTAGAATAAAACGCCCATAATTATATTCCTTGTTTCCTGCACCTTCCGGATTTCCGCTAGACGAGGCTTGGGTGAGGCTCTGCCTTCTGAACAAGGCTTTGATCCGGGCAATGACCTCAAGCGGATTAAAAGGCTTCGTGATATAATCGTCCCCGCCAATCCCGAGCCCCGTCAATTTATCGAAATCGCTTGCGCACGACGTAATAAAAAATATAGGCGTATCCGTATGCTTGCGGATCTCGCGGCACAGCTCAAAGCCGTTGGCATCCCCCAGCATCACATCCAGCAGGATCAGGTCATAGGTATGATTTTTTATGAAAAATAACGCTTGTTCCCCGGTCGTACAGCTGGAGATGTTGTGGTAGCGCTCCTTCTTCAACGTAATCTCCAGCAAAGTCAAAATTCCCTTCTCATCGTCAACCAGCAAAATTTTCTCGGCATTCGTATGGTCGTTCAGCAACGGTGTTCCTCCCCTGAGTGCATAAGTTCCCTCTAAGTTTAGCATTCATTTTGCAATTTTTCTTGCCTCCTGTTTCCTTTTAACCGTGAGTTTGCTTTGATTTTACTTTCGGGGACTATTCTAACGTTGCGCCGCCAGGGAATGGTTCGGCAATTGGTTGTGACGGAGGAATAGACATGGAATTGCAAATTGAACAGGTATCGAAAAGCTATGGTGCAAAGCATGCCCTCAGCGGCATCACCTTGAAGCTCAAACCAGGGGTGACCGGTCTGCTCGGCCCCAATGGTGCCGGGAAATCCACGCTGATGCGGATGCTCGCGACTATCGAGAAGCCAACGCAAGGAAGGATTGCATGGAATGGTGTGGATATTGCCGGGCAACCGCAGGTTTTGCGGAAGGAACTCGGCTATTTGCCGCAGGACTTCGGTGTGTATCCAAATCTGACTCCGCTTGAATTCCTGGAATATATAGCGGCGATGAAAGGACTGTCCGCCCGGTCTGCGCGGACCCGGATCAATGAGCTGCTGGAAATTTTAAATCTCGCGAATGACCGGAAGCGGCTGCTTGGCGGATTCTCGGGCGGCATGAGACAGCGGGTGGGCATTGCCCAATCCCTGCTTAATGATCCGTCGCTGCTTATTGTCGACGAACCCACAGTCGGGCTGGACCCCGGAGAAAGAATCGGTTTCCGCAATTTATTATCCAGCTTGTCCGGGGACAGGATCATTATTTTATCAACGCATATCGTGACCGATATTGAATCCATCGCCCCCACCATCGCGCTGATGGCGAAGGGCCGGCTGGTCAAGTATGCGGCACCGGAGAACCTGATCCAGAGTGTGGAGCAGAAGGTCTGGAACTGTATCCTGCCTACCGCCTCACTGCCGGAAATGCAGGCTAAATACACGGTCAGCAGCGCTATTCAGCGCAGCGACGGCATCCACACCCGGATCGTTTCCGACCTGCGTCCCAGTGCAAATGCCACTCTGCTGCCCGCTTCACTGGAGGATGCGTACCTGTATACAGTGTCCTCGTTAGGGGTCCAGCCATGATGCGCAGCCTTTCTGCCTACTTTTATTTAATCAAAAGCAATTTGGTCAGTCAGATGCGCAGCTATTCCTTCCTGTTCGTCATAGGGATCAGCGTATTCGCCGGTTATGCCTGCGTGCCGGATGCCGCTGCCGGATATGAAATCTTTTATATCGGCGGGGTTAGAGGCATCTATAACTCGGCGTGGCTGGGGGGACTTGCGGCGATGTTGACCACAATGCTGCTCTGGCTGTTCGGTTTTTTCATGCTCCGAAGCCAAATATCCGGAGATGCACGCCTGAAGCTTGGGCCGTTGATCGCCTCAGCCCCTGTCCGGAAAATCAGGTACATCACCGCCAAGGCAGCGGCAAATTTTGTGGTTCTGCTGGTGATTGGAGCTGTTTTGCTGGTGGCCTTTATGGCCATGCAGCTGCTGCGGGGAGAAAGTTCCCAGCTCCGGTTAACGGATTACATGGCTCCCTTTTTCTTTGTAACTTTTCCATCCCTGTTTCTGCTCGGTTCCTTAACTGTACTGTTTGATGTATTTCCCGGTTTGAAGGGGGTTTTGGGGAATGTGCTGTTTTTCTGCCTGTGGATCGCCGTCGGGGTGGTGTCCATAGCGGCACCAAGCGATTGGTGGGATCTGTTCGGCGTGAGCGGCATCCTGAATACAATGGCCCACAGTGCAGCGGAGCATTATCCTGCCCTCTCCAGCCTTGAGGGGGGCGGAAGCTTTGGATATTATCAGACACAGGGCCAGATCCCCACATTTGTGTGGCAGGGCGCAGCATGGGATTCTTCGCTTGTCCCCGTCCGGCTCGTCTGGATAGCTGTAGGTATAGGAGGGATTATTCTGTCGGCTCTGCTCTTCCGCCGTTTTGAACACCTGGAAGGCTCCGCCAAGGCGCATCCGCTTGCTCCGGGCAGGGAAAAAGCACCTGCTCTGCCGCTTGCAGCCATGGAGCACAGCGGTTCACTACAGCTGTCTCCGGCAGTGAGGGTCAAGGGGGCAAGGTTGCCCGGGCGGGTCAAAGCCGAGCTGAAGCTGATGCTGAAGGGCATGTCCCTCTGGTGGACACTGCCCGCCATAATCCTTATTGCCGCGCCTCTGCTGGTTACAGCAAACTCTGTGAACAGCCTGCTGCCCTTTATCATGATCTGGCCTCTCGCTTTATGGTCGCAGATGGGCACGCGGGATCAGCATTATTTCACCACCGGGTTGACCTTGTCTTGCAGCTCGCCGCTGGCGAAGTGGTGGACGGAATGGCTCTCCGGCGTATTCATCACCTTGCTGTTTTCTGCGGGGGCAATCATCCGCTTCATCGCGGAGGACCAGATGCCGGCCCTGTTGGCATGGGGAACAGGCCTCCTGTTCATTCCGACCTTGGCGCTTGCACTCGGCACACTGGGCGGGTCAAAAAAGCTGTTCGAAGTCATTTATCTGCTCTGGTGGTATATGGGACCGCTCAATCATGTTCCCTCACTCGACTTTTTGGGGGTGTCTGATAGGAACCCTGTGCTTTATCTCATGTTCACTGTAGTTTTATTCGCAGCAGGTTCAGCCGTCCGGCTCTGGCAGACCGGAAATTTATCAATAAGAAGGAGAACTATATGACAAAATATATCCGCCGTACATGGCTTATCCTCATCCCGGCAGCGTTCGTTATGCTCATACTTGCGGGCTGCGGGGACAAGGCCGTAGAGAAAACAGCTTCGTTTGAGGGATCAAAGGTGCAGCAGATTGAGGTGAAAACGGACGGACAATCCATTCAGGTGAGCCGTTCCAAAGATTCGGATGTGAAGCTCCGTATGAAGACAGAAGGCGAGCTGCCGGCGGTGCTGAAGGCGGGTGTGCTTACTGTCAGCGCTGAACCGGCGTCCGGCTTCATCCATCTGAAGAATGAGACCCTGTATCTGGAGCTGCCGGAACAAAGCTACGAGTCCATCCGTCTGGCTACAGCCTCCGGCAATATTACCTTTGAGGACGGCCAGGCGAAGACAATCCTGCTGGACGCCGACTCAGGCAACATCACCGTCACCGGCTTTGCGGGGGAGATCGATGCAGCCACACAATCGGGCACCATTCACTCGGAGGTCCAGGCGTCGGCAGAGATTCAGACGGGCGGTGGCGGCCAGAGTCTGAAGGGGAAGGTGGGTGCAGAGAGTGCGGAAAATTCAACACTGAGTGTGCATTCAGCTTCAGGTAATATCACTTTGGAGAAATAGCCATGAAAAAACGGACATGCTCCTGATCAGGAACTGTCCGTTTTTTTGTGCAGAGCTGCTTATCCTGCCCGAATACCGGTCTATTGAGGCTTGCGCGGCGGCAGGGGGCCGAGGTATTGATAATATTGGCATTCAATCCGTCCATTGTAGAGCTTGCGCCGCTTGTCCGCTTTGCGTCCGTAGTACTGCTCGAATTCCTTATACGGGCTGATGGCGAAAAAAGACCATGTCGGCAAATACAGCATCATTTCTCCGAACTGGCGGGTAAGCTTCTCCACTTCCTTGTCGTTGCTGATACGCTCCCCGTAAGGGGGATTTGTAATGATGCAGCCATACTCGCCTTGAGGTCTGGCTTTGGCCGCAGCGATGGCCTGAAAGGTAATCTCCCCGGCGAGTCCGGCACTTTTGGCGTTCGCTTCAGCGATTTCAATCGCGGCCGGATCGATGTCCGTACCGGTGAGCTGCAGCGGGTAGTCGTCGCGCACAGCGTCGAAGGCTTCCTCGCGGGCTTCTTCCCAGAGACGCTGCGGGATTTCCGGCCAATGCTCGGACGGGAACGAGCGCCGCAGGCCCGGCGCAATGTTCCAGGCGATCATGGCCGCCTCGATCAGCAGCGTGCCGGAGCCGCAGCACGGATCGTACAGCGGACGGTGGCCGTTCCAGCGGCTGAGCTGGATCAGTGCGGCCGCCATCGTTTCCTTCAGCGGCGCTTCCGTCGCCTGGCGGCGGTAGCCGCGTTTGTGCAGCGCAGGACCGGTGGTGTCCAGCGTTATCAAAGCGGTATCATTCAGAAGAATTACTTCCACCACATACCGCGGGCCGTTCTCCGGGAACCATTCGGTACGGTACGAAAGCTTCAGCTTTTCGACAATGGCTTTCTTGACAATGCCCTGGCAGGCAGGTACGCTGGTAAGCTGGGATTTATGCGACCTTCCTTCGACGGGAAACTCTCCGTTTTCGGGAATCCAGTCCTGCCACTCAATGGCTTTGACGCCTTCGAACAGCTCATCGAAGGTCCGGGCCGGGAACTGGCCCATTTTGACCAATACCCGGTCAGAGGTCCGCAGCCATAGATTGCAGCGGCAGATGTCAATGTAATCCCCACTGAACAATACCCGGCCGTTTTCGATCGCAGTCTCATAACCCAGTTCGTTCAATTCACGTGCTACGACGGCCTCCAGCCCCATGGGGGCGGTGGCGATCAATGTTAATTTGCCCAAATTCGCTCAACTCCGTTTAGCTTGTAGATGAATACATATAGCCGTTACAATAAATGAAGCGGTACTTCCGAAAAAAAGTCCCCATCCGGCTTGCCTATCAAGTATAGGGGAATGAGGGACGCAGCACAATGCCGTCCCGCCATATTCGGCGCACATGATCTTGTAGCATCAGTACTAACCACAAAGGAGAATACATATGCCCAATCAGGAAGAATACAGTGAACAATTATATACAGAGGACGCGCTGCTGCTCAAGGTGAAGCAGGCCATTAAAGACAGCGGCATGCCCGAGGTGTCCATTGCACCCGGATACGGGCGGCTGCTGACAATGCTGGTGGCGGCATCCCGTTCCACGCGGATTTTGGAGATTGGCGCGCTTGGCGGGTACAGCGGCATCTGCCTCTGCCGCGGACTCAGCAAGGCAGGGCGGCTGACCTCGCTTGAACTGAAAGCCGAATACGCGGAGCTTGCCGGACGGCATCTGGAAGAAGCCGGATTCGGTGAAGCTGTGGAATACAAGCTCGGCCCGGCGCTGGACAGCCTGAAGCTGCTGGAGGCGGAGGGCCGGACCTTCGACTTTTTCTTTATTGATGCCGATAAGGAAAACTATCCGAATTATCTGGAATATGCCATTAAGCTGGCAGCACCGGGTGCGGTGATCGCCGGGGATAATATTTTTCTGCGCGGACGCACCTTGAATGCCGAGAAGAATGGACCGGCCGTACAGGCGATGCGCCGCTTCAATGAGATGATTGCCAATGATGAGCGGCTGACCAGCACACTGCTCCCCGCATACGACGGCCTGGCGCTGGCGGTTGTAAAGTAAGCAGCGTGCTGCTGATTCCGTTATCTGAACAGCCGTGGAGCGGCCCCTTTGTACAGCTTCAGCCGCACCCACACCGTATTGATCAGCAGGAAGCCGCCGGAGATGAGGAACAGGCCTTCAATGCCGATAAATCCGGATAAAAAGCCCCCGATAACTGCTCCCAGCATGTTGCCGAGAGCCAGCATGCTGCTGTTGAAGCCGAACGCCCGGCTCTCCTTGCCGTCAGGCGTATATGAGCGGATGAGGGCATTGACGCTTGGCAGCAGGCCGCCCATGAAGACCCCCATCAGAAAGCGGACAATGATCAGCTGCCAGACACTTGTCACAAAGGCCTGCGGAATGATAAACAGCGCAGCGCCGATCAGGGCGTAGGTGAGAATCCGGTGGGCGCCAACCTTGTCGCTCAGCTTGCCGAGCACAGGCGAGGCCAGCATGTTGGACACGCCGGTTACGGCGCTGACGACTCCTGCCCAGAACGCGATGTCCACGGCTGAGCCGTGCAGCTTCTCCACGTAGAGCGGAAGCAGTGTCATCGGGGCGATCATGGCAAACTGCAGGAGGAACGTTACGCCGAACAGCGCAGGCAGCTGCGGCACCTTGGCCAGCTCCTTGAAGCCCTCAAGCACGGAAATCTGCGGCACCTGTGCAGCTTCGGCCCGGTCAAATTTCTCCTTGACGAGAAATAAGGCGAGCAGTGAGGCGGCGAAGAGCAAGGCCCCGACGATATAAAAGATCGGGCGGTACCCGATCCAGTCGGCCAAAGCCCCGCCGATCAGCGGGCCAAGGATGGTCCCGGCGACCGACCCGGACTGCATCAGCCCCATGGCAAAGCCCATGCGGGCTTTCGGTGTGTTGCCCGAGACCAGTGCGATGGAGGCCGGATTGAAACCGGAAATGGTTCCGTTGAGCAGGCGGAGCAGCAGGAGCTGCCAAGGCGTCTGTGCGAAGCCCATCAGCACAATGACCAGTGCCATGCCGAAGCTGGAGCGCAGCAGCATGATTTTGCGTCCATATTTGTCGGCGAGCTTGCCCCACAGCGGCTGAAACAGGAATGAAGTCATAAAGTTTGCGGCAAAAATAAGTCCGGCCCATAACCCGATCGCATCGCCTTGCACCCCCAGGTCTTTGGCCAGATACAAGGTCAGGAACGGGGTGATCATGGTCATTCCGGCGTTAACCAGAAATTGGCCGAACCAAAGCACAATGAGGTTGACTTTCCACGTCTCCCAATTCTTCAAAGTGCTTTCACTTCCTTTCAAGGGATTCCAAGGTCAAGAGTTCACGAAAATAGACATTCTATCAGAATATCATAGATTTTGAGCGGTCCGATGCAACACTTGTCATAGTAATGTCATGGGATTGTCATTCCCTCAGTGTTCCGGCGGTTGTTCCGAACTTTTAAAAAGAGCATAATAAAGGATAAGCGTATACACACATTCTATCAAAACTAATGGAGATCTTATCATGACCTACAATGACACTTTTATCCGCGCCTGCAGGAAGCAAGACACGGACCACATTCCCGTATGGTACATGCGGCAGGCCGGCCGGTATGATCCCGAATACCGTAAAATCAAGGAAAACTACTCGCTCCTGGAGATCTGTGAACAGCCCGAGCTTGCGGCAGAGGTTACAATGATGCCTGTCCGCAAGCTGGGTGTGGATGCGGCCATTCTGTATTCCGATATCATGAATCCGGTTGCTTCCCTCGGGGTGAAATTCGACATTGTGAAGAACATCGGTCCCGTTATCGAGAACCCGATCCGCAGTGCAGCGGATGTGGAGAGGCTGAAGCCCATCGATGTGGAAGGCGATCTCAGCCATATCCTGAAGACTATAGCCATTCTGGACAAAGAGCTTGATGTGCCCCTGATTACCTTTGCCGGAGCGCCCTTTACCATTGCCAGCTATCTGATCGAAGGCAGGCCCTCCAAGAGCTACCACCGCACCAAGGAAATGATGTACAGTCAGCCGCAGGTCTGGTTCATGCTTATGGATAAGCTTGGCGATATGGTCATCGCCTATTTGCGCGCCCATGTCGCCAGCGGAGGCAAGGCATTCCAGCTGTTCGACAGCTGGGTGGGTGCGCTTGCTCCACATGATTTTGAGCTGTATGTGCTGCCGACCATCTCCCGTATTTTTGCCGGACTTGCGGATCTTAATGTGCCGAAGATCTATTTTCCGGGCGTCAGCTCAGGTGAGTTGCTGCCAAGCCTGGCCCATCTCCAGGCGGATGTCATCGGTCTGGACTGGCGTGTTAGCCTTACTGAAGGCAGACGCCGCATCGGCGGCCGTTTTGCGGTCCAGGGCAATTTGGACCCTTATCTGCTGACAGCACCGCTGGATCTGCTCAAGGAACGGGCCAAAGCTCTGATCGATGAAGGCATCCGCGAGCCGGGCTACATTTTTAATTTGGGGCACGGTTTATTTCCCGAGGCTTCTCTGGACACGCTAAAGGAGCTGACGGAATATGTCCATGACTATTCCCGTGAGGCTCTGAAGCAAACCGCGAAACCGCGCCTATCATTATAAACAGATCTGTAAGATGTTCATTAACCGCAGAAAGGGATGGAATCCGTGACCACTAAAATTGGTGTACTCGTTATGTCGTACGGCACGCCTGAAAGCCTGGAAGGGGTGGAGGCTTATTACACGCATATCCGCCGGGGACATGCGCCTTCTCCAGAACAGCTGAAGGAATTGAAGGACCGTTATGAAGCCATCGTTGGCGGAGTGTTTCCGCTGCGGGAGAATACTAACCGCCAGGTTGAGGCGCTGCAGGCCGCGCTGAACAACGGTCACGCCGGAGAAAAAGTGGAATTTGTCTGCTATCAGGGGCTTAAGCACGCCCGTCCTTTTATCGAGGATGGCGTGGAAGCGATGGCGAAGGACGGCATTACGCATGGTGTGGGCATTGTGCTCGCCCCCCATTATTCCGTAATGAGTGTCGGCACCTATATCAAACGCGCCAAGGAAAAGGCGGAAGCCAGCGGAATCGAAATGGCATTTGTGGAGAGCTATCACCTCCATCCGGAGCTGATTGAAGTCCTGAGCCGCAGAGTATCGGCCAAGCTGGATCTGTTCGAGGAAGCCGGTGCGGTGCGTGAGGATGTCCGGGTGTTATTCAGCGCGCATAGTCTGCCTGAGCGTATTTTGTCCATGGGGGACCCGTACCGCGATCAGCTGCTGGCCACCTCTGAAGCTGTCGCCAAGCAGGCGGGAGTCCGCAACTGGCAGTTCACCTGGCAGAGCGCGGGCCGCACAGCCGAGCCATGGCTGGGACCGGATATTCTGGAGACCCTGCACGAGCTTAGCGAGGCGCAGGTGAAATATGTGCTGGTAGCCCCGGTCGGCTTCGTGTCCGACCATCTGGAGGTGCTGTATGACCTGGATATTGAAGCACAGGCGCTGGCCTCTGAACTGGATATGCGGCTGATGCGGATTGATTCGCTCAACAGTGATCCGGCTTATATGTCTGTGCTCAGCGATGTGGTGCGGACAGCGGCCGGGCAGTTCAAGGTGAGCCAGTCATGACCGGCAGGGCACGAAAAGTAGTTATTATCGGCGGGGGCCTCAGCGGCCTCAGCGCCGCTTTTTATGTCCGCAAATATTACCGGGAAGCCGGAATTCAGCCGGATATCATTCTCGTGGAGAAGGACAAGAGCCTCGGCGGCAAGATAGAAACGCTGCACCGCGAGGGTTTTGTCATTGAGAAGGGACCGGACTCCTTTCTGGCCCGCAAAACCGTGATGAGCGAGCTGGCGAAGGAGCTGGAAATCGATCATGAGCTGGTAACCACCAATCCGAATGCCAAAAAAACGTACATACTGCAGCGCGGCAAGCTGCATCCCATGCCGGCAGGTCTTGTGCTGGGCATTCCCACAGAGCTGAAGCCGTTTCTGAAGAGCGGCCTTGTTACCTTTGGCGGCAAAATGCGGGCGATGATGGATTTCATCATTCCGCCCCGGCGCAGTACAGAGGATGAATCGCTGGGTGCGCTGATCGAACGGCGTCTGGGCACAGAAGTGCTGGAGAATATGACGGAGCCGCTTTTAGCCGGGATTTATGCCGGGGATATGCGCAAGATCAGCCTTCAGGCGACCTTTCCGCAGTTTGGAGATGTAGAAAGGAAGCATGGAAGTCTCATTCGCGGGATGATGATGGGGAGGAAGCCGGCTGAAACGCATACCGGCACCAAAAAAAGCGCCTTTCTGACCTTCCGCAAAGGCCTGCAGAGCCTGGTCCATGCCTTAATTCATGAATTGCATGATGTTGAGCAGCGGACGGGAACGGGAGTGGCTGCCATTCATGTACGGGGTGGGGAGGCTGCTGGCGGCTCGTCTTCGCAGGTTGCAGGAACAGGGCCTTCCCCCCGTTATGAAATTGAGCTGGACAATGGAGAATTAGTGCCGGCGGATGATGTATATGTCACGGTGCAGAACTTTGCTGCGGCAGACCTGCTCCGGCCCCATGTGGATGTGTCGGCACTGGACAGCGTCAACTATGTATCGGTGGCGAATGTAGTCATGGCTTTTGCCAAAAAGGACATCCACACCGAGTATGACGGGTCCGGATTCCTGGTCCCGCGCAAGGAGGGACGCAATATTACCGCCTGCACCTGGACCTCGACCAAATGGCTGCATACCAGTCCCGATGACCGTGTGCTGCTGCGCTGCTATGTCGGCCGTTCGGGCGACGAACAGAACGTAGAGCTGCCGGATGCGGCACTGACAGAATTGGTGCTTAAGGATCTCAAGGAGATTATGGGAATCACGGCCCAGCCGATGTTCACGGAAATTACCCGGCTGAAGCACTCCATGCCGCAATATCCGGTGGGGCATCCGGCGAGGATAGCTGCACTGCGCAGCGAGCTCACCCAGAAGCTGCCGGGAGTCTATGCCTTTGGCGCCGGCTATGACGGGATTGGCATGCCGGACTGCATCAAGCAGGCCAAGCTGACGGCTGAAAGCGCCGCAGGGAGGCTCGTGCAGCAGCCTGAACCGGCAGCGGTGCTGAAATAACCGGAACGGTGAAGCGCGGACAAAGCCGCTTCACCGTTTTTTATAGTTTTGGAATTATGAGTTTTTTCTGCTGCGGATAAGGTGTGAAAGGGTTAAGGGTCTTTTTGCTTGATTCCTCTAAAGGACCAATGTGGAACAGAAACAACGACAGAAACGCGGTTGTTGAAGAGTTGAGGACCTGTTTCCCCGGAAACAAGGGCAGAAATGCCGTTGTTGAAGAGCCAAGAGCCAGTATGTTCCCACTTGGTGAATTATGTAATTAAATAAAATATGTTATTATAGAATATTTTAGAGGAAACTCGATCCGTTTGTCCTGTGGAATAGCAGAATGGACGAATCCTCCCCCAATAACGGTTTTCTAGTCCGCATCAAGCAGAGGGAAAGCCGTGAAGGGAGTTCATCGAGTCCGCAAGGAACTCACACGAAATCGCACAGTCAACAACGGATGTTCTAACCATGCTATGTGGGTATGACACAGTCCGATTGGCCGCTGAACAACGGCAGAAGTACCGTTGTTCAAGCGGCCAAGGGTGGCAGAGTGAAATGGGAGGTAAAAGTACCTTTGATTTGGTCAGAAATGGGCAACTGGGTGAAATGAGAGGTAAAAGTACCTTTGATTTGGTCAGAAATGGGCAACTGGGGGAAACGAGAGGTAAAAGTACCTTTGATTTGGTCAGAAGTGGGCAGTTGAGTGAAATGAGAGGTAAAAGTACCTTTGATTTGGTCAGAAATGGGCAACTGGGGGAAACGAGAGGTAAAAGTACCTTTGATTTGGTCAGAAATGGGCGGCTGAGTGAAATGAGAGGTAAAAGTACCTTTGATTTGGTCAGAAATGGGCGGCTGAGTGAAATGAGAGGTAAAAGTACCTTTGATTTGGTCAGAAGTGGGCAGCTGAGTGAAATGAGAGGTAAAAGTACCTTTGATTTAGCTAGAAGGCGACTGGGGCAGATGAGCTCTCCTTTTTCCACTTGGAATTGCCGCGATTCATACAGAGTTCTCCAGGCAACGCAAGACGAAATCAAAGACGGCAGCACGGTCCAGTGAAGCTGAAGGACAGCGCAGCCGTTTTGTTCTAATTAGCGTATCTTTTACCTGTCTCTCTTTTTGGAGGAGAGCGAGTGACTTATGCTATAATAGAAACAATTTTAGGGCAAAGGAGATTGCTTGCAGCTATGTATCCGCCGCGTTCACGTACCAGAAAAAATAACAGGCAAAGCAGAAAACGCCGGCGCAGAACGGCCTGGGCATGGATTAACGTAAGCCTGCTTTTAATGATTACTGCACTGCTTACCTATTCTTTTATGGGAGGCGATGGGAAAGACGGCCAGCCTCCGCCTGCCGCAGAAGTGGCCAGCTCGCCTTCACCTGATCCGGGGGAGGCTGCTGCATCCGTTCCGCCAACCTTAACGCCATCGCTGGCACCGGAAGCGACGCCTGAACCAGAGCCTTCCAATTCGCCTTCGCCGGCTGCGGAGATAACACCGGTTCCTACCGAACCTGCTCCCACCGTTGCGCCGGAAGAAAGCGCCGTCCCGGAAAAGACGGACGATCCTGGGGTCACAGGAACCCCACAGGGTGCTGACAGCGGCTTAATCTCCGGCCTGCCGGAGAATGCCGGGACCACAGTAAAGCTGAACTTTGCCGGAGATGTCATTTTTTCAGGCAAGGCGGGACAGCTCCTGAAGCAAAAAGGTTATGACTACTCCTACGCCGCGCTGGACGGCATATTCAAGAAGGATGATTTGACTGTTCTCAACTTGGAGACCCCCATTACTACCGGAGGGGTAGGTGCCGCAAACAAGCAGTTTGTATTCAAAGGAGAACCCAAGGCACTCGACTCCATGAAGGCTGCCGGTGTGGATGCCGTCAATCTGGCCAACAACCATACCCTGGATCAGGGAGAGGAAGGCCTGCTGGACACGCTGGAGCACTTGAACAAGCGCGGCATTCCCTATGTGGGAGGCGGAGTCGATGCAGCAGAGGCGTACAGCGCCAAGTACTTTGAGCGCAACGGCATCCGCATCGCGCTGCTCGGATTTACACGAGTGATGCCTGTGATGGAGTGGAAGGCGGAGGCGGGCAAGCCGGGGGTGGCTTCGGTGTATGACAGTGCGGAAGCGCTGAAGGCTGTCGCCGCCGCCAAAAAGAAGGCAGACCTGGTCGTTGTGGTCGTGCACTGGGGCAAAGAGCGTATGGAACAATACGATTCCGTCCAGCAGTCCCTTGGGCACAGCTTTATTGATGCGGGCGCGGATCTGGTCATCGGCGGGCACCCCCATGTGCTGCAAGGGATCGAGCCTTACAAGGGCAAATGGATCGCCTACAGCACCGGCAACTTTATTTTTACCCGTTCCCAAACCCGGGCCACCTGGGATACCGCTGTGTTTCAAGCGGAATGCAGCGTAGAGGGACAGTGTTCCATGAAGCTTAAGCCGATGAATGCAGAGCTGGCCCAGCCGGTGCCCATGAATGAGGTGGACGGCCAGCTGCTGCTGCACAAAGTAGAGTCCCTGTCCTCCGGTCTGGTGAAGATCGGCAGTGACGGAAACGTAGTTCAGGTTGTCAAGTAAGGTGCCAATATAGCCATTACGATATACACCATACTTCCGCCGGAGGTGCTTACGATGAAAAATATGTGTGTGGCCCATCGCGGCTTCTCCGGAAAAGCTCCGGAGAACACGCTTGCTGCCGTACGGATGGCGATCGCGCTGCCGTTTGTGCGCTGGATGGAAATTGATGTTCAGCTCACGAAGGACGGCGTGCCGGTAGTGATTCATGATTTTTCACTGGACCGCACCACCAACGGGCATGGCAAGGTCAAAAATATGGATTACGAGCATGTCCGGCGTTTGGATGCGGGGAGCTGGAAAGGGCGTGCTTTTCGCGGGGAACGCGTGCCGTCGCTGAAGGAAGTGCTGGAGCTGGCCTCCGGCCGGCTGCGGCTGAACATTGAGCTTAAGACCAGCGGTGATATGTATCCGGGGCTGGAGCAGGCGGTCATTGATCTCGTGAATGCACACGGCATGCGCGACGAGGTGGTTCTGACCTCATTCGATGCCGGCGCGCTGCAGCGGATCAAGGAGCTGGACCCCCGCTTCCGAACGGGATTGATCTACGACTCCAGATCCGGTGATCCCGCGCGGAAGCTGAAGGAGCTGGACTGCTCCTTTTTATCGATCAGCTTTGACCGGTTGAATCCCGGTCTGGCGAAGCTGCTTGCTGAGCGGGGCATACGGGTGATGGCCTGGACGGTAAACAAGGCGAAGGAAATGCGCCGTCTGTCCGCCATGCATTCGGAGATCATGATCTGCACGAACCGCCCCGATATCTGGGGCGACACGTTTTTGGAGGCCTAGCTTTAAGCATACAATTGACGGGAAAGAGAGCTGAAGAATGAATGGGCGCTGATGTTAACAATATCTATTGTGTTGGACGAAATTACAGGCAACATGCGGAGGAGCTGGGCAATAAGGTGCCTTCGGAGCCTCTGGTCTTTCTGAAGCCTTCCCATGCGGCGGTCCCCCTCGACAAGGCGATCATTCAGCTTCCCAAGGATGCCGGTCTGATTCACTACGAAGGTGAGATTGTGCTAAGGATTGCCCGGGATTATGTCCCCGGCATGAGTGTGCAGGAGCTGGTGGATGTAATGGCCCTCGGCCTGGATTTCACCCTGCGCGACATCCATAACGATCTGCAAAAGAAAGGGCTGCCCTGGACGCCCGCCAAAGGCTTCAAGAACGCTGCCCCGCTGACTCCCTACATTGCGTTTCCGGAGACCGAAGAACTGGAAGCGACCGATTACACTGTACGCAAGAATGGTGTGGAGGTGCAGCGCGGAAACGTCAAGAACATGATTTTTTCGCTGCAAAAAATCGTGGACTTCATTGCCGCCCGTTATGGGCTGGGCAAGGATGATCTTATCTTTACCGGTACTCCGGCAGGCGTAGGTCCGGTGGCTTCCGGCGATTCGTTCGAGCTGTTCTGGGGCGAAACTCTGCTGGGCACCTGCCTGATCGGTTAACACATGCCGACAGGACTTGATGTGCTGCAATGGGTGATCGGCTTCGGCGGGGCCTTGCTGGTAGCAGGAGCCGCTTATTACAAGCAGTCCCTAAGCTTCTCCGGGATGCTGGCGGCGATTGCGATGGGAACCATTTATTTTGGAGCAGGAAATGCCTTCTGGTTCGGCATTTTGCTGCTGTTCTTCATCTCGTCCAGCCTGCTCTCGAAGCTTCATCATGAGAATAAGGCGGAGCTGGAAGCCGCTTATGACAAAACAGGCCGCCGGGATGCCGGGCAGGTGTTCGCCAATGGCGGGCTGGGCATGGTGCTGGTGCTCCTGAACGCCATCTATCCCTTGGAGCTTTGGGGATATTTGTTCATCGGCGTCATGGCTACCGTGACCTCCGACACCTGGGCGACAGAGATTGGCACCCTGGCCAAGAAGCCGCCCCGCTCTGTGCTGACGGGACGGATACTCCCGCCCGGCACCTCCGGCGGCGTCTCGCTGCCGGGCACCCTGGCCGCCGCTGCCGGCGGCGCCCTGATCGGCTTTGCCTCCTGGCTGCTGCGCGCAGCCTCCGGCATGCCGGAGCATCCCGTCCTGCTGCTTACGCTGGCAGGACTTGTCGGGGGCCTCGTCGGCGCCTTTGCCGACTCGGTGCTGGGGGCGACCGTGCAGCGCATGAACCGCTGCACCGTATGCGGCCGCGAGGTGGAAGCCTCGCGGCATTGCGGCCAGCCCACGGTATTTGCCCGGGGCTGGCGCTGGATGAACAACGATGCTGTGAATGCCGCCAGCTCTATGCTGGGCGGGCTCGCCGCCCTGCTGATCGGCGGGCTGTGATGCAGGGTAACCGTATACCCGCAATATTGAAGGAGGTGGACCGGTGAGCAGCGCATCCATTCATAAACATACAGCCATCCTGGATGCCGCTTACGAGCTCTTCGGTTCAGGCGGCTTCTACGAAACGAAGATTTCGGAAGTAGCGGAACGTGCAGGCATTGCCAAAGGCACGGTGTATTTGTATTTCAAAAATAAAGAGGAGTTGTTCATGGCCGTCACCCGGCGGGACTGTGAAGGATTCCTTCAGCAGCTGGAAGCCAAGCTCCAGGCATGCAGCAGCCTGACCGGGAAGCTGTCGGTTATTGCCGAACATCATCTGTTTTATTATTATGAGCGTAAGCAGCATACCAAGCTTTTTTTTCGGGCGCCGAACAACAACCCTGAGCTGGTCGCCTACATGGCGCTTTTCATGGAAGAATATATGAAAGCTGTAGTGATGGTGCTGCTGGAAGGCGGGGCGTCCGAGCCGGAGCTGATGGCCCAGTCATACATTGGCATGCTGGACCGGCTAAAAATGGATATTCTGTTTGATCCCTTCTTCACGGAGGAGGAGGCGCACAAACGGGCGAAGTTTGCCGCCAGCCTCTTTATCGGAGGGGCCGTCAGCAACATGAACGGATCACTTGGAGATTGGCCGGCAGAGCAATAAGGAACACAGGCCGGTTACAAATATAAGGCAAGCGAGGACAGAGCATGAATATTATGACCGTGGAACATCTTTCCAAGAGCTATGGGGAAAAAACACTGTTCCGGGATGCGTCGTTTGGTATGGATGACAGGAACAAGATTGGCGTTATCGGTGTGAATGGTACGGGGAAATCCACCTTTTTGAAGATTATTGCCGGTCTGGATACACCGGATGACGGACAAATTGCCATCGGAAATGCGGTGCGGGTGCAGTATCTGGCGCAAAATCCGCCGTATGAGCCGGACAACACCGTGCTGCAGCAGGTTTTCGCCGGTGATGAGCCGGAGCTGGCTGCCATGCGGGAGTATATGGAGACACTTGCTCTTCTGGAGAGCCGTCCGGGCGACTCCGCCCTTGAGCGCCGGCTGGTGCAGATTGGACAAGCTATTGATGCCGCCGGGACATGGCAGCTGGAAAGTGAAGCCAAAACCGTCCTGACGAAGCTGGGCATTACGCAGTTTGATGCACGGATGGAGTCGCTGTCCGGCGGACAGCGCAAGCGTGTGGCTCTGGCGGCGGCGCTGATTACACCTTCCGAGCTGCTGATCCTGGACGAGCCGACGAACCATATCGATACGGACTCGGTGGCCTGGCTGGAGCAATACCTGCAGAAGCGGCGCGGGGCGCTGCTGATGGTAACCCATGACCGCTACTTCCTGGAACGGGTAGCCAGTGTCATGCTGGAGCTGGATGGCGGGCAATTGTACCGTTATGAAGCGAACTATTCGCGGTTTCTGGAGCTGAAGGCTGAGCGTGAGGAGCGTGAAGCGTCGGAGGAGCAGAAACGCAAAAATCTGCTGCGCACCGAGCTGGCCTGGATCCGCCGTGGAGCCAAGGCCCGCTCCACGAAGCAGAAGGCCAGAATCGACCGTTTCGAGAAGCTGAAGGAAAGCCAGGGTCCCGCATCGGCGGGAGCGCTGGATATTTCCGTGGCCTCGACACGTCTCGGCCGCAAAATCATCGAAATGAAGGACCTGACCAAATCACTCGATGGACGCACGCTGATTAAGGATTTGACCTACATTGCGGTGCCGCAGGACCGGGTAGGGATTGTGGGGCCGAACGGCAGCGGCAAATCGACCCTGCTGAATCTGATAGCCGGGAAGCTTCAGCCGGACCGCGGAGAGGTGGAGCTGGGGGCTACCGTCAAGCTGGGTTATTTCACCCAGGAGCATCAGGATATGGACGACAGCTTGCGGGTTATAGAGTACGTGAAGGAAGAGGCGGAAATCATCCGCACAGCAGACGGCAGCGTCATTACAGCCGGACAGATGCTGGAGCGGTTTTTGTTCCCGCCGGCCATGCAATGGACGCCGATCGCCAAGCTCTCCGGCGGAGAAAAGAGACGTCTTTATCTGCTGCGTGTCTTGATGGGCGCACCCAATGTGCTGCTGCTGGACGAGCCGACCAATGATCTTGACATCGGGACCCTTGCCGTACTGGAAGATTATCTGGACGAGTTCCCCGGTGTGGTGTTCACGGTATCTCATGACCGGTTTTTCCTGGACCGCACGGTCGATAAGCTGATCGCCTTTGAGAATGGCAGCATCCGGCTGCATGTCGGAAACTATAGTGAATATGAGGAATGGATGGCGAACAATATTCCGGCACGCGGTGGCGACACCCCCAAAGAAGCGGGAACGGGAAAAAACAGCTCCGCACCGGAACAGGGGCAGACAGTACCAGCCGCGCCGCCTGCGAGAGAAAAGCTAAAGTTCACCTTCAAGGAACAGCGTGAATATGAGGGGATCGACGAGGCGATCGAGCAGGCAGAGCAGCATCTGGCGGACATCAGCGCACAGATGGAGGCAGCCTTTGCAGACTCCGGGAAGCTTCAGGAGCTGGTAGAGAAGCAGCGGCAGGGTGAAGCCGAGCTGGAGCGGCTGATGGAACGCTGGACATATCTGAACGAGCTTGCGGAGAAGATCGCCGGAAAAGCGTAGCACGTTTGCATTTATACCTGCGGTTATCCAGCGGCGTACCCGCAGCATGCCAGATGCAGCGAGGAGGCAGATGAATATGACACATTCGATTGAAACAGCGGTGGCCCTTCGCAACGCCGGGAAGGCTGAAGAGGCAAGAGAACTGCTCCTTGCCCTGCTGAGCGGGGATGAAGAGAATGCCGGACTGCTGTATCAGCTGGCCTGGACCCATGACGTGCTTGGCCTGGAACGGGAGGCGGTCCCCTACTACGAGCGGAGCCTGTCGCTTGGGCTGCCCCCAGAACAGCGGATGGGCGCAATCCTGGGACTTGGCAGCACTTACAGAACGCTGGGCGAATATCCCCGGTCCAAGGAAGTGCTTGAGCAGGGGGTGGGGGAATTTCCGCAGCAGAAGGAATTTCAAGCTTTTCTGGCTATGACCCTGCACAACCTGGGCGAGCACAGTGAGGCAATGAAGCTGCTGCTGACCCTGGTCGCGGAGACTTCCTCCGACGAAGGGATCGGCAGTTACCGTAAAGCTATCCTGTATTATTCGGATAAGCTGGAGCAGGTATGGGAATAAACCAACAATTTATTTTATCCATAACGGCTGTGCCGTCCTCTTCAGGATGGTGCAGTCGTTTCCGTTTACAGGTGCCAATTCGAATGCTCTGTTTGCAGGAAGACAATAGTCCCTTCCCCGTGGACCAGTACACAAGCACTTTCCCCAGCTTGTAATACTATATTGCGAGGAGGAGATATTATGGTGAAAATAGCCCAGACGGACAGGGAATTAAAAGCCTTCATCGCCACTGCGGAGACGGCCTGGTTCAATGTGTATGATTCTGCGGATATTAATAGGGTGATTACTGTGGGCGGGGTAGAGTATAAGCAGCTGCCGCTGAGATTCAGTACAAAAGCCAAGGTGATCGCTTATTTCCGGCGGTATTGGGGGGTGGATATGAGCAACCGGATGTTCTGCAATCTGCAGACCGTTTCGCGGAACAACAGGCTGTACGTTATTGTAGGCGATACCGGCCTCGTTTCCTTTATTCCCCTGCGGATCAGAGTCACGGAGCGAACGGCTACGCGCATCCGGCTGACGGCCGTCCTGTCTGCGGATGAGATAGAAGAAGTGGAAACGGAGAATGTCCGCTACCTGATTGCCAAGTCGGGAACAGCACTCCGTATTCTGAACAGGGACAAAAAAAATACGGACCCCCGGTATCAAACATGCCCACTGAACGTCAATTGACTTTCGTCGCAGGCTCCGCCTGATTTAAAAAGAGTACGGATTCAGCGGAGCTCACTGAATCCGTACCCGGTTATAAAATACTTATTCTAGGGCTGCTTCGCTCCTGCCAAGGCAATCATCTGCACGACAGGGCGCGAGTCGCCAGTCAGCAGGGCTTCTGCGGCGTTCATCTGCGAGGAGCCGTCGCCGTCGAGAAAAATCCCTTCCCGCCCCCCGCCGGGGACGGCCTCCAGAATGGCTGTACGGAATTCCTCTGCCGTACAGCGCGTTGGCGTGACGATCAGCCACAGCTTCCCGTCCGCATTGTACACCAGCCCCGAGCGCATCCGCTGCTCGTCGGCATAGGGAAGATGCTCTGCGGCTGCGGCCGCCTGCCACAGCTCTTCATGCTGCAGGTTCATGCTGATGCCGCCCTGCGCCCAGTAATGCCCGCGGTCCGTGACGTCCAGCTCATCTCCCGAGGAGACGACCTGAACCGACAGCGCCCCGCTGGCCCCGTCCCAGACCAGTGTTCCACGCGGATATTTCGCGTTGAACCAGCCCGACCCATACGCCCCTTGAACTCCGTTCACCGGGCGGTCATTCATGACCGCGACCGACAGCAGGTCGCTGCCGTAGAAGAAGCCGCCGTTAATCCCGTAGGCGGCAATCGGGCGCAGCGCTGAACCTGCGCTGCGCAGTATGATGTCAGCAGGCTGGGCTGACATCATATGCAGCTGCACCTGGGCGGAGCTGTCCGCCTGCAGGTAGCTGTATACGTGAGGGAGGCCGTGGAAGGCCTCCCTCGGCTGCGGCTGCGGCCTCGTCCACAGCACGACGGCCACCGTAACAGCCGCCGCCAGCAGCACGGCGGCGATCAGCCACGGCTTGCGCTGCCATGCCCTGCGCAGGCCAGCACGGGCGCTCTCAATTCGCGCCCACATAAGCCGCGAGCAGCTTGGCCGTGTTCAGCACAGCCTGCTTGTGGGTGCGCTCCATGGAGTGGGAGGCATGCACGCCCGGCCCGATCAGCGCGGCGCGGATATTGTTCCCGCCCCGCAGGGCGGCGGAAGCATCGGAGCCGTATTGCGGGTAAATGTCGACCGCAAACGGAATTGCCAGCCCGTTTGCCAGCTCGATCAGCTTGCTGGTCATGGCATAGTCATACGGCCCGGAGGAATCCTTCGCGCAGATGGAGACATCGGTCTCCTTGCAGCTCAGGTCATCACCCATAGCGCCCATGTCGACGGCGATCATCTCGCTGATCCCGCCGGGAATCCAGGCGGCACCGTGACCGACCTCTTCATAATTGGAGATGAGCAGGGACAGATTGTGCAGCGGTTTCCAGCCTTCGCGCTTCATGCTCTCCAGCAGACCCAGCAGTGCCGCCACACTGGCTTTGTCGTCCAGATGGCGCGATTTGATATAGCCGCTCGGCGTGATCACCGCCCGGGCATCGAAGGAGATGAAGTCGCCGACGGCAATGCCGAGCTTCAGCACGTCGTCTTTGGTTGACACCACCTCGTCGATGCGGATCTCCATATTTTCCTCCGAACGTTTGAAATCACGCGCATCCGCGTAGACATGAACCGAGGGATGGCTGCTTAGAATCGTCCCGGTATAGGTTAATCCGGTACGGGTATGGATAACGCAATATTCATTTTCGATGCTGTTCATGGTGAAGCCGCCGACAGAGGTCAGGCGCAGCGTGCCGTTTGGTTTAATGGAGCGCACCATGGCTCCAAGTGTGTCCACATGGGCGCTGATGCCGATGGTGCGTGCAGGATCAAGTCCGGGCACAGTCAGAATCGCTCCGCCTTTTTCGTTCCAGCTCAAGGGGATGCCCAGTGCGGCCGCTTCCTCAGCTACAAGCTTCATGACCTGTGCCGTGAAGCCGCTGGGGCTGGGGGTGTCCAGCAGTTTTTTTAGAACCGATAAGATGTAAGCCTCGTTAGGTTGGATGGTAAGCAAGATTATAGTCCTCCTGTTCTTTATAAACGATATAAGTTGTACATGTGATTTTAGGTTATGTCATTTATATAGCTTTTCTATGAAACTATGGATGTATATTTCTTTTTGATCAGCTTAGAGCTGGGTTGTGCTGTTTGCAGACAAGCTATCCGGATTCGCAGATACCGCGTCCAGAGAATTTCCCGCATCACGGAGCTTGTTCAGCTCTGCTGTAAGGCCTTTGATTTGTTTCTGCAGCTTATATTGGCGGAAAATGCCATAGGAGCCGACAATAACCCCGCCGATCAGTGCACAGCCCAGAATGACCAGGATCAGCGGAATGCTGACCACATCAAAATAGAAATTAACCTCAACCGGGTCAACATTGATGACTGCGAACACGGCGGTCAGCAGGGCGAAGATCAGACCTAAGATCAGCGACCATTGCAATCTCATGAAACTTCCTCCTTTGAGCATGGGTGACAAGATAAATCCCCTGCCCGCAAAGGGCAAGGGATTACTGTAATACTAAGCTTTACGGCTTATTTGGTCAACTGTTCCATCTGCTCGATCACACTTTCGAAGACGCTCATCGCTTCGCGGATCGGTGCAGGAGAGGACATGTCGACGCCTGCCTTGGAGAGAATGTTGATCGAATAATCACTGCCGCCGCTCTTCAGGAAGCCGAGGTACTTGTCGACCGCCGGTTTGCCGTCCTCCAGAATCTGCTTGGCGAAGCTGGTTGCCGCCGAGAAGCCGGTAGCATATTTGTATACATAGAAGCTGTTGTAGAAATGCGGAATCCGCGCCCACTCCATCTCGATATCCTTGTCAACTACCATATCCTTGCCGTAGTACTTGACATTCAGGTCATAGTAGATGGCCGACAGATCCTGAGGCGTCAGCGATTCGCCTTCTTCGGCGCGCTGGTGAATGATCTTCTCGAATTCAGCAAACATCGTTTGCCGGAAAACAGTAGTGCGGAACTGGTCGGCATAATAAGTGAGCAGGTACATTTTTTCTTTTGGATCAGTGGACTTCTTGAGCAGATAATCCATCAGCAGCGCCTCGTTGGTCGTTGATGCCACTTCCGCAAGGAAAATGGTATACTGCGCGTCCCTGTATTTCAGCGCGTTGTCCGAATAGTAGGAATGCAGGGCATGGCCCATTTCATGCGCCAGCGTGAACATGCTGTTCAGGTTATCGTTATGGTTCAGCAGCACATAAGGGTGTGTGCCGTAGGCTCCCCAGCTGTATGCGCCGGTTCGTTTGTTCTCATTTTCGTAGACATCAATCCAGCCTTTATCATAGCCTTCCTGCAGCACACTCAGGTAATCCGCGCCGAGAGGCTTCAGGCCTTCTTTGGTAATTTTTTTGGCTTCTTCAAAAGTGATGTCCAGCTTGTATTCGTCCACCAGCGGTGCGAACAGGTCATACATATGTAACTCGTCAACGCCGAGCAGCTTCTGGCGCAGCTTCATGTAGCGGTGCATCAGCGGCAAGCTCTCGTGAATGGTATCAATCAGGTTGGTGTAGACCTCTTTCGGAATATTGTCTCCGTAGAGGGACATTTCCAGCACGGAAGGATACTTGCGCACACGTGAGTAAAAGACATTTTTGTTAACGTTCGCGCTGAGTGTTGCTGCTATGGTGTTCTTTTGCTTGCCATACGTTTCATATACCGCCTTGAACGCATTTTTGCGCACCTCACGGTCAGGGCTTTCCAGGAATTGAATGTAGCTTCCGTGCGTCAGATCTACTTCTTTGCCTTCCTCGTTCTTGATCTTCGGGAACTTCAGGTCGGCATTGTTGAGCATGCTGAACACGGTTTGCGGAGCCTGGGCCAGCGTGCCAACCTGTGCAAGCAGTGCTTCCTCCGCTTTGGTCAGGATATGCGCTTTCTCACGCTTCATTTCTTTCAAGGTGAAGGTGTACTCCGAGAGGGAAGCGTCTGCTATGAACTGGTCCAGCTTCTCATCAGGCAAGGCCAGAATCTCCGGTGTGATAAAAGAAGTAGCTTCTCCGGCTTCCACTCCAAGCTTCTTTGCTTTTTGGGAGAGGGCCTGATAGGTTGGGGCCGCCGTATCTTCATCCTGGCGCATGTGCGCGTAGACATACAGGCGCTCGGTCAGCAGGGACAGCTTGTCGTCCAGCTCGAAGCACTTTTTGAGTGCATCCGGTGAGTCCAGTTTCCCCTGAAATCCGGAGGCGCTGTGGATAAGCTCCTTGGCTTCCTTGTATTCCGCATCCCATTGCTCCTGCGAAGCGAACATATCTTCAAGCTTCCAGCGGTTTTCGGCGGGCACTTCACTTCTCTTCAATAATTGTTTCATTGCAATCCTCCTCGGATGATGGGATGTAGTAGTCATATCCTTCTGCGGTGCGGCGAATGAAGATAAATCACCCGGCAGCAGGCTTAAGGCAAGCAGTAACGGGAGGGACTTGACAGTAAAGGACATAACAGCAGCCTCCTTAGCACTTTAAGGTTGGCTTAGTATGCCCTGCCAAATCCTGATTATTTATCCTATGGCGTACATTCATACTTCAATGTCAGGGTTTGAATAGACGCCTTTTAGAACCAGCCGCAAAAGTTATGCCACCAGGCTATAAATAATGAAGACAAAAGCCAAGGCAATCAGAATTACCGCAGTCAGGGCCATACCGCGTTTGAGGCGCGGCGGCACCTTTTCCCTGCCCATGACCAGAACGGCTCCCAGGCACAGAACAACAATAATATAGATGACTAAATTTTCGTTATCCATCTGCGGCTAGACCTCTTTAAAGGCTGCCATGATATTCTTGTACTCTTCTTCATTATCCTTGTACGATTCCTTGTTAAAGCGGTTGTTGACCCATTGCATCATGGCCGGACGGCTCATAAAGGTATGCGTTTCTTCTCCCCACTGGTCGGAAATCTCCCGGAGGACAATGTAGCGCCCCTGAACCTCTACCGTCATCATATTCCATTTGTCTGTTTTGTATATTTCATGTTTTTTGATCATTTTCATTACCACCCTGGCGATTTTTGACTTTTGGCTCAATGATAACGCACGGGGGAAGTGAAAAGCAAATATTATCACCGGATAAGGGAAATGGTGGATTGCTTTGCAGGCAGAGTTGGGGTATAATGTAAACATACGTCATATATGGCGGTATTTTTAGGAGGTTGTTCATTTGAAAGGTACAGTAAAATGGTTTAACGCAGAAAAAGGCTATGGTTTTCTTCAAGTAGAAGGCGGCGAAGATGTATTCGTTCACTTCTCAGCAATCCAAGGTGACGGATTCAAGACTTTGGATGAAGGCCAAGCGGTAGAATTCGATATTACTGATGGTAACCGCGGTCCCCAAGCAGCTAACGTAGTTAAATTATAAGAAACGGCTGGGCAGCATGTCTGTCGGTCACAACATATAGTTTTGTAATGGCAGCACTTGCAAGAGTGGTAACCAGAAATTCAAAGCACACAGTTCTTACGGGAACTGTGTTTTTTTGTTGAATAGGGCGTGCCCAGAAAGCACGTATCTTCTAGCCGGTGAAAGTCCGGTCACGGGAGGGGCCAAGCCCCCGTGTAGCTGGGATGCCTGCGTACGGCGAAATCTGTGCGTAGAAGCGCATCGACAAAAGTCCGGTCAGAGACAGGGCGAGCAACCTGCTAGGCCGTAACATGAAGTGAATCCTGCCGCGTCGTCACAAAGGCCCCGCAAGGGGGGAGAGAGGAAGTCGAGCCTCGCCTATACGGGTGAAGACCACGGAAGCTGCAGAGAACTTGGAACGGCAGTGAAGAATCCTCCGGCGTATGGGGATCGGCATGGAAGGAAAGAAGACGCAGTGAACTGGGGAGACCCTCCCCCACACGGGAGGAATTTTTTTTTTAGAAACCCGTAAAGAGACGCTCTATAAGTCCAAAAGATGAAATGAACCGTCTGTGGGAAGGGAGTCCGAGGGGCTCATAATACCGAAGAACCTAAGGACAACATAACCTTAGGGAGGGAAGGAGCCCTGCTTTGTTTATGCTTTTGGAGGAGGTACGAGTGAGTGAATGCCAAAGGGCTAACGACACCAAAGGAAAAAGTTCAAGAACTCCAAGAAAAGCTAGGTCATGCGGCCAAGGAGAACAAGAAGCGTAAATTTCATGCGCTGTATGACAAGGTCTACCGCCCGGATGTGCTGTGTGAAGCCTGGAAACGGGTGAAAGCGAATAAGGGAGCAGCAGGAGTAGATGCCGTGACGCTCGCAGACATCGAGGAACGAGGAGAAACGAACTTCCTTAAGACCTGTGAGCGAGAATTGAAAGAAGGCAGCTACCATCCGCAGCCTGTGCGGCGGCACTATATCCCAAAGAAAGACGGGAAGCCAAGGCCGCTGGGCATACCCACCGTGCGCGACCGAGTCATACAGATGGCAACCAAACTCGTGATTGAGCCCATCTTCGAAGCAGACTTCGAAGAAGTATCCTTCGGATTTCGCCCGAAGCGAAGTGCGAAAGGAGCGCTGGAACGAATCCGGAAAGCCTGCAACCGCAAAGGAAATTGGGTAGTCGACGTCGATATCCAAGGTTACTTCGACAACATTAATCAAGAGAAGCTCATGAAACTGGTACAGATGCGTATCAATGACAGGAGAATCTTGAAGTTAATACGGAAATGGCTTCAGGCGGGAGTTATGGAAGAAGGAAACGTGAGGCGTTCCGATTTAGGGACACCACAAGGTGGCGTCATCTCACCGCTGTTGGCGAATATCTACTTGAACTACTTTGACCGGCTATGGGAGAAACACGGAAGTGGATTGGGGGAACTGACCAGGTATGCAGACGATTTCGTCGTAGTCTGTAAAACGAAAAAGGACGCCGAACATGCCTATGAGCTCATAAGCAGAATCATGGAACGTCTGGAGTTAACTCTACATCCGACCAAAACCCGCATTGTAGGCCTGTGGACAGGAGACGAAGGATTCGACTTTTTAGGAATGCACCATCGAAAAACGAAAGCAGAAACTTCCCAAGGGAAGGTATATTACACCACACAGCAATGGCTAACGAAAAAGGCAGAGGAGCGCATCCGAGGCGTGGTCAAAGAAAGATTAGCCCCTCCGAGCATGCGCTCAAGAACGTTGGCGGAACAGGTGGAATGGCTCAATCCAAAGATTCAAGGATGGAGAAATTATTACTACACGAACTACAGCCAAAAGAGATTAGCGAAACTGGATTGGTATATTTTGCAAAGATTAACCCGGTGGTACGCGAAGAAGAGACAACGCGGGAGATGGATGAGGTCCAGGTCAGAAGTTAAATATTTGACCATCCAATATGGACTAAAAACGCTATTGTAATCTGCATGCCCATGAATGACGAACATCGGAAAGCCGTATGAGGGAAAACCTCACGTACGGTTTGATGAGGAGGGGCTGGGTTGCACCAGCCCTTTACTCTAGAAATTATACATTGTCAAAAACGCGGATATCTTGAGAACCTTAGTGGATATAAGCGATGCAGGAGGATGGGGCTCCATCCACAGGCTGAAGCGGACTGAGATGCCTTATTTTGCCAAAAATCTTGTTTTTTCAGCGGATACGGACTCAGGGGCCGTTATATCATTCGATGGAGCCTGTTTCAATAACGGCTTTCCTATCCGCACGTTTCCACTTGAAAGATAAGAATTTTATATGTTTTGGGGAAAGCGAAGCTTTATTTGTATAGGAAACCTCCGCAAGTGGATAAAATTATGCTTGAAGTTGTAGAATAAATACTTTAGACGAATGTGTAATGAGCAACAGCAGAAATGCCGTTGCTGTGGCTGCGAAGGCCGAGTTCTGAGGGGGGAGTCGGTCTAAATATCCTAATTCCAACTAGCAATTACTTACCGGTTTCTTCACAGGTGCTAGTTGGAAAAAGGGAACTTATTTTTCCGGAAATTAAAAAATCCTAAGATTTAAGTGGAAAAAGTAAACTTAATTGGACTACTTTTCTTGAATAATGGCGAAATGAGCTGAATTAGTGTCCCTTTTTCCACTTAGATCTGCCCGAGGATGGGTATTCCGGCAAATTAGTTAACCTTTTTCCACTTAAAGGGTTGCCGCAGGATTCGTTGGGTCAGTAGATGAGTTCATAATAAAGGACAGATCATTTTGATCAAGTTCTTTTTTATTTTTCGGGGAAATTCTCCAGCTATCGCTTGCAGAAAGCAGGACCCTAATAATCTTTTCTGCGCCAATAACGTCCGAAACCGAATCCCGTATCCGCCAGATGTTTGGCGAAAAAACCAGCAAAGGCCAGCAGCGAGAAGCTCATGGCTACCACATAGAAAACCGTGCGTCCGGCATCTTCATAGATAAGTCCGCCAAAGGTGCCGCTGAGCAGACCGGCCGCGCTGGACCAGACGACAGTAAAGATCGCCATACCTGTGGCACGGAGATGATCCGGGATAATCCGCGTAATGTACCGGACGGCCGTCACGTAGTATATGCCGAATGAGACGCTGTGCATGGCCTGGATCGCAACAACAACAACAGGCTCATTCGCCAGCGCCATGAACAGGAAACGTGCGGCGAACATCAGACTGGCAAAAGCGAGCAGAGGCAGCTCCTTGAATCTGTCACCGTATTTGCTCAGGGCGAAAAAGACCGGGATTTCGCTCAAGGCTGAGGCCAGCAGCGACCAGCCAATGATCTCATCGCCTGCATTCATGGCTTTCAGGCTGAGTGTAAGGAACGCTTCATTCATTCTGTAGCCAATGGCAAGCACGAAAACACTGCCGAAAAACCATAGTACTTCTTTTTGCAGCAAAATCTGTTTCAGTCCTCCCGCCCTGGCCGGCTCGGCTGCAGGAACGGCAGCGTGCTGCATATTCTCTCCGGTCCGCCTGACATCTTTCAGGCCAACGGTAATTAGAAGCGCAATGATTACGATTACAATACAGACGGCTATGCTGGAGGACGGTCCCAACGCTCTCAGCACATATCCGATCGTCAGCGCGAAAAAGGAGTAGCCAAGTGAGCCAAAAACCCGGATGGTAATGAAGTTGCGCCCGTGGCGCTGGGCTATTTTGATCGCCATCGTATCTGCAAGCGGGAAAAGCGGGTAATAGAAGAAATAGAAAAGGGACAAAATAAGCATAACCACCCCAAAATCTGTGGCTCTTGCCAGTATAAGTGCAGTAACCAGCTGGCCGGCCAGAAGAATGGCCATGATTTTTTTGATGGTGCCCAGCCGGTCGCTGACCATGCTCCAGAACAGATTGGACAAAATGGAGATCAGGGGTCCGATGGAATACAGGATTCCGATCTGCGGGCTGGTGAAGCCGAGATGGGTGTAGAATAAAGGAAAATAAGAGACGACAAGCACACTGGTGCCGAAAAGCGTGAACATAAAGGATCGCAGCCAGTTTTGATCGCTGTACTGGCCGCTGCTCCGTCCTGGTGACATGATGCCTGCACTCCTCCGAATATGAAATACGGTTTAGTATCCATATACTTTAGTGATGAACGCGTTCTAGTATAGCATAAAGCATGCTCCAGATGTCCGGGAATTTATTGTTTCTGAATCTTTCACAGTTTTGCGAAAGTGATTTTGTTGTTTGTACAAATACGCTCTGCATATTATAATAATGATGATTTGGATAAGGAGACAACAATGTGGAGGCACTGTCATTGAATGAATTTGAGCAAGGCCGTTACCTTAGCCCTCGCGGCCCGATTGGGCTGATGAGCAGGGTCTACAAGTACGTGCTGCCGGAAGTGCGGGAATGTCTCCATTTCTGGCGCCAGGATGCGGAAGGGATTCCCGATCCCGAGCTGCGGAAGCAAGCGCTTGCCAGCATTGAGACCAAAGAGTTTCACTGCCAGGGCGGCGGAATATATGCCGCCGGCAATTTGTCGATGCGACATATACTGATTCCGCTTATTGTTGCTTATCAAACGATCAGTGATTATCTGGACAACCTATGTGACCGCAGCACTTCTCTTGATCCTGCCGATTTCAGACTGCTGCATCAATCCATGCTGGACGCTATCAATCCCAAGGCTGAGCCTGTTAATTATTATGCGCTCCGCAGTGAGCAGAACGATGGCGGATATTTGCACAGGCTTGTCCGCAAATGCCAGGAGATGACTGCGCTGTTGCCCGGCTATGCCGCGGCGGTTGAAGAGGTGCGCGGTCTGGCCGTACTCTATACGGATTTGCAGGTTTACAAGCACATCCGCCCCGAACTCAGGGAGGCTGCCCTGAAGGAATGGTGGGAAGTGGAGGGCAAGGTTGCCCCGCATCTGCAGTGGAATGAGTTTGCGGCAGCAACGGGCTCTACCCTCGGCGTTTTTATGCTTTTTCTGGCCTCTTGCGATCCGAAGCTGAGCACATCGGCAGCGGCTTCCATCCGGGCGGCATACTTTCCGCATTTATGCGGATTGCACATTATGCTGGACTACTTGATCGATCAGGATGAAGACCGGGCCGGCGGTGATCTCAATTTCTGCAATTATTATGACACTAGCGATACCATGCTGAATCGGATTGCCTCCATTGTGGAGTGGGCCCGCAGGGATGTCCGGAATCTGCCCGAGACCTCAATGCATCGCATGGTCATCGAGGGCTTGCTGGCACTATATTTATCCGATCCGAAAGTCAGCGAACAGCGGGAGGTTCGCTCTGTATCCAGACGTCTAATGAGAAGAAGTCCACTGACAAGATTGTTCTTCTTCGTGAACAGCCGTTGGATTCGCAGGCATATGTATTAGAGGCTGTGGGGCATGATCTGATAAAGAACGGGCTCCGCACAATTTTAAGGAGGAACAAACAGGATGGCAAACGTAAAAAAAATCGCAGTATTAACCAGTGGAGGAGATTCCCAGGGCATGAATGCGGCAGTCCGCGCAGTGGTGCGCAGTGCAATCTACTTCGGCATTGAAGTGTTCGGAATCCAGCGCGGTTATCAGGGGCTGCTCAACCGCGACATTTTTCCAATGGATCTGCGCAGTGTAGGTGATATTATCCAGCGCGGAGGCACAATTCTGCAATCTGCCCGCTGTCTGGAATTTCTGACCCCTGAAGGCCAGCAAAAGGGTGCGGATATTCTGAACGAGATGGGTATCGACGGTCTGGTAGTTTGCGGCGGTGACGGTTCCTACAAAGGAGCCAACAAGCTCAGCAAGCTGGGCATTAACACCATGGCTTTGCCGGGTACCATCGATAATGACATTTCGTTCACAGACTATACCATTGGCTTTGATACTGCGGTAGGTGTTGTAGTTGATGCCATCAACAAGCTTCGTGATACGATGTCCTCGCATGAGCGTTCATCCATCGTTGAAGTTATGGGCCGCCACTGCGGAGATATCGCGCTGCATGCGGGTCTTGCTTCCGGCGCCGAAACGATTCTGGTACCCGAAATGCCTTACGATCTGAATGAAGTAGCCGACCGTATGCGCGACAACTTTGCCAGAGGCAAACGCCACAGTATCGTGATTGTCGCTGAGGGTGTAGGCAAGGGCGAGGATGTGGCTCAAGCATTAAAAGATCGTCATTCCTCCCTGGATGCACGCGTTACAGTGCTGGGACATATTCAGCGCGGTGGTACGCCGACGCCTGGGGACCGCAACCTGGCCAGCCGTCTGGGCGACTTTGCTGTCCGTTCCCTGATCGAAGGCCATTCGGATAAAGCCTGCGGCATTATCAAAGGCGAACTGACACTTACCGATATCGATCTTGTAGTAAATACCAAAAAAGACTTCGATACTGAGCTGTACGAGCTGGCATCCCGTCTTTCCCAATAACATAACAGGCTTCATTCAAGGGAATTCTCCAAACCAGGTCATAAAAGATGCGGTGGAGCTGCTCGTGAAGAGCCGCTAGACGACGAAAGAGCGTCTTCAGCGCCTCCTGACCATAAAAAATGACGTATAAGCGGGCAACCGTTTTACGTCATTTTTTTGTTGTGCGCGTGCCCGGAGGCACAAGCTTCACAAAGCCTTTAACCTAATCATGGAATTGGGAAAATATACAGAAAACAAAGGGATGATATATTGAAAAAATCACTAATAAAATGACATTAAGGGGTGTTGTTCAGATGAAGAGAAAATCATATGCCGTCATGGCTTCAGCGGTGCTTGCATTAGCTGTCGGCAGCGGAAATGCCATAGCGGATCCGCAGCAAGCCGCAGGCAAAAGCAAGGTCAAGTACAGCAATAACGGACAGGCTCTGGAAGCACCGGCGGCGGAAATGAGATCAGCGGACGGAAGCCTGTTTGTGCCGGTACGCGACATGGCTAATCTGCTGGACAAGTACGTGGATTGGGATCAGTTCCGCACAAGCGTTTCTTTTACAGACAAACCCAAGTTAACCGGTAAATATAACCTGAAGGCAGCGGATTTGGCCCCGGGAATTAAGATGGGAGTAGGTTCATCCTTAACCCATCTGCCCGGCGACCCGGCCAATATCTTCTACTCAACGGCAGACCGTGGACCGAACGGCGAGCTGAAAGTAAATGACGCTACGCGGCGGACCTTCCCGCTGTCTGACTATACGCCTACCATTTACAAGATTGAGGCATCTGCTGGAGAAATCAAGATTCTGGACAAAATTCCGCTGAAGGTGAACGGCATTGATCCGGTCAGCGGTACCGCCAACATAACGGGTGTAGGCAACATCAAGGGCCGGGACGAGGCACCGTATGATGCTAAGGGCGAAAAGGAACTGAGCTATGATCCTTATGGTCTTGATATTGAAGGATTGGCGTATAATCCCAAGGATGATACGTTCTGGATTTCTGACGAATACGGCCCGTCCATCGTTCATGTCAAGCGGGACGGCACCTTGATTGAGCGCATCGTACCCAAGGGCTGGGGAAATAACAAAATAAGCACACCGCTGGTACCTGCCCGCGAGGTGCTGCCGGAGGTTTACAACAAGCTCCGCCAGAACCGCGGTGCAGAAGCGGTAGGCATTACACCTGACGGCAGCACGATGTTCATGGCGATGCAAAGCCCGTTGCGCAATCCTGACAAGAGTACAGATAACTCCCGTCAGCTGCGCATTATCAAGATTGACCTGGCCACGCTAGCTCCAACAGCAGAATACGTCTATATCACAGAGGATGCCGCCCAGTTCAAGGACCTCAAGCAGTCGGATATCGTGATCTCCGATTTGTACGCCGTCAATGACCATACCCTCCTTGTTGATGAGCGGGATAAGAACGCAGGAGATAAGGCCGAGCTGAAACGGATTTTCCAGATCGATCTATCCGGCGCTACAAATATTCTGGGCAAGTATGACCAGGCTGCAGCCGGCGGCAAGACGCTGGAGGAGATGAGCATCTCCAATCTGAAGGCAGCGGCTATTATGCCTCCTTCCAAGCGGACGGTGCTGGATGCCGTGGCCTTCCAGTTTCCTTATGAAAAGATTGAAGGCCTGACCTTGGTGGACGGCAACACCATCGCCATCATTAATGACAACGATTTTGGTGTCGGCAGCGATTCAGCGGAGAATGGCACGAGCCTGTGGACCTTTCAGTTGCCATACACTATCACACCTTAAGTGAACCTGATGCTAACCTAATAATGATGTAATAAAAGGGCGTCCCAAGCCATGAAATGGCTTTTGGAACGCCCTTTTGTTTTTCTTGGCGCAACCTGAGCGCAGTTCCTTCACTCTGGCGCAGGGATCATGCGGATGCCTGATGAGGCTTCTGGAGACTTAAGCTGCCGGTATTCTAAGCAGTACCCGGCTTGTTGTGCGCATATTGCCGCTGCACTTTGACCAGGCGGGACAGCAGCAGAATAGCCCCGATGGCCAGGCCTGTGATGAGGCCGACCCAGTAGCCATATGCCGCTAGACTGGTGTAAGTGGCCAGCACATATCCGGTGGGAAGGCCGATTACCCAGTAGGCGATAAAACAGATGATGAATGCCGGATTTACATCCTTGTAGCCCCGCAGGACGCCCTGTGTAGGGGTGGCGATGGCATCGGAAATCTGAAAGAAAATAGCGTAGATCAGAAAGTGCCGGATGAGTGAAATGACCTCAGGCTCATCGGAGTAAAGGCCGGCAACATGGCTGCCTGCGAACAGCAGTACAAGAGCTGTAGCGAGTGAGAGGACAGCCGCTGTTCCAATGCCCATGATTCCATATTGCCGCGCATCCTTCAGCCGGCCGGCTCCGTTCTCGAAGCCGACCAGAATCGTCAGGCTCATACAAATGCTTAGCGGAATCATATACAGGGTGGAAGCAAAATTAATGGCTGCTTGATGGGCTGCAATGGTTATTGTATCGAACCGGCTCATGAGAAGTGTCACGGCTGAAAAAACCGCCGTTTCAAAAAAGATGGAGAAGCCGATCGGTACGCCGATTTTTAGCAGTTCCTTGAAGCTGCGCAGAGACATAAAGTGAAAGCTGCGGAACAGCCGGAGGCTCCGGAAAGGCTCGGTGCGGTAGACAAACATCAGAGCGATGCCGAAGATCACCCAATACGTAATCGCTGATGCGACTCCCGCACCAACACCGCCGAGGCGGGGGAAGCCGAATTTACCAAAGATCAGCAGATAGTTGAGCCCTACATTGACTGGCAGGGCAATCAGAGTAATGAACATCGAGACCCGTGTCTGGCCCAGAGCGTCAATACAGCTGCGGATAACCGTATAGCCAAAGAGCGGAATGATCCCGACTGAGATCGCGCACAGGAAACGAAAGGCGATATCGTGAACCTGCGGCTCCAGATTCATGAAATGAAGCACCGGTGAAAGCGCGAAGGTTCCAGCTGCCAGAACAAGGAGCGACACAAGCAGGGACAGCCAAATGCCTTGGGTGACCTGGTATGCTACGTCGCCTTCCTTTTTACTTCCCATCAAATGTGACACTAAAGGGGTGATCCCCATCAATATCCCGCTGAGTCCTGTTTGAATCGGAATCCACAGGCTGGTTCCAATGGCTACGCCGGCCAGATCGTCCGTACCAAATTTGCCGGACATATTCGTATCAAAGAAGGTAATAGCTGACAGGGCAATTTGTGTAATGAGGATGGGAAATAAAATATACAGAAATTGTCTTGCTTTTTGTTTTATTGAAGTAGTAGGTATCATTATATTTAAGCCTCATTATTCTTAATTCTTATTGTAGATCCAGGGTTAATTCTCCAGTAAAAGGACCCCACAAAGTGGGGTCTTCAATGCTGCGTATGTTAAATAGAAATCTGATGATTGCAGGAAGCTTAATTGCTTATTTACCGTAATCCACGCCAGCTGTGTAGCGGTTGTTGGCATTCCAGAGCAGGAATTCGTCGACGTTCTTTTCTTTGAGGGCACGAATTTGGTCTTCGACCTGCTGCTTGCCGTATTTGACATAATGTCCGCTTCCAAGCCAGCTTGCGGTGAAGTCTTGAATCCAGGGCCGGATGATCGGCTTGTAGCTGCCCAGAGGGTCGAGCTTCTTATGAGTATCAACCATAGAGCCTTTGATGGTGGCATACGGGTTCTTATCGGGATCTTTTACATCAAACCATCCGGTGGAGTAATGGCTTGGATAGACCATAGGGCTGATGACATCCACGTTCTTCGATATTTTTACAAAGTCCTGGCCGATCCCTTCAGCAGCAGGCACCGAGGCGGCATACCCGAAAATATCTACCGACACGCGGACACCGAGCGGCCCGAGCTCTGATTTGGCGTATTTGACAAAATCGGAAATAATCTCGACACGCGGCCGGTCGCTTTTGGTATATTTGAGCGTTTCCGCACGTTTTTCGAAGCCCTCGGGGAACCGCACATAATCGAACTGGATTTCTTTGAAGCCCAGCTTCACAGCCTCTTTGGCAATGTCCACATTGTATTTCCAGACATCCTGGTTATAGGGATTAACGAAGCTGTCCCCGCCTTTGTTCGTCCAGACAGAGCCATTGGCATTTACAAAGGAAAGCTCCGGTTTTTTCTTGGCGAGTACAGAATCTTTGAAAACAACAATCCGCGCAATCGGATATACGTCATGTTTTTTCAAGCGGGCCATTAATTGGTTGATGTCACCGATGAACGGCTGCGGATGGCCCAGCTTCTGAAGTTCGGGGTTATCCGTTTTATATGTGATGTATCCGGCATCGTCCTTAATGTCAATAACCATTGAGTTCAGCTCGGTTTTGTCGAGCAGGTCCAGCAGAGTCGTCATCCGGGAACCGCCGGCACTGTAAGCTGTTACGTAAATACCCTTAATCTTGGGGGCATCCGGCTGGGGATCTGTAAGGATGGCAGTGTCTGCTGCTCCGGCAGCCGTGCCCGGTGAAGCCTCTGTCCCAGGCGATGCGCCTGAAGAAGGTGTTGCGGCATTGCCGCCCCCAGTGTTCTGTGATGCGCCAGGATTTGCGGTGTGCTGTGCGGTGATGGTTGGATTCATGGCAGACTGCAGTGCTGCAGCCACATCGGCTTCATGTGCAGGCTGCTGAACGCCGACGCCTCCCAGAGCCATCATCAGTAGAGCCCAGGTGATGTTCATTTGTTTATTCTCTCCCTTTATGTACATTCCCTTAAAGTATAAAGGAACGGCGGCGGCCAAAAAGAACAGACTTGTAACAATCCCCGTAATTTTGGTCGTAGAATAACCGCTCTTGTTGTTTATAAACGGGATGCACCGATTCTAAACGCTGTATTTAAAAAGTAAATGCCGCCCGGGTCCGGCACGTGGCCGAATCCAAAGCGGCAGCTATCCAAAACTGATTTCCAAGCGGCTTGCTTATTGAAGATACGCAGAATTCTGATGCTCGCAAATGCTGTAATGGATAATATCCATAGCATCCTCCGGCTCAAGAATACTTAGACCGTCACGCAGAACAATTACGGAATTCAATTCATCCTGCTTCAGAAAAGGTATCATATCCGGATACCATCTCATGACGATTGCTGACAGTTTTACCGTTTCCATTTCCACAACAATCACCCTTTCCTTTTTCGAATAGTGCTGAATTGAAATTCAGGTTCATCGGAAAACGAAGTGCCAGGAAAAAAGAGGGTAAATCACAATCTTCATGAAATTTGTAAGGTCCTGCGTGACTCTAATATATCACAATTTTGAGGCAGGCGCATTTTTTTCGGGGGCCTATCTTTTGCGGAAGGAGCCCATCACCCCGACCGTTTCTACAATGTTCACAAAAGCCTGGGGATCACTGTTTTTGATAATCCGCTTGAGCTCAGCAAGCTCATAACGTGTCGTTACTGTCATTAGCATGTCCCGTTCGATATGAGAATAAGCGCCTTCGGTTTTAATTTTTGTAACGCCGCGCTGAAGCACCAGCAGCTGTTTCAGCAGTTCATCCGTCCGGGTGGTTACAATATATACCGTAACTTTGATATGGCTGATGTGAATGAGATCCACCACTCTGCCGGAGACGTAAATGGAAACCATAGAAGCCAGAGCTAAATTCCAGTTGTTGTCAAAATAGGCTGCGGCAAGGATGACGAGGGCATTCATTCCCACAAGGACGTTGCCAATTGGAAAATCGCGGTATCGTGTGATGATGGACCCCAGAATATCAAATCCTCCGGAAGAGCCGCCAACCCGGAAAGAGACACCGGCGCCCACACCTACAAGCACTCCGCCAAAAACCGAGGCCAGCAGCATGTCCGAAGCTACGGTTGCTGTTGGAATGAGGGCCATCAGCCAGGTAGTTGCGCCTACCGACAGAATGCTCATAACGATAAATCTCCGGCCCAGCTGAAACCAGCCAGCGACCAGCAAAGGCACATTGAACAGCAGGTAGAGCAAACTAATGTTAAACGGAGTAAAGTAACCCACAAGCATTGCGAGCCCTGAAACTCCTCCGCTCAGCAGCCTGTGCGGGATCAAAAACAGATTGAAGCCGCATGCAATCATTGCTGAACCGAAGATAACCGCAAGGTAATTGCCGATTTGCTTTAGTCTTAACAAGCCAATTCACCTCTGACATGTAATGTAAGTAATGAAAGAAAGGAATACACTGGTATTCCTGATCGGGTTTGTGATATAATGTATAGGATATTCTTGAGTAGAACGTTACAATGGTATTTTTGCATTGATTAGGATGCAATATACAATTGTTCAGGCGCATTCAAGTGGCCTGATCTTAGGACATCTTTTGGTCCCAATGCGAGCTAAACCATGCAGAGAATCCGGCATGATTGGACAGCCTATAAATGTGTTTACCGCTACTTAAGAATACAGACAAGCATGTGGAATGTCCACTGTATAGAAGGAGCATGAATAATTTGAAAACATTCGCAGAATTCGGCCTGGAGCCAAAAGTGCTTCAAGCAATCACAGAGCTAGGATTTGAGGAAGCAACACCCATTCAGGAGCAGGCGATTCCGATTGCATTGACCGGATCGGATCTTATCGGCCAGGCGCAGACCGGTACAGGTAAAACCGCTGCTTTCGGGATTCCCCTCATCTCCAAGATCGCCCGGGAAGAAGAGAAGATCCTTGCACTTGTCATGACACCGACACGTGAGCTTGCGATTCAGGTAGCTGAGGAAATCGGCAAATTGACCCGCTTCAAAGGACTCCGCTCCCTGGCCATTTACGGCGGGCAGGATATCGGCCGCCAGATCCGCGGCCTGAAGAAGAAACCGCAGATCATCATCGGTACCCCTGGACGCCTTCTGGACCACATTAACCGCAAAACCATCCGCCTCGATGATGTCCAGACCATTGTGCTGGACGAAGCTGACGAAATGCTGGATATGGGCTTCATGGAAGACATCCAGACGATTCTCAAGCTTGTACCGGAAGAACGCCAGACCATGCTGTTCTCAGCTACAATGCCTCCTAACATTCAACGTCTTGCCCAGCAGTTCCTGAAGAATCCGCAGCATGTTTCCGTAATCCCGAAACAAATCAGCGCACCTCTGATTGACCAGGCTTATATTGAGGTTCCTGAGCGCCAGAAGTTCGAAGCTCTGAGCCGCCTGATTGACATGGAATCCCCTGATTTGGCGATCGTATTCGGCCGCACCAAACGCCGGGTTGACGAGCTGGCTGAAGGATTGCAAAAACGCGGTTATTCCGCAGACGGACTGCATGGCGACTTGTCCCAGAACCAGCGGGATGCCGTAATGCGCAAATTCCGCGACGGCAGCATTGATGTGCTTGTTGCTACAGACGTTGCAGCCCGCGGACTCGACGTTTCCGGTGTAACTCATGTTATCAACTTTGACCTGCCGCAGGATCCTGAGAGTTATGTACACCGTATCGGCCGTACAGGCCGTGCGGGCAAGGAAGGGACTGCCTGGTCTTTCGTGACTCCCCGCGAGATGGATCACCTGCACCTGATTGAACGTGTCACACGTCACCGTATTACCCGCAAACCGCTTCCGACAATGGCTGAGGCTATCGAAGGCAAGCAGCGCATTACTGCTGAACGTTTGCTGGCAATGGTTGAAGGCGGCGGCGAGCTGAACGAATACAAAGGCATCGCCATTCAGCTTCTGGAGCAATATGATTCCGTTCAGCTGCTGACTGCGGCTATGAAGCTGCTTACCGGCGACACCAAGGATGCCCAGGTTGAATTGACACCGGAAGATCCGATCCGTGTCAAACGCCGTGGCGGCAAAAATGACATCCGCAGCGGACGCAAGCCGAACGGCGGATATGGCGGCAACCGCACAGGTTCCGGAAGCGGCGGCGGATACCGTGGCAACCGTGACAATGCAAGCGGCGGCAGCCGTGGCGGTTACAGCAGCGGGTACGGCAGCGGCGGATATGGCGGCGGCTACAAAGGCAACCGTGATTCCGGTGCAGGCCGTGATGGCGGTGCCGGACGCAGCGGGGACCGCAAACCCTACACACGTCCAAGCAGCACAAGCACACGTCCGGCTAAACGCGATGATTACGATATCTAATCAGCAGCACAGCTGACACAAGAAGACGAGCGGCCACAAGGCGCCCTCGTCTTCTTTTTGTTTGCTTGATTTAGACGAAAGTGCGAGTGATGATGACAAGCAGAATGAAGAGGACAAGAATCGTGCCAGTCGAAGTAAACGGATTACAACAAGGTGTAGACATGAGGCTAACCTCCTTCAAAAATGGTAATTTTGTGGTTACGATTCTAATATATGGACTCCTCTCCATGTCTGCTTAGACATTGACCCAGAATCGTAAACTTGGGCGCTGGAAAAGTCCGGGTCAAATAGGGTATAGTTAAGATACGCAGTATGCGCGAGACAGACAGGAGGAAGGGACTTGGAGTTTAAGGGAGCAATGGGCGGTTTATACCGCATCACGGAGTGGATATCACGTATTGCCTTCAGCAATATTTTGTGGGCGCTATGTTCGATTCCGTTTCTGTTCATCGCAGTGACAAAAATGATCATGCTGGGTTCGGGAGCGGGGGGGCCCAATGAACAGATCACACTCAACTGGGTACTTGGCATTTTGGCGCCTTTCACTGTATTTCCGGCAACGGCAGCGCTGTTTACCGTTGTGCGCAAATGGGTGATGGGCAATACGGATGTCAGCACATTCCGCACTTTTTTTCAGGGGTACAAAGAAAATTATTTGAAGAGCATGCTTGGAGGCGGTATCTATACCCTGCTGACTGTCATTATGTACGTGGATGTAACCGTATATATGACGCAGATGGCCAATTTTAAAATTGTGGGCATTCTAATGCTGGTGCTGATGATTATTTTGTTCGTCTCCATGTTTAATTTCTTTTCGATTGTGGTTCATTATCAAATGACCTTCAAGGAAGTGGTGAAGAATTCCATTCTGCTGACTATCGCACGGCCGATTCGAGTGTTCTCGACACTTATTGGTGCAGCGGTTCTCGTCTATATAGGTCTGCGGTATCCGGTGCTGTATGTGATCTGTATTCCGACACTGATTGCGATGCTGGCCTTCTTTAATTTCTATGCCACATACAACAAGCTTCAAGAGCAGGTGGAGAAGAAGAAACAAGAGGAAGAACTGGCTGCCTTGGAGGCTGCGGAGAAAGAAGCCGATGATGACGATGATCAGGCGGAAGATGAGAGCGATAAAGATCTCAAGCGCATCTAAGAATGGTGAGACAGAAGCTGTAATCAGAGATTGGATTTTGATTCCGGTGTTAATTAAAGCGCATACAGGTTTACTTTTTCGTCAAAACGCAATATAATATGTGTAATTCCTGCGATGTTCGTTACGGTTGCTCGTTGTTTTGAACCAATGATAATGTCTTGGGAGATCTACATGAAGCGCAGCTGAACAGCCCTGTCTATACGACCTGGGGAATTCAAAAACGACTTCTGCGGTCACCCACCTGCTCTAGCAGGTTCAGAAGACACTGTAGCCGGACGGCATAGGCGGGTTTTTCTACTGTTATTGACAAGGTACCCTGTTTTCCCGCTTGGCTGCGGATACGGGGTGCCTTTTTGTGTATAGTATCAATTATTGAAAGTGAGCAATGCCCTTTTGTTCCGGGGATAAGAATGTTACACTTAGACTATTGAACTTGGGATTTGAAGAGGGGGAAGTATTTTGTCGTTGAAAAGAACCTTGGTCGGTTTATTTCGCAGTCATGACGGTACAAGCGACCGTGCAAAAGACCCTGCATTAAAGACGCGTTACTACAATCTTTCCAGAGACAAAGCGTGGGATGAAGTATCCTCGACGCTGAAGAAGATTCCGGGTTACAAAGTCCTGCATGAAGTGGAGTCCGTTGGGGAAATCACATTGGAAAAAAGAACAGGCTTCGGCCGGACGCTGGACATTACCGTGTCCGTGTTGAACACTTCACCGGTCCGTTGTGCGGTTGATATCTATTCCGCATCCAGAGGATCGCTCGGAGACCTGGGGGCCAATTACCGTGTTATTCAACGCTTATATCAGTCACTGGATAAGAAGCTCGGCAAATATAAAGTGGACTGAGGAACACAGCATTCATCTGTGCTTGGATTGTATGCGGTTTCGGGTGTTCTTCGAACAATCTTTGGTATCGCCTAATAAACAAAAAGCGGGAGAAGGATGACCTTCTGCCGCTTTTTTACACAGATTCGAGTGTATTCGCTGAAATATTTGTCTAACGCTGTGTTACAGCAGTTCTTTTACAGCTGCTACAGCAGCTTCATAGTTCGGGTGCTCTGCCATCTCAGCCAGATATTCTACATAGGCCACGGTATCATTTTTGTCGATAACGAAGATGGAGCGCATATCGAGGCGGAATTCCTTGATCAGGACTCCATAGGCCAGTCCAAAAGAAGCGTCTTTATGGTCAGACAGGGTAATCACCCGGTCAATGCCGGCAGCGCCGCACCAGCGGGCTTGGGCGAAAGGGAGGTCCATGCTGATGGTGAGTATGACCACATCGTCACCAAGTTCTGCGGCTTCAGTATTGAAGCGGCGGGTCTGCGCATCGCATACACCGGTATCCAGAGAAGGCACAACGCTGATCAGCTTGATTTTACCGGCATAATCGCTGAGGGACGCGTCTTCCAAAAGATTCTTGCTTACCACAAAACCGGGCGCGGTATCGCCGGCTTTCAGCTCTGGCCCTACGAGAGTAATGGGATTGCCCTTGAAAGTGGCTGCACCTGTTCTTTCTTGCGTCATATCCTTGTTTCCTCCTTGAATGGTATGATTGGATTCTTACTGCCACAATAAATTATAATCTTTTTAGAAGCTTAATGTCCAACGGGGACACATTATGATACATAAGGGATGGTGCTATGATCTTTATAAGGTATGAGAAATGGAAAGGATACATCCGCTATTATCCGGTGACTTGTATCCTGATTCTGCTGAATGTGCTGATGTTCATTGTGCTTACCGCCAACGGCGGCTCGACCAATCTGGAAACATTATTGAAATACGGGGCTACGCTGAATGCCGGTCCGGAAATGGACGAGATGTGGCGTTATGTGACGGCGACCTTTTTGCATAACGGGTTTGCCCATTTATTTTTTAACTGCTTTGCGCTTCTGGTGTTTGCTCCGCCGCTTGAGCGGCTGATGGGCTGGTGGCGGTATGCGCTGCTCTATATGGCCGGGGGCTTCATTGCCAATTATCTGTCCGTGGTCTTCAGCAGCCGTTCGGTTGTGGATGTGGCTACAGTCTCTGTGGGCGCGTCAGGTGCAATCTATGCCGTCTACGGCGCATTTCTCTATATTGCCCTCCTGCAGAGAGGGATGATGGACGAGAACTCGCGCAAGACACTTTACGGCCTTCTGGTGATGGGGATCATTATGTCCTTCGCTACTCCATACGTCAATTGGATGGCGCATCTGAGCGGCCTGGCCGCCGGTTTTTTCCTGTATGGACTGATTATTCGTATTTTCAAAAGAAGCCGACGATAGGAGAGGTGCTCAAGTGGAGCTTAGACAGCTGCAATATTTTCTAAAGGTTGCTCAGAAGGAACATGTAACAAGAGCTGCGGAGGAATTGCATGTCGCGCAATCCGCAGTAAGCCGCCAGATTCATCAGCTGGAGCAGGAGCTCGGTGTCGACTTGTTCATGCAAAAGGGGCGTAACCTGCAGCTGACACCAGTGGGGCAGCTCTTTTGCAAAAGGGTGGAATCCGTGCTCAAGGAGCTGGAACGTTCTGTGGCGGAGGTCCATGAATTTCTGGACCCTGAACGCGGTGAGATCCGTATCGGATTTCCCCACAGTCTGGGAACGCATTTGATTCCTTCGATCGTGGCGGAATTCCGGAAATACTATCCGCATGTGAAATTCCGCTTCAAGCAAGGGTCATACCCTTCCCTCATTAAAGATGTAATTTCTGGAGAAGTAGACTTGGCCTTTGTCTCCCCTTTTCCGGAGAACGATGAGCATGTGGCCGGGGATATTGTGATGACGGAGGAACTGTTTGCCATCCTTCCGCAGAATCATCCGCTGGCCGGGGAGAAGGTCATCCGGCTGGAGCAGCTGCGGGAAGAGAAGTTTGTTCTGTTCAGCCAGGGATATTCACTGAGGCCGATCGTGTGGCAGGCCTGCCTGCAGGCGGGCTTCAAACCCCAGATAGCCTTTGAAGGCGGAGAAACGGACACCATACGCGGTTTGGTCGCTGCGGGCATGGGCGTGAGTCTGCTCCCGGAGATGGCTCTGTATCAGACCAATCCAATGCAGCCTGCGCAGGTGCGGGTCGTAGAGCCCCCTGTAACCAGGACGGTCGGGCTCATCCACCGGGCTGATGGCAAGCTGCCCTTGGTGGCCCGGTCCTTCCGGACCTTTCTGCTGACCTATTTCAGAGACAGAAATAACAATACCCCGGTAGGCTCCTAGCCTCCGGGGTATTTGTTATAGTATTAATCTGGTTCACGTTATTGTGGTGCAGAGTGTACCGTTATCCAGCTTAGTCGCGGTTCCCGAGGAACATGGTGATCAGACGCAGCAGCTCAAGCAAGGAGACCAGAGCTGCGGCTACGTAAGTCAGGGCTGCCGCGTTCAGCACCTTCGCCACACCGCGTTCTTCTTCGTTGCGGATATACCCTTGCTCAACCATGACCTGACGCGCCCGGTTGCTGGCGTTGAATTCTACAGGGAGCGTTACGAGCTGAAAGGCAACGGCAGCTGAAAAGAAGATGATGCCGAGGCCGATCAGATTAAAAGAGCTGAATAGAAAACCTGCCAGCAGCATAAAGGGTGCGACACCCGAAGCGATATTGACTACCGGGAACATCCGGTGGCGCAGCGTAAGCATCGGGTAATGAACTTTGTGCTGAATCGCATGGCCAACCTCATGGCACGCTACAGAGATGGCTGCGATGGAACGTTCGTAATATACGGGCTCTGACAAACGCACAACCCGGTGAATAGGGTCGTAGTGGTCGGAAAGAGCGCCGCGGACGGGCTCAATCGGCACATCCCCCAGACCGTTGGCGTCGAGCATCCGCCGCGCCGCATCATAGCCGGTCATTCCACTGGTATTAGCCACCTTGGCCCATTTATTGAAATTGCCTTTGACCCGAAATTGTGCCCACAATGAAAATAGAAAAGCGATTATTACCAACAGATACATCAATGGCATCATATGTCATTCCTCCACTATAGTTAATAAGCTGATTACATTGGCGGTCCTTGCGTGAGCAGGAGCTTGATCGCTTCCATGCAGGCAACTCCTTGGGGAAGAAGCGCGGCCAGTGCACGTCTGGCCTGAACGGGCTTCAAACCGCTGATGACAGGTTCAAGCGCCTTCACCTCACGCTCCAGCCGCTGCATTTGCAGCTCTAGCTCCGCCAATCTGTCCGAAACGTCATTTTCGGAGGTGGCTGCATTCCACTTGCTCATCATGGATTTGATCTCATCCAATGTATATTTCTCTTGCTTTAGTTGATTAATACGCTCCAAAGCGACAAGGGTTTCATGGCTGTACAACCGGTAATTTTTAACACTTCTTGATTCCGGCGCAATCAATCCCAGCTTCGTGTAATAATCAATGGTCCGTTCGCTGGTATGGGCGGCTTTGGCCAGTTCGCCAATCCGGTAAAGGGTCATATCCCCATGGTCTCTCACCTCGTTGAATGAATTCGTTGGATCGGAAGGATATATTTTTCTTTCTATAATAATAGAGCATACTTAATGATAGCAAATCACAAACCGTACAGTCAAACGTCATACTTACTTTAAGTATATGCTGGGAGTAGCATAAGATGCCTGTGTGGTTGGTCTTATATTCAGCATATGCAATTCACTTGAGAGGGTCTGAAAGCATTGGTGAAATATATTACATATCATGTTAACTTCTATTGTGGAAATCACTTCTTATCGCTGTAATAAATGAGGGGGATGTCCATTTTCGAAGAAAACATGAGCTTCCATAAATAAATTAAGCTATCCAAAAAAATAGTCTTGTCAATTTACCTGACTTCTGATTATAATGACATTAAGAGTTTCACGCTTTGTTAGAAAATATAACACTGGGGAGTGGGGTAAAGAATGAGAAAAAAGATGATAATGATGTTTCTGGCTATGATCACATTGATGGTCTATCCGGTTAGCGCATTTGCCGCTGACGGCCCGACAGCACCGGATTTGCAAATCGGATTGGATACGGCGTTTACGTTCCTGGCCTTCATTCTGGTATTCTTTATGCAAGCGGGATTTGCAATGCTTGAAGCCGGCTCGGTCCGGATGAAGAACGCAGGCCACGTTGCAGGTAAGACTGTACTGACGCTGGCAATCGCGAGCTTATGCTTCTGGGCTATCGGCTTCGGGTTCGGGTTTGGGAACGGCAATGGATTCTTCGGAACTACAGGCTTCCTGTACGGCGGGGATACTCAAGCTGCATCGTTCGATTCCCTGGCATTCTCCGATGTCACTCTAAATGTTAAATTCCTCTTCCAGATGGCATTTGCAGCAGTTTCCCTGGCCATCGTATCCGGTGGTATGGCAGAACGTGCTAAACTAAGCGTATATATCGTATTCGGTATTTTGTTCTCCGTCGTGATTTATCCGGTTGTTGCTCACTGGGTATGGGGCGGCGGCTGGCTGGCTGAGCTGGGCATGCAGGACTATGCAGGTTCCACCGTTGTCCATCTTACAGGTGCTACGGCGGCGGTTGTTGCAACTATTTTGCTTAAGCCCCGTCTTGGTAAATTCAATAAAGAAGGCAAACCTGTTATCATTCCAGGCCATAACCAAGTGTTCACTGTTCTTGGGGTAATCATTCTGTGGTTTGGCTGGTTCGGATTCAACCCCGGCAGCGCATTGTCCCCTATGGGCGGATTCTTCGGACATGTGGCATTGACAACTAATATTGCTGCAGCAGCAGGCGGTCTGGCTGCGCTCATCGCTTCCTGGCTGTACTTCGGCAAGTCGGATATTCCGGCTATGCTGAACGGGGTGCTGGCTGCATTGGTTGCCATCACTGGGGCTTGCGCATTTGTGGAGCCTTGGGCTGCAATTCTGATTGGCTTTGTCGCCGGCGCCTTCACATTCATGACTTCGCAGTGGCTGGAACGTGCAGGACTTGACGATCCGATTTATGCTTTTTCCGTACATGGTATTGCAGGGATGTGGGGTGCGGTTTCCACCGGTTTGTTCGCAACACCTGATCTGATTACTAAAGGCGCACTTGTTGGGAAAGCGGGCTTGTTCTACGGCGGAGGATTCCACCAATTGGGTGTTCAGATTCTCGGGGTTGCAGGTACCTTCGTATTCGTTGCTGTAATGTCCTTCATCATCCTCTATGTCATGAAGCTGGTTATCGGTCTCCGGGTTACAGAGGAAGAAGAATTGATGGGTCTGGACATCAGTGAACATGGGACTTACGGCTATCCGGAACAAATGAAGCTGATTGCAGAATCGGAATCCAAGACCCTAAAACACTAATAACTTCACTTGTTGGGAGGCGGACCGAGTGGCTTCGATGGAGACGGCAGAGTGGAATGAAGATAAAAGATATTTGTCCATCGCAGCGGCCGGTTCGCCGCAGGAGCTTAAGGCAAGGCGTATCGCTTGTCAAACAGTACTGCTGGAGCAGTTAAACGTTATTCCGGTTGAGGAATGGCTGTCCCGGGTTAATGCCATGCATGACCGGATTGCCGGGGCGGCGGTCAGCATATGTGAGGCGCAGATGAAAGAGGCGGGCTACGGCCCGCCTCCCTGCGCCTATTCCTTTATTGTGTTCGGCAGTGCCGGCAGACAGGAAGCCACCCTATGGAGTGATCAGGATAACGGTCTAATTGTTGAAGGGGAACCGGATGGTATTAAAAAAGTTTATTTTGAAGCCTTTGGTGTGATGCTGTCCAATGTGCTTGAAGAAGCAGGTTATGAGAAATGCGACGGCAAAGTGATGTGCTCTGAACCCTTATGGCGCAAAACGCTGCCCGAATGGAAGCGGCAGCTCGCAGGCTGGATGAGCCAGCTGGAATGGGAACCGATCCGCTATCTCATTATTGCCTCCGATATGCGCCATGTTGCAGGAAATACAGCGTTGTCCACGGAGTGGAGGGAAGCCTTGCATGCGGGCTTCGTAAATAATGAGAAACTGTCTACAGCGGTGCTCCGCAATACGGTCCGCCACAAAGCCACGCTTAATCTGCTCGGCCAGGTGCTTACGGAGCGTTTTGGCGATTATGCGGGAGGCTTTGACGTTAAATACGGTGTCTATATTCCTTTGGTTAATATCGTCAGACATTTGGCGCTGCTTCACGGTGTACGGGACAGCTCAACGCTGAAGAGGCTGGAGCAGCTGGCTAAGCTCGGAAAGTATGAGCATCTGGATGATATCAGGCGTGCTTTTTTAACGGCGCAGCGTATGCGTGTGAATACACCCTATGCCGTTCAGGACGGCTTATTGTCCAGCAGTGACTATATTGCTGAGAGCGACCTGAAGAACAAGCAGCTTTTATCGGAGCTGCGGGATAGTCTGCTGCTTGTCAGGCGTTTGCACAAAGCCCTGCAGCGTCAGCTCCGGTCAGCAGAAAGGAGGCAGTCATGAAGGAGCCGAACAAAGGCGGGGGGTTCTGGAACAATCTGAGGCAGGGCGGAATGCCGTCCGCCATCGCGTCCATCAGGGGCGGGGAAACGGCACAGCAAACGGCGCAGCAGATGGCCTTTATCCGGTCGCTGATGCGCGAGAAGCGGCGCCCTGAAGTACTGCATACTCCGCTCTCGGAGCTGGAGACGGTTATCTTTGATTTGGAAACGACGGGCTTTTCCCATCAGCACGGCGATGAGATTCTGTCTTTTGGCGCTGTCAAGGTCGTCGGTGAGGAAATTAAGGAAGAGGAATGCTTTTATACCCTGGTGAACTGTCAAACCTCAATTCCGGAGGACATTACGAAACTAACGGGAATATCAGAAGAAATGACGTCGGCGGCCCCTTCGCTGATCGACGGCCTGCATAATTTCATGTCATTTGTGGGGCAACAGGTGCTGGTGGCGCATGGAAGCAATCATGATAAATCCTTTCTGAATGCCGCCCTGTGGAAGACCTCCAAGGTTCAGCTCACCCACCGGGTGCTCGATACCATGATGCTGGCCCGCTGGCTGGAGCCGCACCGGAGCAATTACACACTCGATGAGCTGCTGGCCGTACATGGAATCCCGATTCAAGGCCGGCACAATGCGCTGGAGGATGCCAGGATGACGGCACAGTTATGGGTTCATTATCTGCGGGAGATTTCCAAGAAAAAGCAGGTGGATACCCTGGGTGACCTGTACGCTTATCTCAGCAGAGCGTAAGGGTTGATTGCAGTAGTGTGCAACTTGGCTTGCCATTGGCGTCAAGGTGGCGGCCGATCAGGAAACCGTTCAATCGGGGGGCGCTGCTGCTGAGCCCTGGAGATCCGATCAGATAGACCTGGAATTCGGCGCCGAGCGAAGACAAGCCCCGGATATCCGCGCTGGAAGGCCAAGGGGCTGTATGCGGATGGGAATGGAATATCCCAACTGGCGCAGGCTTTAGATAAAGAGCGGCAACCCATTCCTGCGGGTCAGGGACAAAAGCGTGCAGCGGGTCAGGCGCTACGTTGCGCATCGGCAGATACCTGTCGATGCGCATGCCGCCCGCTGCGGCAGCGCCCAGCAGGACTCCGCATGCTTCATGCGGATAACAGGTCAGCATGTGCTTCCCCAGCGCCTGCTGCACGGAGGCATTCAGCTTAATCGGCTGGAGGTTTCCCTGGAATGCTGTCACTTGTTCACCCCTCTCTCTTCATAGGGTTTCGTCCTTTGGCGAAATCCTCTTTTTTGTATTGGTTTGAAACTGCCGCAATTGGGGGTACAATAGGAGAAAAACATCCCACTTGCAAAGGACAAACCACTATGAAAGCTGTGAATAAACGAAATATAACGGTTATAGCGGTCATTGTTTTCCTGGCTTTTCTGGCTATAGAGCGTACAACCCAGTCAGAGCCGGAAGCGGTCCCAGCCATGGAGCAGCAGGGAAGCTCCAAACCTGCAAGCGGAGCGGGTAAGGGCCAGCCGGCACCCGCGTTCACTTTGCAGGGAGTAAATGGAGAGAACTACTCCGTTGAAGGGGCCAGAGAAAAAGCGGTGCTGGTGAATTTCTGGGCTTCCTGGTGTGAGCCTTGCCAGCAGGAGGCGCCTGCGCTGAATGCGCTGGCTTTGAAGTACAAAGATGTGCTCGACGTTTATGGGATCAACGTAACAAGCCAGGATTACAAGCCTAACGCGGAACGGTTTGTCAAGAAGTATATGCTGGCGTTTCCTGTTATGTATGATCTTAAAGGTGAGATTTTTGACAAATATAAAGGTGCTGTATTCCCCACCAATGTCCTTGTGGACAAAAACGGCGTGATCGCCGAGGTGATTCTCGGGCTCCTGTCCCCGGAAGAGCTTGAAAAGAAGATCATTACCCTGACCGGTTCCTGATCAACAGGGATACGGAAAGGTTAGCAAAGCCCCTCAGCACCCTCGGGAACGTCCCGGGTGCGAGGGGCTTTGTTTTGAAATATAGACTGTTTCCTCTGAATTAGTGATTTACGAGTCCTCTGGGCCCGCTGCTTATTTCTGTGCCATTTTCCAGCGAAATCTGACCGAGAAGGGCATAGCGCATACTGTCCACCAGTGCCTCCCAGCTTGCTTCAATCACATTGCTGGATACCCCGACAGTGTTCCAGGTGTCGCTGTAGTCCTTGGATTCGATCAATACCCGGACCTTCGCGGCGGTCTGGTCCTTCTCGTCAAGCACCCGCACCTTGTAGTCGGAGAGATGCATGTCTTTCAGTTGCGGGAAGTAAGTCAGCAGCGCCTTGCGCAGCGCATTATCCAGCGCATTGACCGGACCGTTGCCTTCGGCAGCGGTATAGAGATTATCTCCGCCGACTTTCAGTTTGACAAAGGCTTCGGAGACAACGGGGCTGCCGGCGGTCTTTTCCACCAGCATCTTGAACGATTCAAAGGTGAACAGCTCGTTCATCTCGCCGGTGGCTTCGCGCAGCAACAGTTCCAAAGAGGCGTCTGCACCTTCGAACTGATAGCCCTGATGCTCCAGATTTTTGATCTTGTCGATCACCTTGCGGGCTTGCTCGCTGCTTGGGTCGAGGCTCAAGCCCATATCCTGTGCTTTGGACAGGACATTGCTCTGGCCCGCCAGCTCGGAGACCAGCACCCGCTGCTTGTTGCCCACAAGCTCGGGAGCGATATGCTCATAGGTGCGGGAATCACGCAAAATGGCCGACACGTGGATGCCGCCTTTATGCGCAAAGGCGGCATTGCCTACATAAGGCTGATTCACCGGCAGGTTCACGTTGGCCACTTCGCTGATATAGTGGGCGGTATTGGTTAGCTGAGGCAAAGAATCGCCGGGGATACAGTGATACCCCATTTTGAGCTGCAGGGTAGGGATAATGGAGCACAGGTTGGCATTTCCGCAGCGTTCACCGTAGCCGTTGATCGTACCCTGCACCTGCCGCGCACCTGCGCTGATGGCACTGAGTGTATTTGCGACCGCGAGCTCGCAGTCGTTGTGGGTATGAATGCCGAGCGGGGCTCCAGGCAGCTGAAGAGCTAAGCCGGATACAATCTCCTGAATTTCATTCGGAAGAGTCCCGCCGTTCGTGTCGCACATGACCAGCCAATCCGCGCCGGCTTCACGGGCCGCTCCCAGGACGGCAGCAGCATATTCGGGATTGTTCTTATAACCGTCGAAAAAGTGCTCTGCATCAAAGATGACCTCAAGGCCTTTGCGCTTCAGATAGGCAATGGACTCACCGATCATCGCAAGGTTCTCTTCAAGGGTAGTCTGCAGTGCGGTGTGAACATGGAAGTCCCATGACTTCCCGACCAGAGTGGCCGCCGGAACACCGGCATCAATCATCCGCTGCAGGTTCTCGTCATGCTCGGTGATGGAATTCTTGCGCCGGGTGCTGCCGAATGCGGTGATTTTGGCATGCAGATGCAATTCCTTGACTCTTTTGAAAAACTCAATGTCCTTGTTATTGCTCCCCGGGATGCCACCTTCAATATAATGCACACCCAGATCATCGAGTTTCTTGGCAATCTTCAGCTTGTCATCTGCCGACAGACTGATGCCTTCACCTTGGGTGCCGTCACGCAACGTCGTATCGAAGATGGAAATGGACTTAGACATGAGAGTCCTCCTAAAAGTTTTTGAATTTTTATATTATAGCATTTTTACGCGGGAATGTAACAAAGAACTTTGGAGGAGATGCACACCTGGTTGACCTTGCGCCGGGAGAAGAGGTATGCTGAAACCAACAATGGAAACCCTAAGATAAGAAGGTAGATATTGTGCGGAATGTGGATCAATATTATCCGGCAAGCGGCAGGGTGATTCTGCATGTGGATATGAATGCTTTCTATTGCTCTGTGCATGAGGCGGAAGACCCGGATCAATATAAAGGAAAAGCAACGGCCGTTGCCGGCAGCGTGGAGCTCCGCAGGGGAATTATTGTTACCTGCTCCTATGCAGCGCGCAGACTCGGGATTTCAACAGGGATGCAGGTGCAGAAAGCACTGCGCATTTGTCCCTCGCTTCTGTTGATCAAGCCGGATTTTCATCTCTACCGCAAGTACTCTAATGCTTTTATGCAGATAGCCTACAGTTATACTCCGCTGCTGGAAGCTGTCTCGATAGATGAATGTTATCTGGATATTACTGGTTCACGCCAATTCGGGACCCCGCTGGAAATTGCCGAAGGTATTCAGCGGCGCATTATGGAGGAGCTTGGGCTGCCCTGCTCCATCGGCATCGCCCCCAATAAGCTGCTGGCGAAGATCGCTTCCGATCTGAAGAAGCCGAACGGCATCTCGATCCTGCGGCTGCGCGACGTGCCGGATATTCTGTGGGACAAGCCCTGCAACGAGATGTTCGGCATCGGAGGCAAAACCGCGGAGAAGCTCCGGAAGCTCGGCATCTACAGCATCGGACAGCTGGCGGCAGCGGATGAACGGATGCTGGTGGAGCATTTTGGGGTAATGGGTTCCTGGCTGAAGCGGGCGGGCAACGGCATAGATCATGGCGTTGTGAATCCGGAAAGGGAGCAGAGCAAGTCTATCGGGCATACCACAACGCTTCCGAGCGATGTTGTCGGATTGGCGGAAGCAAGGCCGGTTCTGCTGAATCTGAGCGACCAGGTGGCCCGGCGGCTGCGGAAGCAGGGGCTGGTGGCGTCCGGGGTACAGCTCACCATCCGTACGCCCGATATGAAGACGATCACACGCTCGCGCCAGCTGGAGACGCCTACGGAGAGCGCCGAGGATATCTACAAGACGGCTTGTGACCAGTTCGCCCGGCACTGGAAGGGGGACAAACCGGTGCGGCTGCTGGGGGTCACGCTGCAGGGGCTGACCGCCAAAGAGGACTCCGCCATCCAACTGGATCTCTTCAATTATGAACGCCAGCCAAAGAAAGAGTCGCTTAACAAAGCGATGGACATGCTGCGCAATAAGTTCGGCGAGAACGCAGTCCTTACGGCCGGGATGCTGAGCGACAGCCATTCGGCACGCCTGCGCAACCACAAGGAGCGGGGGACTTCCCTCCAAAAGGATAATCTTCATAAAGTGGACCCGGCGGAGGAGTGATTCAAGTCCTATCCCGCCGGCTGATTGCCAATCCGCAATATGCGTCAAAATTGGAAACGAACTGAAAATCCATTGAAATTGTTTTCTATTTATATTAATATGACAAAATAACAGGCTGCTGCAACAGGTCTGTATTGTTCAACGGGAGGCAGAGAAGAAATGGCTAAATACACTTGGGTCGAAAAAGATACCTGCATCGCATGCGGTGCTTGTGGCGCAACGGCCCCTGATATTTTTGATTATGATGATGAAGGTTTGGCGGAAGTGATCTACGAAAACGACGGCAACCACGGGGTGACCGCGATTCCCGACGATTTGTTCGATGATCTGCAGGACTCTGCCGACGGATGTCCTACGGACTCCATCAAGATTGCAGACGCACCTTTTAACAAAGAAGGCTAAACCTCCGGGGTATTCGTATCTGCGCAAAAATATAAGGATTAGGAATGAGGTAAACCTTATTTCTAATCCTTATATTTCCATAAAGACATTCCTTTTGCTGCGATAAATGCGGCTGGGGATGTCTTTTTTTAATGAGCGTGCCGATATAAAATATAAAGATTGAGTATTCCACAATCCGCGGAGGCCCCGATGAAAAACTCGCAGCATCTCAAAGCCTATGTTCAAATGCATCCCGATAACAAGATGGCATGGTACTTGCTTGGTAAGGAATATTATAAGAACGGACAGCATGGAAAGGCAAATTACTGCTTCAACCAGGCAGGCGAAGTATATGAAGCTTTTGAGCACAGCAAGGTCCCGGCGGAAATGCTCCGGGAATATGAGGAAGGGCTGATCAGGGAAAACCGGCAGCGTCATGAATCCAGGCTGAGGCTGCGCCGGGGATTGCTGGCGCTGCTCCTCCTGCTGCTGATGCTGATCCCGTCGGCAGTAGCCCCTGGCGTGAATTTGGACGAATCCGGGGCGTCAGTCCCGGAAGCTGCAGCCGGGGATCTAGAAGAGCCGGTGGCAGCTAAACCGACTGAGGAAGAGGCATCTCCGGTCCCGGCTGTTTTGGCGTTTACGGCGGCTGGTGAAGATGCAGCTTCAGCGGGCCAGGCATTGGCCGCAGCCCTGAAGAACCGGGAGGCGCCTTCCAAAACCGCTATGCTGGCGATGAAAAAGTCAGGGCGCTGGCTGATCTGGAAGAAGAACCTGCCGCTTGCGGCTGTAATCGAGAAAAGCGCTAATGGGAAGGTTGTCTACCAGTCTTATGATCCGGCTGCCTGTGCCTGCGAACCCCCGGAAGCCGGCGGGCTGAAGAAGCAGGCGCAGATATGGCAGGGGAAGCAGGAAGAGCTGGCAGCTTTATGGAGTGCTATACGTTCCTACAACAGCAGCAAGGGAAAGCCGCCTGAATCGCTGAAGGAGCTGACCCGGCCTTTTCCGGAGAATGTTATGGGGAAAACGACCCCGCTCATGAAGCAGGAGTTCGCCGCTTTACGCGCAGCTTTGGCACTACAGCCGCTCCAGGCTTCGCCGCAGCCTTCCCCGGCTGTGACAACTGAGGGCACAGCTGCAGGCAATGGAACTGTGGAGGATACGGCCAACCGGAGCAAGGGGCAGCCGCCCTTTTTTAGCAGCCCGCTTGCCATTATTGTGGATAAACAAAATCACCGCCTGGCAGTCACCAGCGGCAATATCATTCTAAGGAACTATGCGGTTGGCCTTGGGGGCGAGAAGACGCCGGAGGGGGAGTTTGTGATCTCTGACAAGGTGGTCAATCCGAACGGGCATGACAACGGGGAGTTCGGCAGCCGCGGCATGCAGCTCTCGGACACCAACTATGCCATACATGGCACGAATGAGCCGGACAGCATCGGCAAGGATGAATCACTGGGCTGTATCCGGATGAAACGCGAGGATGTGGAGGAGCTGTTCGCAATGGTGCCGATGGGGACGAAGGTCCAAATTAGTAAAGGGGTTCTGCCTGACGAACTGCTGCTGCCCGATGAGCGTTACCCGTCCGGCACGCCGCTGGATCAGACCAACCCCAACAAAGTCTACCATTGGCTCAATTAATTTCCGGCAACAATAAACAACACAATAATTAGAAGAATCAGAAGCACCAGACTGACACTGATCCATAGGATTGCTTTGCGGTTGACTTCTTCTTTCTTCTGCTGCAGTGTCGGGGGTTTGCGCTTTGTAGACATATTGGCCATCCTTCTTTCTCTCTTTATCGTTGATTACCCTTACATTGTAATGCGTTTACAAGAAAAATACTATACTCCGGGTTTCACCGGGAAGCACCGCCTGGTAAAAAACTTTTCTTTTCCCCCGGAAACGGCTAAAATTAAGAAGAAACCTACAGAATCGGGGATTCACCTGACATCACTTAAGGATTCCCTTTGAAGGAGCGAGAACGGTGCTGTATAGACATTTAGGCAAACCTATTTTCTTTAAAATGGACCCGGAGAAAGCGCACCATCTCGTCATCGGCGGACTGAACAAATCAGATCTGGTGCCTGGCGGGAGTGCGGCGATGCGGCTTATGTACGGCGTTCCCGAAACAGCCGACCTTGCGGTAGATCTGTTCGGCCTGCATTTCCCGACTCCGGTGGGACTTGCGGCAGGACTCGATAAGAACGCTGAAGCGGTGGGCGGGTTCTCTTCCATCGGCTTTGGATTTATGGAAGTGGGCACGGTCACGCCGAAGGGCCAGCCGGGCAACGACAGCCCGCGGTTGTTCCGGCTGCTGCCGGACGAAGCGCTGATCAACCGGATGGGCTTCAATAATAAAGGCGCCGAAGCAATGGCGGGGCGGCTGAAGGCCATTAAGAAACGCAGAATTCCGGTGGCTGTGAACATCGGCCGCAACAAAACGACGCCTAATGAATCTGCACATGAGGATTACCGCCAGTGTATCCGTACGCTTTATCCGTACGGTGATTTTTTTGTGGTCAATATCAGCTCGCCGAATACGCCGGATCTGCGCAGTCTTCAGCATGGCAGCGAGCTGTCGAACCTTCTGGCGCAGGTCAAGGAGGAAATGGAGCTTCAGCATCAACAGAGCGGCGCTGCCAAAAGCCTGCTGGTCAAAATCGCACCTGACGTCAGCGACGGTGAACTGGAATACATGGTACATACGATCGCTGAGGCCGGAATGGATGGTGTGATCGCGACCAACACCACACTCAGCCGTGAAGGGCTGCAGAGTGACAAGGCAGGAGAGACCGGCGGCCTCAGCGGCAAACCGCTGCGCGACCGTTCGACGGAAATCATCAGCAGAATCTACCGCCAGACGGGCGGCAAGCTGCCGATAATCGGTTCAGGCGGTATTTTTACCGGCCAGGACGCATATGACAAGATCCGGGCAGGCGCGAGTCTGGTCGAAATCTATACAGCTCTCATCTATGAAGGACCAGAGGTTAACCGCAAAGTGCATGCCGGATTACGGAAGCTGCTGCGGCGGGACGGATTCTCTCATATCCTAGAAGCGGTGGGCGCTGATCATCACTGAAGGATGAATGGACAGGAGGACGAAGGCGATGGACGTCAGGGACTGGGGAACATTTTTGCTTCCATATGAACAAACTGTGGAGGAATTGAAGGTTAAATTCAAAACGATGCGCTCGGAGCTTAAAAAAAGAGAAGAATACACACCAATCGAGTTCGTGACTGGACGTGTCAAGCGGCTGTCAAGCATATTGGAGAAGGCCCAGCGCTTAAATGTAAAAATGGAGGATCTGGAAACGGGAATCGAGGATATTGCCGGCATTCGCATCATGTGCCAGTTCGTCGAGGATATCCGCAGAGTGGCGGAATATATCCGTGCCCGCAAGGACCTGGAGGTCCTATACGAGAAGGATTACATTACCAACTATAAGGAAAGCGGCTACCGCAGCTTCCATATGATTATTAAATATCCGGTGCAGACGGCCCTGGGGCAAAAGATCGTGCTCGCCGAGATTCAAATCCGCACGCTCGCCATGAACTTCTGGGCCACCATCGAGCATTCCCTGAACTACAAATACCGGGAGAGTCTGCCCGACGAAATGCGGCTGCGCCTGAAGACGGCTGCGGAAGCCGCCTCCATTCTGGACAGTGAAATGTCCAGCATCCGCGATGAAATCCTGGAGGCCCAGAAAACCTTTGAGGACAATTCGAATACAACAACGCAACTGCTGAAGGCGATTCACCAGTTGTACTTCTACCACCTGGTCAATGAAGCGATTGAGAGCCAGGAGCGCTTCAATCAAATCTGGCAGGCGCAGGATATGGACGCGATGAAGGAATTGCTGGAACATGTGCGCGGGCTGCTGTCGAATGCCAAAAAGGACAGTCTGCCGGATGGCCTATGAACGGCTGTATCTCGCATACCTGGTCTATTTCAACCGGGACCGGGATTATTTTGAATGCCATGAGGTGCTTGAAGAGCTGTGGCTGGCCCGGGACAAGGACCCGCTCTATAAGGCGCTGCTGCAGACGGCGGTAGGACTGTACCATTTCCGCAATAACAACGTGCGCGGCGGCTTGATTATGCTGAGCCGGGCGTATGAGGTGCTGCAGCGGTATCCTGCGGATGCCCTTGGCATCAATCTTGCCAAGCTGGCCCGCGAGGCTGGCGATTACGCGCGAAAGCTCGAAACCTACGCGGAGCGGCCGTTCGGATATTATGATCTGACGATTGAGCTGCTGGACCCGGAGCTTGCCGAGGAAGTGGCTGCTGCGGGCCGGGACATCGTTCCCAGCCACCCGCAGCGCCGCGGTCCGCAGCGGCCGGAGTCATCCCGCCGCAAATAAGGCATAATGAATAGCAAGGCTACCACAGGAGCACCCGCAGGGGTGTTCCTTGATTATTGGAGGAAGGCATCATGGCAGTTGAGCTGCCCGGCACTTTTATGCAGCGCATGGAGGACATGCTGGGATCGGACTATGAGCAATTTGCGGAGTCGTACCAAGAGACTCCTTATGGCGGCATCCGTGCCAACACATTAAAAATTCCGGTGGAGGAGCTGCTTGCGCTCTCCCCTTTTACACTTGCACCTATTCCTTGGTGCCCGTCCGGGTTCTATACGGAAGCCGGGGCAAGACCCGGCAAACATCCGTATTACCATGCCGGACTGTACTATATTCAGGAGCCCAGCGCAATGGCTCCGGTGGAACTGCTTGGGGTGCGGCCCGGCGACCGGGTGCTTGACTTATGTGCGGCTCCGGGCGGCAAATCCACACAGATTGCCGCCAAGCTCCAGGGCGAAGGGCTGCTGGTCAGCAACGACCTGCACCCGGACCGCACCAAGGCCCTGGCGAAGAATCTGGAGCTGTACGGTGTCCGCAACGGCATTGTGCTAAATGAAAGTCCCGGGCGGATTGCTGCGGCTTTTCCCGGATTTTTTGACCGCATCCTGATCGATGCGCCTTGCTCCGGAGAGGGTATGTTCCGCAAGGATGAAGATATGGTCAAGCAGTGGGAGCCGGAAACGCCGCTGAAATATGCGGCCATGCAGCGTGAAATTCTGGCTTCAGCCGCAGCAGCGCTGAAGCCGGGAGGAACGCTCGTCTACTCCACGTGCACCTTTGCCATAGAAGAGAATGAAGGCATCATCGGGGAGTTTTTAGCCAGCCATCCGGAGTTTTCGCTTATTCCTGTTGGCGGAACCGGATCGTTTGCGCCGGGCCTTGGCGGGCTGCCGGGAGCGGCCCGGCTGTGGCCGCATAAAGTTAAGGGCGAGGGGCACTTTATGGCCGTATTGCGCCATGACGGAAGCAGTGCCTCTCAGGAAGAGGCCGCTGCTGGTCTGAAGCTGAAGGAGAGGGACAAGGCATTGCCGGTATCCCCGCGGAACAAAGAGGGCAAGGCGCAGGCCTCCGCCAAGGCCGCTGCTGCGAGGGCGGACGGCGGACGCGGCGGCAAAGGAAGGCGCGCCGCCGGCAAATCCGGGGGCGCTGCTCCGGGACGCCAGTCTCAGGACCTGGGAGAAGAGGCCGCATTAGCTGCATATTCTGTATTCGCCGAAGAACAGCTGGGCTGGCAGCCTGCCGGGTATCCGGTGCTGTTCGGTGACCATCTGTATCTCTCGCCGCTGCCGAAGGCTGCGCTGGACGGGCTGAAGACGATTCGTCCCGGCTGGTATGCCGGGCATGTCCGCAGCGGCCGGTTCATTCCCGGACATCCGCTTGCTACCGCGCTGCATCCTGCAGAAAGTATCCGCAGCCTTTCATTGCCGGGCAACAGCGGTGAAGCTGTCTCCTATCTGAAGGGCGAGACACTCTCGATCCCTGCGGAACGCTTATCGGTACGTTCCGGCAGCTCTCCGAAGGGTTATGTGCTGGTCTGTATCGACGGTTACAGCGCGGGCTGGGGCAAATGGCAGGACGGCATGCTGAAGAATGAATATCCCGCAGGCTGGAGGTGGACATAGCGAATGAGTGCAACCGGAAATTCTTCCAAAAAACAACGGATCGATAAAGTGCTGTCCCACATGGGGATAGGCTCACGCAGTGATATCCGCAAACAGGCCAAGCAGGGGCTGATTAGGGTGAACGGCACCGTAATCAAAGACAGCGGCTTCCATGTGGATCCCTATGCCGATACAATCGAGGTTAGCGGCGAGCCGGTAGTCTATCGTGAATATATCTACCTGATGATGAATAAGCCGCCGGGCGTACTGTCTGCTACAGAAGACAAGCGGGACCGTACGGTGTTGGACCTGCTAAAGCCGGAATACGCGCAGTTCGAGCCGTTTCCGGTCGGGAGGCTGGATAAGGATACGGTGGGGTTGCTGCTGCTGACCAATGACGGACAGCTGGCCCATGAGCTGCTCTCGCCCCGCAAGCATGTACCGAAAACGTATGAGGCTACGGTTGAGGGCGAGGTGGATGCCGCAAATGTCGCTGCTTTTGCCGCCGGCGTTGAGCTGGAGGATGGTTATGTGACATTGCCTGCACAGCTCACCATCTTGGGCAGGGAACGCGGAAGCAAGACCCTGTCGCAGATTTCACTGACCATTACCGAGGGGAAATTCCATCAGGTAAAGCGGATGTTTTTGGCGGTAGGCAAAAAAGTAGTCTTCCTAAAAAGAGTCTCCATGGGCGCGCTGAAGCTGGATGAGCGTCTGGCTCCCGGGGCCTGCCGGGAGCTGACGGCCGAAGAGTTAAGGGTGCTTGGCGCAGGGGAAAGCTGAAGCTTAAGGGGATGAACAGCCGGAAGTCCAAACATTCTCTGGAGTCACGACTAATCCCAAATAGAAAAATCACATGTTCAGTTTATATAGGTTGAATTAAAGCAGCGGCTCCGGTTAACAGATTTTAGATACCATAAAATATACTGCTTAAGACTGACAAGGATGGATGGTGGGGTATGAAATACAAACTGATTGCATTGGATGTGGATGGGACGCTCCTGAATGACGACCACAAGCTAAGCCCGGAAAACAGGGAGGCTATTGCCGAGGTGACCCGGCAGGGCGGGCTAATCGTCTTGTGTACAGGCCGCAGCCCGCAGAATTCGATTCCTTTAATGGAGGAGATGGGGCTGGCCGGATATGTGCTGGGACACAATGGAGCGGCTACCGTTCGGGTGGAGGACCGCGAGGTGCTGCATATCTACGGGCTGGATGCCCGCGGACTGGACCCTTATATTGATTATTGCCGCGCGCGTGATATTCATTATGATGTGAATACTGCTTTTGACATGTATGTGGACAATGTGGCCAACCTGACCCAGGAAGCGACGTATATGTATGAGCATTTCCGGATTACGCCTGCATCGCTCCCGGCCTGGGAGGATTTCCGCGAACCGGTTGTCAAATTTACGGTATTTACTAAAGCGGATATTCTGGACGAAGCCCAGCGCGAATGGAGCACCTGGACGCAGCAATATAATATTGTGCGCAGCGGGGAATTTTTCGTTGATTTCATGCATCCTGAAGCTTCCAAGGGCAACGCGCTGATGAATCTGGCTTCCCAGCTGGGGATTGCACAAGAAGAGGTTCTGGCCATTGGGAATTATTATAATGACATATCCATGCTGACCTACGCCGGTCTTGGCATTGCCATGGACAACTCCCCGCTGGAGGTCAAGGCGGCAGCGGATGCGGTCACGGGCAGCAACAATGATCATGGCGTGCGCGACGCATTGGTGAAGTACTGCTTGTCCTGAGGGGGAGATCCTGCCCTGATATTCTGCTCTAGGCCTCTATACATTTGATATGAAGCGGATAAATCCGGTGGGAATAACTCCTTCCGGATTTTTGTGTAAATATTTGAAACGGACTAATCCGCTCCTATAAGGGATCTCCTGTCCGCATCTGCCGTAACCGCATATGCGCAGGGAGGTCCCTTTGGCTGTTCAGCTGCCTATTGCCCGTCAGTCTGGGCTTTGATAATCCGCAGCCCTTTAGGCAGATGGTTTTTTAGCTGCCCGGAGCTGGCTTTGCCCCAACTGACTGGCAGTCCGTCCACAGTTACCAGGGTCCAGCCGTGCAGTTCAAGGGGAACCGGAAGGCTCTCACCGCGCAGCCAAGCCTGAATGTCCTGACTGTCAGCCGCGAGATTGTAACTGCGCGCCGCTTGTTCCGGCTGGAGAGCCATCGCCAGGGCATGTGCCGGTTCAATGCGGTTTTTTTTCAGATGTGCAATGTGCAGCCCCGCGCGGGGTACCTTTAGCCCTTCCAAGAGGCTTGTATGCAAGCTGGCGCCGAACGCTTCCGGCAGCAGGTACAGGGCTTCTCCGAACAGCAGAGGCACGCCCTGTCCGGCAAATCCCGGCAGCTCGTCCGCTGCCCAGCTCATAAATTGCTGGTAGGCATCGCTGGCGTTGGCAGGCAGCTTGTGGCTGGTTTTGCCCCGACCGCTGCCGCGTTTATTGCGGCCTGGTGCTTCCTCTTCAGAGGCCGCCTTGCGGAGCAACGCGACGAAATGGCCTTCGCCTTTTTCCAGATGAGGCCATAGGCGCTTCTCAGCAATCCGCTCCATATCAGGGTAATGGTCCAGAAACCGTGATATCGTCTCCTCATTCTCTTTGCGGTTGAAAGTACAGGTAGAGTAGGCCAGGCTGCCCCCCGGTTTCAGCATAATATAGGCATCCTGGAGAATATCCCATTGCCTTGCCGCACACATCTCTACATGCTCCGGGGACCATTCGCCGATGGCGGCGGGGTCTTTGCGGAACATTCCTTCGCCCGAACAGGGCGCATCCAGCATAATCCGGTCAAAAACCTCCGGAAAACGGCGGGACAGCTCTCCCGGAGCTGCGCTGGTTACAACGGCGTGGGAGATGCCAAGACGTTCAACATTCTCCGCCAGAATTTTTGCCCGTTCCGGATGAATCTCATTGGAAACGAGCAGCCCCTGGCCCTGCATCAGAGCAGCGATATGGGATGTTTTGCCGCCGGGAGCTGCTGCAAGATCAAGCACCGTCTCACCGGGGCGGGGGGCCAGCAGTTCAGCTGCGGACATTGCGGAGGGTTCCTGAATATAATATAATCCGGCGGTATGATAAGCATGCCGTCCCGGCCGGACGGGTTCCTCATAATAATATCCCGAAGGACACCAGGGGACTGGCGTCAGGTCAAACCGGACAGCTGTGTGTTCAGCCGCTGCGCGGCCTGAAAGCGAGTTGCTTTTGAGCGTGTTGAACCGCAGACCCTGGGTCCGCCGCGCAGTGTAGCTCTCCAGAAAAGCGTCCGCCTCCTGCCCCAGCATCTCTCTAATAGCGGCAGTATAAGCGGCGGGGAGCCGTTCTTCATTCATATATCATTTCTCCTCATGTCAAAATCAAAGATAGATTTCAGGCTCTTCTTAGTTGCTGTTTCAGTTGGATACCGATAAAATCAAGGTATGGGAACTAAGCGTACCTGTAAATGTACATATATACAACTATATCATAATTGCCGGGTCTCATCGTAAAGGGGCAATTGTAAAGGGGAATGCCTTATGAACTTGCTGCAAGCGCTATTCTTCCCGCCGGAGCAACCCGGTGGTGTATCTTCCATGATTCCGTATCTGCAGGAACGCTTTCGTTCAAGCCGCTGGGATATGGATTTGTTCTGGCTGCCCAAGCGCATCCGCGGCAAGGGGCGTGAAGAGGTCAGTTTTGAAACCTTTGACTGGACCCTCTATGGCGAAAGTCCTGTGGTACAAAAATATATTCAGACCTACAAGGATTATATATGGTGGACCAAGCTGCGTATGAGCAAAAACTATGACCTGATCCATGCCCATCATCCGATTGCGGGACTGGCGATGAAAAGAATCTATCCCGGGGTCCCGCTGATTCAAACTTTGCATTCCAGCTATGAACGCGAGTTGATTCTGAACGGCGTTATTCTTGAGGGCGGGCCGGAGCATCAATTTCTTGTCTCGATTTACCGCGAACTGGAGCATGTCAGCGACCGGCTCATGACGGTGTCACGCTCTTTTGCCGACTACCTGGCACCATACATTGACCGGCCTGACAGGATCGGAGTGATTCCGAACGGTTTTGATGAGAAAAGATTCAAGCCGGTGCCGCACGACAACGACATCCCGCAGCTGGTAACCGTAACCCGTCTGGTACCGGCCAAAGGAATAGACACGTTGTTCAAAGCCTGCGCCGAGCTGAAAAAACGCAATCATGAATATGTGCTGCATATTATCGGTGACGGCCCTTCCCGTGCAGAGCTGGAGCATCTGGCGCAGAGCCTGGGCATTTATAATGAGACAATCTTTTACGGCTATACGCTGCATCCGGAAGAATTTATGCCGTTCTTTGATATTTTTGTGCTGCCATCCCGCGCGGAGGCCTTTGGGTCGGTGTTTGCGGAGGCGGCACTCAGCTGTCTGGCGCTGGTAGGCACCAATGTAGGCGGAATTCCGGAACAGATTGAAGACGGGGTGAACGGCCTGCTGGTTGATCCGGATGATGAAGTAGCCCTGGCGGATGCCCTGGAAAAAGTGATCAGCGATCCCGGGTACCGCTACGAGCTGTCCCGTTCAGCCTGGGATAAAGCGAAGAGCTTATATTCATTAACACGTGTAGCCAATGAGCTCAAAAAAACCTATCTGCAGTATCAGCCGGGAACGAAAGGGTGAGGCGATGATTCCTTTTCGTTTTCTGCATGCCGCAGATCTGCATCTGGACAGCCGTTTTGCCGGACTGGCGCAGCTTCCGCAGGCTATACGCTCCTACTTAAGGGAGTCCACCTTTGCCGCCCTCGGGCGGCTTGTTAGCGTAGCGGTTCAGGAAAAAACCGATTTTGTGGTCATCAGCGGGGATGTCTACGATATCTCGGACGCTTCACTGCAGGGACAGCTGCGCTTTCAGGAGGCGCTTCAGGAACTGGGAAAACACGGCATAGCAGTGTTCCTGATTCATGGCAATCATGATCCGCTGGACGGCCCCCGCCTTAGCACTGAGCCTCCGGGGCATGTGACCGTATTCGGCGGCAGTGAACCGGGACAAGCTGTTGCCCGGCGCCGCAGTGATGGCCGGGAGGTTGCTGTAGTCAGCGGGATTTCCTATCCTACCGCCAAGGTGACAGAGAACACCGCCTTGCAATTTAAACGCAGGCCGGGAAGCGATTTGTATCATATCGCTCTTTTGCACGGGAACGTTGATGGAGATCCCCAGCATGAGACTTATTCCCCCTGCAGCCGCAAAGATCTGATCGGGCGCGGTTACGACTACTGGGCGCTCGGGCATATACATAAACGCAGGGTTCTGCATGAGCAGCCGCCGATTGTATACCCGGGGAACATTCAGGGGCGCAGTGTTAAAGAGACCGGACCTAAAGGCTGTTATGTTGTGGATGTGAATGAGGCAGGTCAGGCAACCCTCAAGTTTCATGAGTTGGATGCTGTCCGCTGGCATGTCCGTGAACTCTCCATTGAGGGCCTGGCGGATGAAGCGCAGTGGGCCGGGGCCGTGGAACAGGCTGTGGAAGAGGTCAGGGACGCGTTTCCGGAGCTGATGTCGGTGGTCCGCTTCAGGCTGACAGGACGAGGCGCTGTACACAAAGCGCTGGCTGAGAAGGGCGCGGCAGAGGATCTGCTCGCTGAGTTGCAGCGGCGGGAGGCCATGCGCGCAGAACGCAAAGCGTACGCAGGTCTGGTCTGGACAGAAGGCTTCGCACTGGAGACAGGACTGGCCGTTGACCGCGGGCGTCTCGTTCAGGAGGACAGCTTTCTTGGTGAAATGCTGCGGCTGGCCGGGCGGAGTGAACAATCTTCTGCCGGGCTGGATGAGCTGATGGACAGTGCGCTCAAGCCGCTGATGGAGAGCCGTGAGCTGCGCAGAATGCTTGCTTCTGTCACACCGGAGGAGAAGCTGGGCTGGCTGAGAAATGCAGCCGAGCTAGGAATTTCCCTGCTTGCAGGGATGGATGAGTATGCCGGAGCCATGCCGGCCGGGGGCGGAAACCAGATGCAGGACAATAATCGTCAAGAACAGCTCCAGACAGATGCTGGAATACTGCCAGACCGGCTAGATGTGTCTTCTGTCTCAGAGGCCAAAAGCATATTGCAGAAGGAGAACGGCAAAGAGTTATTACAGGAAGGTACAGATAAAACGGCACGGACTCAGGCGGTGAAGCCTGTCCGGGAGGAACGGGGGGATGCCGGGTGAAAATAGAGGAGCTGCAGATTGGCGGTTATGGCCGCCTGCATAACCGTGAAATGAAGCTGGACAGCGGGGTAAGCCTGCTCTATGGCCGCAATGAAGCCGGTAAAAGCACTACCTTGCAGTTCATACGCGCTATGCTCTTCGGCATTCCGGGCAGAGTGAATCCCCAGGAGCGCTATGAGCCTGCGCAAGGGGGGCAGCATGGCGGAATGCTTGCAGCGCGTGACAGCGAAGGCGGACAGTGGAGAATCCGCCGGTATATGACAGGCGGAGAGACACCGGGCAGAAGCGAAAAGCTGCACATTACGGTTAGTCATCCCGATGGAAGAACCGAAGAGGCAGGCCAAACGGAGATGGAGCGGCGTTTGCTTGGCGGCATCTCCCGCAGTATGTTCCGCCAGCTGTTTGCTGTGTCGCTGGATGAGCTGCAGGAGCTTGGCGCGCTGCAGTCCGAGGAAATGAGTAGCTATCTGTTCCATGCCGGTATGGGGGGCGGCGGTGAGATTATGCGGGCCGAGCGGCGGCTGCAGCAGGATGCGGAGAAGCTCTACAAGCCGCGCGGAAAGGTGCAGGAAGCAGCCAAAATCCTGCAGTCGATTGAGAAGCTGGAGCGGGAGGTGGCCGAAAGCCGCTCCTATCTGCTGCGATATAACCAGAATATTGCGGCTCAGGAAGCCGTAGAGCTGCAGTTGACACAGCTGGAAGACCGCCGGCGGATCGCTGCCGGCAGGCTTGTTCACTTGCGCAAAGCCCAGGAGATCCGTGAACTGTGGCTGAAATGGAGCGAAGCCAAGCTGGAGCTGGCGGAGCTTCCGGTTATCGCTTCTTTTCCTGAGGACGGGGCCTCCCGCTGGCGGACCCTGGAGGCAGAAGTGCAGAATGCCGAAGGAGTGGTATTCCGTCTGCAGAGGCAGCACCGCGAACTTGCCGCTGAACTGGCGAAGCAGCCGCCGGATGAATGCCTTCAAGCTCAGGGACCGCAGCTCGAAGCTCTGGACCGCCGGCGCAGCAGCTATGAAGACAAGAAAGCCGAAGCGGAGCGCCTTGCGTCTGAACTTGAGGCGCTGCAAGAGCATCTGGAACGCATTCTGCGCGGAATCGGGGCAGGTTGGGGCAAGGCCGAGCTGGCAGGCTTCTCCGCTACGGCGGCAGACCGTGAAGCTGCACGGCGTTTTGCGGCAGGCTTCAGCGCGTATGACCGCCGCATGGAAGCCCGTGAAGCGGAGCGGCAGACACTGCGCTCCCGCCTGGCTGCTGCCGCCGCTTCGCTGCAGGCGGCAGACCGGGCCCTGGCGCGCGAGCACGCCGCCGGTGCCGCCGATTTCGCGGGCTTAGCCAAGCGCAGCCCGCGTGAACTGCTGCAGCTCTGGGACGAGCTGCAGCTGGCTGCCGAGCGCTGGCGCGAAGCGCAGCTCGGCGGTGAGCCGCTGCGCGGCCGCGGCGCCGCAGGCAGCGGCACCGGCAGTGCCGGGCGCCGGGCGCAGCGCTACCGGCGCATGCTGCTGGCGGGCGCAGCGCTTACGCTGCTGCTGCCGCCAGCGCTGTGGCTGACCGGCGCACCGCCGGTCAGCGCCTGGGCCGCGCTCGGCCTGCTGGCCGCAGCGGACCTGGCCCTGTGGGCCGCCCTGCGCGCGGAGCGCAGGGCGGACGCGGCCCCGCCGGGGCACGGCGGGGAGGGCGATGCCGCCGCAGCGGAGATGCGGCGGCTGCGGGGGCTGCTGCTCTCCGGCGCGGAGCCGGAGAGCGGGCTTGGCCGGCCGGGGCAGCGGCAGCGGCCGGCGGGAGGCGTTAGCCCTGATGCCAGCGGGCTGGAGGCCGGGATGAAGGAGCTTCGCAGGCTCATGGACGCCTGGAACGCATGGCGGCAGCGCATGGACAGGCTGGCTGCCGAAAGGGAGGCCTGCCGGGTGGAGCTGGACTCGCTTTCGGGACAGGAGCATGCACTTGCCGCAGAACTGGAGCAGGCCGAGGCTGATTTCACAGCGCTGGCCGGACGTTATGAGGAATGGCTGCATGAATGCAAGCTGCCTGAAGGCCTCTCGCCCGAGAGCCTCCCGGATATCTTCTCATTGGTGGAGCAAGGCAACGAACTGCTGCGTCAGGAGCATAAGCTTGCTATGCGTCTGAGTGCTCTGAAATCCGCGTGTTTTTCCTTTGAGCGGGAAGTATCAGCATTAATGAATGAAGCTGGTGTTGGAGCCGGGCAGATGGAACGGGCTGGAATGGATTTGGATACGCCTGCTGAAGCAGGCCACCATAACTTGTCTGCGGAAGATCCGGTGAATGGATTGGACCATTCTGCCGGAGCTGTTCAAGCTTTTCGAAGCTCGGACGGTGTTGCTGCTCCCGACCGGTCTGATATGCCCAATGCCGCTGCGGCAGCCGGTCTTGAACATCCATTTTGGGATTCTAAGACTACCGCTGCCTCAGCTTCTCCGCTTCAACAGCAATTTGAAGCTGCGGGTTTATCTCTTCTCAGCTGGCTGGAATTGAGAAAGCGGGAGTGGGATCTTCTGCAGGTGGAACTGCTGCGCCGGGAAGGAATGAACGCCCGGCTGCTGGAACTGCAGGAAGAGCTGGCAGTGAGCGGCAGGGAACTGGAGGAACTCTCACGCCGTTCCAGTGAGCTGCTGCACGAAGGCGGGGCTGCTGACGGTGAGGAATTTCTGCGGCGGTCATCGGCTGTGCTGCAGCGCGTTGAGTTGACGAAATCGATCCGCCAATGGGAGCTGGCCATGTTTGGGGGCTGGGAGAATCAAGCTGCTGCGGAGCTGCTGACACTGCTGGAGACTCATGATGCATACACTCTGGAACAGGAACGGAATGCTGCGGAGGAGACTGCGGTTAGTATTGAAGATGAGCGCAATGCTATGCTGCAGCATCGGGGCAAGCTGCTGCAGGAGCGTGAATATTTGCTGGAGCGCGGGATGGAGGATTCAGTCCTCCAGCAGCTCGAGGAGCAGCGGGCGGCGCTGCGGGTAATTGCAGGCCAATATGCAGTAACAGCATTGGCGGCTGAGCTTATGGGCAGAACGCGCCGTATCTACGAGCAGGAGAAGCAGCCGCAGGTGCTGCTGCTGGCTTCCGAGTATTTTGCCAAACTGACGGAAGGGGAGTACCGGCGGGTAGTAATGACACTCGGCAACAAGGAGCTAAAAGCGGAGCACAGAAACCTGGGGCTGCTGGACAGCGGCCTGCTCAGCCGGGGAACGGCGGAGCAGCTGTACCTGGCTATCCGGCTGGCGCTTGCGGAGACGATGTCACGGCAGGCGAATCTCCCGCTGCTGTTCGACGACCTGTTTGTTAATTTCGATGAACGGCGGCTGTATGCGGCACTCGCCCTGCTCGGCGAGCTGTCTGCTACCCGGCAGATTATCATGATGACCTGCCACCGGCATGTGGTTGATGCGGCAGCCAAGATCATTCCCGCAGCGTCGGTTATTTCCGTCTAGCCATGCTTACCTTACCATCGTGCGATAAAAAGCGCCTTAGAAAATTCATATTTCGAGTCACGTCCTCGCCCGCAGGAATCGTCGTAATCAAAGGTAAAAGTATCTTTGAATCGGCTTCGACCCTAGGAATCAGAGGGGGGAGGTGGAAGCAACAGTAGAGATACGGTTGTTGGAGCGCCGCAAGGGAACCGAGAGGTAAAAGTACCTTTGATATCGCTAGAAGTAAGCTAGTGAGTGAAATGAGAGGTAAAAGTGCTTTTGATTTCAGCCGTGGGGATGGCCAAGTGGAAAAAGGGAGCTTAATTTCCTCAGAAATAAACAATCATGAGGTTTAAGTGGAAAAAGGGAACTTAATTCAGTAATATTCCCTTCTTTGGAGCGAAGTAGGCTGAATTAGTGATACTTTTTCCACTTAGCTGCCCGGGTTGCCTGATGCTCAGACAAATTAGTGATACTTTTTCCACCTTACCAGTAAACGAAGCGCCGGGAAGATACTTATTCTCAATACACAACCTTCTTGACACTAGGAATCGCCGCAATCAAAGGTAAAAATACCTTTGAACCTGCCGCGCCCGCAGGAATCGCCGCAATCAAAGGTAAAAATACCTTTGATTCCGCCTATACGGTTCCCGGATTTGATCCTTATCATTTCCCAGGATCTGTACGGAGCGGGTTCGCTTCCCGCAGCAGCCGTTATTTCCGGGTAATCCGGATCACGGGTTTAACAGCGACGATAGTGATCCCCTTACCGTCCTTACCGGGGGGATCTGCCGGGCGCGGGGGCGGGGACATCGGGGCACGCAGCAGCATTATGACCCATACCAGCGACACCGCACCGAAGATGGGATAAAATATAGACAGCAGCGAGCTGAAGCCAAACTGGCTGAACACGTAGCAGATCAGCATCAGGAGTGGAGTCACAAGGACGGGGGCGACCGGCAGGCGCTGCTGAAGCTGTATACTGACACCGTAGATGTCGGCTACAAAAGTGCTGAAGATCTCCATGAAAATCAGCAGCAGATAGATACTCTGTACGGCGGGGCCAAGGCGGATGGCGATGGTGCCCATCGGGATCTCATACTGAAGGATGCCCGGCATTTGCGAGCTCATGGCAAAATGTGCCGCGAGCAGCAGGAAGCCGATGCCTATTCCTCCGAGAATGCCGCCCCGCAGCAGAGCTTGTTCATCATTGGTATGCCGGGCCAGCGGCACCAGTACGGCTTGAGCCATTCCGAGATTGAACGCGGTATAGAGCAGGGGGGACATCCAGGCCCCAAAGAAGCTGTGATCCGTCGGAAGGAACAAAAATCGTTCCGCACCAGGCACGCCCAGTGTATTAAAAATAATAATTAGCGACAGAGTAAGCATTAGCGGCACCACCAGGCTGTTGATCTGCAGGATACCTGAAATTCCGCGCTTCAGCAGCAGATAGGAACCCAGAATGGTCAACAGCAGACCTGCCTGATAGGGCATTCCGAGATGCTCCTGAAAAATAGCCCCGGCCCCGGCCAGCATAATGCTGTTCACGCCAACCAGGATAATCATGGTGAACAGGCTGATGCTTCTCCCGGCACGTTCACCGAAAAGATGGCGGTTGAAATCCTCATAAGACTCTGCTTGAACGCGCCGGGCGATAATCATCATTTTGGTGCCCAGCCAGATAAACAGGACGGTGGAAAACAGGATGGTCAGCACCGCCCAGTGTCCATAACGTGTGAAGAAACGGAGGATTTCCTGGCCGGTAGCAAAACCGGCGCCTACGATAGTACCAATATAGGTGAAAGCGATTTGCAGTGTGCGGACATGGGATTTCATGGCTCCCTCCTTAAAAGTGCTGCCAAGATAAAAATAGCTATACCAAAGGATAGCCTTGTGCAGTCCATATAGTACAGGTTATGATGTTGAGCAGAAGGACATGACTTCCGCCTAAGACTTATATGAAGTGATTACAGCGGAATGTCTGGAATTATAAAGGGTAATGGAGGTTCATAACATGGAATTATTGAAACAACGGATTTTGGAGGAAGGGGTTGTCCTTTCCGATCAGGTGCTGAAGCTGGATGCTTTACTCAACCACCAGGTTGATCCTATGCTGACGATGGAAATGGGACGGGAGTTTGCCGGGAGATTTGCTGATGCTGGAGTTACCCGTGTGGTTACCGTGGAATCCTCGGGTATTGCCGTGGCATTTGCCACCGCTTATGAAATGAAGGTGCCGCTGGTGTTTGCCCGCCGCAAAAAAACGCTGCTCGCTGATCCGGATGCACTCTGTGAAAGAGTTCCTTCGTTCACCAAAGGCATCGTTACAGACATCATGCTCTCCCGGCAGTTTATCTCCCCGGATGACAAGGTGCTGTTTATCGATGATATCATTGCTAATGGCGATGCTGCGCGTGGTCTGATCAAAATTATCCACCGTTCCGGTGCCGAACTGGCCGGACTTGGTGTGGTTGTGGAGAAAAGCTTCCAGGCAGGGGCCAGAACCATCCGGGAACAGGGGATCCGGCTGGAGTCGCTTGTCCGCATTATGTCATTGAGTGAAGGGAAAATTGTCTTTGACGAATAAAGGGTGACAATTAGAGGAAGTTAGCCTATTTTTAAAACATCTTCTTTCCACTCTATAACTTTTCCTTTATAATAAACATTAGACATGAGAGAGGAGGCGTCACGATGGGGAAAGAACCGGTGACAGAGCAATTTTTTATTGATAAACTAACCGAGGCCAAGGATCACTTCGAACGTGCGCTGGATTGCAAACATACGGAATTCGACGACCTGTATCCCTATATGATCGAACATCCTCAGTTTTTCTGGTACAAACGTTACGTCGCTTGGTCTGAACTTCTGACCATCACAAGTCTGTGTGAAGAGCTGTCCTTCAATTGGAGACAGAAATTCAGTGATCATCAGGTGGAGTATTTGGAGCAACGTGTGATGTCCGCTAAAGTTCTTGACTTCTGGTTTGAGAAGAATGAAGCGCTGATATAGAACTTCATAAGATATAAGGATTGATCTGCAAGCAACTAGACCCGGATGATTACTCATTTGGGTCTTTTTCACGGGTGGATTAGGGAATGGATGTGTTGGAAAGGAAAGGTGACTTCAGGCTTATGATCAGTGATGAACAGCTGGATGCGTACCGGATTTCCGGTGAGAAAATACGGGTTGTACGCGACGGATTGGAGAGCAATGATGTAAAAGGGATTGTGCTGGCTTGGGACGAGTCTCAGGTGATGATCCGCCGGCCCAATAAGCGGATTGTGAAGCTGGACCGCAACTATATCTACCAGCCCTTCGCCGAACCCAGACAAGAGCCGGAAGATATATAATATACACTAACAGCCCCGTCCGATTATAGGACGGGGCTGTTAGTGCTGCTGGGCAGGTCTTAAATCGATAAGGCCATCTGCTCCACCGCTTCTTCCCTGGGAAGTACATTAAGCTCAGGATTCAGACCGAGATAGGCACGCATCCGCAGCATCATTTCATTACGGAAGCCGGGCCATGGAATATTCATCTCTCCGGCATAGCCGCGGCAGGAATACTTGGCCTCTACACCACGCTGGTCCTGGCGGACGGTTGTGATCTTCAGATTATGCGCGGTGAGCTCACGGGTGACCTCCTGCAGCATAAGAGAAGTCTTCTTCGTTGCACCAGACACCAGCTCCATATACAGCTGCGGTGTCTTGAACAATCCGCTCTTGCCGATGACCCGGCAATCGCGTTCAAATACTTTATGAATGAACGTCAGCAGCAAATAGCTTCGGACAAGTGACTTTTCGTCTTTGGTTATATCTTCTGGGATCAATGGTGTATTTAGTGTACTTCTCTTGGTAGTCGCCATATAAATCACCTCATTTATAGTATGCGAACCTTTGTTCTCATTATACTCCTAACAAGCAAATAAAAGCAATATTTATACAGAAATTTATGCAAATAAAAATAATTGCGAAAAAATATTGACTCCATGAATCCTACATGGTATGATCTATCTTGTGGCCGCGAAAGCGAGTCCAATGATATGCGGTCGTGGCGGAATTGGCAGACGCGCACGGTTCAGGTCCGTGTGGTAGCAATACCGTGGAGGTTCGAGTCCTCTCGACCGCATCAGCTTAACAAAGAATAAGCTCTTGAATTTCCTGTTGCGGAGATTCAGGAGCTTTTTTCATTGACAGCGGCGTCCGGCTCAATTATTTTTTTCAAGACAAAAGCGATAAAGTTCAGATATCTCCCTCCGCCTGCGCCCATTGTTTTGCGGTCATTGACCGCAATCTCATTTTCCTGGATCAGCCAATCTGCCCAAACTTCCTCGTTGCTTTCCATCTCGTATATGGTAACTACTTCGGCATCCCGGCCCCAGTAATTATACGAATCGGTACTGACTACCGCATCGAAAAATTCCTTTTCAAAGGGCAAGGCGGTGACGTCAGTCTTAACGGGAGTAATTTGTTCAAGGGTCGCTTCCAAGGTCGCAGACGAGACTGCCAGCGGGGATTTTATGATTTAGCAGCATTTCTTCCTGCAATTTGAACGGGTTAGGCCCCATGATTTTAGCCAGTAATTCGGGGTTATTGTACTTTTGGCTTTTAGCATACTCCATTATGATTGCTCCTTATCTTTTATTTATCGAAAGATAGGATTATGCAAGGACTATCCTCATATTCAAATTATGCGGCAGTCCTTGCTAGCACAACACCGGTCCCAATGCACTTTTGGTAATAAGACAATGCTCTTTTCGTATTTATCTGCTGTTCTAGTCTTTAGTATGCTTCCCGTTGCAATTTTTGGTTATCCTTTTTTACCCCGGAATCTAAAATTGCCATAATCAATTACAACAATCTCTCCATTTTGCTTCAAACGCATATTTTGATAATTGGGTCTGCCCTGACGAGTCAGAATTTCATATGGAGTAATGCCATTTTTCCTAAACTTTCCCCACAGTCTGTAAAGTTTCTGATGATATTCTTTAGTTTTCGGGAACTCCCGATTATACCTTATCATAGTTATCCATTTATACTCATCCCCGGATTCTATAATTTTGGCAAGATGCTTTCTTACAGAAGGTGCAGATGAACGGTATGTTACTATTTCCCTCCTATTGCTTAATACGCCATACTTTGTTTTCGCAACTTTCTTTACGTTACCGTTACCAAGGTCATATACAATCCGTCTCGAACCGATCCCAATGATCTTTTTTCCTTTGTTAGGTTCTCTAATTTTTCCCAAGCTGCTATCACCCCAAAATGAAAAAAAGTATTTAATCCTTTATCTTACGATGCTACCCAGCGGATTGATTGGACAAAACAAAGAGAGCCCCATAATCGGGGCTGTTTAAGTTTATGTTCACGTACTTTTATCAAAAGTCAAGTTGTAGAAACGTTCATAATATAGTGCTATGATCAACCTTACACTACATAGCAATAACAGGGGGCGGACATCATGATCAAAGCAAAGCCTAACAACAGCAATCTGGTGTTCAGAATGATTTACAAACGGTTTCTTCTTATCATCGCTGCGATTCTGACGATAAGCATCGTGCTTGGAGTGATGCTTTTCTTCCGCAGTCAGGGCTATTACGCGGACGTTATTTATAACAAGCAAGTAGAGCGATTAGGTTTCGTCAATAGAAGCATTGAGAATGAGATCGAAATTGTTAAACGGGTTCAGTACAATGTGATGATGAATGACAGCATTGAAAGCATCCGGTATTTCTATGAATCCAGCACGTTTTTTGAGCGCTATGAGATGATGGAAGCGATGAGGGGTCAAATGGAAGCTTTGAAGAACAGCAGCAGGCTTGTCGCCGATGCCAAAATTTACTTTAAATCGGTCAACAAAGTCATTGGCAGCGATGAAATCAATGATCTGGACCCCGCAGTATGGAAGGATATCGGGCGTGATTTATTTACAGACTCCTCCCCCGTCCAGAACTATCATGACCGGCTCATCATTAAGGAAGCGCTTACAGAATCACCCGGCAGCGGGCTTCCCGACTGTGTCATTATCGTCGATCTGGATAAGATGGCGATTGAGGAGCAGTTGAAATATGCTCAATTAACGGATCAGGATATTATCGCTTTAGCGGACCGGCATCATCATATTATCGTGTCCAGCACTGTTGACGGTTACTCCCTGCTGAAGGATACCCCGGAATTGCAAAAGCAAATCAAGCTGAACGGGCAGAAATATGAAGTGATCCAAAGCGAATCAAGCTTTTTGGAAACCAGACTGTTCTGGCTCTATGTCGATAATACGAATCAAGTTGCAGTAGGCATTAGTTTGACGATTTTGCTCATTTTTATCGTCATCATCGGGCTCATTATTTTGTCCGGCTTTCTCGATTCCTACCGCCGTGTGTACAATCCTTTGAAGATTCTGCTGGAAGATGCCTTCCAGCAGGTCAGGGCGGGCAATTTCAAATATAGAATTACGAAATACGAGAAGTCGCATCTGGCTCCTTTGTACAGCAGCTTCAATGAGATGGTTAGCCGTATAGACACCCTGATTGAAAAGGATTTGAAGCAGCAGCTGCTCATCAGCCATGCCCAGCTCAAGCATCTTCAAGCCCAGATCAACCCCCATTTTATGTACAACAGCTATTATCTTCTTTACCGCATGATCAAGATGAGGGATTACGAGAATAGCGTTTTATTATGCGAGCATCTCGGCAAGTTTTATGAATATATTACGCGGGACGGAGAGGATGAGAAAATGCTCCGCGAAGAAGTGGAGCATGCCCGCGTCTATGCTGCCATTCAGAGCTACCGGTTCGGGCACCGCGTCCGTGTTGAATTCGGCGATTTGCCGGAGAACTGGGCGTATGAGCTGATCCCCCGGTTAATTATTCAGCCGCTGCTTGAGAACGCTTTCCACTATGGCTTTGAGAAGGTATCCTCCAGCGGTGGCAATATTCTTCGCATCTCTTTTCATCAGGTTGATAAAGGACTGATCATTTGTGTTGAGAACAGCGGGGATGATGATGAGCATACCATTCAGGAAATAAGCAATCTCATTCTGAGAGGAAACCGGGACGGCGAAGTGACGGCTTTGTCCAACATTCATAAACGGCTGCAAATATTTTTCGGCCCTGAATCCGGTCTTGCGATTGTCAAGTCCGATCTTGGCGGTTTTCGCGTTGAAATCCATATTCCGGGACAAAGGACGGTGGAAACCGAATGAAATCAAATAACCGCAAGCTGTTAATTGTTGACGATGAGCCGGTTATTGCCGGTGGTCTCCAAATGCTTTTCGAAGAGCAGCAACAATTAAAGCTGGATGTATCGGCGACCTGTTCGTCCACGGAAGCTATCGAATTATTCGAAAGGCTGCGGTCGGATGCCGTTCTGCTCGACATTCAAATGCCGGGAATATCCGGGTTGGAGCTGGCCGGGCGGATGAAAAGTTTCCATCCGGAAGTCAAAATTATATTCCTCACCGGCTATGACCAATTCGATTATGCCTATAAAGCGATCAAGCAGGACGCTTTCGATTATGTGCTTAAGACGGAAGGGGACGATAAAGTCATCGCCGCCGTCACGGCCGCTCTCGACCGGCTTGAATATGAACAGAAGCTGCAGATGGAATATCGCCAAGCCCAAATCCAGCTCTCCAGCATGTACCCCGTCTTCAGACAGAACCTGCTTGTTGCTTTACTTGGGGAGCAAATGCCTGACTTGCCGGAAATGGCGCCTTCAATGGCTGAAATCGATGAGATGTTTCAGCCCGGCCGGAAGGTGCTCCTTATTTTGGGCCGTTTCGGCGCAGACCGGCTGCCGCTGGCGACCAGGGGTATCGTTCAATTAACGGTAGAACAAATTTTGCAAACCCAGTTGTCCGAATCGTACCGGATTGTGAGCATTCCCTACTTGGAGGATATTATCTGGTTCATTGTCGGTCAGGAGCAAATGGTAATGCCATCGGTTCTTGTCTCGCTTCTGGAGGACACGCAATCGATTCTGAACAATCAGGCAGGCTGCCCGGTATCCTTCGCAGTAGCGAGCGAAGAGGTGACTTGGCTTGAAGTTGGCCGGAAATATCAAACGCTTAGAAGGATCATGGTCCAGTTCAATCTGCAACGCCAGGAAAGTATCGTTGTAGAGGGCGCATTCTATCAGGGGAAAGCCGCGATGGAGGAAGAAAGGGAATATCCGGAGCTTGCCCGTATGCTGCCACGGGTTGGAATATTGGAGGCGCATTTGCAAAACGGGCATCAGGAGTCATTTCTAAAGATGATGAACGAATTGTGTCAAGTGCTGTCCGGCATCCTCAGCCGCCATTCCTTGCATGCCATGGAGCTGTATCTGTCCGTTTGCAGAGTTCTTCTGACCTATATTAACGAGAATCAGTTAAGCGGCAAATTATCGCCCGGGCTCGATTTGTCGCTGCTGTACAACCCTGGTTCCATGACCGATTGGGCTGAACGGGCTCATTTTCTGTCCAAAACAGCGGCAGCATTATGCGATGCGGCAGAGATAGTGCGTAAAGACAATACCGAATCGACAATTGCCCGGATAAAGGATTATATTAATCAGCATTTGTCGTCTGATCTTTCGCTGACTGCGCTAGGCAAAGCAACGGGCTTCAATCCCTCTTATCTCTCCCGCATGTTCAAACGGGATGAAGGCACCGGACTGCATGATTATATTACCGATTGCCGGATCAATCTTGCCAAATCACTTTTGATGAACACAAATATGAAGATTTACGAAATTGCCCAAAAAAGCGGATACGACAACTCCAATTATTTTATCCGGACGTTCAAGCTGCTGACCGGACAAACGCCGCAGGAATACCGCTGCCAGGACTAACCATCTGCTGTAGCCAACGAGTAAAGGAATGAAAGTAAAAGTATAAATGTTAGCATTCCAATAGGAGCGGAAAAATTTAATAATTAAGATGCGATCGCAAAGAAAACGCTTTAATCAAGGAGGGGATCGACATCAGTGCGTCCGGTAGAGCAAAGAAAAAATGGTTTATCAAGGAACTTCCGTTTCATGCCATGCTGTTGCCTGCCGTAATTATTACGATTATTTTCCGCTATGTGCCGATAGGCGGGTTGTCCGTTGCTTTTATGGATTATCAGACGGTATTTGGTTTTTTCGATCAGGAATGGGTAGGGTGGGACAATTTCACCTATATTTTTAACCTTCCCGGGTTTTATAACGTATTGTGGAATACTTTCTTCATTGCTGTCATGAAGATTCTCGGCAATTTGATTGTGCCCGTTGCGTTTGCGCTGCTGCTAAATGAGGTCCGGCACAAACGGTACAAGCAATCGGTGCAAACGCTGCTCTATTTGCCGCATTTCTTATCCTGGGTTGCGCTTGCCGGCGTTCTGGTCGATATTCTGTCGCCATCTTCAGGAATCTTGAACAATGTGCTCGGTTTTTTCGGAGTAAAGCCGATCTTCTTCCTCGGCAACCCGGATATATTTCCTTACACGCTCGTCATTACAGATGTATGGAAAGAATTCGGCTGGGGGACGATTATTTATCTGGCGGCGATCACAACGATCGATCCGACGCAGTACGAGGCGGCGATCATCGACGGGGCGGGGAGATGGAAGCAGACAATGCATGTGACGCTGCCTGCGCTGGCTCCGGTCATTATCCTGCTCACCGTGCTTGGAATCGGCAATGTGCTTCAGGCCGGTTTTGACCAGGTCTACAATTTGTACAGTCCGCAGGTATACAGCACCGGCGACATCATTGATACGCTTGTCTACCGGATCGGTATTGTGGATGTGCAGTTCGGCCCTGCTGCGGCAGTCGGATTTTTCAAATCGGTCGTTTCCTTTATCTTAATCGTTACAGGTTATAGGCTGGCCCACCGATGGACCGGGTACCGGATTTTCTAGCCGCCTTTTATGAAAGGGGTTGCAACAATGGAAACAGCGAATCTTTCGAGGAGGATTTTTCAGATCTTTAACATCATTGTACTCACTTTCATGGCATTCCTTTGTCTGCTGCCGATTTTGAATCTGGTTGCAGTATCCTTCAGCTCGCGTTCGGTGGTTGAAGCGAATCAGGTCGGCCTCTGGCCCAAGGGATTGAACCTAAGCTCCTATGAGTACATTTTCAGCAATTCGCAATTTTTCAAATCGTTGTGGATTACGGTTCAGAGAACGGTTTTCGGCTTGATCGTCGAGTTAAGCTTGACAATTCTGGTAGCCTATCCACTATCCAAAACGAACAGAGTCTTTCGGCTCAGAAGCATGTACGTCTGGTTTTTTATGGTGACGATGGTGTTCAATGGGGGGCTTATTCCTACCTATCTGGTCGTCAATGAGCTTCATTTGGTCAATTCCATATGGGCATTGATTCTGCCGGAAGCGATCATCATGTTTAATGTACTGCTGCTGCTGAACTTTTTCCGGGCGATTCCTAATGAACTGGAGGAGGCCGCATTAATGGACGGCGCCGGCTGGTTTGTAACACTTACGAGAGTCTATCTGCCTTTGAGCCTGCCTTCGCTGGCGACGATCACCTTATTTATTTTGGTAAGACATTGGAATTCATGGTTTGACGGCTTGATCTACATGAATTTGCCGGATCAATATCCACTGATGACTTATTTGCAGACGATGGTGCTGAATCTGGATCTGTCGCAGCTGTCTTCCACGGCATTGGCCAACAATCCGTCGATGCTGGAAATAACGGGGCGGTCTCTCCGATCGGCGATGATTCTGGCCTGTACACTTCCGATTCTGCTGGCATACCCGTTTCTGCAAAGATTTTTTGTCAAGGGCATGCTGCTCGGCAGCGTCAAAGGATAAGGCACAATCAGCCTGGTATGGAAAATGATGAGGGGGGAATTTTGCATGGTACAACGGAAAGGTAAACACACAGTTCTAATTCTGGCGCTTGTCCTGATGATGATCACGGTTGCCGCTTGCGGGAATAACACGAACGGGAAGGAGCAGCCTACAGGCAATGACAGCACAGCGGCTGTAAGGCCCGAAAACGACGGACCTTTGGCTAAATACGAGCCTGAGATTGAGCTAACTGCGATGAAGAATCTGTACGGCGACGAGCGTTATTTGCCGGGCGATAATCTCAACAATAACGTGTGGACCCGCGCCTATGAGGATGAGTTAGGCATTAAGGTCAATTACAAATGGGCCGTTGCGGGGGAAGGTTTCCAGCAGAAGGTGACGATGTCTATCGCCTCCAACGATTTGCCGGATATTATGACGCTTCCCGCCAAAGATTATTTCACATTGGCCAAGGCCGGAAAATTAGCCGACCTGACACCGTATTTTGACAAATATGCTTCCGATACGCTGAAATCGACATTAAATGCGGACGGCGGCAAACAGATGAAAACCGCTTATGTAGACGGCAAATTATACGGGATTCCCCAGACCGGAGGCTCAGACGCCACGGCGGATATGATCTGGATCCGTCAGGACTGGCTGAAAAACCTGAACCTGTCTGTGCCGGAAACGCTGGACGATGTGATTGAAATAGCCAAAGCGTTCAGAAACGACGATCCTGACAAAAACGGCGTCAAGGATACCTTCGGCATCGGCTTCCAAAAGGATCTGACCAGCTCAACCGGCAGCTTTGAGGGATTTTTCGCCGCTTACCATGCTTACGGGAAAGCCTGGATCCGTGGAGAAGACGGAAAAATAACCTATGGAGCGATTAAACCGGGAATGAAGGACGCTCTGGCTAAGCTGCGGGAGATGTTTGCAGAGGACCTGATCGATGTCGAGTTCGGAATTAAGGACTGGAAGAAGGTCGGTGAAGATATCGCGGCGGGAAAAATCGGTCTTTTCTACGGAAGAGAAGGGTTGCCGTGGATGAGCGCCAAGGATGCGATTGTCAACAATCCGAAGGCGGAATGGATATCGGTTCCTATCGTATCTTCGGACGGCAAGCCGGCCAAACCTGCAACCAATGTGACGATGGAACGCTATTTCGCCGTCCGGGCGGATGTTCAATATCCCGAGGCGCTCATTAAAATTATCAATCTGTTCCAGGACAAAATCAACAATCCCAAGACGACGATGGAGATGCTGAACAAGTTTGGCGTTGATCCTGCAAGCGGTATCAACTTTGCCGCCTACGCCTTCGGAGGGCTGGACCCGTCGGAGGATAAGCCGAATATGTACTACAAGCAAATCAATGATGTGCTGGAAGGAAAAGAGCAGCTGGACAATATTCATCCCGAGGCGGTCCGTTATTACAACACGATCAAAAATTATATAGACAAGGGCATGGATAAGGGAGCCGATCCGCTCGGCTGGAACTATTACAAGTTTCTCGGCCCGGAAAGCTCATGGAAAATAATTAGCTATTACCGTGAGAACAACCTTTTTGAGCGCTCGGCCTGGTTCGGGCTTCCGACCAAGACGATGAGCCAGAAAGGCGCCACGCTGGATAAGCTGCAGGAAGAAACCTTTATTAAAATTTTGACAGGAAGCGCGCCGGTATCCGATTATGATACTTTTGTTGAAAACTGGAAAAAGCTCGGCGGCGATCAGATTACGGAAGAAGTGAATGAATGGTATAACAGCACCTTTGGAAATTAAAGGCGGGAGAGGGGAAGCACTATGAAACAAGGCAGCAGACAACGATTCTACATGCATGAGGAAGAGCGCAAGAACATGCCGGGAATAGATACGTGCGGAGATTTCATGCCGTTCTATCATGAAGGCGTGTACCATCTGTACTATTTGCATAAATACTGTATCTATGAAGTAGCGACAAAGGACTTTGTCAGCTACGGGGAACCCCGTCTTGCTGTCGTCTGCGGCAGTCCGGAGGAGCAGGATTGGCATATCGGCACGGGCAGCGTTGTAGAGCGGGACGGTGTGTTCCACTTCTACTATACAGGTTTCAATGAGAACAACCGGGATACGGAAGGCAAGCATGAGCAAGTGCTTATGCGCGCAATCAGCGATGATCTGATCCAATGGCGGAAGGACCCCGCCTTTTTCGTCCCGCCCTATACGGAGCGTTACGGCGGTCTGCACTGGAGAGATCCGCAGGTATTCTGGAATGATCAGGCGGGTGAATATTGGATGGCCGTCACCACAACGGAGAAGGACGGCCCTATGAACCGCAGCGGCTGTACGCATATTATGAGGTCCGCCGATCTGGAGCAGTGGAAGCACGGGGAGATGATCTATGCGCCGCGTTCTTATGCCACACATGAATGCCACGATATTTTTCAGATGGGCGGCTGGTGGTATATGGTGTTCTCCAATTATACGCGCTGGTGGGAAACCCGTTACCGTATGGCGAAAAGCCCGGAAGGCCCATGGTTCATCCCCCCGTATGATGATATGTTCGACGGCAGAGGCTTCTATGCGGCCAAGACAGTTTCCAATGGGACTAACCGGTATCTTGTAGGCTGGCAAGCCATTCGTTCGAATATGGATGACATGAGTCCGTATCAATGGGGCGGAAGCACACTGGTGCATGAGTTGGTCCAGCATCCCGATGGAACGCTTGGCGTACAGCTGATCCCCGCGATTCAGGACAGCTTCAGGCAGGAGCTGCCGCAAGCCCCTGCCGCCCATCTGGGCGTGTGGGATTCGGACACAGCAGCGATTACCGGGAAGGAGCCTTACGGATTCGGGTGGACCGAGCTCGGCCGCATGGCTGGCGACTGTCTGATCGAAGCTTCGGTCCAGTGGTCAAGCGATACGCAAGCCTGCGGAATTATGCTGCATACGAGCGGAGCCGGGCTGGAGAAATGGTGTCAGGTCCGGCTGGAGCCTCAGCGCAACAGACTTATATTCGACCGCTCCAACAAATTTGACGGCCATCATTTGTTCGTGGAGGAGCGCTATCTTCCACTGGACGGCAGCTCCGGGGCCGACATAAAAATCGTCGCCAGCGGAAATATCATAATCATCTATGTGAACAACACGGCGCTTGCGACACGGGCATACAATTACGAGCCCGGCAGCTTCGGATTGTTCGTCGAGCACGGCGAGGCTGCATTCTCCAATGTGAAAATATCCGAATAACGCCTTGGAGTCCGTTTATTGACCTTATACAAATCCTTATGATATGGTAATTAACAATAAGTATCGAAAGGGTGACTCCAAGCCAATGATCTACTAATCCTATTCCACAAAAGAAAAAATCGTAATCTTACGAATTTTCTGGATAGGATTAGTGCGGGCTTTTAATATTAACGTTAAGATCGCTGTTTCTTTGACGGGAGCAGTGTATCTTTTCGTCTGTATGTCTGCCTCCTATCCAGCAACTTCCGGATAAGGAGGTTTTTTGTGTGTGCAAATAAAGGAACATCTGTCGAACTCAAAAAAAATTTATTTAATCAAAAAGATGGAGGCTCCGTATGTTTACATTAACCAATAATAAAAGAATCCTCGCGATTCTAATGATCAATATATTCATTGTAATGCTGGGCGTTGGTTTAATTACACCTATCCTGCCAAAACTGATTACCGAATTTGGAGCGGGCGGACAGTCCATTGGTTTTTTAGTGGCAGCCTATGGCCTTACACAATTCCTGCTGTCTCCAATTACCGGGCAACTGTCGGACCGATACGGGAGGAAAACATTCATCATTACGGGTGTCATCGTCTTTGCTGCAGCAAAATTTATCTTTGCTATTGGAAATGCGCTATGGATGTTATATACCTCAAGGCTCCTGGAAGGAGTGGCAGCAGCCTTAATTATTCCGACAATGATGGCATGTGTGGCTGATATTACAACAACTGAAGAACGCGCCAAAGGAAACAGTCTTCTGGCCGCAGCTATGTCATTCGGATTTTTATTGGGGCCCGGACTTGGAGGTCTTTTTGCAGGGTTTGGAACAAGAGTGCCGCTCTATGCAGCGGCTGGTGCGGCTGTTATAGCAGTAGTTTTTTCAATATTTTGTTTACCTGAAAGTATATCGAAAGAACAAATGAATGCTGCGCGGGCAAAGGTTGCCCCAAAGGAATCAATATTCGAACAGTATGCGAAATCGTTGAGATCAAAGTATGTGATGCTCTTTGCACTTGTTCTGGTAATGACCTTTGGACTAGCTAACTTTGAAACTGTTTTTGGTTTATATGTAACGAACCGCTTCCAATTCACACCACAAAATATTTCCATTATTCTTACCGCAGGTGCTGTTATTGGAGTGGGTATGCAGGCGTTAGTTGTTGCTAAGGTTATTAAGATTTTTGGTGAGCAGAAGGTGATAAAAGGATCACTTCTTATTATCTCGTTGGGGTATGCTGTATTGCTGCTGGCAAAAGAGTTCTGGAGTATCTTTTTTATTACTTCTGGTATATTTTTTGCTAATGCAATGCTTCGCCCGGCGCTTAATACACTCTTATCGAAGCGGGCTGGAACTGAACAAGGTTATGCAGCTGGTATGAATAATGCATATATGAGTGTAGGGAATATCGCCGGTCCAACTTTAGCGGGATTTTTATTTGATATAAATATGTTCGCGCCATTCATAGCAGGCTGTTGTATCATATTTATTACTTTTTTAATGACAATAAAATTGAAATAATACATTGTGGATAAATCCAAGAATGGTCCATAATCGTTTTTTCCCTTTCCGGTTGAATTCACTTCTGCTAACTTGAAGAAGCAATGATACAGGCTGGAAGGATGACAAGCTAATGAAAATTGAAGCGTTAAGTCAGGACAGAAGAGACGAATTTTTGAATTTTTGCCGGAAATACCGGGCGGAGGTGGATGACTCCTTTTTATATGAAGAGGACCTTGCTGAGTTTGAACTGTCTGAAGAGAACCCCACATATGTTGCGATAAATGCAGAGGGAACGCTGGTTGCAGCAGCTTCGCTGATTTTGAATGATTATAACCGCAGAGGGCGGAAAGGCCGGTTTCGGATTTTCCAGGCGGATACAGCTGATCAGGCGGTTTACCGGGAGCTGCTGCAAGCCATACTACCGCATACGGCAGGTCTGGATAGGCTGGATATATTTGTGCCGACGGTTAATACAAGAGAGACAAACAATATGCTGGCTGCCGGATTTACTGTGGAACGCTATTCCTATTTACTCGTCAGAGATGAAGAGAAAATTCCTGAGTTCAGCCTGCCCGCCGGGTACGAAATTAAGCCCTTTCGCCCTGGTGCCGATGAGTCTGTCTGGTGTGAGGTGAGAAATGCCGGCTTTGCCAAACTAAAAGGAAGTGAAACGCCGGCCACCCCGGAGATGGTAACTAAGATGATCTCCGGCAAAGACTACATTGCCAACGGCTTATTAATCCTCTACCATCACAGCCGGGCGGTCGGAATTGTCCGTGGAGCCGATGATGACTACGAAGGTTCACCCATCATGAACATTGGCCCTTTGGCTGTACTGCCGGAATATCAAGGGAAGGGGCTTGGAAGAATTCTGCTCAGAGCGGCACTGCAGTTCGCCAAGGAGCAGTCATACACGCAAACCGTATTATGTGTAAATGCTGAAAATGAGCGGGCCCAGGCGCTGTATATCGCAGAGGGCTTTAAGCAGGTGGAGGCTGCTGCCTGCTTCACATATGATCTGACAGCTAAATAGAGATAATGATAGAGCGCCTGGGAAACCGGGCGTTTTTTGACATCAGAATTTACACTTGAAGAAGGAGAATGCCATAGTTTGTAGAAATTTTTGTAGCGCCAATATAACAGTTACAGAAAGGAACATTCCAATGAAAACACTGGTCATTGTTGACGATGAGCCTTCGGTGCTGAACGGATTGCGGAGCTATGTGGACTGGGCGGGGCAGGGGATCGAGCTGATTGGCACGGCGGATGACGGAGATGCGGGACTTGAGATGATCAAGGCGCTGAAGCCGGATATCGTACTGACCGATGTGCAGATGCCGGCGATGGACGGCATCCGGATGGCGGCGGAAGTGCGTGCGGTGCTGCCTTTCACTAAAATCGTGTTCATCAGCGGGCATAACGATGCCGAATATTTGCGGTCTGCGCTGCAGATCCATGCGGTGGATTACCTCCTGAAGCCCATCCGCCGCAAAGAGCTGGCCTCTGTCATGGGCAAGGTGACGGGAGCGCTCGATGCGGAAGCAAGGGAACGCAGCCGTGTGAAAGAGATGCAGGCCAAGCTGGCCCAGAGTCTGCCACTGCTGCGTGAACGGTTTCTCCTGTCTGTAATCAGTGACCGCATCAATCCGGCGCATATCCGGGAGAAGCTGGAGTTTCTGGATTTGACGTTGTTATCTGCAAGCGATTACATCATCATCGTCATTATGATTGATGATGTGCCGCAGGTACTGGATACCCGCAGCGAGCAGGATAAGCAGCTGCTTTCCTACACGGTGCTGAATATTATACAGGAGTTAATCGACAAGCAGATGCGGGGCATTACCTTTGAGAAGCAGCCCGGAGAGTATGTGGGAATTCTGCTGACCCGGCAGCTGGAGGACGGAGATGCGGAAGAGGCTGAGGAGGTTCAGTCTCCCGAGCAGGAGCTTCTCCTGCTGGCGGAATCCATCCGTGACAATCTGCGGCAATGGCTGAAGCTCAGTGTGACCATCGGGGTGGGCGAAGGCGTCAGCAGCCTGCCGGAATTGCCGTTGTCCTACAAGCAGGCGAGAGGTGCGGCAGACCAGAAATGGTATCTGGGCAAAAACCGCATCCTTTCGATGGACAAGCTGGAATCTGCTGAGCATCTGCGGTACCGCTATGAAGCGGAGTGGAGTGAACGGGTGCTCACGGCATTAAGGTCTGGAGACCGGGAGCGCACCTTGAGCGAGCTGGAGCAGATTTTTGCAAGGCTGGAGCAGAACCGCGGGCAGGGCTCCCGTTATGCCCAGAATGTCAGCCTGCATCTGATCCTGCAATCCGGGCAGGTTATGCTTGAGCTGAACGGGATGTCAGAGGAGTGGGAGCAGAAGGAGATGGAAGCCTGGAAGCAGGTAATGCGCCAGGAAACGATACATGATTTGCTGCAGTATACTGCGGCATATCTGCAAGAGGTTTGCGATTACTCCCGTTTGAAGCGTAGTGGAAAAGCCAGCGAGGTTATTGAACGGGTACGCTTGCTGATCGGGCAGAGATATTCCGAGAATTTAAGCGCAGCGGACATCGCTGAAGGCGTATATCTCAGCCCTACCTACGTCAGACTGCTGTTCAAGCAGGAAACCGGAGAAACCTTATTTGAATATCTGACCAAGGTCCGGATAGAGCAGGCCAAAAACCTGCTGAAAGATCCGCAGAATAAATTGTATGAGGTCTGTTATGCGGTGGGTTATACCGATCCCAGCCACTTCAGCAAGCTGTTCAAAAAAATAACCGGATGTACACCAAGCGCATACAGGGAGCAGCTGAAATGAGGCTGCCTGAACACTTGCAGGAACAAGCCGGGCAGAGCGGGGGGGGTGAATTATGAAAAAAGCCTGGGCTTATCTGATTGGACTCAGTCAGGGGATTCTCTCTGCGAAAAATTGGCTGCTTGCCTATGTATTGCTCATTCTGCTGCCTGTGTCGATTATGCTCGGCACCTTTTATCAGCGCTCCAATGAGGTTCTGGAGAAGGAAGTGACCCGCACGATGCAGCTCACCCTGAAGCAAGCGGGAATGAACCTGACCTATAAGCTGAACCATATCCGCGACAGCAGCAACTCCGTCTTCATGAACCAGATCCTGTACGACAATCTGCTGCAAAAGGACAAGATTACCGATCAGCTGGGCCAGATCAGGGAACTGCGGAATCTTGCCGAAACCGCCCAGGAGAATGAGGATATTTTCCGGCTGCGGTTTTTTGTTGAGGCTTCCCGGATGTACGGCGGTGACCGGATTAACCTGTATCCGCTGGCGGATATGGACCAATACCCTTGGTACGAAGCTGTGAAGGAGGCTGGCGGGGGCATTGTCTGGACGGGAGTATATCCGGAAATCTATAACGATTATGGGGAAAAGAAGATTTTCTCTGCCGCCCGGCTGCTGCGCAACCCCCGGGACTATGAGGAGATTGTCGGCGTTTTGGTGATGGATGTATCTGAAACGCTGGTACAGGAGATTGTGTCGGAGCTGCAATTCTCGGAGAAGTATGCACCGTATCTGCTTGACGGGCGCGGCAAGCTGATCTATGGAACAACTGGACCTGAAGGTGTGGAATCCGATGCTGCAGCAGGCTCCGAGCAAAAGATGAACCAGCTTCCCGAAGACGTGCTTAGCGCGATTAGCCATTCTGAAGAAGGAGTTGTTAAAAGAACCATTGGCCGCGACAACGTAAATGTGGTATACACGACTGTTGGCACGACAGGCTGGAAGCTGGTTGCACAGGTATCGGAAGCGGAAATCTCGCACCGCGCCACGGCGCTTGGCCAGTTCACCAGTATTGCAACCCTGGCGGGGATCACGGTCATGTTCCTTGTGCTGGTGTTTGTGCTGCTGATGTTCATGATCCAGGGCGTGCAGCGCCGGGTGCAGATGATCCTGCGGATGATCCGCAAGGAGGGGATCGGGTGGCTGGAGGAGCGCCGGTCGATGCCGGACGGGGATTTCCGCCTGCTGGAACGCAGTGTTGATCATCTGATTCATAAGGTGAACAACCTGGTGGAGGAATCCTATCAGGCAAAGATACAGGAGCGTGAAGCCCAGCTGAGGACGCTGCAGGCCCAGATCAATCCCCATTTTCTCTACAACGCCCTGGATATGATTAATTGGTCAGCGATTTCCCATAATGCCGAGGATACCAGCGAAATGATCGAGGCGCTGGCCCAGTATTTCCGGCTAAGTCTGAACAAAGGCCGTGATAATGTCAGCATTGAGGATGAACTGGAGCTGGTGCGGGTGTTCCTGGAGATTCAGCAGAACCGGTTTCCTTCTACCTTCACGTTCTCCATCCAGGCCGAGCCTGGCCTGGAATCTTATATCATCCCCAAGCTGACGCTGCAGCCGCTGGTAGAGAATGCGCTGCTGCATGGCATACGCAAGACGAAATCCAAGCAGGGAACGATTGAAATCTCGGTGCGTCTGGAGAACGGCGATGTTGTCCTGACTGTGGCGGATGACGGCATCGGGATGGACCCGAAGCAGGCGAACCGCCTGCTGCTTGAACCCGCCGCCGGACAGCAGGCGGATGGAATGGAAGGCTCGTTCGGATTATATAATGTGCAGGAAAGAATCCGTTATTTTGCCGGAAACCGCTATGGCCTGTCCATCGAAACGGAACCGGGCAAGGGCACAGTTGTAAGGGTTGCTGTAAAGGCTGTTTTAAGAAAATAAAGTATTTGTTGCACCGATGCCAATCATTCAATAATTTTCCTGGAGGCGGGAATTGGCACGGTGGGCTCAGGTATAGTTGGAAAAAGGGAACTTAATTTCTCCCCAAAATCAACAATTGTGAGATTTAAGTGGAAAAAGGAAACTTAATTGGGCGTCATTCCCTCTTCAGGAGCGAAATGAGCTGAATTAGTGACCCTTTTTCCACTTCACCTGCGAAGAATAGGGGATATGGGGAAATTAGTTATCCTTTTTCCACTTGGAATTGCCGAAGGATTGATAAGGGGCTCTCAAGGAAACGCTAAACTGGAATCCACAACGCAGCGTTGTCCGGTGAAGGATGACGCAGCCGTAAGCTCATTATTTTTCCCAAAGTTCGATCAGCCGGCCTTCAGGATCTTCAATCCAAATAAACTGTCCAAATTCACTGCTCTCTTTTTTCTTTGCAAGAGGTACACCAATTTGTTCAAGATGTTTAATCGTCTCGTCTAGATTATAGACTTGGAAATTTAACATCACTTGTTGTTCTGTCGGAAAATAACTGTCGTTCTCGCTAAAGAACGAAAAGATCGTCTCATTTCCTGCTTGGGGTTTTATCACAGTCCCATTCCAATCTTCTATTTCAACCTGCAACACATCACTGTACCATTTTTTTATAGCTTCAAGATTCCTGGTTCTCCAAAATATTCCTCCGAAACCTTTGATCATCGTATCTGACTCCTGTCTGTTATCAAATTTTTAGCTATCCGAATTTACATTAAATATTCTACGTTATTCTACGTTTAAATTTAAGTTCCATTTTCAACTTTCCTGCCCGCTAAGCGCTTTCGGATTTACAGTCGCCAGAGACCAGAAATAATCAGATTACCCTCTACAAGCCGTTTCCCGTTCCCCGGTATAATCAACTCACAAGCATATGGGGGGTGAGTGATCTTGGGCGCAGGTGCTACGGAGTTGAACCGGAAGAGCAGAGCAGCCGCAGCCAGAAGCAGGTCCGCAGGCAAGTGGAGAATCGCTTGGAGGAACAGGGACTATTATGTGCTGCTGATACCCGGTCTTTTGTTTTTGCTGCTGTTCAAATATACGCCTTTGTATGGCGTACTGATCGCCTTTCAGGACTTTAATATTTTTGACGGCATCAGAGGCAGTGAATGGGTGGGGCTGGAGCAGTTTCACAAGCTGGTCCAGTCCGAAGAGTTCGGACAGGTATTCATGAATACGCTGCTGATCAGCGTGTATAAAATCGTGTTGCTGTTTCCCGTTCCGATAGTCATCGCACTGGTACTGAACGAGGTGCGGCTGATGTTTTTTAAACGAACGATCCAGACGATTATCTATCTTCCGCATTTTCTGTCCTGGGTTATTATTTCCGGATTGTTCGTGACGATTCTCTCCACCTCAGGGGGGCTCGTCAACAACATCATCCAGTGGTTTGGCGGTGAGCCGGTCAGTTTTTTTGTCAGCAACCAGTATTTCCGCAGTCTGGTGGTCTTCACTGCCGGGTGGAAGGAGGTGGGCTGGAATGCCATTGTCTTCATTGCCGCTATCGCCGGGATTGACCAGGAGCAATATGAAGCCGCTTCCATTGACGGGGCAGGCCGGATCCGCCGGATGCTGCATATCTCGCTCCCGGGAATTCTGCCTACTGTGGTGCTGATGTTCATTCTTCGCCTGGGCTCCGTTCTGGATGCCGGGACCGAACAGATTCTAACAATGTATAATCCGGTAGTCTACGAGACGGCTGATGTCATCGGAACCTTTGTATACCGGATCGGCCTTGGCAAAATGGACTACAGCTTCAGCACGGCAGTCGGATTATTCAACTCGGTCGTAGGTTTTATTCTCATTGTCTCCGGCAACTATATCAGCCGCAAGCTGCTGAAGCGCGGGATCTGGTGAGGAAGAAAGGAGCAGCACAACTATGACAAAACGGACTAAAGGCGATCTTTTGCTGGATATCGGGGTATATGCGTTTCTGATTGCCCTGGGACTGATCATGCTGCTGCCCTTGGCGAGTGTTTTCTCCAAAGCCGTCAGCGAAGAGTGGGCGATCACCTCCGGCAAAGTGGGCATTCTGCCCGTAGGGTTCCAGCTCGATACCCTGATGCAAGTCATTTCCTCATCCGTGTTCATCAGGGCCTTCTGTATATCTGTCGGTGTTACCGCCGTTGGGACCATAATTTCTATTCTTATGACGGCGCTTACAGCCTATCCGCTGTCCAAACGCAATCTTCCCGGCATTTCCTTCTGTATGGTGCTGTTCATCTTTACGATGCTGTTCAGCGGCGGATTGATTCCCAATTATCTGCTGATGCGCCAGCTGCACCTCGTAGACAATCTCTGGGTGCTGATTCTGCCGGGAATGATCAGCGTGTTCAACATGCTGGTGATCAAAAGCTATTATGAAAGCCTGCCCGAAGCGCTGGAGGAATCGGCACGGATCGACGGAGCGAAGACTTATACCATTTTGTTCCGGATCATTCTTCCGCTCAGTATGCCCGTGATCGCTACTATTGCACTGTTCTATGCCGTGGGCTACTGGAACGATTATTTCGGCCCGATGATTTACATTAATGACACCGCGCTTAAGACGCTGCAGCTCTACCTGCAGGATGTGGTGATGGACGCAAACAACGCGAATCTCACGAATAAAAGTATAGATGATCTTATGAATATGTCGCCTGAAGGCATCCGCGCAGCCACAGTCGTCGCATCCACGGTGCCGATCCTGCTCGTATATCCGTTTATGCAGAAGTATTTTATCAAAGGGGTGCTGATTGGTTCGGTGAAGGGTTGACCTGCGGATTTTAGAACTTATGGGGAGGTTTAATTCATATGATAATGATAAATAGAAAATGGTTGTCACTTGTGCTGTGTGCGGGGCTTGCGGCATCGATCGCCGGCTGCGGTTCATCCGGCAATACGAACAAGGAAGGGGCGGCAGGAGGTACAGCGGAGCAATCAGCCGGTGCGCAAACAGAGGGCGGCTCCAAACCGGAGCTGAAAACGCTTAATATATGGTCAAAGGATGATTATAACACGTATAAGCTGGCTAAGGTGGTGGAGGAACAAACGGGCTATAAGGTTAAATATGAAATGCTGCCTGCCGACAAGGCGATGGATAAGCTGAATCTGCTGATTTCCTCCGCCGAGCCATACGATGTCATTACCATCACAGGGGAAAAGGCCGCCTATACCGACTATGCCAAAATGGGCGCGCTCGTCGATCTGACGCCGCTGATTGATAAGTATGGAGAGAATATCAAAGCTTCCATCTCTCCGGAATCCTTCGAGGCCATGAAGGTGGACGGCAAAATTTACGCCATTCCGAACCGGACCTCCGAGTTCGTTGGCAGCAGTCTGATGATCCGCACGGATTGGCTCGATAAGCTCGGCCTGAAGATGCCCGCAACACTTGATGAATTAACCGCAGTCCTGAAAGCCTTTAAAGAAAAAGACCCCGGCGGCAACGGCGATAAAGGCGCTCCGCTCTCCATTGACGGCGCACAGGCTACGATGGCTAATGTAACCGGAGCTTTCGGCATTGCCACGGGCTGGAGCGAGGTGGACGGCAAGCTGGTCGCGGCGCCGCTGCAGCCGGGGTTCAAGGAATATCTCAGCTATGCGGCTGACTTGTATAAACAGGGATTGCTGGATAAGGAATTTGCCGTGAACAAGGACGCAACGCTGAAGGAGAAATTCACCAGTGGCCGGGTCGGTGTGATTCCGCTTCCGTGGTATGACATCCCGGGCATTGCCGATGCCTTGACCAAGAACTTCCCGGATGCCAAATATGCATATGTTCCCGCCCTGAAGGGCAAGAACGGGCAGGCAGGCCTGGGGATGAGCGGCGGCTTCGACCGGCTGACGTTTATTCCGAAATCCTCGAAGCACCCGGAAGACGCGATAAAGTGGATCAACGCCAAGCTGGATAAAGACACCTTCAAGCTGATCGCCATTGGCGAAGAAGGCAAGCACTTCACCTACAAAGACGGTGTATACAGCCCGATTCTGCCCCTGTTCACGGATGAGCGCGGGCTTGCGAGCAACTATTTGACCGGGATTGATGAAAAGCTGTATCCCGTCTACTGGCAGGCCCGTGTCCAGAAAGACCCGCGTTTGTTCGCAGGCTTCACCTTCCTGAACAGCGAAATTCCGGCAGAATACCGGATCTCCGATCCGCTGGCGCTGGCGCCGTCCTTACCGGAATATTCGAAGAACAACGCGTCGCTGAATCAAATGATCAATGATTTTGCCGTCAAAGTGATTGTGGGCGAGGAATCTACCGACGCCGTGGCGGCGTTCATCGAGAAATACAACGCCGCCGGCGGAGAAGCCAGCAGCAAGGAAGTCAATGAATGGTATGCTTCGGTGAAGAAATAGCCGGGAGGGAAGCGCATGGGCAGTTACAGAATGAACAGCGAAATACCGCTTCAGGATTCATGGGATGTTATTGTTGTGGGGGGAGGCCCGGCCGGATGCACCGCCGCAGCCGCGGCGGCGCGGGAGGGGGCCAGAACCCTGCTGGTTGAAGCCACAAGCAGCCTGGGCGGAATGGGGACCTCGGGACTTGTCCCGGCGTGGTGCCCATTCTCTGATCTGGAGCAGATCATTTACCGGGGGCTGGCTGTGAAGGTGTTCGAGTCCCTCAAGGCGCAGATGCCGCATGTCCGCAAGGATGCTATGGACTGGGTACCGATGACCCGGAGAAGCTGAAGGTTATCTATGACGACCTGGTCCGGGAGCCGGGGGCAGTCGTTCAGTTCATGACACAGCTTGGGGCGGTAGATACAGATGACAACGGCAAGGTGACGGCGCTGATTACGGCCAGCAAGAACGGACTTCAGGCTCTCCAGGCCAAGGTGTATATCGATTGTACGGGTGATGCGGATGTTGCCGCTTGGGCGGGAGCGGAATATCTCAAGGGAGATACGCAGACCGGTGAGATGATGCCTGCCACACACTGCTTCACCCTGGGTAATGTGGATGAATACGCTTATCTCAATGGTCCGCTGCTGCACAGCAACAACAAAACCAGTCCGATCTATGACATCCTCAAATCAGGCTGCTATCCCCTGATTCCTGATGCGCATATCTGCAACAACATGATCGCCCCCAGAACGGTGGGGTTCAACGCCGGACATTTATGGGAAGTGGATAATACGGATGCCGGGTCCATATCGGAGGCCCTGATGCAGGGCCGCAAGCTGGCTGCAGCCTACAGGGACGCGCTTGCTGAATTTATACCGGCTTCTTTTGGAAGCTCATATGTAGCCAATACGGGATCTTTGCTGGGCGTGCGGGAGACACGGAGAATTACCGGAGATTATGTGCTTAGTGTTGAAGATTATGTGGCCCGCCGCAGCTTTGCGGATGAAATCTGCCGCAACAGCTATTTCATTGATATTCATGGAACGGAGAAGGAAGAAAAGCAGGCCGGAGGCAAACCGGAAGTCATTAAACGTTATGGTCCGGGGGAATCGCACGGTATTCCTTACCGCTGCCTGACACCCCGATCTCTGAAAAATGTATTGGTTGCCGGACGCTCCATTTCTTGTGTACGCGAGGTGCAGGGCAGTGTCAGAGTGATGCCGGTCTGTCTGGCCATGGGTGAAGCTGCCGGAATCGCGGCTGCCATGGCCTCCGCACAGCCAGCGCCTGACGTCCACGCAGTAGATATCGCTGCGCTCCGCAGACGTCTGCGGGAGGAAGGCGCATATCTGCCGCTGACCGAAGCTGAAGCGGCAGATGCAACCGCAGCCGGAAACTTTAAACACCATTGATCTACCGCTTGAGTGAACGCTTCATCAGGATGGCATTGATCTCCCCGCCGGCCAGGATGATGATGGAGCTGATATACAGCCAGATCAGCAGGATCATCACTCCGCCGAGACTGCCGTAGGTTTCGGTGAAATTACTGAACTGGTTGACATAGACGGAGAACAGGATAGAGGTTATGATCCAGCCGAGGGTGGCAAACATCGCGCCGGGCATAACCTCTTTCAGCGTGAGCCTGCGGCTGGGGGCAATCCAGTAGAGCAGGGTGAACACCAGAAACATGACAAACAGCGGGACGGCATATTGCAGCAGGTCCCATATTTTTTGGAAGCCGTAGGGCAAATCGATGAGCAGAAAAACCTGTGTTTTCAGCCAGGTGCCAAGCACCAGCAGCAGAATGCTGAGCAGCACCACCAATCCGATGAACAGGGTAGCCAGAAAGGCAATGCCGCGTATTTTCCAGAACACCCGGCTCTCTTCGATATCATAGGCACGGTTAAGGCCTTTGATAATAGCATTGATTCCTTTGGAAGCCGCCCATAACGTGCCCAGCATCCCGAAGGACAGCAAGGCCTGGCTGCGGCCCTCTGCCACATCCTTCAGAATTTCCTCGATAATCGAGATAGCCTCTGCAGGCATGATCTGCTCCAGATCACGAATTTTGTCCTCTACTGAAATATGGGCATAGCCAATCAGGGTCATAATAAAAATCAGAAAAGGGAACAAGGACAGGATCAAGTAGTAAGTAAGCTGCGCGCTGATCCCCTGCACATCATCCAGTTTCATCTTTTGGTACAGCTGTCTGGAAAAAGAAAATGCTCTTCCGGCGGCGCTTTTCTTCATAATGCCCTCCTCTGCTTATCCTATAATATGCTTATCGGATATATTTAACTCAACCGGGCAGTTTGAATCAGCAGGCGAAGGGGAGATACGATTATGGGGGGGGTAACTGGAACACAGCGCTTGATCGAAGCATTAGACCGGGGAGCTATCGAAGCGGTTCTCCGAAATAAATATGCCAGTGCAGGTGTTTGGAATCCTGATAATCCCCCAGATTGGTAGAGACTCTGCAGGCTCCGTATTTCTCTGTCACCATCGCGGCAACCTGCTTAATCACTCCTAGCAGCTCAAGAAGCGTCTCATTGTCACTTTCCTGCAGCGTAAGTAATGAAGAGATATGCCGCTTGGGGACAGCGACGATGTGAATGGGATAGAATGGCTTGGTATGATAGTAGGCTAATACATGATCAGTTTCGATTACTTTATTGACAGGTGTTTTTCCGCTGAATACTTCGTCACAGTAGAAATCCTCGCTCATAATGAAACCTCCTATTAACTTGAACTCCGTAATTTTCATTGTCGATAAGATGAATTTGCTGATTGCACTTTATGCAACAGAATGCTTATTATTCTGCGCTAAACTGCATTCTATTGTATTTCGTGCAGTAGATTTCTTGATTTTGAGTCAAAAGCGCCATTTTCGCCAGATTCTGCTGTATTTTGGAGTCAATTTCATAATTCAGTTTGCTGAATAGCAAGACTCGGCCAAAATCTAAGGTCATTTTTTAAAAAATCAGGCCACTTGCTGGGAGTTGCGTAACCGCTGGTTTAACTTGTCTAGCGCAAACTTGCTGAGATTGTAAGCTAGTGTACTGAGCTGGAAATCAACTCTTGCCCGGACGCCGCGGTGACGCGTACGTTTCATGCCAAAATACTCTTTAAGATATGCAAAAACTCGCTCCACTGCCGTACGCTTCTTGTACAGCTCTGTAAAGCTCTCGCTACCTCTTGCGGGATAGGTGTGCTTGCGTAAATCCGTTTGTATGCGGATTTTAAACACCTTTTGGCAGCCGGAACCGGAAAGTGGACAGTCTTTGCACTGGCTCGGCTGGGTATACTTCAGCGTTTCGTACTTGGCATCAAAACTGTCGTAGCGGTAGGTATGCCCCTGTGAGCATACGGGATTGTAGTCCGAGTTCATTCCCTTGGGCGGCTCTTTGTGGTGAATCATTGGAATCGTAGGATAGGCGCCTAACGAATGAATCAACTGGTAGATGGCTGCGCTGTCGTACCCTTTGTCTCCCAAGACATGCTTTACGTTTAACCTAGGAAACTTCAGGAGCAGGCCTTTGAGAAGGATAACCGCCATGCGCTGGTCATTCAAATTCGCCGAACTCCATAAGCCACTAAGAATATACTGACAGTCCGCATCGACCAGCAGATTTGCCTTGAACCCGTAATAACTGGTAAGTCTACCTTTCGCATTTTTCTTGTCACAACGCGCGGCATGCCGGGGTAATGCTGCAAGCAATTCATCGTACGTGTAGGGCAGCATCTGTTCAATGGTTTTCTCAAACGGTCCTAGGCTCTCTTCATAAGCTTCCCGTTCCTTGCGCCGACGTTCCTTTTCTTCAGCAGAAGGACGTCCAGGCGGGTAGACGGGTTTTTTGGGCCGCTCGTCCACAGGCTCGGACTCGGGCTCGGTGAGTTCTAGCTGCAGCTGCTGAGCCACCGGAGCATCACTTGGCTTTTTAGCACGGCGGGCCGCGCGGCGTTTGGATGCAGCTTCGCTAAATAGGCTATCCCAAGCCTCAACGATAGAGGAATCCAAAGCGAGATGCATACCCGTAACGAACTCTTCCTCCAGGGCGGACAGCACCAGAGTATCCTGAAGGTCCTCGAGCATGCCCGTTTGCTCAAGCACATGAATCAAACGGGAGTACGAGGCTTCGCTCGGGATGCGGTTGGAACCGGTGAACCGGCACTGCACCCGAAATTCCTCGCTGAATCGAAGTCGCCGGACCAACGCGGATACAAACTCGATGCCCTCCATTTTTGCGATGAGCAGCGAGTAGATCATCGCGGGTACGTTTAGTTCTTCCGGCCGCCCACGGTTGTTCTTTTTTCCAAGCGCGTGCAAGACCGGAGCGAGATTTAAGTGTTCAAAGATCTGACTGTATTTATCTTCCGGTCGCATCAGCAACAAATCCTCAAAGGAAAACAGCTCTTCTTGCCGAATAGAATACATGGGGATTACCTCTTTTCATTCTCGGATGTTGGTTTGGTCACCTATATCTTCGAGATTTGGGGAGGTACTCCCTTTTCTATGCTCAAAAAAACCAATCCTAGCAAGGGTTTTGAATTATGAAATTGTCTCCAGAGTGCAACAGATTCCATATTTCCGCTAGATTCGGGGGGTTCTATTGTAAAAAGTACAATTGAATGCAGATTAGCTCGCGTATATGACCGTATATGCTTCAAATCGTTTTTTTCAGGAGCAAAAGCTCCGGTTTGCGCTCAACCCAACCTACCGGCGGCGGCAAATTCCTGCTCATATATGGCTTGCACCTTCGATAGGACCCTGGAGCTGTATTCTGCGAACTTCAGCTCAGTTATCTGATCCTTGATCAGAAAGACGCCGGGCAGTTTGCTGTGCCGGCCCAAGGCCGCATTGTACAGCAGTCCGGCGCCATGGCTCGGATGCGGGAAGAACAGCTTCATGACCGGCTTCAGCCAGAATGGCAATCCGGAGTCCTTGCCGCTGCGCAGCGTGTTATTGGCTCCCGGGTCTGCGCTCCGGATCATAATTCCTGCTGCGGCCAGCTGCGGCGCAAGCTCCCGGGTCCAGAGGGAGAGGGCCAGCTTGGAGGCGGCATATGGGCCGAGCAGCTTTTTAAACTTGGTGGGATGCTCCAGTGTCTCCGGGTCGAAATGCCTCACGGTCATAGCGGCATTGGAGGAAGTATTGACAACAGTTTTCAGCTGTCCCTTTTGGAGAAGCTCTTGAAGCTCCATGATGATGATATACGGCACTACGGTCTGCAGTTCGAAATGCAGCTCCCGTCCCTGCTTGGAGTAGAGCAGCTCAGGAAAGCTGCCGCCCGCATTGTTGAACAGCAGATCGATCTGCTGCTCCTGCAGCCTGATCTCATTCAAGGCGCGTTTTAGTGCGGTGAAATCACTGAGGTCGGCTTTGTAGATCCGCAGCTGTTTGCTTTTGACAGCCCCGCTGACCAATGAATCGTCACCGGGAAAGCTTGAACGGATCAAGGCGATAATCTGCCAGCCTTCTGCCAGCATTTTACGGGTCAATTCGAGCCCGATTCCGTTGTTTGCTCCTGTAATAAGCGCAGTTCCGCGGTGTTGTTGTCCTATAGTCATTTGTCATTTCTCCTTTTGGGCTTAAGTCTGGGCTGGCGGATTATAACTCTGGGCCTGCCGTGATTGCGCTCAGTGTATAACTTGGAGCCGACTCCAAGTCAAGAGGAGAATTTAGGATTGTTTAAAATGGACTAAGGTGACCACATCCGCATGAAGTTTTACTTCCTCAGGGGCATTTCCCATCGCCACCCCCAGCCCGGTATACGGGCACAAAAGAGAACGAAGGAAATATGGTTGTCTCTAAAAATAAAGTTGACTTGGAGTCAGCTCCAGGTTATACAATGAATGTACATCGTCTAAAATAATCCGCAAGAGGTGATCCTATGAGTGAAACTGGAGCGGGTACCAGCGTGCATATAGTGCAGGGCTATTCCATTAAACAAACTGCTGAGCTAACTGGAATTACGGAGGATACCATCCGGTATTACGAGAAGATCGGATTGCTCCCCCGGGCGCAGCGCAAGGGAAACAGCCACCGTATCTACAGCGACAACGATATTGAGACCATGAAGCTGATTACCTGCCTCAAAAAAACAGGAATGTCGCTGGACGACATGCGTCCATATCTGGATCTGTCATTGGACTCCAACCTGTCCGAATACCCCGAGCTGCATGAAATGATCCTGAATCATAAGCAGAAAATCCTGGATCAGATCGCCTCGCTGCAGCAGATTGTAGACCTGATCGACAGTAAAATTGACCAGAACTACCTCGGACCGCAGGAATGCGAGCTGACCGTTGGCCAGAAAAAGATGCCGGTGCGGCGGACAATCCGATAAAACCCGGAAGCTCTAGCCTTTAGGGGTGGGGCTTTTTTCATTGCACGATTTCCCGCAGCCTGCTTAAAATGAAAGGAATTGGCAAGCATAGGCTTCCGAAGCAGCGCTATTGAGAACATACTCAGGAAGTGTAAGCACGCCAAACTTTCTAGGGGGAATTGCATATGACGCAGATCATTGGTGCTCCGTTCAAATATATTCAGGGCAGCGGCGAGGTTTCCAGGCTTGGACTGTACTGCTCACAGCTTGGGGCGAAAGGGGTTTATGCTGTCGTTGATCCGTTTGTTCGCTCGCTGTATGGAGAAGAGATTACCCGTAGTTTTGAGCAGCATTCCGTTGCGCTCGTTCAGGAGGAATTCAGGGGAGAATGTTCGATTGAGCAGGTGGAGCGTATTGTCTCTGCAGCGCAGGCAGCGGTTAACAGCAATGTCATTGTAGGGATTGGCGGCGGCAAAACCTTGGATACGGCCAAAGCCGTCAGCCACTTTGCGGGTCTTCCTGTGGTTCTCGTTCCAACGGTGGCTTCTACGGATGCGCCATGCAGCGCACTGTCGGTGCTGTACACGGAGGACGGACAATTGGACTGCTACCTCCCTTTGCGGCGCAACCCGGATATGGTGATTGCCGACGTGGATATTATCGCCAAAGCGCCGCCCAGACTGCTGGCTGCAGGTATGGGGGATGCGCTGTCTACTTACTATGAAGCCCGGGCCTGCCGTAGCGCAGGTGCTGTCACCCAGGCCGGGGGCAGCAGCTCCATCGCCGCCTTTGCCCTGGCCAGGGCTTGTCATGACACCCTGATTGCATATGGAGCGGAGGCGCTGCGGGATTGCCGGGAAGGGATCGGGTCAGAAGCGGTTGGGCGGATCGTCGAAGCCAATATTTATCTCAGCGGCATCGGCTTCGAGAGCGGAGGGCTGGCCGCGGCCCATGCGATTCATAATGGTCTTACGCTGCTGGAGGAATGCCGCCACATGCTGCATGGGGAGAAGGTTGCATTTGCCACATTGGCACAGCTGATGCTGGAGCAGGCACCTGCGGAAGAAATCGCAGAGGCCACTGCTTTTTGCCGGATGGCCGGTTTGCCCGTAACCCTGGGCGAGCTGGGCCTGAGCGCTGCAAAGACGGACAGGCTGATGATTGCCGCCGAAGCGAGCTGTGCAGCGGATAACCCGATGGGGAACATGCCGTTTGCCGTTTCGCCGCAGCAGGTGCTGGATGCTATGCTTGCGGCAGACCGGCAGGGACAGCAGGCTTCCTGACGATTGTTAATAATTGCGCAGCCGGACAGTACATATTTATCCTTCGTGTTCCAAACAATGAGAACTAGAACTCGAAGGAGGCGTTCCCTATGAAGAAGGGCAAACGTATGGTTAAGCGCATCAAGATGTATTTTTACCCTGCCGCAGTTTTTATATTAGCCCTCTGCGCTGCAATTCCGCCCGCATTTGGGGCCGGTCTTCCGCAGGCTGTCCATCACAGCGGGGGGGACAAAGCAGCAGCTGTCCTGCTGGCTGAGCCTGCTGCGCCAAACGGCGGCCGCAGCTCCAGGGTGCAGTCTGCGGAGGACAGCGCAAGGCGGAGCCGTGTAGCCATCATCATCGATGATTTCGGCAACGGTATGAAGGGGACTGACGAGATGTTTGCGCTCCCGGTCAAATTCACCGTAGCGGTAATGCCATTCCTGCCGACCTCGGTGAAGGATGCCACCAGGGCTCATGAGCTGGGGCTTGATGTGCTGGTGCATCTGCCCATGGAGCCGCGCCAGGGCAAACCGGAATGGCTGGGTCCCGGAGCCGTCCTGACCCGGATGAGCGATGCGGAGGTCCGGAAATCGGTCGAGGCAGCACTGGATAATGTTCCGTTTGCCATCGGAATCAACAATCACATGGGCTCCAAGGTAACCGGGGATGAGCGGGTCATGGGGATTGTGCTGGCGGTCTGCAAGGAACGCGGATTGTTTTTTGTCGACAGCCATACCAATTACCGGTCCGTTGCCGGAAGAATGGCGCAGGAGATCGGACTGCCCCCGGTGGAGAATCACATTTTTCTGGACGATGTTCATACCTCAGCCCACGTCGTGAAGCAAATGCGGCTGGTGCAGGAAAAGGCGCTGAATCAAAACTATTGTGTAACCATCGGACATGTCGGCATCCACGGAAAAGAAACCGCCGCAGGTATCCGCAGCGGCATTGCCGTATTGAAGGACAGTGTTGAATTTGTCGGAATCTCCGAGCTGGTCAAGGACCAATGGAAATGGAATTCCCGGGTTACACTTCCATAAGATAGGCAGCAATGCCGACCGCAATGGCTTCGGCAATTTCCTCCTGGCCTTTCGGGCTGCACAGCCTGCTCCGGTCACTCGGGCTGCTAATGAATCCCGCCTCAACGATAACCGTTGTGGCGGTTATTTTGTTGAGCAGATAAAAGGGTTTCCCTACCATGGGTTCCGCCTTTACACCATAGAGCTGGTTCAACTGGTCCTGAATTGACTTTGCCAGCAGGAAGCTGCGACCTTCTTGGCGGTACAAAACCAAAGGCCCCTGTTTCGCCGGGGATCGCGCCCAATTGATATGAATACTGACCACCACGTTCGCCGGCAGTGTCTCCGCCAGCTCTTTCCGCTGGGCCAGATCCTTCATATGCCGCGAGGAGCTGCGGAGCCAGCGGTTTTCGTCACTGGGCGCATAGTCGCCGGTCCGGTTCAGGATGGCATCAAAGCCATCGCTGCGCAGCAGCAGGAACAGACGGCGGGAAATCGCCAGTGTAATATCTTTTTCCAGAATGGGGCCGTGCGAGGTGCCTCCGTCGATGCCTCCATGGCCTGCATCAATCAGAATGATCCGTTGATCATGGCCCAGCATCTGCTGGCGTTTCGGACTTGCTTCCGTCCCGGAAGCCCTGGAAGTCCCGGAAGTTGCGGAAGTCCCGGAAGTCCCGGAAGCCCCGGTAACCCCGGAAACTCCGTGTTCCCCGGGTACCGCCTGTGCCCCCGCTCCCGTTCCTGACATGAGCGACAGCAGCAGTCCTGCTGTTGTCAGAAGCAGCCACAAACGCCGGGTCTGCACTGCCGGGGGGGCCGCTGGGGTTTGTGTTTTCAATTGAATGACCTCCTTGCCCAGGATATTGATCTTTTGGGATGGATACTATGTTAGAGTGCGCCGCCGCAGGCGAACCTATACGAAATACAGGACAATGGTTTAGGGAGAGGCAGATTGGAGCAGACTAGATACATGAAGCTTATAGCTGACAAAGGGGAATAACCGATCAAAGGAAACAGGAGGTGCCAAGATGGCTTCCGGCGGAGATGATCTGGTGAAGTTTATTACGGAGAAGGTAGTCGTCTATATGGAAGACCCGCGGGCCAGCCGGGAACGCAGAAAGGCCGGGAAGCAGCCGTGGGCGGAAAAATGGTTCGGGATGCTTCCGCTTGGCTGGTCTATATGGCGCAGCAAGTGGGCCCGCGGCGGCAAATCCGACAGGACTCGGGCGGCTTCGCCAGACAAAAATAAAGACATGGAGAAACTCGGAACGTAGTAAGCCGCCATATCGATTAAATTAAAAAACTGGGCTAGTCATTCTTAGTGGGAAAAAGTACCACTAATTGAACTGGTTTGGCTTGTGGAAGCTGCTATGTTGGAAAAAGTACCACTAATTCGGCTGAAAGCGGCTATATGGGATGAAGATGCACGAATTAGGTGTACAAAATCCAACTAAAACCTGCTGAAGCCAGGATTTCAGAAAATTAGTTTTACTTTTTCCACTTCGCTCTGGTTCATTATGAGCCACATTACTTATCCCAAACTTTCAAGTTCTTTCAGTTCAACTCATATAGCGGAAATTACAACAAAAAGAACCTTCTCATGCCGGTTCGACGGCAAAAGAAGGTTCTTTGGCTTGCGCTTATTGCAATAATAGTATCATTTGCGGGGCGGAACCGCTCCTGGCGCAGAACCGAGAGTAGTGCGGCTGCGTTCCTTAGTCAGCGTGTGCAGGGTACCGCTGTCCAGCAGCACCGCCAGCGGGAGATACCGCTTGCCTTCCGGACCGGAAGCGGCATACACAATGGCCGCCCCGCCGCTTGCCGTGCCGGTGCCGGAGGCGGATAAGCCCCAGTTCTGGCAGCCGGTAATCATAAACGGACCTCCAAACGCGTCATTGCGGCCCGGAGACTGAAAGGCAAGGCTGCCCCCGGAAGCGAGAGCAAGCGCGAATTGGTTTCCGCTCAGGGGAGCCAGCGGAGGCGCTGACAGCCACAGCAAATCGGCATAGGGATCATCCTGCCCCCCAGTCTGGTAGGCGGGAAGGGGAGCAAGGCCGGGTTCCAGGCTGGATATTGCGCCGGCAGCGGCAGATTTCGCATGAAGCATATCCTCTGCCTTGCTTATACTCCATGGCAGAACCTGCAGTACGGATGCGTTAATATACAGGGTTTTGTTGTCTATCGTTAACTTCCATAACGGCAGCAGGGGAGCGTAGAGTGCCGTAAGTTCCAATTGTCCGGATAAGTTGGACGGGATAAGTTCCTGCTGCGCCAGAAACTGGCGCAGATCCTGCAAGCTGTAGGGGAGGCCGTAGCTTCCGGCTCCGTATTCACTGAGCATATAACCGCCTTGATCCTTAGCGGTAATAATTAAATAGCCGATCCGCTGCTCTCCGTCCATAACATTGACGAGCCAGCTGTGGGTTCCCGGTCCCAAGGGATAATATTCGGTGCCGGCATTTTTCCAGGAGGTGAAAGGCGGGTCGGCAGACAGCTTGTTAATGGTCAGACGGGCGAAGTCCTGCACCGAATCCGGTGAAGCCATCCATTTCATTTCAAGTAAAGGCAAAGAGGGTTGGGAGACCGCCTGCGTAACGGTTACCCGGGTACCTGTGGCGGACAGCTCGGCAGGAAATGCGGAACCCGCTGAATAAAGGGTAAGTCCCAGACACAGACAGAGGAGGAGCCGTACACGCCGTCCGAGCCTGTCCGTCTGCCTTGCTTTTATCTTCATTTGTCGTTCACCTTTCCTAAAATATAAAAATTTTCACACGGTTCATCCTGCTTCTATTGTAGGGGACAAGCTTCAAAAAGACTGTTGCTTGCTGTCGCGCGGGCGTGCAGGAATTCCGCTGTTTTTTTGCCTGCTTTTAGCGAGCCGGGTCGCATCTTATGTGCTCCGCAGGTGGAAGAGGCCATAGGTTACGGCAGAAACTGCAATCTGCGGTTCATACTGCCAAGCCGTTTCCTTGCGGCGGCGGTTGTACTGTTCAAGGGTGGCCAGTCTTTTTTCCTCATCCTGCTCTTTGAGCAGTTCCTGGTAGTATATATCCACAATGTCCAGCTCCAGCCGCAGCCGTTCGCGTGCCTCCTCGGCCCAACTGTAGTCCATGAGGGCCAGCTTGGAGGTCAAATAGCCTTCGAGCCGGCCGGCCCCGTCAGCAACAGTCAGCTCGAAGGGCTGAATGTGAATATTCTCGGGCAGGCGCGGGGTCAGTTCCCGGGAGGCCAGTTTCGCTTCAAAGTCCGGGATGATTAGCCCGGTGGTGAGGGAGACGCCGATAAAATGCAGCTCTTCGCGCTTCAGATCGCAGCTCATCTCCACCTTGTAGCAGACAGCGAGCCATGGCTCATAGGCAGCCGAGAATAAGGTCATCCGTTGTCTGCTTCCCGGGTCCTCAAAGAGCTGCAGGCATTTGCCTTCATCCCGGGCGGCTGCCCAGATCTGCCGCAGCCGCTTGCTGCCGTAGATAATGTCCTCGCGCCTGATCATGCCGGGACCGATCCGGGGCAGCGCCGGAACGACCCCGAAAAAACGGGCGAGAATGCTGTCCTGCGGATCAGCCGGGAGCCCGGGCGGCCCCATTGGCGGGCCGCCAACAGTGATGCCGCCGGTGTCTGCGGCGGCTTCCATCCCGGCCGCTCCAGCTCCGGCCGGCAGACCCGCAGCGCTTGCGGGGTTCCCCGGGCGCAGCGGCCGGGAAGGAGGGGCCGCCTGCGCCGCAGCGGCCAGATTGTCGTACTTCTCCGGCTCGAAGACGAAGGTGAAAGACAGCGTCTCCGGGTCCACGCCCGTCCGCTCGACAAACCCCCAGTAATAAGGCCGGTCCGTAAGCATCCGGTCCGCACGCGGCGAGAGCTTCACCGTTACATGCAGCGGCGACGCCTCGATAATCGAGCATTCCGTCGCCTCCAGGTAATCCATCACATGCCTGCGTATTTCCTGAGCGGTGAGCGTCATGCTTCTGCCTCCTGTCCGTCCCGCATCCCGTGGGTCAGCTCACTCAGCGAGTCGCCTATGTGATCCACGCCGCTGCGCAGCTCCTCGTCACTGCGGGCTTCGAGCATGATCTTATAGAGGCTTTTTTCCAGCGATTCCTTCTTCTCAAAGCGCTCCAGAATCACGTCTAGCCCGCCGATCACCATCTCGAACATGTTGATCTTCTCATGCAGCAGATGGAGAATATGCTCCTCAATGGTGCCTTCGGTAGATAGATTGTAGATGACCACATCATTCTCCTGGCCCAGCCGGTGCACCCGGCCGATGCGCTGCTCGACCCGCATCGGGTTCCAGGGCAGATCGAAATTGATCATATGGTGACAGAACTGCAGGTTGATGCCCTCGCCCCCGGCTTCCGTGGCAATCATCACCTGGGCGCGGCCGCGGAAGAGATCCATCATCCAGTCCTTTTTGCCCCGGTTCATGCCGCCGGAGTAGGTGACGCACTGGAGCCCGTGATCGCGGAAATACTGCAGGAGATACTCCTGGGTGGCCCGGTATTCAGTGAACACAATCACCTTTTCGTTCATTTCCCGGATCAGCTCCATGGTCTTCTCCGCTTTCGTGTTGGTTTTGACCGTGCGGATGGTCTGAAGCAGCTCCATCATCCGGTCGCGCTTGGGAGAATCGGCCGGAAGCTTTTTGATCAGATTGACGAGAGTGATGAATACGGCATCCCGGCTGCTGCATACCTCCCGCTGAAGTGTGACCAGAGAGAGCATGCTGCTGAGATTGCCGCCAGCCTCCTGATATTGGTCTTTGACAAAAGCGGTGACACCGTCATATAATACTTTTTCCTCCGGTGAGAGCGTGAGCGGTATATTGCGCACTTTGCGCTTCGTGAAGGTGACCGGACCTTCGCCGCGGCGGTTGCGGATCATGACTTTGGAGAGCTCATCCCGAAGCTGGACTTCATTCTTCGGCTGGCGCTTGTCCACCACGAAATTAGTGGCAAAATCCCCCTGGTTTCCAAGCTGGCCCGGCTTCAGCAGCGTAATCAGATTGAACAGCTCCCCGAGATCGTTTTGAACCGGAGTCGCGGTGAGCAGCAGGCAGTATTTTTTGCGGAGCTGCTGAACGAACAGGTAGTTGGAGGATTTTTTGTTTTTGAGTTTATGGGCTTCATCGATAACCAGCATGTCGTATTCATTGTTCAGCAGCATTTCCTTATGCGGGTCCCGCTTGGCGGTATCCATAGAGGCGACCACAATGTCATTGCTCCAGGAGTAGGATTTCTTCTGGGCTACAGCGGAGATCCCGAATTTGGTATTCAGCTCGCGCACCCATTGCAGCACCAGTGAAGCGGGAACAAGAATGAGCACTCTGGCCACAAGTCCCCGCACCAGATATTCCTTCAGCACAAGCCCGGCTTCTATCGTCTTGCCAAGCCCGACTTCGTCGGCGAGAATGGCGCGTCCTGACATTTGGAACAGTACCTTATGGGCGGTATCAAGCTGGTGGGGGAGCGGGGACAGCCCGGACAGATGCTTCATGCACTGCAGCTCATCAAAGCTGGTGACAAGCCCGGACTTCTCGCCCTCGACGGCCAGCCTGGATAATCTCCAGTCTCCCCAAGGTCCGCCCTTGTCCAGCCTTGACTCTAAATCATTCAGCCAGTTTCGTTCAAAAGACAGGGGAACAGGAAGCAGGGGAGCCGAGGTACCCGCCTCTTCGGGCAGGGAATTGCGGAATAATTGCGTCATGTTGCAGCCTCCTCCGGTGCTTGGTTCATATCGAACGCGTAGCAGTAGTATGCTCTTAAAAGAGAGAATTCATAACCTGCTATTTTCGGCCGGATGTTGTAAAATAGCGAGCAAGAGGGAGTAAAAGTGCCATCTTTTGCCGATATTTCGGCGAGATGCTCCTATTTTCGAAAAAGACCTTCCACACAATATGTGGTATAGTTGAAAAGCTGACTGACACAATATATTGTTACAAATGCTTGAAATTTTTGATTACAACGGGCATTTTGCGGTTATTTTTTATTGACAAGGGATTCTTCCTGAGTGCACGCCGGCTGCGGCGGATTCCCGCAAAGTTTCTGCTGAAATATAGGGATTTATAGATCAGCGCCATGAGGCATCCTTGTATTTCATGGTTTACATATCACAATATCCGGGAGGTTTTTCTATTGAGTACAGTGGAACGCAAGCAGCGTCTTGAGGGTCTGAGCGAAAAAATATTTTTGGACCGCTACGCCTGGAAGGATGCGGACAGCAACAATGCCAAGGTAGGCGATGTGGTGCTTGTGCTGACCAAAGACGATCCGAAATTCCCTACCAAGGAAGTCGGAGAAATTGTTGAACGTACCGGGCGTATCGTAACGGTAAAAACACGCAGCGGCGAGCTTGTAGAGTCCGATGTGGAGAAGCTGACGCTTAACATAGAGAAGACCCCGGAAGAAATGTGGGACCGGCTTGCCTCCGCTATGGCTTCCGTAGAGTCTACCCCTGAGCTTCAGGAAGAGTGGACAGGCAAATTCCGGTCGATTCTGGATGACTGGAAGCTTGTTCCGGGCGGCCGGATTGCCGCAGGTGCCGGAGCAAGCGAAGAACTGACACTGTTCAACTGCTATGTTGTGCCTTCGCCAAAAGACAGCCGGGGCGGCATCATGCAGACGCTGTCCGAAATGACTGAAATCATGGCCCGCGGCGGCGGAGTCGGCATTAACCTGTCCTCGCTGCGCCCGCGCCGCGCGATTGTCAGAGGCGTGAACGGCTCATCCAGCGGCTCCGTATCCTGGGGCGGACTGTTCAGCTACACAACCGGACTGATTGAGCAGGGCGGAAGCCGCCGCGGCGCGCTGATGCTGATGATCAATGACTGGCATCCGGATGTTGTCGATTTCATCACCGTGAAGCAGACCATGGGTCAGGTGACAAATGCCAACCTGTCGGTATGCGTGAGCAACTCTTTTATGAAGGCTGTGAAGGAGGATCTGGACTGGGAGCTGGTCTTCCCGGATACCACCGATCCTGATTATGATGCAGTCTGGGACGGCGATCTGGATAAATGGAAGGCTGACGGACGCGCAGTCATTCCTTACCGCACGGTCAAGGCCCGCGATGTCTGGCATACCATTATTGAATCGGCCTGGAAATCGGCTGAGCCGGGCGTCGTATTTATGGAATACTATAATCAGATGTCCAACAGCTGGTACTTCAACCCGATTATCTGCACGAATCCGTGCGGTGAGCAGGGTCTGCCGGGCTGGGGCGTGTGCAATCTGTCTGCCGTCAACCTCTCCAAATTCTATGATGCGGAGAATCATGATGTGGATTGGGCTGATCTTGCGACGACTACCCGCTATTCCGTCCGTTTTCTGGACAACGTCATTGACAAGACACCGTACCACTTCCCGGAAAATGAAGCCAATCAGCGCAAGGAACGCCGCGTAGGTCTGGGAACCATGGGTCTGGCCGAGCTGATGATCAAGCTGAACATCCGCTATGGCAGCCCGGAATCGCTGGAGTTCCTGGACAAGCTCTACGGCTTCATGGCCCGCGAAGCGTACCTGGCTTCGTCCGAAATTGCCGGTGAGAAGGGTTCCTTCCAGGCCTTTGATACAGAGAAATATCTGCTGAGCGGATTTATGAAAAACATCACCGAAACCTACCCTGAAGTAGGTGAAGCGATCCGTAAGAACGGCATGCGCAATGTTACCGTTATTACTCAGGCACCTACAGGCAGCACGGGGACCATGGTCGGCACCTCGACCGGGATCGAGCCTTATTTTGCCTTCAAATACTTCCGTCAGAGCCGTCTCGGCTACGACGAGCAATTCGTGCCGATTGCCCAGGAATGGCTGGAAGCCCATCCCGGTGAAGAGCTTCCGGATTACTTCGTGACCTCGATGGATCTGTCCGCCAAGGATCATATCCGGGCGCAGGCGGCAATCCAGCGCTGGGTGGACAGCTCGATCTCCAAAACGGCGAACTGCCCGTCCGATTTCACCGTTGAGGAAACGGCAGAGCTGTATGAAATGGCCTTCGATCTGGGCTGCAAAGGCGTAACGATCTACCGTGACGGCAGCCGTGACGTACAGGTGCTGGAAACCTCGAAGAAGGAAGACAAGAAGGATGCAGCGGCAGCTGAAGGAGCAGCTCCGGCTGCTGAACCGGCTGCAACAGCTGGCGCGGTTGCAGCCACTGCTCCTGCGCCGCAGGGAAGCGCAGTAGACAAACAATACAAAAAACGCCCGCAGGTGCTGCGCGGCGCTACCTATAAGATCAACACGCCGTTCGGCATGGCGTATATCACCATCAATGACCTGGACGGCATTCCGGCCGAAATCTTCCTGAATGTCGGCAAAGCCGGCTCCGACGTCTTCGCCATGGCCGAAGCGCTGGGCCGTGTCTGCTCGCTGTTCCTGCGCTACGGCGACCACGGCGAGAAGGTTGAGCTGCTGATCAAGCATCTCAAGGGTATCGGCGGCTCCGGCGCCATCGGCTTCGGCGCGAACCGCGTCGAGTCCATTGCCGACGCAGTAGCGAAAGCCCTGGAAACCCATGTGCTGAACAACGCCCATGACGACCATGTGCCCGCTCCAATCGCGGCCACACTGGAGCTGGATTTCAACGAAGCGCTCAGCGCCGAGCTGAAATCCAGCGTCCCGGCGGCAGCTTCCACCGATGACGGCCACGGCGGCCACAGTGCGCACAGCCACGCCACCGCCTCCCGCGACCTCTGCCCATCCTGCGGCAGCGCCTCGCTGATCAACATCGAAGGCTGCAAGACCTGCAGCAACTGCGGGTATAGCCGGTGCGGGTAAGGGGATAGAGGATTGATGTGAAAGTCGCCTCCGTTGCAAAATTTTAATTAGATATATTATTAACATACACGACAGCAAGAATTTATTGCTGTCGTGTTTTAATTTTACTGTGAATGATTAATTGAAATTCGACGAATATGGGCTGGTTTATTATTATGGCGAGGGAGGATAGTTTTATGGCTCTTTATGTTACGCAATACTATATTTTGGAAATTATGTAATTGTTCAAAATTTTTAAGGGCTTTTCTAAATCTTCCATCTCCATTGAAATGCTCCGGGTCATTCTAGGCGAAGCCAAGATTACGTACCAAAACACAAAAACATGGAAGGATTTAAATGACCCAGACTTTGAGTCTAAAAAAACGAATCGAAGGCCTCCACCAGAACCCACCAACGGATGGGCGTGTAATTTGTATGGATGAATTTGGCCCGCTTTCTCTTCAACCTTATCGCGGGAAGGGTTGGTTTCAACAACGAAGACCGGTCCGGCTGCGGGCGACCTTCAACCGTCCGCTTGGAGTCAAGCATCTGCTTGTGACATTGGATTTGAAAACAGACCAACTCTACGGCCATGCTTCAAAAACGAAGAAGCATCAGGATATTCTTCGGCACCCTTATGAAGATTAATTTTCGCCAATCTGGATTTAAAAGTGTAAGTCGAAGTGATTCTTTATTTTTACCAGTGTATGAGCTTTGGTTTTACTCACAGCTTGTCTAGTTATACCGAGGAAGTAAGCAATATCAGTATCTGTTTGATCCCTAACATATTTTAGAAACAAGATTTTCTTTTCTATAGGACTTAAATTAAGTTCTTGAATTATTTGCGAAATAGCTTGTTTATCTTCAACTTGTAATAAAGAAGGTAATTAAATATTTACACTGAAACTATAATTTCGAGCTTTCTTTTCATCAAGTAAAGTCGTATGCGAAGAATGGTATATTTTTTTCTAAAGTAATCTCCACTTGAACGTCGTAAGCATGTTTTCACATAGCTGCTAAATACCTTTAGTATTGCATCTTTATCTTTGTTACCATTTCGCATCATTCCATCTCCTTTCAAGTATTAAATGGGGAAGATAGACTCGAAAAGGGCAACTGAGATGTAGGAAAAAGAATAAAATGTAATAAATGTTCGTTTATTGTAATTAGTGACACTCATATATTTTCTATAACATAAATGAAAAGACGACAGACTGAAGTTGAAGCGAGCTTGAAAAGTTCAAGGCATGCCCCGCATGGTATACTTGTGGAATCTGACCCAGCAAAAAAATTCGGAGTGTGGCCACACCGACTTGCTTGCCGTTTATACGCTCCTATACATAACACGAAAAAACGGAGTTCGCATTTTTTTACGTTCCCTCCGTTTCCTTGGCTCTTTTGATTGTCCAAATCATGCTTTCCGCACGCGAAAAGTCTTTGCCATCCATAGATCTGTAAGATCCCTCAAAAGATGATTGGAATTTTTCTTAAAGTCCTAAGTTCTTAAACATATCTGCCATTTCAGTTGCAGATTCCTTCATTCCTCTTTGAAACCATACTTCGACCCAACCATATAACGTGTAGGCAACAAAGGCTTTTGAATAGGCCTCTATTTTAGAAGATTCAGGCTTCAATCCACAGATTTCTACGACAACATCCTTCAGGAGATAGACAAGTCCTCTTTCATTGAGCAAACGGTAAAAATCCAGATGGTCTTCAATGTGTGTGAAGAGTGCGCGAATTAAATCACTTAACGGCCTCTCGATACCCTCACTGTAATTATGATATTCATCCATAAAGCTCTGAAATAGCAGGTCGATATAAGCTTTTAAAATATCCTCTTTTTCTGTGTAATTGCGATAAAAGGATACTCTACCTACACCGGCTCCTTCGCACAGTTCGCTGATGGAAATGTCACTAATGGGCTTATCCCGTAACAAGACCAAAAGAGTATTTGTAAGACGCTCAGTGACATAGGCGTTTCGACCTTGGTTGCTCATCGGTGAAACAATTTGCAGGTTTTGTTCCATTTTCACGCCTCCTGTTGACAGTTATGCCATCCGCCGATACGATTGTATCGGCGAAACAAGTGTAACAATATGCGATGTTATAGTCAATAAAGGGTTTTGGCGAGAATGGAATAGAATCGGCTACTCATTCTGCCACTGGTGATCTTAATAGTTGGCTGAAAATCTAGACCGTTACATGTCAACAGAAAAATAGTGGAGGAATAGGGATGAAAAAAGTTTTGAAAATTTTAGGGATAATCATTATTTTTATTTTGCTTATTTTATTTTTGGTTTACAAATTTATTTTGCAATATCCAAAGTTGAAAGAAAACCCGGAAGTTGGTAAATGGTATCGCGTCACTAGTAGTGAAATGAAATCATCGGATGGTAGCCACTATCGAGCCTTTTTCAAAAAAGGCAGTGAAAATAAAGTGCTTGTTTATTTCGCAGGTGGTGGAGTTAGCGTTAGTGCAGAAACAGCTAAAGAAGATATGTATAATAAAAAGGTTATTGGTATTGATAGGCTTGCAAATTTAACTATGAATATGGGGGGGATTGCTACTGATTCAGATTCAAATCCTTTCAAAGATTGGACTGTAATTGCATTTCCATATGCAACAGGTGATTTTCATGCAGGAACCGGGGAGCTAAAGTATACAGACAAAAGTGGCAAAGAAAAGATACTTTATCATTACGGTTATAAAAACTATAGTGCTGTGATGCAAAAGGTTATGGAGCGTTCTAATATTGATAACCCTGAGGCAGTTGTAGTTACAAGTTATAGTGCCGGTGGCTTTGGAGCATCTTTACTTGCCGATGATGTATTTACCAATTACTATCCGAAAGCTAAAAGTAAAACAGTTTTAGTAGATGCTTCTTTACTTTTAAACGATGATTGGCATAATGTTGCAAAAGACGTCTGGAAAACCCCGGCAGAAATATCTGCAAGACTAAAAACAAACATATCTTGTTGCATTATTTAGTCTTCATTAGTCGAAGGGTATGTCTTGTCAACTAAATCCAGCCCGTAATCTTCCAGCTTGCCATTAACCGCATTCATTGCCCATTCGGATATGGACATATTTACATTTTCAAATTTGGTAAGAAAATGAGGTGTTGCTATTATGGTATGCATTGTTAAATTTCTTGGATCATCGTACCATGGTAAGCCATCCCAAATAAACAAGTGTGCACCAGCTTGTTCTTTGAATTTCGGTATCGTTTCCTTTAATATCTGCTGATATATATCCGCTCTTTCTTCATCAAATAGTTATGTTATTTTGCCTGATAAATCTGCTGATTCTGGTAAAGTGGATTTGTTAATATTTCAGCATCATTTGTAAAGAATGCCGCTTTGGCTTCTTCATCATCCTGCAGATAATACATAAACCATGCAGTAACATATCCATCTGCATAGTAGAGCATTTGTCCATGATCGGCATCGTTTCTTCTTGCCAACACTTTAGTTGTTCCATCCTGTATATTTGAATACAGTCCCTGCAAATTTTCAAGAGATGCTACAACAGAATCAAATTCACCTGTAGAGCCAACAATCAGCGAAGGTGTCTTAATAAGGGTTGAATCAGCATCCCACATAAAATCATTGCCGCTAAAAGAAGCGTCTGAGCTGAGGATAACAGCAGCCTTATAGCTTGCCGCATGTTTTTGAACGGTAATTGCATTAACAACACCGTAACCACCTTGTGAATGTCCTGTAATACCAATGTTATTTAAATTGATTTTTTGATAGAAAACATTGTCTTTGTTGTCGAATAGTTCGGAACTGTTCAGCTTTTCAAGGAATCTGACGCTCATTTCTGCGGAAAAACCATTCCATGCGAAATCTTCTTCGGTAGCAATTGTGATGAATCCCCATGATGCCATATGTTTTTGAAGAGCCTTATACTTAGAACCTTTGATTCCCGTGCCATTGACAAAAACTACCACAGGAGGCTGCTTGTCTATATCTGCAATGTCTGAGGGGTAAAAAATCTCGTATTTTTGAAACGACATCATGGCATAGCTTTCAAAATAACTTACTTCATGGCTGCCCATAGCCATATATTTAGCTTCCAGTTCACCGGCTGTTTTCACTGTTGTCGTGTAATTTTCAGGGACACTCTGAATATTTTCCATAACTTTCCCGCACCCATTAAGTAGAAGTGAACCTGCACCTACTACTGCCAAAATAATAATTGGAATACGCCACCATCTAATTTTTCTTTTTTCACTTCTATTATTCACTGTCATTGTTTTCATCATTATATTTACCTCCACACTCTAATTTCATGCGACTAACGGAATTGCTGTTCTGTTTGATAAATTATTCGACTGGTAGATAAGTATCCAGATATTCTTCCACTGTTTCCATATACTTTACATACAGAGCATTGTCATTTTGAAGTGCATGCCCCGAATGCGGGAATTCGATGTACTCATGGGTTACGTTATTTTTTTCTAAGGCATTAATCAGATGCTTCACAGTATCAAAAGGGCACACTCTGTCATATACGCCATAGGCGGCGACAGTAGGTACCGAATGTTCATTAACCCACATATAGGCTGAAATCGGTTTGATTGCTTCTTCATAAGCTTCCGTGCCGAGCAAATCTGCCTTAATGTCAGTACCGGCCATGATTGAGAACAAATTGGCTGCCGCCTCCGGGTTTTGATCGAGACCGTATACAGACCAGTCTTCCGGGTAGAAGCTCGACGGCCCTACAGCTTCAAACAGCATCTTCACCGGAATGGGTGATTCATCCGCATCCCGGTATGCATAAAGCATCGCCAGCGTCCCGCCTGCAGAACCGCCGGATATGGCCATTGAATCAAGATTGTATCCCAGCTTCTTAGCCTCTTCGACAACAGCGGGGATACTGCTTTTAATTTCCATCGACTGTGAATAAACGCTCGCCTCAGGGTGTACTTCATCGCGAAGGGTGTAATTGATTCCTGCTGCCACGTAACCTTTAGAAGCCAGCCACTTCAGCATGCTTGCATCATCCGATTTATCACCCGTAGTGAATCCTCCCGCATGGAGATATACGACAAGGCCATAGGCTTCTTTGGTATGATCAGCCGGTACATATAAATCGAATTTATTGGCTTCGCCGTCTCCGTAAGCAATATCGGTGTAGCTCGTTCCCATCTCATCGTTCCAGTCTACCGAATATTTTTTTAATTCCGGAGAAGTATAAGTCACTTTGAAGATAGCCGACCCCGCAAAAGAAACGATAAACGCCCCTATACACAGCAGAATAAACATGCCTGTTTTGTTTCCCTTCTGTTTACCTTTACTCATAGAAAATTACCTCCGAACAATGATCCGCCAACCATCAAATTAATAAGCATTCGCACTGCCAGTCTTCCTAAAATCAACCCGATAATCATGACTGCAGCGAGAATAACGATTCGTTTCATCGTGAAAAGTTTTGTCATATGTGTCTCCTTTGTCTCTGCGGTTTAAAATCGTATCCTTTGCCCTTGACAATCTGCTGCAGCAGATGTACTCTAACGACGTATCAAATGTACCAGCCCTTATTGGCAAGATCAACATTTACAACAAAAATGGCACAAATCAGGAGGAAATGTACCATCATGAATAACGAAGAAAAAAACACTTTTGTAAAAGAACAAATTACGGAAGCTACCCTAAAGCTATTAATGAAATACGAACTTTCTCAAATCTCTATAAGTCAAATCACTGCGAAAGCGCAGGTGAGCAGAAATTCTTTCTACCGAAATTATGTCGATAAAGAGGATATCTTACTGAAGCACATTAAGAATTTAATTTCAAAGTGGGATGCGGATTATCAACTAATAAATAATGATTCCAATGCAGAACTATACGGCAGTTTGTTTAAGCACTTAAAAGAATATAGCGATTTTTATCTTTTACTAAAAAAAAGAAATTTATTTTATCTGTTTTTAAACATTTTTACCGACCTATATGGAGCCAAAACCGAGCACGACAATATGACAGCCTATGTTACATCTTTTATCGCCTACGGGACTTATGGCTGGATCGAAGAATGGATTGGTCGTGGCATGCAAGAATCAGCCGAGGCCATGTCGTCGCTTCTCTCATCACATGGGATGAAGTAATATTTATTCCTTTGAAAGCAATAATTTATGGCATGTATACATACTTACGCTTCTTTGGTAATGAAGAATTAAGCTGATGAAGGAACTTTAGTTCAATGACTCAGTAGCAGTTGTCCTCCGCGGAAGCTATCCCTACTTGGCGTTAAGCTATCGGGTACAAGAGATCAGCGATGAAACCGAACTGGGTGATGCCAATGGATATTATGAAACATGGAGACATCGTCCCTGGGGGAGGAATAAGGCATATTTCAACTGGGATGGAACTTTGAAAAGCTCAATACTGGACATTGCGGGCAATTCGATAACAAAATTGGCATTGGAAATACGCTCTCGGACGTTGACGAGCTTTGCGGGGATTTGCTTTGAGCTTGAGGATGTGGATTACGATGAAGAGTGGGATGAAATGATAGCGCCAATTTCCGCCATTAGCGTTTTCACTTAAAGGGGAACATTGTTCCGCTAACGGGTACGATAGTTGAACAAGTCGAGAAAAAGGATAGGGCCATCCCGCAAAAGGATGGCCCTAAAACTTGCCGTTACAGACAGCGCGGAGAGCCGTATCACAAGTATCTACTTCACCTTATGCGGCATGATAAAGTCTGTGTGACAATTAAAGTGAGCGGATCGCCGTACAAGGGTTGCCGACAGCCAAAGTGCTCGGTGGGATATCCTTAGTAACAACACTACCTGCACCGATTACACTATTTGCGCCAATCGTTACGCCTGGCAATATGATGACACCAGCACCGATCCAGACATTATCGCCAATCGTAACAGGAGCTGTGTATTCTAGCCCCGCCAAACGGTGCTCCACATCCATCGCGTGATTTTCCGTTATGATACAAACATTGGGGGCAATAAATACGTTGTCTCCAATAGTAATGAATCCGCTGTCCATTAGTTTGCAGTTGAGATTAATAAAACAGTTATTGCCCAGTGTAGTATTATAGCCATAAGTACAAAAAAGCTGCTGCTCCACAACACAATTTTCACCGACCTTACCGAGCAATTCGCGTATAGCGGCACTTCTTAATTCGCGCTCAAGCGGGTGTAGGTTGTTGTAGTCGTACAGTTTCTTCACAGTCACATCACGGTCCGCAACAAGTTCTGGGTCATTAGGTTGGTATAACAATCCAGTATGTGATTTTTCTTTTTCACTCATTTCAGACACCTCGTAAAATGTTGATTTTCTCTCAAAAATTCTGTGTTTTCTCGGCAAAAAATGTGATTGCGATAAATCAAAAAGTAGTTTGAAAAGATGAAGCATAGCAGGTACTGGAGAAGCAAACGATTTAAAGCAGTTTTATTTGCTGTTCCTTCAGAGTAGCTCTTAGACGGTAGATGGAGAAGAGCATCATACAAAATAAGAGCACTATAAAATAAGGGAATATACTCATGCTAAGTTTTTGAGCAAGTATACCGTAAAGTGGAGGCATCAGGGCAATCCCGACATAGGAAACAGCCATCTGAGCTCCCATCATGGACTGTGAGTACTCTTTTCCAAAATTCTGTGGAGTTAAGTGAAGAATATTAGGGAATATAGGGGCGTTACCAAGGCCGATTAATAATAACGCACCAACTGAAACGCTTGTAGGCAATGGCAGCATAAGCATGAAAATCGCGGTAATCAAGACACTCTGGCCGATATAAATTAACTTCCAGCTTGATAATCGGGTTGCTGCCAAACCTGCTAACAATCTACCGGTAGCTAGTCCAATATAATACAAAGCAAGGCATTTAGCAGCGTTCTCGGCAGTTAATCCTTTAGTGTTCACTAGAAAAGTGCTCCCCCAAATGCCAGCCGTATACTCAATAGCGCAAGAGCTGATGAGAATAAAGAATACTGCTCTAGCAGAGGGAAGTTTAAATAGTGTGGTAATGCTGACGATATGAAAAACTTCATCTTCAGCTTCTTGCTTGTGTCGATTTACTTTCTTCCAGAGCGGTAAAGAACACAGGGCAATCAATGCGATAATTATCTGAATCCAAAATGCATTGCTATAACCACCCCGCCAATTATTCTGTTGTGAAAGTGCAAGTGACATGATATATGGACTTACAGAAACTCCAAGACCGTAAAAGCAGTGCAAGAGATTCATATGGCTGGCTTTATAATAAAGCGCAACATAATTGTTGAGCGCTGCATCTACAGCTCCTGCACCTAGTCCTAACGGAAGAGCGAATAGACAAAACCAAATTATATTTGGTGAAAGCGAAAATCCTAATAGTGCAGTAGCTGTCAGGAAAACACTGATTGTAGTGAGCTTGGCTGTGCCGTATTTATTAATAAGCCTTGCACTAAGAAGACTTGAAATGGTTGTACAAGCCGAAATGGTAAACGTCACAGATCCTGCTGCTGAAACTGGTAAACTAAATTCATCGTAAATAGCTGGCCAAGCAGCCCCGAACAAGGAATCAGGAATTCCAAGACTTATAAAAATGATGTAAATGACTACCAGTAGCAGTGTTGCCATAATATCCTCCTCTGGAGATGTGTGTGAGATGTAATATATCACAAGAACTTTTCAGTTTACTTGCAGTATTACATAAAATCATTGTACAATATCACATTATTAATTGAGAAAGGACGGATATATATAATATGGTTATTACAAATGACCAGCTTCGGGAAATGACAACGCATGGCTCGAAAAATTTTCCAATTCAATATTATCTTGATGATATTAATCATTATCCTGACCGCAGAATTAATTGCCATTGGCATGATGAGATAGAGTTCGCAGTCATTCAAGAAGGGGAGGCTAACTATCAGATCGGTGATCAAACGGTTGTGCTCCATAAAGGAGAAGGGATTTTTATCAATTCGGGGATTATTCACGGTTATGAAGCTGAGAATCATACACTTGTTCCAAATATAGTGTTCTCTCCGGAGTTAATTGCTGGCGGAAATCAGACAGTGTATCAAAAATATATACAGCCAATACAAAACTCTCAGATCTCTTACTTATACTTAAGCAGCAGGGTTAGCTGGCAAGAGGATATTCTGATGTCCTTAAATCATATTTTTAGCACATGCAATTCAGAGGATGAGACAAGGGAACTGGATATACAAATTGCAATTACCTCTATTTGGCGCCAAGTGTTTCTGCATCAAGATTCCTGCAGTTCATCTCCTCATACCGCAACCTATATCACTACCCAGACACGTCTGCGTTTGATGATAGAGTACATTGCAAACCACTTTATGGAAAAAATTCGTCTTGAAGATATTGCGTTTGCGGCTAAAGTAAGTAAAAGTGAGGCTTTGCGCTGTTTTAAAGAAGGAGCAGCTACCTCACCTGTAGATTATTTGATCCAATTTCGTCTTAAGCAAGGCAGAAAAATGTTATTGACTACAAAAAGAAGGGTTACAGATATTGCTGGAACAGTCGGATTTGACAATGTAGGGTATTTCGACCGTTTGTTTAAGAAGGCATATGGGGTTACGCCAAACCAGCTACGTAGACATGCTATAGAACAAGGGCTCGCTCTTTTACATCATAGAGCAGAAAAGCGGACCCGGGGGCTGGGTTAACAAGTCTGCTATGGCAGAAACGCAATTGTGACAAAAACTGATTGTGGACCTATCAATCTATTGCCCACGGTGCAGATCTGGTCGTGTACTTCCGGTTGTGCACGGCTGTGGTGAGTATCGAGATTTACCACAATCAGCCTAACCACCGCGTGAGGGAGGTTACACAGATCGGAGAAGAAATCCTGCGGAATGATGATCAGATTGCAAAGACTAGTTATCATGTGGATATTGCGATTGTAAGAGCTTCAGTTCCGACGGAAGATCGGCAATGCTCGATTCATGTTGGTTTGTAAAAGCAGTCAAGTTTTTGGTTTATGGGAATGTTCAGATATTTTTTGGTTAATCAACTAACCGGTCAGCATCTGCTGACCGGTTTTTCTACAATATGGTAAATAAAGGTATGGCGAAGTTAATTTCAGGTACTCAGGACAAAGCGCTAAATGTGTTATGAAATTAAACTAATTATTAATAGGACGAATTAGACCTACATGTAAGATAATCATGTGATCATTCAGGCGGTTCGGGTTGCATATGCAAGTCCAGTCTAATTAATGATCCACTTGTTGCCTCTGGGGCTTTTTTGTTTAAAGGCAGATTAAATAAGGACACTCCCGGTTGCTGCAAATATATTAGCAAATGCATATTAAATTAATATAAATGTGAATTCAAGATCACTATATAACAATTCAAGCAGAAACAGCCTTATATTTGTCGAATAATAGGTGCGATAATGAATTTAGATAAGCCATAGCTGGGGGGATGTCGATGAGTGCAAAGCTAAAGCTAATAATGAATTACCTTCAGCAGGCGACGATGAAGAAACGGATCATGTTTATTTTTGCAAGCGCTACCCTGATTCCCTTTATTTGTGTCGTGCTTCTGTCCTACCATACGATGTCTTCCATATTGGCGGGCAATCTGGAGAGCAGTGTTCGCAGTAATCTGAAACAGGCTGAATTGTCCCTGGAAAGGACTATAAGCAACCTGAATCATGTCTCCCAGCAGCTTGCGCTGCAGGGCAGTATCGGTAAGAAGGTTGATTTACTCCTTTCCTCCGATAAACAGTTTGAACGTGCTGTGCTGACGGAAGAGATTAATACGGAGATTAATTTGATTTCTTTTACCAATCCTACGATCGGTTTGATGATGTACTATTCTAAAGTTAAAGGTACTTACATGTTCAACAGTACCATCGTTAAAGAGGATTATGAGATTACCGGATTGCCGCTGCTGGCAGAGTATTTCCGGATATCTTATTTTGGACCTCATATCAGCAATGAACGTTACAATGACGAATATGTGATCTCCGCGTTGCGAAAGGTAGATTTACCCGGGGATCCAGATGACATGTATGTTTATGTTGAATCCGGCTTCAAGATGACCCCTTCTATCTTTGAGGATAATCAGGAGGATGCCTCCTATTACCTGATTCTGGACAATGACAAACGGATTGCATACAGCGATGTTCCGGAAGACTTTGCTATGGATGATTATTTCGCGGACAGCGGGAGCAGCGGTGACGCAGGCCTGCAGAACGGATATTACTGGTTTGAAAGTACAAGCAATCAAGGATGGAGCGTTATCTCACTAATTCCCGTGAATGAATACAACCAGCAAAAAAATCGCTGGGTCATTCAAATGATCTATTTGTTCCTGTTGTTTCTTGCCGTCAGTCTGCTGATTGCCTGGTTCCTGTGGAAAATGGTCTATGTTCCGCTGCAGCAGTTCAACCATCAGATCAAGTCCATTGCACAGCGGAATACGGCAGTTACCGAGGTCACGCGCATTAAAATACCCGAGTTCGATTTTCTGCTCAAGCAGCTGCAGAATATGAAGAACCAGATTGCCGAGCTGATCCAGGAAGTTGAGGTTAAGGAGAAGGGGCGGGCAGACCTGGAGGTGGAAAAGCTGCTGTATCAGATTAATCCGCATTTTCTGATGAATACACTGGATACGGTCCACTGGCTGGCAGTGATGAACGGGCAGAAGGACATTGATAAGCTGGTCGTTTCGCTCAACAAGCTGCTGTATTACAATCTGGGCAAAAGAGGACTGGTCTCTACGATCCGTGAAGAAATCGACTCCATCCGGCAATATTTAACGCTCCAGCAGGTCCGGTATGACTTCGGCTTTGATGTACGGATTCATGTCGATGATGATGTACTGGAATTACCGATTCCCCGCTTTATTTTGCAGCCGGTGCTGGAGAATTCCTTGTACCACGGTCTTCATGATGAGGGCTATATTCAGGTTGAGGTAGGAAAGGAAGAAGGGCAGATAATCATCTCTGTTTATGATAATGGCGCAGGCATTTCAGCAGAAGAAATCGCGAAGCTGCTGCATCAGCAGCAGGTTGAACAGCAGAAAGCCGGAATGGGCATTGGAATGAGTTATGTCAAACGGATGATTGAGAACCAGTACGGCGGACTGGCCAGCCTGGAGATTCATAGTGAACTGGGCCAGGGAACAACCGTCTTTTTGAAATTACCGAGCATGGAGGTTTTGCCGAATGATTAAAGTCTTAATTGTTGATGACGATAACCTGGTGCGCAAAGGCTTAAGATCTATGCTTCCCTGGCTGGAGTACAACATGGAAGTGGTTGGAGAGGCTAAGAATGGTGAAAAGGCGCTGGATTTCCTCGCTGAGCAGCAGGTAGATTTATTGCTCACCGATCTGGCCATGCCGGTTATGTCCGGTATGGAGCTGATGCGAGTAGTTCGCAGGCAATATCCCCGTATCTCTATTGTTGTGCTCACGCTCCATCAGGATTTCGAATACATTCAGGATTGTCTCCGGCTGGGGGCAATTGATTATATCGCCAAGGTTGAACTGGAAACGGACAGCTATGATGAGGTAATGGGCAGGATCAGCGCCAGAATACAGGAAGAGAAAATGAAGAATGCTGCGCCGGTCAATTTAACCGCTGAGGCGGTGTCTGGTAATAACAGCTTCTATACTGTTATTCCCGGCCAAATGCCAACAAATGAAGTAATCCGGGATACAGCATCCCTATCCATGCCGACAGTAAGTATGGATTTACTAACCGGGCTGAAAAAGTCAGGCCAGTCACTGGGCTGGGTTCATAAGGAGTCCGAATTCGTCAGGTTTCTGGAGAGTTTGAAAGGTGCAGCATTGCCTCCTGCCAGGCTGACCGGGTTCCTAAATACATTACTGCCCGGATGGAACCGGATCTATGCTTCTGTAACGGGGCAGCAAATCGAACTGCCGGAGACCTTCGTTGCTTGGTTTGAAGTGGAAGAATGGCTGAATAACACCAGACAATCCTTGGCTGCTGCCATTGGCAAGCCCCAGTACTCGGAAGAGGTTAAAGAATGTATCGCCAGAGCGGTGCAGGCTATGCATGAAGAAATGGCTAATCCGGTCATTGCTTCCGAAATGGCCAAGAGAGTGAATATGAGCCGAAGTTATTTCAGCCAGTGTTTTAAGGATATGGTCGGGATGACCTTCAATGATTATTTGCGGACAATCCGGATGGACAAAGCCAAGGAGTACCTGCAGTATACACAAAAAAACATGCAGTGGATCTCCGAGCATACGGGATATACGGATCAGAAGTATTTTAGCCGGGTATTTTACGAGAAAACAGGCATGCTCCCTAGCGAGTACAGGCAGTCCGTTCAAGCGGGTGGATAAATGTCCGATATTTAGGGGGATAAATGACTGCTGCTCCAGCATGAACTTCCCCCATTTCTCTACCCAGATTCGAAGCCGCTTTCTATCTCGAAGGCGGTTTCTATCCTATATACTCAGTTTACAAGGTGTTATCACTGAGAGAAGGGAAGGTAAGATGAAAAGAAGGCTTGGGATGATTGCTGTGCTTCTTATATCGCTAACGACAAATGCATGTAGCAACAGCAAAAATTCAAACTCAGATGCAAGTCAGCATGCCAAACTGCTTCCCGGTTCATCGGGCAAATATGAAGAGCCCGTCACCATTCATATCGGTACCACAGTCGAGTCTACCAAATCTCTGCTGCAGGGTGAAACCCTTGTTGATAATCAATATACCCGTAATATCAAAAACAACTTAAATATTATTGTCGACTATTCCTTCAAAGCCTCACCGGCGAATTATAACCAGAAGGTAAGCCTGGCGATTGCCAGCGGTGACCTGCCGGATGCAATGGTTGTCGGCGCTGTTGAGCTTAAAGAAATGGTAGAGGCTGACCAGCTGGCGGATTTAACCGAGGTCTATAATACCTACGCGTCTCCAGTAATCAAGAGAATTGTTGACAGCACAGGCGGAGAGGCATTGGGCAGCGTAACGTTTAACGGTAAAATCCTTGCACTGCCTAATGTACAGCTACAGGCAGACGGGATACATCTTTTATGGCTTCGTAAAGATTGGCTCGATAAGCTACAGCTCAAGCCGCCGCAGACGATGGAGGAACTGGAAGCAGTTGCCCATGCGTTCGTTGAACAGGATCCGGACGGCAACGGCCAGCGGGATACGATTGGGCTGGCCGGACCAAGTGCAACGGGCAGGATGTATGCCAATTTTCTTCAGTCAACCAATAATCTGTATGGTTTTGACGGGATATTTGCTGCTTATAACGCCTACCCTGGCTATTGGCTGGAGAATAACGGCAAGGTTGTATACGGCTCCATTCAACCTGAGACCAAGGAAGCCTTGGGGATATTAAGGAAGATGTATCTATCAGGGGCAATTGATCCTGAAATGGGGGTGCGTGAAGATCCGGGAGAATCTGTTGCAAGCGGGAAAACGGGGATGTTCTTTGCACCATGGTGGGCTCCCTATGGGCCTATCGACGATGCAGTACGGAATAATCCTGAGGCAAATTGGCAGGCGTATGCACTCCCTCTGGACAAGAGTGGCTCGTACCGCCCGCATATGAGTAATACTACAAGCCAATTTGTCGTTGTCCGCAAAGGGTATGAGCATCCTGAAGCCGCTATGTTAATCGTTAATAATCTGGTACTTGGGGAAAGCCGGGGCACCTTCACTACCGAAAGAGGTCCCACGGAGTACCCGTTACGCTTGACTTATGCGGCAGCTGATGAAACCGAGTATGAAGTGAAGGCACTCCGGCAAGTATTTGCTGGTACTAAAACCGCTGAAGATTTCTTGAATAAGCCTGAGTACAAGATGTTGCAGTCCGATATCCGCAATATTGGACCTGTCAAATTAGGACCTTACGACAAATACGATATTCAGTACTGGGAACCAGATAAGAACAGGGCCATGTGGGTTCGCGCCTATTCTTTAATGGTTGGCGGATCGCCGCTAGTGGACAATGAGATTAAGGGAATATTCAGTGCCACTTATACTCAGACTCCGACGATGGAAAGCAGATGGCTGAAGCTTCAGCGGCTGGAAGATGAGACCTTCTTGAAGATTATCCTGGGCGCGGCTCCACTGGAAGCCTTTGACCATTTCGCTGAGGAGTGGAAGCGGCAGGGCGGAGAAGAGATTACCCGTGAAGTTAATGAATTAGAGCGTTAGCTACAATGAAGATTCCAGGGTAGCGCTGGCGCACCTATTATTATTTAGAGCAGCGGAGGAGAAACAATGGACATCAATCCTGCAAGTAAATCTTTAGTGAATGCAAGCACCCCCAAACATTTGCGCAACAATGATAAATACCGCTTGTTCCTGATGGCGCTGCCATTTCTGGTCCTGGCCTTCTTATTCTCGTACCTGCCGCTTTACGGATGGATTTATGCCTTCTATGATTACCGGCCGGGTATTCCGCTCTCAGCTTCCGAATTCATGGGTTTGGACTGGTTCACTTCGATGATTTCCAATGAAATTCAGCGACAGGAAGTTCTGAGAGTACTGCGCAATACCTTTGCTATCAGTTCTTTAAATATTGCTACTTCAGTTTTACCGGTAATTTTTGCAGTGTTTCTGGTTGAGCTAAGAAGCACCAGGTTCAAAAAAATTGTACAAACGCTTACAACACTGCCGAATTTCATTAGCTGGGTGCTTGTTTATTCCTTTGCCTTCATGCTTTTCTCGGTAGATAATGGTTTTTTGAATAACTTGCTGCTGGATTTGGGTTGGATCTCAACACCCATGAATATTCTCGCCTCCGATAACCATACCTGGATGGCAATGACTTTATGGAGTATATGGAAAGGGCTCGGCTGGGGAGCAATTATGTATATTGCCGCTATAACCGGGATTGATCAGGAGATCTATGAGGCAGCAAGAGTCGATGGAGCCGGAAGATTCCGGTTAATGTGGCACGTAACGGTTCCGGGCATTATGCCTACCTTCTTCGTACTGCTGCTGCTATCCATCGGAAATTTCATCAATAACGGAATGGAGCAGTTCTACGTGTTCCAGAATGCAATGAATACGAATCATATCGAGGTTCTCGACTTATATGTGTACAATATCGGAATGACAAATTCCAATTTCGGCTTCGCTACAGCAGTGAGCATGCTTAAATCACTGGTCAGTCTGTTCCTGTTGTTCGTGGCTAATACCATGTCGAAAGTCATCCGCGGTGACAGCATCTTTTAATAGACAGACAGAAAAGGAGAGAAGAGACATATGCCTGCCAAAGAGAAATTTACGTTGTTCCACTTCATTAATTATGCCGTTTTTGCCCTTATCACGCTCATCTGTGTATTTCCATTCTATTATTTGTTCATCAATACGATTAGTAACAATGACCTTAGCAGCAGAGGGCTGGTTATGTTCTATCCCAAGGGTGTTCACTTTACCAACTACATGGATGTCTTTAAAATTCCCGGCCTCGGACAGGCGGCACTGATGTCGGTCGGCCGCACAGTGATTGGTACCCTTTTGACGGTTGCCGCTTCCGCCTTTCTCGGTTATCTGTTTACCAAACAAATGTGGGGACGCAAATTCTGGTACCGCTTTCTGGTCATTACGATGTATTTCAACGCCGGTTTGATTCCGTGGTATTTAACAATGCTGAATTTAGGTCTTACTAATAATTTTGCCGCTTACGTACTGCCGTTTATCGTCCAGCCGTTCTTTATTATTCTTGTCAAAACCTTCGTCGAATCTACACCGATAGCCTTGCAGGAGTCTGCACAGATTGATGGAGCCGGGTATTTCAAGGTGTTCACAAGTATTATCTTACCGCTCATTACGCCAATACTGGCTACCATTGCCATCTTCTCGTCAGTTACCCAATGGAACAGCTTCACAGATACGTTGTTCCTGGTCACGGATCAGAAGCTATTCACACTTCAATTTATTCTATATCGTTACATGAATGAAGCGACTTCCATCGCCCAGCTAATGAAGCAGTCTACAGGTGCTATGGATCTGGATCTGGCCAATATGGCAACGCCAACCTCCATCCGCACCACCGTATCTATGGTTGTAGTACTGCCGATTCTGCTGGTGTACCCGTTCTTCCAACGGTTCTTTGTAAAAGGAATTATGATTGGTGCAGTCAAAGGCTGACTGCCGGAGGTTCATTACTTGAAAGGGGTGAAATTCTTCCACGAAACGGTGTTGTATTCAACAATAAGAATAATGCGTTCAAAACAGGGGAGGATTTAAAATATGAAAAAGAGATGGGCCGGAACGGCACTTACCGCTGCAATGTGTGCGATGCTCGTATTCACTTCAGCGTGCAGCAGCAATAATAACGGCGGGAATTCAGCAGGCAGCGCAACAAACGCACCAGTTGCTTCTGATAACAACGATAATACAGATAAAAAAGAAATCACCATTGATGTGTTCTCCATGCTGGCCAACTATGCCGGGGAGCAGCCCGGCTGGTTTGCCAAGCTTGTCAAAGATAAGTTTAACATCAAGCTTAACATTATCGCCTCGAACCTGGCCGGCGGACAGCAAAAAGTCGCAACCATGATGGCTTCAGGAGATCTGGGTGACCTGGTAGTCTTCGGCACCAACGGCAAGGACTATCAGGATGCAATCAAAGCAGGCCTGCTGCTCGATTTTACGAAGGACGATATGCTAAATAAGTATGGTCAGGGCTTGCTCGCTAATGCTCCGGAAGCCATTGAAGCAAATAAGAAGCAATTCGGTGGAGGTACCGCGGTGTACGGAGTTGGATTCGATGTAGGAACAGGAGAAGGCCCCTCCGAAGGGGCGACAATGAACTATGGACCGAACCTCCGCTGGGACTTGTACCAAAAACTCGGCAGTCCGGAAATCAAGACACTGAATGATTATCTCCCGCTGCTGAAGAAAATGCAGGAACTCGAACCAAAGAGTGAGAATGGTCGTCCGACCTACGGCATCTCCCTGTGGTCCGACTGGGATGGCACTTACATGACCCTGGCTAAAGTTATCGCCCAGTTCCACGGTTATAATGAAGGCGACGGACTGAATCCAGCAGGGCTGACCCTGACGCATCAAAATAAGGACGAATGGCAGGGTGTCCTGGATGAAGACGGATATTATCTTCAAGGTCTGAAGTTCTATTATGACGCGAATCAGATGGGACTGCTTGATCCTGATTCCTTAACGCAGAAATTCTCGGATGTCTCCAACAAGATCAAGGACGGGCAAGTATTATTCTCACATTTCCCTTGGGTTGATAACGTTTACAATACGCCTGAACGTACAGCTGAGGGCAAAGGCTTTGCTCTAGTGCCTTTTGCCGATGAGAAAGTTACTTCTTACGGACAAAGTCCGTATGGCGGCAACCGGGTATGGGCAATCGGTTCAAAGGCCAAGGAACCTGAACGTATTATGGAATTCCTGAGCTGGCTGTACTCGCCTGAAGGCGTGATGGAAGCGAATTATGGTCCAAAGGGCCTGGCTTGGGATATTGATGAGAGCGGGAAGCCGTTCGTGACCGACTTCGGCTGGAAGGCGTTGCCTGCGAATGCTGAACCTGTACCGGCTGAATATGGCGGAGGCACGTTCAAGGACGGTACAAACCAGATTAATAATACTACTTTGAAGCTGACGAACATCAACCCGGATACCGGTGAAACCTATGACTACAACCTGTGGCCTTCAACGCTGAATCATGATCCGGACCCGGTCACCAAAAGCTGGCGCGAAGCTACGGGAGTGATGACGGCGAAAGACTATTTTGTGAAGAACAACATGATTGAAGTATCGAAGCCGTTCTTCACGACTGAAACTCCGGTCACTGTGCCTGCCCAGCTGCAGCAGAAGATTGACGGAATCGGCAAGATTATCAAGGAGTACTCATGGAAAATGGTATTTGCCAAGAATGATGCTGAATATAACAAGCTCAAGGAAGAAATGATTACGAAATCCAAAGGCCTTGGTTATGATGAGGCTGTAGCCTTTGAAGTCGGCAATGCTGAAAAGATGGTATTCCCGAACAGATAAGCTTATTCAAGACAAAAAAGCCTGTAGTCCAAACGATTCTGGACTACAGGCTTTTTCCTTACAAGAAGCTATACAGGCGTACACCATGAGACGGTACAGTTGTCTGAAGCACACCTGCGGCAATTTTGGCTGGCGTCCCGCTCCAGAGCTCAGTGCCGGAGGCTGAGCCGCTGAAGCCAATCTCCTCAAGCGCCAGTTCCACCGGCAGTAGGGTGTCGCCGACGTTGAATACAGCAGCATACCGGGTGCCATCGCTGTGTCCTGCAGTCCAAACAATAAGCTCATCTTTGCAGAGTGCTTCTCTGGCTCCGCAGCTCTCGCGGTGCAAGCGCAGCACCTCACGGTTGGTCAGCAGCGATAGTGTCCAGTCGTCATTGTCCCGCAGTTCACCGCCGAAGATCAGCGGAGAGCGGAAAATGCTCCAGAGCGACATCATCGTCAGCTGTTCGTCACGCGTGAATCGGGTCCAGCGGTCTTCCCCGCCGCCATCCACAGAGCGAATGCCAATATGACCGAGCGGCAGCATGTCGCAGTCCGGCCAGGAGCCGGCCTGCGGAACGCCCTGCCATTTTCGGCAGCGATCGAACATGTCCAGAAGCAGTGGCCACAGGTCCCAAAAATCATCTGTTACGCGCCACATGTTGGCATGCTCTACGAAGAAGTCCGAGTACTCCACCGGAGCAGGACCAGGCGAGAGACTCAGCACCATAGGCCGGCCGCATCGTTCGATCGCTTTGGAGATCAGGGCGATTTCTGGCTGATGAGTATCGTACAGCCGGGAAGCTGCGATATCATCGACCTTCACCAGATCAACGCCCCATTCTGCGTACAGTTCAAAGAGCGAATCGTAGTAAGCCTGTGCTCCTTCTTTGGAGGCATCTACACCGTACATATCCGTATTCCATGGACAGATGGAGTTCGCGTGCGCTATCTCGCGTGCCGTTGCACTTGTACCCAGTACAGGAGTGGCAGCGTGGGCGGCCTGCCGTGGAATACCGCGCATAATATGAATACCGAATTGCAGGCCAAGACTGTGGACATAATCGGCTAATGGCTTGAAGCCCTGACCTCCCGCTGCGGAGGGAAACCGGTTCTCGGCAGGCATCAACCGGGAATATTTATCCATCACTAGCGGTACGAATGGACGGTATTGTGAAGAATTCGCAAAGGGCTCGTACCATTGAATATCGACGGTAATGTAGCTCCAGCCGAAGTCTTTGAGATGTTCTGCCATATATTGCGCATTGCCGCGGATTTCGTCTTCAGTTACGGCTGCACCATAGCAGTCCCAGCTGTTCCAGCCAAGAGGTGGAGTAGGTGCTGCAAGTTTATGATTCATTGTAAATCTCCTTTACTGATGTATTATTGCTCTTGTCATACTCATCATAATAAAGGATAGTAGCAATATCTATAGTAATCTTAGTAGCTGAATAGCACAAAATTGCGGTTAGTCAAAAAACAGCCTACGGTATGCAAGACTGTCGCCTCCGCTGCGGAATTCTCCAGGCGTCAGTCCGGTCAGGCTGCGGAATGCCTTGATAAAGTAGCTCCCGCTGGAGTAGCCGATCTGCTTGGAAATGGCTTCAATACTTAAGCTGCTTCCCCGGAGCAGTTCCATAGCCTTCTCAATACGGATACGGGTTAGATAAGCACCGGGAGTCAGACCTGTGCTAGCCGAAAAGCGGCGAATCAAATGATATTTGGACAAGGAGACATGCTCGGAAAGCTGCTCAATACTTATCATCTGTGCAAAGTTGTGCTCAATATAATCGGCAGCGCGCCTTATGCTCTCCGACCAGTTATCCTTGTTTCTCAGCGTTGTTACTTGTAGCCTGGACAGCTCTGTCATGAACTGATAGATGGAAGAAGATGCGATCAGAGGATCGGAGATTCTACCTGCAGCTGCATCATTTACAATCATCCGTAGAAGCCGGACCGGTGCACAGTCTGCAGACAAATGCGGTACTTCCCCTGCCTCACGCAGAAATTTACGCCAATGGGGCAGGATCAGATCGGGCCGGAATAACAGGAACAAGAATTGCCATGGTTCTTTCGAATCCGGAGGGTAGAAATAACGGTGGCGGCCGGGAATTTCTGCCAGAAAAGCCTGTCCGGCAGTGACCAGGTAAGTCCGGTTCTCCGACTCAAACACACCTTCTCCGGAGAGGGTGTATTGGAACAATAGAAGAGGACCGTCATTTCGCTCCAGACCGTCCCAACGGTAAGAGGGATCGGTGATAGAATCATAACCGGCCGCAAATAGAACGCATAATTGCAACTCCTTATCTTCTGCAAACCGAAAGCCGTAGGTTCCTCTGGTGAAGTCCATGATTGTTCTCCTCTAGTCAGTGAAGATACTTTAGCATTGATCTTAACATACAACCCATATCCGGGGTAATACATGCAAAGTTAGGGAGGCTTATTGAAAAGAGAGAGAGCCTTTGTTACTGTTACAAATATTAGCTGAGAAGGAAGGTTTAGAAATGTCTAGTACTCAAGTGTATAAAGCAACAGAAGGCCATGTGAAAATTATCGGGCGGACCTACTATACCAATGATGTACTATGGCTTGCCCTCTCCGGTGCGGCGTGGAATTCTCATTCCGTGGTAAAAAAGATTAACGCTCAGTATCTTTGTGACGATTAATTCATTGTTTAAGTCTTAATGCTGGGTGTATGAGAGGAAGATTTATAGCCTATTTTTGCATATAAAAAGAAAGCTTTATCCCCGAATGGAAATTAAAGCCGCCAACTTAAAAGCTCTATCATGTTTATACTAACAATACATGTATAATAAGCTAACTGGAGTGTGCGATGACAACAGGCTGCGAATAATTCGGTAGCCTAACGAGCAGGTTAATTAAGAGAGAACTGCAACCATTTTGATAAAGAATTTTTCCATTCAGAAACAGGAGACTTAATTTCAATAAAGAAGGGTTGTCCCTCTGAAAGTCAGACAACCCCTTGATTAACACAAAAACTCTTATTTTTTGAAATCAGCTTTGATCGTAGTTTCTTTCCATTCCTCTATATTTGCAAGCAGATTCGTAAATTTATGCGTGGCTGCTTGATAAGCCATTTCTCCAAGGAGCAGACGAAGTGGCGGTTTGTCTGCTTCAACGACAGTAATAACCGCTTCTGCAGCCTTGGAAGGATCGCCGGCTTCTTGTCCTGCCTCCTGCTGGACAGCGTTCAACATTTGGCCTACAGGCGACTGCTTTAATTCAGGAATAGCTGTGTCAGTTTTAACCGAAGAACGACCGCCCCAATCCGTACGGAAGCCACTTGGCTCGATCAGTGTCACATGAATGTTGAACGGCGCTACTTCTTGAGCGAGACTTTCGGAAATCCCCTCAACAGCATATTTTGTCGCGTGATAATAGCCGAGTGTTGGAAACGAGGTCAAGCCACCGATTGAAGAAAAGTTAATGATATGCCCGGATTTCTGGCTTCTCATATGTGGTAATACGGCATTTGTCACATGCATGAGACCCCAAAAGTTAATTTCGAACATTTTGCGAGTCTCTTCCTCGACGCTTTCCTCAACCGAACCAAAATAGCCAATGCCGGCATTGTTAACCAGCACATCTATGCGACCAAAATTCTCAATCGTCTTGGCGACAGCACTGTTAATTTGACCTTGATTGGTCACATCTAATGGGAGAGCCAGTGTATTTTCTTCATATCCAGCTGTGAGATCCTGAATCTGATCCACATTGCGGGCTGTTACCACAACTTTATATCCTGCATCAATGGCATGCTTCGCGATATGACGTCCAAATCCGGTTGAGCATCCTGTAATAAACCAAACTTTTCCTTGTTGTTGAGACAATATAATCACTCCTTCAAGTTTATATCCACAGTCTACAACTTAAAGTAAACTTGAAGTCAACAAGGGATTTAAATCAAATTTACTTTACTTGACTCCTTCTTATACATCAAGACATCGTAGATCGCGATTTTACGAATGATTTTCTCCAGATGGAATTGCGTTTGTGCTACTGATTTTTCTACTTTCATTTTATGCTGTGACAGAAAATCCTTCCTTGCGTTCAGCGTCTCATCTCCGTGTAGTATAAGCTCTGTATAGGCTTTGATCTCTTCGATCGACATGCCAGTATCCTTTAAAGCAACAACTAATTCTAGCCATTCTAATACTTCCTCTGTATATTCTCTTCTCCCACGAGCATTTCGATTCACGCTAGGTAAAATCCCCTCTTGCTCGTAATAACGGAGAGTAGAGGCGGGCAGTCCAGTTATTTTTTCAATTTCACTGATGCTATACATTATGGTTTACCTCCTTTTATATTCAAGCTGACTTTAATTAGATTATACACTATTTTCCTCAGGTCAACTCGGTTTCTTTCAATTTTTTTACTGAAGAGGATCTGAAGCTTAACGGGCTCGAACGATAAAAGACAGAATTGGATAAAGGATAGTTCGAAATTCGAGAGAAAGCACTAGTTTCGGCTTTTGGAAAGTGCCCGTGGAGCCGATCTTCCTGGCAAAGATGTCATCTATCGATTTCTAAATCAACCTTTTTTTGTTTGGTGCTGCTTTTTGCAGCCTTAAGTCTCGTATTGTGCTATATTTCGAATCGCTTATTTCATTTATGCGTGTATGAGTATTTCCGGTAACGCTCCACGTTAAAAGCTTACGCCGTCCGGCCAGGAAGTTTGATGAAGAGCGAGTTGATCAGGCCTACGGTAAGCAGGCCGGCAAAGATCAGGAACGGCAGCACATTGGGCGGGCCGATATCGAGCGCATAGACGGATACAATCGGTCCGAGGCTGGCGCCGGCGAACAGGATGAACGTGTACAGCGATGTGGCAGTAGCCCGCTGCTTGCTGCCGATGTCACCGACCAGCGAGATCAGGGACGGCACAAGGATTGCAATGCCGGCCACGAAGACGGCGCTCAGCGCCGTATAGGCGGCGATCGAGCGGACGAGCGACAGGGCGCACATCGCGGCAATCGCCAGCAGCAGCCCGCTGCGCAGCACCGCCTTGCTGCCCCAGCGGGCGCAGCAGGGCCCTGAGATGAAGCAGCACAGCATGCCGATCATGCCGAAGGCGCGGATGCCGAGCACCTGCATATTGGACAGCTCATACGGACTGTTGTGCAGGAAGCTGCCCAGCACGGTATACATGCCGACGAAGCACAGCAGCAGCATGACGGCTACGCTGTAGCAGAGCCATAGATAGCGGTTCGCCAGAATGCTCCGCCACTCCGTCCGGCGGCTACCGGGAGTTGCGGCGCTCCCGGCGGAAGCCGGGCTGGACGGAAGATACAAGGCCAGTGCGAGGAATGTCAGGCCGTAGACAGCGGCCAGCAGGAGGAATACGGCGTGCCAGCCGAGCCGTTCATTGAGATAGCTGGCCCAGACCTGGCCGAGTATGCCGGCCATCAGGAACCCGGCGCTGATCATCCCGATGGCTGATACGCGCCTGTGTGTCGGGAAAACCTCGCCGGCGTAGGTTAAGGCTACCGGCGAAAAGGTCGCGGCAACGGCTCCCTGGATGCAGCGAAAGACGATCAATGCCGGGAAGGAAGAAACCAGGCCGGTGCCGAGTGTAGCCAGCGAGAGCGCAGCCAGCCCCAGCACCATGACCCGCTTGCGCCCAAGCTTGTCCGACAATGGCCCGAACAGCAGACAGCCGAAGGCAAAAAAGAGGGAGAAGGCACTCCCGCTCCAGGCCGCTTGCTCAAGCGATATATGGAACTCCCCGGCGAACACCGGGATCAGCGGGACTGTAATGTACAGTGCCGAGAGAATGAACAGGGCCGGGAAGAACAGCAGGATGCTGATCATACGGTAATTGGAATGAATCCATGGAGGGTTGGTGGTCAGTTTGCTCATGGCGGCTCCTTTGCGGTTGCAGAAATAATGGCACAAACATTAGATCATCAGATGTTTAATCTGTATTAAAACTAGCCGGAAACCGGAGTGCTGTCAAGGATTATGTCAATATAGCTTACATAACAAAAAAATAATGCTTGTTTTTACGCAAGACAGTCCATATAATGTGCAATATAGCACGACAAACATCAGATGTTTCGATCAATATGTGAAGTATAGTAACAAGGGGGTGCGGTTCATTTCTAACCAGACAGGACTTAAAGCCGTTCAAAGAAGAAAACTGGTTGATGAGGTGCTGGATCAGCTGATGGGGCTGATTCAATCCGGGCAGTACAAGAAAGACGAGAAGCTCCCGCCCGAGCCTGAATTGATGAAGCTGCTCTCCGTCGGCCGTTCGACGGTGCGGGAAGCGGTGAAGATTCTCGTACATGCCGGATTTCTGGAGGTGCGCCAGGGCGACGGCACCTATGTAAAAATGCCGTCCATCGGCTTCCAATCCGTGCAGGCTACCCTGATTCCGCAAAATTTCGAGCAGGTGCTTGAAGTGCGCCGGATGCTGGAGATTGAAGCGGCCGGGCTGGCCGCTGCCAGACGGACAGATGCCGATATCGGGATTATGCGCTCCAGGCTGGACCTGCGGAACGAGTATTTGGACAAGGGAAGATACGCCGAATATGTCGCGGCTGATATATCGTTCCACATGGCGGTAGTGGAGGCCTGTCACAACGATGTGTTCTCGGCGATGTACAAGGTGATTGCCGACGGATTAAGGGAAATGCTCAGCCAGCTGATACTGGACACACGCGGATATGAGGATAATACAATCTACCATGAAGCGATTTATATGGCGATCAAGGCAGGCGACAGCGACGGAGCGAAGCGGTACACCGCTCAGAACCTGGATGCATTGACCGGCAAACACGGCTCCGGCCGGGGCTTGAAGCAGGAGGACCTTACAGCCAACTGAACGCAGTCGCTGTGAGAAGCGTAACGTATTCTTACATTAATATCAGAGACGGCACCGTTCATAGCGATGGGGCAGCCGTATCTGCTTGCCGCGAAACAGCAGATGATATGCTGTCTGGAGAGACGGCGCTACTAACAGACAACAGATAGGAGCGGGTTTAATCATGCATAGTACACATTCAGAGGAACAAGTACTGACCGTAGGGATTGAGGAGAAGCTGTCCATCGGCGCCAATGTGACGTACGGGTTCCAGCATCTGCTGGCATTAACCGGTATCTTTCTGTTCCCCGTGCTGATCGGGCAGGCGCTTGGCCTGGATGCCAGCATCATCGGTTATATGATTCAGGCGTGTTTTTTGACCACGGGGATTGTAACAGTCTTGCAGTCGGGCAAAATGCTGCGGCTCCCGGTTGTTCAAGGCCCGACGGCGGCGTTCTTCGTCGCGGTGCTGTCAGCGGGGTCAACTGTGGGGCTAGGGACGGCATTCGGCTCCATGGCGGTCGCCGGCCTGATCTTCATGCTGCTGTCGATTCCGGTCCGCAGATTCGGGCTGATCGGCTATTTGAATAAATTTATTTCGCCTCCCATCGTCTATGGTACACTGCTCATTATTATCGGAGCTCAGCTTGCCGATATCGGGTTGAAGAACTGGTTCGGCAGCGCCGACACCGGCATTAACTTTGCCGCCTCACTGGTTACGGTCCTTATTGTGCTGGTGCTGCTCATCTTCGGCGGCAATACCATTCTGCGCCGCGGCGCGCTGCTATGGGGCATCATTGCCGGCACGATTTTCTATTCGATCTTCGGTACGACGAACTTCTCTTCTGTTGCAGCGGCCGGCTGGTTCAGCTTCCCGGACGTCTTCCCCTTCGGCTTCGGTGTATCCGTTCCAATCGTTATTCTGATGCTGCTCGCGTTCCTTCAGGCTTCGGCCGAAGCGGTAGGGATGTACACGCTGCTGACCAAGTGGGGCAATCAGAAGCTGGACAATGACCGCGTGAACCGTGGCCTGTTCGGAGAATTCCTCGGCAGTACGCTTGGCGCGGTGTTCGGCGGGCTGGGCACAACCTCGTATCCGGAGAATATTGGCATTGTCCGCGTATCCGGAATCGGCAGCCGGTATGTGACGATGACCGCCGGCGTTCTCGCGATTGTTCTGGGCCTCATTCCGAAGGTGGGCATGTTCATCGCCTCGCTTCCGGGACCGGTGCTGTCGGCGGCCTCCACCATTCTGTTCGGCATTATTGCCATCAGCGGCATTCAGATGGTCAGCAAGGTCGTCTGGGATGAACTGAATCTTGTGGTGGCAGGCTCTTCCTTCATTATCTCTCTCGGCACGATGTATCTGCCGGCCGAGCTGACGCAGAATCTGCCGCTTGCCTTTCAGAGCATAGTGACCCAGCCGATGCTGGTCGGCGTGGTGCTGCTGATTGTGCTGAATACAGTGGTCAACATTTGGATTCGTCCGCTGCTTGAGCGGCGCAGCACGACGGGAGTGTCTGAGGTGACAAGCGAGGCTGTCTAGTCTGGGGAGCACGTATTATTTTCACAGGAGGATTAACATATGAAAGCTAAAATGAAGTGGGATATTCAGCCGGAGCGAACGGCCGTTATCGTTGTTGATATGCAAAATGTATTCTGCAAGCCGGAAGGTGCCCTCTACGTCCCGCGGACCGAGGGGATTATCGGCAACATCAAGGAGCTGACCGGTGCTGCGAGAGCGGCCGGGATGCCGGTCGTCTATCTTCGCCATATTGTGAGAGGCGACGGCAGCGATACAGGCCGGATGCTGGATATGTATCCAAACGTGAATGAGATTCTGAAGCGCGGTACGCCGGGAGTGGAGATTATCGACGAGTTGGCGCCCGAGCCACAGGATATTATTGTAGATAAATTGTTCTACAGCGGCTTTCACGATACCGATCTGGATACGATTCTGCGGGTGCATGACATCAACACAATCATTATTTGCGGAACCGTCACGAATGTATGCTGTGAGACGACGGTCCGCGACGGTGCGCACCGTGAGTACAAGGTGATTTTCCTCAGTGATGCCAATGCGGCCATGGATTACCCCGATATGGGCTGGGGCGGCATTTCCGCCGAGGAGATTCAGCGTGTAACCTTGACGGTCGTTGCCTACGAATTCGGGCAAGTCTCGCTGACCGAAGACATTATTCAAGAGATTCAATCGAAGACGCTCAGCTAAGCCGGAAGGCGGCCCTTGAATCAGTCAGGGGCCGTCTTTTTACCTTTCCTTCCCGTCTCCCCCTCAATAAGGACAGGCTGGTAATAGGTGCTGTCCTTCAGTTTTTTTCTAGTCCTGCCCAATTAACAAACAGACACGGGTTTCTAGGCGATTTAAATAAAGGTTAGGGTCTTTGCGGAAGTGAAGACGCTTTGTTCCTTCGAGCAGCCGAGATTCCCAACCCTTACGTTCGAGGAGATAGCTTTCATAGTCTACACGGCTCAGCCGTTTCAACAGATTCTCTTGTTTAAAGCGTCATCTACCCAAATGACAAATTCACCACTGCGCCAGATGTAGCGATTCCAACTGCTTAGTCCGGTCGTTCGGCGGTGACTTATTTTGGATTCGGCGGAATCGCCAAGGCTTCTTAGTAACTCGAATACCCAGGAGATCTAGAGGCGGGTTGCCATCCTCGAGCAATACAGCACGTACCGCAGCCAAATAGTCTCTGGCAATAGCAGCATCTTCAGAGTCCACCATCTGAATCTGCTTTTCCAATTGGCGAATCCCACCCGTAAGTTTTTCTTAATCCCCGTCTTCAGCTTGCGGTCCAGGTCCATGACGGGTTTGGCAATATCTTTGAGATAATGGTACTGACAATACTGGTAAGGTACTTCCGGCCACAGGCTGGACATCGCTGTGCTAAAAGCCATCGGTATGACACAGAGACAGGTTAACAAAATGATTCTACTGAAAGGAATATTTTACGGAGTGTATGCAGCGATATATGGAAGCATCATCGGAACAGGTTTAAGTTTCGGCGTGCACTACCTCTTCAAGGGTGTGGTTGATATCGAATGGTCTCTGCCTTGGATTAATAATGGGATTGCATGTGTAGGTGCCGTTGTTACAGTCCTTATTGCGACAGCATGGCCAATGTATAGACTTACGAAATCAACAATAGTGGATGCATTAAGAAAAGAAAACTAAGGAGTTATATCATGAGGAATTTGCTCTGACCAACATCATCATCAATATGGGAAATGATTTGCTACCGCAGTATCAGCAGAATTTATGGGGTGTAATGTAATAGAATCTGTTTTGATGTGGCTGCTCAGGGCCACCTTAATAGGCTTCTAAATTCAGCGGTAGGAAACTCTTAGAAGGGTGCGGAGCAAAGTGCATTACAATCGCTGGTCTGTGCGTGAATATGGTAATTTCCGGTTGAATTATTGATAGACTTATCCAGCAATGAGTTTATTTTATACCGGGCGTGGATAGGAATGGTTTTTCTCGGTATGCAATTCAAACTGTTTTAATTAAATTCCAAACAGTCTTAATATGAACGGTTCAGCAATCTGGAGCACCATAAGGATTTATGAAGCAGGGGACATCCTCTTCAATCATAAAAACAGCGTAAAAGAAAGGTTATGCGTTATTTCTACGAGATTGCAAGTAAAAAGAGCAGAATTTGAAGTTTAATTTCATCGTAGACATTGAATTGTCCTGACTTTGAGATGTAAGAATATTCTTATGTTTGCGCAGGAAGGTGATTTTTCTAAAAAAAGTACTCACGAGGAGTACTCTTTTTACTTAGCCTAGTTTTTCTTTATTTTTGTTCTCATTGACCTGATTTGTCTTAACCTTGATGCTTTTGGTCACTTTCACACTTTTTTGCAGTGCCTCAAGTAGATCTATAACAATCTCCTCCTCGTGAACTTGTTTAGAAATGATCTGTTGACCAGCTCGACTGAATGGCTGCTTGTAATTTTTCTTGTCCTGGATTAGAAAGTGAGGTTAGATCAGTTTTACCTGCAATACCTTTGATAACTTGCAATGCTAACTTCAATTGAATCTCATTCACATTATTATCGTTAGTTAGAGAGGGAACATTACTTATCGATCGAATCTCATTTGCGTAATGCAGAGTGGCTAGTTGAATGCAATTACCATTAACTGGTTTAATCACTGGACCAAGGAAATATGCTTTCTGTGTATACATTAAGTCGATCTGGTCCTCTTTAAGGAAATCAAGAATACTGATACGCTTGCTGGCCTCTTCTTGAACTTTATCTAATTCAAAACTTATTGAACCCTTCCATATTGTATGCACAGAAATTCCTCCAAACATTTATTAACCAGTTATCATATTTGCTAGAAATACTTATCAAAAATGATTTAAATGAAGTAGTTAGGCCAGAGGTAACGTTGGTAATTGATGAATCGACAAAACAAGTTATGAATATAGAACAAGCTACGATAAGTAGATTAATAGTAGTAGTCTAATCAATTCGAGTCTTTCTAGCGGCGTCTTGAACTTTTTTATGTAGCCAGCGAATGTGTTATACCTCGAAACATTTTACCGAATAGGATGATATAGATTCTCGATCAGCAGATTATCTCATACAATTGACATTCAGCAATAAACAAAATGGTGTATGATTTTTAAATTCCTATAAAGCTTCCCTTGTTTTCAAAGGTAAGCTTTTTTTGTTTTCATTTTCAATGCATCGTTCGCAACTCTCGTTAATTTTGACACCACACAATAGGTAAGCAAGCCAAATGAAACAGAATTGAGAAAAGGTGTGAAAAGAGAAAGTTCAAGAGAACGGACCGGATAAAGCGAGCGGATGAGATGAATGGTAGCTCTGGGAGAAGAGCCAAAGATACGGATTGTGATTATGTCTGTGTAGAATGTGAGAAGTGTCAATTTTTAAGTGATTTGCTTTATTTGAGAAATTTTTTATTCGTTGACATAATTATTTAATTAATGTTATGGTTTTTTACGTTACAAAATACCATATTTTAGAAGATGATGTAATTGTTCGAGATTTTTAAGGGCTTTTCTAAAGGTTTTGTTTCACTTTTAGCAATTATTTTTCTGTGTACTAGCATCTTATCCCAAAGTACCAAAGTAACTGCAGCTTTCGCAGACGAGGATCAGGTATTTACAAGAATTGAGAATAGTCAAGATATTGCCAATCAACTATATCAGCAGGTTAATGAAAGTGGTGCTCTTGAACAAGGTCTAGCTCAAATGCATAAAGAATTTTCTCCCAAACTCAGCTATGATATGGAAAAAAACATATTCTAAAGTAAAAAGCTATGATTCAGAGTTTTATTTTGTATACTTCCCTTTGCTTGGAGGGGAAAATAGCAGTAATTACATTATTACAATTGATAATGATGGAAAAGTACTTGAGTTGGACTGAAAAGTAAAAATAACCAAATACATTCAATCATTAAAATAAATGGAGAAACGAAAATTGATGCTCAAGTTAGTGAAACTGGAAAAATTATTTCTGGTTATAAGTACCTTCCTGATGGGAGTAAAATTGATCTTGCTCCAAAAGTCGGAATACAGAGTTTCTGGTCATGTATGTTTAGCTTCGCAAGGAGTAGCCGCATGGGCCATTACTTTATTGGGTATTTTATGTGCTGCTGGATGTGCGGCTACTGCAGGATTGTCTTGTTATGTCTGCTTAGCAGCAGCTGATATTGGTGCAGGCTCAGCAGTCGGCTATTGCTTGGCTCAATGTGATTGATTTAGGGAAGGACTGGAACTATGAATACCAAAAGAGTGGCAATAACTTTCAATATTTTGGCTATCATTTTCTTTTTATTAACTCTTCTGGGGGAAAAAACATTTGAATATGCACCTCTAATAGGATGGATTGGGGGGGTGCCTCATTAACATTAAGTCTCATTTTTATGACTGTATTTAATATTAAAAAAAGAGGATAGATTTGAGTAATATCTAAAAGAACCGATATTCTTTTGAAACATAAGTATATGGGTGCTAAATGAAAAACCATCGTAAGAAATTTACTATTGTAATAGGCTTTGTGGTCATTTTTGCAGTTATACTCTTCTCGTCTAATATTTTTAACGAAAAAACAAGCGCAAATCAACTTCCTACTTTAATGGATGCTAAAGGTAAGTTGGAAATTAAAAAGGGAGATTTTGATCTTGAGAACCAACCTTTTTTAGGTGACAAAAATGTAAAGAAAGACTTTAAAATTTCAGCAGCTAATGGAATTTTTGGTACGCCTACTTTTCTTGTGAATGGAATCGGAGTTGATACTATTCAACTGAGAGAAAAAGTTTTAGAACAACTTCAATAAATTCAGTTTTTCGTTAAATATGTAAAATTATTGAGTGAGTATTATATTAATACCCTCAGGGTTAGAAGCAGCATATTAACAGACACGTATTTTCACACGTTAAAAAAGACTATCCAAAAAAGAAATTTATTTCTGCTTTGAAATGCTATGTGTGCTTATGAAACCTTTGGGATGATAAATTACAGTGTTTCTTTCAAACGTTGAGGTTTTAAATAATATTTGGCGAGATCGAGTTTTAAATGAACACAAAAAAAGTCCCGACTAGGAATTCCTACATCGGGACTTTTTTTTGTGATAAATAATGTTATTCGTTTACTGAATGAACAGCTAATAAAACTTGCCGAATTTGCAAATAAGCATCTCCTACATTGCTTAATTGTTCATTTGCCATCAGATGCATCTTCTTTATTTTTAATCATTAAAGATTTGCTTAGCGATGTTAAAAGCGGACCAGGCTTTGGGCCAACCGGCATAGAACGAAAGGTGTGTAATGATCTCTGCAATTTCTTCTTGGGTAATTCCGTTTGCTTTCGCTTTATGAAGATGTGGAGTTAATTGTTCAAAGTTTCCTTCGGAGATTAAAGTAGCTACTGTAATCATGCTGCGGTCGCGGGGGGAGAGTTCTTTCTCTCTTGACCAAACCTCACCAAACAATACATCATCGTTCAGTTCAGCAAATTTCGGCGCGAATTCTCCCAAGTTATCTCTGCCTGCAGTTTGTTTCTCTAACGGGTTGTATATTTCTGAAGGAGCTATTTTTGGCGGGAATGGACAAGGGTTCATTAGAATGAATTACGCCTGCCCCAAAACGCGTCTGGAAGATGGCTTGCAGCGTTTGAAGCGGGGGATTGGGATTTTTCCCAAAGCTAAAAAAGGCGGAATTGCTAATGTCCATTAGTATCGGCAAAACAATCAAAAGCCCGCAATCAGCCGATCCGGCCAATTGCGGGCTTCTTTTTCAAATAAACTTACTCCGTTACTTCTCAAGGAATCCGGTAGAAGGGTTTGTGATAAAAAAGCCTTCCTCAGGCACATAGAAAAATTGAATCCATACGCCATCCAGCAGCGGCTCACGCGTATCCAACAACACCTCGATGTCCTTGTCGGTAGCGACAACTTCATCATGCTCGGTCGGTGTATCAAGTGTGATGGCATAATGGCCGTGATTGCCATGGTTCTGGGTAATGACAACGCGGATCTTTTTGCCTTCCGCTTCAGGAGTGCTGAGCATATCTTTCAGAACTTTTGCTGCGTTACGGTTAATTTTACATTTCATCCTCAGTGCCTCTATTCTTCTTCATATTCAATAAGAAGTTCATTATAACACAATTCAAGGTACTATATATAATTCAGTGAAATTCATGCGGCTAAATTCCGCCTCACTGTTTTTACAAGTTTTTATAATGCTTGACATCCCCATGCAGTATAATCTCAGCAGCATCATCCGTGATATCGATTCTTGAAAGGCTGGTTGGGAGGATTTCGGGCGATTTCCATAGCTGCTTCAGTTCGCTTCCGGCAAAATGAGCCATCAGCATCTTTACTACAATGGTATGCGTAACGATGAGCACCGATTTCCCGGGGTGTTTCTGCACAATTTCATTTAAGAATCCAATGGCTCTGTCATGCACTTGCGTATACGTTTCGCTATCGGTTATTGCAAACTTCTCAGGGTCGTTCCAGAAAAGATTCCATTGCTCAGGAAACTGGGCCTCCACATCAGCGTGAACACGTCCTTCCCAAATCCCAAACCCCATCTCCATCAGCGCTTCGGAAGTTTCCAATGGGATATTCCTGTCCCCGCAAATTAATTTAGCCGTCCGAATAGCCCGGGGACTAGGACTCGTGTAGACAATGTCTAAGGGAACAGCATCCAAAGCGGTTTTTAGGCTTTCTGCCTGACGGACCCCAAGCGCTGTTAAGGGGGAATCTTCAAAACCTTGCATACGGTGCACAACGTTCCATTCCGTTTCACCGTGTCGTGTCAAATAAAGTTTCATACTCATAAAAATGGCCTCCATCTTTTCATTACAGAAAATTATAACATTATCCTATCCCTGCAAGGGAACAGTATTTATGAAAAAGAGTGGACAAAATAAATATAATGGGTTATCTTTTTACTTATTGCAAGTATTATAATAAGTATTGTATTAAGGGGGATGATGATGAGTCCAATTGCGAATAATACGATGCGCGTCAAGAAGATGAACCAGGAGCTTGTTAGGCAGACCCTCAAAGCAAATAGGAAAGCTACAAAAGCTGCTGTGGCTAAATTCACAGGTTTGAGTCTTGGCACCTGCGGGAGCATTCTGAATGAGCTTTTAGCAGCAGGTGAAGTGCTGGAGCTGGAAACAGAAGAATCTAATGGCGGCCGGCCGGCAAAAGTGTATCAATACAATATGGATTTTGCTTTTATTGCTTGCATTATCATCAAAGCCGGATTGAAAAAGCACTCAATTGAATTTACGGTGGCAAACCTGGCTGGGGAAGTGGTGGAGAAGGGGCGTGAGGAATACATGCCGCTAGATTTTACCGCTATAGATCAAATAACCGGCCGCCTTGTCGCCCATTATCCCAAGATTCAGGCTATAGGCTTTGGTGTTCCTGGGGCAGTTAATCAGGGAATTATGAATATCAGTGATATTGAAGAATTAATTGATGTCGAGATTGAGGCGTTAATTCGTGAGAAGTATGGCGTAGAGGTTATTTTAGAAAATGATATGAATTTAACCGTGTATGGTTTTTACCACAAACAAGAATATGAAGAAGAGAAGTCTGTTGCTGTTGCAACTTTTATCGAAGGCTGCTTCCCTGGATCAGGTATGATGGTGAACGGGCATATTCATAGAGGGAATTCTAATTTTGCCGGAGAGATTTCTTTCCTGCCTTATGGGATGTCCCGTGCAGAGCAATTTCAGCGGTTGCATGACCGCAACACTTTTCATTCTACGGCCGCTCATGCAGTAAGCAGTCTGATCGCCGTCATGAATCCTGAAATGATTGCTTTGACAGGAAGTCTGGTACAACCTGCAGATACCGCTCTGATTCGTCAGGAATGTCTAAAGGATATACCCGAGATGCATATGCCGCAGCTTATGCTGCTTAAGCATCCGGAGGAGGACTACATACATGGTCTAATCCGTATGACGCTAGAAAGCTTATCCTATTCATACCAACTGGTGGAGAAGAGAATTTGAGGCGAACGGACAGGGGATTTTAAATGGAAGTTCTCAAAAATAAGCAACTTACTTCACGTTCTGTCACCTATATTTTTGCCGGATTAATTTTAATTAATATCTGTGCCAACTATATTAGCGGGAGCACGGGGATTTATGCAGCGACGGCCTTTCGGGAATACGATCGAATTGATCTGCTAAGTATACTATTTGTAATTGAACCTTTGACAAGAAGCGCAGCGTTGCTTATTTCCGGAAGCGCTGGAGAATACTTCGGACGCAAAAAGCTGTATTTATGGAGTGTAGGCGCATATGCCCTTAGTATTTTCCTATGTGCACTATCACCTGATGGTTTTTTGTTTCTGATTGCTCAAGGGGCTTCCGGTTTCTTTTGGGGCCTGTTCTTCTCTAATGTTTTCTCTATTCTTAATGATGTAGTTCCTGAAAAAGAGTACCCTGTCCGGCTCGCTACGCTACAGACCGTCAACTTTAGCGTGCTGATTATTGGCCCTATTATCTGTGGCCTGTTAACTGAATACTGGAACTGGCGCATGTCCCTATTTGCGTTGTGCCCGTTATTTGCAGCGGGTTTAGCATTAATTTGGTTCTTCTTGCCTGATTTTAACCAACGAAAATTCTCTGAAGCACAATATGCTCCTCAAAATATATTGAAAGATTTACAGATCAGCGTCTTGCTGAAGCATAGAGGATTCCTGATCGTTTCACTGATTACGTTTGTTTTTACTTGTATAACATGCAGCGGTAAATACATTCCACTGTATGCGCAGACTGCACTTAATTCCAGTGCAACTATCAGCGCATTAATATTACTCCCGTGCAACTTACTCGGCATGCTGACAGTCGGTTTATCTGGTTGGTACATTAAAAAGAAGGGGTGCAGCAAACGCTTCATGCTGGTAATGGCCGGAGCCGGATTTATGGGCACCCTAGTTTATGCGGGAATGATCTTTGTCACCAATTATTCAATCGTCATCCTGTCTACAGCCACCATTGGGATAGGCTTAGGTATTTATCAAGTGGCTCCTTTCGCCTATGCCCAAGCTTATATGGGAGAACAACTGATTGCTAAAGGCACCGCATTTATTGGTTTTATTCAAGGTGCTGCGTCTGTCCTGGGGGGCGTCGTCTTCTCTCTCGCGATCGGGAAGGGGGTGGCTTTTGCACTGGCGACGACTTTCATTTATGGCGTTGTTTTACTATGGATTACAGTTTTTCACTATAAAGAACCGGCAAAACTAAATGTACTACATCATGAACCATACGAAAGGCAGGAACAGTAAATGAATCAGAAAGAAAGAATGCTTGCAGGACTCCCGTATAAGGCATGGCTGGATGGATTAAGTGAAGAGCGGACCGCCAACAAGCTGAAAATTCATGAATATAATCTGCTGCGCCCCGACGAAACGGAGAGAAGGGATGAATTGATCCGCAGCATCCTTGGTCACACTGGTAAGAATGTGTATGTTGAACCCCCCTTCCATTGCGACTACGGCGCAAATATCTCGGTGGGCGAGAACTTCTATGCCAATTTCAACTGCACCATTCTAGACGTCGGCAAGGTTGTAATCGGTGAGAATGTCATGTTTGCGCCGAATGTGTCCATCTATACGGCTGGTCATCCCGTTCATCCGGATTCCAGAAACTCAGGGTATGAATATGGGATTGCGATTACAATCGGCAATAACGTATGGATTGGAGGCAATGCTATCATCAATCCCGGCGTGACCATCGGACACAATGTGGTGATTGGGGCAGGCAGTGTAGTAACTAAAGACATACCTGATAATGTTATCGCGGTAGGCAGCCCTTGCAAGGTTGTCCGTGAAATCACGGAAGAGGACCGGAAATATTATTTTAAAGATAAAGAGTTTGACGTGCCGGATTATATTTAAATATATGCTCCAAATGATTAAGGGCAGTATAGGACTCAGAAGATGAGTTCTGTACTGCCTTTCTTGTGTGAAGCAAAACCTCTGTTTTGCAACCCGGATAAATTGGGATGATTCATTTTACACGATATCTTGAAGGGATTACAATGATGTAAAAAGGGGAATCCCAAGTTACCGGTTTTGCCTGATTCCTGCTACTTAGGTCCAAATGAATTTAAATTTTAAAAATAGTCATGAGAAGAGTGAAAGTCATGAGAATAGGTTTTTTTGATTCGGGTATAGGCGGAATGACTGTACTTCATCAAGCATTGAAGTTTTTGCCATATGAAGATTATCTTTTTTATGCGGATACTAAACATGTTCCCTATGGAGAAAAATCAAAGGAAGAAGTAAGGGAGTATATCATTCATGCTGTAGAATTTATAGCTAAACATCATGTCAAAGCTTTAGTTATTGCCTGTAATACTGCCACCAGTATCGTTATTGAGGAACTCCGCAATCTATATAGCTTTCCTATACTGGGTATAGAACCGGCAGTAAAGCCAGCAGTTGATAATATGGCAGGAAGGCAGAAGAAGGTTCTAGTGCTGGCTACAAATTTAACGTTAAAAGAGAAGAAATATCATGATCTGGTTCAGCGGATTGATTCTGAAGATATTGTAGACAGTTTAGCACTTCCGGGGCTTGTACAGTTCGCTGAAAACTTTGAATTTGATGAGAATCGGGTTATTCCTTATCTAGAAAAGGAATTATCCTCGTTTGATATACAACAGTATGGTACTGTGGTGCTGGGTTGTACTCATTTCCCTTATTTTGAAGGGATATTGAGGAAAGTGTTTCCTGAAGAAGTTGATTTTATCTCAGGCAGCATAGGAACAGCAAAAAATTTGAAACGAATTCTTGAATCTAAAAAACTGGTTAACCAGGGAACAGGCGATATTCAATATTTCAAATCAGGTATAGAAGTACAGGATTCATTTTCATTATCTAACTATCAAAAGCTTTTTCAAATTTTAGATGGGTACTACGCAGGGAATTAAATTAACGGGCGAAGAGCAGCCTGCCCAGAATAACTCCTGAGCCGGCTGCTCTTTTATATGTTTGCTGAAGGAAGCACCTCAGTGTTTTATGAAGCCTGCTCGAATTGGCTGTTGTACAGTTCGGCGTAGAAGCCGTTTTTGGCCAGCAGCTCGCTGTGGCTTCCGCTTTCCAGGATGTCCCCGTCCTTCAGCACAAGAATGACATCGGCATTCTTGATGGTCGAGAGCCGGTGGGCGATGACAAAGGATGTCCGGCCTTCCATCAGCCGGTCCATCGCCTGCTGGATCAGCAGCTCTGTCCGGGTATCGACCGAACTGGTCGCCTCGTCGAGAATGAGCATCGGCGCATTTTTAAGCATGGCGCGGGCGATGGTCAACTGTTGTTTTTGGCCGGCGGACAGGTTGACTTTGTCGTTCAGTACCGTATCGTAGCCGGCGCTTAAGGTCTGGATGAAGTGGTGCAGGCCTACCGATTTGCATGCCTCCTGAATGTCTTGATCGGTGATGCCGGTTTGGTTGTATATCAGGTTCTCCCGGATCGTTCCTTCAAACAGCCAGGTGTCCTGCAGCACCATACAGAACTGGTCATGGATGTTCTCCCGGGTCAGGCTGCTAATCGGCGTATCGTCGATATAAATCTCTCCGCCGGTGAGTTCATTGAAGCGGATGAGCAGATTGACGAGCGTGGTTTTGCCGGCGCCGGTCGGGCCGACGATGGCGATCTTTTGCCCCGGCTGAACCTCGGTGGAGAAGTCCCTGATCACCAGATTATCCGTACCCTCGTAAGCAAACTGCACGTGCTCGAACTTCACTTTGCCCGTTGCAGCTTTCAGTTGTGCCGTCTTTTGGCTTTCATCGTCCATCTCCTCGGCCTCTAAAAATTCAAAGACGCGCTTGCTGGCCGCCGAAGCCGATTGCAGGCTCTGCGCAGCCTGGGCGATCTGCGAGAGAGGCTGGGTAAAGAAACGGACGTACATCATAAAGGCGACGATGACCCCGAAGGAAATATCTCCGTTCGTTGCCAGTACAGCCCCAACCACACAGACGGCCACGAAACCCAAATTCCCGATAAACATCATGATCGGCATCATCATGCCGGAGAGGAACTGCGCCTTGAACACGCTGTTTTTCAGATTGCGGTTCAGGTCTTCAAATGCGCCGCGCATCTGCGCTTCGGCATTGTAGGCTTTTACAACAGTATGTCCGGTGTAGACTTCCTCCACATGGCCGTTGATTTTGCCCAGATACTCTTGCTGGCTCTGAAAATACTTCTGGGACTTCTTCATAATAACCGTCATCAGGCCAAAACCGATGATTGTAGCGACAACTGCGGTAACGGTCATGATCCAGTTCGTCTTGAGCATCATCACGATGGACCCGACGAACAGCGAGAGGGCGGTGACCAGCGTACCGACGCTTTGATTCAAGGCTTGCCCGATCGTATCCACATCATTGGTTACCCGGGAGAGAATGTCGCCGGTTGTTGATTTATTGTAATAAGAGATCGGCAGTCTGTTCATTTTGTGCGACAGATCGCCTCTTAAACGTTTGGAGACCTTTTGCGTCACCGACGACATGATGAGTCCCTGCAGCAGAGAGAGCACAGCACTGATTCCGTAGATGATGACCAGATACAATCCGATAGAAGCGATCGCCTCCATATCGATTCCGGCAGCGATGCCCTGGGTAATCAGGTCCGTCATCTCGGAGAGCTGATCCGGACCAAGCAAGGTCAACACAGTTCCGGCGGCCGCACTGAGCACGGCTGCCAGCACCACAGGAATATGATTACGGCAATAGCGGATAAGCTTGCTCCAGGTGCCGGGTTGTTTGTTGTTTGCAGTCATTAGGCCAATTCCTCCTTGGACAGCTGCGAATAAGCAATCTCCTGATAAACGCTGCAGGTGTCCATTAATTCCTCATGTGTGCCCATGCCGGCGATGCGGCCTTCTTCCAGCACGATAATTTTGTCTGCATCCTTAATGGTGCCGATCCGCTGGGCGACAATCAGCATTGTGGTTCCGCGGGCACCCTTTTTCAGTTCACTGCGCAGTTTGCGGTCCGTCTTGTAATCAAGCGCGGAGAAGGAATCGTCGAAGATCAGAATTTCCGGACGGCGGGCGATCGCCCGGGCAATGGATAGCCGCTGCTTCTGGCCGCCGGACAGATTAGTGCCGCCCTGGGCGATGTGCGCATCATAGCTGCCTTCCATTTTTTCGACGAAATCTGAAGCCTGGGAGATATACACCGCATCTACCACTTCAGCGGAAGCATCACTGCCGTTGTCGCCGAAGGCGATATTGGAAGTCACGGTTCCGCCGAACAACACCGCCTTCTGCGAGACATAACCCATCTTGTTGCGGAGCGCGCTTTCTTCGTATTGATTGACATTGACCCCGTTGACAAGCACCTCGCCTTCAGTAGCATCATAGAAGCGGGGGATGAGGTTAACGACAGTGCTTTTGCCGCAGCCGGTCGAACCGATGAAGGCGACGGTTTCGCCTGTTTTGGCTGTAAAGCTGATGTCTTTGAGGACATAATCATCCGCATCGGGATATTTAAAGCTGACCTTTCTGAATTCAACCTCGCCGGCAAGCTTGGAAGATGAGGCGGTCAGCGAGCCGTTCATCAGGCTCGGCTTGGTATCCAGCACTTCGTTGATCCGTTTAGCCGAGACATGGGCGCGGGGCATCAGAATGAAGATCATGATGAGCATCATAAAGGCCATAACCACCTGAATGGCATAGGAGGAGAAGACGATCATATCCGAGAACAATCCCATTTTGGCACCCATATCGGCGGATTGAATCAGGGATGCGCCTACCCAATAAATGGCGAGGCTCAGACCGCTCATAATCAGGGTGATGCTGGGCATAAGCACGGCCAGTACGTTGTTTGCGAACAGGTTCGTGCGGGTAAGCACATTGTTGGCTTCACTGAACTTGTTTTCCTGATAGCCTTCAGCATTATATGCACGGATGATCCGCAGGCCGGTCAGATTTTCTCGGGACACCCGGTTCAGGTTATCCGTCAATTGCTGCAGCTTCTGGAACTTCGGCAGCACGAGCACGACACAAATTCCGACGATCAGGATAAGCACACCGACGGCAATGCCGGTCGTCAGCGACCACTCCCAGCTCTTGCCGGTAATCTTGAGCAGCGCCCATACCGCAAGGATCGGAGCCTTCACCAGCAGCTGCAATCCGATGACAATCAGCATCTGCACCTGGGTAATATCGTTGGTCGAACGGGTAATCAGGCTGGCTGTCGAGAAGTTGTTGATTTCCTCCATGGAGAAGGACTGCACCTTATCGAACAGCTTGGAACGGAGCCGGGAAGAGAAGTTGGCGGCGATTCTTGCGGCGATGCCGGCTACAACGATTGAGGTTGCCAGACTGCCGAGCGCACAGAGCAGCATCCAGCCGCCGGTGGCGATGATGTCGCTCATTTCGCTTCCCGGTGTCTGGACCAGCCGGGTAATCTCGCTCATATAATCGGGCAATTCCAGATCCAGCCACACCTGGGCAACGATGAAGAGGAAGCTGACACCGAAGAGAGCCCATTCTTTCGGGTTCAAGTATTTGAGTATTTTGACCATAAGTCTGACTCCTTTGTGTGATGATGTATGTATGGTACCGGAAGAACATAAACTGAACGTTAACTTTTCTGAAAAAAGAAAAAGCTTTGAAAAAACCTCGCGGTTCTTTCAAAGCTTTGTTTAATTTGAAGCCAAAACCTCACTTTGCGGGGTTGTTTTTAGGCTGCGAAAGGAAGGGTGACGATAAAAACAGTTCCCTGGAGAGGCCCGCTCTCACAGGCAACCGTCCCGCCATGCAGGTTCACGATTCGCTGTACAATGGTCAGGCCGAGACCGTTGCCCACCGTCGCGTGGGAGGTGTCCGCCTGATAGAATTTGTCGAAGATTCGGGGGAGGGTCTCCGGATCGATCACGCTTCCGGTGTTGCTGAACACCATTTCCAGTGAGTTTGCGGTACGCTTCATTTCAATGGTAACCGTTCCCTGTTCAGGTGTGAATTTGACCGCATTTTCCAGCAGATTAAGCCAGACCTGATTGAGCATCTCTTTGTTGCCGGACAGGGAATAATCATGAAGACCCAAATTGAGGGAGAGATGTTTTTTCTCCAGCTTGGTTGTCAGCAGCAGCACACATTGGCGGATCTGCTCTCCAACGTTAACCTCTTGCTTGTCCGTCAGAATGGTCTGGGTCTCGATCTTCGACAGTTCCAGCACATTTGAGGCCAGCGAGGCGAGCCGGGCGGATTCCTCGATGACGATATCGAGGTATTCGTCCCGTTCTTCTTCGGAGAGATCATCGTATTTTAGGATTTCGGCAAAACCTTTGATCGAGACAATGGGTGTCTTGAATTCATGGGAGAAATTGTTCACGAAGTCGGTGCGCAAAATCTCGATGCTGCCGAGCTCTTCGGCCATCCGGTTAAAATTCTCGGACAGAATCCGGTATTCGGGAGGACTTTTCAAATAGAGGCGCGTGGAAAAATCGCCGGCAGCCAGCCGCTGGGTTGCTTCGATGAACTCGCGGATGGTTTTGACCATACTTCGGCTGGCTAAACCGGATATCGTGGTCCCGATGATGATGCAGGATATCAAAATAATGATAGGCAGTGCGGTTCCGACCTGGGCGATTTCTTCATTGAACAGTCCGAAATAATGTGCCAGAGAGACCAGTATAACGGTAATCACGATGGTAATGAGGAAAATGATAGAGACCATCAGTGAAAATAAGAACGGCAAAGTGATCTTTTCTTTGATCCGTGGAATCAGTCTGCGCATTGCTGCCGCACCGCCTTATAGCCGAGGCCGCGGACGGACACCAGCTCGAATTCAGGATACCCTTCGAACCGCTTCCGCAAGCGGTTGATATGCACATTGACCGTCGTGTCCGAGCTTTCACTTTCCATCCCCCAGATTTCGTCCATCAGCTGGATGCGGGTGAAGATACGGTCCGGATAGGACAGCAGCTTGTACAGCAGGTAAAATTCTTTTTGCGGAAGGGTCTGCTTCTCTTCGCCGCGCGTAACCGTCAAGGCATCGTAATCCAAGACCACATTGCCTACAACCAGCTTACGGGCACTGGCAATCTGGGAACGGCGGAGCAGGGCACCAATCCGCAGCAGCATTTCCTCGGTATCGACCGGCTTGGTCATATAATCGTCGATCCCCAGGCGGAAGCCCTTCTTTTTATCCTCCGGGAGATGTTTGGCTGTAGCCATCAGAACGGGAATCAGGCTGCCGGCATCCCGGAGCTCCTTGGCGAACTCATATCCGTCCATGTTCGGCATCATAATATCAAGAACGATGAGGTCGATATGCTGCTGGTCGAGCACGTCCATGGCCCGCGCTCCGTCTTCAGCAGTAGACACCAGGTATCCTTCGCGTTTCAGCACGGCTTCAAGCAGTCTTCTGGCATGCCGGTCATCTTCCACAACTAGAATATGGATCATCGGGTTCACTCCAATGGTTTGGTCATTTGACATACATAGGCAACCTTATCATAACCACCATGAAGAGGATTAGGCAAGAAGGTGCACATGTGTAATTACACCACACCCTGCTTCGCCTTCATACACTTAAGATGATATATCCGCCCATACGCTTTGCCATATTGGACGATCCGGTTAATCATTCGGCGGTCCTTCAGCTTGGTGAACGGACAGGGATCAGGGGCTGTATTTACTTCCAGAATCCATGGCTTCAGGTTCCGGTCCAGGGCAAGGTCCACACCGATTTCCTGAAGACCGGGATAAGCCGTGCTTAGCTGCCTGGCGGATTTCACGCCAATGTCATGCATAGCTGCGATCAATGCCGTCCGCTTCTCCGGGCTGGTGTAGGGTGTTAATAATACCTCAACCGGATAAATCGTTCCCCCTTGGCTGCCGTTGGTAACCACCTTGAGCGGATGCGCCACGCGTCCTGCCACCCCGGTAGCTTCCCACTGGCCCTTGAGATTGCGCTGCACCATCACCCGGATATCAAAGGGGCGGCCCTTGTGAAGCAGGAGCCGGATTCCTTTTTGTACGAGATAGGGCTTCCCCCGGGTTTCCTTATGAATGGCCTGGTATGCCGCGTCATAGTCAGAAAAGTTGTGTATTTGCATACCCGCCTGATAGCGGTAAGTCCCTTTGTCCCCCGGGGCATGATTCCCGCTGTTTTTGCTTCTCAGGCTGCTGCCGGCAGTTTTTTCAACCCGGATCACGCCCTGCCCCAAAGAACCGCAGCATGGTTTAACGTACACCATCTGGTATTTTTGCAGCATCTCCTGAAGCACACGCTGGTTCATTCTTTTCGTTGCCGGGATACGACTTTTTAACTCCTGGCTCCTGGCCAGCACCCTTGTCTTCGTCAGCTTGTTGGATATCCGCCGGATCTGCTCCTTCATTGTATCCCTCCGTCTCCATTAGTCTATGTAGGCTATATTACGGGAACCGGTCTGCTTTTGACTGGGCGCCACGCAATAAAAGAACACACCCTAGGCGTTCTACATATGATTATTGCAGGTGATTAATGAGGCTGCAGATGCGGCGGAGCAGGAGGCGGCTATGATGCTGCTGGACAAATTGCAGGATAAGGTGCTCGAAGTGAGCGAGTGTTTTCCCTGGTACAAAGGGCTGATTGGTGGTGAGACAACGGATTATAAGCTGCAGAACCTTCCTCTTATGACAGCGGAAATTCTTGAAACCCATTATTATACAGTTTCTGCCGATCCTTCTCTGGCTGTATACAGGACATCGGGCACAAGCTCAGGCCGCAGAAAGGCAATATTCTACTCAGAGGAAGACGAGAAGCACTATGTTGACATCAAAACGAAGCTGTTTGGGGAGCTGATTGCAGGAAGCGGATGTACCAGAGCGATGGCGGACATGGGTACCGGACATGCAGCGGCCACGGCCCTAACGATTTTTGAACGGCTGGGGCTGGAAAAGAGTGCGATTCCCTTTGAGCTGCCGGTTGAACAGCATATTGAACGGATTCAGGCTTTTAAGCCGGATCTGCTGTACACGATGCCCTCCATCCTTGACCATATCGTATATGCCAGCGACAATCCGCGTGCCTTGGGTATCCGCAAAATCATTCTGGTCGGGGAAATCGCCACGCCCGAATGGCAGCGGAATATGGCCCGTCTGTTCGGTCTTGATCCGCGCGACATCACCGATACGTATGGTTCCATTGAAATCGGCACCATCGCCTATTACTCCCATGATCTGGGCAGGTATATTTTTGCTGACGGCATTTATGCGGAAGGGATCGGGACACAGGAGTTAGGCGGGGAATTGAGGCCGCTGGGAACAGATGAAAGCATCCTGGTCCTTACCTCCAGCGTCCGCAAGATGCTGCCTGCCGTCCGGTTCGTTACTTATGACGTGATCAGGGACTTCAGGCCCGTGATGGTTGGGGGAGTAATGAAGCAGAGCTTTGGTTCTATCGTCAAACGGGTGGGCCGGGAGCTGAAGCACGGGGAAAAAATCAGCCTGTACGATATCGAGCAGGTGGTATACCGCCATCTTGAGGACGCAATCGTCCGGGTTCAAGTAAGGAATAATGCGCTGACCGTATCTGTCAAAAGCAAATCTGCAGATCACACTATCCTTCCGGTCATCCGGGACGAGATCAGAGATTGCATTCCGGAAATCGGCATGATGATCAGGGGCCATCTGCTGAAGGAGATTGAGGTTATTCTGGCAGCCGGAGACGAACCGCTGGAGAGCGGGCAGGTGAAGAACAAAAAGTTATATTACCAGCAGCAGAAGGACAGGGCAGGGATCAACCTCAGCGGCGGCATTTTGGCGGCCATCGGAAATACGCCCTTAATCAGGCTGGGCAACCTGTTCCGGAACAGCAGGTTTGAGGTCTATGCCAAAATGGAGCTGCTGAACCCCGGAGGAAGCGCGAAGGACCGCCCTGCCCTGCGGATGATCCAGGAGGCTTGGAAGGCCGGAGAAATCGGGCCGGGCACTTCCATCATTGAATCAAGCTCGGGAAATATGGCGATCAGCCTGGCCATGATCTGCAAATATCTGGGGATGCGGTTTATTAGTGTTGTAGACCCTCGGACAACCGGGACGAATCTTCAAATCCTTAAGGCACTGGATGCCAAAATAGATGTTGTGGCCGAGCCCGACCCGGACACAGGCGAGTTTTTGCCTGCCCGGCTGAAACGTGTGCAGCAGCTCCTGGCAGAGCTGCCGGGCAGCTGCTGGCTGAACCAGTATGGTAATCCGAATAATTATTTGTCCCACTACCACACGACAATGAAAGAAATCGTGACTGCGCTTGACCGGATCGATTATTTGTTTTGCAGCGTCAGTACATGCGGCACGATCCGCGGCCTTGCGGAATATGCAAGGGATCATGGCCTGAAGACCAGGATTGTGGCCGTTGACGCGGAAGGCAGCGCCATTTTTGGCGGGAATAAGAGCCGGCGGCGGTTCCCGGGACTCGGTGCCGGAATCGTGCCGCCCTTTTGCAGAACAGAGCTGATTGACCGGGTCGTGCATGTCTCGGACTCCGAGATTGTTGCAGGCTGCCGGGCACTCGCACAGAACGAATCGGTCCTGGCCGGCGCATCCTCCGGGGGAATTATTGCCGCAGTGAAGCATATGGAGCAGGAAATAGCCCCGGGATCTGTCTGCGGGGTGATTGTGCATGACAAAGGAGAACGTTACCTCGATACCGTGTACTCCGATTCATGGGTGCAGAACCAGTTCGGCCATAGCGAAAGATAAGTTCATCACACTGGTAAAAGGAGGAGGAGCATGCTGTACTTAAACGACCGGGATCTCCGGGCCGTCGGGCTGGATTGGCCTGCCCTGGTGGACTCCGTAGAATCTGCGGTGCGCATTCTTGATTCCGGTGATTACGCACAGCCGGTTAAGCCCTACTTAAGATATAACAATCTTAATAACCGTATTATCGCAATGCCAGCTTACGTAGGGGGAGAGGTGAGCGCGGCGGGAATCAAGTGGATTTCCAGCTTCCCGGATAATCTTAAGGCCGGTCTTCCCCGGGCCCATAGCATCACCGTGCTGAATGACCCCCTTACAGGCCAGCCCTCAGCAATCCTGAATTCACCGGTCCCCAGCCTCGTCAGGACAGCTTCCATCAGCGGGCTGATGATCCGCCACTGGCTGCAGGCGCGCCCGCTGGAGCGGATTCAGCTCGGGATTATCGGCTGGGGACCGGTTGGACAGTATCATTTCCAAATGGCAGCGGCTCTGTACGGTGAACGGATTGAGAGCATCCGGATCTATGATATCCGGGGAGTGGATTTGGCGGAAATCCCGCCTCTTTATAGAGACAGGACGGAAGCGGCCGCCACGTGGGCAGAGGTCTATTTGCATTCCAATATCTTTATCACATGTACTGTATCCAACCACCGGTATATCGATCTTCCCCCAGCCCGGGGCAGTCTTCTGCTGAATGTTTCACTGCGGGATTACAAGCCGGAGGCGTTAGCGGCGGTGACAGCCGTCATCGTCGATGACTGGGATGAAGTCTGCCGGGAGAATACGGACATTGAGCGGCTCCATCTGGAACGGGGACTGACTCAGGGCGGCACGGGAAAGATTACCGATGTCGTCGTCCGGCATTGCCTGACCGATTTCGCTGAAGCCGAGCCGGTCTTTTTCTGCCCGATGGGCATGGCCGTTTTCGATATTGCTACAGCGGTATATTACGTGAAGAAGGCAAGGGAGAAAGGGATCGGCAACGAGCTGGAGTAGCTGATTGGGATTACTGCAACATTAGCTGTAGATCTTTTGCTCATCATCTTGTCCGCAAGTTCTGATCTCTATCAGCTTCAGGGCCGTAAAAGCTCTGATCCCATGCCTGTCTCCCCTGGCGATTGTAAAGATTCCGCCGGTCTGTGCCGCAGCGGGCAGCCCGTTCAGCACGATCTCTCCTTGACCGGACACGATGACCCAGCTCTTGCTGGAATGCTGACACTGCAATTCAGGCAGGTCATGGCCCGGCAGCAGGGATAAGGCAAGGGTCAGAATAAGCTCCGGCCCGCTGAAGGTCCGGTCGAGGACGGTATAGCTTCCCCATCCGGTTTCCCCATACCTCGGTTCCTCAGCAGCCTGTTGCAGGATTTCTTTGATGGCATTTGCTTCCCCTTTGCCGGCAATGAGAATGCCCTCGGGACTTCCTGCAGCGACAATGCCGGATACCCCGATCACATGCAGCGGAATCCCCAGGTCGTTAACAATATGAGTATCCCGGGAGCTGCCCCAAATCCCGCCTTCCCCAATTACCGGATCGGCCAGGCGCGCGGTCAGTGCATCCCAGCTGCCCAAATCGCGCCATTCTCCTTCATGCCTCAGCACGACAGCTTTCCGGCTGCGCTCCGCCACTTCCTGGTCGAAGCTGCGGACCGGGAATCCGGGGTACAGCTCTGTAAATGCAGCGGGTTCAGCGGGCAGACCCATGCGCTCCAAATGCGACAGCATGAAGCTTAGGCGAAAAGCAAAAATGCCGCAGTTCCATAATGCCTGCTGTTGTATAAGCTCCAAGGCCCTGGCGCTGTCCGGCTTTTCCTGAAACGACAGGACGGGGGCATAGGCTCCCGGTCCAGCGTTCCCCGGAATGATATAGCCGTACTGGTCCGAAGGGTGGGTGGGCCTTGTCCCAAGCAGGACAAGTTCGGCCTGTGAATCGGCCAGAATGTCTGTGAACCGGTGAAAACAATCGAAGAAGGCATCATCCGTGTACATATCGGCTGGAGCGACACATAACGTGTCTTCCGGTTTGGCTTTTCCTGCGGAATACAAATAGAGCGCCCCGAGTGCGGCTGCTGTGAATGTGCCCCGCTTGTGGGGCTCACCAATCACCGGATACCGGTTCCGGGTGTGCCGCCGCGTCAGGGCCAGCTGATCCTCATGTGCGACGAACAATGCCGATGCACCAAGACCGGCATGATCCAATTGGCGGCATACCCGCCCGATCATGGACTCCTTGCCTCCATCCGGTGCCGGAAGCAGCTCCAGAAACATTTTGGAACGGATGCGGCCCGACAGCGGCCACAGCCGCTGGCCGGAACCGCCGCATAAAAGAATGGTATGCACAGCTGTCTGCCTCCTTAGTGCCTGGCTGGAGTGGAGTATCCCTTGCGCTGATGGAAGGAAAGTGAACGGAACGTGCGGGCAAGCCGCAAAGTCTGCGCTTTCCCCAGAGACGCAAATGAGCTTTTCAGCGATTTATTATTGGCAGTCTTCATGATTACAGAGGTGCTGTCTCCGCTGTACACATAATTGGCGTAGGTTTCGTACTCAGAGAAGCCGAACTGCTTCCTCTTGTCGATACTGCGTATAATGGCGGCGTGCCAGGACATGCCGTGGCGGTCTTCGATTTTTCGTTTTAATCCGGCGAGCTTTGCCTTCTCAAAGAGCATATAATGGGTGACAAATGATCTGGGAGCGGGCGGCCGGGTACCCATCAGCTTCCGGTAGGTGCGGAAATATTCCGGCTGGCTCCAGCTGCGGCAATAGAAAATGCTGCTGTTCCCGGAACGGAAACGGTGGGGACGGATCAGCACAGTATCGGCATCAATAACCAGAAAAAAGCTCTCCCGGCAGACATGATCCCCGTTCATCTTCAGCAGCTGCTGGTACAGCCAGCCCGACCGGTTCCAGCGGGCGGAGGAATAACGGATGTCCTTTTTGGTAAACGGCAGCACTCGGGTTTCGTCGACAAAGATACAGCTTTTCCGTGTGCACAGAGATCTGATTTTGCGGCTGTTCGGTGAGACAATGTAAATATTGCTGATCGGATGGCGGACATAGCGGCGAAGGCTGTCTATCACATGAGGGAGGGTTGCCAGATCTTTTTCAATGGCCGGGATCAGGACATCGATTGCCGGTCCGCTGTTCGTTAAGCCTGATATTGCTGACATAGCTTCATCTCCGGACACATATTGACACTTAGGGCGTCTGCAACCAATGTATGCCGCTGCAACCGTTCAGGACCGGGCAAGGGCCGCCGCAAAATTAATCTTCCCGCACGGGATAGATGCTTACTTCAGCAAGGACTGCTTCCGCATAGGATACAGTGACGTTGTAAATCAGGGAGGGAGCAATACCCTTACCGGATGGGAGAGTGCAAGCGTGAAGGCAAACACAGCTAACCTAGTGCAGAGCAAATGGGTGAAGACAAAGCTGCTGCTGCGCAGCAATGCGGTCAGACCTTTTATCCCGGATACCCGGAAATTCTCCAGACGCAATCTGGAGGAGATGATTCGCAGCTATGGAATGATCTATGTTAAGCCGGAACGGGGAACCTATGGCAATGGGGTTATACGGGCCGAGCGGAGTGAGAACAAGGGCTACACGTACCAATATGAGGAAACGGTCCGCCATTTTGATACCTTTGAAGCCTTTCACAAAAGCCTGGCCCAAAAAACAGGCAAAAGAAGTTATTTGATTCAAAAAGGCATCCACCTGCTGAAGCATAACCGCCGCCGCTTTGATATCCGGGTGATGGTGCAGCTAAGCCCGAAGGGAGTCTGGGAAGCTACCGGAATTATCGGACGGCTGGGCCATCCGCGCAAAATTGTTACGAATTACCACAGCGGCGGCCGGCCGATGGCGATTGAAACCCTGCTCTCGACCCATTTGACCCGCCAACAGCTTGCACATCTGACCGGGGAATTGAATCTGCTTGGCACCCGCATGGCGGCCCATATGCAGAAAACCTATCCCCGCATCCGCAAAATCGGCGTAGATGTCGGCCTGGACCGGTCACTGACCCCATGGGTGATTGAAGTAAATATGAATCCTGACCCTTATATCTTCAATCAGCTGAAGGATAAATCCATGTACAGGAAGGTTATGAAATACCGGCGTTATTGGATGGAAAAATAAAGCTGCCGCCCTGAATCGGGCTGCCGTTTGAAGTGGTTCTGCATGCAAATAACCCCACTTGGTGTGGGGTTATTTGCATGTTTATGGGAGTGCAGGTCCTGAACGGCGGACGCTCAGGCCTTTACAGGCAAATGGATGCAGGCAGAATAGATATCTTCGGTTCGGGTGACCGCCAGGGACCCCTTGTGCTGCCTGATAATTTTCTCGCAGGTTTTCATGCCGATTCCTGTGCTGTCTATCGTTTCCGGATTAGGGCCAATGTGATTTTGAATATCCAACCGCAGCTTTTGATTGGCAATACAGCATTTAATGATTACTGGTTTTGAGGTGCCGGCATATTTTGTAATGTTGGAGAACAGATTATCGAACACTCTGCGCATAGCTGTCAAATTGATGTCGATCTGAAAGGGGGTGCCGCATGGAAGATACTCAAACTGAATCCGGTGATTCTGCAGTCCCAGAAGCTGCTCATCGATCAGCTGATCGATCAGTGGCATCCCGTCGAAGGTGTCCAGCGCCAAATCACCCTCATCGGTATTGAACACTGTAAAATACTCAAACAATTGGTCTGACAGCGTTTTGATTTGATAGGCTTTTTCACGGCTGTTGTGAATATACTTGTTCAGGTTGTCTTCGGTGCCATATTTCTGGTACGCAATGATATCCAGATAACCTACAAGCGCAGTGAGCGGTGTTCTCAGATCATGCGACATCGCCGTGACCAGTTCACTGTTGGCCAACCTCGCCCGTTCCTCGCTGTTCAGTCTTTCCATAAACGACTTTCTCATTTCATTGATGCTTTGGGCCAGTGAAGACAGCTCATCATCGCCGCTGACCGTAATGGGGTAATCCAGATAGCCCCCCTCCAGTATTTTGATTTCATTTTCCAGTACTCCGATATAAGAGGTTTTCCGGTTGATAAAGAACAGCATGATGCAGATAAAGCAGATAAAGGAGAGGGTGAGGGTTACAAAGCCAATGATGTTAATATACTTGTATTCAAAAAAGCATTCCATATATAGCTGGACGTTGGTGTCGGCAAAGGCGACAGGCACAAGCGGAATCCCTTTGAGAATCGGGTTAATCATGTGATTCCCGCTGCCGGCAGCAGCCTCTTCACGATCCGAACTGTATACCAGGTGATCATCTTTGAAAAGATAGACCGTTACATATTTCATTTTGCCAGCCCATTTGGTTAGCTGTTCATGATCGCTCAGGGCCAGCCTGTTATCGGACACATATTTCTTGAATTCGGCAATGGCTTGATTTTGTTGATTCTCGATGAAGGAGCTTTGATCGAAATAGTCCTCCGCAATGTCTTCCGCAGTGAATTGCAGCAATAGGAAGATGCCTACAGAAACGGCGAATGAGAACAACAGGGAGAGAATTAATTTGATTCTCAGCTTGCCGGATACAAACCTCTTAATCAATGCGGTACCCCTTTCCCCAGACCGTTTTGATATACTCCGGATTCTGCGGATCGGCCTCCAATTTGCTTCTCAGGTTGCGGATATGGACCATGACCGTGTTGTTGCAGCTATAGAAATAAGGCTCGTTCCACACGCTCTCATATAAATTTTGTGCAGAGAATATTTTCATCCTGTTTTGTGCCAGCAGCAGCAGAATTTGATATTCGGTTTCCGTCAGCGTAATCTCCTGCTGAGCCATAGTCACCTCATTGGAGGCGGTGTTGATGCTCAGATCATGAATGTGGATTGTATCTGAAGAAGGCGCACTGTCCTTCCCTTTGTACACATAATATCTTCTCAGCAGCGCCTTCACCCTGGAGACCAGCTCTGTATAAGAAAACGGTTTGGACAGGTAGTCATCGCTTCCCGCCGAGAAGGCCATGTATTTATCGGAGTCCTGCGTTTTTGCCGTTAAAAACAAGATTGGAGCGCTTGATTTCTCGCGGATTTCTACGCATGCCTTAAATCCGGATTTTCCAGGCATCATAATATCCAGAATGAATAAATCTATCGTTTCATCGGCCTTATGGACAGCATCGTCTCCGTCTACAGCTTCGATGATATGGAACCCTTCGCTTTTCAAAAGAACACGGACAATCTCCCGGATTTCATCGTTGTCATCGGCGATCAGAATATTTGTTGTATAGTTCATTGATCTTCCTCCGTTCGCTCTCAGTATATAATTCAATATTGATTTAATCTAGCGGATGGAGAGGACTTAAGAATTCTTAAGATTCTCTTCAGGTCAAGCTTAAGATCCTCCTCGTATACTGCTAACTACACTACGCAAGAAAGGATCACATACCTATGGCCCCATCCAGAAAGATTTTAATCACCAGAATATCATTGTTAATACTGGCAGGTACGGCAGTTATTCTGATGCTGAAATATCTGCCGGATATCCTTCAATTGACCGTGTCTTTTGATGAATTCCGAAAGTATATTCTCTCAACGGGCAAAGCGGGACCGGCGGTATTAATTCTGTTTCAGATCCTCCAAACCGTAATTGCTCCGATTCCGGGAGAGGTCGTGCAAATTGCCGGAGGCTACATATATGGAGTCACGCTGGGAACAATTTATGTAACGGCCGGGATGTTGACGGGCTCCGCTATTGCCTTTTATTTCACCAGGTTTATGGGAGGCTTCCTGATTGGGAGATTAATAGAAAAGAAGAAGCTGAAGTGGATGACAGATATGATGGGGAGAAAGAATTTTTCGGTATTTTTGTTTGTTTTCTTCCTGATTCCCGGACTGCCGAAGGATTTACTCGTGTATATTGCAGGGTTGACGCCGATGAAGCCGCTCAGGTTGTTCGGAATATTGCTTGCGGGAAGATTGCCCTGGCTGATCGCGTCTGTAGCAGTCGGAGCTAACCTTTATCAGAAAAATTATACCTCCACTATCATCCTTTCCGTGCTGGCCGTGGTGGCTTTTGTATTGGGATTGATTTATAAGGATAAGCTGATTCAGAGATTCGGGGCCGGCAAGAGAGCCGGCCGTTCATAATTTATTGCTGAAGGCGGAGGAGAAGTATGGTTAAAAAGTCTATACCCAATGTGCTTACGTTCCTGAACTTATCTTTTGGCGTTCTGGCCATTCTTGAGATTGTGGGCGGAAGCTACTTTATCAGCGGGGTGTTTCTAATCTGTGCGGCGGTAGTGGATAGATATGACGGCAGAATCGCCCGTTTCTTGAACGTATCCAGCACACTTGGCAAAGAACTGGATTCCCTGGCGGATCTGGTCTCCTTCGGGGTTGCGCCGGCGCTGCTAATATTCTGTAAATTCAATTTTCTGAACCTGGGCCATATTAAAGGAATCGGCATCTGTGTGTTATTGCTGTATGTCATCAGCGGTTCTTACCGGTTGGCCAAATATAACATCGGTCATTTCGATAATGTATTTATAGGTATGCCCATTACCGTCGCGGGTTTTATTCTCGCCGTGTATTCATTGGCTGCACCTATCAATAGTGCTTTTACAATGGGTTCCGTTGTGCTGCTGCTGTTTCTTGCCTGCTTCATGGTCTCCAAATACAAATTCAACAAAAGATAAAGCTCCAGAAGCATTTGGGGTACTTGTGGCAACTTTGTTAATCCCGGTCCGGGGAGGTTGATTCCGGCAACAGTAACGCCGTTAATTATCTTGCAAAACTGATGAATATAGCCGATAACTATAGAGGTAGAGAAAATGGTTGGAACAAGCGGTATATCAGTTGAACGGGGGAACGATTGTGGAATTATTGGACGAAATCATGCTGCTCCACAAAGGCGGGAAGCTTGAAACAACATTAAAAAATCCGATCCGGACAAAAGAAGACTTGTCCAAGGTATATACACCGGGTGTTGCGGAGGTCTGTCAGGCGATCGCTCAGGATCAGGCGCAGGCCTATGAACTAACAACGAAGAAAAACACCGTAGCCGTGGTATCCGATGGAACTGCAGTACTGGGTCTGGGAGATATCGGCCCGAGAGCCGCCATGCCGGTGATGGAAGGCAAAGCTGCGCTGTTCAAACAGTTCGCCAATGTCGACGCTGTGCCCATCTGCCTCGACACGAAGGGTACGGAAGAGATTATTGCGATTGTAAAAGCACTCGCCCCTACATTCGGAGGCATTAATCTCGAGGATATTTCCTCTCCGCGGTGTTTTGAGATTGAGAAAAGGCTCCGGAAGGAGCTGGACATTCCGGTATTCCATGATGACCAGCACGGGACGGCCATCGTTGTGCTTGCCGGGCTGCTGAACGCCCTGAAGGTATGCGGCAAAAACATCAAGGATGTTAAAATCGTGGTCAACGGTATCGGTGCAGCAGGCATCTCCGTTTCCAAAATGCTGCTCCATGCAGGGGCTGTGAACCTGATCGGTGTGGATCGGGAAGGTGCCCTCAACCGGCAGGTTGCCTACAGCCGGACACACTGGAACGAATATGCCCGGATGACGAATCCCTGCCTGGAAACGGGCCAGCTGTCGGATGTGATCAAGGGTGCCGATGTATTTATCGGGGTTTCCGCTCCGGATGTGCTGAAGCTGGAGGATGTGCTGAACATGGCCAAGGACCCCATCGTGTTCGCCATGGCGAATCCGACACCGGAAATCGATCCTGCCATCGCTGCGCCTCATGTAAGAGTCATGGCGACAGGCCGTTCAGATTACCCGAATCAGATTAACAATGTGCTGTGCTTTCCCGGTATTTTCAGAGGGGCGCTGGATTGTGAAGCCACCGACATCAACGATGAAATGAAGCTGGCAGCAGCGCAAGCAATTTCCTCGGTCATTGATGCTGCGGATCTTCATGAGACGTATATCATTCCGGATGCCTTTGATCCGCGCGTGGTGGAACGAATCCGCGTTGCCGTTGCCGAAGCGGCGTTCAATAGCGGTGCTGCCCGTAAAAAGCTGCTGATCGGGGCGAATACATAACAGGGTATCAGTCGCTGGACGGGCGAGTGTCAATCCGGCAGATTGCAAGAATAAAGAGCTAAAACGGGTACCGTCCTTTTAGCAATTACTTACCGGTTTCTTCGCAGGTGCTAGTTGGAAAAAGGGAACTTATTTTTCCGGAAATTAAGAAATCCTGAGGGTTAAGTGGAAAAAGTAAACCTAATCACCCATGGCCTGGCGGCCACCGTCGGTCATGAAAATCAGGTGAAGTCAGAGTATATATTTGGTAAAATCGTGCTGTGGATCAGAGGTCGATTCAATATTGGTGAAACATCCCGTAACCTAATCTGACCAACTGCAACGACGAGGATCGCCGAGTGTTGCCACGAGCACGTGTATAAAATTTCACCTCTTTAGGTTGCATGATCCACGCATACTTTTAGCTTGGAGGTAGGGAATATGGATGCCATTCGTGAACGCTGTGCCGGGTTGGATATTCATCAGGAGACGGTGGTGGTTTGTCTACTGAGTGGCCCCCTGGAGAAGAAACCCAAGTCCGTGATCGAGACGTTTGGAACCACGACCCGCGAGCTTTTGAGATTACAGGAGTGGCTGGAGCAGCAGGGATGTACCGAGATTGCCATGGAAAGTACAGGGGTCTTTTGGAAACCCGTGTGGAACATTCTAGAAAGCACCTGTACGATCACGCTGGCCAACCCGCAACGCATCCGCAATATGCCCGGGAAGAAGACCGACGTCAAGGATGCCGAGTGGATCGCCAAGCTCCACCGCTGCGGCTTGATTGAGGGAAGCTTTGTCCCGGACGAGCCCATCCGCGATTTGCGTGACCTTACCCGGTATCTGCGCAAGCTTAAGCAAAACGCGACGCAAGAAAAGAACCGGATTCACAAAATTCTACAAGATGCCAACATTAAACTGACCACGTATGTCTCCGATCTTTTTGGCGTTTCCGGTCGTGCGCTACTGGACTCGATTGTGAATGGCGAAGTGCTGGAGGTGCATGAGGTCCGCAAGCTGGTGCATACCCGGCTGAAGATGAAGGTGCCTTCACTGGTCGAAGCGATGAACGGCCGACTACGTCTGCATCACCGGAAGATGATCCGGCGTCATTGGGATCATTTGCAGTATCTGGAGAGTGAAATGCAGACGTTGGAAGCTGAAATTGAGGAACTGGTGCAACCATACAGGAAGGAAATTGAACTGCTGGATACCATTCCAGGCGTGAGCACGGATGCCGCGGCGAGCATCGTGGCGGAACTGGGTACCGACGTGTCTCCTTTTCCAAGTGAAGCTCATCTGGCCTCTTGGGTCGGGGTGTGTCCAGCCAACCATGAGAGCGCCGGTAAAAAAAAAGTAAAAAGAACCAACGCGGGAACCGAGGTCTGAAAGCCGTACTCGTCCAGTGCGCTTGGGCAGCGAGCAAGTCCAAGAATAATCGGCTTTCCGCTATGTACAGTCGGATCGTGAAACGGGCAGGAAAACAGAAAGCCATCGTCGCTTTAGCCCATGCGATGATCCGAATCATGTATGTGATGCTTCGGGATAAAGTCCCCTATACCGAGCTGGGGACGGAATATCTGAACACCCCAGAGCAGACCGCAAATTACCTGATTAAAAAACTTCAAAAGCTAGGCTACCAAGTGGAACTGACACCTATTACATGATACCCACTTTTTAAAAAAATGAAGTTCCGATATAGGGGATCTTTAAAGCAAAATTTACTTTCGAGCTGTGAAGCGACAAAGTTATTTTCGTATAAATCGGGCTATATTTCTGGTCCAAAGGCAAAATGAGCTGAATTAGTGTCCCTTTTTCCACTTAGAACTGTCGAGGACAGGATACTCCAGCAAATTAGTTAACCTTATTCCACTTAAAGTGTTGCCGTAGGATTCACAGGGAGCCGTTCTCCAGGGAACCCTAGAACAAAAAACGGCTGTGCGTCCCGTGGAGGACGGCACAGCCGTTTTTTTTCAAAATATAAGAATTTATATGTTTCACGTTATAAATTATCCTTCTATTTCTCGTTGAAACGGGTACCTGAAAGCGATACTTTGTATCGCTGCTTCGGAAGCATAGGCTCCTAATAAGGACGGCGTAGCCGTTTCTACTTGCTTACCGAACAGCTTCCGCCAGTGCCGTGAAGATGACGCCGAGCGCGTAGGCTCCGGCATCCGGGTAGCCGATGCTGCGTTCGCCGACGGCTCCCGCCCGGCCCATCCGGGCGACGATGCCCTCCGTGCTTTTGGCACCTTGAACGGCGGCTTGGGCGGCCTTGGTGAATGCCGTATGCAGCGTGTCTTTCTGCGCTGCACTGCTCTGCCACGCTTCGGCGCAGGGAACGAGGGCGTCAATCAGCGTCTTGTCGCCGACAACGGCTCCCCGGCCGAAGGAACGCTCGCCGGTATCTTGAATCCCTTTGACGGCGGCGGACAGCATGTCAGCGACTTCCTGAATGAATAGGGAAGTCTTATTTCCTGCGGATTTGCCTGCTGCCCGGAACGCGGAGCCCCAGATCGGGCCCGATGCGCCGCCGCAGTGCTCCATAATAATCAGCGAGCAGGCCTGCAGGAAGCTGCCGGTGTCCGTGGCGTGATTCTGAAGCAGATCATGCCACTCGCTCTTGAGCTGCTTGAAGCCTTTAGCCACACTCATGCCGAAATCCCCGTCTCCGGCATGGGCGTCCAGCTCGCAGAACGGCACCTCGTTCGTGATAATCACTTCACTCATCTGGTCAACGAGATAGATGATGTTGGCTGTCGACAGGCGTTCGTCCCGGATCACCGCATGGGCGGGGTCAGTTTCGTTGGTATAGCTAACCTCGCCGGACTCCGCCTGCCGTTCCAAAGGATCGGCATAAAGAATAGGTTCGAGAGGTCCTGTAATTCTCAGGGCCGGTGTATCACACGGGGCGGCCAGCCATTGGTTCAGCTCATCGTCAAGCTTCAGGAGAGTTACGGAGGCTCCGGCCATATCGATGCTGGTCATATAGTTGCCTACGAGCGTGCGGCGGACCGTTATGCCGCGTTCCGACAGCTCCCGCATAACAGCGTGGTTCAGAACGTACAATTCCTGCAGCGGCGTTGCCCCGAAGCCGTTGACGAGCACGGCCACCTCCTGGCCCGCTGCCCCGCCAAGCTGGAGACTGTTCAGCAGAGCGGATGTCATGCGTCCGGCAAGCTCGCCGGCACTGACCACCTTTTCTCTGCGGATACCCGGCTCCCCGTGGATGCCGACGCCATATTCCATTTCATCCTCCGCAAGCTGGAAGGTGGGGGTGCCTTTGGCCGGAACCGTACAGGAGGTAAAAGCAAAGCCGATGCTGCGCACCCGGTCGGCCGCATGCTGGGCTGCGCGTTTCACTTCTTCCAGGGACAGGCCGGCCTCTGCTGCGGCCCCGGCGACCTTGTGCACGAACAGGGTTCCGGCCACACCGCGTCTGCCGACAGTATACAGGCTGTCTTCTACCGCGATATCGTCCTCTACCTTCACGTAGTCGACGGCAATGCCGTCTTCCCGGGCAAGCTGCGCCGCGTTCTGGAAGTTCATCATATCGCCGCTGTAATTTTTGATGATCAGCAGGGCGCCCTTGCTGCCCGCAGTGCTGCGGAGGGCCTGGTATACCTGGATCTGGGAAGGGGAGGCGAAGACATCCCCGCACACCGCGGCATCCAGCATGCCCTGGCCCACAAAGCCTGCATGGGCGGGCTCATGTCCGCTGCCGCCGCCGCTGATCAGGGTGACCTTGTCCCCGTTGAGCGCTTTTTTGGCGATGATCTTGTATTTGCGGTCAAAAGCCAGCTCCGGATGGGCCATCACCATGCCGCTGCCCATTTCGCGGACTAAGGTTTCCGGCTGATTGATTATCTTTTTCATAGTGCGTTTACACCTTGCCTTTCTTGAAGGCATGACCCAACTGGTCGGCAACGGTAATCGCTGCGGCGACTGCTTCCGGTGTCACCGGGAACGGCATCGAGTGGATTGATTCCTCCGGAATGCAGGCTTTGCGGGCCACTTCCAGCAGCTCTTCCCTGGTGATCGAGTGGACGCCGATATCAGCCAGGCACACAGGAAGGCCTACGGAAGCGCAGAAAGCAAGCACTTCCTGGATTTCACGGCTGTCCGCATTCTCCAGCACCAGCTGGGCCAAGGTACTGAAGGCCACTTTCTCGCCATGGTAATAATGATGGCTGCCTTCCAGAACCGTCAGTCCGTTGTGGATGGCATGGGCTGCGGCAAGTCCGCTGCTCTCAAAACCGAGGCCGGACAGCAGGATGTTGGTTTCGATAATGTTTTCCAGTGCCGGGGTCACAACATTCTGATCGCAGGCCAGCTTGGCCTTGACGCCATCCTCTAGCAGGGTTTCGTAGCATACGCGGGCCAGCGCAAGCGCGGCCTTGGTTCCTTTGGCTTCTTGGCTCACGCCTTCGCGCACACCGCAGGGAAGCCCGGCATTGACATTGGAGAAGGATCGCGCAGTGGCCCGGGCTTCAAAATAGGTGGACAAAGCGTCCCCCATGCCGGACACCAGGAATCGGGTAGGGGCTTCAGCGATGATGGTTGTATCGATCATGACCACGGAGGGGCTTTGCTTGAAATAAGCATAGTCGTCAAAAGCGCCTTCCGGTGTATAGAGGACCGCAGAATGGCTGGTAGGAGCGTCCGTTGCCGCAATAGTGGGAACGATGATCAAGGCATCGCCTTCGGCTACGCATTTTGCCGTGTCGATGGCTTTGCCTCCCCCGAGGCCAATCGTACAGGCACAAGCATGTTCACGGGCCAAGGCCTGCAGCCTGGCCACTTCCTGGCGGGAGCATTCTCCCTGGAAATTTCCCGTAATCAGGGTAATACCGAACTTGCTGCTGGTGGCATCCAGCTTGGCCTTGACCCGCTGCACATCATCGGGGTGGGCAATCAGCAGGGCGGAGTCTCCGAAGGTCTTCACAAAATACCCCAGGTTAAGCAGCTCGTCTTCCCCCTGAATATATTTGGTCGGGCTGATGAACACTTTTCTCATGGCTTTTTCCTCCTAAAAGTTTTGTAAGCTTAACTTCCTGAATACACTTCGTACAAAACTCGCTTCGGAAGCATACGCTAAGTTTTGTGAGCCTATCCTCATTATAGACACGGGCTAAATTAGATGCATGGAAGGAAATTGACAGATTTAAGCGTTTTCAGATCGTAAATTTTTGTCATCCGCCAGAAAAATATAATTATCTTGTTCTCTTATGCCTGGTTTCGCTATAATTCAGTATAGAACAGGCATATTTGCCGGGGATGGAGACAAACGGCTATGATGTTATCCAAATATGATCTGAAGTCGATTATTGATCTTGAGAAATGGCAGGCTTTGCAGGATTCACTGTCCCTCGTCACACAAATGGCGATCATTACCGTCGATTACAAAGGAGTTCCGGTTACCCGGCACAGCCGCTGCCAAGCCTTCTGCCAGGCGGTACGCCAGGATGCCGAGCTGTCCTCCTACTGCCAGAAATGTGATGCGCGCGGCGGACTGGAGGCGGTCCGGCTGAATGAACCTTATGTGTATTTATGCCACTTCAGCATTCTGGATATAGCTATACCCATTACGGTGGACAATCAATATGTCGGAGCTGTGATGGCAGGGCAGGTCCGGCTTGCGGACAATGACGGATCACGGCTGGAGCAGATTGTAACCCGCCCGGCAACACCGGAGAGCGCCGGGACATTCGCAGCATTAAGGCAGGAGTATGAGCAGCTGCCCGTTATGCCGTATGCTCAAGTGGTCACCATCGCCGAAATGCTGTCCCATCTGTGCAATTATATCGTTGAAGAAGCAAGCCGGAAAAATGAAATTATGGATTTGTACCGGCAGGCCCTCGCTGCATCACCCGTAGATATACTGCCCCACAAAACGCTGGCAGATTCGTCCTGTCCTGCACCTCAAGCGGTGCAGCAAGAGCTGTCCGATTCCGCTTCACTCATAGAAAGCGGGAACAATGCAGCGGTCATTCCAGACCTATCCGTTGTCACCTGTACAAACCCAACGCTTCAGCCGGCCTTCGATTTTATCTACAGCAACAAGCATGAGAATTTCTCTCTTGAGGCGATGGCCCGGCTCTGTCACATCAGCCCCAGTTATTTCAGCCGGTTGTTCGTGCGGGAGAGCGGAGAGAACTTCTCGGCTTATGTCTCTCGGCTCAAAATCGGACAGGCCAAGCAGCTGCTGGAAACGACCGGGCTGTCGGTTAATGAGATCAGCGATCATCTGAGTTTTTGCGATGCCGGCTATTTTATCAAAATTTTCAAAAAATACGAACAGCGCACCCCTGCAGCCTACCGCTCATTTATCAAAGGTGAGCAGGGCTAAACATGCCGTCAGCGTAGCAGAGCTTGAAGAACATTTTGCATATAGCTTCCCTTAGTGGTGAACAGCTTGTGGTTGCAGGTATACAGCAGGTCCACGGTTTCGATGCTTGATATTATATAGATATCTATGTATAATGAAGCCATGCCTAACTATAATGCATTGTCGCTCATCAGCAAGATCCGCTCAGAGGCACACAAGATGATTGTGTCAGAGCTTGAGAAACGGGGCATCGGGGATATCGTCCCTTCGCATGGAGATGTGCTGGGTCTGCTGTTTCAGCAGGATGGCTTGTCTATTAAGGAGCTTGCGAACAAAGTTCACCTCACACAGCCTACAGTAACTGTTCTTGTTAACAAATTGGAACGGCTGGGCTATGTGGACAGAATAAAAAGAGGGGAGGATAGCAGAGTTACTTTTATTAAGCTTACGGATAAGAGCCTGGCGCTGAAGCCAGCCTTCCAGGAAATATCGGATAAGCTGAATGAAGCCATATATGGAGGCCTAAATCCCGGACAGCGGGAGGACCTTGAGTTTCTATTGGAACATATATATAGAAGATTCTAATTTTTTTTGCATAAATATATAGATATCTATCTAAAATAATTGTTATATAAAGTGAATATGAGAAGCTAACAAAAGGGAAAAGGGATGGAGGGGAAGTTTGGAACTGTAGGAGCGAAAGCGTCCGCCTTTGTCTGCGGATTTCCACCGCGAAGTGCGGTAATAATCAAGAAATCTGCAGACAACAGCGGCCGGAAGTCCAAACATTCTCCGTAGTCCCGACGAAGTCCCTAATGTAAATATCTTAAGTTCACTCTTTATATGCTGTTCAACCAAACAATATACTCGGAGGTAATCAAAATGAAACATCTAGTCGTGTATGCCCATCCCAATGCAGAGAGCTTTAATCATGCCATTATGGAGACAACTGTCCAGGCATTGAAGAAGAAGGGCCATGAAGTCGTTGTACGGGATTTGTACGCTCTTGATTTCCAGCCTGTGCTCAAGCCCGAGGATACTGCAGCAATGCGCAGCGGACAGACGCCCGCGGATATTGTTACAGAACAGAAATTTATTGCTGAAGCGGATGTCGTGACTTTTATTTACCCGATCTGGTGGACAGGGCTGCCAGCCATTCTCAAAGGTTACGTGGACCGGGTATTTTCTTACGGTTTCGCATATGCTTATGGGGAAACTGGGGTAGATAAGCTGCTTACAGGCAAAAAAGGATTTATTATCAATACACACGGCACACCAAAAGAGATCTATGATCAAATCGGAATGACCGCAGGGCTCAAAATTACATCGGATAGCGGGATTTTCGGCTTTACGGGCATTGAAATGGTGGAGCATTTGCTGTTTGGCAGCATCCCTTCAGCCGGACAGGCCGCTCTGGATGAAATTCTGGTCCAGGTTGAGGAAACCGTAACCTCGTTATTCTAACTACAGTCATGCAACAAATCCACTATTGTTATCCCAAATGAAGACTACGGATTTCAAGTTCAATCTATATTCTATGTAATAACCTTCCGGGAAAAAGGGGATATTACAGGTGTTATGTACATAACGCTTGTGGCGGTGAAGCCAACGGCTGACCCGCTTGTTCCTTTACAATCTTCCCGGTAGCCTATATAATCAATGTAATTGTATATGGATTTACCCGGAGGAGCCTGCCAACAGCGGGCTCTTTTTGTGTTTTTTTATGGGAATTTAAGGCAGATGATGACTGATTTGAAAGAGGGGGAGTGCGAAGCTGTGCTGCATGCTGCAATCTTAATACCATTTCTGCTGGCTGTTCTGATCCCGCTCGTCAAGCGTATTCCGCGTCTTCACGCTGGGTGGGCGGTGCTGCCTGCTCCTATGGCTCTTTTTGTGTATTTCCTGCTGCAGATCCGGTCCGTTCAATCCGGGGAAAATACTGTGGCCACGGTAGCGTGGATGCCTTCGCTGGGGATTGATATTACCCTGGTGCTGGATGGGCTGAGCCTGCTGTTCGCCCTGCTGATTACAGGGATGGGAGCTTTGGTAGTTTTATATTCGATTTATTATCTGGAAAAGCGGATGGAATCCATCCATAACTTCTACATGTATCTGCTTATGTTCATGGGAGCCATGCTGGGAGTCACGCTGTCTGACAACTTAATGGTGCTCTACGGGTTCTGGGAACTGACCAGTATTACGTCCTTCCTGCTGATTGCCTTCTGGCACCGCCGGGAGAGATCGCGCTACGGAGCGCTCAAGTCGATGCTGATCACCGTGTTTGGCGGACTGGCGATGTTTGCCGGGTTCAACCTGCTGTATGTGATGAGCGGAACCTACAGTATCAGGGAGATTACCCTGCAAGCCGGCGGGCTGTCCCTGGAACCGGTGTTCATTCCGGCTATGCTGCTGATTCTGCTGGGAGCGTTCACCAAATCCGCGCAATTTCCGTTTCACATCTGGCTTCCCGATGCCATGGAGGCACCGACTCCGGTCAGCGCCTATCTTCATTCAGCGACGATGGTCAAGGCGGGGCTGTATCTGGTGGCACGGCTGACGCCCGTTTTCGCCGGACAGTCCGAATGGTTCTGGCTGGTCTCCGTGTGCGGACTGGTCACACTGCTATATGGCTCGTTCAAAGCCATTAAGCAAACCGATCTGAAGGCGATGCTCGCCTTTTCTACAGTTAGCCAGCTGGGTTTGATCATGTGCCTGCTGGGACTGGGCTCGGCGGCGGCCTTCTTTTCAGGCACAGAAGAGTCTGTATTCTATGCTATGGCTACTGCGGCGGCTGTCTTTCATCTGATCAACCATGCGGTGTTCAAGGGAACCCTGTTTATGGTAGTTGGCATTGTAGACCACGAGACGAATACGAGGGATCTGCGCAAGCTGGGCGGATTAATGTCCCTGATGCCGGTTACCTTCTCCGTGGCGCTCATCGGCGCCTTGTCCATGGCCGGGCTTCCGCCGTTCAGCGGCTTCCTCAGCAAAGAGATGTTTTTTACCGCTGTGCTTGATATCCGGGAGCTGCATGTATGGAGTACACAGTTCTGGCTGCTGTTGTTTCCGGTTCTTGCCTGGATAGCAAGCGTATTTACCTTTGTATACAGCATGATCCTGGTCTTCCGGACGTTCACCGGCAAGCTGCAGCCGGAGAAGCTGGACAAAGTGCCGCATGAAGCGCCGCCGGGGCTATTATTTTCCCCAGTGCTGCTAGTTTCCCTGGCGGTGATCTTCGCCTTTTTCCCGGACCTCTTAAGCTCCTCCTTAATTGAGCCGGCAGTAGCTTCGATTCAATACGGGCTGCTGCCGCCGGAGGAAAACCTTCATGTTCCGATCCATTTCTGGCATGGCTGGACTCCGGAAATCTTCATGACCCTTGGGGTGATCGCTACCGGAACGCTTCTATACAGAGGCTATAACAAACTGCGGATACTGGACCGTAAGCAGAACGGGCAGGATTACCTTAACCGCATATATGATATGGGCATTCGCGCACTGGAAAGCGGATCAGCACGCTTCACCAACCTCTATATGACCGGCAGCAACCGGCATTATCTGCTGTACATTTTCGGGTTCTTCATCATTGCCCTGGGGAGTACGCTGCTTGGAGCGCAGGGGATAACCCTGGGCATGGCGGACTACGCTCCGGTATCGATATACGAAGCGGCTGTGGTTGCGGTCATGCTGGCAGCAGCCTTTGCCGTGCCTTTTGCCAAGTCGAGAGTAAATGCCATTCTGTTCACAGGTGCGGCCGGATACATGGTGACCCTGCTGTTTGTGATCTTCCGTGCGCCAGACCTTGCCTTGACGCAGATGATTGTGGAGACGGTGTCGGTGATTCTGTTCCTGCTGTGTTTCAGATATTTGCCGAAGCTGAAGCGGGAGAAGGAGAAAGAGAAAGCATCCTTTAAATGGACGAATCTCATTATAGCTGCGGGAGCCGGCCTGACGATGACACTGATTGCACTGGCGGCGATGGGCAGCAGCCCGTTTGCGCCGGTCGCGGATTTTTTCCTCAAAGAAAGCTATTCCCTGGCTGGCGGCAAAAATGTAGTAAATGTCATTCTGGTAGATTTCAGGGGCTTCGATACGCTGTTTGAAATCATGGTTCTCGGCATAGCGTCCCTTGGCATTTATGCTCTGGTTCATCTGAGAATCGAGCCAGGGACAGTCCGACCAGCGGCGAAGAATAAACCGGCTGCCTATCTGTTTCCGCTGCGCAGCAATGATGTGATTCTGCGGACGATGTCCAAAATGATTGTAGTGATCATCCTTACCTTCTCGCTGTATTTGTTTTTTGCCGGACATAATCATCCCGGTGGAGGTTTTATCGGCGCTTTGATGACATCTTCCGGACTGATTCTGATGGCGATTTCGCTGGGCATGGATACGGTCCGCAAATTTCTCCCGGTCAATTACCGCATCCTCACGGCTGTGGGGCTGCTGACCGCAATTCTGACAGCGGCAGGCTCTTTTGCTTTTGGCGCACCGTTTCTGAGCCATTCCTTCGGGCATTTTGATCTGCCGCTGCTTGGAGATACGGAGCTTGCGACAGCGGTTCTCTTCGATCTGGGAGTATATCTGGCAGTCATCGGCGTGACCATGAACATTATTTTTAGCATAGGAGGGGATGAGTGAAATGGAATGGATGATGGCACTGGCGGTTGGCATTTTATTTACGGTCGGCGTGTATCTGATTTTGTCCAAAACCCTGCTGCGGATTGTACTCGGTACTTCCCTGCTTACGCATGGCGTCCATCTGCTTCTCCTGACTATGGCCGGACTAAAAAAAGGGGCAGCTCCCGTATTAGGCGGCAAGGCGGATGCCTACGCAGACCCGCTGCCGCAGGCGCTGATTCTGACGTCCATCGTGATCAGCTTCGGGGTTACGGCGTTCTTCTTCGTGCTGGCCTACCGTGCGTACCAGGCTCACGGGACCGATGAAATGGATAACGTCCGGGAGGAGGAGCAATGAATAATCTCTTGGTCATGCCGGTTCTGATCCCCCTGTGTACGGCTGTTCTATTGATGTTTCTGAAAGAGCAGGTGCTGGTGCAGCGGTGGATAAGCACCCTGGGCGGAATTCTGAATCTTGTTGTGTCGGTTATGCTGGCCGCACGCATCCATCATGAGGGCATACAAACCTTGCACATGGGGGGCTGGGCTCCGCCTTATGGCATTGTGTTTGTAGGAGACATGTTTGCAGCACTGCTGGTATTGACGGCGTCGGTGGTGAGCCTGGGGATTCTGCTGTATTCCTTCACCAGCATCGGTGCGGAGCGGGAAAGATTCTATTACTATACTTTTTTTCATTTTCTGCTCGCAGGCGTATACGGTTCTTTTCTGACGGGTGACATCTTCAATCTGTTTGTATTCTTCGAAGTGATGCTGATCTCGTCCTACGCACTCCTATCCCTGGGCGGTACGAAGCGGCAGCTTCGGGAAACCACTAAATATCTGTTGATTAATATTGTGTCTTCAGCGCTTTTTGTAGCCGCAGTCGCTTACCTGTATGCAGCGGCGGGCACACTGAATATGGCTCATTTGTCCCAGCGCATTGCCGAGGCCGGGCAGGGCGGTGTCCTGAATGTGGTCGCTGTACTGTTCCTGATCGTCTTTGCGCTGAAGGCCGGGCTGTTCCTGTTCTTCTGGCTTCCCGGCTCTTACAGTGCGCCGCCAGCCGCAGTCCGGGCCTTATTCGGAGCGCTGCTGACCAAAGTGGGGATGTACGCCATTATCCGGACTTTTACACTTATCTTTGCCGGAGATCCTGATTTTACGAACGGCTGGATCGCCTGGATGGCGGCGGCTACAATGGTTCTGGGCGCACTGGGGGCCGTGGCTTATAGTGATATCCCCCGCATCCTCAACTACAACGTCATTGTCAGTATGGGTTTTGTGGCATTCGGATTGTCGGCGGGAACACCGGATGCATTGGATGGTGCGGTCTTTTATCTGCTGCACGATATGCTGGGCAAGGCCCTCATGTTCGTTCTCGGAGGGTTGATGATTGCCGCTGCCGGTACGGACCGGCTTGAGCGTATGGGGGGACTGATCCGGCGTTATCCGCTGCTGGGCTGGAGTTTTTTCGCGCTGGCACTGGCACTTGCCGGTATCCCTCCCTTCAGCGGCTTTCCCGGCAAAGTGCTGATCATCCGGGGAGGACTGGATGCAGGAATGCTGACATTATCCCTCATCGGGCTGGGTTCCAGCCTGCTCGTGCTGTACTCGCTGATCAAGGTGTTCAGACTGGCCTTCTGGGGCAATACGCCGGACACGGAACCGCCCAAGATTAATCTAAAAAGCGGGACGGCGGTGGCCGCCGGACTCCTCGTTCTGGTCATCCTGATGGGCCTTGGAACAGAGCGGGTGAATACCTATGTATCACAGGCAGGGGATGTGCTTGGTTCTCCCGGTCTGTATATCGAAGCTGTATTGAAGGAGTAGATGAAGATGGCTGTTCAAATCTTATTAAACCTGATGACTGCGTTTCTGTGGATGATGCTGAGCGGCGACGGGTCAGGCTCAGGCTTTGTAATCGGCTATCTGCTGGGCTGCGGAATTCTGCTGGTGCTGCGCAGGTTCCTCCCTGAACCTTTATATTTGAAACGGGTGTGGTCCATAGTGAAGCTGCTGGCGCTGTTTCTGCGGGAACTGGTCTGGTCCAGCTTTGCGGTCATCCGGCAAATCCTCAGTCCCAAACTGGCGGTCCGCCCGGGCATCTTCGCTTATGAAACTGCACTCCGGTCCGACTTTGAGGTCACCTTGCTCTCCTGCCTGATCTGTCTGACACCGGGGACACTAACGCTGGAAGTGTCGGGCAGCGGCCGGACCCTCTATATTCACGCTATGGATATTGAGGATGCCGGCCAGCTCTCCCGCCAGATCGAAGGAACCTTTGAAAAAGCAATAATGGAGGTGACCCGGCTATGATTCCGCTATTGCTTAATATTGCGCTGACGATCCTGGCACTGGCCATGCTGGCCTGCCTGTACAGGCTGATTCAAGGACCGACCCGTTCAGACCGGGTTGCTGCGCTGGATACGATCGGCATTCATCTGCTGGCCGTGATCGCGGTGCTGGGCATGCAGCAGAGGACAGAGGATTATTTTGATATGGTGCTTGTGATCGGAATTCTGACGTTTATCGGAACGGCGGCTTTAGCCAGGTATATTGAAAGAGACGCGGTTATGGAGCATGGAGGTGATAAGCTTGATCGGTGAGCTGCTAATTGCGATACTGGTATTGCTGGGCGCATTGATATGTGGGCTTAGCGCGTTTGGATTGGTCCGGCTCCCCGATGTTTATTTACGTTCCCATGCCGCCACCAAAAGTGCTACACTGGGTGTATTGTGTGTGCTGACAGGAGCCTTTCTGTTTTTTTACTTCTATATAGAAGTAGTCAGCATCAAGCTGCTAATCGCGATTGTATTCGTCTTCATCACTTCTCCGGTTGCAGGGCATCTGAACGGCCGGGCGGCTTACCGCTCGGGTGTGCCATTATGGAAGGGCAGTGTGCAGGATGATCTGAAGCCGGTGCTCGAAAAGAATAAGACGAAGCAGGATGACTCGCAGTAAAAATAATAGTAAACTAAAGAATATTGTCTTTTTCGCTGAATTCTGTAAAAGAAGCGGGGGAACCACCGCGTGTGCAGTTTTGCAACTGCCATGCCAAGGGGTGAATCTCGAACATTCGAGTAGGGCTACTCTTCAGGCCCGAATCCGTCAGCTAACCCCGTAAGCGTAGAAGAGAGGAGACGAATGGATTGCCGCAAATTCTGCTAAATGGAACTACTATCTACTACGAAACCTATGGTACAGGAGTGCCGGTTGTTTTTATTCATGATCACCTGACCTCGCATCATCTGTTTGAGCCGCAAATTGAGTATTTTCGTGACCGTGTTCAAGTGATTGTTATGGATCTGAGAGGGAACGGGTTGTCCGGAAAAATGGATGTCGAGGTTCACCGCATTCTGGATACCCAGTGTGAGGATTTGAAGGAGCTGCTCCGCCGTCTGGGGCTGCTGAGTGTGATTCTCGTCGCAAGCTCCGGAGGGGGTGTGCTGGCCCAGAAATTCGCTGTGCAGAACCCGGAGCTGGTGCGTGCGCTGGTGCTGGTGGACAACTGTTCGAGCGGACATGATTCCACGATAAATAATCGGATATGGGGAATTGTTGAGAGATGCTCATGGATGTCGTATTATTTGCCGCCTGAGCTGCTTTTGCGCTCCCTGAGAATCGCCTATAACAAATGGCTGCCCGCTTATCATATCCTCCGGAATGAGCTGCTGCATAAACGGCCAACCGAAGGGATCAAACAGCGGATTGCCCTGCGCCAGATTGACATTCTTGCCTATGCGGCCAAGCTGCAGGTTCCTGTGCTGTGTGTAACGGGAAGCCAGAATGAGTGGAGACTGGCGCAGGCGAGCAAGAACGCCTCCATGCTGCCATCGGCGCAGCTCGTGGTGCTGGATGATGCCATGTACCCCAGCCATCTGTGCCAGCCGCAGCATTTTAACCGCCTGCTGTTAAATTTCCTGATCGACCAGCATGCCATTCATCAGCGGGCTGACGGGCTGGAGGGCGGCGGATGACTCAGCTCCTTACCGCTGTCCAGCCATGCATAGGCCAACCGCAAAAAAACGGCAGTCCGGAACATCATGTGATGTTTTTGGGCTTCCGTTTTTTTGGTGCGCATATATAATTAGCAGTGTGTTTTTATTTCTGCAAATAGGTTGATAACCTATGTACTTTGTGATTTAATGCAGTAGGGGATTGATAACACGAGCGGGGCAGTCCATCATTTTTTTTGAAAGGAAATGAATTGTTTCATGAAGAAATCATTGAATAGCATTTTAAACCGGCCGATTCTATTATTCACCTTCGTGCTGCTGCTCAAAAGCGCCGTGGCCTGGTTTGTCGTGTTCAGCGACGGTCCGAACTGGAGTATGGTCTTCACCGAAATTCCCTTTTTCATCATTGTGTTCAGTCTGATTGAATGGCTGTCCTCCAAACGGAAGATTCTGTACTACATGATTGCGAATTTGTTCATCACGGTGATTTATTTTGCCGTCCTGATGTATTACAAATATTATGGTGTGATTGCGACCTATCATGCACTGCAGCAAGCGGATAAGGTTACTAAGGTCGGAGAGAGCACCTATTCCCTGATTACGCCGTATTATCTGTTTATTTTTGTGGATATCGTCTTTTTCCTGTTCTTTATGTTCCGGCCCAAATATATTGCCAAATGGAAGGAGAGAGGCACATACCGCATCAGCCGCCCAGTCCTGCTTACCGTGGCCGCCGTTTCGCTCGCGCTGTGCTTCTTCAATATCTGGCCTAACCATGCGAGCATGAACGAGATCAAAAAAGCGGAGAGCATGGGGATTCTGAACTATGAAGTCTACACGCTGTTTGCAGACAGCACGGAGAAGGAAGAGCTTATAGACAGCAAGGAGATTACCCAACAGGCCGTGGATACGGTTAAAGGGGTTCAACCCCCGCAGCAGCCGCAGTACGCCGGGGCCGACAAGGGCAAAAACCTGATTATCGTGCAGATGGAATCGTTCCAGAACTTTCTGATCGGACTGACCATTGACGGGCAGGAGATCACGCCGAACATCAACAAGCTGGCGCACAGCAATACGTACTTCAATAATTTTTACACCAATGCGGGCCAGGGGACGACCTCGGATGCCGAGTTCGTGGTGAACTCCTCATTTTATGTGCCCAAGAATGAACCGGCAACGTCATCGCCTTATATGAACAAATCCGTGCCCAGCCTGCCGAAGCTGCTGAGTGCGAACGGTTATTTTACAGCTACTTTTCACACCAACAGTGTGGAATTCTGGAACCGCAAGGCCCTGTACCAGGCGATAGGCTTTGACAAGTATTATGACCAGAGCTTCTATGGCGATGATGATCATATCGCATTCGGATCTTCGGATGAGGTGCTGTTCGCCAAAACGGTACCGGAGCTGGCCGCACTTGACGCCAAGGATCAGCCGTTCTATGCGATGGTCATTTCCATGAGCGCCCACCATCCGTTCCGCATCCCCGGGGAGAAGTTCAAGATGAAGCTGCCGGAGCGCTTAGAAGGTACGCTGCTGGGGGATTATATTCAAGCCCAGAATTATGCCGACTATGCGATGGGGCAGTTTCTGGAGGACCTGAAGACCAGTGGACTGTGGGATGACAGCCTGATTGTGTTTTACGGAGATCATCAAGGTGTGCCGATGTACACCCTGGGTGAGGATGAGAAGGCTCTGCTGCAAGAAATGATCGGACATGAGTACGGTTATACGGATATGTTCAATATTCCGTTCATCGTCCACTCGCCGGGCGGCTCTCTGCCTGCGGTTGTGGACCGGACGGGCGGACAGATTGATATTCTGCCGACAGTATCCAATTTGCTGGGCGTGCCGCTGCAGAATCAGCTGCATTTCGGGGAGGATCTGCTCAACTCGGCATCGAACCTGATCCCGTTCAGACATTTCCTGCCTACAGGCTCCTTTGTGAATAATACGAGCATTTATCTGACGGGGAATGATTACGCGGATGGAAGCAACTATAGTCTAAGCGATAATTCGGTCGTCCAGGGCGGCTCTACAGAAGCGCAGTTCGAAGCTGCGGAGCGGCTGCTGAACATGTCGAACAGCTATCTGCTGCAATTGCCGGACCGGCCGGACCAGCAGTAATCCCGAAACAGTAAGTATGGGGCTTGCCCTGTGCTTACTTTTTTTTGTGCGGAAATTAATTTTTCTCAGTCCTCCAGCTGCCCGTTGATTTCTTCAAAATAGTGATAGACCCCGTTCAACAGCTCAATCAGCGCTCTGCTGCGCTCCTTGCCGAGATAGTCAATCATCCCCTTGAACGTATCACGGATTCTGGCAATAGCAGCATCGGCCAAACGTACGCCTTTGTCTGTCAGAGCAATCCCGCTGACCCGCTTATCCTGGGCATCGCTGGTGCGGACCACATAGCCCTGTGCCAGCAGGCTGTTCACCATTTGGGTGATGGTGGGGGAGGTGACCTTGTGCATTTTGCTGATGTCGGAGACGGTAAGCACCGGCTTCCCGGATTTCTCGGTCCCTAATCTGATCGTGATCAGCACGCGTATTTCACTGGGCTTTAGCAGCGATGGATTGTTCTTCTGCCAGTTGATCTTGGAGAATTGCTGAAAGGCTTCCATCAGCTCGTCGATTTTGTCATATCTGTCTTCGTTCATCTGTACACCTCATGGACTTGTTTCCTCTAATTATAGGGCATGTGCTGAAATAAAATAAAGCTTACTCTGCGGGATTATGAAGAAGCGATACCTGGTATTTGTTCAGAAAAGAGATCCACTCGTCCGAGGGCTTCCCGTCGGTAACGATATAATCAATCTCGTCAAAGCTAAACAGCCTGACAAAAGCAATCCGGTCAAACTTGGAATGGTCGGCCAGAAGGACGGCTTTGCTCGCCTGCTGCCGCATAAGAATCTTAAGCTCGCTTTCGGCTTCATTGGAATCGCTTAGTCCCCCCGTCATCGAGAGGGCTTTGCAGCTGAACAGCGCCGCGTCCACGTTATACCGCTGAATGGTATGGGAAGCGCTCGGCCCGACAAAAGAGTTGGTCTCCGCTCCCAGCACACCGCCGGTGGAAATCAGCTTGTGCCCGGAATGCTGAAACTCGGACAGGACAACCAGTGAATTGGTAATGATCGTCAGGTTTTTTTTGGCTTCGGTAATTTTCTTCAGCGCCTCGAAGGCGGTAGAGCTGGTATCTGTCATCAGGCTGTCACCGTCATTGATCAGGTCCAGGACACTTTCGGCAATGGCCCGTTTGGCTTCGATATTCACCGCATGTCTGTGAGAGTAGGAAGGGTCCTCGTTGGTGTGGACATTCAGGATGGCCCCGCCATAGCTTTTTTTCGCAATGCCCTCTTTGTCCAGCTTCTCCAGATCTCTGCGGATCGTTTCTTCGGAAACATCGAAATCCTGGGCCAGGTCAGCGACATGGACTTTTTTGTGGCGGTACAGCTTATTGATAATGAGTTCACGGCGTTCGAACGCTCTCACGAAGACGGCCTCCTGCATAGTTGATTTTTTTCTCTATTTTACTATAAAGCGAAGAATAAATAAAAGGGAATTCCACAGAACAATCCACATTCAGATTTCGAAAACCACAAAAATACACAATAAAATGTGGTTTTATGTTGACATCACATGATTATGATTTTATGATAGGAGGAGATGCAAGCGCTTAATATTGTTCTTATTATTCTTAGGAGGTTATAAGGCATGACAACTCATTATCCCAAAATCGGCATCCGCCCAACGATTGACGGGAGACGCCGGGGCGTACGCGAATCACTGGAAGTCCAGACGATGGGCATGGCGGAGCGGGTCGCTGCTTTTCTGCAGGACAATCTGCGTTACCCTGATGGTTCATCTGTAGCATGTGTGATTACTGATTCTACGATCGGCGGTGTGAAGGAAGCTTCGGCTGCACAGGCCAAATTTTCAAGTGCCAATGTAGGCGTATCCATTACCGTGACACCTTGCTGGTGTTATGGCTCGGAAACGATGGATATGGATGCCTCCATCCCGCATGCGGTATGGGGGTTCAATGGTACGGAACGGCCCGGTGCGGTCTATCTTGCCGCTGTCTTGTCGGCGTACGCCCAGAAGGGCATTCCGGCTTTTGGGATCTATGGGGAGGATGTGCAGGATTCCGGCAGCGAGGAAATCCCGTCTGATGTGCAGACCAAGCTGCTGCGGTTCGCCAAGTCGGCACTTGCCGTTGCCCTGATGAAGGGGAACTCCTATTTGTCCATGGGTTCGGTATCTATGGGGATTGCCGGTTCCATTGTGAATGACCAGTTCTTTCAGGAATACCTGGGCATGCGCAATGAATATATCGATATGTCCGAGTTCGTCCGCCGTTTCGAGGAAGGGATTTACGATCAGGAGGAATTTGCCCGCGCACTGAAATGGACGAAGGAGAATTGTCGGATTGGACCCGACAATAACCCGGCGCACCTGCAGGTCAGCAGCGAAGAGAAGGCAGTCCAGCTGGAAACCTGCGTGAAGATGGCGCTCATCGGCCGCGACCTGATGATCGGCAATCCGGTGCTGGCTGAGCTGGGGTTTGCTGAAGAAGCGCAGGGCCACAACGCGCTCGCTGCCGGTTTCCAGGGGCAGCGCCAATGGACGGATCACTTCCCGAACGGTGACTTCATGGAGACGATCCTGAATTCCTCCTTCGACTGGAACGGTAAGCGCGCGCCTTATATTCTGGCTACGGAGAATGACAGCCTGAACGGGGTGACTATGCTGTTCAATTACTTGCTGACGAATACGGCGCAGATATTTGCCGATGTCCGCACCTACTGGAGCCCGGCCGCAGTGAAGCGGGTCACCGGATATGAACTGCAGGGCGAGGCGGCGGGCGGCCTGCTCCATCTGATCAATTCAGGCTCCGCCGCGCTGGACGGCGCAGGTGAACAGACCAGGGACGGTAAGCCGGTGATCAAGCCGTTCTGGGAGATCACAGATGAAGAGGTGGAAGCCACCCTGAAGGCAACGCAGTTCCGTGCGGCATCGCAGGAATATTTCCGCGGCGGCGGCTTCTCTACCGATTATCTGACCAAAGGCGGCATGCCTGTAACGATGGCGCGCCTTAATCTGGTCAAGGGGCTGGGACCTGTTCTGCAGCTGGCGGAAGGTTATACTGTGGAGCTTCCTGAGGAGGTACACCGCACGCTGGATGAACGGACCGATCCTACCTGGCCGACAACCTGGTTCGCGCCTGTTCTGACCGGTTCCGGTTCGTTCAGCTCGGTATACGATGTGATGAACAATTGGGGGGCCAATCATGGAGCAATCAGCTATGGGCATATCGGTGCGGACCTGATCACACTGGCATCCATGCTGCGCATCCCGGTGAGTATGCACAATGTGGAGGAAGCACGGATCTTCAGACCGCGCGTCTGGTCGCTGTTCGGAACGGAGAGCCTCGAAGCTGCCGACTACCGGGCCTGCCGGAATTTCGGACCTCTATATTAATATCCGGGGGCGGGCAGGTGAATGAGATGAGCAAGCTGAAGAAGCTGCTGGCTGTTGACCTTGGGGCAAGCTCGGGGAGAGTAATTCTCGGCACCTATGACGGAAGCAGGATTGTTACAGAGGAGCTGCACCGGTTTGCCAATACCCCGGTGGAGGCTGGGGGCCATTTGTACTGGAACGTTCCGGAGCTGCTTAAGGAGATTAAGCAGGGAATTCTGCTGGCGGTGCAGGCTGGCAATGAAATTGCTAGTCTAAGTGTGGATACCTGGGGAGTAGATTATGGCTTTGTGGATCATGCGGGGAAGCTGCTGAATGCCCCGCATCATTACCGCGACCAGCGGGTGGGCAAATACCGCGCCCGGCTGGAGGAGCTGCTGCCGCCGGAGGAGCAGTTCCGTCTGACCGGCAATCAGCCGGACCCGATCAATACGGTCTATCAGTTGTTCGCCGATTTGCAGGAGAACCCCTTGCTTCAGGAGCAGGTTGACCACATTCTCATGATGCCGGATTTGTTCCTGTACCTGCTGTCTGGAGCCTCTTCTGCGGAGCGGACGATACTGAGCACAAGCGGGCTGCTGGACGCCGTTACGGGTGAACCTTCTTCCGAAGTATTCGGCAGACTTGGCATCCCAACCAGGCTGATTCCGCCCCGTGTTGAAGCGGGAACCGCTATCGGCACGCTGCGGCCCGAGCTCTGTGCCAAGCTCGGATGCGGGCCCATCCGCGTGATTGCCGGCGCTTCCCATGATACGGCTTCAGCCGTAGCTTCGATTCCTTACGCGGACAAGGACGGCGCGGCGTTTATCAGCTGCGGCACCTGGTCATTGGTCGGGATGGAAACGAAGGCGCCGGTCATTACCGCGTTAAGCTATGAATATGGCTTCACGAATGAAGGCTGCAGCGGCAGCGGCAACCGGCTGCTCAAGAACATTACCGGCCTGTGGCTGCTGCAGGAAACGCGGCGGGTCTGGGCTGAAGCCGGTGAAGTCCTCAGCTTCAGCGAGATGACTGCGCTTGCCGGGAAGGAGGGGGCGGCACAGTCTTTTATTGAGCCTAATGATCCGCTCTTCAGCACGCCCGGCGATATGCCGGGACGGATCGCGGAATACTGCCGGAGCAGCGGCCAACGGGTGCCGGAAACCAAAGGAGCCATCCTCCGCACGATTCTGGATAGCCTCGCCAAGTCCTACGCGTCCACGCTTAAGGAGCTGGAGGAAATTACGGGCAGCCGGATCCGCAAGGTTCATATGGTCGGAGGGGGCATACAGAACAAGCTCCTCTGCCAGCTGACGGCGGATGCGTCCGGAAGAGAGATTATCGCCGGTCCCGTTGAAGCCAGTGCGCTGGGGAATCTGCTGGTACAGCTGGCTGCGCTGGGGGAACTGGATTTCAGCCGCGCCGCTGAAGTCGTTGGCGCATCCGAGACCCTGACGGTGTACCGGCCGAATAAATGAGAATTGAGGAGAGTAAACCATGGATGAGCTGGAAAAGAAACTGCGTCTGCAAATTTGTGATATCGGCAAAAATCTGTTCAATAAGGATTTTATTGCCGCAAATGACGGCAACATCTCTGCCCGTTTGAGCGAAACTGAGGTACTGGCTACCCCGACCGGGGTCAGCAAAGGCTACCTGGAGCCGCATATGCTGGTCAAGGTCAACCTTCAGGGAGAGATTCTGGAGGCCCAGGAAGGCTATAGGCCTTCAACCGAGGTCAAAATGCATCTGCGGATATACCGCGAGCTTCCCGAGATGAACGGGGTGGTCCATGCGCATCCGCCATTTGGTACTGCTTTTGCCATTAAGGGGGAAGCGCTCGATAAAATGATGATGCCGGAATCCGTAATTGCCATGGGCGAGATCCCGCTGGCTAAATACGGCACGCCTTCCACAGAGGAGGTTCCCGACTCCATCATGCCGTTCCTGGGCAAGAAAACAGCCGTACTGCTGGAAAGCCATGGGGCTTTGACCTGGGGGAAGGATGTAATGGGAGCTTATATGAATATGGAACGGCTGGAATACACCGCCAAGCTGACCTTTTTGACCCGCATGATCCACGGGGAGCGGGAGCTGCCGCCGAACCGGATTGAAGAGCTGGTGGCGCTGCGGTCCTTCTACGGAATGTAAAGGAGAGAGCGGCAGATGCTGAACAAAATCCCCAAGCTGCTCGCACCCGAACTGGTGAAGGCCATGATGGAAATGGGCCACGGCGACGAACTTGTGCTTGCAGATGCCAACTTCCCCGGGCATGCGCTGCATTCCAGAGTCATCCGCTGCGACGGCACCGGTATTCCAGAGCTGCTGGACGCGATTCTGGAGCTGTTCCCGCTGGATCATTATGCGGACTATCAGGCAGCCTTGATGAGTGTCGTACCGGGAGATTCCACAGTCCCCGTGGTCTGGGACACCTATAAGGAAATCATTTCGGGACATGACAAGGAAGCGGTAATCTCTCATGAAGAACGTTTTGCCTTCTATACCCGCGCCCGAAGTGCCTATGCCATTGTGGTGACCGGGGAGGAAGCGCTGTACGGCAATATCATCCTGAAAAAAGGTGTTATAAAGAGCGTTTGAGAAAAAGGTGCTGCCATTGGCGCTTCACCCGTAAGATTAAACCTGCCCCTGACGGATTCTCCAAGTGAGAATGCACCGGGGGCAGGTTTTTTTGAAAGAATTTATATGTTTTGGGGAAAGCGTTTATTGTATAGGAAACCTCCGCAAGTGGATAAAATTATGCTTAAAGTTGTAGAATAAATAAATTTGTTACGAGCAACGGCAGAAATGCCGTTGTTGGGGGCGGCGAAGGCCGAGTTCTGAGTGGGGAGTCGGTCTAAATATCCTAATTCCAACTAGCAATTACTTACCGGTTTCTTCGCAGGTGCTAGTTGGAAAAAGGGAACTTATTTTTCCGGAAATTAAAAAATCCTGAGATTTAAGTGGAAAAAGTAAACTTAATTGGACTACTTTTCTTGAATAATGGCGAAATGAGCTGAATTAGTGTCCCTTTTTCCACTTAGACCTGCCCGAGGATAGGGTATTCCGGCAAATTAGTTAACCTTTTTCCACTTAAAAGGTTGCCGTAGGATTCGTTGGGTCATTAGATGAGTTCATATAAAGGACAGATCATTTTGATCAAGTTCTTTTTTATTGTTGCGCACCTAGCCAAGCTAGGCACAATTAACCGTTGAAAGTCCTGTCGAGGTAAGAGCCAAGTCGCCTCGTAGCTTTTCGTAAGGAGCAACCCTATAAGCCCGAAAGGTGAACTACGCCCAAGTCAAAGCTCAAGAACTTTACAACATGCTATATCTGGCCGCTAAGGGAATTTAGGGTCTTCAAGCAGCGGCTGCAAGATTCACCGACAGCCCCGGCTTCAAACGGCTGCGCCTTTCAGGGAAGGAGGCGCAGCCGTTCTAATCTTAGCAGGTTGCTGTCACTTCCGTATTTTGGTCTTTGGGAAAAAGCCGGCGGCGAGCAAAATGAGATGCCAGGCAAAAACCACGAGTACGATGTTTTTTAAGCCGGACTGGAGACCCAAAATGCTCCAGGAATAAGAGACCAGGAACAATAAAGTACCGGTTGCTGTAAGCAGAACCACGCGTATTCCGAGCCGGATAAAGGGCTGCTGTGAATGCTTCGTTATGAACACTCTTCTCCGCTTGCGCAAGCGGACGGCAAAGATAACCAGATATAGGCCGAGCGCGGCTGCAAGTCCTTGCGTAATGTATGCATTAGTCTGTCTTCCGGCGGCAAGTGCATCGGCTCCATCGGGTACAGAACCGGTAAGTGACTGGACCCATGCATTATAAATATCCTGACGCAGGTCAATTCCGTTCTCGCTGTTTGTCAGAACTGCAAGTCCGTCGCCGGACTCCGGGACGAACCCGTAAAAGCTGTGGAATCCGCGGTTATCCCCCGGGTGATACAACATCACCTGACCGTCCGGCAGGGTTCTTGTGAAGATTCCTAAACCGCTGTCAGTCAGAACCGGTGTCTGCATCTCCTGAATAAGCGGTTTTGCAGCCACTTGGTTGACCGGCAGCTGTCCATTCCGCCCATTCATGCTGTCTATAATCAATGTCATCAGATCAGCAGAGGTGGTGGAGAGGCCGGCGGCGGCTTTTTCGGTAAATTGATAATCCGGCAGCGCCTGACCGAAATATCCATATCCAGTAGACATGAAGGGACTGCCGGTGGTTGCTGCGAAGGTGCTGTGCTTCATCCCCAAAGGTTTCAGCACCTGCTCGTCCATGTACTGTTCAAACGGCTGGCCGGTCACTTCCTCGATCACCAGCTGCAGCAGTGTATAACCTGCACCTGAATACACTTCCTGAGTGCCGGGAGCTGCGGCCACTCTTACAGGATCGTTGGACCAACCGGCTCCGGATAACGATTCCTCCAGTGCCGGAAGCTTTTTTCCCGGAGCGGTTCCCAGGTAGCCCCGGTGCGCAGGCAAGCCTGCGGTATGGCTAAGCAACCGCCGGATAGTCACCTGGCTCGGATCAAACTTGGAATCCGGAAGCTTCCACCGCGTAAGGTATTTTGCCGCCGGATCATCCAGGGAGAGTCGACCTTGGTCTACAAGATGCAGGATGCCCCATGCGGTCAGGCTTTTGGAGATCGACCCGGCCTGGAATAGTGTATCCTTATCCACAGGCTGGTGACTCTTGGTATCAGCAACCCCATAATTCAGGGTGTAGGCGACTTTTCCGTTATGTATCACACCTACTGCCACACCAGGTACCCCGTAGGTCTCTTGCCACTGGGGGACTTTGCGGTCCAGCAATTGCTTGAATTCCTCTATGCTTCCGGCAGTGGACGGCTGAGCGGACTCAGCATTCATGTGGGGGGTGAAGCCCCATAGAATGGTCAAACTTGTGGCAATCATCATGCTGAGGCCAAGCCCCCGGAAAAATATTGTTTTTTCTTTACGCTTCATGTTTATGAACTCCTTCGGTATTAAGTTAAATGAACACTATATCCAGCATAGTCCACAAGAAGTTCAGCACCCATAGATTTAGCTTACGTCTACCTTTAAAGTTTCTTAAATGAAGCTTACACGGCTGTAAGGTAGTGGACGGTAGACAAGTCTCCGTGGTGAGGGAGGTATTAAGAGAAGGAGCAGAATGCGATTCGACGCACGATAATAAAAATTCTATTGCACGAAGTGCAGTCATGAGGAAAATACACTATGGTATCCAAAATGAAGACTACGGTTTTCAAGTTCAATGGTTATAGGATGAAAGATCCTCGCAGGCATAGCGCCGTAAGTTATCTGCACATCTTGTTCACAAAAGATACAATTTCCTTCTGCAGAAAATAGTCAGCTTCTCTTTCCAAAGCTATAATTATGTCGGTTTATTTGCCATATTTCCTGCCTTTAACTCCGCGAAAGCATAAGAAAAAAACGATTGCAAACGCTTAATGTAATATTTTGGTCACAATTCCTGACATATTCAATGACAATAAGCCTGGGAGTGTGTTTTGCTGTTGAACTATAATTAGAATGAAAGTAATATAAGTAAATAAAATTAGGGCATTGAACAACATTTATAATTATTTATTTAGATATAAATAGTTATAAATGGAATGAAAACCCTATGGCGGAAGGCGCTTTTACAGAGGTATCCTTGCTGCAGTGAGAAGGCAGATCACTATTTTGCCGGAAAGCATTGCTCCGGTGATACCAAGAGCAGACGGTACAGGAATTACTTTCAGCAGGAAGCGGGGAGCTGGATACAAGAATAAGGAGGGGAGTGCAATGCCCAAAGGGGTCCCGAATCTGTTCATTGAGCCGGACTGTGAGCATAACCGTCAGCCTGGCAAAGGCTGTGCAAGACCGAATCCGGGCGAGGTTACGAAGGGCTGTGTATTTCAAGGCTCGCAAGCCGTACTGCTTCCTATCTCTGATGCCGCGCATCTGGTGCATGGAACCTCAGGCTGTCTGCAGAACAGCTGGGGGATGCTGGAGGCCGCAATGCCGGAAGGTCCGCTGCCATACCTCCGCTTTTCTATGGGGCTTACAGAAACGGATATTATTCTTGGCGGCCAGAAAAAACTGCTTGAAGCCATACAGTATATCATTGAGTATTACCACCCCCCCTGCATATTTGTCTATGCCACGTGTATCACCATTCTTACCGCTGAAGATTTGAACGCCGTTTGCAGCAAGGCTGAGAGCTTATGGAAGCTCCCGGTTATTCCACTCCATAATTCAGGGTTTACGGGGAGCGGGAATATGGGCAGCCGGCAGGCCGGCGAAGCGTTATTCGAAAAAGTCATTGGTACATGTGAACCCGACCCCAGAAAGCTTACTCCTTTCGATATTAACCTCATTGGTGATTATCATTTTTCCAAAGCAGGACATGAAATTGAAGCAATGTTATCCAAAATAGGCATACGCGTCATCTCGCGGATTGCCGGTGAATGCACCTTTGACGAACTCTGCTCCGCCCATCAGGCCAAGCTGAATCTGCTGGTATGCAGCCGCTCCATGGTTACTTTGGCCCGGAAGATGCGCGACTCGTTCGGCATTCCCTATTTTGAAGGCTCTTTCTGCGGTTCCCGCGAGATCCGCTTTGCCCTCCGGCAGCTCTCCTTCCATTTCCAGAATGAAGGTCTGGACAAACAGCTGAACCGCTATATGCGCCGGGAAGAGGAACGCCTTCACAAGGATATTCTCCGCCGCTACAAACCGCTCAAAGGCAAAAAAGTTGTACTGTTCACCGATGGGCACGAAAGCTGGATCTATATCTCGCTGCTCTATGAGCTGGGGATCAAAATTGCTGCCATTGGCACGAATCAAAACGCGCAGGAGGATCTGTCGCGGATCAAGGAGCGGATTCATGACGATACCCTGCTGATTATACAAAGCGATGAGACGCGAATTCTTCAGCTGTACCGGGAACGCAAAGGTGATCTGATGATCGTAAGCGGCCGCAATTCGTTTGTTCCTTTGAAGGAGAAAATCCCGTTCATCAACATCGGTGAAGAGCAGCACGGGGGGTATGCCGGTTATGACGGAGTCAGAAGGTTCGCTCAGGATGTAATGGATACTCTTGCGCAGCCTGTCTGGACTATGATCCGCCGGCATTCGCCATGGGAGGTGGACAGCTATGGATAAGGGGGACAGAACAGCAGCCAAGCCGTTGTCGGTCAATCCCTTCCAGACCAGCCAGATCATTGGCGCCGTGCTTGCCCTGCAGGGTATTTATCGGGCGGTTCCGATCCTGCATGGTGCGCAGGGGTGTGCGGAATCGGTAAAAACGGTGTTGTCCCGCCATTTCCGCGAGCCGATTTCCATCCAGAACATTGCTATTCATGAGCAGAATTTGATTTTTGGCGGGGAAAAGGGGATTCGTGACATGATCCGGCTTGTCGTGGAGAAGTACAACCCGGATGTCCTGGCGCTCATCGGAACCTCAATCACAGAGGTGGTGGGCGAGGATCTGCTGGGAACCGCAGAGGGGTATTACCGGCAGCACAAGATGATGTTCAAGGATAAGCTGATGTGCGGGCTGTACCTCCCTGATTATGAGGGGTCCATGGAGTCCGGCTATGCCAAATCCGTGTACGCTGTGATCCAAAAAGTTATTCAGAACAGCGGGCGGATCGTGCGGAAGAAGAAACGGAACCGGATCAATCTGCTGCCGGGAGCCCATTTGACTCCGGGAGATGTTATGGAACTGAAGGAAATGATTGCTTCCTTTGACATTGAGGTGATTGTGCTCCCGGATTTGTCCTCTTCACTCACAGGACATTTAATGACAGGCCACACCCCCCTCTCCAGGGGAGGGGTGCCGCTCGATTATTTGCGGGAAATGCTGACGTCCACCTATACTCTGGCGCTCGGCGGTTCCATGGAGGCGTGTGCGAAGCTGCTTAAGGAGGAGCTGCAGATTCCCTATCAGGTATTTCAAGGCGTTACAGGACTGCGGGAGACCGATGAATTCTTCCTGTTTCTCCGCCAGTTCAGCCAGAGTGACGGGCAGAATAAGTACCGCTGGCAGCGGCAGTTTCTGCTTGATTGCATGCTGGATACCCGTTCGGTCTTCCGGGGGAAGCGGATTATTGCTGCGCTGGAGCCTGATCACCTCATTGCGCTGTACCAGTGTCTCGCAGAGCTGGGGATTAAGTCGGTTGGTTCGGTAATCCCTGCCGGTTCGCCTGCAGTGGCTGCCATGCCTGAAGCCGTGCAAACCGGTGATTTGGAGGATCTGGAACGGATGGCAGCGGGCGGAGCTGACCTGTGGGTGAGTAATGCTTACGGCGAAAGGCATGCGTTGAAAAGCGGTATCCCCTTCCTTCCCTTAGGGTTTCCGGTTTTTAACCGGTTTGGAGCGCCGGCCAATATCTCTGTGGGTTACCGGGGGACGGCCGACCTGTTGAACAATATCGCCAACACTATGAATAGCAAGGGGAGGAACCGCCGATGAAGATTGCCTTTGCGTCCAATGGGGGCAGGACACTGGATTGCCATTTCGGGCAGTGCACAGCATTTGCTATATTTGAGTTTGGGGAAAAGGGGTATCGCCTGCTGGAGACGAGAACTTTGCCTGTTCTGCAGGAAGAAACGGAGGAATGCGATAAATTCCAGCAGAGGGTGGATCAGATCCGGGACTGTACGGTTTTGTTTGTGGTGAAGATCGGCGGCGATGCTGTCAAAAAAGTTCTGGAAGCGGGGATCATTCTCCTTCAGTCTGAGCAGGGGAGCGAGATTGTCCCGCAGCTTGACCAGCTGAGGCTGATGCTGAAGGAACGGCCGCCGCTGTGGCTGGTCAAAGCGTTAAACAAAGGGAAATAAGGAGGTATTGGCACCGCAAAAAAAGGTACCGTCCGCTAACGGAGGGTACCTTTTTTGTGTGGGTGAACGAACAGAAGGCCGCTTCAGGCAAAAGGAACGGCCGCCAGTTGAATGCAATGGGTCGGACAGCTCACAAAGGCTTCCTGCAGCTCTTCCAGTAACTCCGGTTCGATGGCTGTGATGCCCCGGTTCTTGTCTCCTTCATAGATTACACCGGCAATTCCGTTGTAATCCAGATCAAAAATGTCCGGAGCTGCGGAGTTGCAGGCGCCGCATGCAATGCAGGACTCCTGGTTGACGCTGGCAAATGAATTCATGGTTTTCTCTCCTCTCGTGTAGATGACTGCAAAAAACCCCTAATTTCATGTAAGTTTATATGTCTTTGATCAGGCGGAGCGTTTCTTCATGTGTTATTTTACATCCCTGAAACAGCTGATTTCAACGGAAAAACCGCTTATTTAACAGTAGGTTCATTGATTGTGTTAGCTAATACTACATGAGTGTTGCGAAAACGCTATAATGAGCAAAATAAGTGCGCTTTCATAGAGGGGGGCGGTGAATTTGTTCGGTATTTGCCATGAATATGTTATGTAATATCAAAAAATAGCGCTTCCAAATGTGTATTTGCGAATGAAAAATAGGTACACCTGAATGATGGTTCGTCAATGCCGTTGACAGCTTTTTCTAATTTGTTATGATCTAGTCAAATCCAGAGCAACAGATTCAGACCAAATCAAAGGGAGTGTGGAGAAATGACGAGAAAGATTGCAATCTACGGCAAGGGCGGAATCGGGAAGTCTACTACTCAACAGAATACAGCAGCGGCAATGGCCTATTTTCATGACAAGAAGGTGTTTATACACGGCTGCGACCCGAAGGCGGATTCCACACGGATGATTCTTGGCGGGATGAACCAGAAAACGCTGATGGATATGCTCCGCGATGACGGTGCCGAGAATATCACCACTGAAAAGGTTGTGAAGGAAGGGTATCTCGGCATTCAGTGTGTAGAGTCGGGCGGTCCTGAACCGGGTGTCGGCTGTGCGGGCCGCGGTGTCATCACAGCGATTGATCTGATGGAGAGCAATGGTGCTTATACCGATGATTTGGATTTTGTCTTCTTCGATGTATTGGGCGACGTAGTCTGCGGCGGGTTCGCGATGCCAATCCGTGACGGCAAGGCCCAAGAGGTGTACATCGTGGCTTCCGGCGAGATGATGGCCATTTACGCAGCTAACAATATTTGTAAAGGCTTGGTGAAATACGCGAAGCAGAGCGGTGTCCGCCTCGGCGGAATTATCTGCAACAGCCGCAACGTGGATAGAGAAAGAGAATTCCTGGAAGAATTCACAGCCTCCATCGGGACTCAAATGATTCATTTCATGCCCCGTGACAATATCGTCCAGAAAGCGGAGTTCAACAAAAAAACGGTCGTTGAGTTCGATGCGGAGAGCAAGCAGGCGGGTGAATACGGAGAGCTGGGCCGCAAAATTATCGAGAATGAAAACTTTGTGATTCCCAAGCCGCTGAGCATGGACCAGCTGGAAGCGATGGTAGTGAAATACGGGATTGGTGACTAACCAAATGAGGCGTAAGCCCACCAAACTAAGCGTATGCATCCGAAGCAAGGTTTGTACGAAGTTGCTCAACGATGTTATGTTCACCAAACTTTAGGAGGAATGAATCATGCCGCACCATACTTTTAAATGCAGCGCGTGCATCCCTGAACGGACACAGCATGCAGTGATCAAGGGTCCCGGCGAGGACTTGACTTCAGCTCTCCCCGAAGGCTACCTCAACACCATCCCGGGTACGATCTCCGAACGGGGCTGCGCCTATTGCGGAGCCAAGCATGTAATCGGCACGCCGATGAAGGACGTTATCCATCTAAGCCATGGTCCGGTCGGCTGTACGTATGACACCTGGCAGACCAAACGCTACATCAGCGACAATGGCAATTTTCAGCTCAAGAATACTTTTGCCTCAGATGTGAAGGAAAAGCATATTGTCTTCGGAGCTGAAGGACTGCTCAAGAAGAATATCATTGAAGCCTTTACAGCTTTTCCCGAAATCAAACGGATGACGATTTACTCTACCTGTGCAACAGCGCTGATCGGTGACGACATTGGTGCGGTCGCCCAGGAAGTCATGGATGAAATGCCGGATGTGGATATCTTTGTCTGCAATTCACCCGGGTTCGCAGGTCCCAGCCAATCGGGAGGCCATCATAAAATCAATATCGCCTGGATTAATCAAAAGGTGGGGACCGTTGAACCGGAGATTACCAGCGATTATGTCATTAACTACGTCGGCGAATATAACATTCAGGGTGACCAGGAGGTGATGGCCGATTATTTCAAAAGCATGGGGATTCAGGTATTGTCCACCTTTACCGGCAACGGGTCCTATGATGATCTCCGGGCAATGCACCGGGCACATCTGAACGTTCTGGAGTGCGCGCGTTCTGCCGAATACATCTGTAATGAGCTGCGGGTCAAATACGGCATTCCGCGTCTGGATATTGACGGTTTCGGCTTCGAACCGCTGTCGGCGTCCCTCCGCAAGATTGGCTTGTTCTTCGGCATTGAAGACCGTGCGCAGGCGATTATCGATGAGCAGACAGCCAGATGGAAGCCGGAGCTGGACTGGTACAAGGAACGTCTGCAAGGCAAAAGAGTATGTCTCTGGCCGGGCGGCTCCAAGCTCTGGCACTGGGCTAATGTTATCCATGAGGAAATGGGGGTGGAGGTCGTCTCCCTCTATACAAAGTTCGGCCACCAAGGCGATATGGAAAAGGGAATTGCCCGCTGTGAGCAGGGCGCACTGGCCATTGATGATCCGAACGAGCTGGAAGGGCTTGAAGCCATGGAAATGCTGAAGCCGGATATTATTTTTACAGGCAAACGTCCGGGTGAGGTAGCCAAAAAAATCCGGGTGCCTTATCTCAATGCGCATGCCTATCACAATGGTCCTTATAAGGGTTATGAAGGCTGGGTCAGATTTGCCCGTGATATTTATAATGCCGTTTATTCACCGATTCACCAGTTGTCTGCTCTGAATATCAGCAAGGATGAGATTCCGACCGATAAAGGCTTTGCGACCCAGCGGATGGTATCCGATGTGAATCTGAGTGAGGAGGTCAGAAACTCGGCGGTTTTGCGGCAATATACCGGCGGTTACGATTCTGTCTCGAAACTGCGGAACAAAACCTACCCGCATCTGGAAAACCAGCTTGCTGGCGTATAAAAGTGAACAGGGAGGGGCAACCATGGAAAATTTGATGCAAGAGCGGGTTGCACAGCTGGAGAATTATATAATGAAAAAATGCCTGTGGCAGTTTCACTCCCGCAGCTGGGACAGAGAAAAGCAAAACGAGGGTGTGCTGACCAAAACAATGCAGATTCTCTGTGATGAGCCCGTGGACAAATCAACTCCAGCAGACCGGTGTTATTGGGCTGATGCCGTGGTTTTGGCGGAAGAGTACAAAAGCCGATTCGAATGGCTGTCCGAAATGGGCCGCGAGGAGATTAAGCTGCTCATGCAGGCGCTTAAGGACCGGATAGACTATGTAACCATTACCGGTTCTCTTAACAAGGAGCTTACCGTCAAGCAATATTAAATCGCGCACAAGAATATTCGGAGGGAGTAATACTATGACTTGTGAAATCGTTCAAAAGGAACGCGGCGGTGTTATTAATCCGATATTCACCTGCCAGCCTGCAGGTGCGCAGTATGCCAGCATCGGAATCAAGGATTGTATCGGTATTGTCCATGGCGGCCAAGGCTGCGTGATGTTCGTCCGTCTGCTGTTCTCTCAGCATTTCAAGGATAATTTTCTGATCGCCTCTTCATCCGTGCATGAGGATGGCGCCGTGTTCGGCGCGCTGAACCGTGTTGAAGAAGCGGTTGATGTGCTGCTCATGCGCTACCCGGATGTGAAGGTTGTGCCGATCATCACCACCTGTTCGACGGAAGTCATCGGCGATGATGTGGATGGTGTAATTCTGAAGCTGAACAACGGGCTGCTTAAGGAAAAATATGCAGGCCGTGAAGTGCATCTGATTGCGGTGCATACCCCCAGCTTCGTGGGCAGCCAGGTAAGCGGTTATGATGTGGCGGTTGAGGCGTTTGTGAAGCATTTTGCCCGGAAGGGCCAGCCGAACGGCAAGCTGAATTTGATCACCGGCTGGGTTAACCCCGGAGATGTGACGGCGCTCAAGCATCTGCTGGCCGAAATGCAGGTGGATGCTACCGTGCTGTTCGAAATCGAAAGCTTTGATTCCCCCATCCTGCCGGATAAAAGCGGTGAGTCGCACGGCAGCACTACGATTGCGGATATGACCGGAACCGCAAATGCGCTGGCCACCCTCGCGCTCAACAAGTACGAAGGTGCCAAAGCGGCGAAGTATCTGGAGGATGAATTCGGTATTCCCGCCGTCATCGGACCCACGCCGATCGGCATCCGCAACACGGATACCTTTCTGCAGAATGTCAGGAAACTGACCGGCAAGCCGATTCCGGAATCGCTGGTGCGCGAACGGGGAATTGCTATCGATGCGCTGGCGGACCTTGTGCATATGTTCCTTGCCGATAAGAAGGTAGCGATTTATGGACATCCGGATCTGGTGATCGGACTTGCGGAGTTCTGCATTGATCTGGAGATGCAGCCGGTGCTGCTGCTGCTTGGTGACGACAACACCACCTACAAGAGCGATCCGCGGATCCAGGCTCTGCAGCAGAATGTAGAATTCGGGATGGAGATCGTATTGAATGCGGATTTGCTGGAGCTGGAGAACCGGATCAAGAACAAGGGTCTGGAGCTTGATCTGATTCTGGGCCATTCCAAAGGACGTTTTACCGCTATCGACAATAACATACCTATGGTGCGTGTCGGGTTCCCGACCTATGACCGTGCCGGCTTGTACCGCCATCCAACCGTGGGTTATGCCGGTGCTATCCGCCTGGCCGAAGAAATCGCCAACACCTTGTTTACCGATATGGAGTACAAGAAAAACAAGGAATGGATTCTGAGTGTATGGTAGAAGCTGAGGCTTCGGTTGGAAAGAGAATTTCTTTGAATTCGGATAACAAGGGCAGAATTTTACTTATATAAGGGGGTGTACACCGTTATGCCGGCAATGGAAACGGATCTGGAAGCCTTTGAGGAGAATTATCGGGATGCGCTGGCCTATCATCGGAGAGCGGAACAATTTTTGCGTCAGAAGCAGCGGCTCAGCCTGGTGTTCAATGTGGGTTCTGTAGCGCTGGAACGGTACCTTGTCGCCTTATGTCACCTTTATGGGCTTGTGCCCCTGAATCATAATTATATCTGTCTTATGAATGCTGTAGAAACTGCTGTAGAAGTGCCCAAGGAGTTGAATAAGGAAATCCGGTCGCTGGATTTCATCTTTGGCATCTGCTCGCTGGAGGATTACTTTCATGGTACGCCGGAGCCGGAGGATTCGGCCCGCGTGTTGAACATGTGCGGGAAGGTGCGGGAGCTGTTTGATCCGGCCAGGATAGCCTTGGTAAGAGCTGCGGCGGCGGGCTGAGAGGCGCATTCATTAGCTTCAGCATGTTGTGATGGAAGACCCGGTGTGAATCCTAGATTGATCATGCGATTCGACACACAATTAATAAGCATTCTATTGCACGAACTGCAGTCATGCCCAGAATCGACGCATTCACAATGAAGACTACAGATTTCAAATTCAATCTGGAGAGCTTCCGGGAGCCGACAGCTTAAACTGTGTTCAGGTGCGGGCTGATGGGATTAATGAGGGAGAGAGGTTTACGTGGCTGGCGGGGTTCTTGAACCGGCTAAGCGAAGGGGAGGGAAAGACAATGCTGGAGCATGTGAGCTATAAGCTGCGGGAGTGCCAGGATCAGGAGCGAATCGGAGCGTTTCTGTCCGTGTCTAGAACCGGCATTGTAGGGATCGGCGGAGACACTTATCCCTATGCGGTTCCGGTCAACTATGTATGGCATCAAGGCTCTATATATTTCCATGGTATGGGCTCAGGCAAAAAAGTACGCCTGCTTGCGGAGCATCCGGCCGTAAGCTTCACCGTATACCGCGAAGACTGCACAGTGACCGATCCGGTTCCCTGCAAGGCGGATACTGCCTATTTTAGTGTGATGCTGTTCGGTGAAGCCATCAGGGTCACTGATATGGGCGAGGCTGCCGGAGTGCTTCAAAAGATTCTGGATAAGTATACGCCGGGCTTCTACAAGCAGGAATTGTCGGCGCGGATGGTGGAGAAATACCGCTCTTCCATGGATGGGAACGGTGCGGCTGTCTACCGGTTGACTCCGGTTCACCTTACAGCCAAGGAAAATGCGGCTGTCTGAGCAAGCCGGATGGCATGCAGCGTAGAATGGCAAAACAGCCTTCTGATTCGTAGAGGGCTGTTTTCTTTGCCTAATATGTCATGATGCATAACATTAATAAGATATTTTTAGTCGAAAACACAAAATAGAACCTTCTATAATTGATTTTTTTAACGAAAAAAGATTAAAATACACACAATAAGTTATATAATCTAACATATAAATAAATTATCTTTATGAAGTTTAGCGTGAGTGGAGAGGTGAAACGATCATGATAGAGGAAAAGAAGAAACCGGTGCAAGAAATCGAACTTCCCCGTGATTGCACGTTCTCCCCTGAGGACTGGCGGGTACTGGCTGAATACTGGTATCCGGTGGCAATTGCCGACGAAGTACAGGACAAACCGCTGGCGGTGAAGCTGCTGGATATGAAGCTGGTGTGCTACCGCAGTGAAGGCAAGGTGGTGATCGCCCGTGATCTTTGCTTCCACCGGGGAGCGCCGCTGAGCAAAGGCTGGGTGGAGAACGGAGATATTGTCTGTCCGTATCATGGCTTCCGTTACAACTGTGAAGGTAAATGTACCGCTGTACCGGCCCATCCCAGCTCCAAAATCTCACCCAAGCTGAAGCTGATCGTCTATCCGGCGGTGGAGCGCTATGGCCTGATCTGGACCTGTCTGGGTTCTGCGGCGGAGCAGATTCCGGATTTCCCGGGCTGGGAAGACCCGGACTATATCAATATTTTGCCGCCGGGCTTCGATATTGCCGGTTCGTCCGGCCGCCAGATGGAGGGGTTCCTCGACGTCTCCCATTTCGCTTATGTGCATACAGCTACCTTTGGTGACCGGAACAATACAGAGGTTCCACAGTACAAGGTCAGACGCGAGGGCAATGAGCTGGTCGCTGAATACTGGAGTACAGTAAGCAACTATGGAAAAGGCCAAGAGAACCCGGCACCGGAGGGCTTCATGTGGCTGCGTGAATTCCGCGTGTTCCCGCCATTTGCGGCTTCCCTTACCGTGTATTTCCCGGACGAAGGCAGGCTCAACATTCTAAACTGTGCTTCCCCGGTATCCGCACGCTATACGCGGTTGTTCTGTCCGATTACCAGAAACTTCGACAAGAGTGCGCCGGTCGAGGATACGATTAAGTTCAATCTGCAGGTCTTTGCAGAAGACGCGGATATGGTGGAGGCGCAGACGCCGGAGGATCTGCCGCTTGATCTGCAGGCCGAAGCGCATATCCCGGCTGACCGCACATCCATCGCTTACCGCCAGCTGCTGACTGAACTGGGCCTGGGCCGGTCTTATACGTCATAAATAGTGGAGCATTCTATCGCTTGGTATCCACATTCCCTTCCTGTATCTGTTCTCCGGAGCAGCGTGCGGGAAGGGTTTTTGTGTTTTCTACCGTCCACTGGAGAATGTAGGCCCATGTCTGATAAAATAGAAATGTAGATGGTAGAATGAATACACAATGATTCCAGACTGTACCGGCGGCGGCGCAATGCAGGACCGGCATCAACCCAAAGGAGACTTGATTGTGGACGAGAAATTGAAGCAGGCTTATGAAAGGTTGGGGGTTCCTGAAACCGTAACCAGAGAGGAATTGAACAAAAGGTTCGATCTGCTGCTAAGACGGCGGCGCTCCTTAACCACTGAAGCGGAAATTGCCGCCTATGAAGAGGAGTTTCAGGCCATCAAGTTGATTCTCGATGCGAGAGACCAGCAGGAAATTCAAGAGGCTGAAGACCAGCGGCTGGCCAAATACGGCAGTCTTGCGGGCGGAGCACGTAAATGGGAACGCTTTATGCGGCTCTATAAGACCCATGTCATCATTTCCATTATCGCGGTAATCGTGCTTATCTTTGCCGGAAACGCGCTATATAACAACTGGCAGCATAAAAAGTATCTGGCCACCCTGCCGCCGGTTGATGCGAAGATTATGTTCATAGGCAATTTCGGCGTGAAGGACGAAGACGGCAAAATGGATGCGCTGAACCAGGCGATTATCGAGCAGTACCCGGAATGGAAGCGGGTGGACAGCAGCATGGTCTATCTTCCCAAGACAGGCGAGGGCCCGGATACCCTGGATATGAATTATTTGCAAAAAGCCGTAGTCGAGCTGGCAGCAAACACGCCGGATATTCTGATCCTTGATGAAGCTACGCTTGAATGGATCGGCAAGCAGGATGGGTTTCAGAATCTGGAGCCCATTCTGGCGGATGGCAAGATTTCCAAAGACGATCCCCGCCTGAAGTGGGGAAAGGTGGGAGAGAGCACTGAGGAACAGCTGTACGCTGTTGACATCACGGACTCGAAGTTTGTGTCCTCCCTGCCGATCAACCATAACACCAAGTCTATTGAAATTGGAGTGCTGGGCGGAGATGAACCGAAGGAGAAAATCATTCAATTTGTGAAGCATATCGCCGAGGAGGGCGCAGCCCAGTAGAGATTTGTTTCAGGAGGCTTCCTGCATCCCGTTTTTGCAGCCTCAATAGATGGATAACAAGAATGGCGGAACAGAAGGGCACAATGCCTTTCAAGTTCCGCCATTATTTGTGTTCAAGCATCTGCCGCTGTACGCTGAAGGATCAACTGCAGCAGGTGTACACCTTGCTATGTCTTGTCCCGGTATTAACGCTCCAGCCGGTAGCCGCCGTGGAAGACAGGGCCGACATATTGGTTAAACGCGTAGCCGCTGCGGATGGCAGCGGAGACGAAGTCCTTGGCTTTTACCACTGCATCATGGACAGACAAGCCGTTGGCCAGACCGCCTGTGATGGCAGCGGCAAAGGTGCAGCCTGCTCCGTGGTTGTAGGCCGGTTCAATTTTGGCTGTTTCCAGCACGGTATATTCAGAGCCGTCAAAGAACACATCTATGGCCAGATCGCCGCCCAGCGCTTTGCCGCCTTTGACGACCACATTTTGGGTGCCGAGAGCATGGATCAGGCGTGCAGCTTCTTTCATTTCGTCAATGGATGTCAGCTTGCCCAGCCCGGACAACACGCCGGCTTCGAACAGATTGGGTGTAGCCACTGTGGCGAGAGGCAGCAGCAGATCACGGATCGCATTTGCGCTCTCCGGATTCAGGACTTCATCTTCCCCTTTGCAGACCATAACCGGATCAATGACTACGTTGGTCTGCAGATTTTCCTTGATCGCTTTTTCTGCCACCTTAACGATATCCACACTGCCCAGCATGCCGGTCTTCATGGCATCGACAGGACCCCCTGCGAACACGGTTTTCAGCTGCTCTGCAACGATGGCCGCATCAATCGGATAGACATTGTGATGCCAGCCGTTATCCGGGTCCATCGTAACAATAGTGGTCAAAGCGCTGAAGCCGTAGGTGCCATACTCCTCAAAGGTTTTGAGGTCGGCCTGGATGCCGGCGCCTCCGCTGGAGTCACTTCCGGCAATGGTTAGAGCTTTAATAATTTTTGACAAAGCGAACGTCCCCTTCTGGTATATGAATAGATAAAGCTTGATTCAGGTGGAATCTTTTAAACTCTACGATATTATAACAAAAAACATTCCCGGTGTCCGCACTCCGGCAGGAGGTTGTACGGGTAAGGTATGTCTATTTGCTGTCCAGGCTGCTTAACGCAAGCTTGATGGCCTTGTCATAACGGTAAGGCTCCGCACTGTCGCCGCCCATCCAATACACTGCAAGAAACTTGCCGCCCCGGAAAATATGGGGATAAATCCGGACACCCCCATCGTTGGTTGTACGGTTAATCGCAAGCTTCAGCGCTTCCAGGCCAGCGGCGCATTGCTCTGCATTGTCGTAAGTATAGACAGACAGCCGGTCCGGACGCGCGGGGGTATCGGTTTTGTCGATCAGCAGCTCATCCGGCCACTTGCCTGCCAGCTCTTTTTTGAATAAATGCTCTTCGTTGTCAGGGACACGGCTCAATTTCATTCCCCGCTGCTCCAGAGCGAGGTAAAGGGATTCTGCTGTATAATCCTTATAGTCTGCGGCAGTGTCCGAATTCTGGACAGCAGGGAGTAGAAGCGGACCGTGATAGGTTGTAAAAAAGCGAAGGATGGTGTCGGTTACGTCCTGCGCCGCAGCACCGGGAGAGGCGGTCAGCTCCAGCTTACGGAAAAGATAACCCCATTCCCCTTCCTCATAATAGGCCGCTCCATCCGTTTGATAACCTTGGGTTTCCGCTGCTAGCGCATACCGCACGGTCCGGGCGTCTGCGCCTGAGGTACCTGCTGTTTCCTGCCGGAGGAATGCCGGTGGATCGGCAGTGAACCCCTTCTCATTAGCCCAGCCCGCCTTCCCGGGGAAATAAGTTCCGATACTGCCGACTGCGCAGCCTGTGCACCCCCAGGCATTATCGGAGTACTCCATAGTCTGCTCCGGGTTCTCCGGGTCTGCAAACGTCACCCCATAGGAGCCGTTGGCTCCGGTTACCGCCGAAGCCTTCCAGCCTGCCGGAGCCAGCAGAACATAAGCACTGCCCGTGTCGGCCTGAAAGACTAGTGCCGCCTGGAGTTTGCCTTCCATCGCTGAAGGCAGTCTGAAAGTCATGCCGGGCAACGCGGGAGGAGTGTAGGACGCCGGACTGTTCCCGTCATCCAGAGCAGGAACCGAAATCATGGCTGTCAGCGGGAGCGATATTTCTACGCCTTCAGCATCTGAAGAAGGGAAGGAGACGGCGGCAGCATAATTGCTGGCGATCCCGACTACATGGTCATTGCGGGCGCCGCTTTGACCGTTGCCGGACGGAATGACGTCGATATTCCCGCTTTCTTGCGGAGTAACAGCCGGCATGACTGCGGCAGCAGGTGATCCGGCGGGAGGGCCGGGCTTCAGGCTGTTGAAACCGAACCACAGAATCATTGCCGCAAGCGGCAGCAGCACAGCGGCGTAGCGCCAGCCCTTGAACGGCTTTGGCCCTGGATCCCCTAGACGACTCTCAACATTCTCCCGCATTTGGGCAGTGAAATGTGTGTTGTCGAAAGGCTTCTGCTTCAGTTGTTTTTCCCATTCCTCAGGTATTTTGCTCATGATTTTCCCAGCTCCTTTTCCCAACCTTCTTTTGCTTTCTGTCTCGCGCGGTGAAGTCTCGATTTGGCCGCAGGCAGTGAAATGTCCAGAAGCCCGGCCAGTTCCTCCATACTGAGGCCATAGTGGGCATACAGCATCAGCACTTCTCTATGCTTGCGGGGCAACTGCAGGACGATTTTCCATACCTCGCTGCTCAGGGATTGCTGCATGTACACCTCTTCCGCCGAAGGGCTGAATGACTTCCCGCCAGCACTTTCCTGAAGGGTTACCCGCCGTATAAAGCTGCTGCTTCTGTAGGAGAGCCAGCGGTTACGGGTGATCTGCAGCAGCCAGGTCCGGACCGCAGCTTCACCGCGAAAGGTATTCATATATTTGTAGGCCCGGATGAAGGTCTCCTGGGCGATGTCATCGGCAGCGCTTCGGCTGCGGGTCAGATAGTAGGCATAGTTCCACACATCATCGCCATAGTTCTCCATAAGGGTCTGTAATGCCCCGGCGGTCATGGTGGCTGCTTCGTTCGTTACGATAGACATGCGGTCCCCCCCCCCCCTCGTTCAAATACTCGTCTACTGTATTGACCTCTGCATTCCTGGAAAGGTTTCTTTTTTTGTGTGAAAAAATAGAAGGGAAATGGGAACAGGCGGAAAGGGCGGTGGGTAGGAGGCGGGTTCTCACCGGAGCAAACTGCATATCCATATAGAAGCACAATGTTTAGGAGGCTGCCATGATCGAAATCAGTTTATGCATGATCGTCCGCAACGAAGAGAACAGTCTGCCCCGCTGCCTGTCTTCCGCAGTATCCATTGCAGATGAGATCGTTGTCGTAGATACGGGGTCGACAGACCGGACCAAAGAAATTGCCGCGTCTTTTGGGGCGGTGATTTATGATTTTACGTGGATCGAGGATTTCTCGGCGGCCCGGAACTTTGCCTTCAGCAAGGCGACCAAGGACTATATCCTGTGGCTGGATGCCGATGATTACCTGAAGGATAAGGATCAGGAGCTTTTCAGAGGACTCAAAACCAGTCTTCCGGGACATGTGGACAGCGTGAATATGCCATATAATCTTGCTTTTGACGCTGCTGGCAATGTGGTGACCTCACTTCGCCGCAACCGGCTGGTCCGCCGCAGCTGCAATTTCAAATGGATAGGACCGGTGCACGAATATCTGGAGGTGTACGGCCCATCCTACAGCAGTGATGTCTGCATTACACATGAAAAAGACAAGGCCTACACGGACCGCAATCTGCGGATTTACCAGAAACGGGCCGCAGCCGGTGAAGCCTTCTCCCCCCGGGACCAATACTATTACGCGAATGAGTTGCGGGACCACGGGATGCATGAGGAGGCGTGCCGGTACTATACCCTTTTTCTGGAAGGGGGGCAGGGCTGGATCGAGGATAATTACCAGGCCTGCCTGCGGCTTGCCGAATGCCAGGAACGGTTGGGGAACAGGGAGGAAGCTTTTCAGGCACTCTGCCGGACACTGAAGATCGATAAGCCGCGGGCGGAATTCTGCTGCAGACTGGGTGCCTGGCACTTGGAGAAGAATCAGCTGCATCAGGCCGTCTACTGGTATGAGCTCGCTGTGATGCTGCCCCGGCAGAATGACTCCATGGGCATACGCAATGAAAGCTACAGCACCTGGCTGCCTAATCTGCAGCTGGCATTATGCTATGACCGTCTTGGACAGCACGAGAAGGCTAACCTGTTCAATGAAACGGCATTGCGTTATCATCCGGCCCATCCCAGCATGCTGTATAACCGGAATTATTTCAAAACCCTGCTCGGTGATAAATATGTCGCGCTGCAGCCCATAGCAGAGCAGGCAGAGTAAGTGAGGAAAGTGAGATGTCTTTGGACTGAAACGTCTGCGGATAGCTCGCGAAGGAATAGGGTGATCCTTCTTCAGCATGCCCCCGTTGATTTTGGAGCGGTGGGGGATTCCTGCGGCCGTAAGCCGAAGGCCAGCTTGCCCGGAAACAAAGGCGGAAATACCGTTGTTGGAGTGAAGAAGGCCGAGTTTTGAGGGGGGAGCCAGTCTAAAATTCCTAATTCCAACTAGCAATTACTTACCGGTTTCTTCGCAGGTGCTAGTTGGAAAAAGGGAACTTATTTTTCCGGAAATAAAGAAATCCTGAGATTGAAGTGGAAAAAGTAAACTTAATTGGGCCACATTTCTGGTCCAATGGCGAAATGGGCTGAATTAGTGTCCCTTTTTCCACTTCATCTGCCCGAGGATAGGGTACTCCGGCAAATTAGTTAACCTTATTCCACTTAAAGAGTTGCCGTAGGATTCATGGGGAATCGTTCTCCAGGTAACGCTAGAATAAAGACGGCTGCGCTGTCCCGTAGAGGAGAGTATGTCCGTTTTTGTTCCAAAAAAGGAATATATTTCTGTCGCTCGCGGACACAGAAGCCCTTATATTGTTCATTTGAGTCCAAAATGATGGGTAAGGAGAGGTTTAGCGGATTCTCAGTCCGGATAATCTGCAGAACCCGCTGATCCGCCTCAATAACGGATCTCCTGTCCTCAATAGAAAGCAATCGACTGGATTAAAAGAACCCGCTGCACGTCCGGATGTGCAGCGGGTTCTGCCTGTTCCATTAAATTCTGTTCCATTAAATAAGGGAACAGGGCCGGCGGCAATGGATCAGCGGCCGTGCAGAGCCTGTCCCTTGCCGTCAAGCAGCAAATGGGGTTCGCTGCTGGAGAGGAACTCCAGCACCTTGTCATAGATAATGCGGTGCCCTGCCCGGTTGGGGTGAATCCCGTCACGGCAGATGAACTTTGTATAATCCGGCTGCTGAAGAAAAGCGCTCCGGACATCAATAATCTTTGTCTTGGTGCTCTCGGCGACCCTGATAATGGTGGAATTGTACCGTTCCTGCCACCAGTAGATTTTGGTGACACTGCCGAGGAATTTCATAATGTTCGCTTCCGAAGCCGGATTGTTTCCGCTCACCCATTTAAAGTAGTTGTCCGCATTCAGCGGCGGCAGACTCATCAGAATCGGCATGATCCCTTGGGTGCTCAGAAAGTCGATCATATCCCGGAGCATGCTTTCGAATGCCGGGAAATCGGTTTTGGGATTATGCTCTGCTTCAGGGTTATTCACAATCTCTTCCCAGTGGAAATCGCAGTCATTCCCCCCGTATTCAATCAGCACCATATCCGGCTTCTCCTTCAGCACATCCCGTTTGAGATTGCCGAAGCCCTTGAGCAGCGTATTGCCGAATCTGGCGGTGTTGCGCAGCGCCCCCTTCAGCTTGCCTTGCAGCAGGGAGACGTAATTGTCCTCCAGAATTACATATTTGCTTCTGGCCTCGTCATAGACGACACCCTTCGAAATGGAGTCTCCGCTCACCATATACTTATATTCAAGCTCTGCAGCCGCCGAATGATTTTCGATCTGATGCATGGCCACACCTCCGGAACTATATTGTACTTAATCTTAGTGTAAACCATTCATAAAGGCATTGCCTATGTATAAACGTCATTGGTTATGCAAACAAGCAGCTGCGAAATCCGCGATTCGGGCAGCAGCTGCTTCATTTTAGCTTCAGGTTAATGGCCTTTGCTTATTCTATATCCGGCTATCCGGCGCAATAAGGGGGTCCGGGCTGGTTCATTATGGGGGATATTCTGCATGAACCGCACGACAGCCTGCTCCATACTGTTAACACTATTATCCCAGGTCCAGGCCAAAGAATCGGCTTCACCTTGTTCAGCGAGCCGGGCTCTGAGTGCAGGATCAGCAATCAGGCGCAGCACATCATGGGCCAGCCGGTTCTCATAACGGTAGGAGAGCAGGCAATTCTCCTCGTGGCGGGCATACTGGAGATTTCCTCCGGAGTATACAGACACTAGCGCTGCCCCGCAGCGCATGGCTTCCAGTCCCGGCAGGGAACCGGCATCGAAGGCACTGGCGCTGACAAAGATATCCGCCCCGTTATAGTGATAACAGAGCTCTTCATCATTTTTCGGAGTGAAAAACCGGTATTTGCCTTCGGCCTTCATCCTCTGCAGGGATTCCGAGGAATAGAACTCATCCGGCGGGCAGATGAAGTTGATGTTCACCTGCGGCGCGTTATGCCTGACGATATCGAGCTGTTTCACCAAATAGCCCTGTTCACGGTGCGAGGCAAAGCCGTTCTCCTCCTTGCGCAGAATCGCCGTGATATTCAGCGGCTCCTGCAGCATGTGGCGGATATGCTGGTTCCGAAACCCTGTACTGATGCCGACCGGCACAATGCTCCCGGTAATTCCATGGCTCAAAGCAATTAATTCCTGCTGCCATTGTGACAAAACAAGCAGCTTGTCAGTGATATGATAGGAAGGAAAGGATACTTCATTCTCCGGCAGGAAGAGCGGCTCATAGCATAGTGACAGGCGGATATGCATACCTTTTCCCTGTTGGCTTGCCGCCTCGGACACGGGAACCGTCGTATAGAAATTGGACACAATAATATCACTGACAGGGAAATCAGATTCTCTCAGCACAGTTTGGTCTGTAGTTAGTATGCTAGAATGGACCTCATAGGAAATGTCGCCCCCTAATGGCATGAGGATCACAACATCATGACCCCGGGCGGCAAGCCCGTTGGTGAGTTCTACCAGCATACGCTGCGCCCCGCCATGGCATAAAGTGAGAATGGGAAATGTAAACCTCATGAATGACCTCTTCCCTTCTACAATATAGCTGAAAATAGCAAACACTGGTTATGTATACTATTTTATTCAGCGAATGTCGAAGAGTGCCGGGACTGCAGCCTTAAAATTGTAACGGGTTCCCCAAAGAGGAGGCAGTAAAGTGAATGAGATTATTAGCGAATGTATGAGAAGACTTGATCAGTCGCTGGGGTATCTGGAGCTGGCAGCCGGAGGGCTGACGGAGGACCAGATATGGTTTCGTCCGCGGACCAGGATGAATGCGATAGGCAATCTGTGTCTGCATTTGGCCGGCAACGAATATCAGCATCTGGCCTGCGCGGTCGGGGGGCGTCCGGCAGAGCGGGACAGGCCTTCAGAATTTTTGACCCGTGGAGGCTTTACACCGGAGGAACTGCTGGAGTTATTGCGGGAAATAAGACGGGAGAGCCGGGCTGTAGTCAATGGATTGACCGAAAAGGATCTGGAACGGGTCGTCACTGTGCATTATCCTGAAAATTCAGAAATGGATAGTTACAGCTGGAGTATTCAAAAGATACTGATCGGTACGGCAGAGCATTATGCCTACCATACCGGCCAGATTGTGTATCTCGCAAAATGGATGCAGGAAGAGGATGTGCATCTGCTGAACTGGAAGCATTACGACTGAGTGTCTCTTAGGCGTTCCAGCAGCGCCACCGTTTCGCGGATTGCCGGGCCTTGAATATCCTCCAGCGAGACATCGATCATCGGTTTACAGGCCTGGAGCTTATTCAGGAACTCCGCAGTGTGGAACAATCCCCGGCCAGCCTGGCCATGGCGGATGCGGATTCCCTCGGCATACATATCCTTCAGGTGGGCCAAAATGATCCGGTCCCCGAACAGGCTGAAGGCATCGTCCACAATCTCATCCTGGTTCTGGACGTTATCTCCGATCAAGTTGCAGGGATCGAAGACTACGCCAATTGCGCTGGAGGGGACTTCGTCGAGAATCCGGCGCACTTTGGCCGGAGTGGACAACGTATGGGTGCTTACGCCTTCCAGCCCGAGGAAGACTCCCCATTTTTCCGCTTCCTCGGCCAGCTCCTCGACCGTGGCCCGCAGGGTTTCCCAGCCCAACTCCTCATAGCGGTAAGGCTCAAATTCGGCAAAAGTGGTCAGCGCACCGGTCTCCGTAGCGACCATTGGTGCGCCGAACTGCCGGGCATAACGCAGATGCTCCTTGAACCGCCCGATCTCCAGCCGGCGGATGGCCGGATCGGGATGAATCGGGTTAATGTAACAGCCGAGCACACCGATGCGGATTCCCGCGCGGTCAAACTGTTCAGCGATATAATTGGCAAGGCCCGGGCTAAGCTTGCCGGTCGAGGTATCTATATCCTGTATAGCTTTGGACAAGGCCAGCTGGACGAAATCGATTCCATAATCTTGAAGCGCGGCAGTCAGCTCTTTCAGGGGCAGACAGCCTGCGGTGTGGGCCAAAGTTCCGTAACGGATGGTAAACATCTCCTTTTGGAAAATAGGGATTTGTATTATTATTAACTTTATATTAATAGCGCTTACAGTTACTTGCAATCATAAAGCGCTGACAGAATAGGAGAGCATGCAATGAATACGATAGAGCTCCGCAAGCAGGAACTCGAGAACTGCCGTCCTGAACCGACACTGGAACAGGGAGTAGTCAACGAATTTTGGGATGGCATCCTTGCAGAGTATGCCCGCAAACCGCTGGAGATTATTTCTGTGCCCGAAGTGACGCCATATCCGGGAATGCGGGTAGACAAAGTCAGCTTCCAGAGCTTTGATGAAACAAGGGTCCATGCCTGGCATATTCAGCCTGCACAGGCGGGAAACGGCGGGGGTCCGCTTCCTTGCATCATTACATTTCCCGGCTATACCGGGGACAGGGGATATCCGGAGCGTTACGCTTCCTGGCTGCTGCTCGGCTATTCCGTTCTGGCCGTGGATGTGCGGGGACAACTGGGAGAGACCGGAAATCTGCTGCCCATGGAGAGCGGAGTGGCTAAGGGCTGGATTACGCAGGGACTGCTGGAGAAGGAACATTCTTATTATATGGCAGTGGCTATGGACACCGTCCGCGCAGTGGAAACGGCTGCACAGCTTCAGGGCGTGGATCCGTCGCGTATCGCGATTACCGGCGGCAGCCAGGGCGGGGGCATTGCTCTGCTGGCTGGTGCTCTGAGCAGCAAGATCGCCGCTGTGGCCGCAGACATCCCCAATCTGTGCCGGCTGGATTTCGGCGTGCTGAATTCAACCAGCTCCCTGACCGAAATCGGCGCTTATGTGCGGCGTTATCCGGAGCATCTGGAGCGGGTGCTGGATACGCTTGCTTACTTCGATATCGTGAACCTTGCCCCGCGCATTACGGCCCCGGTTCTGATTTCTGTCGGCTGGAAGGATACCGTCTGCATGCCGGAAAGCGTATATGCCGCTTATAACCGCATAGAGTCGGATAAGCAGATTATGGACTATCCCTTCTCCGGACATGAGGTTAGTGAATATCATCTCCGGCAGAAGGTGTTGTTCTTACAAAAGCATCTGGGTCAGGCGGAACGTTAGACGAAGAAAGCTGTCTCCTGAGATCGACAAAGAGGCGCCCCCTGTGGGCGCCTCTTCTTTGATGAACATTCTAAGCTGGCTGAGATTAAAGCGGATCATCCTTGTTAGCTTGTGATCCGGGCATACACGGCAAAGAATAGCGCCATTTCACCCATGATCAGCACATTCGGCACGTGAACTGCCATGTCCAGAATGTAAAAGCAGACCAGGACCGCTGTAAGCACCGCCAGATGAACGATTCCCAGCCGCTGCTGCTTATGCCGGTACACGTGGAAGACCAGTGTTGTCGAGGCAAAGTAGAGCAGCACGGAGCCGAAAAGCAGATTCACCATCAGCTCATAATGAAGCTTGTTCAGGAACAGCAGCTGGATAGAAGCGGCCAGCATGCACAGCGACAGGAAGATGAACAGATGTCCATAAATGATCGTCTGCCCGGCTGTATGAACATTTTTATCCACCTTTTTCTCCAGATTATCGTAATACTGCCACCACATGGCTATAATCAGCACGAAGGTCAGGCCCGCGAAGCCTACTGACTGCAGGGTCCAGGTGCTGGATTGCAGCACGGCAAGAATGCTCACAACGGACTCCCCCAGGAGAATCAAGGCAAACAGGGAGAAACGCTCCAGCAGATGGTGAGTATTGGCGGGTGTCCGGACCAGAATTTTTCGGCCCGCCAGCGGCAGGATGATGTCGACGGCAATTCCGGCGTACAGCACAGCATAACGGACCCAGGAATCAAAGAACAGGGAACAGGCGGATATCACCAGTCCGATCCAAAAGCGGCTGCCTAAATAATGAGCGGTGGCTCTAAGATGCCCGTTTTCCTTGGAACGTACGTAATGATATTGTACCGCAGTCATCGCCCGCAGCCCGAGGTAGCCTGTCAGAAACGAATAATAGGTCTGATCGAAATCCACGGACAGGCTTGCCGTCATAATCAGCACAAAAAACAATTGAATAATCAGAAAAATCCGGTGAGAGACAATGTCCTGCCCATACCGGTTGACAAACAGCGTCTGGCCCACCCAAGCCCACCAGATCGGGATAAAAATCAGCACGAATTTGCCCAGCGTTTCAAGCGAAAGGGTTTCGTCCTCTACATGCAGCAGCACATGGCTGGCTTTGGATACGGCGGCAACATACAGCAGATCATAGAAGAGCTCCAGCCAGGTTACTTTTTTTACAGTCATATAACGCTCCTTTGTTGTTCGGATGAATGCAGTTCTGCAGGGGCTGTTTACCCGGAGCGGTCTCGGTTATATGTTATAATAAAGGCACTCTACCGATGAGCGCAAGACAATCCGGGCATTAGAGGAGGAAACGCAGATGGAGAAGGACAGGGATCAGCTGCCGGCGGAAATCGCCGTGGAGAATTTCAAATACAGCGAGAAGAACGAGCAGCTGGTAAAAAAGAGCTTTTGGAGCAAAACCCGGAAGTTTGCCGGAAAAATCCCGTTTACCAAAGATGCTGTGGCGATGTATTACTGCGCCATAGATGCCAAAACCCCTTTGTGGGCCAAAGGCATTGCCTTCGGGGCATTGGCTTATTTCATTTCCCCCATTGACGCGATCCCAGATGCGCTGATCGGCCTGGGCCTCACCGATGACGCAGCAATTATTGCCGCAGGTGTAAGGGCGATTGCCGGCCAGGTAACGGAGGAGCACCGGCAGAAGTCAGAGGAATTTTTTGAGAAGGAATAAAGCATTCGATATAAGCTTGGCTGCACCTTCATAGAGTCTCTACCGGAGAGCTTTCTACGGAATGCTGTTTGGTCTGGTATTCTACGCCCCAATCCCTCATCAGCCGGATGATGGGGATGAGGGTCCGGCCGAACTCGGTCAGGGAGTATTCGACCTTCGGCGGAACCTGCTGATAGACCTCGCGGTGAACAACACCATCCTCTTCCAGCTCCCGGAGCTGCAGGGTCAGCATCCGCTGGGTGATTCCGGGACAGATCCGGCGGAATTCGCTGAACCGTTTCTTTTCCTCCATCATGTGGTACAGCAGCACGCCTTTCCACTTGCCGCCGATCACATCAAGGGTGAACTCCACAGGGCAGGCTGCCTGGTCGCAGCCCGGAGAATTACCGAAGCCGCCTTTACGGTCGCGCATAATAACGTCACTCCTTCAGTATCATTTTGTATACTACATTACATTAATGTGCGTACTTCAAAAATAATTATATATACATTAATATAAACGCATAAACTTCACTCCGTCAATGAAACGGAGTGAACCGAAAGGGAGAGTGACTATGGAATTTAATGCAGCAGCCAAAAAGGAAATTATCGCGGCCTATGAATTCAGACATGCTACGAAAGAATTCGACAGCAGCCGGAAGATCAGCGGAGAAGACTTTCAGTTCATCCTGGAAACCGGAAGACTCTCACCCAGCTCATTCGGCTTCGAGCCTTGGAAGTTTGTGGTGGTACAGAATCCGGAGATCCGGGAGAAGCTGCGCCAGTTTGCCTGGGGCGCCCAGAAGCAGCTTCCGACCGCCAGCCACTTCGTGCTGATTCTCTCCAGACTGCCCAAAGATCTGGCTGCCGGATCAGATTATATCCAGGGAATCATGAAGGATGTGCAGAACCTGCCTCCGGAAGTTGCTGAAGGAAAACGCAAGATGTATAACACCTTCCTGACAACCGATTTCGGATTGACAGGCAATGACCGTGCCCTGTTCGAGTGGGGCGCCCGCCAGACTTATCTGGCCCTTGGCAATATGATGACGGCCGCCGCCCAGATCGGCATTGATTCCTGCCCGATTGAAGGCTTCGACAAGCCGAAAATCGAAGAGATTCTGGCAGCTGAGGGCATTATGGATCCGGAGCATTTCGGAATCGCCTGCATGGTGGCTTTTGGCTACCGCCTGAATGAGCCGCGCGGTAAAACCCGGCGCAGCGCAGAGCAGGTCGTTCAGTGGGTATAAGGTAAGGCAACAAAAACTGCTCTGCCGGTGGTCACATAATACATTGTGCCTGCCTGCAAAGCAGTTTTTTGCTGTGTGAAGGTTTTGAATATACATAAAAGCTTCGAAAAATAATTGAAAAATTACTGAAAAATCTGCTAGTCTTATGAAGTGAGCAGTTTTGCACCGGATTGTCATTTCAAGATTGAAGGGATTCCTGCAGCATGAAAATCATTCGTATTATTGCCCAGGTAGCTGTACTGTACCTGTTTTTTCTCGCCGGGGATTATTTGCAGAAGCAGCTGCATCTTCCGGTTCCGGGCAGCATTGTCGGACTGTTGCTTTTGTTTATTTTACTGCTGTTCAAGATCGTGCCTGTGAAGCTGATTGAGGACGGCTCATTATTCATTCTGGCCTATCTGCCCATGTTCTTCATTCCGGCAACGGCCGGAATTATGAATCACCTGGATATTTTCAGCGGCCGGGGGCTGATGATGATTGGCATCCTGGTTGCCAGCAGTGTGCTGACGATGGTTGTGACGGCACATGCCACCGAGTGGATCACAGTCCTCAGGACTGGCAGCAGAAGCCGCTCTAAAATAACGGTTGCCCGCGAGAAGGGGAGCGAAGCATGAATATTCTGCTTGCCGCCGGCTTCGTCCTGATGAATGTTGGTATTTATCTGTTCATGGCCATGCTGTACAAAAGATTTCGTCTACCTGTGCTTCTGCCGGCGCTCACCGCAACTTTTACCGTGGTGGTTCTTCTGCTTGGCTTCGATATTTCCTATGACACTTATATGATCGGCGGGGAATGGATCAACCGCCTGCTCGGACCGGCTGTGGTATCCCTCGCTTACCCGCTGTATAAGCAGCGCCATGTGCTGTGGCAGAACCTCCCGGCCATACTTGGCGGTACGGTTATCGGGCTGCTGGTCGGCATGTTCAGCGGGATGCTGCTGGCGGCCGGCCTTGGTTTTTCCAAGCTGTATGTGCTCTCAATCTTGCCCAAATCCATTACGACCGCAGTAGCGATCCAGATTTCCAGCAGTCTTGGCGGGGACTCTTCCTTAACCTCCGTCTTCGTCATGATCGCCGGGTTTACCGGAGCCATTGGCGGGCCTTATATCATCAGACTGTTCAGAATCCGCAGCGAATCCGGCATTGGCATCGGCCTGGGGACCGCTTCCCACGCTCTGGGCACAGCCAAAGCGCTGGAGTACGGAGAACAGTCGGTGTCCATGAGTTCTGTGGCTATGACGGTCTGTGCGATTGTAGGTTCGATAGTAGGTCCAATCGTGTCATGGATCATGTATCATTAGAACATCCGGCCTAGCTTTTCACCCGCAGGCGGATCACATTCCACGAAGCTTTGGACAGAAGGGCGGTAATGCGGCCGTCCTCTGCCACCGCTGTTCCGCGGTCATGAGGCAGGACATTCCCTGGATGCAGCTTGGTGTTAGCCGCCTGCAGATCTTCATGCTCCATAACGGTATGCTGAATGACTTCAGTGGGTCCGAAGCTGCGCAAATCCACGGAAAGCTCCATTCCTTCGCTCAGATGGCGGTTTACAGCAAAGACGGTAATTTCACTAAGCTCCTCATTGTATACGCTTACTGCTTCCAGGTAAGGAACATCGGTGAAATCGCTGGAATCATATTTAGGACTGGTAATAAGCGGATGCAGCACCGTTCCCCGTCCGTAAAGGGATGCATGCATGTAAGGGTAATACGTAGTCTGGAGCCATAGCGGGCCTCCGTTCTCAGTCGTAATCGGTGCAATGGTGTTGATCAGCTGGGCAAGGCAAGCCATCTTCACCCGGTCTGCATGCTTCAGCAAGCTGATCAGGCAGCAGCCCACCGCCAATGCATCCTCCATATTATAGACATCCTCGAATTCCGGCGGAGCAATCTGCCAATGGGTTTCCATCCGGCTTGACCCCTGGGATTTCCACACATTCCATTCATCCAGCGACAAGTAAATTTTCTTTTTGCTCTTCTTTTTGGCTTTGATATAATCGCATATCGCTGCCACGCTGTCGATGAACTGGTCCAGATCCAGTGACTTGGCAAGAAAGTTGGCGGTGTCGCTATCGTTATTGTTGTAGTAGGTATGCAGGGACAAGAAATCCACATTGTCATAAGTCAAATCCAGTACAGTCGCTTCCCACTCGGCAAAAGTGCTCATGCCGCTGCCCGAGCTTCCGCAGGCAACCAGCTCCAGCGACGGGTCCACCCAGCGCATGGCTTTGGCGGTTTCATTGGCGAGCCGTCCGTATTCCACAGCGGTTTTGGCCCCGATCTGCCAGGGTCCATCCATTTCGTTGCCGAGGCACCAGGTCTTGAACTGGTGAGGAGCCTTCACCCCGTGGGAGATCCGCAGGTCGCTCCAGTAGGAGCCGGAGGGATGATTGCAGTATTCAACCAGGTTTCTGGCGGCGTCAATGCCGCGCGTACCCAGATTCACAGCCATCATGACCTCGGAACCGGCCAGCTTGGCCCATTCTGCGAACTCATTGGTACCTACATGATTCGTTTCGGTGGTCCACCACGCAAGTTCCAGTGTTTGCTTGCGTTCCGCTTTTGGGCCAACTCCATCTTCCCAGTTATAGCCGGAGACAAAATTGCCGCCGGGATACCGGATAATGGGAACATTCAGTGCCCGGACGGCATTCAGAACATCCTGGCGGAATCCGTTCTCGTCCGCCGTAGCATGCCCCGGCTCATATATCCCCCCGTAAACGGCACGGCCCAGATGCTCGATGAATGAACCGTAGAGACGCGGATCTACCTCAGCCAGCTTGAAGTCTTTGTCGACAATCATGGATGCCTTAATGGTCATAGTCAAATTGCTCCTTTATAGAATTAATATAAATCTTAATTGATGTTGCATTTTTATGATTACATCATACGAATGATCCTTTATAATTAGCAATATAAAAATTCAGGATTAACTTAATTGCTAATTCTTGCCCTTTGGAGGACAGATTGGAGGATAGAAATGTATTTAACAACGAATTCTGAATCGCTTAGGGTATATGAAGCTTTGGCCAGCGAGGTGCGGCTGCGCATTATTGATCTGCTGAGTGACCGGGAGATGCATATCAAAGAGCTTGCCGCAAGCCTCTATCTGAGCAGTGCCATTATCAGCTCCCATGTCGCCAAGCTGCAAAGGGCCGGCATCGTCAGCTCACAAATGAAAAGAATAGACGGCGGAACCTATAAATACTGTTCACTGTCCGCGAACTTTTTACAGATCAAGCTGGCGGGCTCACGCGGCATTTCCCGAAAAGTGGTTGAGGTATCGGTCCCTGTGGGGCATTATACAGATTTGCAGGCGGCACCAACATGCGGCATTGCTACAACGGAGAAGCTGATCGGTTATTATGATGATCCGCGGTACTTTTTGGACCCGGAGCGTGTAGATGCCGGAATCCTGTGGTTTGCCAAAGGTTATGTGGAATATAAGGTGCCCAATTATCTTTTTATGGATCAGAAGGTGCAGGAGATCGAAATCACCATGGAAATTGGCTCAGAGGCCCCCCATGTGAATGAGAAATGGCCTTCGGATATTACGTTTACCCTGAATGGAGTAGAGTTGGGAAAGTGGACGAGTCCCGGTGACTTCGGCGTAATGAGAGGGCGGCTGACGCCGTCCTGGTGGAATTCCAATGTGAACCAATATGGGCTGCTGAAGGTGCTGCGGATTAATTCCGGAGGGACTTACATAGACGGACAGCAGATTTCTGCGGTGACGCTGAATGAAGTATCCTGGCAGCAGGATCAATGGAGCTTCCGGTTAACCGCTGAAGACAGCACCCGGCGGCGGGGCGGATTAACTTTGTTCGGCCGGGGCTTCGGCAATTACGAGCAGGATATCGTATTCAGGGTATATTACGAATAAGGCGGGGAACGGCGTTACGGTGTGAATGAATCTCAGCATGTTTGCGAAACAGTCCAATGGGTAACTATAAACTAAGTAACCCATTAACCTGCACAGCATGCGAAGGAGGATTTCAACATGTCAGATCATATCAAAAATGAAGCGGACATCCGCAATAAAGAAAGTAAAAAAGACGATTCGCTCGCAGAACGCAAAAAGATGGAAAATGGTGTGGACATTGAGCCGGAGGCCGACGACTGGGTAGCCAAACCTGCGGATACCTCCCATCCTGATCCGTTCCCTAAGAGCTAAAGACAGCGTCCCTGTCTTCTGACAGGCTATCCTCACTGGATAGTCTGTTTTTTGAGCGGCCCGTATTGAGAATCGATTAGTAAATAATATATACTGGAATCAAATATAAGCACGATCAAGTAAAAGTACAGTACAGTCACGCGCGAACTCAGGCATGTCTTCATTCTCCAGTGCATCGCAGATTTCACAAGTCTCTGGGCAATCTATATTGCGGGGAGGAATCGTTAATGCGGAGTCGAAACGAGAACGGCCGGTACCGGCAAAAGCGCGGGGATGCGCTTGTGGGCAATCTTGAGAAAAAGTACGGTTCGGACTTTGGCGTACGCAGCGACATGAAGCTGGAGACGCTGAGAAGGCAGCATGGCGGACAGTCACTGACACAGCTGCTCAAGGAGCAGCACGACAAAAACTAATCTACAGGGAACGCAATCTGAAGCTTCCCGGAAGTCATAACATAACCTGCGGGTTATGTTTTTTTTGTTAATGCTCATGCCCCAACTGGCTGATGGCTTCATCAAGTATTTCGTGTAGCGTTGGCCCTCCCGGAGTTGAACTAGTCCAAAAAAAGACCGCTGCACGTACCGCGGCAATTAGCATCGCTGCTAATAATGTCGGATAGATATCCCGCGTCAGATCCTTTTTTGTACGTTCTGCGATGACCTTCGCGAGGTTTCGTTCGAACTCGATCTCTGCCTTTCGCTGTGCGCCGATCAATGCGGGATCATCCCGAAGGAGGATCATGTGTGCCAGCCATTGCCGGTCCGCTGGCTCTGAAAACCCGGCAAGAACTGCGGCCCGGAGCGAGTCCTTTAGAGCTTCACCGGGCGGTCGGTCGGCTAACGCAACAGCAATCTTCTCGGAACGTTGATATGCATTGCCGATGATGGCCGCTTCTTTAGAAGGGAAATAGTTATTGAATGTTCGCAGGGAGACATTTGCGGCAGCGGCAATGTCCTCAACCCGAACCTGGCCAACCCCCCTTTCGATTGCGAGGTTAAGGGCTATTTCGATGAGCGTTCGCCGTGTCTCATCCTTCTTACGTTCTCTCAAACCGGATTTTTCAGTCTTCATATCAATCTGTTCCTCCAATTATGCGGATAGTCAAAGATCCATGGCGCTGAAATTACACAGCACCATGGACTAAATATCAATAATGCTAATTATTATTTCTGCTCAACTGAAGTCTGAATGTTATAATCGAGGACTTCGTCCAGCCAATCAAACATTACCTGGTAGCTAAGCGGCAGATTGTTAATTTGACAGTGCAGGTCAGCGCCATCCTCTTCAGTCCCAAAAAAGATAGCATTCTTCTTGTTCGGTGCTTTCTCGTAAGTCTCAACCGCTTGTCTCTTCATCTCAGGATGTTCGGCTTCCGAGTACATGGAGAGCAAGGGACACTTGACGTCTCGCGGATCAACGTCGAGCGCTTCCTTTGCTGCATCATACCATTCTACGATACTATCGAAGCCGTGTGACCAAACTGATCCGGCGAATAGTGCCTGGCCTGTATATGGCATCTTTTCAGTTTGCTTTGCCGCTTCATCCGCGCTGCCTCGAAGAAACGAAGGCATGCCGCGTTCAATGAAGGTAGCCATTGAGTATACCGGTGAGTTCGGAACTGCTGCAGCAAAACGGTCATCGCAACTTGCATGAACCATTGTCTTGGCGCCGCCATAGCTCATACCGCTTACGACCAATCGGGCAGCATCCACATCAGGGCGGGCGAGGAGGAAATCAGTGGTGGCTCTATAGACGTTGTGCAGCTCCTCCTTCGGGAAGTTTTTGGCTGTCGCCTCGGGTTCATAGAATCTGACACAGACATCCCAAGGAAGATCAATGATCAGCGCATTATATCCCCGGTCAATCGCCGCTTGTCCTCCGAGGAAGTAGGTGTCCTCCTTGTGTGTCTCTCCACCGTTGTGGAAAAGAATCGTCGGCTTTGGCACATCACTGTGCTCAGCCTTCAAAAAGCAGCCTGGGAACTTATAACCTTTGTATTCCACCTCCACCCACTGATGGGGAATCTGCCCAGATTTCGCATCAAGCGCCTTCCGGAAGCATTCCACACTCTTTTGATGAAACCGTGCGAAATCCGGTTCGTGCGGAAATGTACCGTAGAAGGCCGCTCTGTAGTACGAGTGGGCGCGTGTAAACGCCTCACCGGCGCTAAAGGAGTGGCCTCTCTTCAGACTGTCCTCTGCGGTTGCCTCAACTTTAATGGCTTCCTTCTCAAATTCATTCTTATAACTGGTAATGGAATTCGGATCAATCTGCCGGGCGAGTTTGAATAGCTCTCCCTGGGAAACGCCCCCGCAGTGCATAAACGAAAGCAACCACTGGAAAGTAAAGTCGATATCGTCACGCTCGAAGAATATCTTGTTTTTCAAACGCGCTGCGACCTTTGTATCTTGATCATCTACCATTTTACAGTCCTCCTTAAAGAATTTACAGTCTGGATTATCCTCAGCAGATAAGCTTAAGCAAGGGAAAGAGTTGACCACTGCGCAAACCCGGGCCCGTGAATAAGCGTCCAGCGATCTAATCTCTGTAGCATATTATTGCATATTAAGCAAAAATGCACAACGCGAAAAATTGCATAACATGCAATATTTTTTTAAAGACTATTTTTTATTCCGTCGCCCGCCGAATGTGAGCTCCATAAGGTGCTGTATATTCTGCAAACTGCCGTGTATGGGGAACCGTTTTCTCGAATGAACTCAATATTAACTAATATTTACCATAATGATTCCCGTTTTTACCGGGCATACTACCTCCCAATATAACCTGTTCATAACAGGGAGGGGGCGGGACCTATTTCGATTACACAGTTGCTTTTGCTGGGGGATGCTCCGGGTTCGCTGCTGGCCGGTGAATATTTTTTTTATTTTATGCTGTATTCCTTTCTGGGCTGGGTTCTGGAGGGCAGCTATAATCTATACAGCCTGGGAACGTTCCGCAAGGAAGGGTTCCTCAAAGGGCCCTTTAAGCCGATGTACGGCTTTGCCCCGCTGCTGCTGTTGGCTGCCAAGGACCTGGGGCTTTCGCTGCCGCTGATGATCCTGCTGGCGTTAATCATCCCGTCTGCTGTCGAATACACCAGCGGATTGCTGCTGAAGTCTGCTTTTCATAAGCAGTGGTGGGATTATTCGGGGATGTCCTACCAGCTGCAAGGGCACATTTGCCTGAAATTTTCCTTATACTGGTGGGGGCTGGCGACGGTCTGTGTGTATGGCCTGCAGCCGCTCATCGAGAGGCTGTATCTCCGGATTTCCGCATTGTGGATGCTGCTGCTGCCGCTTGCGGCGCTGCTGCTTGCAGCCGATCTGCTCTGGACCTGCCGGACCCGGCGGCGCAGCGTGAGGGGGCTTGAGCTTGGGGAAGGCTAAACGCAGGTTTTATGCGAAGTTGTACGGAATATCCAGGGACATTGTCAGCCTGCCGGGCTGGCAGTGTCCCTTTGCTGTTTGTATAGACAAGGAATACATGCTAGTCTTGTAAAATATAGTGAGATAGGTTTATCAAGAAAAACGTGGTTCGGGAGGGCGAATGTGCAGGATTGGAAAGGCCAGCATCGTTATTATTGTGATGGAAACTTTCATCATCGGGATTTTGGCGGGCTTGCTGCTGGTTGCAACGGGCAAGCAGGAGACAAGGGATCAGTCTGATTTGATCACCCATTTTGACCGGATGGATTTGAAGCGGATTGAAAAAATGATCACTGGATTCAGTGAAGGTAAAGGCGATAAGCTAACCATGCTCCAGTGGGGGATAGACAGCGGGCCATTCATTCATGATTTATATAACGATGGCAGGGAGATCCACTGGACCGTGGATAATACCAGAGACGGGATGAGCGCAAATCCAGGAAAGACGGAATATGTATGCAGGGCAATCGGACTTGCCGAGACCGCGGACTTCTACAGGGTTGAGGTTTCGGATTGCGACGGCTATGCCAAGGATGAGCAGATCAGCTTGATTTCGTTCAACAAGGATAGATTATAAGGAGGGTTAACATGCCGATATCTGAATATTACCGCAGTCTGCGCAATAAGGTCGGGAGCGGATTGTTGATGGTGCCGTCTGTCGCAGCAGTGATCCGGAATGAGGAAGGCGATATTCTCCTGCTCCGCAAAGGAGGGGAACAGCTGTGGGGTTTACCCGCAGGTGCCATTGAACCTGGTGAGACCCCCTCAAGGGCACTGCGCCGGGAGGTGTTTGAAGAAACGGGTTTAATGGTGAATCCGCTGCGGATTATTGGCGTATTCGGCGGTGAGAAGTATACATATGAATACATCAACGGGGACCGGGTTCAATATTCGGTCATTGTATTTGAATGTGCAATCGTCAAAGGGACGCTCCGAAGTGTGGACGGGGAGGCAGAAGAGCTGGTGTTTTTTAGCGGGGATGAGCTTCCTGAACTGGCGATCCCCTATCCCCCGGAGATATTTAGGGGAGATGATGCTGCTGATCGGGCCATCTTCGAATAAGGCTGTCATCAAGCTATGGGGATGAATGTAATGAGGTCCAAAATGATATATAGCTCTGCTGTGCTCCTGGCGATGATCATGGGCCTCGGCTCCAGAGCTTTTGGCGAGCGGCTGCCGCCGTTTGCCGCCAGCCATCTGGGGGATGCACTCTGGGCATCGATGATTTATTTTGCCTGCCGTGTGCTGTTCACCCGGAAACCTCTGTGGCAGTCGCTGCTCCTAAGCCTGTGCTTCAGCTTCGGAATTGAGTTCAGCCAGCTCTACCAGGGGGAATGGATCAACGGGCTGCGGACTACCAGGTTAGGGGGATTAATTCTGGGAAAAGGATTCCTCTGGATTGATCTTCTACGCTATACGGTGGGGATTGTTTTCTCCTATGCCTTGGACCGCTTTTGCTGGCCTAAAAAATCTAATAATGATGTCTAACGCCGCAACAGGACATGTCTATGAACCGTCCAATGGACCGCCCTTTCATCTGCTGAATGAGAGGACGGTTTTCTCTTTTTCTATAAATCTTACAAAATTGCTTCTGGATTATCGCAGTAAAGGAATATATATTTAGTGGGTTGGCTTGCATTTGTAATTATATGGATGCAGGAACTGCTGCAAATCAGCCAAACGCTGCCTGATATGGAGATGAGATCTGCTAATGACGAACAGTTTAATTGTAGTGTGCATTCTGACCATGATCATTCACACAGCCGAGACATTGTCGTATTCAGTGCGCTTTGCCGGTGTGAAGCTGAACAAAATCGCCATCGCGTTATCCCTGACGGGAATTATTGTGCTGGTGTCCAGAACGGCCAATATGGTCCAGGCTCCGCTGACAGCCAAATTTGTTGATTATGCCAAAACACACCACACCTTTCCGCTGGACAATTATTTGCGGATTATCATGTTGGCCTCTTCACTGGGTACCTTGATTGCCATTGCCTTGTTCCCGAGCTTTGTGGGGCTGTGCGGAAGAATCATCTCCAAGCTGGAGATTGAAGGCTCCATTCCCAAGCTGCTGACCAGTGTGACGATCGGCCAGCTGAAGAACACCCGCAAGTATTTCCGCAAGCCCAGAGTGATGCTGCACAGCTTCCGCTATCTGGGGATTCCGAAGCGTTTTATTATAATGAATATATTTGTTACCGCGTTCTATACGGTTGGTGTGCTGTCCTCATTGCTGGCCGCCCATCTGGTACCTGCCCTCAGCACTACCGCATCCCAGGCCTCCGGGTTGATCAACGGGCTCGCTACCATCATGCTGACGATCTTCATTGACCCTCAGCTTGGCATTATCACCCATAAAGCCATTGAAAATGCAGATTCCCGTGATCAGCTGGGGAAAATCTACGTCTTATTGATGGGCTCACGTTTCCTGGGGACTCTGCTGGGCCAGCTTGTACTTCTGCCGGCAGCTCATGTGATCATTTGGCTGGTGCAGCTCATTTGAGGGACAGCCGGAGCAGAGGAAATCCGATACTGCCTGTATACATAGCAAGTATTGTTAAATCAACATCTTATACCTAGCGGGCTTATTTAGGCAGCTTGGCTTCAGCAGCCCGCAGCGCAACTGTGATCTTCTGCTCCCATGCATAGGATTGCTGCCCGAAAGTGCGAAGTTCCCCCATCCGGGTATAAGCTAGTTTCATCGCCGCAGCTGCTGTGATGGCGTCTCCCGATGCAATCGCCGCTTTGTAGCGCTTGTGAGCCTCCGCGCGCTCCGTCTGTGCGGTGCTGGCGGCTTTATTCTGGGCAGTAATCAGCTTCTTGAGACTGGCAACAGGTGCCAGGGCATCTTTGGCTGGTTGTATCTTGGCTGCCGTCAGCGTCCGGGCTTCAGCAAATGCGGTATTCTTCGCCTTGACCTCGGCCCGGGCAGCAGCAGCGGCGGCCTTCAGCTTATTGCGCTTAATCTCCAGCAGGGTCGCTGACTTGAGGTTCCCTGCCTTGCGTGCTGCTGCAATCTGTTTGCTGAGCGAAGTGTACTCCTCCAGCAGCGGCGCATGTTTCTTCTTCATGGCCTCGGCTTCTGACTTCAAGCGCTTCAGCAAGACAGAATCTATGGTCTTCAGCTTCAGATTAATGGCGGCAAGATCGGCATTGTTCTGCTTGCGGAGCGTCTGCGTTCTCGCAGTCTCGGACTTCAGTGCCGTCTGAAGTCCGGTATAATCGCTGTAGAGATTATGGATCTCATCCAGAGCGGAGTCCCAGTCACCGGCAGCGGCAGCATACGGTGCGGGTGAGGCCAATACAAAAAGCAATATCAGCAGCCCTATCCATCTGCTGGACAAGCCTGCGCCGTATCTTTTTTCAGCAGCAACATATTTCCGTCTTAAATCTTTCATAGAATTCATCTCCTATAATAGTGTCGATAAGACACGCAAAAAAGCACCCCCAAGAAAGGCCCAAAGGCCTGTCCTGCGAGGTGCTTCTCCCGCTTATCGTATGAAAATTTGTCCTTTTACTATAGCTTGAAATATATGGATAGTCAAGATAGGAAAGAACGCAGGTTCGCTTTTTCGCGCATCTTTTGCTAGTATTATGTAACTGAACCAAGAAATCTAGTAGAATGAATCTATAGTTTACAATATTGGATAATGTTCGGCACCTAGAACCAGTCGGAACAGGGAGATGACGTTGTGCAGCTTAGACATGTAAAAATCCTGGGAACGGGTAAATATTTACCCTCCAGGAAGGTGACGGATGAGGAATTGGACACACTGCTCGGCACACCTGCAGGCTGGGTCAATAAAATAACTGGTGTAGGGGTGCGGCATTATGCCGGCGGGGGTGAAACGGCCTCCACCATGGGGGCAAAAGCGGCGGAAGCGGCGCTTCTGGCGGCAGGCCTCAGCTTTGCGGATATCGATTGCCTGGTCTGTACCAGCGGAACGAAGGAGCAGCCTCTGCCGAGTACAGCCGTATTTATACAGCAGGCCATGGGACAGGAGAACTCTGGCGTGCCTGCTTTTGATATCGATTCAACCTGCCTCAGCTTTCTGGTAGGCCTGGATGTCATGTCCTATATGGTCGAAGCCGGACGGTACCGGAATGTGCTTCTGGTAGCTTCGGAGATTGCTTCAGCCGGGCTTGATTACGAAGATAAGGAGAGTGCGGCACTGTTTGGAGACGGGGCGGCTGCGGTGGTCATTGGTCCGAGCGCAGCCGGGGAGTCTTCGAAGATTCTGCACGCCTCGCTCAAAACATACAGCAGCGGCGCCCGTTACTCAGAGATTGCCGGAGGAGGCACCAGACTGCATGCCCGGAAATTCAGCAGGGAGAATGCACTGCCTTATCTTTTTCATATGGACGGACAGGCTATTTTCAGAAAAGCTTCTAAGCTCCTTCCAGAATTTTTGGAAGATATGCTGGCACAGAGCCATACGCAAATGGAGGATTTCCGTTTGGTTGTGCCCCATCAGGGAAGTGCGATGGCCATGCGGCTGCTCCGTAAAAAGCTGGGCATAGCCGAGGACAGATTCCTCGACAATACGCCGGGTCATGGCAATACCATTGCGGCTTCAATCCCGATGGGGCTGCATGAAGCGGTCAGTCAGGGGCGGGTGCAGCGGGGAGACCGCATACTGTTCATTGGAACTGCAGCCGGTCTGTCACTGGGAGGCCTGATCCTTGATTACTGATCCTTCCGGCAGTCCGCAGGTCATGAATGTGCTCATTACCGGCGGACGGGCACCTGTGGCGCTGGAGCTCTCCCGGCTGCTGCAGGCTGGGGGGCACCGGGTGTATGCCGCAGAAAGCGCCGAATACCATTTGTGCCGCGTTTCTTCGGCAGTGGAACGAAGCTTTCGCGCCCCGCCGCCAAGGTACAACCCGGAAGCTTATATTGATCTGCTGGCAAGGCTGGTGGAAGAACTGCACATTGATGTGCTGATTCCGCTGTGCGAGGAGATTTTTTATATTTCGGCCGGTCTTGCCCGCCTCCGCGGCTGCCGCGTGCTTTCCGCAGAACGGGAGGCGCTGGCCAGGCTGCACCACAAGGGCGAGTTCATTGCCTGGGCCCGCGAACTGGGGTTAACCGTCCCCGAGACCAGGCTGCTCAGCAGTCCGGAGGAATGGAGAATCCAGACGGATGAAGCGGCACATAAAAGGGAGGCATGGGTGTACAAACCGGCGTATTCCCGCTTTGCCTCCAAAGTCATTCTGCCCCGTACGGTCAACGGGAGGCAGGAGGGAATAGGGGGCCCGCGCAGTCTTGCCGCTCCGCGCGGCATTTCATCCGCTGCACCATGGGTGGCGCAGCAGTATATCACAGGTGAGGCCATCTGCACTTACAGTGTTGTGCATCAAGGTGAGGTCATTGCACATGCGGCATACGGCAGCAGGTACCGGACCGGCAGGTCGGGAGCGAGTGTATACTTTGAGCATCTGGAGCATCCGGCGGCTTTGGACTGGGTGCAGCGCTTCAGCCGGGCTTCCGGCTTCAGCGGCCAGATCGGCTTTGATTTCATCCAGGTGCAGGAGGGGACCTTGTATCCGATCGAGTGCAACCCGCGTGCGACCAGCGGGATTCATCTGTTCGCTGCGGAGGACGGGCTGGTGCAGGCGCTGCTGAATCCGGAGCAGCGGGCTCTGGCCGGAACCGTCAGCACGCCGCGTTCCGGCAAAAAGTCCATGCTCGCGCTTCCCATGCTCGCCTGCGCCCTGCGGCCGGGACCGGCAGGCCTGGCGGAGTGGGGGAGAGCGCTGCGCCAGGCGGAGGATGTAATCTTCCGCAAGAGTGATCCGCGCCCCTTCCGCGAGCAGCTTCGGATCATCTATCACGCCTGCCGCTTGGCCAGGCGGAACAAGATTTCGGTTACTGAAGCCCTGACTGAAGACATAGAATGGAACGGTGAATGATGACTAGAGTGCTTGTAACGGGCGCAACGGGCTTTCTTGGGCGTCATGCGGTACAGAGGTTCGCAGAGCTGGGCTGGGAAGTATTCGGGCTAGGGCGGAACCTGGAGGCCGGACAGCAGATTGAAAAGGACGGGGCAGTCTTTGTATGTGAAGATTTGCGCCACACGGAAGCAGCGGCCCGCGCATGCACAGGGATGGATCTCGTCTTTCATTGTGCGGCGCTCTCCTCCCCTTGGGGTAAATACAGTGATTTTGTGGCCTGCAATGTGGAGGCTACACGCAACATAGCGGAGGGCTGCAAGCGGCACGGTGTCCCGCGCCTGATTCATATCTCCACTCCAAGCCTGTATTCCAGCCGCAAGAGCCGCTTAAGCATCCGGGAAGCAGAGCCGCTCCCGCCGAAACCGGCTAACAGCTATGCGGCAACCAAGCTTATGGCGGAGCGTGTCGTGCAGCAGGCAGCCGGAGAAGGGCTGGCGGTATTTATACTGCGGCCCCGGGCGATCTTCGGGCCAATGGACAATGCCCTGTTCCCCCGGCTTCTTGCAGCCAATCAGGGCAAGGGCGTGCCGCTTCTGGACGGCGGCACGGCCATGATTGATGTCACCTGTGTGGAGAATGTCATCGATGCCATGCTGCTCTGCTCCAGTGCCCCGCTGTCAGCGGCCGGGCGTGCCTATAACATCACGAACGGCGAGCCGATCCTGTTCCGGGACCTGCTTGAGCGGCTGTTTGCCCGGCTGGAGATGCCGCTGCACAGCAGGCAGCTTCCCTACCGGACTGCATACGCTCTAGCGGGACTACTGGAAGGTGTATACAAGCTGCTGCCCTTCCTGGGCGAGCCGGTGCTCACCCGGTATTCCGCTTCGGCACTGGGGGTCTCCCAGACGCTGGATATTTCGCTGGCGCGGGAACAGCTTGGCTATCACCCCCGTGTGACTACAGATGAAGGTCTTCAATCCTTCGCAGAATGGTGGAGAGAACAGAAATGATAACTTCAACTCCGGTATCGGTGTCGATCCTGTCAGCAGGGTACTGTCTGCATCCCGAGCTATTGACGCTGAAGGGCGGTACAATCAAACCCGTCGCTTTTCCAGCGGGCTATGCGCTGCTGAGGCATCCGCAGCACGGGCCGATCCTGTTCGATACAGGCTACAGTTCACGTTTCTTTGAGGAAACGGCGAAGCTGCCGGCTTCATTGTACCGCCATATTACACCTGTAGTTTTCAAAGAGGGAGAAAGTGCCGTGGAGCGGCTCCGGGAAGCCGGCATTGCGCCGGAGGAGATCCGTTATATGGTGCTGTCCCATTTTCATGCTGACCACATCGGCGGTGTCCGGGATTTTCCCAAGGCGCAGTTTATTTATTTGCGGAAGTCATACGAGGCGGTACACCGCCTTGGCCCCATCAAGGCGCTCCGGGCCGGATTTCTTCCGGGACTGCTGCCGGAGGATTTCACTGCACGTTCCCTGCCCGTGGACGAGTATTCACCACAACGCCCGCTGCCCCCCGGATTTCCTTTCACGGAAGCTTACGATCTGCTTGGCGACGGCAGCCTGCTGGCGGTGGAGATGTCCGGCCATGCTGCGGGAATGATCGGCTTGTTTGTGTCCGGAGACGGATATGACTATCTGCTCTGTGCGGACACCGTATGGTCCAGCCGGGCCTTCCGCGAGAACCGCAGGCCGCATCCGGCAGCCGGTCTTATCATGTCTGACCGCAAGGAATACCGGCATAATTTTGACCGTTTACGGGTGATTCACGAGAATTTTCCCGGCCTGCGGATTGTGCCCAGCCACTGCCGTGAGGCACTGGCTCTATGGGGAACAGGCGGTGTCCGATGAGACGGCTGACGCGGACGCTCCGGTACTACATCCTTACCAGATGGGGACGCCGCTGGAAGGACCGGGCAGCCCTGGAGCAATGGCAGGAACGGCGGATACGGCGGCATGTGGAACGAATCCGCCGGCTATCGCCGTTTTACCGCGATCTGTGGGCGGATATGCCGGCGGAAGAGTGGCGGCGTTTTCCCGCTATAGAAAAACAGCTCATGATGGATTATTTCGATACGCTCAACACAGCAGGAATTACCAAAGACATGGCTTTTGCCGAGGCTTATGAGGCGGAGAACAGCCGTTATTTCAAGCCGACGCTGCATGGCATTACTGTTGGACTGTCGTCGGGAACGTCGGGAAACCGCGGGATATTCCTGGTCAGTGAACAGGAGCAGGCCTCCTGGACAGGTGCTGTATTGGCGAAGCTGCTGCCCGGAGGGCTGTGGCAGCGCGCTAAGATCGCTTTTTTTCTGCGGGCGAACAGCAATCTCTATGAGTCTGTCCGGCAAGGGCGCCTGCAGTTTCAATATTTTGATCTGCTGGAGCCGGTTCCGCAGCTGGTCGCAGGGCTGGAGCGGTACAGTCCTGACATCTGGATCGCCCCGCCGTCCATGCTCCGTATGCTCGCCGAGGCGCGGCTGTCGGGAGGCCTGACGGTTCAACCGCGCCGCCTGATCTCGGTAGCGGAAGTGCTGGACCCGCTGGACCGGGAGCATATTGAGCGGACCTTCGGCCAGACCGTTCACCAGGCTTATCAATGTACGGAGGGGTTTCTCGGCTGCACCTGTAAATACGGCATGCTGCACCTTAATGAAGATATTGTTCATATTGAAAAAGAGTATCTTGACCGTGAATCCGGGCGTTTCGTGCCGGTTGTGACAGACTTCTCAAGAAGCGTCCAGCCCATTATCCGCTACCGGCTGAATGACATTCTTACCGAATCGGCGGCTCCCTGCCCCTGCGGCTCTTTGTTTACGGCGATAGAACGGATTGAAGGGCGGTGCGATGATATTCTGTATCTGCCCCATTCGGAGAATGGCGAGCTGGTCACGCTGTTTCCCGATTTTGTCACCCGGGCTGTGCTGGCGGCATCACCGGAGATCGAGCATTACCGGGTCATTCAGCGCAGTCCGCTGGATCTGGAGATTTCGTACCGCACACGCAGAGGCAGCGCAAAGGATATAGAGTCCTTGTTGGCCGGAGAATTCTTGCGTTTGTTCACCCGTTTCAGCTGTATTCCGCCTCAGCTTCAGTTCACCGATTACAGCTTCACACCTGGAGCGGTGAAGCTGCGCCGGGTAGAAAGGAGCTGGAAGCTTTGAAGGACGGAGTGTATCTATATGACCGGGACAGCGCCCGGGAGCTGCAATGGCCTGACACGGAATATGGCCGGTATGCACGGCAATACATTTCAGCAATGCTGGAGCATCCGGCAGAGCACTTTATCGCCAATGTGCATACAACCGTCAAGGCGGTAGTGGTTGACGGCCTGCCGATCCCCATTACCGTAAATGAAAACGAGTATGCCAATTCCTATGTCTGCTCCCCGTACACGCATTATGTCAGCTATGCCCAAGAGGAACTGGCGTTATTAAATAACCGGCTGCTGGAGGGAACATTGGCTGTTGTTCTGCGGGGTATGGGGCTTCTGCTGCGGACTGCCCGGTTTAACAAGGTGGTCCAGGTCAACAACTGGCTGCTGTCCACCAACCTGTATCCCCCGGTGAGCCCGGATCAGCTGCTGAAAGTAATTGATTTTCTCCGCTCCGAGTTTCCCGGTTATACGGTTCTTTTGCGCTCCCTCAGCAAGGAGACTTCCGGTGCTCTCCTGGAGGCCCTGGACGGATATGGCTGTAAATGGGTGCCGAGCCGCCAGATTTATCTGCTGCAGCATCCCGCAGGGTCCAAGGCGAAATGGCTGGTCAAACGTGACCGGGCTTTGCTGGACAAGCATGGCTACACGGTTGACCCGCCCGGGCAGATTACGGAGGAGGATATCCCCCGCATTGTGGAGCTGTACGAACTGCTATATATACATAAATATTCGAAGCATAACCCGCAGTTTACGGAGGCCTACATCCGGCTGGCGCTGGAGAAGCGGACACTTTATATATACGGGCTGCGCAAAAACGGCAGGCTTGACGCCGTACTCGGCTTCTACAGCCGTGAAGGTGCGATGACAGCGCCGCTGTTCGGCTATGATACCTCACTGCCCCAGCCGCTCGGCCTGTACCGGATGCTGTCGGCCGTACTGATCGATCTTGCCGGGAGCAGGGGGGAGCTGCTGCATGAGAGCTCCGGGGTAGGGCAGTTCAAGCGCAACCGCGGAGCGGTGGGGGCCACAGAACTGTCAGCTGTCTTTGACCAAGGCACATCCTGGCTGAACCGCTGCAGCTGGTCCTTTTTGGGCTGGCTGCTCCGGCGGGTGGGCATCCCGTTGATCCAGAAGCTGAAGCTGTAGTACATTTGTTTTAAGCTGAAATTTTGGGAGCGCAAAACGATGAAGAAGGTGCAATTATGAACAGCAAAAACGGGCAGAACGCCGATACAATCGCCCTCATCACCGGGACCTCTTCCGGTTTCGGGCTGCTGACGGCGCTGGCTCTGGCACGCCAAGGCTGCCGGGTTGCAGCCACCATGCGGGACATAAGCCGCCAAGGGGAGCTGCTGCGCCAGGCCGGAGAAGCCGGATTAGCGGAGCGGATACATGTGATAAGTCTCGATGTCACGGACTCGGCGTCCATTCAATCGGCTGTTGCGGCCGTTCTGGACAAGTTCGGACGAGTGGATGTGCTGGTCAATAATGCCGGTTTTGCCGTAGGCGGCTTTGTGGAAGAAGTGGGCATGGAGGAATGGCGGCGGCAGATGGATACGAACTTTTTTGGGCTGATTGAAGTCACTAAGGCCGTGCTTCCTGTCATGCGGCGTCAGCGTGCGGGCCTGATCGTCAATATCAGCAGTGTCAGCGGGTTGACCGGATTTCCCGGCTACGCTCCATATGCTGCTTCCAAATACGCCGTGGAGGGCTTTAGCGAGAGTCTGCGCCAGGAGGTGCTGCCGTTTGGCATCCGGGTCGTGCTGGTGGAGCCCGCCTCTTTCCGTACCCCGATCTGGGATAAAGGGATGGAGGGGATGCACACCAGCGTCAACTCGCCGTATCAGGAGCAGCTTGCCCAAGTACTGCGGTATTCCCGGATGAGCGCCGAGACTGCACCCGATCCGGAGCAGGTTGCCGGGCTGATTGCACGGATCACTGCGATGAAGGCACCCCGGCTGCGCTATCCTGTCGGCAAAGGCTCCCGCCTGCTAACGATCGGCAAAACGCTGCTGCCCTGGAAGGTTTTTGAAGGGATTATTGCCAGCTCGCTCAAAAAAATGAAATAATGGATGATAGGATCTGGCTGAATGGAATGGAGGTGTGCTTAATGCCGGGTACGGTAGGACTGCATATTTGCTTTGATAAGCGCGGCCGCGAGATTGAAGTTCTGGATGTGACACCGGTGGCGCAGGGCAAATACCGTATTGAAGAAACGCCGATTTTCAATCCGTGCATTACCCTTGGGGATATTATTAGAGTCGAGGAAAAGCAGGGAATTGCGTATTATGTGGAGACGGTGCAGAAATCACGTTATGTCAGATATGCCTGGCTGCTGAGCAAAGAGGCGGCAGCTTCGCAGGAAATTCATGAGTTCAAGCGGCGGATAACAGAACATAAGGGCAGATGGGAGCAGATCTTCGGCGGGCTGCTGGTGATCCATCTTTCCAAGCATTCCGGGGTTGATGTAGAAGCCGAAATGGCCCTGATTCTGAAACGTTTTGAAATTTAATCCGAGATGGACCGAGAGGTGGCAGTAAAATGAAAAAATTTCTGAAGCAGTGGGTACCGAGCATAGCCATCGGTATTGTTTTGTCTTTGTTTATCCGTACATATGTAGCTGAAGCCATGAGGGTCCCAACCGGCTCTATGATTCCGACGATCCAAATCAACGACCGGCTGGTTGTGGAGAAAATGCTCTGGCTGACCTCGCTGAAGCATGGCGATATCGTAGTGTTCAATCCGCCGGTACCTGGCGATGAGCAGAAGAAATATGTCAAACGCCTCATGGGGCTGCCGGGAGATACCCTGGAGATCAAAGACGGGGCCTTGTACCGAAATGGAGAACAGGTCGATGAGCCGTACCTTCAGGAGAAGATGAACTACAGGTTCGGGCCGGTCACGGTCCCCGCAGACCACTACTTTTTTCTGGGCGATAACCGCAATACAAGCTATGACGCCCATCTGTGGAGCACTCCATTTGTAGCCAAGGATAAGCTGATCGGCAAAGTTCTGCTGGATGTTAATGATCTTTTCTAAAAAACAGGGTAATCCACAACTACGACATTCTCAATGATTCCTTCCAGCAGTCCTACAAAATGTTGATGAGCCGGATGTGGTCCATACTTGCGCAGGGCTTCCTGATCACTAAAGGTCACGCGAAGCCCCAGCGTATATCCATGGATGTTCTCCGTTTCCTCCGTCTCGTTCACACCTGCCGTAAGCTCCACAATCCCCGGAATGGAATCCTTCAGCGCCAGAAGCGTCTGCACCAGCTGCTCTCCGTTGCCGGGCTTATACTGCTCATTAAATCTAAAAACAACAAGATGCTCATACATGGTTTGGCATCCTCCCTTTTTTTATTTAGATTATAGCTGCATAACCTGTTCAAGTATACTGCTCCGTCATTCCGATTCGTGAAAGGAAACACACCATGCAGGACCAATTACCTGTATCCCGGATCAAAAGTCTGCTCAGAGCATCCAATCCATCCAAATCGACGGGCCAGTTGTGGGCATTAAGCCTATAGGCAACAGAATTGTCCCCATCCGCCTAAGCTTCCGTTTTATCGATGACCGTGAGCAGGCGATGAAGCAGCTGACCCGCTGGGCAGAAGAGAATAGAGTCAAGCTGACCTACAAAAGATTTGTAAAATGGATGTAGAAGAGGCTTAAGTCGGGGATTCTATATACCTAGTCGTGGTCTGGGAACGTGACTTTAACCATATTGTGGCTCTGGAGGATTATAGGCTATGATCAAATAAAGTTTATACATAAAAAAAGGGGTGCTGAGACTTGAAAGTTCATGTCACTGATCTTAAACACGGCGACTGTCTTCTGACAGACACTTTCAATAGTGTGGGTCTGCACGTTCTTCCCAAAAGAACGGTAGTTCAGCGTGAGGAAATCACCATCCTGCTCCGGCACAAGATCGAATACGTGGATATTGAGCCGCGCACCGCAAGTCATGCCGAAGACAGTGGACTCGGCCACAGTCTGAATGACAACTTCGACCATGCGATCCAGAATTACGAATCGATTTTCCTGGAGGCATTGGCCCAAGGCACGTTCACTCAATCCATGGTGGATGATACACTGCAGCCGCTGCTGGAAACGCTGGATACGCAGAAAGATGTCGTATCTTTGCTGCTGCTGCTCGAACGCGACGACATTGATACATATCACCATTCCCTGCAGGTCGGCCTGCTGTCGTATTATATTGCTGCCTGGATGGGTCATTCCAAAGAGGAACGGTACGAGATCAGCCGTGCAGGCTATCTGCATGATATCGGCAAAAGCCAGGTGCCGTTGTCTATCTTGAACAAAGCCGGAATCCTGACACCTGCTGAAGAGGAAGAACTGAAACGGCATACAACCTTCGGGTATGAGATTATCCGCGGTTCGAAGATGGATGAGAAGACGGCACTTGTGGCGCTGCAGCATCATGAATTTGAGGATGGAACAGGTTATCCGAACCAGATCCTTAAAAGCGGGATTCATCCGTACACGGAGATTGTCACGGTGGCGAATATTTACATGGGATTGACCACCTCCCGGCTGAACCAGCCGAAGCAAGGGTTGGTTGCTGTACTGCGCAAGGTGCATGAAATGGGCTTTGGCAAGCTGAACGGAACAGTGGTACAAGCACTTACCGGACATCTGCTGCCGGGCTTTGTAGGCAAAAATGTTCAACTCTCCAATGGGGAAATCGGGACGATTGTGATGAATAACCCGCTGGATATGTTCAGGCCGCTGGTTAAAGTCGATAATGTGTTCAAAGACCTCTCGCGTGAGCGCAGCTTGTCAGTTGAAGAAATCATTATGTAAATCAAGCAGCTATGAGATCAGGCATAAGGTTATCCCGTTCGTTGCATAACGGACGTCCGGGATAGCCTTTTTGTATGCGGGGAATTTGAATTCGTCTAATAGATTGGCTATGATGAATGAAAGATTAAGATAGGAGACATGAGTATGAGCACCCAAGATCAGATCGAAAAATTCAAGCAGCTTAAATATGAATTGACCCGTTTTATGATGATTTACAAGTTCGCACTGGAGGAAATGGAGACCAAAATTGAAATCCTGAAGCAGGAATTCCAGATGCTCCATGACTACAGCCCGATCGAGCATACGAAATCGCGGATCAAATCCCCTGAGAGCATTATGAACAAAATGCTGCGCAAAAACAACGAGCTGTCGCTGCCTGCGATCAGAGCCACTATTAAGGATATCGCCGGATTGCGGATTACCTGCTCTTTTATCTCCGACATTTATCAGGTCAGCGCCATGCTGCAGAAGCAGGATGATCTGAAGGTGCTGGGCGTGAAGGATTACATCAAGCATCCCAAGCCGAATGGCTATCAGAGCCTGCATCTGCTGGTCGAGGTTCCGGTGTTTTTGTCGGACTGCCAGGAGCATGTCTGTGTAGAGGTGCAGATCCGTACCATTGCCATGGATTTCTGGGCCAGTCTGGAGCACAAAATCTTTTATAAATACAGCCAGTCCGTTCCTGAGCACCTGACCCGCGAATTGAAGAATGCCGCCGACAAGGCGTATGAGCTGGATCTGCAGATGGAGCGCCTGCACCGTGAAATTAAGGAGATTAAGGATGCCCAGGGCGACGATACCGATGTAGAGCTCCGCCGGATCATGATCAACAACCAGCAGTTTAATCTGCCGGCGAATTTCATCAAGCTGTTAGGTGAATAAAGGAGGTAATACATAGAGGTTTTTTTGAAAATCAGTAAAGTGGAGGAGAGATGAGCTTTGAGCACGCCTGATCTTCGCAGCATAACCGTCAATCAAATCGGCTATTCCACAGAAGGAGTCAAGATCGCCGTTATCAATGGGGAAGGGCAGAATTTCCGGGTAATCCATGAAGAGACAGGGACTGTGGTGTATGCCGGGAAGTCCGGCGCTGCCGTGCTGGATAAGCCCAGCGGTGCCAAGGCCCAAACGGCTGATTTCTCGGAAGTCCGAACCGCAGGGAGATATTACGTTGAAGGGGAAGACGGAGCAGTATCCGCTTCCTTTGTGATTGCCAACAAGCCCTATCAGGAGCTGCAGCAGGGACTTTTGAAAGCCTTTTATTATTTCCGCTGCGGTGTGGAGCTGACCGGGGAATATGCTGGTCCGTGGGCACACGGTCCATGCCATACGGCAGAAGGCATCGTGCACGGGCAGCCGGAGAAGCGCCTCGATTGCTGCGGAGGCTGGCATGATGCCGGCGATTACGGCAAATACTCCGGCCCCGGCGCCAAGGCTATTGCCGATCTGCTGTTGGCCTATGAGCTGTATCCGGCAGCTTTTGCCGCTGCGGTTCCGCTGCCGGAGAGCGACGGCAGGACGCCGGATGTACTGCTGGAGTGCAGGGTGGAGCTGGATTGGCTGCTCAAGATGCAGGAAGCCGGTACAGGCGGAGTGTACCACAAGCTGACGACACTGAGCTTCCCCGGCCTTGATGTGATGCCGGAGGACGATACTGCGGAGCTGTATATCTCACCGGTATCGGCGGCTGCTACGGGCGACTTTGCCGGGGTGATGGCGATGGCGGCAAGAGTCTATGAGCCATATGATCAGGCTTATGCACGCCGGTGCCTGGCGGCGGCGCAGGCCGCCTGGACTTGGCTGGAGCAGCATCCCGGGGTTTCTGGTTTCACTAATCCGCCGGGAATAACTACGGGTGAATACGGAGACGGGAATGATCAGGACGAGCGGTTCTGGGCAGCCGCAGAACTTTACCGTGCTACCGGCAGGGAAGTCTATCACGAGGCGGCTCAGGCGCTGGCGAAGCAGCCGTTCCCGAAATACAGCCTGGGCTGGGCAGATATGGGCGGCTACGGCACGCTGGCGTATCTTCTGAGCGGGGAATCCGCTGCTCAGACGGCGTTGTATGCTTCGCTGAAGCAGGGGCTGCTTGCTGAAGCTGACCGGCTGGTACGGCTGAGCCGGGACGACGGATACCGGATTTCCCTGCGGGAAGAAGATTATATCTGGGGCAGCAATATGCTGGTGATGAACAATGCCATGCTGCTGCTGGCGGCAGAGCATTTCAGCGGGAACATAGCCTATGCTGATTGCGCGCTGGATCATCTGCATTATCTGATGGGCCGCAATGTGCTGGACATCAGCTATGTGACCGGGTTCGGCGACCGTCCGGTGATGCACCCGCATCACCGCCCCTCTGTAGGGGATGGTGTTGCCGACCCTGTGCCCGGCATGGTATCCGGCGGACCCGACCGCGGGCTGCATGATGAGTATGTTGCGCTGCATCTGCAAGGCAAGCCGGCCGCGCAGTGCTTTGCCGATCATGACCTCAGCTATTCCACGAATGAGGTCACGATCTATTGGAACTCTCCGGCCGTGTTTGTGACGGCCCGGTTTAATGTCTAAGGAAATGTCTGCTAAGGAGCGAATTTCAGTGAACCCTTACCAAGTGATCAGCCTGGACATGTTCCAGACCCTGGTGAACATTGAAGGCCGGAGGAACCACATCTGGAGGCCGATTCTGCAGCAGGATTTTAGCGAAGCGCGGGCTTTGGAGCTGGGTCAGGCCCTGTTAACGCATTATTTTGCACAGGCGGCAGCCATTCGGGATGCCGGGAGCTTTTGCACCAGTCAGGAAATATACCGCAGGGGCTTTGAGAAGGTGTTCCAGGAGCATCTGCTGAGCTTTGATTGCCATGAAGCTGTAGATATTCTCTTTGCCGAGCACCGGCTGTCCGGCCTCTATGCAGATACCGTGCCTTTCCTGCAGAAGATCTCTGAAGCGTATCAGATCTGCATTGTCAGCGACACGGATACCCTGATGCTGCCGGATTTCTATAAGGAGTATCCCATCAAGCTGTTTACTTCAGAAGATTACGGCTCCTACAAAAATGACGGACGGAACCGGATGTTCACTGAGGTTATCGCGTACTACGGCGTGCAGCCGGAGGAAATACTTCATATTGGAGACTCTGCCTCGGATGTGCTGGGAGCGGCAAGAGCGGGAATCCGCAGCTGCTGGATCAACCGGACCGGATCAAGCTGGAAGCATACTGTGCAGCCGGATTATACAGTAAGCAATCTGGAAGAGCTTTATCCCATTCTTGAGCCGGGTGCTCCTGCAGAGCCTGCTTGATCGTTACAGGATCAGCAGGCGCAATCGGCAGGGCAATTGCTGAGGTTCTGCTGCGTGAAGGCGCAGAGGTGCTGATTAACGGGCGTTCGGAAGACAAGGTTAACGCGGTGGTCCAGGATTGAAGCATAAGCATACCGGAGCCAGGGTGCTGCCGGCTGTGGCTGATCCCGGAAATGAACAGGGCTGTGATAGAATGGTGGAGCAGTTTCCCGAAGCACTGCGTGCAGATGGCGGATGGGTTCGCAGCGTGTTCTAAAGAGAAAATTTCATAGAGCCTTCATATGCCTGATCCGGGAACTCTGGATCAGGCGATTCAGCGATACAACTGGCATAACCGCTATCATCTTGCGCAGATCACCTCTTGGATTAACCGAAGCGGCTGATAATTCACAGTGAATTGAAAAGAGCAAGCGGATTCGGGATCTGTTCCCGCCGCTTGCTCTTTTTCTCTGTTTTGGGCTCCGGTAAATCTTTAGTCCCGGCTGGCCTGAACGATTTTATCGGCAATCTCCTTGGGCGCATAATGGGGAGCGGCCATATGATCCCCGGTGCCTTCAATGAAACGGTATACTCCTAAATGGCCGGATTGAACCGGATGCCAGCCATAGGACGGGAGCTCGGGCATCGCGATATCCTCGGTCAGATACAGATAGCTTTTTGGTGTTTTCAGGCTGTAGAACTTCTTAAGGTCCAGCTTCTGAAACAGAGGGCCTGCCGGTTCAGGTATCACCTTTTTATAGAGCAACTTTGCCTGCTCCAATGTAGCTGTATTGACGAAGGTGTCACGGAACAGGTCAAAGGGAAGCATGATGGTGTTGTTGCCCGAGGCCTTGCTGAGTCCCAGGAACAGCTCTGCTGCCGGAGGGGGAAATTGATCGGCTGCGCTCTGTCCGTCCAGCGGGGCGAAGGCATCAAAAAACACCAGCCGCTTCAACCGGTCGGGCACTTGTTCGGCTGTTTTTTGGATGACTGTGCCTCCGAAGCTGTGTGCAAGCAAAATAATATGATGGAGATCCTTCTGCTTAATAAAATCAACGACAGACTGTGTCTCCTGCTCGTGTGTAACATTTTTGTCCGGATCCGCTCCATGCCCGGCATACTCCGGCGTGTAGACGGTATGTCCCATTTTCCGCAGCTCAGCCGCAATGCCATCCCAAAAGCTTGCATCCACCCAGGCCCCGTGTACGAGGACAAAAGTTAATGCTCCGGAAGGTGCGGGTTTGCTTTTTAATGCTGATGCTTCGGCTGCGGCTCCACCAAAAGGCAGTGCCGTCAAAAGAACAAGAAATGCCATGAAAATGGCGAGCGTTGGCAAGGTTTTGTTTCTGATCCATTTCATTTTTCGGAAGCCTCCTGAAGGTGGGTTGGTCAAGTCATTACCTTGAGATTCTGCCCCAATGCATTCCAAAAAATGTGCTTGCCAGACAAAGGTTTTGGTAAAAAAAACTGCGGGTGGACTCTCTTCCCCAATCGTATATATAATCAAGTAGAAACGGCTTCGCAGGCCTCTAAAAGAGGCGGCTTCCGTTTCATCGAGAACTGCCGCCCATGAGCACAAGGAGGTTAAGGAATGCCCAGACTGGGAGGAGCAGGACAAAGACCACAGAAAAAACTCAGTCTTACCCTACTGCTGATCGGTCTGGTCACACTGGTGGTTCTGCTGACTTCGACGATCCTGCTCACCGCTTCATATCATTCAAAAAAAAAGTCGCTCATAGAAACGACCCTGAATTTGAATCTGGCCAATGCCGAACGCATGAGCCGGACAATGGATTCTCTATTCCGTTCCATGCGCAGCAGTATGGAATACAGCGCGGACAAGCTGTCCAAGCTCCATGAGCTGTCACCCGGGCAGGTGAATGATTACCTTGAATTGATGCGCAAGAGCAGCACTTATTTTAATTCAATTCTTCTGGTAGGGGCAGATGGAATCGTCCGCAATACCTCACCGGCAACGCTTGGAATGGAGGGCAAACCGGTTATGTCCCCCTGGGCGGTGGAAGCGCTTCGTCTTAAAAAACCATATCTCTCTGAGCCATACACCGCTCTTTCGACGGGGAGAATGATCGTTTTTATGAGTGAGCCGGTATATGACCCGGATAAACATTATCTCGGGCAGCTGGGCGGCACAATCTACCTGCAGGATAACAATATCCTAAATATGATCTTTGGCAACACGAATGATATTGACGCTTCCGGATCGTATTATTATATTGTCAGCTCCAGCGGGCATCTGCTGTTCCATCCCGACAAAGAACGGATTAACGAAGATGTCAGCAGCAGTGAAGTTGTCCAGGAATTGATGAAAGGCAACAGCGGGCAGAGAGAGGCGTTCAACATAAGAGGGGTCCGGATGCTGGCCGGCTATTCAAGTGTTCAGGCCAATGGATGGGGAATTGTAGCAGTATCCCCTGTGAGCTTCATTCAGGAGGAGCTGTGGAGCCAACTCCGTATTACTCTTGCTTATACGTTGATTCCCTTTGTGATTCTGCTGCTTCTTGCTGTTCTCCTGTCCCATCAATTAGCCCAGCCCTTTGTCATGCTTGCTGATCTGATGAGCAGAGTGGGCAAGGGAAAAGCAGAGCTGCCTGAACTGAAGCCGCACTGGAACCGGGAGGCGGACCTGTTGACCAAAGCGGTCACCATAGCCTGGAGTAATATCCAGAAGCATACAGACCAGCTCACCCAGGCAGCGATGACGGATCTTTTGACAGGCCTGGCCAACCGCAGATCCCTTGAGCTTACCATGAATCAGTGGATTGCCGCGCAGTTTTCGTTTTCTGTGATTGTGCTTGATGTCGATAAATTCAAATTTGTGAATGACACCTACGGCCACCTGGCAGGAGATGAGGTTCTGAAGCAGGTTGCAGATATATTGAAAATGAGCATACGTCCGGGGGATGTCTGCTGCCGTTATGGCGGAGAGGAATTCGTTGTGCTTCTTCCGCGAACCAAGGCTTCGGATGCTTATACCGTGGCGGAACGAATCCGCAAAACGCTGGAAACCTCTGTAGTTTCACAGACGGTAAAAGTGACCTCCTCCCAGGGAATCGCCCATTATCCGAGCCACGGCAGTTCTCTGGAGGAACTGCTGCAGCAGGCGGACCGTGCAATGTATAAGGCCAAAGGCCTGGGCAGGAACCGGACGGTTATAGCTGAGGAGTGAATTGAGGCATCTTCCGCTGAAGAAGGTGCCTTTTTGCAAATATAGTAATTTATATGCTTCGTGCTATATAGTATTCTTCTAAACGGGTACCGTCCTTATAAGGACGGTACCCGTTTCTGCTTGTGCGGCAGAAAAAATATTCACATGGGCCTGGGCGGATACATATTCTAACGCAGGAACGATAAAAAACGGATTGGCGGAAAGGAAGGCGTTCAGGTGACTTTATACATGGATTACAAATCACCCACTACCCAATTTAGCTTTGATGTGAATTCAAACACAACGTTTAAGAAGGATGATTGCAATTATATCAATACCTTGTCGGTCAAAGAGCTGAATACACTGGAAAATACATCGCTTCTTGATATATTTCTCAGCCGGTCGAACGTGGTGGAACCGCATTATCACCAGAATTCCGCTGAACTCGTCTATTGTATCTCGGGTGCTGCTGTCGTCTCGCTGATCAATCCGTTTACGAACGAGCTGCTGCATTTTCCCATTACACCGGGCCAGGTGGCCAATGTACCCCAGGGCTGGTGGCACTATGAAGTGGCTACAGTCGATTGTACCCATCTGCTGGCCATCTTCAACGCCCCTGTGCCAGAGGTCATTCTGGGATCCGATCTCCTGACGATTACCCCGGCGAATGTGCTTGCCCACACATACTGTCTCAATGAAGCCCAAGTGAAGGACACGCTGGCGCCGGTGAAGCCGGGTACCTTCATCGGACCGCCAGCAGACTGCTGCGAACCCGGCAAGACCGGCGGAGCAAATGCGGCTCACCCTAATAATATGGCTCCACATCCATACCCGCAGTCTCCGCAAATGCTGCAGCCTCTTGGCTATCAGCCTTCTCCGATGCACGGTTATTACGGCCAGCCGTATGTCCAGCAGTACCACGGGCAGCCTTATGTTCAGCCTTATCCGGGCCTGCAACCCGCGGTTGACCCGGCCGGGAATGTGTGAACCTAAACCCGGACTGAAAATCTGCCAGAACGATCCGTCTTCAGCATGCCCCCGTTGATTATGGAGCGGTGGGAATCCCTGCGGCCGTAAGCCCCGTGTTCCCGTGTCGTTATTCACCCGTCTGGTTGATTTTGTTAAAATTTATATGTTTTGGGGGATGCGACTTACCCCTTATTTCAATTGTATGGGGAAATTATACAGTGTGAAAAATGTGGATATCTTGGAAGCCTCAGATGGGGCTCCATCCGCGGACCGAGGAGACCTTATTTTGCCAAAAATCTTACTTTTTCAGCAGTTACGGACTCAGAAGCCGTTATATCGTTCGTTGGAGCCAGGAATAAAGGGGAAAGGGACAAATAAAGACATCTGAGTCCGTTGTCCTGCGGAATAGCCGAATCTTCTATCCATAACGGCTTTCCTGTCCGTAACGGCTGCGGATCGATCGCGAAGGAATAGGGCGATCCGTCTTTACCGGCTTCTTCGCAGATGCTAGTTGGAAAAAGGGAACTTATTTTTCCGAAAATTAAGAAATCCTGAGAGTGAAGTGGAAAAAGTAGACTTAATTGGGGTACTTTTCTGGTCCAATGGCGAAACGGGCTGAATTAGTGTCCCTTTTTCCACTTCATCTGCCCGAGGGTAGGGTACTCCGGCAAATTAGTGTACCTTTTTCCACTTAAAAAGTTGCCGTAGGATTCATGGGGAGTCGTTCTCCAGGTAACGCTAGACCAAGACGGCTGCGCTGTCCCGGGGAGGATGGCACAGCCGTTTTTGTTACTGTGTCCGAAGCTTTTATGGTATCTTATGGGAGTGGCTGCTGCGTCTAACCTACTGAGATAACGGAGAATGGAATCGGATGAAATATGTTACGGGTGCAGAATAATGTGAGCGCTTTTTGCTAGAGCATGAGCCGTCATTGATTCTGCTGGATATTAATCTGGGCCAAACCTCGGGTTTTGAGCTGTGCAAAAGGCTGAGGAAGACGATGAAGGCGCCCATTCTGTTCATCAGCGCACGCTCCAGTGATGATGATATTCTGATCGCTCTTAACATAGGCGGGGATGACTATACCCATAAGCCGTACACGCTCAGTGTGCTGCTCGCCAAGGTGAGGGCTGTGCTTAAACGTTATGGGGGCCAATATACTGTGGAAGCGCCGGAGATTCTGGAATTCGGGAAGGTGCGGACAACTGCTCGCTTTCCCGTGTGCGGGTAGACGGCGTAGAGGTCAAATTCACATCTATGGAGTACAAGCTCCTCTGCTATCTGGCACGCAACATGAACCGGATCGTCGCTAAGGAGGAGCTGTTTGCAGAAGTGTGGGAGATGCTATTGCCCCAAAACACAGCCACCCGCAGATGGCTTCCTGCGGGTGGCTTTGCTGTTAAGACAAGCGGACTAATACGCGGCCCCGCGTGTTGGATGTAAGGATATCCTCCAGAGCCGCAGGCAGCTCAGTTAAAGTAACCTCGCGGTCCACAAGCGCGTCCAGCCGCTCAGGCTTCAGATCAGAGGCCATCCGCTCCCAAATCTGAATGCGCTGCTCTATGGGACAAGCGACGGTATCGATCCCCAGCAGGCTTACACCGCGCAGAATAAAAGGCAGGACCGTTGCCGGCACCGCTGTTCCGGCGGTTAAGCCGCTGGCGGCAACGGAGCCGCCGTAGGCGATTTTGCTGAGCAGCGCAGCAAGCGGGGCGCCGCCGACCGAATCAACCGCCGCCTGCCACAGCTGCTTGTCGAGCGGCTTGCCGGACCCCCCGCTGACCTCTTCGCGCGAAATGATTTCGGCGGCTCCCAGCGTCTTCAGATAGCTGTCTGCATCTGCCTGGCCTGTACTGGCTGTGACCTGATAGCCTTTCTTGGCAAGCATGGCTACCGCCGTTCCGCCGACCCCGCCGGTTGCGCCGGTGACCAGCACTTTGCCCTTATCCGGCGCAGCCCCGTGAGCCTCCAGTGCCTGGATGGACATGGCAGCGGTAAAACCGGCCGTCCCGTAGATCATCGCTTCCCGCAGGCTTAGGCCTGCCGGCAGCGGCATGACCCATCCGGCAGGGATGCGCGCATACTCGCTGAAGCCGCCGTAATGGGAGACGCCGATGCCGTAGCCGGTGGCAATGACAGCCTGCCCTTCGTGGAACCGCGGGTCTGCGGAAGAGACGACTGTTCCCGACAGATCAATACCAGGGATAAACGGATAATTCCGTACGATGTTCCCGTTCGGGATACTTGCGAGTCCGTCTTTATAGTTCACACTGGAATAGGCCACACGGATCAGTACTTCTCCGGCAGGCAATTTCTCCAGCGAAAGCGGCTGGACCGCCACGGAAAAGGTCTCCCCTTTGTCCACAACCAATGCTTTAAAGGTTTCTGTCATGCAAGGTCTCTCCTTTTGACGAGCTGTAATGTAAATCAGTTATATATTATTTATTCTGACCGGTCAACTTTTTATTTTCTGTGATATAATATACATTATTCCCTAAATCGTGGAGGTCCTATGGTACGCTACAAGAAATCGGAAGAGAAACGCAAACAGATTCTATTCGCTGCCTTTCAGGCGTTGTCCGAGCTGGGGTACGACTCCGTAACCCTGCAGACCATCGCAGACCATGCAGAAGTCAGCAAGGGGGTTGTGCATTATTATTTTGACAACAAGGAAGCGGTCCTGGTGGAGCTGCTGGAATGGCTGACCGCCAAAATATCCGCCAAAGAGCAGGCAGCGGTGCAGGAGCAGCAGACAGCAGCAGGCAAGCTTAAGGCTTACATTGATTCCGCATTCCCCGGACCTGCGAAGAACCGTTCCTTTTACCGGGTATATCTGGATTTCCTGGCCAGAGCGAGCCGGATTCCGGTGTACCGGGAGATCAATCAGCGTTTCTATGACAACTGTGCACGGATCAGCACGGAGGTGCTGACACTGGGCCAGAAGGAAGGGATTTTTGCCAAGGAATTAGCCCCGGACACTACAGCCCCTGTGATCCGTGCGATCATTGACGGCTGCCTGATCCAGTGGCTGATGAAAGACGACGACGAGCTGCATGCCGCGTATAAGGAAATGTGCTATGAGGCGGTGATGAAGGTGCTGCGGGTGTGAAGGTCCCGATAGTACGGGAAGGTTGTGCTGCAAACCAAATAATATTATGTATAAAATGTGAACTGTAGTATATTGGACATAGATTGGTCAGAAAAAGGAGGCTAGCTCTATGTCGATTGCGACAACGATGATTATTCGGCTGGAAATCCGCAAGTCAGTTGCGACCTTTGGAGATGTGGCGTCGAGACTGGCTGCAGTTGGTGGCGATATCGTGGCCATTGACGTGATACGCGCAGGCAAGGATGTGACTACACGGGATATTACGGTCAATGTGCAGGATGCTGCGAATGAAGAGATTATTACGGTGCTTAAGGACATGCCGGGGATTAAGGTTATCAATATATCGGACCGGACCTTTCTTGCCCATATCGGCGGCAAAATTGAGATTACCCCCAAGATACCGATCAAGAACCGGGAAGATCTGTCACTGGTCTATACGCCGGGTGTGGCGCGTGTCTGCATGGCGATTGCTGAGGACCCGGGCAGAGCCTATTCGCTTACGATGAAAAGAAATACGGTAGCTGTCGTCACCGACGGCACAGCAGTGCTGGGGCTGGGCGATATCGGTCCGGAAGCGGCGATGCCGGTAATGGAAGGGAAGGCGATGCTGTTCAAGCAATTGGCAGATATCGATGCTTTTCCGTTATGCCTGGGTACCAAAGATCCGGAAGAAATTATCCGTGTTGTGAAAGCGGTTACGGCTGGGCTTGGCGGCATCAACCTGGAAGACATCAGCTCTCCGCGCTGCTTCGAGATTGAACGGCGGCTGTCCGCTGAATTGGATATTCCGGTGTTTCATGACGATCAGCATGGGACGGCTGTTGTAGCTTTGGCCGGTCTTTTGAATGCGCTGAAGGTAGTCGGCAAAAGGCTAGAGGATTGCCGGATCGTCGTGGTTGGCATCGGGGCAGCGGGTGTGTCGATCTGCCGTCTGCTGCTGGCGGCGGGGGCACGGAAGGTGTATGCGGTTGACCGGGCAGGCATTCTGCACAAGGGACAGACGTATGACAATGCCGAGTGGAGCTGGCTTGCCGAAGCCACCAATCCCGAGGGGCTGACCGGAGGGCTGACGGAGGCGATGCAGGGGGCAGATGTGTTCATTGGGGTATCCAGTGGGGGCATTTTGAGCGAGGATCATCTAAAAAGTATGGCGGAGGACAACATCGTGTTTGCCATGGCGAATCCGACCCCCGAGATCGAACCGGAGCTGGCCGAGTCTTATGCCCGGGTCGTGGCGACAGGAAGAAGCGATTATCCGAATCAGATCAATAATGTGCTTTGTTTTCCGGGGATTTTCCGCGGGGCGCTGGACTGCAGGGCCAAGGTGGTCAATCTGGAAATGAAGCTGGCTGCGGCTCAGGCGATTGCTTCGGTGGTTCATCCGGACGAGCTCAATGAGCAGTATATCATCCCGAGTATTTTTAATGAAAAAGTGGTTGAAGGCGTACGGGAGGCGGTCATCCGGGCCGCAATCGCAACAGGTATGGCCCGCAGGCTTCCGCCTGATATTTCGGAGTAAGACAAGGACAACAACAAGTTTTTCACATCATATTTGCCGGCAAAAGGGTACAGTGAGAAGTGTCGCTGTATCTTTTTTTTGACTTAGCTGAGTTTCATTCATAGGAGGACATATGTACAGCAGAATTCATATCATGGGGGCTTCGGGAGCGGGAACCAGTACCCTGGGGCGGGCTTTGGCCGGACATTTGCCGCATGTCCATTTGGACAGCGATGATTATTTCTGGGAACATAAATATACTCAACAGACAGAGCTTACTGAAAGATTGCGGACGATCCAGCGTGATCTTGATCAACAAGAGCCTTATATTTTGTCCGGTGCGGTCTGCGGATGGGGGGACGGGCTGCGTCCGCGCTTTGATCTGGTTGTTTTTTTGTGGATTCCGCCGGAAATCCGGCTAGAACGCCTGAGAATGAGGGAGAATGAACGTTATGGTGCGGACAGTCTGCCTGGCGGCAGCATGTATCAGGAGGTGCAGACTTTTATGGAGTGGGCGGCTTTATATGATACGGCAGGCCCGGAAGTCAGAAGCCGGGTGCTGCATGAGGAATGGATGTCACATTTACAGTGCCCTGTGTTAAGGTTGGAAGAAGATATGACCGTGGCTGCGCGTGTGGAGGCTGTACTGCGGGAGTATGCTGCTAAAATAACCCAATAAACCAACAGAAAGCGGGATAACTGCATATGGTCACTATTAAGGAAATTGAATTCGAATCACTAGGCGCATTGAACAGGCTCTACGATGAGCTGATCGGTGGCCCCACGGACCCGCAGAAGCTGGAAGCGGCCTTTCAGTCGGTGAAGGCGGACAGCCGTTACATACTGTTAGGCGCTTTTGTAGACGGGGAGCTGCTGGGCTCGATGATGGGCATCATCTGCCAGGATCTTGTTGGCGATTGCCGTCCGTTTATGGTGATTGAAAACGTAGTAGTTTCTTCGCGGGCACGGCGCCAGGGCCTCGGCAAAAAGCTGATAGCCGCCCTGGAAGCCATTGCTCACGAAAGAGACTGCTACTACATCATGTTCGTCTCCGGGGAGAAGCGGAAGGAAGCGCATATTTTTTATGAGGCGATGGGCTACCGGGAAGAGAAGGTGGAGGGATACCGTAAGCATCTGAGCTCGCATTGAGGGCAGCTTACGGTCCCGGCACTCTTGCTGCTGCAGTGTTCTGACATATCAACAGTAATGGTGGACAGCCCGCCTGTTCGAATATCAGCTTCCCGTACTCTTATAATGCCTCACCCCAAAACGCCAGACCAGCAGCGAAAAACCCAGGAATGCCGCACCGGCAGGAAGGGCGAGATATCCCAGCCACTGCGGGTAATCCCAGCCGCATACCGTGGCCGCAGGGTAGAAGCTGATAAAAAGCATGGGCAGCACAAAGCTGAACATGCTTTTTAGTGCTCTCGGCATGTAAGGCTCGGGACAACGGGTGATCTGGTAGCTGGCATTGGTCAGGAGATAGATCCAGTCCAGGCCTTTGATGGTAAAGAACGCAAGCCCCGAGGTAAGCACGAATACCCCGCAGTACATGACACAACCTCCCGCCAGCGCCATGGCGAGGACTAGAAGCTTCCCCGGTGTAAGGGAGACCCCAAGCTCCGAGAGTGCCCAGCCCATGGCGCAAATCCCCGTAACCGGGCGGACCAGACGGTGCAGATGAAACCTGGAGGCGGCCACCTGAACGAAGAGGGAGCGGGGGCGGAGCAGCAGCCTGTCGAAGTCGCCGGAGCGCAGCATCTGCCAGGGGAAATAATCGAAGCCCCGGCACAGACTCTCCGCCAGACCAAAGGAAGCGACCGCTAGTGCATAGACCAGAATAATATGGGCCACCGTCCATTCCCCAATGTTGCCGAAGCGGGAGAAGAGCAGCACAGTCGCAATCGGGTCCGAGATGACCACGACCAGCACCTGGATCAGCATCAGCCACCAGCCTTTGTATTCCATGCCCGACAGCAGGTGCATCCGCAAGTATTTGAAATAGATTTTGCTTTCAGCGATCATCCTTCTGTTCACCCTCCCTGTACGATAATGCTTCGGAGTTTATGGTTCATGATGGTTCGTCCGGCCGCGATAAAGACGGCACTCCAAAAGAACTGCAGGCCAATTGCAGGCAGTGCGGCGGATGGCATCAGACTGCCGACATACAGCTGAACCGGGATATCCGCAAACCCGCCAAACGGCTGGAGATAGAGAAAGGTCTGCATGAAGTCAGGCCAGAGCCGGAGCGGAAGATAAGTGCCGGACAGGATTCCGCTGAACAGCAGCAGCATATACGTAGGCCCGTCACCCCAGGTGATATTCAGCCTTATCGCCGTCACGAACATGGCAAAAGAGGAGCACAGCACAAAAGCCATCACGACAGACAGCAGGAAACAGGCAAAGCCAAGAGCGGAAGCCGGGGCACCAAGTGCGTAACCCGCAGGCATCAAAAGACCGGTCAGGATGGTGGCAAGGCTGCGGAGCCAGGAGGTGCCCAGCTTGCCCGCCGAGCTTTTGACGAACCAGTGTGTGTACAGATTCAGGGGGCGGCACAGCTCGACTCCGACATCGCCGTTGTTGATTTTACCCATAATCTCACTGTCAATGCTCATTGTTTGCAGCACAAACAGCCCTTGGGCGAGCCACACATAGGATATGGTTTGCGGTAAAGCAAGCCCGTTGTTATTCCAGGCTCCGTTATCGCTGTATGTATAAAACACGGTAAACAGCACGCATTCCAGCAGTCCCCAGAACACGCTGACGAACACGCCGGATATGGCGGAAGCGCGGTACTGCAATCCTTCGGCCATACGTATGCGGAAGAGGGAAATGCAAGCCTTGAAGGTACTCCGGAAATTCATTTCACACCTCCTGAAAGTTTTGTGAGCTTTCGCTTAAACCAATGACAGGTCATTATACATGGCTGCAATCATAGCATCCGTATTTACCTTCGTAATTACCTCGGGAGCATACTTCTCCTGCAGGCCGCCAAGCCGCCCGTCATACAGCAGCTGTCCATGTCCGATGACCATCACCCGCTCGCAGAGCGCTTCAATGTCATCCATATCATGGGTGGTCAAGACCATGGTTACCCCGTAATTGCGGTTTTCTTCTTTTAAAAAGGTGCGCAGCGCAAGCTTGGATACGGCATCAAGCCCGATGGTCGGCTCATCCAGGAAGAGGATTTTGGGCCGGTGCAGAAGGGCGGCTACCAGCTCGCAGCGCATCCGCTGCCCCAGGGACAGCTGTCTGACAGGTGTTTTTAAAAGCGCTTCCACCCCAAGGGTTGCCGTTAGCTCAGTAAGTCTTGTTTTATAATCCCCGGCGGGTATCGCGTAAATATCCTTCAGCACGTCAAAAGAGTCCGCGACCGGCACATCCCACCACAGCTGGGACCGCTGCCCGAACACAACGCCGATCTTGGAGACATGCTCCACACGATTCTTCCATGGAACCTTGCCCATAATGGTGCATTCGCCGCTGTCCGGGGTGAGGATGCCGCTCATCACCTTGACTGTAGTGGATTTGCCTGCGCCGTTAGGCCCGATGTATCCCACAAGCTCGCCTTCCGCAATCTCAAAGCCGATTCCAGCCAGCGCTTCCACATGCGTCACATTGCGCATAAAAGCCCCCCTCAGCAGCCCCCATTTTCCCTCGGGCCGTTTATACACCCTAAAGGTTTTACAGATATCTTTGAGTACAATTTGCATCTGGTGCACCTCCTTCGTGCAGAAGATCATAACATTTACAGGCCGCTGAGATAAAATGGCATTCTCCCGTCCGTGGTTCCACCCGAGTAGCATTGGAGGGGATATCACATGAAATTACTCCATTTTTCATAAAAATGCTTGCTATCTTGACATTTCCGTGCTATATTAATTTTATAGTTAACGCAAGTAAACCATAGTTTTTTTTACATATGTGTCTCAAAAATTGTCTTTAAGTACCGGTGAATTTTTCACCGGTATTTTTGCGTTTGTACGCCTTTTTTCTGCCAGATGGGAGGTCCATTTGTGCTGCATTGGAGCAGCAGATTTCTGTACAGTGGGAAACTCAAACGATTGGGCAGGGAGCGCAGCACACTCCAATACGCTAAGCTATTGCAGGCAGGCTATATGGTGAAATGAGAGGTAGAAATACCTTTGATTTCGGCGCAGACAGGCTATGTGGCAGGATGAGAGGTAAAAATACCTTTGATTTCGGTGTGGACAGGCCATATGGCGAAATGAGAGGTAAAAATACCTTTGATTTTGGCGCAGACAGGCTATGTGGCAGGATGAGAGGTAAAAATACCTTTGATTTCGGTGTGGACAGGCCATATGGCGAAATGAGAGGTAAAAATACCTTTGATTTCGGTGTGGACTACCCCATATGGCGAAATGAGAGGTAAAAATACCTTTGATTTCGATGTGGACAGGCTATGTGGCGGAATGAGAGGTAAAAATACCTTTGATTTCGATGTGGACAGGCCATATGGTGAAATGAAAGGTAAAAGTTTCCAAAGGAAATAAAGAATATACTGGCCGCGCTTCATTAACGTTATCAGGCAGGTTGGCTGAAAATCAATCACGCTGAACCATACCACAAGTAGCGGCAAGTTTTTTGAAGAATAGCTCGCAGGAGCCTGTAGTTACAGCATAAAGACCTTAGAAGCAGGATAGGTCACAATGTGTAAACGGCTTATGCGAGCTTTTTTATTGCACTACACAATGATTGGGTTTGAATGGTAGATTTATTATTTAGAATAGGGCGCAATCCCCTTTGTATAGAGGTTGTCCACTAACCTGAAAAATTCTTCTGACGATAAATCCTTTTCTCGCCGGAGCCAAAGACGAAATAAAGAAAGGGAGGTTGAGAGGTAAAACTCAATCAAGTACGGCGTGATGGAATGGTTTTGCGGAGAGTTAAATTCCAAGCTATCCAAGGTGATCTCTCTTTTTAAGCGTTCTAAAAAACGAGTGCTTCCATAATCACCCAGGAGGGCACTGAGAATCGAGAGATACTCCCTTTTGTCCAAACAATGGAGCGCATTTTGGACCGTGTGCATAGATAGCTCTTTATTCGCCAATTCTTCTTTTATGTAGCTCAATAAATTATTTTCAACAAAGTCTAACAGTTCGTAAATATCAGAAAAGTATTGATAAAATGTACTGCGGTTATATCCTGACTTATTCGCAAGCTCTTGAATGGAGATTTTTTCAATCGGCTTTTGGCTATATAACTCACAAAAAACATCTATAAACATTTGTCTTGTTTTCTCCGTTGTTTCGGGCTGCTTTTTCATTTTATCCTCCTATTCGAACAAGAATATCGTCCGACAAATAATAAAAAACTGATGGTTGATAAAGGAATAATAAAAATCTATCATCGTATTATACAACATGTTGTCTGATGATTGAAAGGAAATGTTGAAAAATAGGAGTGGTTTTATGTCAGCAAAACAAAATAGGGTTTTAATTTTTGGTGCAGGTGTGATAGGCAGCGCATACGCGATCAAATTCATTGAAGCAGGGATTGACGTCACTCTGTTTGCACGTTCTAATAGATTTACAACATTGAAAGAAAAAGGCCTGCAATATAATGAAAAAGGTGCGGTTAAATCTATAAAAGTAAATGTCATTGATACGCTTGAAAATGATGATGTATATGATTTTATTTTCGTTACCGTTCGTTACGATCGATCCGAATCAGCGCTGTTAGCATTAAAAGATAATCAAAGCAAAAATATTGTTACGATGATTAGCAATTCAAATGGATTTTCTTCGTGGCTGGATATTGTTGGAGATAGACTTTTACCAGCTTTCCCCGGTGCCGGCGGACAGATTAAAGAGGGGATTTTGTATGCCCGGTTTCCACCAAAGGTTCTGGTGGCTACTATGTTTGGAGAAATTAGTGGTTTAGTGACCGAACGTACAGAAAACCTCGCAAAATTATTTGAAACAGCAAAACTTCCCTACGCAATTAATCAGGATATGAAAGCTTATCTAATCACACATTCAGTATCGGACATTGCTATGATTAGTGTTTTACATTCTGAAGATAAGATCATTGATGAAAAAACAGTTAAAACCAGAAAAACGGCACATAAAATAACAATCACTTTAAAAACGTATTTAAAGGCAATCCAAAAAGCCGGCATTGCTATTAATCCATCTGTACTTAAAATTGTGCCTAAATTCCCTAATCTGATTTTGGATGTTTTCTTTATGATATGGCTACGGACTAAAATGGTTAAGAATATGATGTTGCCGGATTATGCGATTAGTGCAAATAATGAAATGGTGCAGTTGAATAACGATTTATTGAAGTTTTTAAATCAAAATGATATCGATCCCGTGTAGAATATAGAAAACCAGTCTAATACTTTAGTTGGCTATAATTGTTTTTTCCATGCCGGGGATTCCGTCTGGTGTGCTAAACTGGGAACAAGTGTGATTTATTTAACATTTGCTTATGAATCTAGCTTATGAATCTAGCTGACAACATTTCATGGAGGGGTTGCATGCAGACGTTTTTTCGCTATAACTGGATGGTTCGGGAAGAGTGGTACAAGTGGTGTGAGGATTTGACGGAGGAGGAGCTGCTGAAGCCGCGCGTCGGCGGGGTCGGCGGGATTCTGAAGACTCTGTTTCATATTGCCGATGTGGAGTGGAGCTGGATTATGGTGATGCAGGGCAAACCTGATTTTCAGGAGGATTTTGCCGGGTTCAGCAGCCTGGAGAAGGTAAGGGAGCTGGATGCCCGCTTCCGGCCGGAGGTGGAGTCCTTTGTATTGAACTGGAATGAGGGACTGGAACGGAAGATTTTTACCGACACACAAAAGGATGGATCCGTGGTAACCGATGCCTGGGGCGAGATTATGCGCCATGTGATTGCCCACGAAATTCATCACATCGGGCAACTTTCAGTGTGGGCCAGAGAAGCCGGCAAGCAGCCGCCGTCCGCGAACGTAATCGGCAAGGGGCTTATGGACAGTTTGCCTGGCAGCTCTATACACGCGGAAACCACAAATGCCGCAGGTCCACCCAGCCCTGGCTGTTGAAGGTTACGCCGCGCACGGAGGGCAGATAAGCGGTCTGGACCGGCTTTTCGTACAGAATATGCAGCTGATGGTCCTGCGTCAGCTTGTCCTCAATCCGCTTGAAGCCTCCGGCTCTCGCTCGGGGATCGGGCTCACGTGCGATCAGGTTCAGCATACCCTCTATACCGGAACGGATGCCAGGCTCCACATGCTCTGCCAGCGTCTGGTACAGATCGAACAGCCGCAGCTCCTCGTCCTGATCACGGAGCAGAGAGAAGACGATGAGGTCGGACTGCAGGCGCACAGGGCCTTTGAATTCCTCCGGCGAGACGGACAGGACGGTGCAGGCATAGCCGCGCCGGATCAGCCGGGAGGCAATATGCCCGGCATCCCCCAGATATTGCGGAATGGTAGCAATCTGCAGGGGGCCTGGCGCCAGCTCTGGAGTAGCGGGAGCAGAAGGCGATGCCGCTTCATCCAGACAAGACAATATATCCGCGCGGAGCTGGGGATCGCTTAAGGGGCCGTTTTTTTTGGTGTTGCAGGTGACAAACTTGCGCACATAGGATTCAGAATGAATCCGGCTCCAGGAGGCGGCATCCGCTGTGGAAGGATTCGGGATGACATGAAAGGCAGAAGCCGTATCCGGCTGCACCTGCTCTATGCCAAACGGCACATAAAGAATTTCCACGCGGTCCAAATGGGCCCGCCCCTGATAATAATAAGGGAATACCTCCAGCACGCAGAGCTCCTCGCTTATCTCCACCAGCTTGAAGGGCCCGGTGCCAACCGGCCTCCGGCCAAAGTCACCCTCTGGACCGGATTCCATATCACGCGGAACAATCGCTGCCCGGCTGGTGCACAGGAACGGAAGAAACAGCTCATTCGGCTTCCGCAGAACGATGCGCACCGTGGTAGAATTCAAGGCTTCCACCCCGGTAATCTCCTTGAAAATGGAGCTGTAGAGCGTCCGCTGCGAGGTCTGCATCAGCCGCTGCAGTGAATAGACCACATCCTCGGCGGATAGCACCTTTCCATGATGGAACAGGACTTCCTTGCGCAGGTGAAATGTCCATCCGGTGCGGCTGCCATCCACATCCCAGGCGTGGGCCAGGCCGGGAACAATGCCCCGTTCGCTGCTTCGCCCCACCAGTCCGTCAAAAACATGGCTGGATACAAAAGATTCGGCCAGCAGATTCATATACAGCGGGTCAAAGGTATGCAGCTTCTGGTTAACCGGAAGCCGCAGCGTATCAATCTGCTTGTTGCTGCGGATTTCGGAATGATGCCCGAAATAAGCCAGCAGCCAGCCCTGCAGCGTATTCTGAAGCGAGGAGGAACGGGCATGTCCCCGAATGCCCTCGATGGCGCTGCCGACGTCCTTGCTGCTGATTGCCTGCTTCATGGACTCCAGGGCGATCTCCTCCGCATCCGCGAGGAACGTCAGCTTCGAGCGTTTGCCCCGGCCCCGGCTGGGGGTCCAGGTGATCCAGGCCAGTCCGGCCATTTTATTGATAATATGCAGGGCATTGCGGTGGGTGCAGCCCAGGGTGTGTGCCAGCTCATCCAGAGTAACCGGAATTTCCCCCGGCCCTCCGTGATGGGAATGGAGCTTCAAAAATTGGCTGTGCAGCTTCATGCATCCAGCTCTCCTTCATTAAAATAGGAAACAAACCTTTTTTTCTTTCTCTTTTTCTTCTTATTTTATCAGCTAGAATCAGGATAAGAAAGTAAGAAGATGGAGGTATTTACCATGGAAGATCAGACGGTACCGAAGCCGGAGCGGGCTTTTCAGGCCCTGGGGGCGGCTTTTCTGCTCGCAGTCTTGAACCAGTATTTGTTTTACGGTAAAATGCCGGGGGTTTCCTATCCGGTTTTTGTATGTTTGTATTATGTGTTTGTGCTCTACTTTGCCAAAGACAAGCTGCGCAAGCCCACTGTTGTCAGCTATATCTGGCTGGGGGCGATTATGCTGCTCTCTCTGACATATGCCTTGTTCGCGAACTGGCTGTTCTTCGGGCTGAATCTGCTGGTCATTCCGGCGCTGATTTTATTACATATGACCTGCATGCTAAGCTATAAGCTCCCGTCCTGGAGCGGACCCCTGATGATCGGGGCGGCGGCGGAGCATTTGTTTGCCCAGAGCCTGCGGCACTGGGGGACAGCGCCACGGATCATCCGCAGAATGTTCGGCGGGGGGAAGCTGCAGGATGAACGGAAGCAAGTGGTGATCAAAGTGCTGACCGGGCTGGGGATCTCTTTGCCGCTGCTGCTGATTGTAACCTCGCTGCTCTCCTCGGCGGACGGTGTGTTCCATGAGCTGCTGGCAGGGATTCCGCGGATGCTGGAACGGCTCTCCTTTGGCGAAGGGTTTGCGCGGCTGCTGTGGGTTCTCCTGCTGGGAACAGGCATGTTCGGCCTTCTCTGGGGTTTTGTCGATCACAAGGTGTATGTGTGGAACCCGAAGCCGGAGCTGAATATGGAGGACGGGCCATCGGCGGAGCCGCTGAATGAGCTGCTTCCCCAGCCTTTGACGCTGAAGGTGGACCCGGTGATCCTCACAACTATTCTGACCGTTATCAATACGGTATACGTACTGTTCGTAAGCTTGCAATTCTCTTATCTTTTCGGTGCCTGGGAGGGCATTCTGCCGGAGGGCAGCACCTATGCCGATTATGCGCGCAGCGGTTTTTTGGAGCTGATTCTGGTGACTTCGATCAATTTCGTTCTGCTGCTCCTGTCCCTGCATTCGACTGGCCCGGCGGCAGCCCGGCTGCGCACAATCATAAATACCCTGCTCTACATCCTGGTGCTCTGTTCTGTGGTTATGCTCTATTCCGCCTATTCCCGGCTGGCTCTGTATGAAGAGGCTTACGGGTATACGTACATCCGGTTTCTGGTGCATGCGTTTATGATTTTTCTCGGACTGCTCCTGGTGCTGGCGGCGGTGCGGATCAGCCGGGTGCAGTTTCCGCTGGCTCCGTGCTGTCTGGCTCTGGGGCTGTTCTCCTACGTGTTGATCAACTATATTGGCATGGATCACATTATCGCAGAGCAGAATATCCAGCGCTATGAGACAAGCGGCATCCTCGACAGCAGCTATTTATCCAGACTGTCACCGGATGTCACGCCGCTGCTGGTCGACTTCAGCAAGCAGAACAACGGCAAGCTGGATGAGATTCTGCGCGAACAATGGGACAACCGGACGCAAGCCGCTCGGTCATGGCCATCCTTTAATGCAGCGAGGTTCCGTGCGGAGCGGGCGCTGGAGCATTATTTTGCCGAATAGCAGCCTTCATCTGCGGCAGGCCGGGAGCGGGAGGGCTGGACGGATTACAGGGGAGTTGGCTGAGCCGCGCATGCTGTGTTACATTTAATGCATTCGTGACCAAAAGTGGGGGAGCTGCCTATGCAGTGGATTGCAGATCAGGACAAGATCCGGATGTTGGCCGGGCACAACGGTATGATGGAGATATTCAGCAGCGGGGCCATCTCCGGTATGGAGCTGCGGCGCTACAGTGACGGTGAGGCTATCTGCTCGGTAGGCGACCGGCTGGAGCATATGTTTATACTGGTGGAGGGGCGGCTCAAGATTCATACCCTGCTTCCTAACGGGAAATCGCTGCTGGTCCGTTTTGCCCGGCCGATGTCGGTAATTGGGGATGTAGAGCTGCTGCGCCAATATCCGGTCAAAAATGAAGTGGTGTCCATGGGCGAAAGCCTGCTGCTGGCGGCCGGAAGAGCGCTGGTTCTGAAGGAATTTGAGGAAAATACAGCACTGCTGCGTTTCCTGGTAGGGGAGCTGAGCCACAAAATGTATACGCTGGGCCAGACCACGGCACTGAATCTGCTCTATCCGCTGGAAAACCGTTTTGCCAGCTATCTGTTATCCCTGTTTGCGGACAGCGGCGGGCAGCGCGTGGAGGAGATCCGTACGTCTACACTTGCGGAAACGGCAGATTTGCTCGGGACCAGCTACAGGCATCTTAACCGGATCGTGCGCCGTTTTGTGGAGGAAGGTATTGTTGAACGCAAGAAGGGCAGCCTGAGTGTGCTGGACCAGGACAAGCTGGTTCAATTGGCAAACGGCAATCTTTATGAATAATTGCTATATAAAGCGAACTTGAAAAACTTACAAAAGGGAAAAGGGAAGTAGGGGAAGTTTGGAACTGTAGGAGCGTTAGCGACCGCCTTTGTATCCGGATTTCATCCGCTAAAAACGGCATGAATCAAGAAATCTGGATACAACAGCGGCCGGAAGTCCAAACATTCTCCGTAGTCCCGACAAGCCCCTAATGTAAATATCTTAAGTTCACTCTATATAAAGTCTGGAACATTTCAGTGATCAGAGATGGTGTTTTCACTGGAGAGTTCCATATTTGATGGGAGAGAAATAGACATGACAGCCAGTTCAAACAACGATATTAAATTGTCTCCGGAACAACGTGAGGGGCTGCTTGAAACTTTGAAAGCCCGTTTTGAGAAAAACATGAACCGTCATCAAGGTCTTGAATGGGCTAATGTACAAGCAAAACTTGAAGCTCAGCCGGACAAGCTATGGCCGCTTCATGAAATGGAAAGGACTGGCGGTGAACCGGATGTCGTTGGTCATGACGAAGAGACGGGCGAATACATTTTTTATGATTGTTCAGCGGAAAGTCCGAAAGGCCGCAGAAGTGTATGCTACGACCGTGAAGCGCTGGAGTCGCGCAAAGAACATAAGCCGCACAATAATGCGATAGAAATGGCGGCTGCCATGGGCATTGATCTTTTAACAGAAGCACAATACCGGGAGATGCAAAAGCTTGGAAAATATGATTTGAAAACGTCCAGCTGGGTGAAAACACCTGAAAGCATCAGAGCACTCGGTGGAGCCGTCTTTTGCGACCGCCGCTATGACACGGTCTTTATGTACCACAATGGAGCAGAATCCTATTATGGTGCGAGAGGGTTCCGCGGCTCTCTAAGGGTCTAGGGGCAAATCGTAATATTGCACATACTATTCATAGAATCGGTCCTCGATCAGCCCCAAGCGATATCTTATATTATTACCATAATTAGTTAGTTCATGGATAAGTCTCCGGGGTTCGGTCAGGCATCTTGCGCTTGCGGTTTGTTGTTCTGCATGGTTTCGCAGGGGGGATCGTTCTTTTTTTTGCATTTAAGAGGGGCCGGAGGATAGACCGCTAGCTAATTAGTAGACTATATATCGTAAAGGGGGCGGCAATTTAAGAAGTAACCTGGCAAACAAGAGTTTTATGAAAGCGCATACTTTTAAGCGGATCAAACAATTAGGGGAGGTGGTTGTCCATGTTGACAGGAAATACAGCATCTGCCGGAAAAAGGTTGCTCATGTACTGCCTGATCACTGTTTTGTTCGCAGGCCAGCTAGCGCTGTTTCCGGCTGTCAGTTCGGCTGCGGGGAACCTGGCTGCGGGCAAGACGATGACGGCAAGCTCTGTTGGAGATGTTTATGTTGCGTCCAATGCCAGTGACGGCAATCAGGCGACGTATTGGGAGAGCTCCGGCAACGCTTTTCCGGGGTGGCTCAAAGTAGATCTTGGAGCAAGCAGCAGCGTCAATCAGGTGGTGCTGAAGCTTCCGGCTTCCTGGGAGGCAAGGACCCAAACGCTTTCGATTCAAGGCAGCCCCGACGATTCCTCATACAGCAATCTGGTGTCAGCCGCTAGCTATACATTCAATCCCTCCAGCGGCTCTAATACGGTAACCATCCATTTCACGGCTGCCACCGCCCGGTACATCAAATTGAATTTCTCAGCAAACACAGGCTGGCCGGCCGCCCAGGTGTCTGAATTCGAGGTGTATGGCACCACGGCTTCTCCCAATGGAACTTATGAAGCAGAAGCAGCCTCATTATCCGGCGGAGCCAAAATCAACACCGACCACAGCGGCTATTCCGGTTCGGCTTTTGTTGACGGGTATCTCACACAGGGAGCATCTACTACCTTTACGGTTACCGCCTCTTCAGCAGGCATCTACGATGCTGCGCTAAGATACGCCAATGCTTCGGGCAGCACCAGAACGCTCAGTGTCTACGTCAACGGCACGAAGGTCAAGCAGACCTCACTCGCCAGCCTGGCCAACTGGGATACCTGGTCAACCAAAGTAGAAGCACTCAGCTTGCTATCCGGCACCAACACGATTGCTTACAAATATGATTCCACCGATTCCGGCAACGTAAATCTGGACAATTTGCTCCTAACTCCGGGAGTCACACCGACACCAACAGCGACTCCCACGGTAGCGCCAACAGCGACTCCTACAGTAGCGCCAACAGCAACACCAACACCAACACCAACACCAACAACGACTCCTACGGCAACGCCAACAGCTACGCCATCCGCTTCACCGACAGTTGCTCCAAGTACAGGCCCGGGGTCTAATCTGGCGATTGGTAAAAGCATCAGCGCATCGTCCTCCATCTATACGTTTGTGCCAACGAATGCCAATGACGGCGATGTCACCACTTACTGGGAAGGCACGGGCGGGAGTTATCCCAATACGCTCAGCGTTAATCTGGGCGCCAATGCCAGCGTGACCTCGGTTGTTGTGAAGCTTAACCCGGCATCTATCTGGTCCGCACGCACTCAGACGATTGAGGTGCTTGGGCATAACCAGGCCGCCTCAGCATTCACAAGCCTGGTTCCGCCAGCAGTGTATACCTTTAATCCGGCCAGCGGCAACTCCGTGACCATTCCGGTCACTGCCACCGTGAGTGAGCTTCAGCTGAAAATCACCGCCAATTCCGGTTCAAGCGCCGGGCAGGTGGCTGAATTCCAGATTATCGGCACACCGGCGGCCAATCCGGATTTGACGGTAACATCGATGTCCTGGTCACCGTCTGCTCCGGTAGAGACGGATGCCATTACATTAACCGCTGCTGTCAAAAACACCGGGACTGCCGTCTCCGCAGCGACAAATGTCAGCTTCTACCTGGGCACAGCCCTGGCAGGAACAGCACCTGTCGGCGCGCTGGCCGCAGGAGCCTCAAGCAATGTGTCACTTAACATCGGGGCCAAGGAGGCGGCTGCTTATGCGCTCAGCGCCAAGGTCGATGAGGGCAACACGGTCATTGAGCTGAATGAGGGGAACAACAGCTATACGAATCCTTCGCCGCTTACTGTAAATCCGGTATCCAGCTCGGATCTGATCGCCTCTCCTGTAAGCTGGACGCCGGGCAACCCGGCCGGCGGCAATACCGTAACCTTCTCGATAGCGGTCAAAAACCAGGGAACCGCCGCTTCAGCCGGCGGGGCGCATAACCTCACACTGACCATCACGGATACCGCCACCAATACGGTGGTCAAAACGCTGACAGGTGCTTACAGCGGAACCATTGCCAGCGGTGCGACAACGGCCCCGGTTACGCTGGGCACCTGGACAGCAGCGGATGGCAAATACTCAGTGAAGAGTGAAATCGCCACAGATGCCAATGAACTTGCGGTAAAACGGGCCAACAACATCCAGACCCAGCCGCTGTATATCGGCCGCGGGGCCAATATGCCCTACGACATGTATGAGGCGGAGGACGGAGTAATTGGCGGCGGAGCCGTCAAGCTTGCGCCGAACCGCAATATCGGCGATCTGGCTGGTGAAGCCTCGGGCAGAAGAGCGGTCACACTGAATTCAACCGGCAGCTATGTGGAATTCACCACCAAGGCCAACACGAACACGCTTGTTGCCCGTTTTTCCATTCCGGATTCGCCAAGCGGCGATGGAACCAATGCCACGCTGAACGTATATGTGAATGGAGTGTTTACCAAAGCTATCAGCTTAACCTCTAAATACGCCTGGCTGTATGGTTCGGAGGCCAGTCCGGACAATTCGCCCGGTTCCGGCCCGCCGCGCCACATCTATGATGAAGCCAATATGATGTTCGACAGCACAATTCCGAAAGGAAGCACGATCCGGCTGCAAAAGGATGCGGCGAACACCTCGCAATATGCGATAGACTTCATCAGCCTGGAGCAGGTGGCGCCAATCGTCAACCCGGACCCGGCCAAATACGCTGTTCCAGCCGGATTCACCCATCAGGATGTGCAGAATGCGCTGGATAAAGTCCGCATGGATACCACCGGTACTCTTGCAGGTGTATATTTGCCTGCCGGAACCTACCAGACCACAAGCAAGTTCCAGGTGTACGGCAAAGCTGTGAAGGTCATCGGAGCCGGTCCCTGGTATACCCGGTTTGTGGCTCCAGCCAGCCAGGAGAACACGGATGTGGGCTTCCGGGCAGAAGCTTCGGCGAATGGGTCCACTTTTGCCAACTTTGCGTATTTCGGCAACTATACCTCGCGGATCGACGGTCCTGGTAAGGTATTCGACTTTTCTAATGTTGCGAATATTACGATCGACAATATCTGGACCGAACATCAGGTATGCATGTACTGGGGTGCCAATACCGACTACATGGTGATCAAAAACTCGCGTATCCGCAACACCTTCGCCGACGGCATCAACATGACCAACGGCAGCACGAACAATCTCGTCTCGAACAATGAAGCCCGGGCTACGGGGGATGACAGCTTTGCACTGTTTTCGGCGATTGATTCCGGTGGTTCGGATATGAAGGACAACGTGTATGAGAATCTGACCTCGATCCTGACCTGGCGCGCAGCCGGTATAGCAGTCTATGGCGGTTACGCCAACACCTTCCGCAATATTTACATTGCCGACACGCTCTGCTATGCCGGGATTACGATCAGTTCGCTCGACTTCGGGTATCCGATGAATGGATTCGGTGCTTCACCGACGACGGACCTCCAGAATATCTCGATTGAGCGTGCAGGCGGACATTTCTGGAACGGGCAGACTTTTCCGGCCATCTGGGTTTTCTCGGCTTCAAAAATCTTCCAGGGCATCCGGGTCAGCGATGTGGACATTACAGATCCGACATATCATGGCATCATGTTCCAGACCAACTATTTCGCTTCTGCACCGCAGTTCCCTGTAGCCGATACAATCTTCACGAATATTACCATTTCCGGCGCGCAAAAGAGCGGAGACGCATTTGACGCCAAATCGGGTGTCGGCATCTGGGCCAACGAATCGGCAGAGCCCGGCCAAGGTCCGGCAGTAGGCTCAGTAGTCTTCAACAATCTGAAGATTACGAACACGGTCACACCGGTAAAAAATACTACATCCACCTTCAAGATCACCGTTAATCCTTAAGCAGGGGTTAGCCAATAAGGACGAATAGCAGAGCCTCTTCTCAGGCTCTGATGGACAGTCTGAGCCGTCTCTTCTTTATAAAGAGGCGGTTTTTTTGCTGGTTACTTGGACTGCTCCGCAATACGGCTGAATGTGGATCAGTCGACAAGAGCCGCCTCACAGCGCTACAATGGGGGGATAGACAGCAGAAGAAATGAGGAGGCTCACCCATGTCATCTCTTGTAGTCAGCAATATCACGGAACTGATCGGCAATACGCCTGTGGTCCGCTTGAACCGGCTAGCCGGACCACAGGCTGCCGAACTGTACGTGAAGCTGGAAATGTTCAACCCCAGCGGCAGCGTCAAGGACCGGGCGGCATACAATTTGATACGCCAGGCAGAGCTTGACGGAGTCTTGAAGCCTGGCGGAACTATCATCGAGCCGACAAGCGGCAATACCGGCATCGGGCTGGCGATGAATGCGGCGGCCAAAGGCTACAAAGCCATTCTGGTTATGCCTGACAATATGACGAAGGAACGGATCAATATTCTAAAAGCATACGGAGCAGAGGTAGTGCTGACTCCGGCCGCAGAGCGGATGCCGGGAGCGATCGCCAAGGCGCTGGAGCTGGGAAACGAGATCGCAGGCAGCTTCATTCCCCAGCAGTTCGAGAACCAAGCCAATCCCGATATTCACCGGATTACAACAGCACCGGAAATCCTGGCGCAAATGGATGGCAGGCTGGATGTATTCGTAGCTGCTTCGGGGACTGGCGGTACCATAACAGGTACCGGTGAAGCACTCCGCCAGCAGCTGCCGGAGATCCGTATTGTTGTGGTGGAGCCGCAAGGCTCACCGGTACTCTCCGGCGGCCAGCCCGGACCGCATAAGCTGGTTGGGACCAGCCCGGGTTTTGTGCCGGCCATATTGAATACGGGCATCTACGATGAAATTGTCCAGGTTTCCGATGAGGATGCGCTGGAGATGGTCAGAACCCTGGCCAGTACGGAGGGAATCCTGATCGGACCTTCCGGCGGAGCGGCGGTATGGACGGCGCTTCAGGAAGCACGGCGGCTGGGGAGCGGCAAGCGGGTGCTGTGCATCGCTCCCGATACAGGCGAACGTTACCTGAGTATGGGGATATTTTAATGATAGACAGACTTCCTGTCCGGGAGGGAATGGTATGCTGAAGCTGTTCCGAATGGCTGCCGTTGTCCTTCTGCTGGTTGCAGCCGGATGCAGTACACAAGAAGGCTCTACCAATGGGGGACATCCCGGCACCTCGCCAGCGGCCGCCGGGCAGACGCCACAGGTAACGCCGTTGTCTCCGGCGGCAACACACCGGCCGGAAGCGGCCCATGAAGCGACGCCGGGGACTTCAGGCGGTAATTCATCCGCTCCGGCGAATACTGCCGTACCGGCTGCCAGCCTCGATCCGGCGAAGCTGTCTTCCAGCTTTGGATTTGCCGACAGTTCAGGCAAGCGCATTCTTGCCGCATCGGACGATGACAACCGGCTGGATCAGATCAAATCGCTGAATACAGCTGTTGGCAACAATGGCCAGGTTCTCAGTGTGGCATTGGAGAAATGGCAGCCCGGCAGCGCTGACAGCAACGGCAGGGATATGGCGAATAATTTTGCGAATCTGTCCGGGTATGTTTTTACTGTGGAGGACGGGAAGGCAGCAGCTGATGAGACTTACTACTTAGCCAATTCTGCAGAGCTGGACCGCGGATCGCTGCTTGCAGTTAAGCCGTCAGCAGACAATGCGCAGCAGCTTGATGCAGATGATCCGGTGCGGAAGCAAATTCTTGCGCTTAAGAAGCGCGGCATTCAATCCATCTGGAAGCTCGCAGATCTGTCTGATGTGCCGGAAGACCTGCACCTGTATGTTGTCCAATTCGTGAGACAGAACACAGATATGCTGTTCAGCCTGGTTCTCCAGAAGGGTCCGGAGCTAAGCTTCATGGACTATCCGGCTGTGACCCGGGACGATGAATTTTCAGTCTGGCGTGTTGATGACGGCGGCGAAATTACTCCCGGGATGTTCTCGCTGCTTTTTGCGGCAAGGACAGCAAACGGCGTGGCGCTTGGCGTGAATTGGTGGGGAGCGGAGGGTGTGAATTCTTTTTTTCTTCTCCAGCAAGACGCAGGGTTCAAAGATACGGGAATCGAATACGGCCGGTATACTTCACCTTTGTAGGCTGGCGGGAAGAACCGGTATAGGGAGGAAATGTATAAGAATTGAACGGATGGGGTGCGAGCCGCATCTGTTTTTGTGCCAGAGGGCAAGCTGAACCGGAATAGCCAATAGCTTACAGCTCACAGCTCGCAATAAATTTTAAATACTTATTTTTGTAACATTTAAAGTCTCCGTATAGCCCGAAAGAGTCATGTCAGGTTGACGGGAGAATGCTAATGTTAGGTTTAAGTTTTGGGAGGGGACAGCAACGTATACAAGAATTAAACTGCTTATTCTGCTGCTGCCCACTGTCATGGTCGGCATTTGGGAAATTGTGCGCCATCAGTTCCTGATGCCGTATCTCTCCATGGATATGGGCAATTACTTAACCCCTGTGCTTGTATTCTTATTCAGCATAGTGCTGCTGGTGCCGCTGTTCTCCCTTATGGAGAAAAATTCCAGAGAACTGGAGCAGGAACGCTTGCTGAAGACGGCGATGGAGGCGCGGGAGGCGCTGGCGAAAGAGCTTCATGACGGAATCGCGCAATCTTTATTTTTGCTGTCTGTACGGATTGACCGCCTGGAGCAGAAGCATGAGCGGGGAGAAATGGATGCAGAAACGATCGGCCAGCTCAAAAAAAACGTGCATGAAACCAACCGCTATGTCCGTCAGGCCATATCCAATCTGAAGGTTCCGGTTGCAGGTGCACAGACGTCTCTGCTGGCGCAGTCCGTCCAGGAGCAGTTGACGCAGATTGCCCGTGAGGTCACAGTTGAGGTGGCCATGGACTGGAGCCTGCGGGACGAAAACCTCAGTCCTGCAGAACAGGCCGAGCTGCTCTCCTGTATACGTGAGGCAATGATAAATGTCCGCAAGCATACCCGGGCGGGCAGGGTTGCGATATCCGGCCGCGAAGACGGGCAGGGCTGGCGTGTAGCCATTTCTGATGACGGGGCCGGCATCCGGCATGAGGACCCTTTTGCCGTAAGCGGCAGCTATGGGTTGCAGATTATGAAGGAGCGTGCGGAAGGAATGGGCTGGACACTTGCGCTGAAATCCGGGGATTACGGGACCATCGTAGAAATTGCCAAAAAGGGGGCTTCCGCATGAACCGCTGCCGGGTGCTTGTTGTAGATGATCATGCCCATGCCCGTGAGGCGATGTGTGAGATTTTGGCTATGGATGAACGATTTGAGGTCATCGGTGCAGTGGGAAGCGGAGCCGAAGCCATCGAACGGACCGGATTATGGATGCCGGATTTGATCCTGATCGACATTCAAATGCCGGAGATGGATGGTCTGGAGACTACGCGCCGGATCAAATTGGAATTTCCTTATGTCAAAATCGTGATTGTAACCGTTTCTGACGAAATCTCCTATTTATTCGAGGCGCTGAAGCAGGGGGCACAGGGCTATCTGCTGAAAAACCTGGCTCCATCCACCTGGATTGAATACCTGCTGGCGATTGTCAGTGAGGAGGTTCCGCTGAGCCGGGAGCTGGCTTTTCAGATCCTGAAGGAATTTGCTGTCGCCTCTGTCAAGGAAGAGCGGGAAGCATTAACGGCACGGGAGAAGGAGATACTGGGATGTGTGTCCTCGGGCTCCACCAATAAGGAAATCGCGGCAACGCTCGGCATCTCGGAGCATACCGTCAAAAACCATCTCAAAAATATCCTCCAGAAGCTGCAGCTCCAGAACCGCACACAGCTTACGAGATATGCTATGGAGCAGGGGCTTGCGTCGCGGGAGCGGGATTTTCCCAAAAAACCATAGACCTCCGTACCGGAGAAAGAATCAGAAAGTCCATGAAAAGGGGGACATTAATATGAACAGACTGTTTCGTAAAATAGCGGTACTGGCTGCGCCATCGGCGGCAGCCTTGATGCTGTCCGCAGCGGCAGCTAGTGCGCATGTGACCGTCGCTCCGGCTCAATCTGCCACCGGTGCATGGGAGACGTATACTCTAAAAGTGCCTTCCGAAAAAGACGTTGCTACTGTACAGATCGATCTGCGTGTTCCCGCAGGAGCGGAATTCAAGCAATACGAGGTTGTACCGGGCTGGGATGTGAAGATTGACGGCAACAAAATCAGCTGGGTGTCCACCGGAGCAGGAATCCAGGCCGGGCAGTTTCAGCGTTTTTACTTCACGGCCAAGAACCCCGACACCAAGGGCGATATTGCCTGGGACGCCTATCAGCATTATGCTGACGGCAGCCTGGTGCAGTGGTCCGGAGAGGAAGGCTCGGAAACCCCCCATTCCGTCACCGAGATTGTACAGGCATCAGCCGGCGGCGGCAGTCATTCCGGCATGGCGATGGATGATCACGGTGCAATGAACGTGGGTGACAAGGATTCCATGAGCATGGACGAGCACAATGCGATTATGGAGGAACAGGATAAAGCATCCGGCACATCCCCTATGATCTACATTGCACTTGGCATTTCCTTGCTGTCTTTTCTGCTGGCGGCGATTGCGCTGCTGCGAAAACGGACATAAAGCAGCTATTTAATTAGGAATCTGAGGCAAGAACGCCAATCCAGCTGCCAAGGTGATGCAGCTCTTTTTCAAATTAGGTTTGAAGCCGCATTCTATCCTGAAATAACGATGTCCGATTCGTAGGAAATGGTTATGGAAGCCTCGAATTTGGCGAAACCCAATTGAGGGCCTTCTCCGAAATTTCATCGGCTGAAGTGCCGCGAATGAGCGGCATGGATGTCTGTTGCAGTTTGTGCAGCAGATGACCCATCATTCGGCCGAGAAGTTCATTCTATTGCACTCTGTGCATTAGAATTTCCTGAAAAGCTGTTTTTGGACTCCAAAACCGGAAATCGGCTGCACAAAATACAGCAGAATGCGATTTTACACATGATAATAAAGTATTCTGTTGCACGAAGTACAGTCATGCAAAAAAACTAACTGATTCACAATGAAGACTACAGATTTTAAGTTCAATCTATATATAGAATGGATCGGGGCAGACTTCTGCATGTTTAAGCGAGTTGAAACCTCATGCGATTTTTCTTCAAAATAAATACTGCTAACCTGCGATTTTTTTGTCATCGGACTGAATGTGCCCCTGCTTACTTGCTTATGCGGACTACAGATCCGTTATATTGGCCAAAACATCTATATTGTGAGGATTGCGGACTCAGGAGACTTTATTTGGACTCAAACCGTGCTTATGAGAGGGGATAAACACAAATAACGTCTTCTCTGTCCGCAAGAGTGGGGAAACCCTAAGATTCCGGTGGAATAACGGTATCTGTGTCCGTATAGAATGTGGGAAGCACGCTTGGATTCTTTGGTAAATTGTTCATGAGCACCTTTCCCACCAATAGATCACGTGGATGCTGAACCTCAAAGCGGGACTGTCCATAGAGCCAATTCAAGGCCTATGGATAGTCCCGCTTTTGTTGTATTCTGGTTGCTACAGCTGATGAATCAGAGATGCCTGCGTTTATAAAAGGTGACAAACGCTGCCGTAAGCAGGAGGACAACAACTGCTACACCAGTGGTTATGACTTCACTCATGCTGCCTTGCTGCTGCGCCCCGCCAGCCCCGCCAAAGCCGCCGCCTGGCATGCCGCCGCCAAAATCACCCATATCCCCGCCGGGGCCGTTGCCGCCTTCGGGGAATGCCGGTCCGCCCATGGCGCCCGGCACTCCACCAGGGCCGCCGCCTTGCGCGGCCCGGCCGTACCCCGCCGCCGCACCCTGCTGCGCGCCCGCTGCCGCGCCTGGCTGCGCACCCGCCGCACCTGGCTGCGCGCCCGCCACCGGGCCGTTCGCACCTATGCCGCCACCTTGCCCGCCGCCAAAACCGCCGCCCATGCCACCGCCGCTGCCGCTGCCGTCACCGGAGGAGGGGAGGGTGCCGTCCAGCTGCTGGGAGACGTTTGAGGCCATAGTCGCCATGAACGTCTTCACGGCTGTAATTCCGCTCTCGTATTGCTCAAACGTGTAAAAGGCGGACGGGTCAGCCTTCACATAGCCGGATATCATGGCATCCAGCTCGTCAATGCGCGCTTGGAAGGTGCCGGTCTGCAGATAGCCATCGAGCATTTTCTGGATAATCTCATGGTATTTCGCTTTGTATTCCTTGTCCGCCAGCAGCTTGGCCACCAGCGGACGTTCGGCGAGCGCGCCTTGCGTCGGCTCGTCAATCAGCACATCCGAACTGCCCATGCCGCCAAAAGCCATATTGTAATCCCACGGCAGGATCGAAAACACCCCTTCATCCTCATACAAGTAATAGTTCTGCTTGTTCCCCCCGAGATAGCTGTCCATATTGCCGGTTACGGCATTCAGCGCAATGTAGCCCAATGCGTCATCAATATTTATATACTTTTCAACATCAGTGCCGTTATTGAGCTCATCCAGCATATCGACAACAATATCATCGTTCGACTTCTCCGACTTCATTTCAAGCCCGGTATAGAGCGAGGCATCATCGCCGAGCCAGGTCAGATCGCTGCCTTGTCCGGTCATTACACCTTTATACAGCGCACCGTAGGAATTGCCGAAGTTGCGTTCCAGATAGGCATCGCCAATCTGCTCTACCGCAAGATAGAAACCCTTCAGCTCATCGTTGACATAGATGTTGACAAAAGAATACTTCGGCGTAGGAAGCCCTATGCTTTCCGCCAGCTCATAGGTCAGAAATTCCCTCATATATGAGGCATCGCTGTAATTATTGTTGAGATTGATTTTACTGATGCCCAATAAATTCTGGTTCACATACTCGTCAAAAGAAAGCTTGAAGCTGTAGCGGTCGGAATCGCTCATCTGGACGACACTGCGCAGGCTCAGATTGCCTTTGGTCCGCACTCCCACATGATCCAGCTTGATCCCGCCGTATTCCACGGAGGCTTCCTTGTATTCTTCAGCACTGGCATGATCCAGCATGTCCTGAAAGTCGTCAGGCTTCATCGTAATTTTCACATCCACAACCCTGTCTTTTGGAAAAACCTCCGTATCCAGACTCTGCTCATTTGCCTGCTTATTCTGCGTGTCTGTAGTTGTACTGTTGTTATCCGCAGATGGATTGATTGTCTGACAACCAGCTATGGTGATTGCCAGCACCAGGCCGCATATGATCAGCAGGAATGATTCAGCTCGTGCTTTCATCTCCGGCACCCCTTCCTCAGGATACATAGTCGCCGCTATAGCTGATCAGCAGAGCATTGTTTACGCCGCTGATATCGGATACGGTATTAACGAAGCTGCCTTCTTTATCGTTAAGCCGCAGTTCAAGCGTAAGCTCAATATTGCCTGCGGTTACGGTTTTTTGCTTCACATTGTAGCGTTTGACGGATTTGCTCAGATGGCTGTGTACTGCGCGTTCGCTGTCGTCGCCTTCACAGTTGATGACGAGCAGGTACGGGGTTTCCACCGAAGAATTTTTGATGAACAGGAACAGAATGAGGCCGATAATCACCGAACCGGCGATGGCAAGCGTGAAGAAGCCTGCACCCGTTACGATCCCTGCCACCGCTGCCCAGAACAGGAAGATCAGATCGGTCGGATCTTTGATCGGAGTTCTGAAGCGGACGATGGAGAGTGCGCCGACCATACCGAGCGACAGCACCAGATTGGAGTTGATGGCGATTATTACGGTAGCGGTAATCATGGTCATGCCCATCAGGGAGACGTTGAAGCTTTTGGAATAGAGGACGCCGCTGAAGACACGCTTGTAGAGCAGATAGATGAAGAAGCCGATCAGAAAAGCGACCGCAAGTGTGATCAGGATCTTGGAGATGCTGATGTCGGATACGAAATTGTCGATCACGGAATTTTTGATGATGTCCGAAAACGTATTTGTTGTGTCCGCCGTCCCGCCTGAAGCAGGATTTGGCGCCGCAGCTGCGGCCTGTGCTGATAAACTGCTCATTGTCAATAATCCTCCCAAATGTTGGTTTTTAAAAACTTCCGGCATATTACGTATTTTGAAGCGGACTGCCTGTTCAGCCCGTTCAGCTGGAGCGCAATCCGGATATACTCCGGTATGTACTCATCGAATTTGACCTCAAAAATAATGAAGTTCTCATCCAGCGCACGCACCGGCTTGAGCTCCTTGCTGAAAATATCCGTGGAATGCAGTCCCGTACGCAGCTCCTTGTCAAACGTAATCCGCACGTTGCCGTTATGGCAGACATAGGGCTCGCGGACATAATCGACAATCACCTTCGGGCGCAGCAGATTATGGCGCATCTGGTTGTAGAGCTCCATGAACAGCGGACGGTCCGGGACATTCAGCGCCTCATAGTTGCCGGCCATGATCCGGTTGTACATTTCCCTCGTCAGCGGCTCTTTGATTTTGGCGATATAATCGTCCATTTTGATTTTTTTCTCGAAGTGAATGACGTTGTCCTGAACGTTATAGATTCGTATCCGGTATTTGGCCCGTTCCCGGAGACCGCCGAGCTTGTCGGCCAGAGCCGTATTGCTTATGTCGTCAAAATAAAGGCTCCGGATATGATACTCTCCGCTGTCGTCAGCGTTCTGGTCGGCATCAATCAGGCTTTTCAGCCTCTGCCGCAGGATAAGGTATTGATGATGGTTAATAAAAAATTTCAGTTCATGGCGGAATTGCAGCTTCTTATTCATCTCACACCTCATTTCTCTCTCGGATTTCTGTCATGTTAAGCGAAGGACCTTATTATTGTCTTAAATTCACCTGAACGTTAACTGAAAGTTTTTACACTGCGTTAACAAATGGCGGGATTTGACATCTGTCTTCCGAAGAGATTATCTTAGGGAAACGAGAACGGAACACAGGCGGATCTGCACAGAGAGGCACTGCGCCAGCCTGGGGAAGGAGCAATATGAAGGATTTCAAGACCCTCATCATCGCAGGGATCATCGTTGCCGTATTCATTCTGTTGGCCCTCGGCATGGAATGGCTGAAGTCGGAGCGGGCCGCAGCTACTGTTTCTCCGGGCGTGCCATATGACCTGGTCACCACCTTTAAGGGCGATGTCTCCACCAGCCGGGCTTTCACCTGGTATACCGGAGATCCCGGGACTGCCGGGTGGCTTGAGGTTGCAGAGGGCGGCGCGGCAGCTTTTTCAGCGGCAACCCTGTTAAAGGTTCAGGCAGACAATACAGTGATCCAGACAGATCTTGGCCAAAAGGGCGTACACAAAGCAGAGATCAGCGGACTTACACCAGGAACCCTGTATGCTTATAGAGTAGGGAGCGGGGCAGAAGAGGAATGGAGTCCGGTTGCCGAGTTCAGAACGGCGGAGGCTGACAGCAGCAGCGTGACTTTTATTAACGTTACCGATTCTCAGGGCGTTACCCCGGCGGATTTCAGGCTGTGGGGCAAGACCGTAGACAAGGCGTTCCAGACTTTTCCCGATGCGCAGTTTATCATGCATAACGGTGATTTTACGGAGGAACCGGAGGATTCGGCGGCCTGGGACAGTTTGTGGGGGAACGTGCAGAGCCTGGTGGCGTCGGTGCCGCTGATGCCGGTGACGGGGAATCACGATGAGGCCGGCGGAGTGGCCGCGGGCTTCACCTCACATTTTAATCTGCCGGGCAACGGAGCCAAAGGTTCGATCCCCGGCACCTCATACTCCTTCGATGTCGGCCCGGTTCATATGACTGTGCTGAATACGGAGAGCAATCTGAAGAAGCAGGCCGAATGGCTGAAGCAGGACCTCGCGGGCACGGACAAGCCGTGGAAAATCATCGCGATGCACCGTCCGGCCTATGGCGGGAATATATACAGGAAGGTGGGGGAGTGGACGGCGATTTTTGACAAGTATCAGGTGGACCTGGTGCTGCAGGGGCATAATCATGAGTACTCCAGATCCTACCCGCTGTACCAAGGGGCCATTGTTTCTGAAGCAAAGACATCAGCAGCCGCACGGAGAGGAACTGTCTATGTTGTGACTAATGCCTCTGGTGCAAAGTTTAACGGGAAGAAAGCAGACCAATTCTACCATAAGGTTCACTTTCAGAATAACAAGCAGATGTTCGCCGGCATTACTGTGAGCGGATCAAAGCTGACGTTCCAGGCCTATGATGTGGACGGCAGCAAGCTGGATGAGTTTGTACTTCAGCATTAGTGTAGGAGGATTCTTCTGAACTGTGTTCAGGGGAGTCTTTTTGCAAATATAATTTATCCTGAATTTCGAAAGTAAGTATCCATATATACACTAAGGGATTTTTTGCTAAAAATAACATGCACCAAACGGGTGAAGAAAAAAGAGGGTTCATCCCTTGTCCGATCTGGATTTGTTCAATTCACTTTCGAAATTCAGGTTTATATGTTTTGGGGGAAGTGACTTCCCACTTATATAAGTGTATAGGAAATTATACAGTGTAAAAAAATGCGGATATCTTGGAAGCCTCAGAGGATATAAGCGATGCAGAAGGGTTGGGCTCCATCCGCGGACTGAAGCGGACCGAGGAGCCCTTATTTTGCCAAGAATCTTGTTTTTTCAGCAGTTACGGACTCAGGAGCCGTTATATCGTTTGATTGAGCCTGGAATAAAGGGGAAAAGGAGAAATAAAGGCATCTGAGTCCGTTGTCCTGTGGAATAGACGAATCTTTCTTCAATAACGGCTTTCCTGTCCGCAACGGCTGCGGATAGCTCGCGAAGGAATAGGGCGATCCGTCTTCAGCATGCCCCCGTTGATTTTGGGGCGGTGGGGAATCCCTGCGGCCGTAAGCCGAAGGCCAGTTTGCCCGGAAACAACGGCGGAAATACCGTTGTTGGGGCGGCGAAGGTCGAGTTCTGAGGGAGTAGCCAGTCTAAATATCCTAATTCCAACTAACACTTGCTTACCGGCTTCTTCGCAGGTGCTAGTTGGAAAAAGGGAACTTATTTTTCCGAAAATCAAGAAATCCTGAGATTTAAGTGGAAAAAGTAAACTTAATTGGGCCACTTTTCTTGAACAATGGCGAAATGAGCGGAATTAGTGTCCCTTTTTCCACTTCAACTGCCCGAGGATAGGGTACTCCGGCAAATTAATTAACCTTTTTCCACTTAAAGAGTTGCCGTAGGATTCACGGGGAGTCGTTCTCCAGGTAACGCTAGAACCAAGACAGCTGTCCCGTGGAGGACCGCACGGCCGTCTTGGTTCAAATATAAGAATTTATATGTTTCACGCTATAAATTATCCTTCTATTTCTCGCTGAAACACCCCGTCCTTTAAAAGGACGGCGTAGTCGTTTCCACTTCGCGCCCAAAAAATGCAATATAAAGGTAGAAAATGGTACGGAAGCAGGCGACCATTTTCACGTAAAATCAACCATTTTCCCTAACAAATTATAATATTTACCAATTATACTGTAAGCGTTACCAATTGTACAAGCTGTTGTTTGCGGAAGGATGCCGGGATCAGAAAGGAGGGGCAAGGAAGCGAGGGAAGCGAAAGAAACCCACGGACTTGACTAGGAAAATTCAAACCTTAGGAGGCGTTAATGGTGACTCGAAAACGTATCCGTAAACTGGGACTGGTTGTCCTGCTGGCCGCTATGACAAGCTCGTTATTCACTGCCTTTCCAGCGATTACCCGTGCAGCCGCAAGCGAAGCCTATAACTGGAAGAGTGTCGTTACTGGGGCAGGCGGAGGTTTTGTGCCCGGCATTATTTTTAATCAGAGCGAACCGGATTTAATCTATGCGCGCACTGACATCGGCGGCGCTTACCGCTGGAATCAGGCCACCGGCAGCTGGGTATCCATCAGTGATGCGGTAGGCTGGGTAGACTGGAACAAGAATGGTGTAGATGCCCTTGCGACTGATCCCATCGATCCTGACAAGGTATATATGGCTACAGGCACCTATACCAACAGCTGGGATGACAACGGGCAGATTATGCGTTCCAGCGACCGGGGAAATACCTGGCAGTCCACTCCGCTGCCGTTCAAGGTTGGAGGCAATATGCCGGGGCGGTCCGCAGGGGAACGTCTGGTGATCGATCCTAATAAGAACAGCATCCTCTTTTTTGGAGCGCGCAGCGGCAACGGGTTGTGGAAAAGCACAGACTCGGGTGTAACCTGGTCGAAGGTCAGCTCTTTCCCGAATGCCGGCACCTATATCCAGAATCCGACGCTTGAATACGGCAATGACCTGGTCGGATTATCCTGGATTACTTTTGATCAAAGCACAGGCACACTGGGCAGCGCCACACAGACGATCTATGTTGGTGTTGCCGACACTGCAAGCAGCGTATACCGCAGTACCGATGGCGGAGCAACGTGGACGGCGATTCCCGGCCAGCCCACCGGCTACCTGCCGCATCACGGGGTGCTTTCTTCTACAGGGGATCTATATATTACGTACAGTAATGGTGTCGGCCCGTATGATGGCAGCAAAGGTGAAGTCTGGAAGCTGAACACAGCAAGCGGGGCCTGGACCAACATCAGCCCGTCTACCGGAACGGATAACTGGTACGGCTTCGGCGGACTCGCTGTGGATGCCCAGCATCCCGATACAGTTATGGTATCCAGCCTGAATGCCTGGTGGCCGGATGAGGTGATTTTCCGCAGCACGAACGGCGGAGCGACCTGGAGCCGGATCTGGGATTGGGGCTTTTACCCCGAGCGTACCTATAAATTTGCCATGGACATCACTGCGGCACCTTGGCTGAATCATGGTATCACCAATTCGACTTCTCTTGATCCGTCACCGAAGCTGGGCTGGATGATGGGTGATCTGGAGATTGACCCGTTCAACTCCGACCGGATGATGTACGGTACGGGAGCCACGATCTACCGAACGAACAATCTGACCTCCTGGGATTCCGGAGGTAAAGTTAATATTGCGGTAATGGCCAAAGGAGTGGAGGAAACGGCTGTGCTCGGGCTGATCAGCCCTCCCTCAGGAACGGCCCATCTGATTACGGCGCTTGGCGACGTTTCCGGCTTCCGGTATGAAGATTTGACCCAGGCGCCGGTCAAGTTCCAGACCAGCCCGTCCTGGGCAACGACGACGGGCATCGACTATGCAGAACTGAACCCTGCCTACGTGGTGCGGGTAGGGGGCGCAGACAAGGAGAAGACGCCGAGCATGAAGTCGATTGGAATCTCCAACGACGGCGGCGTCAACTGGTACATGCCGAACAGCGAGCCTTCCAACGGCACGAAGACCACCGCAGGACAAGGCCAGGTTGCAGTATCTGCGAGCGGCAATTCCATCCTGTGGAGCACTTCGGATATTGGGGTCTATTATTCCAAAACCACCGGGAACTCCTGGAACGTAAGCTCTGGTGTCCCAGCCGGGGCCAAAGTGGCCTCCGATAGAGTGAACCCGAACAAATTCTATGCGTTCTACGCAGGAACCTTCTATATCAGCACAGATGGCGGAGCTACCTTCAGCGCTACGGCGGCGGCCGGGTTCCCGGCCAATAATGTAGGCGGGCTGCAGCCGAACCAGGCCCAGATCAGCATGAAAGCCATGCCGGGCATCGAAGGAGACATCTGGTTTGCCGGCGGCAATGCGGTGGAAGGCAAATACGGTTTGTGGCACTCTACCGATTCAGGCACAAGCTTCACTAAGCTGACGAACGTGGAGGAAGCCGATCTGATCGGCTTCGGTATGGCCGCTCCGGGCCAGAACTATATGGCACTCTATACGGTAGCCAAGATTGATGGAGTGAGAGGTGTTTTCCGTTCGGATGATGCCGGTTCATCGTGGGTGCGGATCAATGACGATGCCCACCAATACGCCAAAATTAACATGGCAATCACCGGAGACCCCAGAGTTTACGGCCGAGTGTATCTCGGTACGAACGGCAGAGGCACGCTTTACGCCGATCCGGTGAATCCGCCTGCCGCCAGCGCTTCGATTACACCAACCAGCGCCAGCTTTGACAAGAAGACAGCCAACCAGGCGGATATCGCTGTTACCCTGACGCTGAATGGGACTACCCTAAGCTCGATTAAGAATGGTACCACTGCTCTGTCGGCAGGAGCAGATTATACGGTCAGCGGCACCAATGTAACGATCAAGAAGGAGTATCTGGCCACCCAGGCAACCGGTATCACCCGGCTCAGCTTCAATTTCAGCGCAGGTGCGGCGAAGACATTGACCATAGCTGTCAGTGACACCACTGGAACGGCTAATTCAATCATTTCACCGGTCACTGCCAGCTTTGACAAGAAGACGGACAACCAAGCCGATATTCCAGTCACGCTGACGCTGAATGGCAATACCTTAAGCTCGATTAAGAACGGAACTGCTGTGTTGACAGCCGGAACCGATTATACCGTCAGCGGCACAACTGTAACAATTAAGAAAGAATATCTGGCCGCCCAGCCGGTGGGTACAACCACCCTGAGCTTCAGCTTCAGTGCAGGGGCTGCTCAGACGCTGGCTGTTACTATTGTCGATACTGTAGCCCCACCGGCAGGTGCGCTTAAGGTACAGATGTATAATAGCGGGACAGCAGCTTCTGCCAACACGATCAGTCCCAAATTCAAGCTTGTTAATACTGGCACCAGTGCGATTACACTGTCCGGTGTGAAATTAAGATACTATTACACCATTGACGGAGAGCAGACCCAGAATTTCTTCTGTGACTGGTCCCAGGTCGGCAGTGCGAATGTGACTGGCAGCTTTGTCAAAATGCCGTCGGCTACAACCGGCGCCGATTATTATCTGGAGCTTGGATTTAATAGCTCAGCGGGTTCCCTCGCAGCAGGCGCAAGCATCGATATCCAGGCGCGGGTGGCAAAATCGGACTGGACCAATTACACACAGACCGGGGACTATTCCTTTAATGGAGCGGACACCAATTATGCAGACTGGAGTAAAGCTCCAGCCTATATTTCCGGCACTCTGGTGTGGGGGAACGAGCCGTCGTAATGTATAAAAAGAGTCCCAAAAGCCATCATGGCTGCTTGGGACTCCCAAGCTGCTCATGCGGCAAAATGAAAGGTATAAATAGCTTTGCAGGCGTTTGCGTGTCTGCCATAATCTGCTGAACTGGCCGGAAGGTACTATTAAATAACGAGCAGTAAGTCCCCCACTAAGGGAGCCTTGCTGCTCGTTCACAATATGCACAGTGAACCGTATGACTATCTCTAGCGTCACAAATTATTCGTGATAGAGCTACTTTTTAGTGCATGTGAAGACATGGGAAGCTGTTTCTTTCTAATTGAGTGTTGATACTTTCGAGATGAGTGTTGATGCTCTCGAATTGAGTGTGTAGCTTTCGCATTGAGTGTGTTGTTTTCGTAGTGAGTGTGTTACTTTCATTTTAAGTGTTGTTTCTCTCGTATATACGCTGCTTCCTTCCTATTGAATGCTCTGTTTATTGGTCCTGAAGCAGCTGTCTTCCTTTCTGCTTCGGTATTTACAGTGTTTGCCCGCTGTCTACCGTGATGATCTGTCCGGTCATGGCCTCCTGCTCCAGGGTGGAGCAGATGAACCGCGCGATATCCTGCGGTTCCGCGATACGCTGCAGCAGCAGATTTGGTGCAAGCCGGCGCATTTGTTCTTCCCGGCCTGCCCACCACCTGGTGGCAACAGCACCCGGTGCTACACAGTTGACCCGGATGTCGGGGGAAAGCGCGCGGGCCAGAGACTTGGTTAATCCGTGAACGGCAGCTTTGGAGACCGCATAGGGAAGAGAGGAGCCGGCACCAGTAGTTCCGGCTATGCTGCCGAGATTGACGATGGCCCCCTGTTTGTTCTTTTTCATGTAAGGCGCCACGGCTCTCGCGCACAGGAACATGCCTTTGACATTTACATCGTACAGCTCATCCCATACTTCTTCCGTTGCCGCTTCCAGATCATCCATAGGGATATACCTGGTGATGCTGGCGTTATTTACCAGAAGGTCAACCGTTCCGAAGGCTCCAGCAATTGTTTCTACCATTTTCCGCACTTCTGCGTCCCGGGCCACATTTGCTTGTACAGCCATTGCCCGCCCGCCTTGATCCGTTATTCTCTGAACAGTTTCCAGCGCTTCGGCTTCTGAACGGGAATAATTAACGGCAACTGTAGCTCCGCACGCTGCCAGTTCGAGGCTTACTGCTCTGCCGATGCCAGTTCCTCCGCCTGTGACCAGTGCCACTTTTTCTGATAAATTCATGCATATCCACTCCTTAATCGAATTTTTATCTTTTGAGGCAGTTTGAAGTAACTATTCTTTCGTCAGCAATGGCGTTCAGTCCATGCAATTACCTGGTCGATCCCCACACGAATCTCACTCCGGTTCAGGCCGAAAAGTAACTTTCTATTGCACTTTTTACAGCAGATCATTCCACAATCCGCCGCAAAACTGAATCTATTGCACTCTGTGCAGCAGAATCCAGCGAATCAGTTACTTTTGGTCTGAAATCCGTAAATCTATCCTGAAATAACGATGTCCGATTCATACGACATGGTTATGGAAGCCTCGAATTCGGCGAAGCCGAATTGAGGGCCTTCTCCGAAATTTCATCGTCTGAAGTGCCGCCAATGGGCGGCATGAATGTCTATTGCAGCAAATGCAGCAGAATGCGATTTTTCGCAGCATAGTGGGTATTCTGTTGCAGATAGTGCAGTCAAGCCCGAAGTCTCCAAAGCCCCCGAACTCCTCGAAGCCCCGGAACTCATCAAAGTCCCCGTAGTTCTCGAACGCTCAAAAGTCCTCTTATCACCCTTCTGATATGAACGCGGTAGATTCAAGTTCAGCCAATGAATAGCCTCGTGTATAGAGTATTGTATAAAGTCTGCCCGGTTTTGTATAATTGAATGAATTGAATAGTAAGTTCAATTATTTTGAATTAAGTCCTTGTAGTGATCCCTTATAGTGATTCATTAAATTTAATCCTTAAAGCCACTCCTTAAAGTACATTCTCAAATTGAGCTTTGATTGGGCTTTGAGGCAGAAGGGAGGGAACCAGACTGGATCTAAAAACATTAAAAACCTTTCAGGCCATCATCCGCTCCGGCAGCTTTAACCGTGCCGCAGAAGAGCTGAATTATGCCCAATCTACAGTCACGATGCAAATTCAGAAGCTGGAATCCGATCTGGGAGTTCAATTGCTGGAACGGGGCAAAGGCGTGGCCTTAACCGAAGCCGGACGGTTGTTTCACGAACAGAGCCAGAGGATCGTCCAGGATATGGAACGGCTGCAGCACAGCATCACGGACTTAAAATCCGGCGAAGCGGGGAGCATACGCATCGGCGCGTCTGATCCGACGGCAAGCTACCGGCTGCCTGACATTCTGCAGAAATGCATGACCCTGTTTCCTAAAATGGAGCTGTCGGTGGATATCTCCGGATCAGGTGCGCTTTGCGACCGGCTGCTTCGCGGAGAGCTGGATATTGTAATCTGCTCCGCTCCGGAACTGGGGAAGGAGCTGCATTTTGAACCGTTGTTTACGGAAGCATTTGTACTGTTATTGCCGGAAGATCATCCGCTTGTTTCCGCCCCCGCCGTTACTGCGGATCATCTGCGCGGACACCGGCTGCTGATTACAGCACCTACATGCCCCTACCGCAAAAAACTGGAAAGCGTCTTGACGGAAGCTGCCGGCCCGCCGCTTGATACCATGGAAATCGGCAGCATGTCGGCGCTGAAGTTCTATGTGGCGAGCAAGCTTGGCATCGCGTTTGTGCCGGAGGTGATCCTTGATCCCGTTCCTGCCGGAACCGTAAGCCGGAGGCTGGAAGGCAGCGCTGTGGACATGACCTGCGGCATCATTTGCCGGATTGCGGATTACCCCTTGAAACCGCCCGTCCGCAGGCTGTATGATTTTATCAGGCAGGAACTGGCGACGCAGCCGGGTTTTAGCCTGGAATAGGAACACAGAAGAGAACAGAAGAGGTGAGCTGAGCAGAGATGAGCAGAAACAAATTGGATTTGGAGCGTATTGTTTTTATTGGCCGGACCTTTGAGGAGTACTTGCGGATGTTTAATTTGCAGCCGGGAGAACTGAAGGGACGGAGTATTTTGGATTGTCCGGCAGGAGCCTGCTCGTTTACCGCAGAGGCCAACAAGCTTGGCGCGGCATCTGTTGCCGCAGACATTGCTTACTATTATTCAGCCGAAGCACTGAGGGACAAAGGGCTGAAGGATATTGAGCATACGGTGCAGCAGCTGGACAAAGTTCAGGATAATTTTGTGTGGAAGGAATTCACTTCCATACATGCGTTACAGCAGGCGAGGACAGCAGCCTTGGCAGCCAGTACGCTGGACCGGCAGCAAAATAGCAGCCGTTATATTCCAGTCGAGCTGCCGCTGCTGCCTTTTGCAGACCGGTCCTTTGATCTCACCCTATCCGCCCATTTTCTGTTTATGTATGGGGACCGGCTGGACTATGATTTTCACCTCAGGACACTTCAGGAATTGATGAGGGTCACAAAGTCAGAAATCCGCATCTTCCCGCTGGTGGACTTATCCACCCGCAGATACCATAAGCTGGACCAGCTCGTCTGTGCAGCTCAGGTCCAAGGCTGGACGGCAGAAGAGCAGCAGGTCCCCTATGAATTTCAAAAAGGTGCGGACTCCATGCTGAGGCTGCTGCGTGTCTGAACGGACAGGCGCTCAAATATATCCCGATGATTGGCGGCAGAACAGCTTAGCCTCACTGAAAAAAGCGGAATAGGTGAGCGCAACACACATAACCCCCTATTATTGATTATTCATCAACAAAAGGGGGTTATGCTGTACATACTATACCCATGTTCTTCTCAGACTCCTTATCCTATCCTTGTACTCAGCCGGGTAAATCGTCCGAGGCGGCAATAAATTTGCCTATCCTGCCTTAGAGTCTTCTCGAATTCATCCGCTGGTAAACGATTGGTTTCATGAATCAATGTTTGAGCTTTAAGAAGCTCATACCCTTTCGTTCCGGGATGGATTGAAAGCTTCAGCAACAGGATCAAAGATATAGTCTCAAGCACAGGGAGTACATCTGCCAAAGATTACTTGCGAGAGAGATTTTACCTTCCCGCCGGTTCCCTTTCAGCAGTGTATGGTTCCTTGTCTTGATACTTGAATTATACCGCTGTTCTGCGGATTCGTAAAAAGGCGAATACTTTAAATTCGGGTATGTTTTCAGAATCATTCTAATGTAAGCGCTATTATTCGTCTGTATCCTTAGTTTTTTGGTGTATAATTTAACCGTACATAAGTAGCAAAAGCCAAGCTATACGCAGGAATGGAGGGTGACAGCGAATGAAGCTATTTCGGGTTAAGACCGGGCTGCCCGGGGTGGGCCGGATGAAGGAGTTTCTGGAAGAAAATTACGTGTGTCTCGGATATACAGGTGTGGGGGATCTGGAGCATGCCGGCAAAAAGGAGATTCACACGCGTCTGGTTCTAGCCGGGATTACCGCAGGAGCGGAGCTGGAAGCTGCAGCGGACAGTCTGGACATATTCGTGAATGTCATGCAGGATGGGGATTATGTGCTGATCGAGGATGGGGAGTGGGCTTATTTGGGGGATCTGGGCGATTACTTTTATGTGGAAGCCTTCGATTCGGCTGAAGACGGGCGCTGCCACCGGCGGGGAGTGACCTGGCTGAAGACAGTGCCTGCTCCGGCGCTTAATCCGCTGTTGAGAGCGTGGATCGGCGGAGAAGAAGCAGTCTTGCAGTACAATGGGCCGCTTCCGGAGGCAAGGCTGGAGCTGTGGATTTCTGATCCCTCTGTGGACGGTATCCAGGAAGGCGAACAGACAGGTATAGTAGATGCCGAGACACTGTCAAAAGCACTCACTGTGCTGAAGTGTGCCTTGGACAGCGAGGATGCGGACCGGCGGGAACGTGCGGCAATCGCTCTCCTGCAATATGCCAAATGATCCGCCGCGCCCGCCCTGGACGGTGTTTTCAGCAGTACCCTGCGGCCTTTTACAGAACCTGAAGCTTGAGGATTATTTATTGTTTTAAGCACAAAGAGCCTCCCGGGCGCATGCCGGAAGGCTCTTTGTGCACTTCAATCAAAAAAACTCTACAAATTCATTCACAGGCTTGCGGTAGCCGCGGGGTCTGATCTTGTGCTTGTTGTCTTTGCCGATTGTAATCAGCATGACAGGCACCATATTGTCGCTCAGGTTCAGGGCCGCTTTGACGGCTTGAACATCGAAACCGATCATCGGGCAGGTATCCCAGCCCTTGTCCTTGGCAATCAGCATGAACTGCATGGCTGACAAAGAGGCATTACGGATCGCTTCATCATGCTGAAAAGCATCATTTCCGCTGTAAGCGCCGTGGATATCTGCAATTGTCTGGTCAAAAGCATCCTCGCTCATGGCTCCCAGCATTTTGAGCCCGCTGTAGATTTCAGAGGCCTGCAGATAGGCATTTTTGTCTCCAAGCACGACAATGACCGCTGAAGCGGTATGGATTTTGTACTGGCCATAGGCCGCTTCGCGGATCTTTTCCTTCAGGTCTTCATCACTGACCACCTTATAATGGGTATGCTGCAAATTGTAGGCTGAAGGGGCGAGGCGGGTGAGCGAGAACATTTCTTCCAGCTCGCTTTGGGGGATTTTGATCCCCTCAACGAAGTTATTTGCCGATCTGCGTGCTTGAACCAATTCTGAAAAAGTGCTCATGTTCATTCCTCCATAATGTATGTAGTGGTTAACAATTATTAATAGCTAATATTAATAAACAAACTTACTATTTGTTACTTGCTAAACATATCACGGTGTTTGGGCATAGTCAATGGTCAAATGGATATCAGAACTAAATTTTCTTATGAAATCGTGAGAAAAACCAAAAATCGCAGAAAAGACGTGATTTTAATCACAAAATAAGGATATATAGGCAAAAAGATTGTGACATTTATTACATGAAGAATGTTATAATAATCACATTGATTTAGGGATTAATCTTTTCATACATTTTTTATTATGAGAGAAAGCTAATGTAAAGGAGAACTCAATATGTCAGAAACAATCACGCAAAGCAAATCTTTTATTAAAGAGGATCTTCTGGATCAGCTCTTGAAGCCTGAGGTGCAGGAATCCCTAACGACGCTGGTAGAGCAGCTTCCCCAGATTACGCAGCTGGTTGGCGCATTAACCAAGTCGCTTGATTTTGTGCAGACTGTTGCAGCGGATGAGGTGCTGAAGAATGACACGGTAGGTGCCATCAAAGAACTTGCCGAGCCTGTAGTGGATTCCGTCAAAACAATGGCAGCTACGGTTATCGAAGCCAAGGATCGTGCCAACGAAAGCAGTGAAAACATCACATTGTTCGGCATGATGCGCATGATCAAGGACCCGCAGGTGCAAAAAATGCTCCGTTTCATGAATGCATACCTGCAGGTCAGCGGCGAACGCAATCCACAAAAATAAGGGCGGAGGAAAATATCATGTCAAAACATATCGTTATTCTCGGAGCCGGCTACGGCGGTCTTCTGAGTGCTATTAACGTGCGCAAATATATGAGCAAGGCTGAAGCAAAAATCACGGTTGTCAATCAATACCCGACGCATCAGATTATTACAGAGCTCCATCGTCTGGCGGCAGGAAGTGTTGCGGAACAAGCTGTAGCCATGCCGCTCACCAAGCTTTTTGCCGGAAAAGACATTGACCTGAAAATTGCCAAGGTCAAATCATTTTCCGTAGACAGCAAGCAGGTGCAGCTGTCTGACGGCACGACGCTCTCGTATGATGCGCTTGTTGTTGCGCTGGGCAGCACTACTGCTTATTTCGGCATTCCTGGACTGGAAGAGTATAGCATGGTGCTGAAATCCGCCGCGGATGCGAAACAAATTCATGGGCATATTGAAGGCCGCATTCGTGAGTACGCCAAGACACACAATCCAGCCGATGCGGCGATTCTGATTGGCGGTGGCGGTCTGACCGGCGTAGAGCTGGTAGGCGAGATTGCTGATGTGCTGCCGAAGCTGGCTAAACGTTATGGCGTAAATCCTCAGGAAATCAAGCTGATGCTAGTAGAAGCGGGTCCCAAAATCCTTCCGGTGCTGCCGGATCACCTGATTGAGCGTGCAGTAACAAGCCTGACTGCCCGTGGTGTAACCTTCCTGACCGGCCTTCCTGTTACGAATGTTGCCGGCAATGTAATTGATCTGAAGGATGGCCAGCAAATTGTTGCCAATACCTTTGTATGGACCGGCGGTGTGCAGGGCAACCCTCTGGTCGGCGAATCCGGCCTTGAAGTGAACCGCGGCCGGGCCACAGTCAATGACTTCCTGCAGTCCACTTCGCACCCGGATGTTTTTGTGGCAGGGGACAGTGCGGTTGTCTTCGCAGCGGACGGACGTCCATACCCGCCGACAGCACAAATTGCGTGGCAGATGGGCGAGCTGATCGGCTACAATCTGTACGCTTATCTGACTAATGCAGCCTCTGAAGCCTTCAGTCCAATCAACTCCGGGACGCTTGCCAGCCTTGGGCGCAAAGACGGGGTAGCAATTATCGGAGCCAGCAATACTCCGCTTAAGGGCTTGCCTGCAACCCTTATGAAGGAAGCGAGCAATATCCGTTATTTGTCCCACATCAAAGGCCTGTTCAGCCTTGCGTACTAATTATTCATTTAATCTGATTTATGAAATCTGATGTAATGCTCTGTTTAACCTTCAAGCTAGACCTGTTACCCTTAGTGAATAAGGATCGGGTCTGCTTGGAGGTTTTTTGGGGTTGTTTGGCAGCAGCAAGCTCCCCTGGCAATCCGCATCTAAAACGGCTGAGCTGTCCAGCGAAAACCGGCGCAGCCGCCTGTTCTAATGGATAGGCTAGGGATTGTGTTAATTTACATAGTAAATAGGTGGAAGGCACTTTATGCTGGGTGAATCACGCATTGAAGGCCAAAGGCAGGGATAAGGATATGATGAAGCTGTTATCTGCCTTTGCCTTGGAACCGCCTTATCTGCTTGTGGGGCATTTAAATCAATGGTAAAGCAACTGACTGCTGAATCTTAGGAGTGAAACAATGAACAAAATCAGGACTCAGTTAATGACCGATTTGCAAAGAATAGCAGCGGAAGAGTACAGACTTCGTGAGGGTGAGGAGGTGCAGGATTTCATCCGCCTGATGCTGGAGTATATTGGAGACCCTCAGCCTGAGCTGCGGGACGGGCTGATTTATCCGACCTTTTACGCATGGATTCTGGAGCAGCGGCTTTTCACTTCTGACGAGCTGCGCGGCATTCTGGCGGTGTTGTTGGATGAGCAGCATCTGTTCCATGGCATAGGCGGCCAAGGGGATGAGACGGTATTTACCGAACCTTCACGATACTTGTCATCGGCCTTATTATCCAGCGGCACAGAGAAGGGCCTTTCCTGGATACTGCGGGGTTCCTGCGGTTGAAGGCAGCACTGCTTCGTTATTACACTGAAGAAAAAGATCTCCGAGGCTATGTCGAAGAAGGCGGCTGGGCTCACTCGGCGGCTCACGGGGCAGATGCCATCGATGAATTGGTGCAATGCCCGGAAAGCGGAGAGCCGGTGCAGCTTGAGGTGCTGGAAGCGGTCCGGGGCATGCTGCAGAACGGAGTATATCTCTTCAGGGAAGAAGAAGATGAACGGATGGCTACGATTGTAGATACGATGATTCTCCGTAATCTGCTTGCGCGGGAACGCATCGTTGAATGGATCGGCAGCCTTGCAGCCTGCGGCAGTCAGCCCAGAAGCAACAGCCAATACATCAACCGGATCAACAGCAAAAACTTCGTGCGGGCCCTTTATTTCAGAAGAGAAAGGGAGCATTTCGGCAAGGAGCTCCATGAAACCTTGCTTGCCGCTGAGCTCAAAATGAACAAATTTGCAGCAGAAACTGGCGATTCTGTTCAATAGATGCTCCGCAAAAATCTATTTGCTATAATAGGTTTGTTTATACAATAAGAGCTGTTTTATAGGAGGATTTTCAGGATGGAATTTCAAGAAAACGATATCATTTTGTTCCAGGGTGACAGCATTACGGATTGGGGCCGCAACTATGAAGACCCGTCCTCGCTTGGTGTAGGCTATGCATTGATGGTAGCCGCACGGCTGGGATTGCTGTATCCAGAGAAGAAGCTGACCTTTATCAACCGCGGGATCAGTGGCAACCGTGCGGCGGATCTGCAGCAGCGCTGGGACAGGGACTGCCTGGAGCTGAAGCCGACTGTAGTTTCCATATACATCGGCATTAACGATACCTGGCGCCGCTTTGACTCCGGGGAGGAAACCACGGCTGCACAATTTGAAGCTTCCTACCGGGATATTATTGAACGCACCCTCAGAGCAACCAATGCCAAGCTGATTCTGGTTGAGCCTTTTGTGCTGCCGGTACCCGAAGACCGCAAGGGTTGGCGCCAGGATCTGGACCCGAAGATTCATGTAGTGCGTGAGCTTGCCCGCGAGTATGGGGCTCTGCTGGTTCCTCTGGATGGGCTGTTTGCTGCAGCATCCATGAAGGCGGATTCTGCATTCTGGGCACCGGATGGTGTGCATCCTTCTCCTGCCGGACATGCGCTTATTACCGATGCCTGGCTGAAAGCGGCAGGAGCCATCAGCTAATGTGCCAGCAGGCTGCACTCTTTTACATATAACGCTGCCAATCCTTCAAGACCGGTCCGTTGGTTTATAGCGGACGGGTCTTTTTTTACGAAGAGCGAGAATGTTATTTGGTTCACAAGACTGCTATAATTGGAGAATACATATGGATGTGGAGGTGGGACCCATTAAAAGGCTTCTGCTGACTGTACCTGTTCTGCTGGCTGTTCTGCTGAGCGGCTGCCAGAATGCTTTTGGATTTATCAATGCCAGGTGGATTTCAGAGATCACCCTGGATTGCCAGCCTGCCGACGGCAGGGCGCAGAGTGAACCTTTAGAGAGCCGGACTTTTACGGATCCTGCATTTATCAAGCTGATGGCGGATGCGATGAACGGCAGCAAGCGGGTGCAGAATGATCTCTACTATGGGGCTGAGTTCAAGATGAAGCTGACCTTTGGAGATGGCTATACGGAGGATTATATTCTGAACCTTGGAGAAGCCGAGGGGAAGCAGGGACTGCTGGTCCCTGCGGAGAATAGCGCCAAAGGATACACGGTCTCCGCTAAGGATGCCGACAAGCTGAGAAAACTTGTGTATGGTGAAGCGGGTTCTGCAATACAGCTGTCCATGTGGGATAATTTGTAACTGAGGGGAATGGAGCAGATGACGAGCGATACCGCACAGGATTTGCAAGGGTTGAAGGCAGTGGGCCATGTGGTTGGCTACACTATTGCGGAAATGAGAAAAAGGACAGTTCCCGGTATGACCACCGCTGAGCTTGACGAGGTGGGGGCAGCGGTTCTGGAGCGGTTCGGTGCGAAATCCGCGCCAAAGGTCACGTATAATTTTCCGGGAAGCACCTGCATCAGTATTAATGAAGAGGTGGCCCACGGAATACCGGGCTCCAGAGTCATTCAGGCAGGAGACTTGGTGAACATTGATGTTTCCGCCGAGCTGAACGGTTATTATGGGGACGCTGGGGCCTCTTTTCAACTGCCGCCGTACAATGAGAAGCTTGTCCATCTGTGCCGCAGCGCTGAGGAAACAATGATGAGTGTCATCAATCATCTTAGAGCGGGAATGAAGGTTAACGAAATCGGACGGGTGATGGAGACGGAAGCCCGCAAACGCGGCTATAACGTAGTGCGTAATCTGTGCAGCCACGGCATTGGCAGATCGCTGCATGAGAAGCCTTTTGAAATTCTTCCGTTCTATAATCCGCGTGTAACCACTGTGCTCAAAGAAGGTCAGGTCATTACCGTCGAGCCTTTTCTGTCTACCGGAGCGGATTTCGTGGAGCAGCAGTCTGATGGGTGGACCCTCAGTGTGAATGACAGCAGCCGGGTGGCCCAGTATGAGCATACGATTATAGTCACCAAGGGTAAGCCGATTATCCTGACCAGTGCCTAGACAGGTACATATTCGAAACGGAGGCTAAAAAAATGGATCATTTACCGCAAGTGAGCAATGCATTTGCCACCTTTATGAAGGAAGCGCCACAGCAGCAGCAGGCTTGGATGGAGACCGTTCAGAAGCTGGACGCGGCAAGCCGTCTTGACCCGAAGACAGAAGAAATCGCTTATATTTCGGTATTGGCTGCGGTGCGCCTGGAAAGCGGGCTACCCTTTCATGTAAAGCATGCCAAGGCGCTTGGAGCCACGCGGGAAGAGATCATCAGTGCTGTTCTGCTGGGTCTTCCGGCAGTAGGCAACGCGGTTATTCAGGCTTTGCCGGTGGCCTTGCAGGCATATGACAGCGAGTAGTTTTTGAATTGCCGGGAGGAGAAGGATAACGATGCGTATAGCTTTTGTGCTTTTTGACGGGATCACTTTTCTGGATTTTGCCGGCTTTTATGATGTGATTCGCCGCTTGGGGAATTTTGAAGCAGGACATGGGCTGGAGATGGATATTTGCGGGTTCAGGGAAGAAGTGCAGGATGAGCAGGGGTTGACGGTCAAGATCAGCAAGGTTCAGCCGGAACTGGGGCAGTATGATCTGCTCTTTGTACCAGGCGGAATGGGGACGAGAATACTGCGCAATGACGGGCCGTTCATTTCCTGGCTTCAAGGTGCCAAAAGTGTTCCTTACAAGGTATCGGTGTGCACCGGTTCACTGCTGCTGGGCGCAGCCGGGTTCTTGCGGGATTGCTGGGCTACAACGCATCCTTCCTCCTACGGGCTGCTGGAGCCTTATTGCGGGCAGGTTATAGAGACGCGGATCGTTCAGGACGGCAGGATGATTACAGGAGGCGGGGTGTCCACCTCTATTGATTTGGGATTATATATGATGTCGCTTCTGGCGGGAGAAGATGCGATGCAGGCTGTAAAGAAGCAAATTGACTATCCCTATGTGATGCAAGGAATCATTCGCAGACAGTAGAAGAATGGAGAAACGGGGCTTTAAGATGAAAGAAAATCCAGCCATATTGACAGCCTTGCAGCAGCAGATAGATGATCGTGAGCAATGGGCGCTGCTGACAGATTATATGCTGCATGAGAGCGGTCTGCCCGGGCCGCGGGCTAACCTTACGCTGGCGGGCAGCTTTGCCGGGCTGTTTGCCAGACCTGAGGTGACGGAGACTGCCTGGGAATTGATCTCTGCCTGGTCACACCTCCCGGAGTCTGAAGCTAAGACAGGTGATCCGCAGGAGTACCTGCCGTTCTGTGCGGTGTGGGCCTGCGGAGCCCATTATGCCCATGCGGATAGCATCCGGCGAAGCCAGGCGGAAGAGCGCTTGCAGGCGGCGATGAATGATGGCAGGTGGAGGTTGCGCGAGGCTGCGGCGATGGGCTTGCAGTCCTTGGGTGAATACGACTTTGCGCTGCTTAGGGAGCTGCTTGACGGCTGGCGTTCGGGCGCTACGCTGCTGGAGCAGCGCGCTTTCGTGGCGGCGCTGGCGCATCCGCCATTACTGAAAGCTGAAGCCAATGTTCTGTATTGCCTGGAGCTGGCAGCCGGGATTATGGAGGGGATCCGCAGCAGCGATTCAGTCTCAGCCGATCAGGAACATTTCCGCGTCTTGTCCAAAGGTCTGGAATATAGCCTCAGTGTATTTGCCGCCAGTCTGCCTCAGCCTGGCTTTGCCATGCTGCGTAAATATGCGGCGAGTGGAGATCCCCGGCTGATTAAGATCGTGAAGAGCAACCTGGGCAAAACAAGGCTGACCAAAAATTACCCTGACGAGGTTGCTGGGCTTCTGCAGCTATTGACAACTTGTTAGAATGTAACTATTATAGTTGCATCTATGGGCTAACGCACTAAGGAGAGATTTCCATGAACATCAGCACCCGGTTTGCGGTGGCTATTCATATTTTGACGCTGATCGACAGCAACAAGGAAGGCAAGAGCACCTCGGAATGGATCGCAGGCAGTGTCAACACCAACCCGGTGGTGATCCGGCGGCTTACAGGCATGCTGCATAAGGCTGGGCTGGTCGAGGTCCGCCCTGGTGTAGCAGGAACAAAGCTTGCGCGCAGCCCTGGTGAAATCACACTGCTGGAAATTTATCGCGCAGTGAACGCGGCGGAGGCGGACACGCTGTTCTCCGTTCACGAGCATCCGAACCCGAACTGTCCTGTCGGCAAAAACATTGCCGGAGCTATAGTCCCCGTCTTTTCCCTGGCCCAGCAGGCGCTCGAGAATGTGCTTCAAGGGGTTACACTGGATCAGATCGTGAATCAGATTCCGGTGTCTTAATGAGATGTAATGCGCCGCGTCTTTAAAGGGGGACCAGAGCCGTGTTTGTCATGGCTGCGGGCTGCCCTTTTGTTTTTTTATTGCTTGTGTCGGATTTGCAGGAAATTAAGTGGAAAAAGTACAACATAAACTAGCCAATTACCTCCTGCAACAACGCTATATAGAGTGAACTTGAAAAACGAACAAAAGGGAAAAGGGATGGAGGGGAAGTTTGGAACTGTAGGAGCGAATGCGTCCGCCTTTGTCTGCGGATTTCCACCGCGAACAGCGGTACAAATCAAGAAATCTGGAGACAACAGCGGCCGGAAGTCCAAACATTCTCCGTAGTCCCGACGAAGTCCCTAATGTAAATATCTTAAGTTCACTCTATATAGTGGGAAAAAGTACCACTAATTTGACCCATAAGACCATTTCGGCCGGGTTTTCACCAGATTAGGTGGAGAAAATCCCACTAAACACTGTTGTTGCGCAAATTTCAGCGATTTAGTGGGAGAAATTCCACTTAATAGTATACAAGTGAAGTACTTGCTGTCTGGCAGGAAATTGAAATTTAAGAAAACCTTCAGGAAGAATTTATGTAATTTTAAGGTTCGGGGAGTATAGTAGAGGTCTCCACCCCCCAGTGGATAGGTTTTGATTAGATCCTGCCGTGCCTCGGCGGGATCTTGTTATTGGCAGAGACGGAATCCGACAATTTCAGCAAACCTTTATTAGATTTTCATACGCTTTTAAGCTTCAGGGCTTATAGTAATCCTATGACCCCCTTATAAATAGACCTTGGCCCTGCCGGACGTTGGCGGGGTCCCTTTTTTGTTTAAAGAAAAGGTAGGAACCTAGCCGATCTGGTCATCCCTTCCTTTACACAATATTCCAAATGCTTTAGACTGACACCAGGCATGAACGAAGGGAGCGGATTGATGTTGCTTATAGGAGAACAAGCACATCATCGATAAACGGTTGTAACACGGGAGCGTACTATTTTGTCTATAGGAGAGGTACATCATGACGGAGTTCAGAATCAGAGACACGCTGCTGAAAGTCACTAAGGGAGATATCACGAAGTGCAGGGCCGACATCATTGTTAATGCGGCGAATACCAGTCTGCTGGGCGGCGGCGGGGTGGATGGTGCTATACACAGGGCCGGAGGTCCGGAAATTCTTGCCGGGTGTATGGAAATTCGCAATCAACAAGGGGGATGTGCCGTTGGCGAAGCAGTCTATACTACAGCCGGCAACCTTCTGGCCCGCTATGTAATTCATACCGTGGGGCTGCGGATATTGCGATCCTGACCGTTACTGGATTTCTTGAACAGCACGAAGGTTTTCGGGAGATTATTTTTGTTTGTTTTGACGATGAAAATTACAGCTTGTACCTGAAGCAACTGCAAACTCATATGTAAAAGAGATGGTGGCCATACAGAGGGACTTGAACCAAGGAGATGCTTATGAAAAATCAATTATCGCTATTGGCGGCTAGCTTGATTCTGGGATTATCTATAATTACCGGCTGCATGATTATCAGCAAAGAACGGACGGAGGGTAGCGGGCAGGCGGCTGAAGCGCAAACCACTGAGAATAAGCTTCTGCTGACGCTTCAGGAGACGGCAGCCCTTTTGGGAATCAGTGAAGATCAGGTGATGAACATTATGAAGGCTGAAAATTCCCTGTTGAGTAATGACGGGCCTTTCGGCGGCACCAAGATTCCGTACATTAAGGTCGATGACCAGTTTCTGTTCACCAAGGCGGGGCTGCTGGAGTGGGCTCAAGCCGCAACCTCCGGAAAAAGAGTCTACAGCGGCACTAAAATGCTAAAATGATCGGAGAGACATTACATACCAGTACAGCAACGGAGGTTTATACGTGGAGACGATTGCAATTATTTCAGATATTCATGGCAATACAACAGCCTTGGAGACGGTTCTGGCGGATATTCAGCAGCGCAGGATCAGCCGGATCTTCTGTCTGGGAGACCTTGTGGGCAAAGGACCCAATTCTGATTGGACTGTCGACCTGATCCGGGAGCATTGTGAAAAAGTGGTCAGGGGCAACTGGGATGAGTTCATTGCAGGTGATAGCGAGCTTGAGGTGATAAAATGGCACCAGGCTCTGCTGGGAAAAGAACGCCTGGCGTATTTGAGCGGACTGCCGTTCTCCATTGAGTTCTGGATGAGCGGCCGGTACATCCGTCTCTTTCATGCTTCGCCGCGGAGCGTAAATGAGCGGGTCCAGCCCTGGGACGATCTGGAGCTGCGTGTGTCGCTGTTTGAGCCTTCAGAGCTGTGCGGCAGCCAGCTGCCTGCAGATGTGGCCGGTTACGGGGATATTCATGGCGCCTATCTTCAGCATCTGGCAGGAAAAACCCTATTCAATGCGGGGAGTGTCGGCAATCCGCTGGATCTGACACAGGCCTCGTATGTCATTGTGGAGGGGAATTACGGGAGCGGAGATCCGGCACCGCTGAATATACAGTTCGTAAGGGTTCCTTATGACATTGAGCGGGCTGTGCAGCAGGCCGTAGATTCGCAAATGCCCCATTTGGAGCCGTACATTAAAGAGCTTAGGACTGCTGAATACAGAGGCAAAGGCCAATGAGTTCAGACAGCAGCCGTCCGGAATAAATGCAAATGAAGTTCTGATTAAGCCTGACCGGTGCCGGTCGGCTTTTTCTTTTTACAGAAAAGTAATTGACAAACTTATAGAATGCTACTAATATAAAGTTAGTTAATGTGTAACGGAAACAGTTACAGCTTGCTGAATTGGAGTATTGGAACTTGTTAAGACTAACCGCAGACATGGAAATGGGATAACTTATGTTCATTCAGGAGGGGTTTATATGACAACAGCAGCAGTATTGCCGCAAAGTTTGGAAATTGGACTGGTGCAGCTTCGGGTAAGCGATTTGGAGCGCTCGCTTGCTTTTTATCAGAATGTGGTAGGACTGAAGGTGCTGCGCCAGAACGGGCGCGAAGTGGAAATGACGGCGGATGGCCAGCATGTGCTCCTGGTGCTGCGGGAGATTAAGAACGCGCGGGTGCTCCGGCGCAATTCGGCGGCGGGGCTGTATCACTTTGCCATTCTTGTGCCTGACCGTCCCAGTCTGGGACTGGTGCTGCGCAATCTGATCGATTCCGGTATTCACATCGGTCAGGGTGACCATCTGGTTAGTGAGGCGCTGTACATTCAAGATCCGGATAATAACGGAATTGAGCTGTACCGCGACCGGCCGCGGGATACATGGAAGCATGAAGCAAACGGGAATGTGGTGATGACCACAGATCCGGTGGATGTGGATGGTCTGCTGGCCGCTTCTGAAGGTCTGTCCTGGACCGGACTGCCTGCGGGCACCGTGATCGGGCATGTTCATTTTCACGTGGGCGATATTGGCGAAGCCAAGAAATTCTACGTCGATACGCTGGGCTTCGAGCTTACGGCACATTACGGTGATGCAGCGATGTTCATCTCAGCGGGGGGATACCACCACCATATGGGGCTGAATATTTGGGCGGGCCAGGGGGCGCCGGCGGCTCCGGCAGATGCGGCAGGCATTGATTATTTTACCCTGCTGCTGCCAAGTGTTCAGGAGCGTGATCTGGCAGCCGAACGGGTGCGCTCCGCCGGATACCGGGTGGATGAAGCAGGCGGTATTGTCACCGTTACCGATCCGTGGAACATAGGCATTCAGCTGCTGGTGAAACCCTGAAATAACGCTAAGACTTGTTCATCTTCGCTCATTCCCCTATAATATGTGGAAATAAATGAGCGAAAGGATGAATGTCTTGCACAATTTCAAAATGGCATATGTTGTCCTTTGTCATAAAAATCCGGAGCAAATCAATCTGCTGCTGGAATCGTTAACGGATGAGCATGTGGAATTTTTTCTCCATGTGGACCGGAAAAGCGGGATCGAGGCGCAAATCCTCCACCGGGAAGACATTCATTTTGTGAAGCAGCCTGTGGATGTGCAGTGGGGCCACTACGGCCAGATTGAATGCATTCTCAAATGCTTTGAACTGATTAAGGAGCATGGGCATTTTGACTACATTCATATTATAAGCGGTCAGGACCTGCCGCTGGTTTCGAACCGGACAATTGTTGACTTCTTCAAGGAACATCAGGGAAAAGAGTTCGTCAAACATCTGCAGCTGCCGAATGAAGCGGAAATGTGGGGCTGCATGTACAGGGTGTCTGTGTACTATCCGAGGTTTCTCGTCTCCCGGGCCAAGGCCGTTTCGGAAATCCGCAACCGCTACATCAATCTGGTGATGTCGGTGCCGATGCTGAAGCGCAGCTTGAAGCACCTGCCGGATGCCCTGTATAAGGGCTCGAACTGGATGTCTGTTACCGGAGAATGCATGGAGTATATTTTGGAGTATATCCGCGATAATCCGGGCTATGTCCGTTTATTTAAAAACTCCTTTTGCGGAGACGAAATCTTTTTTCATAGTATTATCTTGAACAGCAGGTTTAAGCATAAGGTGGTCAATGAAATCAAACGTTATACCGATTGGGATACCGGACCGGAATTTCCGAGGACACTGCGGGCGGAGGATTACGAACGAATCCGGCAAAAGGGTACCGAATGCTTCTGGGGCCGCAAGTTTGACCTGGATGTGGACCGGGAGATCGTTCAGGATATCCTGCAGCTGGCCTGAATCATTGATAACAAGCAGGAGCCGGACCGTCATAGACGGGTCCAGCTCCTGCTTGTTATGTTCTACCAGGCAATACCCGCCCAGGGCCGGGGACTAATTGCCTGCCTGCGCCAGTTCAGCGATCCGGCGGTTAACGTCCCCCCGGAACAGGCCCCCGTGATAACAAATCACCTGATTGATTTCAAAAGCGGCAAATTTATGCAGAGACTGGAGGGCTTCAGCCATGTCCGGTGTAGCTGCTGCATCTGGACCGCACAGCTCACCTCCGCGCACAGTCAGCGCATCGGCTGCAATCAGCGTGCGGCTGGCCTGATGGTACAGGCTCAGGTGGCCCGGACTGTGGCCGGGAGTATGAATGACGGCGATTCCGCCGCCGATGGGCAAGACCTCGCCGCCTGTAAGCGTCCGGTCCACGCCTGCTCTGGGCGGATGGGCCAGCACATGCAGAAAAGCCCGCTTCCATTCCTCGGATATGTTCTTGGGGAGCATAGCTTCGGCGGCGGCCAGCGCTTCAGGAGTGTGTTTCAGCAGCATCTGCTTGCCTTCAATATAAGGCCGCTCGATTTCATGCGCGAGAACGGTGATTTTGGATTCGCTCTGTTCCAGAAGAGCAGGCAGGCTTCCGATATGATCGATATCCTGGTGAGTGATAAGGATCGTCCGCACAAGGTTCCAAGGCACAGAGGCTGCAGCCGTAGCCTCCTTGAACTTTTGCGCTGATCCGGGAACGCCGGTGTCGATCAGTACAGCCTCTTCTTCGTCCCAGATCAAGGTCGGATAGAACGTGTCCGTTCCGCCCATGACGGGGACCGAAATCTCCAGCATTTCAATTCCTTTGGCGATATGCATGATATCCCTCCGTTACAAAAGATAGGTTTGTGCCGTTAGGCTAATGCATATCATACGCAAATCCGTTTTTGTTTTCAATACTCAAATATAATATTATAACACAAATATTTATTTTTGTCAATGGGTTAAACAGTGAATAATTTAGGCTTTATGTAAAGCTGGCTTTACATTTCATATGGGGCATGATATGCTATATGTAAAGCTAGCTTTACATAACCGGGAGGAACAGCAATGAAGAATAAGCTTGAGGCAATCCGGAAGCAGCAGGGCATCAAGCAAGAAGAACTCGCGGAGGCTTTGGAGGTATCAAGACAGACGATCTGCTCCCTGGAGAACGGGAGGTATAATCCGTCGATCATTCTGGCTTTTAAGCTGGCGAGATACTTCAAACTGAGCATCGAGGATATTTTTGAATATGAGGAGGAGGGGTAGTGTGAGGAAGGGCGGCTTGTGGCTGTATGCGGGCTTGGCAGTGATTGGTGCAGTTGCCTTATACGTCGGCGGGTTTGTTCTAAGCGGGGAAGGAATGGTTTCCGGATTATGTATCGGACTAGGGGCGGCTGTATTTTGTCTGGGGATGGGGAACTTTATAAGCAGCCTGCTGACATCAAAGCCTGAAACCGATGAACGCGCCCGCCGGAAGGCTGTCGAAGTCCAGGATGAGCGGAATATCCGCCTCCGGGAAAAGGTGGGCTCGACCATTAACCGGGTGCTTGTGTATGCGTTAAGTATTCTGGTGCTGGCCCTTGGGTTTATGGGCGCGGGTATTACCATCATTCTTATGGTCTCATCGCTGCTGCTGCTGGAGCTGGTGCTGGCAATCGGGTTATCCAATTACTATACTAAGAGAATGTGAAGCTGAATGTATATAAAGTGAACTTGAAAAAGTAACAAAAGGGAAAAGGGATGGAGGGGAAGTTTGGATACTTACGGAGCGAATGCGTCCGCCTTTGTCTGCGGATTTCCACCGCGAAGAGCGGTAATAATCAAGAAATCTGCAGATGGGCAGCGGCCGGAAGTCCAAACATTCTCCGTAGTCCCGACGAAGTCCCTAATGTAAATATCTTAAGTTCACTCTATATAGCTTAAATATCAGGGGAGGTTGATGGGAGTGGAGACATTTCTTGCTGTGCTTTTAATGCTGGGACTGATCGCAGTCTCCAACATCGTGAACCGGTTTATCCCTTTTGTGCCGGTTCCCCTGATCCAGATTGGACTGGGTGTTATTGCTGCGGTAATTCCAACGGGCATCCATATGTCCTTTGAGCCGGAGCTGTTTTTTGTGCTGTTCATTGCGCCGCTGCTGTTCAATGACGGGAGGCGCACACCGCGCGACGAGCTGTGGAATCTCAGGGCGCCCATTCTGCTGCTGGCGCTGGGGCTGGTTTTTGCCACAGTATTTGTGGCCGGGTACGCCATCCACTGGATGATTCCGTCGATACCGCTGGCTGCTTCCTTTGCCCTCGCAGCGATTCTATCGCCTACGGATGCCGTTGCGGTCAGCTCACTGGCCGGGAAGGTGCATCTGCCGAAGAGTATCCACCGCATACTTGAAGGCGAGTCGCTGATGAATGACGCTTCCGGTCTGGTCGCCTTCAAGTTTGCCATTGCGGCGGCAGTTACCGGAATGTTTTCGCTGCCCAAGGCGACGGTCAGCTTTGTGCTGATCGCGGCAGGGGGCCTGCTGCTTGGCGCACTGCTGTCATTTGTGCTGATCCGGCTCAGTGTATTTATCCGCAGGTTCGGTATGGAGGATGTCACAATTCATGTGCTGCTGCAGATTCTCACGCCATTTATTATTTATTTAGTCAGCGAAGAAATCGGCGTGTCCGGTATCCTCGCCGTGGTAGCAGGCGGCGTGATGTTTGCCATTGAGAAGGACCGTGCCGTGTCTCCGCAATACAAACTGCAGCTTGTATCGGCAAGCACGTGGTCGGTGCTGCTGCTCATCCTGAATGGCCTGGTCTTTCTGATCCTTGGCGTATCCGTTCCCGACGTCATGGAGGTGATCTACCACGACAGCAGCTTGAACAACTTCATGGTGGCAGGTTATGTGCTGGCGATTACGGCGCTGCTGATTGTGCTGCGGTTTCTCTGGGTATATGCTTATTCCCTGTTTGAGAGCCGCAGGCTGAAGACACCGAGATCACCGCTGAAGTCACAGCTGATTACTTCAATCTCGGGTGTGCGCGGGGCGGTAACGCTGGCCGGGGCTTTCTCTATTCCGCTTGTATTGGGAGACGGTTCGCCGTTCCCGCAGCGGGATCTGATTATTGCCCTTGCGGCCGGGGTTATTCTGATGTCGCTGATCATTGCCAGCATCTTTTTGCCGCTGCTGGCCGGTGAGCAAGAGACGGCTGTGGTGGAGAGCGTCCAGGTCAGTTCGGAGCTGACCGCAAGATCCGTGGTCATTGACGCCGGCATGAGCATGCTGCGCAGCCTGATCTCGGAGAACCCCCAGCCCGCGAATCAGCCGGCACTACTGGAATTCACGGACAAAATCGACAAGCTCTGCGTTCCGAGAGCAGCCGATGATCCGGAAGCGGAACGCTTCCGGCAGCTGGGAATTCAGGCTAAGCGGAGTGCAATTGCCGCGGAGCGTTCGGAACTCCGGAGGATGCTGGAGAATGGCTCCATCGCTGCTCCTGTAGCGTCGAAGATGGAAGAGCTGCTCGATCACAAGGAAGCCTTGATGTGCAAGCGGCTGGACACGCAGATCAAATTCTCGCTTACTGAGATTCAGCGTCTGTTCTCGGGTCTGTTCTCGGGCCGGCTGAACGGGGATGAGGGACGGCAGGCGGCGCAGAATGCGGAAAGCGCCCGGACCGCAAAGATCTCAATGTGCCAGGCCGCCATCTCTGCCGTCAGCGCCGACATGAGCGAAGAGAACCGTCTGGTCTCGCAAAAGGTCATTGACAAGTACGAGCAGATGGAGTCCCGGCTCATTGAAGGAGAAGGCTGGATTAAGGATGGAGTTGTTGATGACCAGAAGCTTGAGCTGAAGCTCCAGGCCATCCAGGAACAGCGGAATACCGTACAGCAAATGTATCAGGACGGAGCGATTAATCTGAAAATCGCCGGTAAGCTGCGGAAATTTGTTGATCAACTGGAAACAGCGATCTGGGAGGACTAATTATGGGAGAAACAGCAGCAAGCGGGTTGTCTTTTACGGAGATTGGGGAAGAGCATCTGGCTGAGGCAGTAAATATTTATAATTATTACGTGCTGAATACGACGGTTTCCTTTCATACAGAGCCGCTGGATGAGGCTGCTATGCGGGAGTCGGTGCTGGGCGGCGATCCGCGCTTCAAGTCCTACGCCATTTTGAAGAACGGCGAAATGCAGGGTTATGTCCTGATTGCCAGACACAAGAACAAACAGGCCTATGACAGCTCCGGCGAAATCAGCGTTTATCTGAAGCCGGGCAGCGGCGGGAAGGGACTCGGCGGGAAAGCGCTCAGCTTCATTGAGGAGCGTGCGGCCGAGCTCGGTTTTCACGTGCTGGTGGCAACGGTATGCGCGGACAATGAACCGAGCCGCCGGCTGTTCACCAGACACGGATATGAGCAAAGCGCTTTGTTCAAGGAAATCGGCTGCAAATTCGGCAGATGGCTGGATATCGCAAGCTACCAGAAAATTATCGGACGGACGGTTTAGCCGGGCGATAATTTTGTCCACCTAAATTTACTGCCAAGCGTGTCTGTAAAAATCAAAACGGCGGTTGCTGTCCGGTTGAAGGACAGCAGCCGCCGTTTGTTCTTGTAAATGAAACTATGAATACTTCCGCATGTGGATAAAATGATGTCGAAGGCTGAGTTTTGAGGGATTTGTCAGTCTAGATATCCTAAGTTCCAATTAGCACTTGCTGACCGGCTTCTTCGCAGGTGCTAGTTGGAAAAAGGGAACTTATTTTTCCGGAAATTAAAAAATCCTGAGCTTTAAGTGGAAAAAGTAATCCTAATTGGGCCATTTTACTTGTCCAATGGTGAAATGGGCTGAATTAGTGTCCCTTTTTCCACTTCATCTACCATAGGATAGGATACTGCAGCAGATTAGTTAACCTTTTTCCACTTAAAGAGTTACCGTAGGGTTCATGGGGAGTCGTTCTTCAGGTAACGCTAGAACCAAGGCGGCTGGACTGTCCAGGAGTGGACGGCACAGCCGTTTTGGTTCAAATATAAGCATTTATATGCTTCATGCTATAAATTATCCTTCTATTTCTCGCTGAAACGGGTACCGTCCTAATAAGGACGGTACCCGTTTCTACGGCTGCGGACAGATCGTGAAGGAAGCTCATCGTGTCCGCAGAATGACCCACACGATGATCATGCAGCCCCCATTTCAAGTCTCAACTGACTTCTGGGCGAGCGTTGTGCATGTGGTATAACAATATGAGCTCTAAGCAAGTCAAAGGACGCTTCTTGCCTATTGTACAACGATTCGTCTTCAGCATGCTCCCGTTGATTTTGGAGCGTGGAGCGGGGGGAATCCCTGCGGCCGTAAGCCCTGTGTTGTTATTCCCCCGCCTGGGTGATTTTACTCATTTCCGGGTGCCGGTTTATGCTAATAGCTGTGCCTTGCACGGTGCTCTTATGTGCTTCGGCCGTTCTTCCGCCGGAACATCTGTCCGAGCACCTCGCTGAGCACAAGGCCGGTTGCGATCGCTCCGCTGAGCAGCAGGGCCTGGACGGCAAACTGGATGGCCAGATTGTTGTCATTCTCGACGAACTTGCGCATGGCGTCATACGCCAGACCGCCCGGGACCAGCGGGATAATGCCGCCGACGCTGAAGATGATGACCGGCATCTTGAAGGAGCGGGCGAAGAACTGGCTGATCACCCCGACCGCTACAGTGGCTACAAAGGTGGCGACCACGGTATCCCATTTTTCATCGAGCTGCAGATACAGCATCCAGCCCACCATCCCGGCAAACCCGCATTGTACCAAGGCGCGCACCGGCGCATTGAACAGAATGCAGAAGGTGGCAGCGGCAATAAAACTGGTTATCAGTTGCAAAATCATGAACAGGTTACCTCTTTCACGTGGGGGATCAAAAAAGTGACAGCACAAGCCCGATGCCTGTCCCGATGGCAAACGCCGTCAGGAAGGCGTCGGCTCCCTTGGAGAGGCCGGAGACCAGATGGCCGGCCATCAAATCGCGGACCGCATTTGTAATAAGCAGTCCGGGCACAAGCGGCATCACCGAGCCGATAATAATCTTGTCCATTTCCCGGCCCACGCCGAGCCTCACAGAGAAAAAGGCGAGCAGTCCGATCAGAAAGGAGGCGGTGAATTCTGCGAAGAACCGGATCTGTACAAGCCGGTGCAGATATGTGGCCGCGGCGAACCCGAGACCGGACACCAGGAGGGCAGGCAGGGCATCCCACAGGCTGCCTTTGAACATGACCGTGAAGCAGGCTCCCGTTAGCGCAGCGGCTGCAATCTGCAGCCAGGCCGGATAAGCATGGGCCGCATCGTCTACGACGCCCAGCCGTTCGCGGGCTTCATTTGCCGTGATCTGGCGTTCACTCAACCGCCGTGAGATGTCGTTAACCTCCGAAACCTTCTGCAGATCGGTCGTCCGTTCGGCAATCCGGAACAGCTTCACCGGCTCCGTCCGGCTGGTGGTGAACATAATGACCGTCGGCGTTACGTAGCTGTGCGAGCCCGGAAAGCCGAGCGATGCCGCCATACGGCTCATGGTGTCCTCCACGCGGTAAGTTTCCGCACCGCTTTGCAGCATGATTTTGCCGGCCAGCAGGCACAGGTCGATAATGTCATGCGTGGAGGTTTTGCTGTTGCTGCTTGTGCTATCCAACTTCGTCGATCCTCCCCTGGAATGTTATATCTTCGATTGTCGCCGCAATTCCGCAAAAGATCAACCTTTATTCCTGTGACGGGGATTTTATTTTATTTTTCAAGGGTGCATAGACCGGTTGCCACACCGCCGGAGAGGATGGTCAGGATGGAGTGGAAAAAGGTTTCTTTGGAGATCAGCAGGCCGCCGGCTCCGATAATCAGGGCATCTGTCAGAAATATGATGACTCCCAGGTTGAGCGGAATATAGCGTTTAATGAACTTGGCCAGCAGATCCGTACCGCCTGTACTCGCTCCGAACCGCAGCATAAGCCCAAGGCCGGTGCCCATCAGGAAACCGCCAATAATCGCGCTGGAAACCGAGCCAAGCTCTACATAATACAGGAAGTAATATTGAAGGGGGCCAATAAGCTCAATCATAAAGGAGGAAATTACGAGGCCCAGCACACTGCTGTAAAAAATATCCCGCTCCTTCAGCCAGGCGAGGAGGAAGACGGGAGCACTGCACATAATGATGGCCAGTCCAATTTTTGCCCCGGAAATATAATTAATTATGAGAGCGATGCCGATAATTCCCCCATCAAGTATTTTGTAAGGAACCAGAAAGAAGTTCGTGCCTGTGGCGATCAGCAAGCCTGCGAGAAGGATAACGGCATACTTGACAAAAGCGTTCATATTCAACATCTCCAGATCTAAGGCATGTCTTCATGTACAACTGTTCTAATGAATATGCATTCGCATGGAAAAAAATAGCTAAAACGCAAAAAAATCCTGCTTGCGCAGGAGGATTAGGCATGAACGAGTCCAGGTTTTTCAGTTAAGACCCCCCTTTATTACATAACCCTCTCTTTAAAAGGATGAACGTGATATAGCATGTCTAGTGACAGCGGGTTTATTCGAAAACGATGCCTTATGAAAAGCATACTTGAAATTTACAGGCAGGGCAGGAGTGGTACGAATGAGCTTTATTTACAAAGTGCTGGTGAGCGATATGGAATTGCTGGCAGCCGCGTTGTCGGAAGTGAATGTAACCGTAGCCGTAAAAAGCGGAGCGGGGATAGTGGAGCCCGGAGGGCCGATCAGGGCCTATACCCCTAATTCCGTCCGTATCCGGGGGTTGCCCTACAACCGGGAGCTGCATGAATTCCGGGTTACCTTAGAATGGAAGGAGCGGAATTAGAGCAGCCTCCGGCCCCGGAGGCTCTGCTGAAGCACCACCGCCCGGCTGACCTGAATATTCTGTGACGTGGCGCCGTGTTTAGCGGGAATAGCGTTTGCGGAAGCGCAAGGGGGAGATGCCAACCTTGCTGGCAAAACGCCGTGAGAAATAGGCCGTGCTCTCAAATCCGGTGCGTTCGGCAACGCCGGCAATGGGGATTTCGGTCTTCAGCAGCAGCAGCTTGGCCTGCTCCAGCCGGTAATCGGTTAAATATTCCATAGGAGTCAGCCCGTAGACCCGTTTCATGCAGCGCGCCAGATAGTTATAGTGGAAATGCAGCGCATCCGCCAGGCTGACATTAGTCAGCGGCTCTGTATAGTGATTGCGTAAATAGGCTTCCGTCCGTTCGGCAATCTCCGCCCCGGGGCTTCCTCCGGCATCCTGCTGGCCAAGATCCAGCATCCGCAGCATGTCCTCAAAAATCCGCTGCTGCTGCCATACGGCGCTGGAACGCCTTCCCTGGCCCAGCTGCAGCAGCAGCTCTGCTTGGCCGCTTCGCTCAAAAGGATCGGGCAGGGAAGCGAACTGCGGCACACGGATGGTATAAGGATAGGTGAGGAACTTCTGAAGATGCTCTTCCCGGCTGGCATATACGGGATCACCCTCGGCCTCAACCCATTCGGCTACGGTGTGAAAATGCAGCCATACGAAGGACGTCGTTTCCTCGCAGGGCTTAACTGAGTAGTGGTAGCGGTCCGGCAGAAGAAGCAGGGTATGCCCGGCTGGCACAGCCCACTGTTTATGCTCCTCGCCAATGAACAGGCAGCCCTGTTCAACAATCAGCAGATCGAATTTCCCCATGCGGCTGCGGTTGGGATGCTGATCCCCCGGCTGATAGACGGTGCGGTCCCCCTCCAGAAAATAAGGGAAAGGCGGTGCCGCCAAATGGATATAAGATGGATTAAATGGCATGGCTGCGCTCCTTTTTATTATGCTTCATCGCAATGGCCTGCATCATTTGATGAGTGTGAAATTGTACAAAAACAGGGTTGCTTCTGATCCTGTTTTTTATTTATTTTACCGTCTATAATGGCAAATAGCGAGGATGAAATGAATGTAGAGGAGAAGTGGAAAATGAATAAAATCAGCGGAAATCAGCAAACAGCCGGCAATCTGTCCGCAGTTATCCGGGATGACTTCTGGGGACGTTATATCCAGCTGGTCCAGGAGGTGGTCATTCCTTATCAGTATGAAGCGCTCCATGACCGGCTGCCGGAAGCGGAGCCGAGCCATGCAATTGCCAATTTCGAGATTGCCGCCGGCAGAAGAACAGGGGAGTTTCACGGCTTTGTGTTTCAGGACAGTGATCTCGCCAAATGGTTGGAGGCCGTCGGCTACTCGCTTAGGCTGAAGCGCGACCCCGAGCTGGAGGCCCGGGCTGACGCGGTCATTGATCTGGTCGCCGCAGCGCAGCAGCCGGATGGTTATCTGAACACTTATTTTACAGTTAAGGAGCCCGGCAAACGCTGGACCAATCTTCAGGATTGCCATGAACTGTACTGTGCCGGACATTTCATCGAAGCTGCGGTTGCCTATTATGAAGCCACAGGCAAGGACAAGCTGCTGAATACGATGCGCCGTATGGTCGATCATATCAGTTCCGTATTTGGACCGGAGGAAGGCAAGCTGAAGGGCTATGACGGGCATCAGGAAATCGAGCTTGCGCTGGTGAAGCTGTACCGGCTGACGGGTGAGGAGCAATATCTGAAGCTCAGCAGCTTTTTTATCGATCAAAGAGGCCAGGAGCCTAATTTTCTGCGGCAGGAATGGGAGGCCAGGGACCGGGTTACGCATTGGAGCAGCAGTCCGGCGGGCAGCATAGATCTGAAATACTTTCAGGCACATATTCCGGTAAGGGAACAGACAGAAGCTGCGGGCCATTCCGTCAGGGCGGTCTATATGTATACGGCAATGGCGGATCTGGCAGCGCTTACCGGAGATCGTGCATTGCACGATGCCTGTGTAAGATTATGGGACAATATGACGGGCAAGCAGATGTATATTACCGGCGGCATCGGGTCCACACATAAGGGTGAAGCGTTTACCTTCGATTATGACCTGCCCAATGATACGGTGTATGCCGAGACCTGCGCTTCAATCGGACTGATCTTTTTTGCCCGGCGGATGCTGGAGCTGGAACCGGATGCGCGCTATGCGGATGTGATGGAACGGGCGCTCTACAATAACGTTCTTGGGTCTATGGCACAGGACGGCAGACACTATTTCTATGTGAATCCGCTGGAGGTCTGGCCGCAGGCCTGCACCTGCAATCCGGATAAGCATCACGTGAAATCCGAGCGCCAGGGCTGGTTCGGCTGCGCCTGCTGTCCGCCGAATGTGGCCCGGCTGCTGACCTCAATGAATCAGTATATCTACACAGTTCACGGGGACACCCTGTACACCAATCTGTACATTGGCAGTGAATTGAACATGACACTGGGAGGGACGGCAGTCGCTGTCAGCCAGCAGAGCAACTATCCCTGGGAAGGGACCGTCACATTGAAGGTTGATCCGGCGGAAGCTGCCGAGTTCGGCATCGCTTTGCGTATTCCTTCCTGGAGCAGCAGTGCTGAGATCAGAGTGGGCGGCGAGAAACTGAGTCTGGATGAAAATGTGGAGCAGGGATACTGCGTGATCCGCCGGGTCTGGAACGCCGGGGACACGATTGAGCTGAAGCTCTCGATGGAAGCGCACCGGGTCTATGCCCATCCGGAGCTGCGGGCAGACGCCGGGAAGACTGCTATCCAGCGCGGACCGCTCGTCTATTGCCTGGAGGCCGCCGATAACAGCACACCGCTGAGCTCGATAGCATTACATGAATCCGCTCCGTTCACAGAGCATTTTGAAGCTTCGCTGCTAGGCGGTGCAGTAGTAGTAAAAGGCCAAGGCAGCCGGATAGAGCAGGCGGGCTGGAGCGGCGGCTTGTACAGCAGAGCGAAGGCGCCTGTGGAAGCCGCCACGATTACGGCCATTCCCTATTATTTGTGGGGCAACCGCGGCAGCGGCGAGATGAAGGTATGGATTCCGGAGAGCAAGGCGTAAGCTGCGCCGAATGAATGCGGGATCACGTGAGATCATAAAATGACATACCCCAAGCCACCCGGCATACCGCTTCGGCAGTGTACGCCGGGTGGTTTTTGGTGCGCCGGGAATTGAAGACTACAAAATATGTTCAACATAAACTGAATATACGAAACAACAATTAAGTATTCCTTATCAATCTAAATATATTGTAAAACGATAAATATCATGTTATATTCAAGCTGACCACAACGCAGCGGGGGGCTTGGCAGGCGAGGCTAAGCGAAAAGGGAATGCCACAGAGCTAGAGACGGAAGAGAGGTTAAGCCGCCCGGCGCAGAAGAGGGGAGTATACTATTGAAATCCATAATACAGCTGCTGCATTTTGGCTATCATCAAGCGATGAGCTGCATATTTCCGGTTGCGATTTTTGGAACTTTAGCTCTTTCCAGCGCAATCGAGCTGCCCTTCATTTACCGTTATGATGCCATTCTTTTGATCCTGCTTGCCGTGCAGTACCTTATGTACCGCAGTGGATTAGAAACAATCGACGAGATCAAAGTGATCTGCGTATTTCATGTGATTGGTTTGCTGCTGGAAATCTATAAGGTAAGGATGGGGTCATGGGCATACCCTGAGCCCGGGTTAACGAAGCTGCTCGGTGTACCGCTCTATAGCGGATTTATGTATGCGAGTGTAGCAAGCTTTATGTGCCAGATCTGGCGCAGACTGAAGATGGATATGACCGGCTGGCCGGGGCTTGCTGCTGCGGGATTACTGGGAGGAGCCATCTATCTGAACTTTTTTACACATCATTTTATTCCTGATTTCCGCTGGTGGCTGACCGCGCTTGTGCTGATTGTCTTTTGGAGAACATGGATCATCTACCGGGTTCGCAACGCCACTTACCGGATGCCCTTGACCCTTGCTTTTTTTATTGTAGGTTTTTTTATCTGGTTAGCTGAAAATATAGCTACATTTTTTAATGCCTGGAGATATCCCAACCAATATCAGGCCTGGCATCTGGTCAGCCTCAGCAAGATCAGTTCGTGGTTCCTTCTGGTCATCATTAGCGTCATAATTGTTGCCCAGCTTAAACATGTCAAAGCCGGGCGGGAAACGAAAATCTGATCTAATCTATACGATGATAGAATTCCAGCTTCTGCATGTTAGGTTACCTGGCTAAAGTATTGGGATAGAATCTCCGCAATAACTTGCTTATATTCGTTAATGTCATAAGATGAGTTATTCACTTTTTGCTTGGCTATTTTTAAGCCGCTAAAAATTTCTGCTTCCAGCTTTCTTCTGGCCTGAAGAACCTGCAGGGTTCCCTCCAGACCTGTGTGCCCATGCTTTTTTCCATAACCCTGGTTTGTATAATATTCAATGAAGCCCCCGGACCATTCTTCAGGTCTTTCTGCAACAGCCTTTCGGAAAGAATGATCAAGATCGTTCTGTTCGACGTAAATCAACAATGGATTCAGCCGCTCCGCGATCACTGCCAGCTCCGCAACATAACTTATAACATCTTCCTTCTGTGCGCCGTATTTAATCATTCCTATGGTTACAGGGTTTTGTATAAAGCAGCAATCAAAAACAAAGATGTCTGAGCCCTTTAGTGCACCATCTGCGAACTTTTTCCAGCGCTCTGCTATCAGTTTTCTGTTTTGATCCAGCGGCAATTCATACACATCATTTCCGGCTGATGCATGCAGCAGCTCATCTGGAAAGCTTGCTCCGTATTCATTTTTAAGTTTCCGGTAGGCCATGAAGTAATTGTTATCTTGTTTGACCACACGATTGCTTAATAGATCTCTATGCTTTTCAAAGGTACTCAATAGTTCAACGAATTCATTTTTTGTAAAATGGGCGACTCCATCGTAATCCGCAGGATGATCCAAATCCCCTTCTAGAAAAAGCCGGGATGTTAGGTTCATTTCTGTGAGAATTTCATGAACAAGCTGAGCCGTTGTGGTCTTCCCGGACCCTGGTAATCCCTCAATCAAAACTAACTTCGATTTCATAATAAAAGTCCCTCCATTCGTAATTTGGAGGATATGCGGGCCAGGATTAATAGAGATGCGGCTTCCCGTGAAAAGAAAAGCGGATACCCTAAGGTATCCGCAGAATAGGTTGAAGTTACACCTTTCCCTGCATACCCTGTAAGATTAAAGAAAAGCATGCCAAAAAGAATAGTGTATCCACTATTACAGGCATCCTCCCGGAATGTTAATCTTTACAGAGTAATCCACATGATAAGCTTATGCTCCTTTGTATGCATCTCTATGATGTAGATTAACATCGTTTAGAGATAAATACAAACCGGGCTCCCCTATACAAAAGGAGAAGCCCGGTTGCCTTTACAAAACCGCACTGGCGGAGCAGAAGTTAATTAGCCCAGCTCTACAACGACATGATGCACAGCGCCGTCGCCCACAGGGACGATGATGTTGCCTCCTACGGCTGTGCCGTCGAGGGTAAGGCTGGCTACGCCCTTGGAGACATGGTTCGGATTCTTGATCTGAATCACGTAAGTATCTCCACGGAAGACGCGGGTGATTTCGAAGCTGTCCCACGCTGCAGGGATACAAGGATCTACTTTCAGACCGGCGAAATCCGCTTGAATTCCGAGAATCGACTGTGTGATCGCCACATAGTTCCAGGCAGCGGTACCTGTCAGCCAGGAGTTTTTCGCTTCCCCGTGGCGTACGGCATCTTTACCTGCGATCATTTGCGAGTACACGTACGGTTCCATACGGTGAACTTCGCTGATGTCTTCCAGGTAAGCCGGAGCAATTTTCTTATAGATTTCAAAAGCTCTGTCGCCATGGCCCAGCACGGTTTCGGCAATCATGATCCATGGGTTGTTGTGGCAGAAAATACCCGCATTTTCCTTGTAGCCTGGAGGGTATGTGGAAATTTCACCCAGGTTCAGATAGTACTTGGAGTAAGGCGGCTGCTGCAAAACGATACCGTATTTCGTATCCAGGCGTTCCTGTACGGAAGTCAGGGCCTTGGCCGCTTGACCGTCTTCTACCCCGATACCGGCCATTACGCAAATCCCCTGCGGCTCGATGAAGATCTGGCCTTCCTCATTTTCCTTGCTGCCGACCTTGTCGCCGTAGTGATCGTAAGCGCGGAGGAACCAGTCGCCGTCGAAGCCGTGGGTCAGTGTGATTTCACGCATATTGTCGATCTTCGCAACTGCATCCGCAGCTGCATCGTCCAGTCCGCGCATACGGCAGATTTCGGCATAGTCCGGTCCAACGAAGACGAACAGACCTGCGATAAACACGGATTCCGCTATGCCGCCTGCGATATTCTCAGTCGTCTGGAACGATTCGCCCGGTTCGGTGGAGAAGCAGTTCAGGTTCAGACAGTCATTCCAGTCTGCGCGTCCGATCAGCGGCAGGCCATGCGGTCCGAGGTTGTTGGTGACGTGTTCGAAGGAACGCTTCAAATGCTCGAACAGGGTAGCGGTATTGTCCGGATTGCTGTCAAAAGGAACCTGCTCATCCAGAATGGAATAGTCGCCGGTTTCCTTGATGTAGGCAGCGGTTCCTGAAATCAGCCAGAGCGGATCGTCATTGAAGCCGGAGCCGACTTCGTTGTTGCCTTTTTTGGTGAGCGGCTGGTACTGGTGGTACGCGCTGCCGTCTTCGAACTGGGTAGCCGCGATATCCAGGATACGTTCTCTGGCCCGCTCAGGAATCTGATGCACGAACCCGAGCAAGTCCTGGTTGGAGTCACGGAAGCCCATGCCGCGGCCAATCCCGGATTCAAAATAGGATGCCGAACGGGACATGTTGAAGGTAACCATACATTGGTATGGATTCCAGATGTTAACCATGCGGTTAAGCTTCTCGTCGCCGCTCTGGATCTGATATTTGGACAGCAGGTTATCCCAGTGCGCAGCCAGAACTGCAAGAGCAGCATCCACCTGGGCGTCTGTAGCGAACTGTTCGATGACAGCCAGCGCCGGTTTTTTGTTGATGACATTCAGCGCTTCCCATTTCTCGTCTTCGGGATTTTCGATGTAGCCGAGCACAAAGATGAAGCTTTGCTCTTCGCCAGGCTCCAGCGTGATGTTCAGGGCGTGGGAGCCGATCGGCGACCAGCCGCTGGCTACGGAATTGGCGGCTTCACCGGCTGCAACCGCCTGCGGGTTATCCAGGCCGTTGTACATGCCGAGGAACGATTCACGGTCGGTATCGAAGCCGTCGATTGGTTTGTTCACAGAATAGAAAGCGTAATGGTTTCTGCGCTCGCGGTATTCGGTTTTGTGGTAAATGACGGAATCCTTGACTTCAACTTCGCCGGTGCTGAGGTTGCGCTGGAAGTTGGTCATATCATCCTGGGCATTCCAGAGACAGAATTCGGCAAAAGAGAACAGCTTCACGGATTTCTTCGCGGAGCCGGTATTCTTAACCACCAGCCGGTGCACTTCGGCGTTGTGGCCCATCGGTACAAAAGCGAGCTGGTTCACGGAAATGCCGTTACGTTCGCCTGTGATCGAGGTATAGCCGAGACCGTGACGGCACTCGTAGAAATCGAGGTCGCGCTTAACCGGCATCCAGCCCGGGGTCCAGAAATCACCGCCGTCATACAGATAGTAGTAGCGTCCGCCTGTGTCCAGCGGAATATTGTTATACCGGTAACGGGTAAGTCTTCTCATACGGGCATCCCGGTAGAAGGTGTAACCGCCGGCAGTATTGGAGATGAGGCCGAAAAACTGCTCGTTGCCGAGGTAGTTAATCCATGGGTAAGGCGTTTTAGGAGTGTTGATTACGTACTCTTTGCGAGTGTCGTCAAAGGTTCCGAATTTCATAAGAGAATAGTCTCCTTTCAATTGTGAACGCGCGTTTACAAGACTGAGAAAAAATCCCTCGGGGGAAAGGGAGTTTCTCGGAATGAAAATAATTTGTAGGGCTGGAGAGGAAAATGGTATCCAGCCATGGAAGCCTCAGATCTTCGGCGGCTGGCAGGAATCTCTCTGGACAAGCCTGGCCGGGAAGCTGATGGTACTGAAGGTCGGCTGGCGGGAATCGCACAGCTCAATCACTTTTTCGACTGCGGCCTTGGACATTTCATAAATCGGCAGACGGACGGAGGTCAGCTTCGGATGAATGCGTGAAGCCAGCTGCACATCGTCGAATCCGGCGATGGAGATGTCCTCCGGTACGGATATTCCGTGTTCAGAGAACGCTTCCATTGCAGAGATAGCCATGTCATCGTTGGCGGAGAAGAAGGCGGTCGGCAGAGCAGCGCCGGAAGCCAGCAGCTTCGTGACCTCTTCATAAGCGGTCTCTTTGAGAAAATCACCCTGCAGGATGAAGCTCTCCCTCAGCGCCAATCCATGCTTCTTCAGCGTATCCTCGTATGCCATGTAACGCTCCCGCCCGGAGTACGTATTCATGCGCCCGCAGATCATGCCAATTTCTTCATGGCCCAGGCTGATCAGGTACTCAATCGCTTCGACGGTGCCCTCATAGTCCTTGGAATTCACGATAGCCAGATGATTGCGGTCCAGATGTTCTGACATAATCTCCGAAATGTCGTAATCGATCAGCACAAGCGGAAATTCAAGATTGACCATTTCCCGCACGATATCAATATCCTTCTGGGTGCCGACGATAATGCCGCCGTCAATCCGTTTCTGCAGGAAGGCCTGCTTCACCTTCAGGAAATCGTCCGGAGAATATACGGTGTGGATCAGCACATAACAGCCGCGGGCATTCGCAGTGTCGACAACGGCATCAACGAAAGGCGCGAAGTAATTGTTCTGATAAATCCGGGTCGCATTCTCTTTCTCATTCATGCTGATAGCGAAAAGCCCGATCGTGTCGGTCTTCTTGCCGGCCAGAGCCCGGGCGAAGCTGTTGGGTTCGTACTGATGCTGCTCAATCACCTTCAGCACCTTGGCCCGGGTCTCCTCAGGGACGTTGGAATAATTGTTGATCACGCGGGAAACCGTGCTTCGGGATACCCCGGCGAGCTTTGCTATATCTTCGCTGCGCATAATGCCCCCTTTACGTAAACGCGCGTTTATGAACCCATTGTAAAATAAAACCCTCCGGAAATCAATCACCCGGTCCAAGAAATTTGCTTGCCCAATCTCCTGATCTGCGTTACAAATAAATGCAGCAGGAAAAAAGAAAGGCAGAGAGGAGGAGGAGAGATGCTTATTCAGGCAATAGATTCCGCCACCCGCCAAGCGGCGCTTCAGATTAGCGGAACAGTCATCGTATCCAGAGGACGGATGCATAAGCTGGCAGAGCTGCCCGGATACTGCGCTGTGCTGGACGGCAAGGTGCATGCGGCCATTTATTATTGCTGCCGGGACGGGGAATGCGAAATCGTCTCTCTGGACAGCAAGACTGAGAATATCGGGGCGGGCAGCCGGTTAATCGAACGGGTTGTGGAAGAGGCAGCCCGTGCGGGGTGCACCAGAGTATGGCTCATTACCTCAAACGACAACAGCAAGGCCATCCGCTTTTATCAGAAAAGAGGCTTCGACCTTACAGCGGTGCATAGAGAGGCGATTACGGAAGCCCGAAAGCTCAAGCCGTCGATTCCGCTAACTGGGTATGACGGCATTCCGGTGCGGCATGAGGTGGAGTTTGAATATAGGCTGGATTAGAAGGAGGCAGCCGAGGGGAATTTGGATGGTAGACATGAGGCTATGCTTAATGAAAGTCCCGTTCTATACGGTAAAAAATTTGAAAGTTTCATACACTCCCTTAATAATTACCCGTTATAGTAGGAGTAACACCTGTTGTATGCACCTGGCCTTGCCGGTTACCGGCAGGGTCCTTTTTAGTTTTCGGCAGCATTGGGGTTGGGATATCATGAGAATGTTGCCGGCCGATGCAGGCAGAAGAAAGGCCACGTCCGGGCGCAGCCTGGGCTTAGGGGGCAAACGATACATTTTGAACAATATAACGGATGATAAAAAATGCGATAATCAGCAAAGAAGCCAGTCCGAGTAAAAAAGAGACGACTGCTTTATCGGATCGTTTGAGTTTGCTCATTGATTTCACCTCTGGGATTAAAGCTGACAAAACGTTTTATGGTCCAGTAAGGGAGCGTAAGCCGCCCTTCTTGGGTCGAAACCTCCAAAACATCGGCAACAGGATTGATTTCACATTTTCCAGTATAAGTTTCTCCGCTTACCAGATGAACACGTTGACACATACTGGTAACGAGTGCGAGCTGAATGTCCTTTTTTTTCATTTCGTCCACATCCCTTGCTTCTATCTCTAAAATACTTTGTATTAATTATTTAAACCGAATTAGCAATCATTAACAGTCATTAAAGTTACATCTTTGTTATTATTTACGTGGATAGGCCTAAATGTATAGCCATTTCCTGTATGCCCAAGCGTATGGGGGAATTCCGCATATTCTAAGCTGTACTCTATTTTAAGGAGGAATTGAATTATGGGTGAAAATGTTGGCGGATACGGCGGCGGATATGGCGCATTTACTTCTACCGGTGCTATCCTGGTTCTGTTCATTTTGCTGGTAATCATCTCCAAAACTATTTTGCTGTAAGCTTGATTACTACAACTCACTGCTGCTAACGCTCATTGCAACTGCAGGCCAAAAGCCGCCAGCTCTCAAGCTGGCGGCTTTTGATTGAAGCTGGACGGAATTACCCGGCAGTGCCGACCAGTTCTTTTTCCAAAGTATAAAAGCTTCTGAATCTGCCCCCTTGCTTAAGCAGCTCCTCCAGACTTCCCGTCTCGGCGATCTGCCCATCCTCCATATATATAATCTGGTCGTATAAGCCAAGCAGCTCCTCATTCATATTATGGGTGATCGTAATCAGGGTCAGCTCATTAATCTTCAGTAATCTGCTCTCGATTTCGTAAGCGGTCTGCATATCAATAGCCGAGGTGCCTTCATCCAGGACCAGAATCGGCTTATTGCGGATCAGTGCCCGGGCGACGGCAATCCGCTGCCGCTGGCCTCCCGACAGCTGCAGACCGTTCTCTCCGACAGGGGAGAGCAGGCCATCCGGTGTATTCTGCAAAAACTTATGAATTCCGCTGGTGTGAAGGGCCGTATCCAGCATTTGCTCCGAAAACTCCTCATGCAGGCATATGTTGTGCCTGATATCGGAATCAAACATATATACATTCTGATGGATGGTGGAGACCATTTGCTGCAGCTTCTCCCTGTCAAGCCGTCTCACATCCGTGCCGTCAAGCTCAATGGAACCGTCAAAGCGGTCATAATACCCCGTCAACAATTTGACCAGGGTTGATTTCCCGCAGCCGCTGGGACCTACCAGCGCGTATTTTTTTCCTTTCTCCAGACTAAGGGAAATATCTTGTATTACCGGATTTCCCGGTTTGTAGCTGAACTGCAGATGCCGGGCCTCCAATGTGCTGTTAAATACAGGAGGAAGTCCTTCTGCATCCGGCTCCTGTTTCTCTCCGGTGAGCCAATCGATGCGTTCCCGAACAGGTTTAATCCCCTGGATTTTGGGGAGATTCTCCATGATGGCCAGCATCGGACCCACAAAACCGCCGCTTAGCTGAACCAGGGCGACCAGGCTTCCGGCGGACAGCCTGCCGGTAATGATCAGATAGGCGGCAATAAAAACAACTGCAAACTGTGTCAGAATCGCTAAAGTTTGGGACACACTTTCATTGAAGGCGAACAGCCGGTCAGCGGCAAACCGGACCCCGGCGGCCCGGTGGTTCTGCTGTTTGAAGGTGTCCCCGGCATACTTGCCCATAGCGTAGGATGTAATCACCTCGTACCCGGATAATAAATCCTTCAGGCTTGCGGTGAACGCGGACATTTGGCTGGAGACTTCACTTTGCTTATGCTGCAGCGCTTTGCCGAATAGAGAGGGAATGGCAAACATGAGCACCATGCATCCAATCAGGATCACAGTCACCAAGGGGCTGAGATAGAGCAGTATCCCCAAAGAAACAGCAAATACCACTACATTCTGCAGAACCTGCAGCATAGGCTGGATATAGTTGTCCTCCAGCAGCTTGATATCATTGGTGAGTGCAGACAAATAATCAGCTGTATTGGTTGCTGAGAAGGTTTCGGGCTTCTGCCCGAATACGCCGCGAAACACCCGCTCGCGCAGTGAAATCGTCACATTGCGGATCAAAGCTTTGCTGCACAGCGAATAGATAAATCCGAACACCCCCAAAAGCAGCAAATAAACAGCCGACAGCAGCAGAATTTCCCGGAAAAGCTGTCTGTCTCCCTGCAAAGCAGCGTCAATCACCTTTTGCAGGATGAGAGCAATGAGTACTCCCGCTGCTGAGGTGAGAATACTGCATAACAGTGTAACGGTAAGCAGTACTTTGTGCTCGCGGACCGCTTGTTTCATAACATTTTCCACTCCCTAAGTTAGATTGCGGTAAAATAATAAATGAAATATACCATATAAATTAGATTATGGTCAAATATATAAGTTAGTTATCGAATTTACGGTTATAAAAAAACTCCCCGCAGCCTTGCGGGAAGCCTTTTGCTTTTACAGCAGATACCGTTCCAGTTCATCAATCAAAAGCCTTATATTGTCCGTCTCCAAATGGTAGTGGACTTTACTGTTCTTTTTGTCAATACCCACCATCCCGCTAGCCAACAGCACATTCATATGATGGGATACTGTAGCAGCCGACAGCCCTAACTGTTCAGCGATCTCCAGATTGTATTTGGGACTGGCCTTCAGTGAAGATAGGATCTGCAATTTGCTGTTATCGGCCAGCGCCTTTAACCGCATAAGCAGGTATTCTCTGGAATCGGTAATATAATTACCGGAGATGGGGAGTGAAGCTACATACAATCCGCAATAGCATTGCGAGACGTACATCACCTGACCCAGAGGCATGATCAAAGTGGGATGGAGAGTACTGTTCCGGGTAAAAAACTCAATGAGCTTGAGAAACCGCTTATCACCGTTCTCATGAATCGATTGCACTAACTTGGGAATCAGCTTGCCAAGCGGCTTTTCGACCTCCTTACAGGCATGTTCAAAAGCGGGGAGATTCCTGGTTACCGCACTCACCAGCGCCGACATATGTTTGCGGGGCTGCTGCAGCAAGCTCATCAGCTTCCATTTCACGCCTTCCTCAAACGGACACTCCTCAAGAAAGCTAATGATCTCATCCAATGAACGTACATGAAGCTGCGGCCCCTCAACGGCAGAACTGTGCTGCTCACTGTGTTCCTGTATCAATACCTGAAGCAGCGCCTCCCGGATCCGGTCTTCAGACACTTCTTCAAGCTCCGTAAGCCAGTTGGCATTTTCACACAGCAGAGCCAGCAGCACAGAGAAATACGTCTCATCCGTAAAAAACAGGCGGTCACTGTCCTCAATCATCTGATGCTTTTGAAAGGCCTGGACATATTTGTCGATGACCTTCAGATTTTTATTGTAAAAGGCCTCGCCGTCTATGCCGAATTTGTCCAGCTCAATGATCGTCTGTTCCTTATGCTGTTTCCCGTTGCTGCTGACATAGAGCAAGCCCATTATTTCAAAAAGAGGATCGAGCTGTTCCCGGATATCGAGGTTCATGGCGCCTCCAACTTATTAGTAGAATTTGGTGTTCGTCTAATCTATTATATGTCTGTGGTCATTATAATGTCGATTTGTTCTTCATCACCCATATAAAAAGAGTGGCTCCCCGTTTGGACAAACCCCATTTTCTTATAAAACGCAATCGCATTTTCATTCTTTTCCCATACGCCCAGCCAGATTTTCTTTTTATTCTGTTCCACCGCAATTTCTAAGGCTTTATTTAGCAGCACTTTACCCAGCCCGTGTTTTTGAAATTTGTGCTTTATATAGATCCTCTCGATTTCCAGCGCTTCATCACCCATTTCTTCAGACTGGGCCTCATTGGTATTTACCTTTAAATATCCGGCGGCTTCATGATTAGAATAAATCAGAAAGAATTGCGTAAAAATATGGGATAATTCTTTTTCTAATTGGTTTAAGTTAAATGCCCTTTCCAAATAGGCCTTCATATTTTCAGGTGAATTCTGATCCTTAAACGTCTCCTTAAACGTTTCATAACTGACTTCTTGAAGCTGGCATAAATCTTTTAGGGCACATGCTTTTATGTGTATAGTCATTTAAATAGCGCTCCTTTATAATTAATAAATTCTCTTGTTTCCTTTTTTTACAAATTCCCAGTCTTTTTCTACATTTTTTCTTACTCTTTGAAGCAGAGTGAACATGGTTTCTAATTCACTTTCGGAAAATCCCCTTAGTGCAACCAGATTGGAATGATCATTTTCTCTTTTTATAAAAGGATAAACATGCTGCCCTTTTTCTGTTGGAAAGAGGTTTTTATTTTTTTTGTTATGTTTGTCTTCCTTTTTTTCAATAAAACCGTTAATTTCAAGTTTTTTTATAGCACGGGTTGCTGTTGACCGGTCTACTTTTATCATCTCAGCTAACTTTTCTTGGATGATTCCTGGATGTTCACATATCCGCACAAGGTACAAATACTGCCCTTTTGTAAGGTCATATTCTTTAAATTCTATATTGCTCATGGAATCCAGTGCCCTTGCTATCATTCCGATTTCCCGAAGAATTTCCTTCATCATTAAACTCCTTAGCAGATGTTTTTGTTGCAAATGCAATAAAAGCAGGACAGATTAAATTTAACCTAACTTTATTGCATTTGCAACAAAAAAGATTAATCCTGGAACTCCACCTTTGCTGTACAGGAAGGGCGGAGGTTCTGGTTTCTTTTTTATCCCAGCCTAAGAATATCTTACTTGTTGTTTATAGAACGTATGTTTGGTTATAATACAAACAAATGTTCCTGTAGTGGAGGCGGATCTTATGCGGATTCGAGACGGTCAACTGATCGAAATTGTATATATGGACAAGCTGGGAACCCTATCTCAGCGGAAAATTGAAGTTGTGGGCATCAGGGACGGCCGGCTCCGGGCCCATTGTCTTACTGCCGGAGCCCCCCGCGTATTTATTGTTGCCAATATCCTCGCTTGGCGGCGGGTAGGGGAGAAGCGCTATGCCTAAGGATCGTGTCATTCTGCTGTCCGACTGCCAAGCCTTTTATGCCTCGGTGGAGAAAGCCGCCCATCCTGAATATAGAGATAGACCGGTTGCAGTAGGAGACCCTTCCAGAATGAACGGCATTGTACTGGCAGCCTGCCCGGTTGCCAAAGCACAGGGCGTAACGACGGCCTCACGTGTAGGTGAAGCTTTAGCAAAATGCCCGGAGCTAATTGTTATACGCCCCCGCATGGGAACTTACATTAAGGTCTCGCTTCTGATCTCAGAAATTTACCGGACCTATACCGATCTGGTGGAGCCCTACAGCATCGATGAGCAGTTTCTGGATGTCACAGGCTCTCTTGCTTACTTTGGAGGGTCATTGAAAGACATGATTCAAAAAATCCAGCACCATGTTTTGCTGTCGACAGGTGTCTGGACCCGGATAGGTATTGGTTCCACTAAAGTCATGGCAAAAATGGCGACAGATAACTACGCCAAAAAGATGAAGGACGGGATATACGAGCTTACCTTTAACCAGTTAGAGTCCACCCTGTGGAGACTGCCGGTGCAGGATATGTTTATGGTAGCGTCTAGAATGACCAGGAATTTTTGGCGCATGGGTATATCCACAATCGGAGACATTGCACGAATGGAGCTGCCGGAGTTTAAGCAGCGAATGCGCACCACAATGGGCAAGCAGAGCGATATCCAGGCGGAGTATTATTGGCAAACCGCGCGGGGGCTTGATCCTAGTCCTGTGGTTACAGGAATACGGCATCAGATCAAGTCCGTGGGGCATGGCAAGGCCCTGCGCTGGAATTTATATACCCGGCTGACGGATATCGAGGTTGTGCTGCTTGAGCTTGTCATCGAGGTGTGCCAGCGGGCACGGCGGTATCGTTACATGGGGTCGGTGGTCTCTATTTCCGTTTTGGAGACAGACGGAGAGAGCTCATGCTCTTATGAGCGCCAGATGACATTGCCGGAGCCTTCATCGTTGACGCATGAAGTGGCCGCAGCCGCGCTCGCATTATTCATGGACAACTGGTCCGGGCTCCCTGTAGGGCGCTTAGCCATAACGTTGTCCCGCCTTTCGGATGACGGTGTGATTCAGCTTACGCTGTTCGATGACCGGGCCCGCTCTTACAATAAGGAACACGCAATCGACGGAATTAAAGCCCGGTATGGAAATCAAGCCTTGATCAGGGCTTCATCTTTACTTGAATCCGGAGTTGCCCGGGAGAGAGCTGAACAGATTGGGGGTCATTATAAATGAGCAAACTCGACGGCAATGAACGCTGGAAAACAAAAATGATCATGACCGAGCATGTTGAGCAGTTCGAGGGGCAGCAGCGTGAGGCCGGAAGTAAAATGATAACGATTGAGGAGAGGACGATGGTCCGTGACCTCATCCTGCTCCCTTACATGGATACTATGGTCAGCAAGGGCCTCAAGGAGCTCGAGCACTCCGGCAGCATTCTGAAACGCGCCTATTCAATGGCCGGCCAAGCCATCCAGCGCCGGATCATGCAGGATACCTATCAGCTGCAGAAAGAGCTGAAGCAGCGGAATATCAGAGTGCTGGCGGATGAGCAGGAGGAATTTTTGGTGTATTACAAAATCTTTTGCCGGGGCTACCAGGAACGCTTTGGGCTAACCCGTGATGTTATGCGTACAGAGATCAGCTTAAGGCTGACCCAATATACAGCCGACCTTGGGGCGGCATTAAGAGATCATCTGAAATAAGAAGAACCCCCGCCAACTGCTGGCGGGGGTTCTTCGGGCGTACTTGGAGTAACCCCGTCTGACGGGCCGGTTTTGTAGTGAATAAGTACTATACGGTAGTCCTCTTTCGGATATATAATTAATGCATTGAATGAAAATTATGTCAGGCGGTGTTGTGTGTTGTCATGGGAACCTGTTGGCTATATGGCATTTTCAACAATTGAAACGATTTCAGTGTATTGTCTCATAATGTCGCTGTTCAGGTTTAAATTTATGAATTATATCTGGAAAGCCTTATTTATGGTGCTTCTCATTAATCTGCAGAGTTACATCATGCGAAATGAATTTTCACTTTCATACCTGGTTCCGCTGATTACGATTTTACTGTTTGCAATCTTTTTTAAGGTTGTGGTGAAGATCCCCTTGATCTGGTCAGTCATTGTAACGGTGTTGGGTTATGTGGCATACGCTTTTTTACAAACGGGCTTGGCCAAGCTGCTATTCGGCTCCATTGCAGTTGCCCAAGGAGATACTTCGAACGGTTATTTGCTGCAGTTTGCAAGCGGGTTAATAACCATCCTTTTATCAGTGTGGCTGTATAAAACCGGTTGGGGATTTAAGTTCGATTTTGAACGGCTCCGTTTTAAATTCGAAGATATATTGATGGTCTTATTGATCGTAGTCTTCCTGGTCTTCGTTTCGGTCATCTTCTATTATAATGATTTGTTTGTGAACATATTGTTTTTTGCTTCAGTCATGATGTTTCTGCTCTACTACGCTATTCGAAAGGAGGCCGAGGAAGACATTGATTGATATTCTCTCCACAAGATTGGCAACCGGAATCAAAAATATTGTTCCCGATCACCCGGCATCACACGCCGTCCTCAAGTTCGCAATAGCCGTGGTCCTAAATGTACTATCTATCCTCTCGTTGACTTTGTTAATTTCTCTATTTACTGGCCGCCTAACTGAAGCCGGGTTGATATTGATCTCATTCGCATTGCTGCGGCAAGTGTCCGGGGGAGTACACCTTAAATCCGGAACCAAATGTGTAATCTTCACCACGGCACTCTTCACTCTTTTATCATTTGTGGAGCTCGGTAATGTGTACGTTCAAATATTGAACGCTGTAAGCCTGGTCCTTGTACTGTGGTTAGCGCCGATCGGGATTGAACGGCAGACCCGTATACCTAAGCGTCATTGGCCAAAACTCAAAATAGCTGCAGGCGTCCTAATCATTTTTAATATGCTGTTCTGTTCGGCAGTAGTTGCAGCGAGCTTCTTCGCGCAGGCTTGTACTCTATTTCTTGCTTGGAGGGGGGTGAAATCAATATGATCAAGAGTATTCAGCGTAAAGCGGTATATGGACTGGCGTCTGTTTTGTCAGGTATGGCCGCGTTGCTTGTGCTTGTCAGTACCAGTATTGTATATATCAACCAGCCGGAAGTGCCCGAAGAACTGCTGAAATAGTTTGGAGGTTTAGCATGAGTATTATAAGCGCTACTAAAGATCTGGAGGGACAGTCAGGGCTTGTTTCTGTAAAAGGGGAAGATATCATCTTTCTTGGTACAGACAGCTCATCAAGCATCATATTATTGCACACTTTGGACTCCGTATTTTACACAACCGGTACACTAAAGTATTGGACAAGGGTTTTAAATGCATCAGGGTACACCTTTTACTTAGCGGATCGTAATAATAGTATAAACATCCACAACATCGTGGAGATCAACAGTCTCCTGAAAGTTGCTTACTTCGAACGCGAACGGACCAAGGATTCAAAATATTGCACGATGTCCAAAAGCGGCATCAAAAAAGTTTGCCAACTTGTAGGAGAACTAAATCCATCCGTGGTGTTCAATTAGATACAGGAAAAAATAGGGTAGAGGTTATCGCTGATCTGTCCAATCCAATGTTCCTCTCTCTGCATACTCTATGAGTAGAAAATATAGAGGAGGCAGTTTAGCATGGCACAAATCATAGATGTAGGCAGCAGCACCGCATCAACAGGAAGCCAAACCTTGTCCATTCCTATTCTTTCACCGGAACAAAATTTAATCTTAGCTGAATTTGGAGTGGCTACCGTAGCAAGCGGATCCGTTCTATTAAATTCTACAATTGAATTTCAAACTACTCTGGGCACCCCGAGTGTAGTCTTTACCCTATACCGGGACGGTCAACCTATTTTTAATGTTGGAGCTAACGGTCTTGCTTTAATGGCTATTCAACCTATTTCTATTTCATATTTGGAGAGAAGCGTTCCAGCGGGATATCATGGATATTCTTTAGGTGTTTCGAATAACAGTCTGAATATTTTGCTGAATACTGCCAGTGTTACTGGACCAGTCACGTTTTCCGGAGTATCTATAGGGTAATTGAGATTAAAGCAAACCCGCCGGGCTTGGTGTGAAGCCTGACGGGTTTGTTTTTGTTCAAATATAAGAATTTATATGTTTCACGCTATAATTATCCTTCTATTTCTCGCTGAAACACCCCGTCCTTTAAAAGGACGGCGTAGCCGTTTCCACTTGATTGAAAAACTGATAGCTACATGAAACTTGTAAAGAAATATAGTCTGCTTTTTTAAAATTGTCTGGCAGAAATATTGAAGTCATTCACTATTCCATTACTGTTGTATACGTAGATTTTATGGCTATGACCAACGGTACCGTAAAATTGAGTCGTCTTTTGTTCTCCAGGAGCAAACGAAACTTCTAATTGATATACACCATCAGTGTAAATCTTCATAGTTTCACTAATAAAATGCTCGGAGACAGTCTTATTAAACAAAAGGGAGTTAGAATGTATGAAAAGCCCTGTCGGCCGTAATGGTCTGCAGGGCTTTTTTTATTTTTCATTTTTTAATTCTTCGTGTTCCATAGCTTAAATTACGCCGTCTCCTCCAATAGCAGTTGCTGTGAATGCTATGGGTCCAAATAGATTTATAGGCAGATTGCTGTCATTTTGAATTACCAATTCGTAGTTGTGGACTCCAAGATAAGGACCATCAACCCACAGAACATTTATCTGAATATCAGTAGTTGTAGTAAAACGATAAAAGGATCTATAAATATCAACTCCAGCACGCCGAATTATAGCAAAAAATTGACTATTAGCAAGTGCAGTAAGACTAAAGCTACCATTTAACTCGACTCTACTGGAGAAAGAGGCAGGATTAGCCGGGCTAATATTTACTTGCGCTGTGGCTATCTCCGCTCCAGCTCCAGGAATCCCAGCAACCGTTGTAGTAATAGTAAACGGGTCTAACGGGATTTTTGCCTGTGAACCATAACTTATAATTGATGCCATTTATCATCACTCCATTTCAAGGTTATACGTTATTATATTGTGAATCCGCAAGGATAGATTGGACTGAATTCCTGATGAATATATACATTTAAGTTGTACTTTGCTTGATGATCATATAAACCTAGATAGTAGTGAGGGAATATACAAAAAAACACACTTACCGAGCATACAGAAAATAACCCGCCTCTATGGCGGGTTTTATTTTTTAAAAATCCACTTATTTCCTCCGTAACCCTTAAGTGTATTGTAAATAATTGTCGAATAACAGACTGTTTGTTCGCCTTTTTTTAGTGTAAGCTTGATGCATACATATTAAAGGAGATGGGTTTTGTGAAACAATGGAAGAGTATAGCTTCAAAACTAATAATGGTTATTTTCGTCGGGGTATTGTTTTTTTCAGTACAAACTAATACGTATGCTGCAACTGTAGGTGATAAACTCACAGCACCAGAGGCTGGTTGGACAAGATACGACGACACGAATCCTGCTATTGTGTATACTGATGGATATGATGTAAGTTATCGTTGGGTAGATGCTAATTTGTACAACGGATCAGCTTCGCCAAACTCTAATAGTGCTATTCCATCTACAAGTAAAGGTAAAGTCAGATTCAAGTTTGTAGGAACAAAATTCAGAATTATTGCAGTTGGTGGTTCTAATAGGGCTAGTAATGTTGATATTTATGTAGATGGTGTAAAAGATAGCTTTACACTTAATAATACGTCAACGACTAACAACTGGCAGACATTGGCTTATGAAGTATTAGATCTAAAATACGGAGTTCATGAAATTGTTATGAACAACTTTGTCCCGTCGGTTACCACTAATACTCCATTTGGTCTTGACGCAATAGATATCGATGATACCGGTTATTTAATCAATACTAACTTATCGGCTCCAGTAAACCTTTCTGCAGCGGCAGCAATCGAGAAAATTAATCTCAGTTGGACTGCAGTCACAAATGCAACGAGTTATAATGTTAAAAGATCGACAACAACGGGTGGCCCATATGAAACAATTGCTTCTAGCGTAACAAATGCTACTTATTCTGATATTAACGTTACCAGTGATGTTAAATATTATTATGTAGTAACCGCAGTTAATGCAGCGGGTGAAAGCATCAGTTCGAATGAAGCATCGGCTATACCATTAGGACAGCCAGTTACCGGAAATGCGATTCTCACGATTTACCTGACAAACGGTACCGAAAAAGAATACGACCTTTCTATGGCTGAAGTGAATGCCTTTATTACTTGGTATGAGAATAAGCAAGCCGGTACAGGGAAGGCATCGTATGTCATTGATAAGCACGACAACAACAAGGGACCGTTTACCAGCCGGAAGGATTACGTGATATTTGATAAAATCCTAACCTTCAGTGTAGACGAATATTCTGCGAAATAGAATTTGCACATTGTTCCAGCCAAGCTAAAATAGAAATAACGGAGTTACCGTACCCTGCCAGCAATGGTGGGGTATTTCTAATCGTAGAGGAAAATTTTCCTTATCGTCATATACATAATGTTCCAAACGGAATATACTCGGTTAATAAACTCTAAAGAAGGAGTTGATTTGCAACAATGGTGTCACAACCCGGATTGTTTTATGGTGGAGGAATCAGTGTCTTTTTCTTTTTGATTTGGTTGGCATGTATTGGATTAGGGATTTTTGCATTTATCCTATTTGTTAAACTTGCTCTCAGAGCAATTACAGCTTTGGATTTATACAATCACGCAAAAAACCTTGAAATTCGTGAACGTTATGAGTCTGTCAAAAAGGATGATAATGTTTGAGCGCTACATCCTTTGCCTGACATGTCTGTTTGTATTTGCTGCAAGGCGACGTTGGATTTATTTGGCTATCATTGGAGGCGTACGATGATTGAAAGAGAACAGATAATAGAAAGTTATTTTGAATCCTGGATTAACAAAAACAATGTTATATTAAGAAAAATCTTCGACCCGGACATTATCTATTCTGAATGTTATGGACCTGAATATCACGGATTACACGCCATAGAAAGCTGGTTTGAAGATTGGAATAAGCGTGGAACAGTTTTTGTTTGGAGTATAAAGCAATTTATTCATCAAGGTAATTTAACCGCTGTTGAATGGTATTTTAAATGTGAGTATGAGGCAGAAGTCGGGGAATTTGACGGTGTATCATTAATTGAATTTAATAATGATAACTTGATTGTGAATTTAAAAGAGTTCCAGTCTAAAATACCACACTATTATCCTTACAAGTAAATTCAACTGCAATAAGTAGAACAAAACCTGTCAGCCTTAATATGCCTGACGGGTTTGTTTTTGTTTATTGAGCCGTATACTCACTGACTTCGAAGGTAAGGATTTTATCGAATTATAAATGTTGATGCTGCTAAATATCTAGGCTCCAAAGTCATGAGACCAGCAGTCCATGTATCAGACGAATATAACAGGAGAAGATGTGAAATAAGAAACCAAAATAAGAAGGATGAATATGATTGAATTCTGTGCCGGAGAGTAGGGTTACAAAAAAGGAAATATCATAAAATGAGATCAATTTGAGAAAACAAAATGGAATCCGTCTAACGCTACTGGTGATTCGAAACAGCCGAAGAAATATGCGGGTGTATCTGGGGCCGTTGTGAAGGGACAGGAGAGTTTTGTTCCAGAGTGGAAATTCAGAAGGGAAAAACTTCCTGAGTGCCGAAATATGACATGGGGGAGGTATGTAGCGAAAAAAGAAATAATAAATTTTAGATTTGGAGGATTTATTTATGAGTAAGTTAGTTAGATGTTTGCTATCGTTTGTAATTCTTTTCGGAACAGTAGGTATTTTGTCTAAAGATCAATCCTTTGCAGTAGCTTCCTTGGATGGAGGAGAAAATAGTAATACAATATATTTTACCATTCCACTAAATTCTTTTTGCAGTAAATCACAAGTGATGGAGCTTTCCTTAAATGTCACAAGTCTAACAAACAATGCGGAACTCAGTATTCATTTATTTAAGAAAAATGGAGACGAGATTAATACACAAGGCACAAGCTACGATGGAATAGAATCTGAAATAATACCAGGGGCATCTACAACTGTTAAAAAGGACACTACAGTTGTTTACCACCTTGCTTATGGTGGTATGTATGAGAATTGCTCTGAGAGAGTCTATTATGGGAAAATTGTTTCAAATACCACAGGCTCTTCAATTTTAGCTGGTGGATGGGTTGATGGAGCTAAAGGGAATGCGACGATACTAATTAACAATGGAGAGCCCTGGACAAATAAATCTTGTAATTCATCTGGCGAGGGTAATGACCTTGTTCCCACAATGACAAGTAATTTTGCCCCATGTGGACAAGTGAGTGCAAGCACTGAGTTCTCGCCGTTAAATGCTGCTTGGACGGCATTTAACGATACAATAGAATCGAGTGGGAGAGGATGGCACACGGAGAAAAATATTACTTCGGGATGGTTAGAATATGCATTCCACTCACCTCAAGTTGTTCGAGCATATACATTACAGACTCAAAACTCACCCAATAATACGGTGTCCGTTGCAAGAGCACCTAAAACTTGGACATTCGAAGCATGGAATGGCCAGGAATGGATTGTTCTTGATTCCCAAAGTAATATAACGAATTGGGTATATAGCGAATCTAAGAAGTTTTCATTTACAAATGAAAAAGCGTATTCCAAATATAGAATTAACATCACTGCAAACAATGGCTCTGTTGAGCACATAGTAATTGGAGAAATGCAACTTCTGCCTAATTAGCATCTAAAAAGGTAATATAACTATTTCATAGGTTGGTGAGTATTCCACCGAAAATGAGCGTCTCGAGTTTTATGGGATATCTGAAAGGGAAAAGTGCGCTGATGATCTTCGATAAGCTTGATTAAAAAGTATATCCAGGAGCAGGAAAGTTACGATATTGCACTGGATAAGCTGAGTGTAAAAGAGTATTAGAACCCCTTTAAGGGGTAGGCAAAAGAGGCAAAGGCATAGTGGCTTGAACGAAGTGAAAGCCAGCGCCTTCAGACGCTAGCCGGCACCAGAAGGCTTATAGCCTCAGAGCAAACCACCCGTTTGACGGGTGATTATAAATTTTGTCCTCGGAATTTCTCCGGGGGCTATTTTTTTATACGTAAGGAAAGTTTTCCTTAAGGAGAGGATGATGTTATTTGAGCCACCTTCAATCTTATGATAAAAATATGGTGTCAATCGGAGCTCTAGTGAAAGCTTATGATGTAGCGTGGAAGCGGCGAATTAATTCGGATTACGAAATCCAATTCCTTGTTCCAATGGCCTCTGAAGATTATCGGGAGAAGATAATCCTCAAGGGACATATTAAGGACGAACGCGGCCAATATTACGTAATCAACAGCCGGTCCTGAATCGGACGGGAGCGAATCAACGATCTTCAATTCCCCCTCTCAACCTTGCAGGATATCCTAGACCAAAAAATCAGCAGTACTACAGCGGCAAGCAACATGACCTTTGACCCAACATCAAGAAACTTGAAACTCTGGAGCGCTACGGGAATTCTTCTGGCACAAGTAAATATCCCCAAATAAGGTTGAAACTTTTATCGTTCTATGACGATAATAAGAGTGGGAATCTTTACTAAATGGGTGCTTACGTTGAAAAAGTTTGTTTCCGGTGTAATCGTCGGGGCGTTATTATTTGGAGGTGTGTCTGTTTTCGCGGACTCAGTAAGCTTAATTGGAAAAAAAAAGTTTTGCGGAGGCTACTGGTGCGGGGCTTAAAGTAGAAGGGGAGAAAATTATTATGAGCGAAACAACGCAAGGGTCGTCAGCAACGGCGACGTCTGATCAGAAAAGTGTTCCTGAATTGCAGGTTGAGCGAGAAAAGGTTAGTGCAGATATTGAGCAAAAAAAAGCAAACATTACTGACCTGGAAACGAATGTAATACCTCTTTATGAGGCACAGGTCAAAGACTTAAGTACTAACAGTGCTTTGGCCCAACAGGTTCAAGGTACTGTTGATAAATCAATTCTAGAGCAGCGCAAAACTGAACTGACAAAACTCCAGCAACAACTTACAGATCTTGATGCGAAGATTGCTGCGTTGCTAAAGTAAAATGAGAAGGAGACTATTATTACTATTCTTTGCTGTCATTTTCTTAACCGCGTGCTCATCAAATGTGGCGAATAATACACCACCTAAACCTACGAAATCACCCGAAGAAGTCAAAAAAGCGTTATCTGGTCTGATTGAAAAAAGGGACGAGGTAGAAGAATTCTCTGCATATTATGCACAAACAACCATAGATAACATAGGTAAAAGTGATGCTTACGTTTACTTTATCAAAAATAAAGAAGGTATTGTCTCAGATCTTAGATTTGTAGTTAATTATATCGGTACAGCTCAGATCAACACAAAGTGGATTAAGATAAACGCTGATGGACAAATCTTTGAAATTAATCATGCAGATAATTTAATACAAAAGTCCTTTTCTTACACCACTGTTCAGGAAGTTTATGATAGTGATGTTTATCTTGATGATTTAAAAATGATAAAGGCTATGGCTAATGCTAAGAAAACAATTGTGCGATGTATTGGAGGGGGATTGTACCAGGAAGACATAGTTTTGAGTAAACGGCAGAAACAGGCAATGCAGAACGTTCTCTCGGCCTATAAGAATGCCGGAGGGGTAAATGAATTATATGGTGATGAACTTTGAGTCCTTTTTACAGGAATCTTTTTATTCCCTCGAAAAGGTTTGAATCCTCTGGTAAAAGTAACCAATGATCACAGTTATAGAATTACGCATAACCAATGCACAAACACCGATTGAGAAACGAGATAGGTAAGTAATACCAATAAACCCGTAGTACTACAGTATATAAACCCTGATACGATATAAGCAGAAAAGCCTTTCCTGTTATAGGAAGGGCTTTTTATGTTGTCTGGAAGGAGGAAAGAAATGAAAGCTACACCAAAAATAGAAATGCTAGTAGATGCATTAAATCCAGTCGAAGAATCAGTCAATGTAATCACATACATGCTTACCTTACATTCAGGAAGAGAAATTGAAATACTCCAGCAGATTGATCGAAAAATCGGAGATGTATTGGTTGATCTTCAGTCGAAGGTGGAGCAGGTAGTAAAACAAGCAGAAGAATCACCATAGAAAGAAAGGGCGGTGAAGCACGTGGACGTTAAAACATTAATAACAATTTTGGCTGCGATTAGCGGGATCATATTGGGCTGGGTAGGGGGCACAAGGGCTTTTAAGCAAGATATTGCACAAGATGCCGGTAATGGAGCTGCCCTAAAGACGGATGTGGAATATATCAAGCGTGGAGTGGACGACATGCGTTTGGAACAACGAGCGCAAGGACAGAGGTTTGATGTGCTGTCAGAGCGCGTAACGCGAATAGAAGAGTCGGCCAAATCATATCACAAACGCTTGGACAGGTTTGAGGAAAACAGAAGGAGTGACGTGTAATGGACATGATGAGCAACGACACACTTGCCCTAGCCACTCTCGTAGCAGCGTATGTAGGAGTGGCAAAGGGCTGTGGCTTAAAAGCTAAGTGGGTTAATCTGGCGGCTGTAGGGATTGCAGCCATCTTTGTGTTGGCACCGGATGCAGTGCGTCAAAAAATCATAGAGATATCTGTCGTAGGCCTATCTGCTACTGGTACATACCAGTTGGCCAAAAAAAAGGAGGGCAAGTAATGCTGACATTAGAGCAAGTAAAGGCTAAGTCCGCAAAGCGCGTGGATGGTCTGCAGCCGGTCGTCAAGGCTGCTGCAACGGCACTCATTGAGCGCTGTTATGCCCGGGGAGTCAATATTGTGATTACCCAAGGCCTGCGGACCATTGCGGAGCAAGACGCACTCTACGCGCAGGGTCGCACGAAGCCCGGCCAGATCGTAACCAATGCCAAAGGTGGACACAGTTATCACAATTACGGTCTGGCTATAGATTTTGCGCTGCTGCTGCCGGATGGTCGTAACGTCTCTTGGGACATGAATCGGGACGGTGACGGCGATAAGGTAGCCGATTGGAATGAGGTTGTCCAGGAAGCTAAGGCGCTGGGTTTCGAGTGGGGCGGGGACTGGACCAGTATAAAGGATTATCCGCATTTTCAAATGAGCTTTGGTCTGGCACTGTCCGCGTTGCGACAAGGTTATCAGCCAACAGCAGCACAGGTAAAAGCGGCTTTTGCCGTTATTGATAAATTACAAGGGGAGGTACAAGAGGATATGAGTAAAATCGCGGAGTTGGAAGCACAGGTTAAGGAGCTGGCGGAAGCTGTGGCGGGTCTGACCAAGAGTAAGGATGTTCTAAAGGATCAGGCGCTGCAACAAGCAGTAGAAATTAAGGAGTTGGGCACCGCAATCCTGGAGCTGACAGACAACACCCCGCCAGCGTGGTCCTTGGAGGCCATTCAGGCGCTACATGATACGCCATCCGTTATTAATGGTCACCCGGTGATTGATACGCCGGACAAGGCCACGAAGACAGAGGCACGGATTTTTACGATACTGCATCGGCTGGGTCTGACGGCCCGCCTGAAAGGAGGTAAATAACATGAACAAAAAAGTGGACTGGAAAGCAAAGCTGGCAAGCCGAAAGTTTTGGGCGCTTATCGCTGCGCTGGCTACTTCGATTTTTGGGGCTGTAGGAGCTTCGGATGATACTGCCGTTAAAGTTACCGGGATCATTACAGCAGTCGGAGCCTGTGCTGTTTACATGCTGGCGGAGGCGTATACAGATGGGAAAAAGATAAACGGGGAATGACTATCTGAAATAAGCAAGTTCAAGCGAATCTGAGTTAATTAGTGGTCCTTACTTCTGTATTTCATAGCACCCAATATAAAGAAAAGCATAAAAACTCCCATTATGGTTATAAGAAAGATATATACATTATTATGCTTATAGTTATTTACCATTATTAATGTAATTAAATAAACGAGGGTGATTATAAAGTTTTCTTTATTCAATTTCTTGAATTTATACTTGGTAATTCTAAAGATTAAAAACAAAATTGCTAAAGAAGTTGTTATTGTGGCCACATAGATCAGCATCAATTATTAACTCCCCTCCAGGTAGTTTAGAGCAGCAGGGTTTAAAACCCTGCTGCTCTTAGTATTAAGAATTACATATGACTTATATAACCATATGCCGCAGATAAAGTATCATGAGCATTATTGTAAGCATCATATACCATTGAAGCTTGAACTGCTGCAGCACCACCAGCAACAATTGCTCCGATAACATCAGGGATATTTATAGCGGCAAGACCAAGTATCTCCATAAGACTAAGTGTGTTCAGTTTCATTGAGGAGTGATAGCTAGCAAATGAAGAAATATTCATGATGGCCAAGCTCGTATAAGGGTTATTAATTGAAACATTTGACTTTTGAACACTATTCCCCGCAGGACCCCATCCAGTCCAGAATTTAAAACTGTCATAGCTTGCAAAATAATATGTTTGGTAATTTCCGTAATAATGGGAAATTTCAGGTATGCCTCCGGAATCTGTACTAGCTGCTAATGCATTAAGTGGATTTTTGTTAACTCCCAAATCAATAATGGGCTCAGTAGTGGCTGTATCATCTAATTTTACACCGTCAACATAATATTGATTGTCAGCTTTTTCAATAACAGTACTTTCTGTTTTGTCTTGGTAAAAGTCTTTCTGTTCATTTGTTGCTGAAGGTAGGAGGTCATAATGCGTTGTACTGATCATATTTACAGTTACATTATCACCAATCGATTCTCTTTTCAATTCGATGCTTGTTGTACGTGTTCCAACAAGGGTTCCATCAACAACTACATCAGTAGTTGTTTTCGCTGCTTGTTGGTTTTTGTCAGGATTCACTGGACTGGCAGAAGCAGACGAGGCGATAGATGCAAAAGCAAGTACTGAGACGAGTAATAATTTAATCTTTTTCATAAATTCCCTCCAAAGTAATATGTATTTAGTCAACTGAATATGCATACGCTTATTCCGGTTGCTATAAGAAAATTATTCCATTTATAATACAAAAAGTATATAGGTAATTCCTAACGTTTGAAATGAAGGGAAAATAAGGTTTTGTGTATAATTTTAACATAAATATATACATTAACCTATATTTCGACATTTATTGTGGAATAAATGTCGAAATATATTGATTGTTAGAATTTTAAGTTTATTCTTAATTGAAATTTTATGAAGCTTCGGCAATTAACTGCTTGCGGATCTTCAAAGAACGGGCTAACCGCAGATGATCTAGCAATCGTAAAGGTTGGCGATGAAAAAGCGGTTGTTCAATACGGCATGAGTCGCGCAAATGTTGAAAAGGTTCTTGGAGAAGCTGAGAACGATGGGGCCAGAGGTATGATGTTTTATAATAATGGAGTCGGGGTCTTATACAGAGAGAATTCTGCGGTTGCTATTCTTATGAATGAAGATTCAAAAGGAAGTTTCATAACTTCAGGTGGATTAGAGGTTAATATGAACAAAAATGATTTATATAAGATTTATGACGAAAAGAATGCTATAGAAGTGTCAGGAAGTCTTAATTTTGCCTATGACTCAGTCGATAAAAAATATCTGAAAGAGGTGAAATATGATTCTGACTAATCAAATCAAAGGTATCTTATTTCAGTTAAATTTAATGATAAGGGAGAAGCGGAGTGGATTGTGGTTTCTGATATCCAAGCAGCGTTGCTCGCAAATTGAATTCACTTAACTATTGGAAATAATTATTTGATGGCAAGCTTTATAAACAAGAATGATAAAGCGGTTTTTTACGAATTACTTAGCAAATCTGGATGATGAGTTTCGGCGATTGTCGATCAAGCAATCATTAGTTAGGGTCTTCATTTATGTTCATGTCAAATGCATTATCGTCATATGCATATAATATTATCGAACGAACCGTCTTGCCTTAGTGGTGAGACGGTTTGTTCTTTGGTTTCACTCTCAACTCGAAACCTAATTACCCGTGAAATACTCTCCACATCACTGTATGGCACCCATACAGGTCCGTCAATTGTGTTGATCTTTACTCGCTCGGGATCTGCGGACACCTCCGCGATTCCCTTTATCTTATACCCATTAATAAGCCATGTAACAATCATTTCCCGTCTTACTGCCGCAACCTTCAAACTCTGCTTTAGCTTTTTGTCCATGGGTGTACCTCCGGGCTTTTCTGATCATTATACACCTCGTTTGATATTTGAAGGAAAAATTTCCTTAGCGTTGACAAAGAATTGGGTTTTTGGATTAAACCCACATATTTCCTCAATAACCCTTAAGTGTATTGTAAATTTCTGTAGAGAAACAGACTGTTTGTTCGCCTTTATTTAGTGTAGGCTTGTATGCATACATATTAAAGGAGATGGATAATTTGAAGAGTTGGAAAGCTTTTACGATGAAAGTAGCGCTAGTCATATGTTTAACAATATCCATATTTAGCCTTCAGTCGACACAGAGCTTAGCCTCGTCCGCCGGATTTGGGAATCCTTCTACTGTCAAAGGAATGAACGGTTTTCAAGTACCTGAAGGAACAATTGCAACAGCAACTAGTGTTTACGATGGAAGACAAGCAACTCGTGCTATTGATAATGATGACAGTACATACTGGACTGGGAGCGGTTACGATGCACAGGTTGAGCTTCGGTTTCCAAAAGCGCTAATTCTTGACTACGTTCAGGTTATGAGTGCCCCCCTTAATCCATCCACTTCTACCTATACTATTTATGGAATAGTCAACGGTGCAATAGTGTCAGAACCAATTGGTTCTTACATAACGTATAACTCTAATGGTGTGATATCAATTCCAATAAAAATTACTCATGGAAGTTATGATGGGATTGTAGTCAGAGTAAATATGGATAAGTCTTGGGTCGGAATTCATGAAATAACAATCTGGAATAATCAGAATATAATTCTTGAGGCTAGTGGGGGAAATAAGACAGTAACTTTATCATGGAACGCTGTTGAAAACGCAGAAAGCTACACTGTAAAATATGGGACCGAATCAGGATCTTATACCGAAACGGTAACAGCTACTAAAGATGAGTATGGTAACTATGTTATTCCCGGCCTAACTAATGGTACAACATATTACTTTGTAGTTAGCGCAACGGTTAATGGAGTATTATCCAATTACTCAAATGAAGCTTCAGCCACACCAATGGCGCCATCTCCTACCCCGACAGCAACACCAGAACCAACCATTAAGCCAACACCAACTGTAACCCCGTCTCCGACTCCAGAACAACCAACCGGCGACCGTGCAATCCTGGTCGTAACGATGAACACCGGCCTTGAAAAAGAATTTGACCTGAGGATGGAGGAAGTGAATGCCTTTATCACCTGGTATGAGAATAAGCAAGCCGGTACAGGGAAGGCATCGTATGCCATTGATAAGCACGACAATAACAAAGGCCCTTTTACCAACCGGAAGGATTACGTTATATTTGATAAAATCCTAACATTCAGTGTAGACGAATATTCTGCCAAATAGCATTTACATGTTGTTCCGTAACGATAAATAGATGTTAAGGACCGTACCCTGCCGGCATTGGCGGGGTATTTCTTTGCATGTAGGGAAATTTTCCTTATCGCCATATACATAATGTTCCAAATTAAATATAATCAATTCAAGTGCAATGTTACGAATTCAAGTTTGGAGGGAATTCTGTGAATAATCTTGATCCAGAGAAAAAGATACACGAGCTTGAAGAACGAATTTCAAGACTAGAGAAATCATCTGCTACTGGACCTCGGAAATTTGTTTGGACCACACTGAGTATTATACTTGGGATTTTTAATATTCTTACAGTCATTGGAGTTATTCAGTTTGTATCGAGTGGCTAGGATGTGATTATTTGAGCACTATATACAAAGTCTTGGAGAATGATACCGACTTCCTTGCTACGGCTTTATCACAGTCTAAGGTATTTGTAAGGTTCCGGCCAGATGATGATCCTGAAGCCCGTATAATGGACTACGGCGGCCTTGTTGAGGGATACTCCCAAGGAGAGTATTAAGATAGTTGATAGTCGGTTTATCCGGGAAAGATTTGAATTTAGAACATACATAAAATAAGACCCTGCCAATTTCTGCAGGGTCTTATTTTATACTGTAATCATTGTCTATCTACAAGGATTGTGTAAGAAATTGTGTTGCCATTGCCGTCGTCGGCAAATATTCCTGCGGCTCCATATTTAACAGCTATTACAAATCCGTCTTCATAGAATTCAATAGCCCCGTCATTAAAAATCAACTGAAAATTGTAGCCAGCAAGATATCTTCCGTATCCTGATTTCATATGAATAATTTCTTCTCTATAGCCGCCAGCTAGTGGAGTTACTTCTTGATTTGCGGATACGGATGTCGTTGCAGGAGTAGAGATGGGGCTAGTAGTTGAAGCGCTAGAAGCAAAAGATGTTGATCCAATAGAAAAACATGCAGCAATAGTTAATAATCCAACTAATAATTTCTTTTTCATACTTCGTTAACCCTCCTAAATATTGTATTGTGTACATAAATAATAGTATGGTATATGGGTAATAATATATATAGGTAGCAAGTTTTATAAAATTAACAAATAATATGTAATAAAAGGGGGTTATATGTCGATTGATAATTAAGGACGTTCGAATAGTAATTATGGACTATTAATAGTTAGAGATTCTATAAACAATGCGTAAAATAACCCGCCAGGCCGTTGCCTGACGGGTTATTTAGTCCAGGATTAGTCTGGATACTAGTTGTAGTTATTTTTACTTAAAATCAAGGCTAATACTCTCTATTCTTTATCCATGCATTAATTACGGAGGGGCATTATACTGTAGGGTCCCATGGGGAATAATCTAATAGGGAGTGATCAGTATGGCTATTCAATTCTTGGATTCAAGAACCTCCGAGTTCAGCAATACTAGTACCGGAGTGGGAACACTACCAGTAACTCCATCAATACTTTTGGGGGATATTGGTCTGCAGGTCGCTGCTGTTTTGGCAACACCCAATGCTGCAGATGTTCGGGTGGAATTGGCTGGAACTATTGGTGTGGCTGGCGTTGCTGCGAATACAGTTACGATTACCATTGAAAGAGGAGGCACGGGTGTGAGTGGGTCAGGTGTTGTAATATATACATCTGTTGTTGATTTGTATACTGGTAGGAACTTAATTTCTTTTAATGCAGCGGATTTCCATCCCCCTGTACCTCTCACAGGCGAAATTCGTTATTCTATGTATGCTTTCAATTCAGGAACGCCGGAGCCTGTGATCACAATTACTGGACCTGTTGTTTTCAATGGAGTTGCTCAAGCAGGGACCACCACCTCATAAGATTGTTGTTCCATAACTTTAGGAGGTTCATGTGAATTCCCATGGACCTCCTTTTTCCATTGCATAATGAACTAATGTTCGCATATAATACAAACAAATGTTCTTATTTAATGGGAGGTGATCAAATGCACATGCACATTGGTCAAACCGTTGAAATCGTATATATAGACAAAGCGGGGAAGATCACACAGAGGAAGATTGAAGTGAACGGCATCCGCGATGGCCGTATCCGTGCAACCTGCCTGACCACCGGCGCACCCCGGGTATTTCTGGCCGCCAGCATTCTCGCCTGGCAGCCAGTCACAGAAAAACGTTATGCTTGACGATACTCCGCGTAAGCTGCTGCGGATTATATCTCAGTATCACTACCACTTCAGGCGGATGCCGACGCTCCCGGAGTTGAGGCGGTTAAGCGGGCGGCGGCCAGCGGATATTATAAAGGGGTTTAAAGTGCTGGCCGCCGAAAATTACATAACATGGGAAGTGTCTAAGCCGATAGAGACTGCCGTAATTATTGAGGGGTGGGAAAGGAATGTGCCTTACGACATTTCTCCGCAGCGGGGCGTACAGAACGGCAGGGCCGGGAAGAATATAGATTACTGGCTATACCATTAAGAAGGAGTCACAGTGACCAGATTGGAGGTCATTTAATTGAACAAACTCGACGGCAATGAACACGGGAAAACGAAAATGATCATGACCGAGGATGTTGAGCAGTTCGAGGGCAGCAGCGTGATGCGGGAATAAAATGATAACGATTGAAAAGAGGACGATGGTCCGTGACCTCATCCTGCTCCCTTACATAGATGCCATGGTTGGCAAGAGCCTTAAGAAGATCTAGCACTCCTGCAACATTCGTACTGGCGGATGGACAGTAGGATTCTTGGTGTATCACAAAAATATTTTGGTGAGGATGCGATTTCTATTTTTCTGTAACAAATTCCTACCGATATGCAGCTAAATTCAGCAGCAGTAGATTATTATACTTCGAAGCATGCTTTTGCTCATCGAGAATAATGCCGTACAAAGTATCCTTGTAAACGCCGTATGGAAGGCCGAACCATATCTTCCGATACTTTTCAACTGCAGACAATTCACCTTGGAAGGCTTTTTGTAAACCGGCAGTATACGAAGTAACTTGTTCAGGGGCTTCATTGCTAACTCCGGTCACTTCATGACCTGTTAATTCCCTGTACATTTGCCGGAACATTTGATTATGCCCTCGTTCATCATTCCGGATAGAGGTGATAACTTCAGCTTGTTCGGGGTTCGGAGCAAGTTGGATGAGTTGGTCATAAAAAAGTTCATCATTTCGCTCCCCTTGGACTGAATTCCTCATTAATTCAAGTGCATCAGGGGTTGATGTTGCCCAAATAGGGACAAATTGTGATCTGAACCAATACGGATACACCATATACATGAGCTTAGGCCTCCAATAATTAGCAAATATTCTATAACCAATCATATGCGCACTAGCCCATTGCATGTGCAGGATTCCTCTTTTTACTTTTTTCTAAAAAAAATATTGTTCCAATTTTACAGACAGACGGGAAGACAAAAAGAAAAAACTCCTTATAAAATAAGGAGTTTAGAGGATGATGCAGTATAGGACGGATGGGGTTCGAACCCATGACCCCTACCCTGTCAAGATAGTGCTCTCCCGCTGAGCTACCGTCCTGCAACGAAATTTATAATACCATAGGATGCAAGGGGAAGGCAATGTTTTTTTCTGGGCAGGCTTGTAAATATCCGATATGAAAATTATTCCAATATGATATGCTAGGAGTACTCTAAGCTAAGGAGGGATTTCAATGCCTAGAATTTTCAACGAACAGATGTTTTATTTGAACCAAAACAGTCACCGGTACCGGAGTTTGCATGGCATACAAGCAGGAAGCTGGCCGAGATGGCAGGATCGAAACACTTGCTTTTTGAGATCAGATCGCTGGATCCGGGGAAATATTCGTATCCGTATCATTTTCACAGAAGTGCTGAGGAGATCTTTGTAATCTTGTCAGGTAGGGCTATGCTTAGGACGCCTGCTGGATTCCAGGAGTTGTGGGAAGGCGACACTGTATTTTTTGAGAGCGGCCCGGAAGGAGCGCATCAATTATTTAACCATAATTATTTCGCAGGTGAGGATAATGTAGCTGATAAATGGAAGTAAACTTAAAATAATCGGAGGTAACTCACATGGCGATGCCTACTCATATCGTTGCTGTCGGAGGAATTGTTGAGAATGAACAGGGAGAGGTTCTTCTGGTAAAAACCTATCATGGCGGCTGGGTGTTTCCCGGCGGTCAGGTGGAGGCGGGGGAGAATCTAATCGAAGCGCTGATTCGTGAAATCAAGGAAGAGAGCGGAATCGATACGGAAGTGTCACGCTTGATTGGTGTATATTCCAATACTGCGACCTATAAATGGCATGACGGAGTAACGGATGTCCCCACTAAAGTGATGCTGGATTATATCTGCAAGCCGGTCGGCGGGCAGTTAAGTACTTCTGATGAGACATCGGACAGCCGGTGGGTAGCCAAGGATACCGCGCTTGAGATGATCACAAGTCCTGCAATCCGTACCCGGTTCCAGGCTTATCTGGAATTTGCGGGGAATGTGGCCTACATCGTTTATGAAACCAAACCTGAATTTAAAGTAGCAATGAGCAGGGAAATATAAACAGGCCAGATCGCGGCGGAACCGTCTTCAGCCGGAGCAGGTTTCTTCTATATAATACAGTGCTGAATCCGCAGTGGCAGGAGATTATCCGGCAATTGGCCTATAGCCTTTTGGCCCGGCTTCCCCCGCAATAGTGGAATCGCCTCTCTCAACATGATAATCTTGAATCAAACAAAGATAAAGGAGCAACGAATTTGCCGCAACCCAATGAATCCAAGAATAAAACTTCCACCGGGCTGAAATGGCTGGGGGGAGGAGCAGCCATGCTGCTCCTGAAAGGAAAGGCGATTATATCTCTGCTGAAGCTGGGGAAAATAGCCGGTCCGCTGATATCTATGATGTTTTCGATATGGGCTTACGCACTGATCTATCCTTGGCAGTTCGCCATCGGTTTTGTACTGCTGCTGTTTGTCCATGAGCTGGGACATGTGATTGCCGCGAAGAGGATTGGTCTTCCGGTAAGCGCTCCGCTGTTTATTCCTTTTCTGGGCGCTTTGATCACTATGAAAAAACAGCCGCTGGACGCTAAAATGGAGGCTTATGTGGCCTTTGGAGGTCCTGTCCTGGGCAGCGCGGGGGCGGCGGTTGTATTTGCCTTCGCCTACTATTATCACAGTCCGCTTTTGTATTCTCTGGCCTACGTCGGATTTCTGCTCAACCTGATCAATCTGCTGCCGATTCACCCGCTGGATGGAGGGCGCATTGCGACTGCGGTCACACGCTGGCTGTGGCTGGTCGGACTGATAGGCGGACTAGGCGTAATTATCTATCTGAAATCAATCCTGTTCCTGATTATCTGGGTGCTGTTTGCCTATGACTTGTATAAGAAGTATATCAGCCGGAAGAAGAACAGCCAGATGCGGACCCTTTTACTCAGATTCCTCATCCCCGTAGAACATTTAAGGGAGCAAGGCTATCTGATCCCGGGGCCGGAGCACACCAGAGAATTGCCGTTCACTACATACAGCGATCTGGACCGGCAGCAGTATCTCGGCATCCGCTACGAGAGCCTGGACTATTACGGTACCGCCAGACTTCCTGTGCAGAGCATCATTGACAAGGTGAAGCTGACCCGGCTTGAGCATATTACGGAGGAGACAGGACTGCATTTGAACGCGCTATGTGAGGTCCAATACACCGTGTTTGAGAACGACAAATATTATGATGTGCCGGCAAGCTCCCGCTGGAAATATGGTGCAGCTTATGCTGTGCTCGCGGGGGGCATTGGGTACCTAATGTATTTAGTGCATGTGGTGGGGAATGTAAATCTCTAATCCTCCGTTTAGCTTCGCTCCAAACCGTCAAAGCTGTAAAAAGCTGAAAGGATAGGAGGAAGGCTTATGCGCAGGAATTCATTGCAGGCTGCAGCCTGTTTGCTCATGCTTCTGGGTACGGCAGGCTGCGCAGCGCAGGATCAGGCCCCGGGCGCTGTGGAAATCCATAGGATGACAGACCTTGAGGGGCCGCTGGGGGGAACAGACAGCACGCTGTCACCGGTTATTCAGGATGTCTATGACCGTTCGATCCCGGAAGAGGTCTATTCGGTCCATTAGCAGCGGTTATCTGGGAGGGACAGCGTTCATCTCTTAATCTGTACAGAGAAATGGAATTTCTGTATAATAGGTCGACTATCGTTTTGACCTACTTGGGAGGGGACCAAAGGAAGATGGCAGCAGAAATTGTACGTGTGACCACGGAGGAGCAGCTCCAAATGGGACTGGACATCCGGAAAAAGGTCTTTGTTGAAGAGCAGAAAGTACCCATGGAAGAAGAAGTGGATGAATATGATGTAATTGGCGACAACGTTCATCATATGCTGTTGCTGGATGAAGGGATTCCGGTAGCCACAGGAAGACTGATATACTACAAAGCCGGGACGGCCAAAATGCAGCGGATTGCTGTTCATCAGGCATACCGCAGCAAGGGATACGGGCGGGTGCTGCTTCTGGCACTGGAGGGACTGGCCCGGGAGATTGGTTTTAAATCCTCCATACTGGACGCGCAGTGCCATGCGGAGGATTTTTACATCAAGCTCGGCTATAAGGTGATCTCCTTAGAGCCTTTCTATGATGCGGGAATTTTGCATGTCCGGATGGAAAAGGCCCTCTAGCCTGAAGGAATACATACTCATTACCGTTTCAGGAGAAGCTAGAATAGAGCCTAATCATGGCCAATCCAAGCGCGAAGGAGTAGATCCTAAGTGATGAACAGTGCACGTGAACGGTTTATAGCGGCCCAGCGTAATGGTGACGGAGACTTACTCAGCTTCAAGACCTCTTCGGGACGGGTGCTTGATTACCAGCAGGCTTTGCAGGAGGTTCAGGCAGGTGCCATTGCCGGGGTGAATGTTTTTAAAGGCAGAGACGGCGAAATGTACATCCGCGGCGATGCCGATGGTGATCCAACCAACAACCTGGACCAGCTTCCGCAGTTTTAGTCCGCATAGATAAGAACGGCCGGAGAGGCGTCGATGACGCACTGTCCGGCTGTTTTTGTGTAAATATAGACGTACATCCTGTGCGCGATTAAGTATCTTTCCTGCAGCCGGATAGCCGATAGGTCACCTGCTGCTCCAGAAACTCCATTTCACCAGTGTTTCCTTCGAACTTTGGCTTCTCGTCACTGTAATGCATCAGCATAATCAGCTTACGGATCTCTTCCGGCAAGGACATCAGTTCTCTAAGGGTAGTGTGCACCTGCCCACGTCCGCTTAGCTGGCAGTCATGCAGAATCTTCGTGATGCCGCGGTTATGAACCAGGTGGAGCAGAAGTTCGGGCTGGAAAGTCAGATCTGCACTGTAAAAGACACACTCATTCAGCAGAAGCGAATAGCTTGCTTTCCCGGGCATATGTGGCGTGCGGATCAGCTCCAGCGTAAGGGAGGGGGACAGCGTATACGGAGTGTCAGGCTTCAGCGGTTTGACGTTAAAAACATCGGCTAGCGACCGGCTGTCCCCTTTCCGGTGTAAAGGTTCAAGGAGCGGGTGCTGCCACAGCGGCTCTATCAGAGTCTCAGCGAGCAGCAGTGTCATTTTGCCGTGAGGTTCCTGGCTTGGTGTACCGGCCAGCTCTGCCAGTCCGCCGATATGATCGCCATGGATATGCGTAATCAGTGTTTCAGTTACCTCTTGGAAGGATTTCCCGAGGGCCTTTATCGCCTGGGGTGCTGTCACTCCGCAATCTATCAGAAGCGTGTATCCATGGTCCTGCAGCACAGCGTTATTGTTATAGTATTTTGTGGAAAAGGCATCTCCTGTGCCCAGCATCTGTAAATAAATAGTCATGAAAGAAGCCCTCCTGTATAAGCGGTTGAATCTATTGATTCTATCGTATCATTGTTTACAAAAGGAGTGAAATAATTCCCTGCCATTCCGCAACTTGTTGCTATTTTTGCAGTATATATTAACAGCATGAATTACTTGGGGGTCTCTAGCGATGAGATGGAAGAAAATTGCTGTCTGTGTGGTTGTATTTTCCTTAATGGGAGGCTCATTATTATTTGCGGATGCGGTTAACCAGAAGATCAGAGTATGGAGCAACGGCAAAGAAGTGGCCGATGGCGGTTATTTAATCGACGGCAAAGCCTATATTCCCGCCAGGGAGGCTGGGGGTGTCGTCAGTTGGGATGGTTCAGGCAAGCTGAGCATCCTGAGGCCGAATGTCCATATTGTGCTGTTCAAGGGTGACAACGTCTTTGGCAATGTGAATGTAGGCAAGCTCAAGATCAAGGTGCTGACCCAGGTGGACAGCTTAACCGAGGAGGTTGCAGCGGTGAAGGTGGCAATCACGGACCCGTCCGGCAACGTGAAGGACATTCAGTCCCAGGATCTCGGAAGCTCGAAGAAGGAGGACTTCTGGTTCCCGACTTCAGAATTCACTTATGATTTCAAAGATGCCGGCAAATACCGGGTAGGGTTCTATATTAAGCCTTCCAAAGGCGCTGATTATATACTTGTGTCAGAGAAAGTAATCACTGCGCTGGATTAGCCGATTCAGGCCTCGCTCAAATTGACCTTGCTTATCTTACGTGTTACGATACCAAATGTAGGATAAATCAATTTAAAGTGAGGTATTTCAATGAGCGATCACAAACATGAGCATGGCCATGAACATGGTGAAGCATGCGGTTGCGGACATGATCACGACCATGAGCACGAGGAGTTTGTGCTGACCTTGACGAATGAGCAGGGCGAAGATGTGGAAATGGTGCTGGTGGAAACGTTCGATGTAGGCGAGAAGCTGTACGCTCTGCTGTTGGAACGCGAAAACCCTGAAGCGGACGGCATCATTCTGCGCATGGAAGAAGAAGATGAAGAAATGGTACTCTACAACATTGAAGATGAAGCTGAATGGAAAGCTGTTGAAGAAGCTTACAATGAGCTGCTTGCCCAGCAAGAATAGATTTCAGTGTAGCCTTAAATGGCTGAAAACCGCCTTGGACAAGGCTGTGACGCTAAGCTGAGAGCGCGCAAAAACCCGATACTTGTTAAAGTGTCGGGTTTTTGCGTTTCTGCTTGGCCGAAGGATGACAGCCGATCAGGAGATCGGCTCAGCCTCCACAATGACTTTGACGTAGTTAATGCTGCGGTCCTCGGGGCCTTTGACCGGCAGTCCGATTTCTACATGGTCGATGATATAATCGATGTTATCCTGGGTAATAACTTCACCGGGGAGCAGAATCGGGATCCCTGGAGGGTAGACATAAATGAACTCTGCAATGATATAGCCTGCAGACTCGCGGAAAGGCACCACTTGCGTATCTGCATAAAAAGCATCTCTGGGAATCAAGGCGAGCTGCGGGATTTCCGGCACCTGCACCTTAAGCTCATAGATTTCGCCTTTGCTGTAATGGACCGCAGACAGCACACGCAGGGCGGAAATCAGCTTGTCGACAGATTCCTGGGTATCTCCAGGGGTAATCAGGCAAAGAATATTATACATGTCGCTTAACTCTACTTCGATCTTGTACTTCTCGCGCAGCCAGTTTTCCGTCTCGTAACCGGTGATGCCAAGATGGCGCACATGAATGTTGAGCTTCGTCGGATCGATGTTAAAGGTAGCCTCTGTACCGAGAATTTCTTTGCCGAAGCTGTACAAGCCGTCAATGTTATTGATCGCATCACGCGCATAGTTGGACAGGGCAATGGTTCTTGCCGCCATCTCGTGGCCGTTCAGGGCCAGATTGCGTCTGGAGGTATCCAGGGATGCCAAAAGAATATATGATGTTGAAGTTGTGGTCAGCATGCTGAGGATCGTCTGTACCCGCTGCGGATTCACAAGTCCGGTCTTGGCATTCAGATTGAGCACGGAGCTCTGTGTCATGGAGCCGCCCAGCTTGTGCACGCTGGTTGCCGCCAAATCAGCTCCGGCCTGCATGGCCGATACCGGAAGATCCTCATGAAAATGAATCAATACTCCATGTGCCTCGTCCACCAGTACGGGAACCCCGTAGCTGTGGGCCAGGTCGACAATCGAACGCAGGTCGGCGCAAACGCCAAAATACGTTGGATTGATAACAAGTACACCCTTGGCATCGGGATGGCGCCTTAAGGCCTTCTCGAGTGCGCTGGTGGTAATACCATGGTCTATCCCAAGATTCTCATCCTGTACAGGAGAGACAAAAACAGGCTTGGCTCCGGAGAAAATAATGGCCGACATCACGGATTTGTGAATGTTGCGTGGCACAATAATTTTATCTCCTTCCGAGCAGACAGAGAGGATCATAGTCATGATGGCATTGCTCGTGCCCTGTACGCTAAAATACGTATAGTCGGCACCGAAAGCCTCCGCAGCCAGCTTCTGAGCTTCAAGAATTACGCCGGTAGGCTGATGAAGGTCATCAAGCGGTGCGATGTTGATCAAATCTATGGATAGAGCGTTATCGCCGATAAATTCACGGAATTCGGCATCGGTTCCTAGCCCCTTCTTATGCCCGGGAATATGAAATTGAACTGGGTTTCCGGCGGCATGCTTTTTGAGAGCGGTGAAGAGGGGAGTTACGTGTTGATCCATTTAATGCTGTCACAACCTTTCGTGAAGAGTAATTTTTTCAAGCAAGCCCCAGTATAACAAATCAATCAACATAATACTAGGATGTGATGGAATGTCTGGCAAAGTAGCGCAGCGTATGCATATCAATTTAGCCTCCCCGTTCATTTTGGAGATGTGGGTGATCATTTTTTTGGTGGAATTCGTAAAAGGCTCCCTGCTCGTAGCCCTGCTGCCGGTCTACATGGAGAATATCCTCGGCATCTCGGTAACCGTGGTGGGCTTCGCCTTTGCGATGCAGTATTTGGGGGACAACCTCTTCCGCAGCCCCTCTGGCTGGGTAATGGAGCGGATAGGGTACCGCTGGACGATGACGGGGGCGCTCCTGCTGATTCTGGTGGCGTTAGGTATGATAATCTATGCAAAAGATGCCGTATGGTTGTCTGCTGCCTGTCTCATTCTGGGCATTGGAACATCACCGCTGTGGCCCTGCACCATGACTGGCATTACCGAATTGGCCGGTTCAACGGAAAGCGGAAGCAGCGGCGCAGCCATGGGTGCGGTAGAGATGGCCTCTCTGGCCGGAACCGGGATTGGTCCCATTGTAGTCAACTTTCTGATGGATCATGGCGGACAGACCTATCACTCCATATTTCTTGTGCTTATGGGCTGTGCAGCAGCAGTGGCGGCCGTAGCATTATTATTGCCGTCAAGGATAGGCGCTCATGCGCCCCATGCCATTGTGCGTGGTGGTGGTGAAGGGCCGGTGGCCGTTCGCAGGAAGACGAAACCGCTGGAGAGTCTGAAACGGACGTTCCATCAGGTCAGAACCACCCTGAAGGTCAGCCGTCTGCTGTTTCCGGCGCTGTTCCTGCAGGCGTTTGCGATAGGTCTGATGACACCTGTAGTGACCCTGTTTGCCCGCTCCGAGCTGCACGTTACGCCTAACCAGTTCAGCCTGCTGCTGATTGCGGGAGGCGGCATCACTGTGCTGGCTCTGATTCCGGCAGGCAAACTGGTCGACCGGATCGGAACAACGGTCTTCCTGAATATCGGGTTCCTGCTCGCTGCCGGCTCGCTGGCCTTCTTTTCCCAGGTGCGCTGGCTGCCGCTCGCCTTCTGTGCGGTAGCGCTTGTAGGCATTAGCTATGCGCTGATCCTGCCGGCCTGGAACGCTTTTCTGGCCAAGCAGGTGCCGAAGGGGGAAAGAGGGACCGTATGGGGCCTCTTCTTGACGCTCCAGGGCTCCGGCATGGTGGCCGGGCCGGTAATCTCGGGGAAGCTCTGGGACACCGTTGGGCACAGCACTCCTTTTCTGGCCAGCGCATTTGTGATGGTCCTCCTGTTCGGACTGCATATGCTTATAGTCCACAGAACCAAGCGGAAGCTGGAAGCGGGCTGAGGCCCTGTATAGATTCTGGCGAAGTACAGCAAAAGCCGCCGGCCAACCGGAAGAAACCGGAAGCCGGCGGCTTTTGCGAATGAGCCGCTTTTGCAGAAGATGGAGGAAGCCTGTGGAGAGAACGGCCGGGCTCAGAAGGACATCCGGTAGAGGGGTAGCAGCGTCTCAAAGGTCTGCCGGATCACATTCAGGAGTTTGTCTCCATCCGCCAAAACCGGATCATTCCTGTCAATGCGCAGCCCGCAGGTGACCTCGGCCTTTTTGACCTCCTTAAGCCTCTGTGACAGCCCGGCAAATGCGCTCTTATCCATATCGGCCTGAGCGGTGCCGCGGGGGTCTAAATGATCGGTCGACCAGAAGTAACCGGCCGGAAGCTCTGCTTGAACGTCGCCCAGATGCCTGGACAGCGCCTCGGCGAAGATTACTTTATTGCTGCTCTCATAAATAATGGCAAAGACAATAAACAAATGGCTGTGGAACATGCCCACTTGAAAATGCGGCAGCGCCTTATAGCCTCTTTTATTTGGACCCCACGCAACCCAGGTATCGTTCGGCGCATGAACAGTCCGGCGGGCATGTTTGGCGACATGCGGGAACATTTCCTCTCCAGTGAGTATGGACAAAAAAGGAGCGAGCTCTTCGCCCAGTTCGTTCAGCTTCGGCCGGACTCCGGCGATCAGCGCCTCCATGCGCGGCTCCAGACCGTCAATATGAAAGACATCAAAATCTTCAGCGGTAAATCCTTGAAATGGCATGTTAGGTCTCCTTGTATGAAAAATGGTCACTGATATCAATAAAATTGCTGCAAAACCGGGAGCAGGCGTTTTGAAATGGCAGGCAGCGGGTAAAAATAGTCAATAAACCAAGTTACCGCTACATAAAATGAAGTATAAAATAAGTGTAAGACGAACGCAAAATTAAATATTGCAAGTGGAGGTCCGGCAGTCAGTTCTACTCTAGGTTAGGCAAATGAAGATGGCTTTGCTGAAACAATGCCGTTAGGGGGGAGTGCCGTGAACAAAAATGACGAAGTCGAGTACTGCAATCTGGAGCTGCGCTTCGACAGGCAGCATATCCAGGACCTGATCAAGGACCTGATTAAGGAAGGCTATTCCCTTTATTGGAGCGAGAATGAAACGGTTTTTCTTATTTCGGTGCGTACCGGACGCAAGCTAGTCAAGCTGCGCTTCCAGCGGATTAAGGATGGCTTCAAGCTGGTGGGGGATTATATGATCCGTGATGCGCGCCTGTCGGAATGGATGGAGAAGCTGATTGGCGATATGCGCGGGCACGCCGTTGTCAAGCGGTTCCGCGACCGCCAGATTATCATTGAGAATATTTTATTCGGAGAGGTTATCCGGCTGGTGGAAATCTCCGGGTATCAGCAGCGCGTGCTGTATCAGAAAGGGCCTCTGCTCTCCGATCAGGAGCTGACCAAACTTTTCTACTCTGTGGAAGGAGAGGAGCGCATCCGTGACCGCAGGCTTGAGGTGGATGAGCAGCTGGACCTGCTGCACAAGGCGATTCAGAGCAAGGATGATGAGCGGACGGCAGCGTGCAAAGCAAGACTTGCTGAATTGACCAGAGAATTAAATATGCTTGAATGGTGATAAGCAGTATTGGACGAAAGCCAGGGCATCCCGCATATGGGGTGCCCTGTAGTTTGCAGCCGAACCTGGAAGCGGGTATTCACTTCTGCCTGCAAAAACGTTAAAATACTCATTGTGAGCAATTTCCGTGATTATGCAGGATTTTGTCAATGAGGTTGATCTCTTTCAAGCGGAGGAACTTTGCTGTCTCTGACAAAGGATGGTATTCTAATACTGCGAGAAATGGATTTCACACAAATACAGGTGCAAAGGGTGGAGAACCAGATGGCAAAACAACAAATCGGCGTTATTGGCTTGGCAGTAATGGGTAAAAATTTGGCTCTTAACATCGAGAGCAGAGGTTTCACCGTATCGGTGTACAACCGTTCCCCGGAGAAGACGCACGACCTCATCAATGAAGCGGAAGGCAAAAACTTGACGGGTACTTTTTCCATTGAGGAGTTTGTCGAATCATTGGAAGTGCCGCGTAAAATTCTGATCATGGTACAGGCGGGCAAAGCAACCGATGCAACTATCGAGCAGCTGCTGCCGCATCTGGATCAAGGCGATATCATCATCGACGGGGGCAACGCTTATTTCCCTGACACAGTTCGCCGCAATAAGGAACTGGAAGCTAAAGGCTTCCGCTTTATCGGCACCGGTGTATCCGGCGGTGAAGAAGGCGCACTGAAAGGGCCGTCCATCATGCCTGGGGGCCAGGAAAGCGCCTATAAGCTGGTAGAACCTATTCTTACGGCCATTTCAGCCAAAGTGAACGGAGAGCCTTGCTGTACATATATCGGACCTGACGGTGCAGGGCACTATGTAAAAATGGTCCATAACGGCATTGAGTACGGTGACATGCAGTTGATTGGCGAAGCCTATCATTTGCTGAAGGATGTGCTTGGCCTGGATGCCAAGGAGCTGCACAGCATTTTCGCGGATTGGAACAGCGGAGAGCTCGACAGCTACCTGATCGAGATTACCAAGGATATTTTTGCCGAATATGATGAAGAAACCGGCAAACCGATGGTGGACGTTATTCTGGACGCAGCCGGCCAAAAGGGTACCGGCAAATGGACAAGCCAAAGCTCGCTGGATCTCGGTGTGCCGCTGTCCATGATCACAGAATCCGTATTCTCCCGGTTCCTGTCGGCAATGAAGGAAGAGCGGGTCGCAGCGAGCAAGGTGCTTAGCGGTCCCGTAACCGAGCCCTTCCAGGGCGACAAAGCCGAGTTCATCGAGAACGTGCGCAAGGCGCTGTTCGCCAGCAAAATCGTCTCCTACGCCCAAGGCTTTGCACAGCTTCGCGTAGCTTCCGAGGAATACAACTGGGATCTGAAATACGGCAACCTGGCCAAAATCTGGCGCGGCGGCTGCATCATCCGCTCCCGTTTCCTGCAGAACATTACCGATGCCTATGAGAACAATCCGGAGCTCAAAAACCTGCTGCTCGATCCGTTCTTCAAGAACATCATGGACACTTACCAGTCCGCATGGCGCCAAGTGGTTTCCGCTGCCGTGGCCCAAGGGGTTCCGGTTCCCGGGTTCTCCAGCGCCCTGGCTTACTACGACAGCTACCGCACAGAACGCCTGCCGGCCAACCTGCTTCAGGCACAGCGCGATTACTTCGGTGCCCACACCTTCAAACGTGTGGACAAAGAAGGCGTCTTCCATCACAACTGGCTGTCTGAATAAGTTTCAGGCACAAGCGGCAAACAGCGGCCCGAACGGCTCCTTAGCAGACAGCGGGAGCCTTCGGGCCTTTTTGCCCTGCTTGAATCAGCTTCCATGCAAAGGCCCCACCTTGTGGGGTGGTGATGTGGAGGATTTACCGTTTGTGCAATGTTTTCACCCTGTGTTATGATATGACAAATGTCGCGGTTGGAGGGTCATGATGAATTACGCCAATAAAAATATCATTCTCGTCGGGATGATGGCTACAGGAAAGTCGACAGTAGGCGCTCTGCTGGCGGAGGAACTGGGCTATGAGCTGGTTGATCTGGATCATGTGATTATTCAGCAAAAAGGCCGGAGCATTGCGGAGCTCTTTGCGGAAGGCGGGGAAGAATATTTCCGGAGGATCGAATCGGCAGTACTGAAGGACGTGCTGGAAGGAGAGGGCCGGATTATCTCCACAGGCGGCGGTGCCGTGCTGGCTCCGGGAAATGCGGACATGATGCTGCAACATGGGTTTGTGGTCGCGTTGACCGCTTCGGAGGATGCCATTATTGCCCGTGTCAGCGGGGATCAGAACAGGCCGCTGCTCGCCGGCAATGCGCAGGAACGGGTCCGGACGATTCTGGAACAGCGCCGGAACGCTTACCGTTTCGCACATTGCACGGTCGATACAACAGACCTGAGTGTGGCAGAAGTGTCCAAGCATATTTTAATGCATTACCGCGGCTGAGCTTTTAAGCGTATTTGTGCAGAGGCTCAGGCCCCGGCGGTTTCATTCCATTCAATCATCCCGCCGCTGAGGTTGGATGTCCGGTAGCCGAACTGCTGCAGGTATTCGCAGACACGCTGGCTGCGGGCGCCGGAGCGGCAAATGAAGACGAATTCTGCTTCCTGCGGCAGCTCCTCCGTGTGCTGCGGTATCTCGCCCATAGGAATATGCTTCGCCCCGGGAATCATTCCGAAAGCGACCTCCTCGTCTTCACGGACGTCTATCAGTACAAGGTCTTCACCTGACTCCAGACGCTGCCGCAATTCTTGTGCTGTGATTTGGGGAATCTCATTCATGGTTATGACCTCTTTTCGCGTAGAAGAATGATATCATGATAACACAACTGCAGATTACCCTGTCAAACAGAGCAATACATAATCTATTTGAGCCCATAAGGAGAGCTAATATCATGGACGTTATTGTTAGGCCTACACCAACCCTGCAAGGGGAATTCGGAGCCCTGTCTTCCAAAAACTATACGACGCGCTACCTGCTGGTCGCCGCATTGTCGGAAGGAGTCAGCACGATCTACCACCCGGCGCACAGCGAAGACAGCGATGCGATCCGCCGTTGTATCGCCGATCTGGGAGCAGTGCTTACAGAAGATGAGGAGAAAATTGTCATTCAGGGCTTTGGCCGCCATCCCCGGGATGTCAAAGAGCTTAACGTGGGCAATGCCGGTGCGGTGCTGCGCTTTCTAATGGCTGTGGCGGCCCTTAGTCCTGAGGTCACCTTTGTGAACACATATCCGGATTCTTTGGGCAAACGCCCGCATGACGATCTGATTACAGCACTTGGCCAGCTCGGCGTAGAGGTTGAGCATAATAACGGCAAGCTTCCCATTACCATCCGCGGCGGCAAACCAGCTGGCGGACGGATCACCGTATCAGGAGCGGTCAGCTCGCAATATCTTAGCGCTCTTCTGTTCCTGACCCCTCTGCTTGAGGAAGATAGTGAAATTATTGTGCTGGATGACCTCAAATCCAAGGTGGTTGTAGGCCAGACGCTGGAGGTTCTGGAGCAGGCAGGCATTGTCGTTCATGCGGCTGAGGATTACATGTCCTTCAAAGTACCGGGCGGCCAGTCCTATGCGGCCAAGTCCTACACGGTGCAGGGCGATTATCCCGGATCGGCAGCTGTGCTCGCAGCGGCGGCGGTGACGAAATCGGATGTAAAAATTCACCGGCTTGCCGAACAGAGCAAACAGGGCGAGCGGGCGATTATCGATGTGCTGCGCATGATGCAGGTGCCGCTTACCCATGAGAATGGCACAGTGCATGTGCAGGGCAATGGCATCCTGAAGGCAGTGGAATTTGACGGGGATGCGGCAACGGATGCGGTTCTGGCGATGGTGGCTGCCGCTGTTTTTGCCAAAGGGACCTCCCGCTTTTATAATGTTGAGAATCTGAGATACAAGGAATGCGACCGCATTACCGATTATTTGGCTGAGCTGGCCCGCGCTGGAGCAAGCGTTGAAGAACGCCGGGATGAGATTATCGTACACGGCAAGCCGGAGGGCGTTGAAGGCGGCGTGACGATCAACGCGCATTATGATCACCGGGTAATCATGGCTTTGACCGTAGTCGGCCTGCGGGCCCGCCAGCCGCTGCAGATCAAGGATGCCCACCATGTGGCCAAATCGTACCCGCAGTATTTCGACCATTTGCGCCTGCTTGGCGCAGATGTGGAGTGGGTATGACCAAGCCCGGCCGGTTGACCATACATCCGCTCACCCCAGACGATATACAATCTGTATATGAGCTTTTTGAGGAATCAATCTCAGATGCCTTTGCACAAGAGGGGCTTGCGCATTTGCAGGATGATATCCAGAGTGAAGTTGACAACAAACAACAAAAGGCGGCCAGCGCTCTGGACCCTGAGCATTCGAACACATATTTTCTCGTTGCTAAACTGGACGGGAAAGTTGTCGGTACAATTTCATTGTCGCCCTGCGGTGAGGCTATTCGGACATGCACCGGCAATCAGCTTGATGATGTAGGTGAGCTGGGGAGCGTATACATTTTGCCAAGCTGCCAGGGCCTGGGAATCGGCTCGGCCTTAATTAAGGCAATGCTGGCCTATCTAAAGGGCCGGGGGATTGAAGAGTTTTGCCTGGACAGCGGCTATAAGCGGGCGCAGCAAAGGTGGCTGCGGAAATTCGGTGAGCCCTACACCGTGGTTAAGGATTATTGGGGACCGGATTCGGTTCACATGGTTTGGTTATGTAAGGTAAGGGATTATCCAGTGTAAGAAGTGTGGAAGCGGAATTCACGATCGGCCATTTGTGCCTGCCATTACGTTCGAGTCCATGTGATTCGTTCTGGCCGTGAAGCCTGTACTCTCTAAGCCCAATTGACCGGCTACGCCGTTCGATTGGGCTTTTAAACTCCACGGGTTTCTTACCCGCGACGGGATCATTCCGAGCGAGTCCCGGCGGATTGCAAAGGAAGAGATTTGCGCCTATCCTTCCGTATCATTCGTAGCGGACACCGTGGAGGCGGTCACGGGAACCGACGGCCAGTTTCAGATTGAGACTGCGTAAGGACAAACTTTTGCAAGCAAAAAAGTTCTGTTTGCTGTCAGCATGAAGGATCAGCCGCTCGACATTCCGGGACTGGCAGAGGTATACGGAAAAAGCGCTTTCGTCTGCCCGTACTGCGACGGCTGGGAATTAAGGGATCAGCCGCTTGTCATCATTACGAAAGGGGCCGAGCTTATGCATTTCGCTCCACTCATATCGGGATGGACGGACCGCTTTACCGTCTGCACGAACGGCCCTGATCAACTGACGGATGCCGAGCGCGAGGAGTTCAAGGGGAAGCAAGTGCCTCTGTTCCAATCGCCGATCAGGCACATTGACTCCAGCGACGGGCTCGTACGGCAAGTCGTTCTTGAAGACGGGACGGATGTTTCATGCAGGGGGATCTTTTTCAAACCGGAGCGGGACTGGTCGACGAGTGTCATCTGCTTCTTAATCCGATCGTCTTGGGTGGAGGTAAGCGAGCATTGCCGGACAACCTCTGCATGCGGCTCGAGCTGCTCGGTGAGCGCCGCTTCCGAAGCGGCGTTGTTCATCTACATTACCGCGTGATCGTCTGACCGCGGCGCAAGAGTGAAATTCATCTCGTCATACAAGTACATGCTTTAAGCACCAAGGACATTTGCCCCGGTACTGATAGTCTTAATGACTTTCTGCGTGGCGACTGTCCTATTTTTTTATCCATGTTGTAACAGCGCAAATTCCTAGATAAATGAACAAAACTGGTCTTTAACTCACGCAGTTTGTTCCGGTCCACCGGCTCGATGATGATATCCGTTTATTCAAAAATGCTCTGCTGGTTACAGGTACTTTTAAATAAATAGACTAACACCGTGGTGATATTCGGCTATCCACCATAGACTGTTATGATACTTGTAAGGTTCAGGGTAATCCGATAAATCGTGTAAATGAATGGAGGGAGATTTAATGACCATCCAACAGAGTTCAACCTGGTTGTTGAATGATGCAAATCGTCGATTACAGAAAACAGAACATCTGCTGACCTGTGGAAAGGTTAAACGGGCAAAAAGCAATATTGCCGATTCCATTGCCATATTGAACTGTGCGCTTTTGAGTCTAAAACTGGAAGGAGAACCAAAGAAAAGACAGGGAAGAATCCGGCATGGATAACATGGAACGATTGAGAAAAAAAGGATTAAGGAAGATAAGATTAAGCAGAAGATCACTACGCTTAGCGAAGAAATTCGTAAAACAGAGAAAATTATATTCGGCAAAAAGGAACGTTGCACAATCCTTTCTCTATCTGTGTCAAGCCTTAAGATATATTGACAAGCTCGAAGAAAAAAAGATAAAGGGGCGGGCAAGGCCGCTTGGAATAGGAAATTCTCCTTCAGGAGCATCTGGATCTGTTGGAGTACCGGGGCCAACCGGTTCCACGGGCCTTAACGGAGGCTTGGACCCCGGACAGCATCTTTTTAATGTTATCGGCACGACAGGGGCAGCCGGCGTTGGGGAGAATATAAGGTTTATATCCGATACCTTGGCTATTGAAGCGACCCCAGACCCGGCAAATGTAGAAGACCTAACGTCAGCGGTGGGGCAAACGGGAGCGTCAGATCCGGTAGGTGCAACGGGTGCTGCAAGAGCTGCGGGGGCTACGGGAGCAACGGGGGCGACAGGAGCAACTGGGGCAACGGGAGTGACGGGAGTTACAGGAGTTACAGGAGTTACAGGAGTAACGGGAGCAACTGGGGCAACCGGAGTAACGGGAGCAACCGGAGCCACAGGGTCTTTTAGAGAATTTCAAGTATCCGAAAATTCACCAAATACAACTGGTAGTTCAGCAACCCCAATCACCACAGTTGCAACCACATTGAAAACAATTACAATTACGGGAGCTACAGCAGGAAGCAGTGTTTGGTTAACCGGGATTGTCGGGTGGGAGTCAACGGCGGGAACTACTGCATTTCAGCTACAATTCTCCGTGGGGCGACTGTAATCTTCAGCATAAATCAGCATGCGGCCGGGAATAACACTTTTGGAGCTACCAGTGTCGATCATGTGGATTTAACCCCCGGAACAGGAAATGTTACGTATTCGTTAGAGGCTCTAACTGTGGTAGGCTCTGCCAATGTTATTGGAGCCATTACTTTTACTGGGGCATTGATATAGACAAAAAGTTAAACTCTATCCGTCAATCCATACGTGCAACGACCAGTGCGAGTTGGAAAAAGGTGAGATTGAAGTGGAAAAAGGAAACTTAATTAGTTAACCCTTTTCCACTTCAGCTATCTAGAACAGGGTGCTCGCGCAAAATAGTGATCCTTTTTCCAATTGCTGAAGGAACGACCGGAAATCATCATCTATGGTTGATTTTTTCTATTCACGGACGGCTCCAAACGTCGCTTTACGGTTGCATAAACTCTTTTTCAGAACGACATACTATCTCGCAAGAGGTGGTAAAATTTGCAGCGGAAAGATCAGGATACATTTGAACGAATGGAACAGCAGCTCCAGGAGCATTTTCACAAGAGCAACGATTTTGCGCGCAAGCAGTTTAAGGCTGGCGAGGTATGCTCCGCCTATTACTTGAGTTCCTTAGTTGATATAGAGAGCACGTTCACCATGATGAATCAATTGGCACCTGGGGAAGAGCTTAGCTCCCTTCTGCATTCGAACAGTTGGGCTGAAGATACGTCCTCTTGGAAGGTATCACAATATAGCGATGCTTTGCTGCAGGGAAGGCTGGTCTTGTTTCTCGGCGGACGCCAATCCGTGGTCGTAGATCCGGTAGCGCCTGAGCTGTCCCGTTCGGTGTCAACTACGAACAGCGAGAATCCGCTTCTATCAGCGTTCGATGCATTTACTGAAGATATCGATATCAACATCGGTTTGTTGCGGAAAAAGATAGTCTCAGACCGGTTGGTGATCGAGACACGCACCTCGGGTACGAAGTCCACCAAAAAACTGGCTGTCGTATATTTGGAAGGGGCGGCGCAGCCCAAGGTGGTGGAATCCATCAAGAAGAAGCTGGAGGAAAACCGGGGAATGGAGTTGACGACCGTTCGCGACCTGACCCGAATCTTGGGACATCCTCAGTTCACCTTGACCCCGACTTATATTTCTTCCGAAATGCCGAACGAAACCATGCAAAATATGCTGAACGGCAAAGTGGTCATTCTGATCGATCAGTTTTCGTTTGCCTTTGCGTTCCCCGCCATCGTTGCGGATTTATGGAGCACGACTATGGACGTCAATTATCCGCAGTTGTTCCAGAACTTCCTGCGTTTCCTTCGAATCGGCGCGCTGATACTGGCGATTACTCTTCCGGGACTTTATGTCGTGCTCAATTCCGTCAATCCGGAGCTGCTAAGGATTCAGCTGGCGATTACGGTCGCCAAGAGCCGGGAGGGCGTGCCGTATCCTTCGTTGATCGAGATGCTGCTGGTGCTCGTCCTGCTGGAGATGATTATTGAGGCCACGATTCGGCTGCCAAAAAATATCGGTCCCACCATGACCATGATTGGAGGCATTTTGCTCGGACAGGCGATCGTTCAGGCCAAGCTGGTCAGCAATCTGCTGATCATTATCCTGGTGGCATCGGCCATTTCCAATTTCGCATTGACGAGCTATATGAATGCCTCGGGCATTCGCATCTATAAATACGTCGTGCTGCTGGCCAGCGCCTTCTTCGGCATCTGGGGGCTGGAGGCCGCGATCATTTGGCTGGTGCTCTATTTCGCCTCGCTCACCATTAGCACTGTTCCATACTTAAGCTTCAGCGTAAAAGGGGAGTTTCCGGATGAATAAAATCCAGACGTTAACCCTGTTCGTCCTGCTGCACCTAACTTCCATCTTCGCGTTTTTTCCCGAACGCATCATAGCCGCCACTTCGAAGGGCCACTGGATGGCGATTACATTTCTGTTCGCAGTCGAACTTGGGATCTTGTGGGTTTATCTGAAGGCTCTTTCGCTGGCCCCCGGAAAAACAGTGATCGACATATGCCGTGAAGCGATGGGTACATGGATCACGAGGCTGATCATGCTGCCCTTCATGGCATTCTTAATCATCGAATTGGTCATGCTGACTTATTATCAGGCCGTTGAAATCAAGGTTGTGCTGCTGCAGCGTACGCCGGTTGCCGCCATTTCCGCCTTGTTCGTCATGCTGTGTATGTACGGCGCATGGAAAGGTTTGGTCGTCATGGTCAGGGCTAGCCTGGGCTGGATCTTCCTGTTCATGCCGTTCATCCTGTTCTCGATGTTTATCAGCATCAGGAACTTTCGATTTGATTACATATTTCCGCTGTGGGACGCTGACCTGTCATTTTTGTTTCGCTCCGATTTTTACGTCGGCACGGTTATTTTTGCAGGCTTTTTGTTTCTTGGCATGACCGCTACCAAAACTAAAATCGGATTCGGCAAAGCCGCAGCCGCGGTCGGCATTGTCTACTTGTTTGCGATAGCTTCGGTTTATATTCCTTTGCTTATTTTCGGTCAAGAAACCGTGCTTCATTTGCAATACCCGATGCTGATGGCCTCGGACACCATTGATTTGGAGTGGGTGGTGTTCGATTGGCTGCCGAGCTTCTACGTGGTGTCCTCGAGCGGGCTTGGCGTAATCAAAGTATCTGTCTTGCTGTGGATGCTGGTGGCCATCCTGCAGCGGCTGTTCGCTCCGGTGGTGAATCGCCGCTGGATACTGTCCGTCGTAAGCATTCTTCTGTATCTGGCCTGCCTGTGGATACCGAACTCAGGTACGCTGAACAGCTATCTATACGTTAACTCGTATTTTTGTTTGTATACGACAATTGGCTTTCCGGTCATCGTCTATTTTGCAGCACGCCAGCGCCGAAAGAAGGTGGGCGGATGAGACGCGTTCTACTTAGAAAAGGGATCGTGATGCTCGTTATGTCTTTGCTGTTGTCCGGATGCTGGGATACGAAGGATATCAACAAGGAATATATGCCTGCGGTGATGGGCATCGGGAAAGGGAAAACGGAGAAATATCGAGTCATTCTACAAGTGCCGAATGCTACCGGGCGCACTCTGTTTCTGGAAAAGGAAGCCAAGTCCATTACGAAAGCAGTCAACCTGATCCAGACCGATGCAGAGAAAGACATTAGCCTTGTGCACCTTCGTCTGCTGCTGATTGATAAAGAATTGGCCGAAGAGGGCATCAGCAATATTGTCGACTTTGCCGTCCGGGCTAACGATATCTCGATCAAGGGAATGATGGCGGTGGTGGATGGTGATTTCGAGAAGACACTGTACCATGAAATTTCGCCCACGCCGGAGGTTTCGTCTTATGATTTCTTCAGCGAGGAGGCGGGATGGACGCCGAACCAATCCATCATCAGGATCTGGGAGGCTTATCGCAGCTTGAATTCCTATTCGGAGGATATGGCGATTCCGATGCTGAAGAACGGGGAACATACGTTGTTTGTTTTTAAGGGAACCGCTGTGATGAAGGAAGACCGGATGATCGGGAGGCTTGACCAGGAAGAAACGCTCCTGTACAACCTGTTTAAGGGAAAATATACCGGAGGGACCATTGAATTGGCAAGGAATACGAGCGTGTTGGTCGAGAACGCCAAGATCAAACATCATCGTGAATGGTCCAAAGAAGGCCCGTCCCTTACGAGCGACATTACCCTGAATGTCGTCATTGCCGAGAGCCCCAAAGGGGTGAGCAATGACCAAATCGAAAAAGAAGTGTGGAAGCAATTGGATCGCAAATTCAATGAAACGCTGAAAAAGATCACAGGCTACCATTCGGACGTGCTCGGCGTAGGACTGTTGTACCGCCCGCTGCTGTCGGAGACCGAGATTACCGCATGGAAGTCCCGATGGTTCCCGGCTTTGAAACAACAGATTAACGTCAAGGTCAATGTGTTGAACGAGATCTATTTCAAGAACACCGATCAGGACCGGAACCAGGGAGGCCTGCTGAAGAGCAGGTAGGAGACGGCGGGAGCAGGGATGCTTTTCAAGTTAGTTTATGCGAGACCTGCCCTGCCGCTCTTGGCCAGGCTGAGATTGTGACACTAACAACGATTTGTTAGTGTTTTTTGTCTGGTTAACTTTTTTTGTACCACTGTTGTAAAAAAAGTTTAGTGTTAGAATGGGGAGTGTTGTTTTTAAACAGCACCATCCAGCTTAAAAGTGGCTGTGGAAAATACAAAAGGAGATTCAACCGTTCATTTAGCCAATCTCATAACCACGAAGGATACAGAGGAGGATGTGAATGGAACTATTGGCGCCGGGGAGAATTCTCTATATGTCAAAAGCTATTCAGGAAGTATCGGCATAAAATAGAGTCATAAATTTGGAACTTTTTACGCTGCGCTGTATGATGTACTTGTATTGTAAATAACCAAGTGCTGTATGGTGGAGTCTCCCTGTCCCAACATGGATACCATTGGCACTACAAATGGAAAGGGGAAATACACATGAGCTTTGAGAACCCGAGCCGGGAGCAGATTGGCGAAATTCTTGCTGCTGCAGGCAATATAGCTGTAGTCGGGCTATCCGACAAAACGGACCGCACCTCTTACATGGTGGCAGGTGCCATGCAGAGTCGCGGTTATCGCATTATTCCGGTCAACCCGTCAGTGGACGGTGAGATTCTGGGCGAAAAATGCTATCATACGCTGGCGGAAATCCCTGAACCGGTGGACATTGTGAATGTCTTCCGCCGCAGTGAATACTGCGCGGACGTCGCCCGGGAAGCCGCTGACATCGGCGCGCGCGTGCTCTGGCTCCAGCAGGGCATCGTCAGCCAGGAGGCTGCCGACATCGCCGCTGAGCACGGAATGACCGCGATTATGGACCGCTGCATCAAGGTCGAGGAAGCCATCACTATGAAGGGGCGCAGCCGGGCTTAAGGGAGCAGGGCAGCCGGGTGTAACGGCTTAGCGGGGAACGGGTGGGCGAACGCCGGGCCGCTGGAGGGCCGGAACCCCGGAACCCCGATCCTTTTACCCCCCGGCGTGATGCGGCTTGTAAAGTTGTGCGTAGCATCTATCTCAGAAATGTTCTTGGACAAATATGGATTTTGCCACTCGGCATTGCTATACTTAACAGAGACGAAGAACGTCCTTTACTCTAATCCACTTTAGAGTTGGGCGTTCTTTTTTATTTTGGGGAGGAATGGAAAATGGGATTTGAGCAAGCACACAGCATGTTCATGGATCTGCATATGAGTCAGAGGGCTGGAGAACGCAGGGGGAGGCTGGTGAGGGGGCATAATTTTGCCGAGAAGCTGTTTTTGGAGAACATATGGTGGCCTCTGTTTGAGTCGCTGGATCATTTGCATCCGGAGTACGAAATCTATGACTGGAACAGGAAGTCGCAATTTTTGGATTTTGCGTTCCTGCCGGCAAGCGGTATCCGGTTCGGAATCGAATGCGATGGTTTCCAGAGCCATATAAAGGACATGGACCGTGAGAAATTCAGCTATGCATTGAATCGGGATACTTTTCTCACAGCAATGGGGTGGAAAATGCTGCACTTTTCCTTTGATGATATTCAGCAGCGCCCAGAGGTATGCCGGATGCTGCTCCAGCTCGCACTTGCTCCATATTTAGCCAGAAAGACTGCGGTGAAGGATATCTTGTCCAAGGAAAAAGAAGTGCTCCGTCTGGCCTGGCAGCTGGGGAAGCCCATCCGCCCGAAGGATGTGTCCGGCCATTTCCAAATTAACTTCCGGACGGCGCGCAGTCTGCTGCAAACGCTGAGTGCAAAGGGGCTGCTGGAGCCTGTTGAATCTGAGCAGAGGGTTCGATTTTACCGAGTAAAAGCAATGCAGGCCGATCAATTATGGTGAAAATTATAGTACTGGAACCGTAAGGGAAAAGGCAAAGAATGTTATTAAAATAAGATCCATCCGTCTGCTATAATGAAATCGGTATAATTGTATTTTCTGCAATTAAAATATCTACAAATAGCTGAATTTATATTTTAGCTGCATCCCGTACATCTAAAAACTGTGATGATCCACAATATAGCTTAACTTGGAAAATATAGTTGTATGAAGTGCAGTTAAAAGTACATTACTGTTTTAAAAGCCTAGTTTAGTTGTATGAAATACATTTATGTGTATATGCGGCTGCATGAACGGGGAGTTAGGTGTTTAATGAATGTGCCTATAAAAACGAAATGAAGGTACTTGCTTGGAATAAATAACCACACTGACACATGAGAAACACAGCTTACAAAAGTGAAAAGTGCGTAGTCCTCCTGAGCTCCACATAAACTATGCTGTGACGCCCAAATTATTACCGTAATCCTTTTGACAAAACCTGCTGCAGCGCTTACCATTCAATATAGAAAGAAAGGAGAGGGTCACCTTGAATTGGCTCGGATCTTTGCAGCAGTTGGGCAGAGCCATTATGCTTCCTACCATGGTGCTGCCGGCGGCGGCTATTTTGCTGAGTCTGGGCAGTTTGCCGTGGTCTGCATGGGGACTTTCTTCGGTATCCGAAGTGACTACTTACGCGGGGCAAGGGATTTTTTATTTCATGCCTTATTTGTTTGCGGTCGGTGTGGCATGGGGGTTGTCCAATCAGGCCGGACCGGCGGGAATGGCGGCGCTCGCGGGGATGTTTACTTATGACCGGATAGTTTCCAACATGGGGGACGGGGCGGTACAGCCTGCAACACTAATCGGAATTATCCTCGGAATTGTCGCCGGTGTGGCGCATAACCGGTTCAAAAATATCAAGCTGCCGGAGGCGATCCAGTTTTTTGGAGGGTCGCGTTTTGTTTTGCTGTTTATGGGTCTGTTCTCTGCCTTGTTCGCCTGGGTGATGCTTGGGCTGTCGCCTGTGCTGCAGCATGGACTCGACATCCTGTTCCGTGATATCCAGGCAACCGGCGGATACGGCGTGTTTGTATACGGGGTTTTATACAGAGTACTGACGGCGTTTGGCCTGCATCATATTCTCAATAATGTGTTCTGGTTTCAGCTGGGAACCTTTACCACACCTGACGGCAGCGCAGTCGTGCAGGGGGATTTGCCGCGTTTTTTTGCCGGAGACCCTACAGCGGGCATCTTTATGGCGGGGCTGTTCCCGATCATGATGTTTGCGCTGCCGGCGATTGCCTTTGCGATTATTCAGGAAGCGCGGGAGGATTTAAAGCCGAAGATCAAGAAGACGTTTTTGCGCGCGGCTATGGTCTGCTTTCTGACGGGGGTGTCGGAGCAGATTGAGTTTGCTTTTTTGTTCGCATCGCCTTATTTGTTCGGGCTGCATGTGGTCATGTCCGGTCTGGCGATGGTGCTGACCTATGCGCTGGGCATCCATCACGGCTTCTCCTATTCGGCGGGGGCCATCGATTTTTTCCTCAACATGCATCTGTCACAGCGGGCTTGGCTGCTGATTCCCATCGGCATCGGCTATGGCATTGTTTATTATAATGTGTTCCGCTGGGCGATCCGCCGGTTCCAGATTCCGACGCCGGGACGCGAGGAAGGCTCCGAGCTGGGCGACTGGGCAGGCAACATTCCTTATCAGGCTCCGCTGATCCTGGAAGCGTTGGGCGGGAAGGAAAACATCGTGCAGGTACAGGCCTGCATCACACGGTTAAGATTGACAGTGCACAATGACCGGTATATCGACACCGTGGCACTGAAGGGGCTTGGCTCTGCAGGCATCATTAAGCTGGGCGGAGGGAATGTTCAGGTCGTGTTCGGGACTTATTCCGAGCTGATCCGGGAGGAGATCAACAAGCTGCTGCTCCGCGATCTGCCTCAGGTGCTGTTCAGTTCACCGATTCAGGGCCGCATGATGCCGATTGAAGAAGTGCCGGACCATATTTTTGCCGCGAAGCTGGTGGGCGACGGGGTAGCATTTTTTCCGGAAAAGGGAGAACTCGTCTCGCCGGTCTTCGGCAAGGTCATGCACGTATACCCTACAATGCACGCAGTGGGTATTTCTACGCCCGAGGGGCTGGAGGTGCTTATGCATATCGGGATCGACACTTCACAGCTTAAAGGGCCGTTTGAGGCGCTTGTGCAGGAAGGGGACAGTGTGGAGCCGGGGCAGCTGCTGGTGAGATTTGATCTGACCTATTTGCGTGACCATGCGCCTTCACTGGCGACGCCAATGGTGATTACGAACCCGGACCGTGTAAAATCCTGGAGCTATGCTCCATTCAAAAATGTTAAAAAGGGGCAATCATCCGTGATGTCCGTGGTCTTACATGAAAGCAATGTTGGAGGGGTTGAAGCATGATACAAGGCATAGGCGCAGCAGCAGGTGTAGCTATCGGGAAGGCCTTTGTCTTGCCGAACTGGGAATGGAGCCTGCCGGATACACAGGTGAATCCGGTGGATCTGGCCAAGGAGTTCGAGCGTTTATACGAAGGGATCCGCACCTCTAAGGATGAGATCGAATTTATCAAAAGAGAATTCCGTGAGGTGGTCGGGCCGGAGGAATCGAGTATCTTTGACGCCCACCTGGCGATTCTGGATGATCCGGTGTTCATGAGTGAAATCCGCGGCATTATCGAGCGCCAGTACAAGGCGGCTGAGGTGGCGGTCAAAGAGGCCATCGATCATTTTGTCGCCATGTTCGATCTGCTGGATGATGAATATATGAAGGAGCGGGCGGTGGATATCAAGGATGTCGGCAACCGCCTGCTGAAGCATCTTCTGGGTGCGCCGGAGGTTACACTGCCCTCCGATACGCAGCCTTATATTCTTGTGGCCAAAGAGCTGTCGCCTTCGCAGCTGGCTCACTTGAATCCAACCTATGTGCTCGGTATCGTAACCATGATGGGCGGCAAAACCTCCCATTCCTCGATCATGGCCCGGGCACTGGGGATACCGCTGGTAGCGGGTCTGGAGAACAAAATCCTGACACCGATTCAGACGGGGGATCTGCTGGTGATGGATGGAGAAACCGGGGTGATTCAGCTCTATCCGGATGAACTGACGCTGAAAGAGTATACCTCCAGACGGGCGAAGCAGCAGCGCAAAAAAGAGCAGCTGGAGCTCCTCGCCACAGTGGATGCTGTAACCAAAGACGGCGTGCAGCTGCGGCTGGCCGGCAATATCAGTTCCGTGAAGGAGCTGGACATGGCGCTCAAGTACGGGGCTCAAGGCGTCGGGCTGTTCCGGACCGAATTCTTGTACATGGACCGCAGCTCATTCCCGACGGAAGAAGAGCAGTTCGAGGTCTATAAGCTGGTAGCCGAAAAAGTAGGGAACGAAACCGTCGTCATCCGCACGCTGGATATCGGGGGAGACAAGCATTTGGATTATTTCCAGCTTCCTGATGAGCAGAATCCCTTCCTCGGCTACCGGGCGATCCGCATCAGTCTGGACCGTAAAGACATGTTCAAAACACAGATGACTGCGATCCTGCGGGCCAGCCATTACGGAAATATAAAAATGATGTTCCCGATGATCTCCTCCGTAGAGGAAGTGCAGGCTGCCAAAGCAGTGTTGAACGAGGTCAAGGAAGAACTCGACCAGCAGGGGGTTCCGTACAACCGGAATATTCCTGTAGGGATTATGATCGAGGTTCCGGCAGCGGTAATGATCGCCGATCTGCTCGCAGAGGAGGTCGACTTTTTCAGCATCGGTACTAACGATCTGGTCCAGTATGTGCTGGCAGTTGACCGTATGAATGAACAGATTGCGCATATGTATCATCCCTACCATCCGGGTGTGCTGCGGATGATCCGGATGACCGTCGAAGCGGCGCGGCGTGTGGGCATCGATATCAGTGTATGCGGGGAAATGGCGGCGGATGAGCGGTCCCTGCCGCTCTGGCTGGAGATGGGGATCAGTGACCTCAGCATGTCGCCGCAGGCGCTGTTGAAGGTGAAGCACCGCGCACTGAACACGCTGGCTTCCGAAGCCAGAGAAACGGCCAAGTCCTGTTTCCGCCACCGGACCAGTACAGAGACGGAAGAAATACTGACCGCTTTTGCCGGGCGGAGCGGGATTCCGCTTGGAGCAGGCGCTGAGGTGAAGGGCAAAAGCTCGTAAGTTGGCCCGGCAGCCCCAAACCATAGAATCCTCTGCAGTGCAGGGAATTGTAAAAGGAATTAGGAATCGCCTGATCCGCTCCATCAACGGATTGCCTGTCCGCATCCCTGGCGGATCGATCGTGAAGTGAGCAAGCATCAAAGCCATGGCCCCACATAGTGGGGCTATTTTTGCTGCTCCCCCAAAAAAAGTAAAACCGTTTCCCGCCCAATGGAGTCAGTATACATAGAAGTTCAATAAAGAACGAGGAGGGAGAGAAGTCAGAGTATGGAGAAGCTTTTAGAAGGGGAATGGGCTCAGGCTGTGGATGGAGAAGAGCAGCTGTTTATCCGCCAGGTCTCTGAGCAGAAAAAAATCCTATACGGGATAGCGTACAGCTACCTGAGGAACGAACCGGATGCGCTTGAAGTGCTGCAGGAAGCTACATACCGGGCCTGGTCCAAACGGAAAAGCCTGAAGGACACCGGCCGGTTTGCCCCCTGGATGACCCGCATTCTGGTCAACTGCTGCAAGGATGAGCTTAAGCGCAGAAAAAGGCTCACGCCGGGCCATGCGGACAACGGCAGCAGCAGCGGGAGCATGGAGATGACCAGTGACCGCAAGCTGGATATGGAGCAGGCGCTGGATGGGGTGAAGCAGAGATACCGCCAGGTGCTGGTGCTGAAGTATTACCGGGATATGACGCTTGCTGAAATCGCCGAGGTGCTGGATCGGCCGGAGGGAACGGTCAAAACATGGCTGAACAAGGGACTGAAGCAGCTGCGCCACAAAATGAAGCTTAGAGGGGGGCTGGAGCATGATGCAGAGTGAAGAGAGACTGCTGAAGGAGTACTTCAACGAAGTGTCGCGGGAGGCTTCGGAGGTGCCTGAAATCAAGCTGGCAGTGGCCATCCGGAACGGAGTATACGATACAAGACACCGGCGGAAACATACGGGCAGGAGTTTTACCATAGGAGGACTTGCTGTTCTGGCTATTGTGCTGCTGTTTGCATTTCCCCGGTTCGCCGAACATGTGGGGCTGCGTAGTCATGATGCCCAGGGTGTGCTCAGTGCAAGGCATGATTGGGGCGAGTTTGAGGTGTTCCGTACAGCAGTCGGCAGCAATCTTACGGTCTCCTCGGCACTGGATGCAGGCTTGATACAGCGGGTTAACAGCACTTCGGTGGAACAAAACGGATTTGTGCTGACTGTAGATGGAATTGCGGCTGACCAGAAAGGGATTATTATCTTGTATACTTTGCAAAACAACACGATGGAGAGTTCGCAAAAATTTAGAGTATCCATGATCAATGAAAAGCAGGCACAGGTAGGCTGGTATGGACCCCGGACTGCCCAATATGCCAAGCCGGGCATAACGCGCGGATACGAGCAGATATTGTGGGGTGACGAATATACGAAAATGCCTGAGCAATTGTTTGTGAATGCAGGGGTCTTTAGCGGGGACGAACACGATGTTCTTTTCGCCGGGGTAGAGAATGCACTGGCCAATCTATCCGTGCCGGTTGCTCTCAATAAAGCGACTTTAGCTAAAACCGGAAACACGCTCCAGATTAATAAAAGCCTGGCAATAGCAGGCCAGAGCATTGAAATAAAGACGGCTTATATTGCCGCAACCGGCATCTACCTGGAAACAGAATATAATGAGCACAATTCCAAGGACATCTTCGGGTTAATCTCGCCCCGGCTGATGTTAGGCAGCGGCAATGACTTTACAGGGCTTTATTCCAAACGCAGTTATGAGCTGGGCGGAAAGCAGATGCTTGTATTTGATAACGACAATACCTCCAATGAGCCGCTGGAGCTTAGAATTGACGGAATTTATGCGCTTGACAAGGATGCAACAGAGCTCATTGTTGATACCGGCAAGCAGCAGATTATCAAAAGCCCGGATGACCGACTTAAGGTGTCCATAAGTACAACCGGCCGGGGCAAGCGCACCATGCTTTTAGAGCTTTATCCGCCTGAGCAAAAGGTCAGTGCAACCTACGACGTAAATATGATTTTGGATGATCGTTTTACGGATGGTGAGGGGATTGCGCACACAAAAAAGTATGAAAACGTCAGCCTGTTTGTGAGCAAAGTGGATACAACTCAAAAAATCAAGCCTACTCTATATTATTACAATATAGGTAGTGAGGCTCTGCCTCAGCCGCTAACCTTTAAGATCAACAGCTACCCTAATCCGATCAAAGAAAAAGCTTCCCTTTCCATCCGCTAATAGCGTGGGAGCACAGAATACTGTTGGAGCACAGAATACTGTTGGAGCACGCAATAACATAGGAGCACAAAAAGCCCTGCCCTTCATACAGTTGAAAGAGCAGGGCTTTTATATACAGTATCTCCCGGACTACTCTCCCGCTAACGCATCGCAGAAGGCTTTGCCATAAGGCGGCAGGTCCGGCGGGCGGCGGGCGGAGATGATATGTCCGTCGGTGACGACAGCTTCATCCTTCCAGATGGCTCCGGCATTCTCCATATCATCACGGATACCCGGGGTGGATGTAACCGTTACTCCCTCCAATATTTTTGCAGAGATCAACACCCAGCCGGCATGGCAGATCTGCCCAATCGGCTTCTTCGCCGCGTTGAAATCCTGTACAAGCTTCAGCACCGCGCTATAGCGGCGGATTTTATCAGGAGCCCAGCCGCCGGGAACGAGAATGCCGTCATAATCGGCGGCGTCCAGCTCATCCCAGGAATACTCAGCTTTAGCCGGAACCCCGTATTTGCCCACATAGGTTTTATCTTTTTCCAGACCGGCCAGATGGACCTCGGCCCCTTCCTCCCTGACGCGGTACACCGGATACCACAGCTCCAAATCCTCGAATTCATCGTCTACCAATGCTATAACCTTTTTGCCGGTTAGTCTCATGTTCTGCAGCTCCCTTCAAGAATCCAGTCTTCAGTATATTCTAGCAAATTTGAAATATGAAGTCATCTGGAAGATTGAAATCCTTAGTTGAATTTCCAAATAAATCATTTTATGCAAATGAGAAGGGATTGAGGGGAACCGGGTCGAATATAGGGATTGAACAGGTTAGTTTCGTGTTTTTATAGATGATGCGGTTGAGGCGATTTTACAAAATAAATCTGAGGTGTGGGAGATGTACAAAGATTATTTATTGAAGACGTCATGCAGCTGCGGCGGCATCATGACCATACATATGCATACGTTAATCTACAGTGCAAAGATAAAAATTAAGCATGTCCCTGTCTATACCTGCGGGGAGTGCGGACGTTATGAGCCTCTGTCATGCATTAAAGGTGATCTGGGCAAGCTGATTCACGAATTAGGAGAAATGCCGTCCAAGCGCCATATTTCGTTTGCTGACAGAAATGAATGGGCCAGTGTGCTCAAGGAGACCTTTGCCAAGGGGTTGTTTGCCGGGGGGATGTCCGAGTTGGAGGAACAGATCCGGAGCGCGATACAGGGGCGGATTGATCTGCTGCTGGACGTATACCGGCTGGCAGTTGATCTGAACGACCATAAATGGATGGATGAAACTGGAATTAGACTGTCGCAATTGACAGTTCAGCCGGCGGAAAGCGCAAAATAAAGGCGAAATAAAGCGGATACTGAAATTTTTTCTGCAAAATTAATGAAAATCTTTCACGAATGTTGGATTTTTCACGCGCTTTTTGATACGATAGAAACAGGTTAGACAAACCTATGAATCCGGCATGTTGCAGTTGGAAATCATTGGGAGGACAATGAAGCAGCAGGAGCGTTTTTTCCCGCATTCCGGTAGCGTTCTCAGCCCTTGAAAGAAATTTTGAAAGGAAAATGAAGCGTTATCATTGCACAATTGTACAAAGTGTCGTATCATAATTTTAATTAGTCGAACGATAAAATTTATCGCAATGGAGAGAGTAATTTGACGGTAACCATTTACGATGTAGCTCGAGAAGCAGGCGTATCTATGGCTACGGTATCACGGGTTGTGAACAATAACCCGAACGTGAAACCGCAGACCCGGAAGAAAGTTTTTGAAGCGATTGAACGTTTGGGCTATCGTCCAAACGCCGTGGCGAGAGGTCTCGCCAGCAAGAAAACAACAACCGTTGGGGTTGTTATCCCCGATATCTCGAACTCGATTTTTGCAGAAATTGCACGCGGGATCGAAGATATTGCCAACATGTACCATTATAACATTATTTTGTGTAACGCGGATAAGCGCAAAGAGAAGGAAATACGTGTCATTAACACACTTTTGGAGAAACAGGTGGACGGGCTGCTGTTCATGGGTGGAACCGTAACAGATGAACATATCCAAGCCTTCCAGACGTCTGCCGTTCCAATCGTACTTTGCGCTACGCGTGATGAGCAGGGAACCTACCCGTCTGTTGATATCGATCATGAGACGGCAGCGTTCGATGCCGTGAACACACTTATCCGTCATGGCCACCGCGAAATTGCAATGATTAGCGGAACGCTGCAGGACCCTGCCAATGGTTATGCCCGTTTCCAGGGGTACAAGAAAGCGCTGGAAGCAGCAGGCATTGAGTACCAGGAGGATCTGGTCCGCATCGGGAATTACCGTTACGAATCCGGTGTCGAAGCGATGAAGTACTTCCTGGGGCTGAAGAAGAAGCCGACAGCTGTATTTGCGGCAACCGATGAAATGGCGATTGGTGCCATTCACAGTATTCAGGATGAAGGCCTGAAGGTGCCGGATGACTTCTCGATCATCAGTGTCGACAATATCCGCATGGCCTCTATGGTCCGTCCTTTGCTGACAACTGTTGCGCAGCCTATGTACGATCTGGGCGCGGTAGCAATGAGACTCCTGACGAAGCTGATGAAGAAGGAAACGGTTGAGAATCCGCGTGTCATTTTGCCTCATGAGACGATCCTGCGTTTGTCTGTGAATCATGTGAACAAATAAGTATCCGTATGGAACATAAGTGCGTAGAAAGCTCCGGTTGGAGCTTTTTATGTTTTATAGAGGTGTATTTTACTTACATGCAGGAGGGTACATATGAGTGAAATCATAGGATTGATTGGAGCGATGGACGAGGAGATCAAGCTGCTCCTGGAGAGTATGGAAGATAAGGTAAGCACAGTCAAGGCAGGCGTTGCTTATTATTCAGGCACGATATTCGGCCAAAGGGTGGTTCTCTGCAAATCGGGAGTCGGCAAGGTCAACGCTGCGGTGACGACACAAATTCTGATTGATGCTTTCGGAGTGGCACGTGTGCTGTTCACTGGTGTTGCCGGGGCGGTGCATCCGGAGCTCGGTATCGGGGATATCGTCATTTCGTCCCATTGCATCCAGCATGACATGGACGTCACCGCTCTTGGCTACCCGCGGGGGGTAATTCCGTATCAGGAAGTGTCCTCTTTTCCAGCAGCCCCAGACCTTGTACAGCTAGCCGAAGAAGCCTGCCGGGCGCTGAAACAGAAGTCGGTTACAGGAGTTGTTCTGTCTGGGGATCAATTTATTGCCAGTGCCGCCGTTGTAGCTGAGCTCCGGGAGCAGCTGGACGGAGCCTGTGCGGAAATGGAAGGGGCGGCCGTCGCACAGGTCTGCTATATGAATGGGATTCCTTTTGTGATTATCCGCTCCATGTCAGACAAAGCAGACGGTTCGGCACATGTGAACTACCGCGAATTTACGGTTACGGCCTCGGAGCGCTCCCATGCGATTCTTGAATACATGCTGAAGGCGATGTAAGAAATCTCTTCCGGGGATTAGGATGCTCCCTCTAGTACATGAAACGCTGCCTGAAACGCACCCTGTCAAAGGTTTCCTGTGAGGACATCGGGACTTCCCGGCCGATGCGCACCATCAGGCAGTTGGCTGGATGGGAGCAAATCTCCGGATCATCTGTGGCATACCACACCATGTCTACCGTCTGCATCAGCTTCTCCATCATCTGACGGTAGGCCCATACATCCAGCCCGCTGCCTTTCAGATCCCAATGCCAGTAATATTCGGTTGTGAACACGATGCAGTTCTCCAGCTGTTCCCGTTCAAAAGCGCTCGTAATCAGCAGCTTCGCAAGCCCTATTCCCCTGAATCCATCCGCTACTTCCACAGCACCCAGCTCGATCAGATCCTCCATTCCGCCCTGAGACCATAACTCCAGTTCATCCGGATAGTGAAAAGTAACATAGCCTGCGATCACCTGGTCAACAACAGCGGCAATTACACGCCCTTCCGGCAATCCGGCAATCTCTATAAGCGCTTCCAGCTGCTCCTGCGGTTTACGGAAGGCATCCAGATCCGGATGCATCTGCAGCCCTTGCAGCGCGTCTGGCGACAAAGGTCCGCTAACGGTAATCAGGCTTCTGTGATGCGGCAGAATATGGGACACAGGGATTTTGCGGTGCTCCATAGCGATGCTCCCTTCAATTCACTATATTCTAGAATGTAACCGCTTCCTGTGATATACTAAGTCCGACATAAAATTTTCACATTTGATCCATTGACAGCATTGCTTAAGAGAAGAGTCTCACCCTTAAAGCTTAAATCAAACAAGTGAGGGAGGCAAGAGTAATGGGGCAAGTTCACAGCGAAATTTTACCGGGTCGTGCAAAACAGGCCAACATGGCTGATTATTCCCGGGCAGTCAGCGAATTCCGGTGGGAGGATGTGGAGAAAAGCTTCTCCTGGCATGAGAGCGGCAAGGTGAATATGGCCCATGAAGCCATTGACCGGCATGTGCTTGAAGGCCGTGGAGCAGCCACCGCTTTGATCTACAGTGATTCCGCGAGGGAAGAAATGTACACGTTCTCCGATTTGCGGGAGCAGTCCAACCGTTTCGGAAATGTGCTGCGTCAGCATGGCATCGGCCGGGGAGACCGGGTGTTTATTTTTATGCCGCGCCGGCCGGAGCTCTATTTCAGTCTGCTGGGAGTTCTCAAGGTGGGAGCGGTAGCGGGACCGCTGTTTGAGGCTTTTATGGAAACGGCTGTGAAGGACCGGCTGGAGGACAGCGGCGCAGTGGCACTCATTACCACACCTGAGCTGCTGCAGCGGGTGAAACGTGCCGAGCTGCCGGAGCTTAAGCATGTGTTTGTAGTAGGCGGCCCGTCGGACGGCGGGCAAGGGCTTATCAGTTACGAAGAAGCGATGGCTGCGGCCTCTGCGGAGCTTGAACCGGAGTGGCTGAGTCTGGAGGACGGGCTGATTATGCACTATACCTCCGGCTCAACCGGCAAGCCCAAAGGGGTATATCATGTGCAAAGAGCAATGATCCAGCATTATTATACAGGTAAAATTGTACTGGATTTGCGTCCTGACGATGTCTATTGGTGCACGGCTGATCCCGGTTGGGTTACCGGAACCTCCTATGGGATTTTTGCGCCTTGGCTGAACGGGGTGACCAATGTTGTGAGAGGCGGACGCTTCAGCCCGCAGGACTGGTATAAGACCATTGAGCGGTTTGGGGTTACCGTATGGTACAGCGCACCTACCGCGTTCCGTATGCTGATGGGAGCGGGGGAGGCCAGCCTGAAGGACATCGATCTCAGCAGTCTGCGGCATGTTCTGTCGGTAGGAGAGCCGCTCAATCCCGAAGTGGTACGGTGGGGGGACAAATTCTATCAGCAGCGTATTCATGATACCTGGTGGATGACTGAAACGGGAGCCCAGCTGATCTGCAATTACCCGGGAATGGATATTAAGCCCGGCTCCATGGGGCGCCCGCTGCCCGGCATCGAAGCTGCTATTCTGGATGACCGGGGCAACCTGCTGCCGCCATATGCAATGGGCAATCTGGCGATTAAGACGCCGTGGCCCTCCATGATGGGTAAGATCTGGAACAATGAAGCGAAATACGAGGAGTATTTCCGCATTCCCGGCTGGTACATCTCCGGTGATTCCGCATATATGGATGAAGACGGCTACTTCTGGTTCCAGGGCCGGATCGATGATGTCATCAATTCCTCCGGTGAGCGGATTGGCCCGTTCGAGGTGGAGAGCAAGCTGGTAGAGCATCCAGCGGTTGCTGAAGCCGGGGTGATCGGCAAACCGGATGTGATGCGGGGAGAGATTATTAAGGCGTTCATTTCCTTGCGGGATGGATATTTCCCTACGGCTGAGCTGAAGGAGGAAATCGCGGCCTTTGTCAAAGCGGGGTTGTCCGCCCATGCAGCACCGCGTGAAATTGAATTCAGGGAGAAGCTGCCCAAGACCCGTTCCGGGAAAATCATGCGCCGCGTGCTGAAAGCCTGGGAGCTTCATCTTCCTGCAGGGGATTTGTCCACCATCGAGGATTAATCTAAACACATCGGGTGGTATCAAAAACAGCGTTCCCGGCAATGATCCGGGAACGCTGTTTGTTTGTGACCCTTCTACTTGCGTACGGGCCTGAATGCTTCTGAAAGGCCCCAGTTAAGGCGTTGGTGCTGCGGCATTTCCGGAGCCGGCATTTCCTCCGGCAGAATTTCCTCCGGCAGCATCTCCCCCAGCGGCATTGCTGCCACCTGCGGCATTAGTGCCACCACCGGCAGGGACATCGGATGATCCCGGCGGCTCAATAATGACCATGCCGGGATCTTCCGTGCTGCCTGGCTGCGCTCCGGGGTCCGGTGTAGCTTCTGCACCGGGAGATTCCTCCGGCGGCGGCGTAGTCTCCGGTGTAGGAGTGACTGCTCCGGCTACTCTGCCCGAAGACGTCTCATGACCGGCTACGTCCACCGCAGCCACATAGAAGGAGGCATTGGCGCTGGACGGAGTGCCAGGGCTGAAAGTGGTTCCTTCGCCGACGGATAGAACAGCCTGCTTCTTGTACGCTCCCCCATTAAGTGAACGGTACAGGCGGTATCCGACCACATCCGGCGAACCGCTTGGGTTAAAGGTGATAACGGCTTTGCCCGTACTGTAAGAGACATTGACTCCGCTTGGAGGCGTTGGGCTGTTGCCGTCATCTACGCGAGGATCAACCTCAGTCGGGAAATCGGATTTCGCATCCTCCGGCATGTAGTATGACAACGATTGATGCTCTTTCATCGACTTGAAGGCGGCAAGCAGCTCCTTCACGAGATCCTGGATCGGTTTGTCGCGTTTGACGACAATTTTCTCTTTGAGGAAATCCTCAGGTGTGCCATCCAGCGGAAGGTAATTCACGCCATTGTAAGTAATATATCTGGCTCTGGAGATTCCGTCATCACTTTGTTTCGGCACATATTTTGCGTTGAAAATATCTGTAGTGAACCTGTCGGTCAAGTCCGTGGGCAGTTTGCCGCTGTAGGCGGATACTGTCTTTTTGACGATGCCTTCAGGCTTTGCAAATTCCTTCGTGACAAAAAGCTCAGGCTGCTTGTCAATGACGGCATTCATTACTTTGGCCCACAAGGTCTGCGCCTGACGCTTCTGGGTATCGCCCTGAAGCGTATTGATTTGTTCCTTATAGCCCACCCACATGCCAAGTGTGACATCCGGCGTGTAGCCCATAAACCATACATCTCCGTAGTTTTGGGTGGAACCGGTTTTACCGACAATTGGCACATCTTTGAAGTGTTTGTAGTTTTTCTTGACGGTGCTTGCGGTCCCGTCGGTAATCACCGTGCGCAGCATATCTGTCATAAGATAAGCGGTCTGCTTGGAGTATACCTGCTCCGGATTGACTTTATGCTGATAGATGATTTTACCCTGGGCGTCCACAATCTTCTCGATCATATAGGCGTCATTAAAGGCTCCCTGGTTACCAATCGAGGAATAGGCATTCGTCAAATCTTCAACAGTTACCCCATATTTGAGTCCGCCGATGACCCCGGTCTGCGCTTTGTAATCATCATCCTGGATCGTAGTAATCCCCAGCTTCTTGGAAAAAGCCCATGCTTTCTCGATCCCAACCTTCTCATTGAACAGCTTGAGCGCTGGCAGATTCAAGGATTTGTTAAGGGCATAGCGGGCTGTGACCAGACCCTGATACCGGTTGTTGGCATTCTTCGGAATGTGGAAGCCTTTGCCGCCGTCCTTAAGAATGATGGGCGCATCATCAAGGATGCCTGCAGGCTGGATCAGTCCGGCATCCAGTGCGGGCAGATAAGCGGCAATGGGCTTCATAGTTGAACCCGGCTGCCGTACCATCTGGGTAGCATAGTTCATCTGCTCAATATTGAAGTCCCGTCCTTCGATCATGCCGAGAATCGCTCCGGTTTTGTTGTTGATCATCATGCCGGCTGTCTGTTCCTTGCCCCGGGCCTTGCTGTCTTTTGTGAAATTAGCACTGTCTTCCGAGACGCTGTGCATCGCACTGTATACTTTTTTGTCGATCGTCGTGTAGACGCGGTAACCGCCGGTCATCAGCTGGCGGCGCGCTTCCTCGAGCAGTGTGTTGTTATCTGCAGCGGCAGCAGAGGCATTCGGATCAACTACGCCATTTTTGCCCTCGTTGAGGGATAGCAGAATCTCGGCGGCCTTGCGCTCGGTCTCAAGCATCAGATAAGGATATGTAGCATAAGCCTTTTTCGTATGCGGAGCCAGAGAACCCTTGATATCAAATTGCAGTGCTTCATTATACTGGGAGGCCGTGATCTTGTTCTCCTCCAGCATCCGGCGCAGCACAAGCTTTTGGCGTTCCATGGCACGCTTAAATGCCGTTTCATTAAATTCTCCGACTCCATTAAATGCGGAGTATTTGGAAGGAAGCTGGGGGAGTCCTGCCAAATATGCGGCCTGGGCCGTATTCAGCTTATCCAGATCATCCAGTCCGAATATCCCTTTGGCAGCGGCTTTGATGCCGTACACATTGTACCCGTTGGAACCGTTGCCGAAAGGAACCTTATTTAAATAGGCTGTTAAAATTTCCTGCTTGGATAAATACCGTTCCAGCCTTAGAGACAGCAGGATCTCCTTAATCTTGCGGTCCTCTGTGCGGTCAAGGCTCAGGAACACGCGCCGTGCCAGCTGCTGGGTCAGGGTGCTGCCGCCGGTCTGAACGGATTCATTCAGCAGCTTTTGCTTGACGGCACGCAGGGTGCCGCTGAAATCGACCCCTTTATGATTGTAGAAATTATTGTCCTCTATCGCGAGAACGGCATCAATCACAAGCTGCGGGATATTGTTGAACTGTACAAGTCTGCGGTCCTCTTCGGTCCGGAGCTGGCCGATCGGTTGGCCATCGCGGAAATACGCAAAGCCGGTAACGGCATTTTGGCTGACTTCCTTTTGAATCAATTCTTCGGACCGGACCGGATCATCCTTCACTATGGAAGCGACATATCCGGAAACAGCACCGCCGGCAAACAGAATGCCTAATATGCCGAGTATAAACATCCACTTCAGGACGGAACCGAACCTGCGGAGCCAGGATCTACGGGGTGGACGCTGCTTTACGGTCTTCTTTTTGTTCTCCTCAACCATCGACGTTAATCCTCCTTTTAACGGAACTATTATAGCACAATTTGGCGGTTTTGAATGCGCCTCAGCCTCAGCAATATCCATGAAAAAAGCCCCCAGATTTCTCTGGAGGCTTTGAACGTTTTCGCTGTGCAGCGAAATATTAACGGTTGTAGAACTCGACGATTTGCTTTTCATCGATATCCTGGGACAGCTCGGCGCGTTCCGGCAAACGAATGTATTTGCCTTCGAAAGAGCCGTCAGCATATTCCAGGTAACCTGGAAGGTGGGAGCGGTTTTCCAGAGCTTCTTTGATGGAAGCCATAGCGCGGCTTCTTTCGCGAAGTCCGATTACGTCGCCCACGCTTACGCGGTAAGAAGCGATGTCGACTTTTTTGCCGTTAACGGTAACGTGTCCGTGGGATACCAGCTGACGCGCACCAGCGCGGGAGTTGGCGAAACCAAGACGGTATACCAGGTTGTCCAGGCGGCTTTCGAGCAGGAACATGAAGTTTTCGCCCGCAATACCCTGGAGCTTCTGTGCTTTGGAGAAAAGAGTTCTGAACTGCTTTTCACCCAAGCCGTACATGTGGCGCAGTTTTTGTTTTTCCAAAAGCTGCATTCCGTAGTTACTTACTTTTCTGCGTTGGTTAGCGCCGTGCTGTCCCGGAGGGAACGGGCGTTTCAGGTCTTTGCCTGTACCGCTAAGGGAAATGCCCAGACGGCGGCTGAGTTTGAATTTAGGTCCGGTGTAACGTGCCATGTTATAGTAGACTCCTTTATAATTGAAATTTCATGGTAGGGCCTATTTGCGCCGCAAATCGTATCCGTGAAAGCGTTAGATGGTTTCACACTGCCGGGGAAGTTCAGCCGCTGCCCTGGCAGTAACGAGATGCGTGAGGGTGACACAACGTTACGCCCAATAAAGACCTGTTACAGTCTTGTTCAACAATAAATATTATATGAAAACGACAGTTAAAGTCAAGAGCATCTTTAAAGAGATTTTGTCTATCTTTGTCGTTAGTTCTTTGGTCCTAAAAAAAATCCCGGTTTTGAGGAAAATATAATGCAATACCCAAAGAAAGGGAGTAAAATATAGTTAATTAGATGTTATCGGAAAGAAATTTCTAGTATAAAAGAATTTACAGGTATAAATCGTTAAATTATCCTTCTCATTCTCGCTGAAGTGGTACCGCCTATTTTATCTTACCAGAGGACGGCAAGCCATTTCTGCCAGTGTGAGATGTAAAGGGGATCCTTTTTATGTCAGAGCAGGAAGCATGCGGACGCAAAGATAATCGTGTGCTGTTACAGGACTCCATGCAATCACGCGGAGATATTGAAGATCCCGCCGCATGGCTTAGGGAGACGGATATTGTATCATACGACTTTCCCCATGCAGCCAACCTGATTGCGGAAAGTTTCCGGGAATGGCGGGGGCAGAGCGGACCGGAATTCGCCAAGGCCTGGGACTGGTGTGTGCTTAATTTTGAGGGGAAACCCATTGAAATTGTTGATAATAGAGGAAATGAGGATCAATGGAGGGGACAGTTGGAGGCAGCTGCGGCTGACTCCCTGCAATTCGCGAAGCCTTATACGATCCATGAGCACGCCGCTGGACATACATTGTCTTTTGTAATCATTCCCGTATTTACACGCAGCCGGAGGGAAATTTTTGCGCTCCTTGGCTGCGTTATGCCGCATGAGCAATTTGAACAAGGCGGATTGTATATAGCGGAAGCGATGTCCCTGCATTTTCAGGCTTGCTTTTACCGCAGATTTGAGCATATGTTTATGTCTGATCTGGCTGGATTGCATCTGCATGCGGAGCGTGAGAGCAGCCGGCGTTCGCTGCTGTTCCAGATCGTACAGCGGATGCATGACAACATTGATGTGGATGCTGTGCTGACCGAGGTGATCGACAGTATTTCGGCCATGTACCCGGGAGCCAGGCTTGAGCTTTTCATGTCGCAGGACCACCGCAGCGCGAACCCGCTGGTCAAGCCGCTCCCGCTTCACTGGGGGGACGATGATGTATGCGCCAGAGCGTTCAAGGACGGACGCGTATCCCTGTATGCCGGACGTGAGGACAACCATACGGTAGAAATTGGCCTTCCCCTCGGCGGCAAGCAGGGGGTGTATGGCGTATTCCATATGGTGATGGACAAGCCGGCTTTTCCGGAGGTGGATCTGCGTTTCCTCTCCATGGTGGCTGATACGGCAGGTACGGCTTTTGAGAATGCCAAGCTGTATGAGCGGTCCAATCAGCTGATCCGGGAACTGCGCATGAGCAATGAGCTTACCCAGCGGCTGAATCAGAGCCTGCGCCTTGGCGACATTTTTCAGTTCGCTTTTGAAGAGCTTCTGGAAATGTTTGATGCCGATTACTGCTGTATTTTACATATGAATGAAGACAAGGGCGGTCTGGAGGCGATCGCCTGCAACTATCATCCCCTGCAGGGTGAGATTCTTGAAATCGGCGAAGGGCTTGGCGGCAGGGTATACACCACGGGCGAAGCCCTTATTCTGTCGGATTACCGGAACGCGGACGGAAGTTATTCACGGCTGATGAATGCCACGGGTTCGAATTCAGTGATTGCTACTCCGCTTAATGTAGGAGGCGAGGTTCGCGGGGCGATTATGCTTACTCACCGGGAACCGCATTTCTTCTCTTATGACAGTTACAGGCTGCTCCAGGCCATGGCAGGCCATATCGGGCTTGCTGTGGGCAATGCGCGTCTGCATGCCGAGGTGCGGCGTTTGGCCAACCGTGACAGTCTGACCGGCTTATATGCGAGGCATTATTTGGACGAGATCATCAAGGATAAGCAGATTACCGAATTCTGCGGTTCATTGATTGTCGTGGACATTGATCAGTTCAAGATGGTGAATGACACCTACGGTCACCAGAAAGGCGACAAAATTCTGAGACAGGTCAGCGAAATCGTCAAGTCTTCCATCCGTCAGGGGGATATCGCCGCGAGGTGGGGCGGGGAGGAGCTGGCGGTGTATTTGCCGCAGCTTGGCGTGCAGCAGGCGGTATTTGTAGCAGAACGTATCCGCAAGCAGGTAATGAGCGAAACAGATCCGCGTGTAACCGTCTCCTGCGGCATTGCGGAGTGGAGCTGGACAGATGATAAGGTGAGCGTGGAATCGCTCTTCTACCGGGCGGACATGGCCCTCTACGAAGCGAAGAACAACGGCAGGAACCAGGTCGTGCTCGATACCAAAATAGCGGAGACCAGTACAAAGAATCCTTAAGCGCAAGCCATGGGGATTCTTTTTTTTTGCATAAGCCCCGGGCGGCGGGAAACTCTATAGAAATATTCATATCCTAGACCGGAAAGGCTTGAGATCATGAGAACAATTCATATCCGCCGGATGATGATCCTGAGCGCAGCCCTGCTGCTGGGTCCTATTCTTAGTACCGGCTGTGCCCCCATCCATGACAAATCTGCTGCAGAGGTGCTCCATCTGGTGCTGGCCGGGATGGCGGGGAGTGACGGAGTGTCCTTTGAGGGGGCATCTTCCCTGATGCTTGACGGCAAACCAGTCCCGAAGGCCGCACTCTACTATGGAGGAACGGTTTCAGACCATAACAAGGTAAGTCTGCATACACTTTTGCCGGATGGCGGCAAACCGCAAACAGCGGCACTGGCAGGAGGAAACAAGCTGAAGTCAAGCTCGGCAGCGGCCTATTATACCCGGTTAGAGAAAAAAAACGGCCAGTGGACCCTGCTGCAGCAAGACAGCACCGCCTCGCCGGATAACCCGCTGCCTGGGCTGAATCCGCTCCGCCAGCTCGAAGATCTGGAGAAGCATGAAATTGAGGTTTCCGAGGAAGCGGGCGGGGCTAGAGGGACCAGGGTGCTGCGTATTGAGCTGAGTGAACCGGAGGCGGTCCGGCAGCTGGCTGCTGAGCTTGAGGGGCAGATGGAGGCCATCCGTCCGGGTAAGTCCGGCTCAGAACAGAAGGAAACGGGGAAGGAAGAAGACGCCTTGCATCTGCTATGGGCGAAGAAGAATAATGAGCTTCAGCAGAAGCTTAAGGAAGTATCTGTCCGGACTGTATACTATTTGCAGGTGGATACGAAGCGGAACCTGCCGAAACGTCTGACCTGTACCCGCCGGGTGAACGATCCCGCAAATCAGGGGACAACCGGAGGCGGTGCAGAGGAAATTTATTTAACAGAGGTCAATTTTTACGGTTACCGCTGAGTTTCAGCATCCCCTATGCCTTGCGCTCCACTGCGGGCGTGCTACAATATAACGGTATGTCTATTATTTGCATGAGGAAGGAAGAGAGAAGGATGAAGGATCCGAGGATTCAAAAGCTTGCGGAAAATCTTGTAGGCTACTCCGTAAACGTGCAGCCGGGCGAGAATGTGCTCGTCGAAATGATTGGCAGCGAAAGAGATTTAATCAAAGCTGTCGTGGAGGAAGTGGGCAAAGCGGGCGGCCATGCATTTGTGCAGCTTACCGACCGTACCGTTCTGCGCAGCATGCTACAATATGCTACCCGGGAAGGTCTGGAGGCCTGGGCGGAAATTGATTTGAACCGTATGAAGCAGATGGATTGCTATATCGGTATCCGTGCCGGCGAGAATGTGAATGATCTTTCGGACGTTCCGGAAGAAAATATGAAGCTCTACAATTCCCTGTATTCCCACCCGGTACATAGCGAACAACGCGTCAAACACACGAAGTGGGTAGTGCTGCGTTATCCTAATGCCAGTATGGCACAGCTGGCCAATACGACCACCGAAGCGTTTGAGGACTTTTATTTCGAGGTCTGCAATCTGGATTATGCCAAAATGGACAGAGCCCAGGATGCCCTGGCTGAGCTGATGCGCAGAACGGATAAGGTCCGCATTTCCGGTCCGGGGACGGAGCTTTCTTTTTCGATCAAGGGAATTGGTGCGGAGAAATGCTCCGGACACCGGAATATCCCTGACGGCGAGGTCTATAGTGCTCCTGTCCGCGATTCCGTCAATGGAACAATCAGCTACAATGCAGCAACGATCTATAACGGTGTGACGTTCGAAAATGTAAAATTCAAATTCGAAAACGGAAAGATTGTTGAAGCTACCAGCAACGACCCTGTGCGGCTGAACGAAATTCTGGATTCCGATGAGGGTGCCCGCCATATTGGCGAGTTTGCTATTGGTTTCAACCCTTACATCCTGCACCCTATGAAAGATATTCTGTTCGATGAGAAAATCGCCGGCAGCCTGCACTTCACACCGGGCCAAGCATATGATGTAACGGACAACGGGAACCGTTCCTCGATCCACTGGGATCTCGTTTTGATTCAGCGCCCCGAATACGGCGGCGGCGAAATCTATTTTGACGATGTGCTGATCCGCAAGGACGGGATCTTTGTTCTTCCGGAACTGGAAGGTCTGAATCCCGAGAATCTGAAATAAATTGTAATCACAGCAGCCGTTTCTCTTGTTTCAGGAAAATGCCTTGCGCGAGTAAGCGGATTCAATGTATCATGGAATTGGTTACAAAAGACTTAAGCTTCATAATCAAGTTGCGGAGGGATTCCTATGTCCAGTAACAATGCGGCAATCGTGGATATTGCCCAAACGGCAAGCAAGTTCAACTCATCGATCGTTCTTCAGGCAGACAACAAGTACATTGATGTTAAGAGTATTCTCGGTCTGTTCACTACGCTTGTCTCCAGCCAAAGCTATGAGCTCCATGTTCATGGTGCGGATGCTGAGGAAGCCAAGAAGGCAATGAGCGAGGTTTTTGCCAAGCATGGTTTGAAATTTACGGTGGTAGCGGAATAAGCGAATGGTTCCGTAAGACGTCCTGCCTTTGCGGCGGGGCGTTTTTTCTATAAATAAAAGACTTTATAAGCAGCATTCTTGTATTGGGTCCGGATTTCGACTAATATTAAACTAAATAGCAATAGCAGCTGTAACTTTTGGACATGGGGGGGATAATGCATGACTTCATCGGATTTGCAGGAACAGCTTAATCTTAGAGCAGTCACTCTTCTTCAAGAAGATGCCGATAAAATTCAGAAGCTCATCGAAGTGCAGATGGAGAATCTGGCAACCCGTTACTGCCCTCTCTATGAGGAAGTGCTCGATACCCAGATGTACGGGTTCTCCAGAGAAGTTGATTTTGCGGTCAGAGCAGGACTGGTGCCGGAAGTTTCAGGTAAGCTGATTCTGAGCGAGCTGGAGCGCAATCTGGCCGTACTGTACGAGGCGCTCAACAAGAAGGCTGAAGAGCGCGAGATGCTGTAATCTCCAATATCATTTATAAAAAAAGCACATGGGGACCTTTGCGGGTCCGGCCATGTGCTTTTTTGTGTTACACGAGGTAGAAAGAAACTCCGAGGATCATATACACGGCCAACAGCAGCAAGCCTTCATACCAGTTGGTTGCACCGTCCTGGATGATGGATTTGGCAATAAAGACAGCTACGGCGATTGCGACAATCTCTATTGTGGTGAAGACAATGTCCATCGTATTGCCCATGAAATAGCTGGCAAAAATCAGGACCGGGGCCACAAACAAAGCAATCTGCAGACTGCTGCCGACGGCGATCTCGACCGCTGCGCCAATTTTGTTCTTCATGGCCAGCATGATGGCGGCACTATGCTCCGCGGCATTCCCGATGATCGCCACCAGGAAGGCACCGACAAACAGCTCACTGAAGCCAAAACGCTCCGTTAACGTCTCAAGTGTGCCGACAAGCCATTCGCTGACAAAAGCGACCATAACCGTTGCCAGGATCAGATAAATAACCGATCTGCCCATGGACCACGCCGGCTTATGCTCATTCGGCAGTTCTTCCTCATTGTCTACCGTAACGTCCGCCAAGTACTTTTTGTGTGTAATCATGGAGAAGATCAGCCAGGCCATGTAGGCGGCGATCAGCAGTCCTGCTACAACCAGACTGAGCACATCGGTATCCTTTTCTGTGATGGAATGGGTGTTGAAGAACATGGCGGGTACAAAGAGGGCGATGACAGCCACGATCATCAAGGAGCCATTCAGTCCGGCCAGTGTAACATTGAAGTTCTGAACCTTGAATTTCATGCCCCCGGCAAAAATACTGAGGCCCAGCACCAGCAGCAGGTTGCCGATGATAGAGCCGGTGAGGCTGGCCTTGACCATATCGAACAGGCCTTCCTTCACCAGGAAAAAGGCGATGATCAGCTCGGCCGCATTCCCGAAGGTGGCATTAAGAAAGCCCCCCAGCCGTTGCCCGGCATAGTGGGCTACACTTTCTGTAGCCCGGCCCAGAAAGCCGGCTACAAAAACGACCGAAATGGCAGAGAGCACGAATTGCAGCGTGTGGTCCCAGTCTGCATAATGTCCGATGGCGCTGAGGATAAAGGTTATTACCAGCAGCGCCGGAGAGATCCATTTTTTCAAGTAATGCACACTCCAGTCCCTATATGTAAGTTGAATTCATAATCAATATACCCAAATTGTTCCGGTGTGTAAACGGGGATGCAAGAAAGTCATTTGCTTTTTAGCCTGTTTTCGAATTACAATAATTGATAATGAGTGTAGGGGGGTTATGGCATGGCGGAACAACTTCAACTGGAAATGGGAAACATACGGATCTCTAATGACGTCGTCTCGAAGATTGCCGGATTGGCTGCCTTGGAGACCCCGGGAATCGCGGCCATGTCTGGCGGCTTGTCCGAGGGCTGGGCTAAGCGGCTCAGCGGCAAAAACGTGCAAAAAGGTGTTACTGTTGAAGTGGGACAGCTTGAAGCAGCTGTAGACCTGCGCATCATCGTTCTGTATGAAACTCCGATTCACGAGGTATGCCGGATGCTTCAGCAGAATGTGCGCGAGGCTGTGGAGAGCATGACGGGGCTTCATATTGTTGAAGTCAACGTCAAGGTTGAAGGCGTGGCCTTCAAGAACGACGAAATTTCGTAAAGCGGTGCATTGGCAGTCAAGCCATTAACAGAAAGTAACCCAAAAGGCAGCCGGGAGGTAATCCCAGGGCTGCCTTTTGGGTTACTGCATAAGAAACCGGCACGTATGTAGCCTCAGCGGGCACGGACTTGTCTAACCGTGGTAACAGACTTCGTTACCTCCTCTTTGGCCGGCCGGTTAGTTTCTCTGGAAATGCTCAGCATAATGCCCATGGAGAGCATGGTTACAAGCAGTGAGGACCCTCCATAGCTGATGAACGGAAGCGTAACTCCAGTAAGCGGAATCGTATTGGTGACCCCGCCGATGTTGACAAAGGCCTGAATGGCAATCAGGCCCATGACCCCGATGCCGACAAGGGTTCCGAAGGGGTCGGTGCATCTAAGGGCAATCAGGATGCCGCGCCAGATTAAATAGAGGTAAGCCAACAGGAAAAGGGAGGTCCCTATAAATCCAAGCTCTTCACCGACAACAGCAAAGATGAAGTCGGTATATGGGTAGGGCAAGTAGTGCAGCTTCTGAATGCTTTGGCCAAAGCCTGATCCATTGGCTCCCCCTTCACCTAGGGCGATCAGGGATTGAAGGATATTATAGCCGCCGTCCTCAGGATCTGCTTCCGGGTTGATAAAGGCGCTGATCCGGTCTTTTTTGTAATCCTTGCTGACCGCCGCCGTTTCTGAAGGCGGTGATAAGGAATCAATGGCTGCTTTTGCACCCATAACAAGCCCGACACCAAGCACCAGCAAGGCGATAGAGGCCATTATATGCTTCATGCTGGCCCCCCCGGCGTAGATAACAAGTCCGCTGGTGGCCACCAGGATCAGACAAGAACCTAAATCCGGCTGCATCATAATGAGTCCTGCAACGATGCCTACAATAACCATCACCGGAATATAACCTGTGCGCAAATCTCTAAGCCGCTCGCCTTTTTTGGAGATCAGGGCAGCCAGATAGAGGATAATAGATATTTTAGCCAGCTCCGTGGGCTGAATGCCGAGGCCTCCGATGTTGAGCCAGCTTTTGGCACCGTTGATTCTCTCTGCAAAGGCCACGAACAGCAGCAGAACCAGCGTGATCATGAAGATCGGGGCATACCACTTCTTGAATTTGCTGTAGTGGATATTCATTGTCACGAACATCACAAAGCTTCCCAATACCACCCAGATGATCTGGCGTTTGACAAAATAAAAGGGATCATTTCCAAACTTCTCACTGGCCAACGTTAGGCTGGAGCTGGAGCTGAAGACCATGATCAGTCCGAAGCCGACCAGCAGGAGAGTCAGAATTAGCAGCTGAAAATCGGGCGTTCCTCTTTTGGGCAGGCTGACATTTTTTTTCGTCGTTCCCTTTACACTGCTCAAGCCTCCAGCAGCGCCTTCAGCTCAAGGATATGCTTCGCGGCATCATCCAGAACAGGCTTAGGGACGGGAGATTCATACTCCAGACCATGGGGAAAGGTGGCTTTGCCCAAGTAGACGGCTTCAATCGCCAGCACGGCGTCGGACTTCTCCAGCTTGCCCTCAACCGCACGCGTGTTGATCCGCAAAAAGTATTCTCCGCCGTTCTGCCTGTCTTCGATCTTGCAGTCATAGGTGGCCCGGTAGTATTCCCACTGCCAGCGGATGAATCCGGCTTTGGCCGCGCTTTCGTCCAGATAGAGAAGGTCGCTTGTCAATCCAACGAGGCCCGTGTTCTCAAATATCATAGCGCACATATCCCCCTTATGAAGTATAATGATAAATTCATGCCTATTATTATAGATGTTCCTTTTCATGATAGTATGTTTCCCTGGGTTGTGCAAGGCGTGCCGGACCTGTTGGTACCCTCTTTTTTGTGTTTCTGCTACAATAATAGAAATATAGCCTTTAGGGCTGGATGGAAGAAAAGCCACAAGGCCTTGAAGGTCTGTCCGAAGCGGAATCGGAAGAAGGGAATGGGGATTATTATGGATAGGCTGACACTGGAACAGCTGCTGCCGGATATGGTGAAATGGCGCCGACATCTGCACCGTCATCCGGAGCTGTCTTATCAGGAGAAAGAGACCTCGGCGTTTGTTGCCGCGAAGCTAATAGAATTCGGGATTGAAGTCGTGAGAAGCAAGGCCGGTTACGGGCTGACCGGGATCTTGAAAGGAAAATCGCCGGGCAAAACCGTTGTTCTGCGCGCGGACATGGATGCGCTGGCCATCACGGAGGAGAACGGCCGCGAGTACGCCTCGCAAAATCATGGAGTTATGCATGCCTGCGGCCATGACGGGCATACCTCCATGCTGCTTGCCGCCGCTGCCTATTACAGCAGCCGCAGGGAAGAGCTGCAGGGTGAGCTGCGCTTCCTGTTTCAGCCTGCGGAAGAGATCTGCCCCGGCGGCGCGCTGGGGATGATCGCTGAAGGGGTGCTGGAGGGAGCTGACGCAGTGTATGGCCTGCATTTGTGGACGCCGCTGCCGGTTGGAAAGGTAGCCAGCGCACCAGGGCCGCTGATGGCCTCTGCGGATGAATTTTTCATCGACATCACCGGCAAGGGCGGACATGCCGGTACGCCGCACCGTACGGTGGACAGCATTGTGGCCGCCGCCGCTCTTGTGACCCAGCTGCAGAGCATTGTCAGCCGCTCGGTGGACCCGATGCGCCCTGCAGTCGTAAGTGTGGGAACGATTCAGGGCGGGACCGCCCAGAACATCGTGGCGGAACGCTGCCGGATCACCGGCACGGTGCGTGCGTTTGACGAGGAGACCCGTTATCTCATCCGCCAGAGAATTGAAGAGATGACCGCTGCTGTAGCCGCTTCATACGGGGCTGAAGCCAAAATCGATTATTTGATGGGTTATCCGCCGCTGGTGAATGACGAAGCGGAATTCCAGCGCTATTTCCGCGTGGCGCCAGCTGCGCTTGGTCGTGAAGTCAGCGTAGAACGGATGGAGAAGATCATGCCGGCAGAGGATTTTTCCTATTATGTTAAGGAAATTCCCGGCTGCTTCATCTTTGTGGGAGCGGGCAATCCGGATAAAGAAGCGGTGTATCCGCATCATCACAGCAAATTCGATTTTGACGAGGATGCTCTGCTACACGGGGCGAAGGTGCTTGTGGCGATGGCGGATTCCTGCATGAATGAATAATTAGCAGCCCGTATATTTTAACGTTTCAAGGGGAACCTACTTCCGTAGAACATGGAAAACATGACAGGAGGGTTCAATCTTGAAGACAGTCAAAGAAGTAATGACAGCGCAGCCTGTGTGCGTCACCTTACAGGATAATCTCTATGAGGTAGCCGTGAAAATGAGAGATGCCGATACCGGGGTTATTCCGGTGGTAGAAGCTGACGGGGAAACCCTGATCGGTATTATTACGGACCGGGACTTGGTAATCCGGGGTTATGCCGAGAAGCATTCCGGCTCGACTGCGGTGGAAACGGTAATGACCAAAGGAATTACTGCCGTTTCCGAATCCACTTCGGTGGATGAGGCGGCTGAGCTGATGGCCTCCAGGCAGATCCGGCGCATACCGGTGGTCAACGGCAAAAAACTGATCGGGATCGTGTCGCTGGGTGATTTGGCCGTGAAAAATATTTTTGCTGATGAAGCAGCAGAAGCTTTGACTGATATTTCACAGCAGCATCTGCATTAGTAATAAAAGCAAGGGGGAAGCTCATGTCCGTTACCGCGGGGGTGGGCTTTTTCCGCTATTCACCGGTTTGAGAGATACATAGTCCCGGACGGTCTGAATCATAACGATAACGTATTGGAGGGTTTTGTGATGAACGGAAGCGGAAAAGGAACATGTATCATCCGTAAAGACCGGACGATCCTGCTGGAATGCGGACACCCTGGCTTTGAGGCGGCCCGGACAGCTCTGGCTGACTTTGCCGAACTGGTAAAAAGCCCTCCAGCCTACCACACTTACCGGATAACCCAACTATCGCTATGGAACGCAGCGGCTGCCGGCAAAACAGCGCAGGAGATACTGGCGGTATTGAGCTTACTCTCGCGCTGTGGCATACCCGCCGGTCTTGAGGAAGAGGTCAGACAGCTTGTTTCGCGTTACGGAAGACTGGAGCTGCATTCCGGCGCGGACGGCGGTTCGCTGATGGTCCTGCGTGCCGATAACCCGGTGCTGCTCGACGAATTGGCAGAGCAAGCGGCTCTGCAGGAGCTGGGTTTGAACAGAACGGCTCCCCTTGAATGCCGGTGCCCGGCTGAACAACGGGGTCTGCTGAAGCAGGAGCTGGCGAGGCTGGGGTTCCCGGTCCTGGATTACGCGGGCTACCGCGACGGGCAGGCGCTGAATGTGCCATGGAAGAAGGCTGCCGGAAGCGGAGCGGTGTATGGGGAGTCCGTTGGCCTAAGAGACTATCAGGAGGAAGCCGTCCGCAGATTCGGGGGAATTGGCGGCAGCGGAGGAAGCGGTGTGGTGGTCCTGCCCTGCGGGGCGGGCAAAACGCTTGTGGGGCTGGCGGTGCTGGAGAGCCTGCAGTGCGAGACGCTGATCCTCACGTCGAATGCCACCTCGGTTGCCCAGTGGAAGGCAGAACTGCTCAAAAGGACCGGCCTGGATGAAGAAGCCGTAGGAGAATACAGCGGTGTGAAGCGGGAGGTCCGGCCGATAACGGTGGCCACCTATCAGATTTTGACGCACCGGCGTTCCAAGGGAGGCCCCTTCGGACATATGAATCTGTTCAATGAACGGAATTGGGGCCTTATTATTTACGACGAGGTTCATCTGCTTCCGGCTCCGGTGTTCAGAGCCACGGCGGATATTCAGGCCACCCGGCGTCTCGGGCTGACGGCTACGCTGGTTAGAGAGGACGGGCGGGAGGATGATGTATTCTCGCTGATCGGCCCCAAATGCTATGAACTGCCCTGGAAGGTGCTGGAGAAGCAGGGCTGGATTGCGGCAGTCGACTGCATCGAGGTCGTTGTGCCGATGGGCACCGATATCAGGCACCGGTATATGTATGCCGGAGCAAAGGAGCAGTTCCGGGTTGCTGCAGGCAATCCGGCCAAGGCTGAGGCTGCGGCAAAGATCATAGCAGCCCACCCGGGGGCGGCAGTTCTGGTCATTGGTCAATATCTGGACCAGCTGAAGCAGTTAGCGGTAAGCCTGGGTGCGCCGCTGATAACAGGCAAGACTTCCCAGCAGGAGCGGAACGAGCTGTATGCTGCTTTTAACGAAGGGGCGATACGGCTGCTTGTGGTATCCAAGGTAGCGAACTTTGCTGTAAATCTGCCTGATGCTTCTGTAGCGATCGAGGTGTCCGGTGCCTACGGTTCACGGCAAGAGGAGGCCCAGCGCCTGGGACGTATCCTCCGGCCGAAGCCGGGAGAGAACAAGGCCTACTTCTATACTCTGGTGTCCGGTGACAGCAGGGAGCAGGATTTCGCTCTGCGCCGCCGTCTGTTTCTGACCGAGCAGGGCTACGATTATGCCGTCCAGACTGTCCAACTGGAGGAGGTAAGCCTATGAATGGCATAACAGCAGAAGGGCTGCTGGTGCTGCAAAAGATCGCCAAGGCCTGCGCCGCCAGGCCTTTTGCCGAAGCGCAGGCTGAGCAGCTGTGTCCGGCAGCGCTCTGCCGTGCAGAGCTGCAGCTGGCGCTGCTGGAGCTGCGGGAGGCCGGACTGCTGGAGCTGCGGCAGAAATTGTGGGGGGAGAGGCTGTATCAGATTCCGGAGAGCCATTTGCCACTGCTTCATCGCATGTTATTCCCGCATGAACCTGTACAGGCCGTAAATGCGATAAAAATGGACGAAGAGGCCGGACCCGAACTGTCCGGGGAATTGTTTCGGGCCTTGGCCTTTATTGCCGAAGAGGGGCTGCCGCTGACGGCAAAAGGGGCAATCCATAAAAAAAACATCAGCCGGCTGGCCGCCAGCCTTACGCTGCCGGAGGAACCATTAAAAGGCCTTTTCCCGGCTGCCCAGCAGGAAGTGTATCCGTTCCCGCTCCCAGTGATGGTGGTACTCGATCTGCTGCTGTGCCTGGGGCTGGTCCGCCGGGGGGATTCGGCGTATCTGCTGGAAACAGAGAGGCTGGAAAGCTGGATGCATCTCTCCGGGAAGCAGATGTCAAGCCTGCTGTACGGGTTGGTGTTGAGCCGTTACGGCCAGCCCGACCCTGCCGGGCAGCACTTTCGCTATCTCGTCTCCTCAGCCGATTATCCAACCGAGATGTGGTTTGCCCTGCGGGATATTCTGGAACGGATGCTGGGAGCGGGACTTGCCCAAGACCATGACACCGCAGCGCTGGAAGCTTCAGCACGGATATGGCTAACAGGGCTGGCTGGGTTCGGCTGGTGCGAGCTGGGGAGTACGGAGGATGGAGCGGTTTGCTTCCGCTGGACAGCGGCCCGGCCGCAGCTTCCTCCAAACGGGGCCGCTGCGTTCTCTAGCCGGAGTATAGAGGTCCAGGAAGCGGGAGATGTAACAGAAGGAAGCCTTGGGCAAGAGGATTTGTCGCAGCAAGATGAAATTCGGCAAGCTGCTGACTCCCCGGGGTTCATCGTCCAGCCGGATTTCGAGGTGCTGGTCCCTGCAGAGTGTCCTTACAGCCACCGCTGGCTGCTCGCGGGGTGTGCTGAGCTTCAGCATAGCGACGATCTGTGGAGCTACCGGCTGACCCGGGAGAAGCTGGAATCTGCAGCGGAGCAAGGAATGTCTCCGGAAGCTGTGATTTCATGGCTTGCAGCCCATGCCCGGGGCGGACTGCCGGCTCAGGTGGAGCTGTCGTTGAGGCAGTGGGGCAAAGGCATTGGAAGGACAGAACTGGCTGAGGCCATCTTGCTGGCCTGCCGGTCTGAAGCGGACGGTAATGATATTGCCGCCCACCCCCGGCTGTCGGGGCTGCTTGCCCGTATCGGCCCGCTGCACTTCATCGTCCGCAGTGACGATGTGGAGGCCGTGCGCAAGGAGCTGGGGGCAGCCGGAATGGCTCCCCCCAAGCGGATTGCAGGGCAGGAAGCGCAGCCTGGCAGGGAGTGGCCGTTGGTTAACGGAAGCCGGACGGGGGATATCGCTGTATATGCTCTGCCGGTTCATGGGCAAGCAACGGGGCTGTTTGCTTTTCCGGCGGTCCAGCCATTGATCCCTTTGAATCTCCATGCCACCGAAGAGGCGGTGCTCTCCGGCCTTGCGGCGGTGCCGCAGATGTGGATCAAGCAGTGGCGGAAATATCACGCCACTACTGCCCAGAAGGTGATGGAACAGGCTGTGGAGTGGGGAGTGAAGGTCCGTTTGTCTATGGAAGGTGAGGTCTGTGAATTCATTCCTGCCCGAATCAGCCGCAATCCATGGGAAGTGCAGGGCGCCCTGCTTCTGACCAAGCCTGACCGTGTGCAAGAGGTCCGGCTGAATGCGGCGGATTGGCAGGAAATGCAGCTCATGATTCCCAAAATGCGGAGAAATTCCTCTTCTGCTTAGGCGTAAGGGTATGTTATGATAAGAGAGTCTACGATATGCGGTAGAATATTAACGCAGAAACGAGTTGAAGTTCATGAGCGTAGCGGAATTGAATACGGTTGATATGGCCGAAGTACTGACATACGCCTATGAATTAGGTGATATGATTAATCAATCCGCTGAAGTATCGGATTACTTATACTGGAAAGGACGGGTTGACGCCAACCCGGAAGTCCAGGCCATGATTAAACGGCTGCAGGGCAAAAAGGAGCTGTTTGAGGAGACACAGCGTTTTGGACATTTTCATCCCAACTATCATGCGGCTAAGGATGAAGTGACGGCGGTCGAGCAGGAGCTTGAGCGCTTCGAAGAGGTTGCCCGCTTCAAGCAGGCGGAGAAAACGCTGGATGATATGCTGCATTCGATGTCCGAAACGATTGCCTTTTCCGTATCGGACAGCATTAAGGTGCCAAGCAATGACCCGTCCCCCAAGGGTGGAGGCTGCGGCAGCGGAGGCAAGTGCTCCTGCGGATAGGCTCCTGATAAGGGCAAGAGAAAGAGAGGCGAAAAGCTGATGTTTGCGGAACGGACAGGATATATTGTATGGGTAAGCGATGTTAAGGCGGCACGCAATCTGGAGAAATACGGGACATTGCATTATGTTTCCCGGAAGATGCATTACGCCGTCATGTATGTGAACGCGGAACGTGCCGAGGAAGTGATGAAAAACGTCCGCAGACTGTCTTACGTGCGCAAGATTGAAAGATCTTACCGGAATGAGCTGAAGACAGAATACACCAGCAACGGACCGGACAAGTCCCGGTATTACGGTTTGTAGAGTCTGTTCTTTGAAGATGAAGCAGGTGCCTTTAGGCATCTGCTTTTTATGTGTAGGGCGTGCCCAGAAAGCACGTATCTTCTAGCCGGTGAAAGTCCGGTCACGGGAGGGGCCAAGCCCCCGTGTAGCTGGGATGCCTGCGTACGGCGAAATCTGTGCGTAGAAGCGCATCGACAAAAGTCCGGTCAGAGACAGGGCGAGCAACCTGCTAGGCCGTAACATGAAGTGAATCCTGCCGCGTCGTCACAAAGGCCCCGCAAGGGGGGAGAGAGGAAGTCGAGCCTCGCCTATACGGGTGAAGACCACGGAAGCTGCAGAGAACTTGGAACGGCAGTGAAGAATCCTCCGGCGTATGGGGATCGGCATGGAAGGAAAGAAGACGCAGTGAACTGGGGAGACCCTCCCCCACACGGGAGGAATTTTTTTTTTAGAAACCCGTAAAGAGACGCTCTATAAGTCCAAAAGATGAAATGAACCGTCTGTGGGAAGGGAGTCCGAGGGGCTCATAATACCGAAGAACCTAAGGACAACATAACCTTAGGGAGGGAAGGAGCCCTGCTTTGTTTATGCTTTTGGAGGAGGTACGAGTGAGTGAATGCCAAAGGGCTAACGACACCAAAGGAAAAAGTTCAAGAACTCCAAGAAAAGCTAGGTCATGCGGCCAAGGAGAACAAGAAGCGTAAATTTCATGCGCTGTATGACAAGGTCTACCGCCCGGATGTGCTGTGTGAAGCCTGGAAACGGGTGAAAGCGAATAAGGGAGCAGCAGGAGTAGATGCCGTGACGCTCGCAGACATCGAGGAACGAGGAGAAACGAACTTCCTTAAGACCTGTGAGCGAGAATTGAAAGAAGGCAGCTACCATCCGCAGCCTGTGCGGCGGCACTATATCCCAAAGAAAGACGGGAAGCCAAGGCCGCTGGGCATACCCACCGTGCGCGACCGAGTCATACAGATGGCAACCAAACTCGTGATTGAGCCCATCTTCGAAGCAGACTTCGAAGAAGTATCCTTCGGATTTCGCCCGAAGCGAAGTGCGAAAGGAGCGCTGGAACGAATCCGGAAAGCCTGCAACCGCAAAGGAAATTGGGTAGTCGACGTCGATATCCAAGGTTACTTCGACAACATTAATCAAGAGAAGCTCATGAAACTGGTACAGATGCGTATCAATGACAGGAGAATCTTGAAGTTAATACGGAAATGGCTTCAGGCGGGAGTTATGGAAGAAGGAAACGTGAGGCGTTCCGATTTAGGGACACCACAAGGTGGCGTCATCTCACCGCTGTTGGCGAATATCTACTTGAACTACTTTGACCGGCTATGGGAGAAACACGGAAGTGGATTGGGGGAACTGACCAGGTATGCAGACGATTTCGTCGTAGTCTGTAAAACGAAAAAGGACGCCGAACATGCCTATGAGCTCATAAGCAGAATCATGGAACGTCTGGAGTTAACTCTACATCCGACCAAAACCCGCATTGTAGGCCTGTGGACAGGAGACGAAGGATTCGACTTTTTAGGAATGCACCATCGAAAAACGAAAGCAGAAACTTCCCAAGGGAAGGTATATTACACCACACAGCAATGGCTAACGAAAAAGGCAGAGGAGCGCATCCGAGGCGTGGTCAAAGAAAGATTAGCCCCTCCGAGCATGCGCTCAAGAACGTTGGCGGAACAGGTGGAATGGCTCAATCCAAAGATTCAAGGATGGAGAAATTATTACTACACGAACTACAGCCAAAAGAGATTAGCGAAACTGGATTGGTATATTTTGCAAAGATTAACCCGGTGGTACGCGAAGAAGAGACAACGCGGGAGATGGATGAGGTCCAGGTCAGAAGTTAAATATTTGACCATCCAATATGGACTAAAAACGCTATTGTAATCTGCATGCCCATGAATGACGAACATCGGAAAGCCGTATGAGGGAAAACCTCACGTACGGTTTGATGAGGAGGGGCTGGGTTGCACCAGCCCTTTACTCTAGAAACTATACAATATAAAAAAATGCGGATATCCCGGAAGCCTTAGAGGATATAGACGATGCAGGAGAATTGGGCTCCATCAGCGGAATGAAGCGGACCAAGGAAGCCTTATTTTGAGAAAAAGCTAGCTTCTCTGGCAGATTCGGACTCAGGAGCCTTTAGATTGCACGTTTGATCCTAAAGAAACCAGTCTATTGCACTTTTTACAGCAGATTACTCTTAAATAAGCGTAAAAAACAACATCTGTTGTATTCTATGCAGCAGATTTCCGGCAAATGGCCCTTAGGGGCTCAATTCTGGAAATTCAATTGCATGAACTGCAATAGATTGCCTTTTACCGGAGTTAGCGGAGCCATCTGTTGCACGAAATGCAATCAGACGGTGCGACCTTTTGTTCTAAAAATATAAGCAGCTTATATGCTTTAACGCTATAAAAATTTTTTTGATTTTCCGCTGATAGGGTATCTGCCTTCATTCATAGGGCGCGTAAGTCGTTTTAATTTGTGGACAAAGCTCGGAAATTGGCGAAAGTACCTTGGTCTGGGGGCAGATTTGTTAGATATCGTATAAAATGGATTTATTAAATTTAGAGGTGGTTATTATGGGGCGTCGTTTAGAACTGATAAAACCTTCGGTGGATTTAGAGAATGAATACCTCTCATTTTATAAAGAGTGGTTAGATAGCGGAGAGGAAATGTACCCTTGGGTAATAGAGAAAGACCCGACAAATTTTAACGCGATGGTTCAATTTTTGATTGATAACGAAAACGGTATAAATCTCCCTGAAGGATGGGTACCTGATTCGACCTATTGGTTAATAAACGAAAATAGAAAGATAATTGGTGTCGTGAATATTAGGCATCAATTATCAGAGTATTTACTGTATAGAGGTGGGCATATAGGTTACGGTATTCGCACTTCTGAAAGACTACAAGGTTATGCAACACAGCTCTTAGCATTATCCCTTCAAAAAGCAAAAGAATTAGGTATCAGTAAGGTTCTTCTCATATGTGACGAAAGGAATAAAGGTTCATTTCACACAATTATAAAAAACGGGGGAATTCCTGATAGTGATTTTATCGAGGAAGACGGAACCGTATTGAAAAGATTCTGGATTGTAACAAATTAATTCAACTAACTGGAAACGTTAGTTTCCAGTCTAATACTTTATTTTCTTCTGACACTTGCGCTATATGCTGGCAAGAGAGTGACAAAATTCACGAGGAAAAGCATGCAGGTGACCTAATGACAAAACGAAAGACATGGACACAAAAGCTATTGGCAGCTCCCCGCTATCTTCAGCACATCCATGGAAGGCTGAGGAACGAAATGAAGGAGCTGGGAAGACTGTCGGCGCTCCTGGATATTATGGAGCAGGGGCGGCTGGATACATTTTTTCAGCCGATTCTGCAGCTGGGAAACGGACGGACGATGGGTCACGAAGTGCTGAACAGACCTCCCCATTCCGCACAGTTTCCGACTACGGAGCATTTCTATGAATTTGCCGGCCGAACGGACCAGATGTTCAGATTCGAACACTACTGCCGGCGGATTTCGCTCTCGCGGTATATGGAACGCCTGCCCGATGCTGAATCGGGGACAGACCGGCTTGTATTTATCAATGTGCACCCGGGCGTGCTGAACGATTCCAGGCATAAAAGCGGAGAGACGCTCAGTCTCCTGCAGGAGCTGAATCTTTCCCCGGAACGTGTGGTGTTTGAGCTTACCGAACGTCAGGCGGTGCAGGATTATGTCGGCTTTGAGAAGGTGCTCTCCCATTACCGCGAGCAGGGTTTCCGTATTGCCGTGGACGACGCGGGCTCCGGCTATAACAGTCTCAAGACTCTGGTATATTTGAAGCCGGAATTCATCAAGCTGGACAAGTTCCTGATCCGCGGAATTCACAGCAACCGGGAGCAGCAGGAGCTTTTGGAGCTGATCAGCGAGTATGCCAGCCGTTCTGCGACCCGGGTCATTGCCGAAGGCATCGAAACGGAGGAGGAACTGCTGTATTTGCAGATGGCCAGTATTGAATTCGGCCAGGGCTATGCGCTGGGAAGGCCCGGATATTTGCCTGAGCCGGGAGCTTTTCCATCGGATTCACCACAAGTTTCTGCCGGAGGAGGCTGCAAGCATGTTTCTTCAGATCGGTGAAATTGCTGAACAAATTCCCGAGATCTCCATTCATCACAAGTGCGCCTATGTGGACCATATTTTTAAAAGCAATCCCCGGCTGCAGGGTGTGGCTGTGACAGACAACGGGCAGCCGGTGGCGCTGATCATGAGGATTCGCTTTTATCAGCAGATCGGTACGCTGTACGGGTTCACGCTGTACATGGGCCGCTCCATCGAACTGATTATGGATGGTTCGCCGCTGGTTGTAGAGTACAAAACGCCGATTACAGAAGTCAGCAAGCTGGCGATGGACCGGAGTGAGGAGCATCTCTATGATTATGTGCTGGTCACCCGTGAAGGGGTTATGTTTGGGGCGGTGAGCGTCAGGGACCTGCTGCTTAATTTTGCCGAGATTCAGGCGGTGGCCGCAAGCTTTTTGAACCCGCTGACCGGCCTGCCGGGCAATCTGAGCATTAACGAATGGATGGTAAAATCACTGCTGCAGGAGCAGTTCAGTGTGCTGTACATAGACCTCGATCATTTTAAGGCATACAACGATACCTACGGTTTTAAGGAAGGCGACCGGATGCTTCAGGCCACGGCGGAGATTCTGAAGCATTGCACCCTGCGGCTGGAGGGCTTTTTGGGGCATATCGGGGGCGATGACTTCATTATTTTTATCGATGATTATCGTTATGAGGAATACTGCAGGACCATTATAGCTGAGTTTGACCGAATCCTGCAGGGGTTCTATCATCCTGGTCATTTGATGCAGCAGCATGTGCTGACCGAGAGCCGGTCAGGCGTAGTAGAGGAGATTCCGCTGGTTTCCATCTCGATCGCCGTTGTAACGAACCGTTACCGTCATTTTGATTCCATTGAGGACCTCTCGGGCGAGGCGGCAAGACTCAAGAAAAAATCTAAAATGATCAGAGGCAGCAGCTTTGTGGATGACAGGGATCTCTCTGCAAGCAAATCCGGGTGATTCCGGAAGGGGGAACGGGCGTCATGCTTGAACAACCAGCGTCAATGCGGTAATATTGACAACAATAAGAGCATGCCAAGACCCTTTCGGTGGAGTGTGATGATAATGCATGGCAAGGGGATGGAAATGTGGGGGGTGTACGAGCCCTTTCACATCATGCTGAATGAATACAGGGTGGCTGATATTGTTATAACCCCGCATGCGAGAAGCCGTTTTGCAGACCGGATGAATAAGGAAGACGGCATGGACGTGGATATCGGTGCATGGATATGGCAATGCGTGAAGCAGAACCGGGTAAGGCCTTATTCGCAAAGTGAATATAATGCTTACCTGATCGATAACGACACCTCGGTTGTGGTTGAATTCAAGGAACTGGAGGGTGTAACCACACTCTCCGGACATCCGCTGTATGTGATGGTTGTAGTGACCTTTCTAGGCAACATTTCCGTCACACCGCAGCTGCGGGATCTGAGGGGCTATTTCTCATGGCTGCACCATTCCCGCCGCATGAAGCAGATGAAGAAACGCCGCAGACGCAGGTAACACGCACACAGTTGCAGAGAAGGCATGCGGCGATGGCTGCATGTTTTTTTTGAATTTTATGAAGGAGTTTTGAGGATGAATTTTCACCAGCTTCATATCTTTTATACGGTTTCCGAGCGCGGAAGCTTCTCGGCCGCAGCACAGACGCTGCATATGACACAGCCGGCGGTGACGATGCAGGTCCAGGCGCTGGAGGATTATTTCGGAGCCAAGCTGTTTGACCGTTCCAGCAAAAAAATTATGCTCTCCGAGGCCGGCCGCACCCTGCTGCCGTTTGCCCTGCGCAGCATCCAGCTGATGAGGGAGACTGACCAGGCGATGGCGGCTTTTACCCATATGCTTGAAGGGCGGCTGCTGCTGGGAGCGAGCCTGACGATCGGGGAATATGTGCTGCCGCGTCTGCTCGGTCCGTTCGGCAAAGCTTATCCGCATATCTCCATCATGATGAAGGTCATGAATACCTCGCAGCTGCTGGAGGAGATTCACAAGCATCAGCTGAATTTTGGCCTGATCGAGGCACCGGTGTCTCATCCGGATATGGTGATTGAACCGGTCATGGGGGATGAGCTGAAGCTGATCGTGCCAAGGGAGCATCCGCTTGCCGGGAAGGACGAGGTAACGCTTGCGGAGGCGCTGGAGCATCCTTTTGTACTCCGTGAGCAGGGTTCGGGAACCCGCCGGGTTATGGAAGAGCAACTGCTGGCCAAAGGGCTGGACCCGGGGGCGATGCGTGTGGTGATGGAGCTGGGAAGCACGGGAGCCGTGAAATCTGCGGTAGAGGCAGGGCTGGGCATAACCATTATCTCTACGTCTTCGGTTAAGCATGAGGTTGCCCTGGGATTGCTGAAGATTGTTAATATTGCGGATGCCTCTTTCAAAAGACAGTTTTATGCGATTCACCTGAAGTCGACGCTGCTGCCGATATCGGCGGTTACATTTTTGACGTTTTTGCGTGACCGTGCAGGTGATCTGTAGGGAAGCTGGCAGTTTTGTGCCCATGGTATTATGGAAAACGGATAGCTATATAGAGTGAACTTGAAAAACGAACAAAAGGGAAAAGGGATGGAGGGGAAGTTTGGATACTTACGGAGCGAAAGCGTCCGCCTAAAAGCTTTCCGTAGGAAAGCTCACTATCTTCAGCATAGGCAGTCTGCGGATTTCCACTGCGAACAGCGGTAACAATCAAGAAATCTGCAGATGGGCAGCGGCCGGAAATCCAAACATTCTCCGTAGTCCCGATTATACCCCACAATGTAAAACTAAGTTCAACTTTTATAGCTTAACGGACGGGGGATAGGTATGGCGGTTTTACTTAAGGGTGAGAAGGTAACGCTGAGAGATCTGACGGAAGAGGATATCCGCACCCTATACTATTATGAGTTTGAAGCCGAGGACAGGGAGCATCTGCTCTGGAATGGCCCTTACGGCACGCAGGAATGGGAAAGCTATGAAACGTTTGCACCCAAATTTGCCGAGATTCTGGCGCTGACCTATACCGGTGAGCCCCGCAGCCGCCTGGTGGTTGAGATTGACGGTCAACTCAAAGGAACGGTAGGCCGGTATTGGGTGTCCAAGGTCACGAATTGGTTCGAGATCGGGATTGTGCTGTTTGACTCGCGTGATTGGTCAGGCGGGTATGGTACCGAGGCCTTCCGGATGTGGATGGGATATCTGTTTGATTCGCTGGATACGGTCCGGCTTGGAATCGGCACGTGGTCGGGCAATGTCCGGATGATGGGGCTGGCCGCCAAATGCGGAATGATCGAAGAAGCCCGGGTACGCAAGGCGCGGATTGTGCGCGGGGAGTACTACGATGCCATTAAGATGGGAATTCTTCGTGAGGAATGGGAAGCAGCCCAGGGCTTGAATACGAAAGGCAGGGTGGAACCGATGGAACCAAAGGGCAGGAATAGCAGTTTAAAAGATCAGGCGGGCGGCGGATTCGCCGGCAGAGCCGATTTGCATACCCATACGCTGGCTTCAGACGGGATGCAGTCTCCGGCGGAGAATGTGCGGCTGGCCCATGAAAAAGGGCTTGCGGCGGTCGCAATCACGGATCATGATACCGTAGCCGGAGTGGCTGAAGCGCTTGAAGCGGGGCGGAAATATGGAATCACCGTTGTACCCGGAGTAGAAATCAGCACACGCGCCGGCGGCAAAGAGATCCATGTGCTGGGGTATTACATGGACACGCAGCAGGAGCTGTTTTTATCCCGGCTTGCTGAGCAAAGGGATACCCGCGCGCAGCGGAACGAAGCTATTATTGCCAAGCTTCAGGCGCTGGGCATAGCTATTACAATGGATCAAGTCACCGCCGGGATTGGCCGTGAACTGAAGCCTGATGAGAGCGTGGGCCGTCCTCATATTGCCGATGAACTGGTGCGTCTTGGCGCCGCTGTGGACATGCGCGACGCGTTCGACAAGTATCTGGCAGAAGGTGCGGCGGCTTTTGTATCGCCGCCGCGCATCACGCCGGAGCTGGCCTGCGAATGGATTGCTGAGGCCGGCGGTGCGGCGGTGCTGGCACATCCCGGTATTTACGGGGATGATGAGCTGGTCCGCAGCATAATTGAACGCAGCGCGCTGCGCGGCATCGAGGCGTACCATTCAGACCACAGCCCGGCTGATGCAGAGCGTTACCTTGCGCTCGCGGAAGAATTCGGGCTGCTGGTCACGGGCGGCTCGGATTTCCACGGTGCCCGCCAGGGGGTTGTATTCCACGGCGAGATCGGCAGCGTGTCGGTTCCTGTTGGCGTGCTGGAGCAGCTGCGGGATAAGCCGAAGCTGCACTAAGGTGCGGGGGAGGCAGAAGCGGCGCCGGGCCGGGAAATAAGGGTAGAAATACCCTTGAATGGGCCGGAAACGGCGCCGTGCCAGAAATCAAGGGTAAAAATACCCTTGAATGAGTCGGAAACGGCGCCGTGCCAGAAATCAAGGGTAAAAATACCCTTGAATGAGTCGGAAACGGCGCCGTGCCAGAAATCAAGGGTAAAAATACCCTTGAATGAGTCGGAAACGGCGCCGTGCCAGAAATCAAGGGTATAAATACCCTTGAATGGGCCGGAAACGGCGCCGTGCCGGAAAACAAGGGTAAAAATACCCTTGAATGGGCGCGAGCGGTGCCCGAAGCACCGCTATATAAAGAACCTCCAGCCACGGATGCTGTTCCGTCCTTGGCTGGAGGTTCTTTTCATTCAAATATTAAGAATTTTATATGCTTCGCGTAAAAAATTATCCTTCCATTTAATTTATATGTTTTGGGAGAAGTGACTTCCCCCTTATTTAACTGTGGAAAAATGTGGATATCTTGGAAGCCTCACAGGAATATACGCGATGCAGGAGGATAGGGCTCCATCCGCGGATGAAGCGGACCGAGGAGGACCGAGGAGCCCTTATTGTGCCCAAAATCTTACTTTATCTACAGTTACGGACAGGAGACGTTATCACGTTCGAAGGAGCCTGGAATAAAGGGGAAAGGGAGAAATAAAGGCATCTGAGTCCCTAGTCCTGCGGAATAGGCGAATTTTCTATCCATAACGGCTTTCCTGTCCGTAACGCTGAGGATTGATCGTGAAAGGAATAGGGCGATCCGTCTTTACCGGCTTTTTCGCAGGTGCTAGTTGGAAAAAGGGAACTTATTTTTCCGAAAATTAAGAAATCCTGAGATTGAAGTGGAAAAAGTGAACCTAATCACCCATGGCCTGGCGGCCACCGTCGGTCATGAAAATCAGGTGAAGTCAGAGTATATATTTGGTAAAATCGTGCTGTGGATCAGAGGTCGATTCAATATTGGTGAAACATCCCGTAACCTAATCTGACCAACTGCAACGACGAGGATCGCCGAGTGTTGCCACGAGCACGTGTATAAAATTTCACCTCTTTAGGTTGCATGATCCACGCATACTTTTAGCTTGGAGGTAGGGAATATGGATGCCATTCGTGAACGCTGTGCCGGGTTGGATATTCATCAGGAGACGGTGGTGGTTTGTCTACTGAGTGGCCCCCTGGAGAAGAAACCCAAGTCCGTGATCGAGACGTTTGGAACCACGACCCGCGAGCTTTTGAGATTACAGGAGTGGCTGGAGCAGCAGGGATGTACCGAGATTGCCATGGAAAGTACAGGGGTCTTTTGGAAACCCGTGTGGAACATTCTAGAAAGCACCTGTACGATCACGCTGGCCAACCCGCAACGCATCCGCAATATGCCCGGGAAGAAGACCGACGTCAAGGATGCCGAGTGGATCGCCAAGCTCCACCGCTGCGGCTTGATTGAGGGAAGCTTTGTCCCGGACGAGCCCATCCGCGATTTGCGTGACCTTACCCGGTATCTGCGCAAGCTTAAGCAAAACGCGACGCAAGAAAAGAACCGGATTCACAAAATTCTACAAGATGCCAACATTAAACTGACCACGTATGTCTCCGATCTTTTTGGCGTTTCCGGTCGTGCGCTACTGGACTCGATTGTGAATGGCGAAGTGCTGGAGGTGCATGAGGTCCGCAAGCTGGTGCATACCCGGCTGAAGATGAAGGTGCCTTCACTGGTCGAAGCGATGAACGGCCGACTACGTCTGCATCACCGGAAGATGATCCGGCGTCATTGGGATCATTTGCAGTATCTGGAGAGTGAAATGCAGACGTTGGAAGCTGAAATTGAGGAACTGGTGCAACCATACAGGAAGGAAATTGAACTGCTGGATACCATTCCAGGCGTGAGCACGGATGCCGCGGCGAGCATCGTGGCGGAACTGGGTACCGACGTGTCTCCTTTTCCAAGTGAAGCTCATCTGGCCTCTTGGGTCGGGGTGTGTCCAGCCAACCATGAGAGCGCCGGTAAAAAAAAAGTAAAAAGAACCAACGCGGGAACCGAGGTCTGAAAGCCGTACTCGTCCAGTGCGCTTGGGCAGCGAGCAAGTCCAAGAATAATCGGCTTTCCGCTATGTACAGTCGGATCGTGAAACGGGCAGGAAAACAGAAAGCCATCGTCGCTTTAGCCCATGCGATGATCCGAATCATGTATGTGATGCTTCGGGATAAAGTCCCCTATACCGAGCTGGGGACGGAATATCTGAACACCCCAGAGCAGACCGCAAATTACCTGATTAAAAAACTTCAAAAGCTAGGCTACCAAGTGGAACTGACACCTATTACATGATACCCACTTTTTAAAAAAATGAAGTTCCGATATAGGGGATCTTTAAAGCAAAATTTACTTTCGAGCTGTGAAGCGACAAAGTTATTTTCGTATAAATTGGGCCACTTTTCTTGAACAATGGCGAAATGAGCTGAATTAGTGTACCTTTTTCCACCTCATCTGCCCGAGGGTAGGGTACTCCGGCAAATTAGTGTCCCTTATTCCACTTAAAGAGTTGCCGTAGGCTTCACGGGGAGTCGTTCTCCAGGTAACGCTAGAACCAAGACGGCTGCACTGTCCCGTGGAGGACCGCACAGCCGTTTTTGTTCAAATATATTTATATGCTTCACGCTATAAATTATTCTTCTATTTCCCGCTGAAACGGGTATCGTCCTAATAAGGACGGCGTAGCCGTTTCTACTTGAGAGTTATTGCAGCACCTGCGGATGCCATTAACTCCTCAGGGTATTCGGCAGGCTTTTGATCCGCTCCTCGTCGGGAGTGACGAACAGAGTCTTTTGATGGTCGTAAATGACGAAGCCGGGCTTCGCCCCGCTGGGTTTGCGGACATGGCGGATAAGCGTGCAGTCCACAGGGACGCTGCTCGATTGCTTCGCCTGGCTGAAGTAAGCTGCCAGCTGTGCGGCTTCCTCAAGAGTGGCGTCGCCAAAGGTCTCGCTGCGGATCACTACATGGGAGCCGGGAATGTCCTTGGTATGCAGCCAGGTATCGTTCGCCGAAGCGAGACGGTTCGTGACGTATTCGTTCTGCAGATTGTTTTTGCCGACATAAATATCTATGCCTTCCGAAGAAGTGAACACCTGCAGGGTGGGACGGGCAGCTTTTTTCTTTTTCTTGCCTTTTTTGCTGCGGTCGCGCAGGTAGCCCTGGCTCACAAGCTCGTCGCGGATTTCCTCGATATCATTCAGGGAGGCGTGGGCCAACTGCTGAAGCAGCGTTTCTATGTAGGCAATTTCCTCATGGGTTTTGAGCAGCTGTTCGTTGATGACCAGCAGGCTGTTTTTGTATTTGTTGTATTTTTTGAAATAGCGCTGCGCATTGTCCGAAGGGCTAAGCAGGGGATCAAGCGGAATGGTGATTTCCGCCTGATCCTCATCGTAATAGTTGACAAGCCTGGCTTGTTTGTCACCTTTGGATACGGCATGAAGGGAAGCGAACAGCAGCTCGCCCCAAATCCGGAATTGATCGGCATCCTGGGCTTCGTCCAGGTCCTTTTGCAGGTTGGCGAGCTTTTTGACGTTTTTGCTCCGTTCATTGCTGAGGAAGCGGATCAGGTCGCTGACCCGCTGCTTCACCGTATCACGTTCGGCTTTATCCCCGTAATAATCCTCCAGACAGCTGCTGATGGAGCTGTAATGCTTCACATGGTCATCCGGAAGGGTCAGGGGAATCGCCGAGAAGACAGGCTTGCCTTTGGCATTTGCCCCGGACATTGGAGAAAATCTGCATTTCCGCACCGGTTCAAGCACAGTGTCGAAGGCTTGCCATAGAGAGGCCATCTCTTCTGTCCACGGGTCATCCGCTGCTGGTGAACCAGCAGGCGCTTCACCCGCGGAACCAGCTTCCGAAGCTGATCCGCCGCCGCGCTGCCGCACAATCTCTCCGGCGATCAGCGGGCTTATGCCGCTGAAGGCATGGACCATCCAGCCGGCAGGGTCGGCTGAGGGTGCAGGGCCGCCGGAGCCGTCCGCCTTCGGCTCCTCCAGCGATTTCAAGAGGTCGGCCAGCTCGCCCTCAATGATCTCTTCAGGCTCCTGCTCTTCGCCGGAGTCTACCAGCAGCGCCGCCTCTTCTGCCGCCGCCGCAAGGCTCAAGAATCCCCCCCTGCTGATATCCAGCGGGTTCAGCTTATGCTGCTGTGGCGGCTCGATGTACGCGATGCCGGGCATAACATTCCGGTAGCTGCTGATCGTCGGAGTGACATGATGGATGCCGTCGATGATGATACCGGTCGCAAGCTCGGTAAGAATGATGTTGCTGTGCCGTCCCATCAGCTCAATAATGATTTTTTTGGCGGATACATCTCCGAGCTCATCCCGGGTCCGCACCTGGATATGAATGATGCGCTCCATGCCGACCTGGCTGATACTATCAATGGTTCCGCCTTCGCAGTGTTTGCGCATCAGCATGCAGAACATTGGCGCTTCTGGAGGATTAATGCTGTTTCTGTCAGTCAGATGAACCCGCGGATAGGTCGGGTTGGCCGACAAGAGCAGCTTGCCGCCACCGCCGGAGCCGCGCAGGATGAAGATCAGATCGTGTGTGCTCGGTTGATATATTTTGCCGATGCGTGCACCGATAAAGGGCTGAAGCTCGTGCACGATCGCTCTGGTTACAATACCGTCTAATGCCATAATCATGTTCTCCTGTCGCCTGATAATAATATGCTCCTCTCTATGATGCCATACTTTGACACATTTGCGCAAAAGCAGAAGCAGGTGAAAGTGATATTTTGGGACGACCATGAATACACTTGGACATGAACAGGTGGAAAAGCTGTGCGCCGCCGGAAGTCAAGAAACGACCGGGAGGGGAAAGAAGAGATATGGAACAAAAAAGTTGGCACCGGCTCGGTGCAGAGGAACTGCAGAAGATGTTCGGCGTTCATCCGGAGTCGGGCCTAAGCGGAGAGGATGCCGCGCAGAGGCTGAAGGAGAACGGCCACAATGAGCTGTCGGAAGGGGATGCGATATCCCCGCTTACCCTGCTGCTGAACCAGTTCAAGGATTTTATGATACTGGTGCTGATGGGGGCGACATTGATATCCGGCCTGCTGGGCGAATACCTCGACGCGATAACGATTGTCGCCATCATTCTGCTGAACGGGATACTGGGGTTTGTGCAGGAATTCCGCGCCGAGCGTTCGCTTAGAGCGCTCAAGCAGCTCTCGGCACCGGCTGCGAAGGTGCTGCGTGGTGGCAAGGTTGAGCATATTCCCGCAAAAATGCTCGTGCCCGGCGACATCGTGCTGCTCGAGAGCGGCGACCGGATTCCGGCCGATGTCCGCTGGCTGCAGTGCAGCGCGCTGTATGCTGAGGAATCGGCCCTGACCGGTGAATCGCTGCCCGTCTCCAAACATGCGGAAGTGATTCATGCCGATGAAATTCCGCTGGGCGACCAGAAAAATATCGGATTCATGGGCACGATGGTCACCCGGGGAACCGGACGGGCAATCGTAGTTCGAACAGGCATGGATACCGAGATGGGGAAAATCGCCGATCTGATTCTAAATACCGAATCTCAGGAAACTCCGCTGCAGCACCGGTTGGAGCAGCTCGGCAAAATTCTGATCTATGTCTCGCTGGGTCTGACCATTGTAGTTGTCATTGCAGGCATACTGCACGGGCAGCCTGCCGCAGCCATGTTCCTGGCAGGGGTGAGCCTTGCCGTTGCGGCTATTCCGGAAGGGCTGCCGGCTATAGTGACCATTGCGCTTGCGCTCGGCGTCCAGCGGATGATCAAGCGGAAGGCGATTGTCCGCAAGCTGCCTTCAGTGGAAACCCTCGGCTGCGCATCGGTCATTTGCTCTGATAAAACAGGAACGCTGACCCAGAACAAAATGACGGTAACACGGCTCTGGAATGCCGGACGGATTCTGGAAGTCACCGGTGAAGGTTATGCCCCAAGCGGACATGTGCTGGAAAAGGGCAAGCCCCTTGATCTGAAAAATGATCAAAATCTGCGGCGCATGCTCCAGATCGGCGCTTTGTGCAATAATGCTGAGATCATTGAGACCTTTCCCGGCGAGATGCGCGCCAGGCACAAAGGAAAGGAAAAGGGGAGCGAAGCGGACAAGAATGCAGCCGGTCAACCGGTCTGGGAGCTGCAAGGGGATCCGACAGAAGGAGCGCTGGTCGCCTTATCCGCGAAAATGGGGCTTACTGCGCAGTCGCTGGGTGTAACCTATACTAGAGAGAAAGAATTTCCTTTCGATTCTGAACGAAAGCTGATGTCTGTGATTGTGAGCCATCCCGGCGGACGGATGATCTGCACCAAAGGCGCGCCGGATGTTCTGCTGAACAACTGCGCCTACATGCTGTGGGAAGGTGCAGTCGTGCCTTGCACGCCTACCTTGCGCCAGAAAGTCCTGGAGGCCAATGAACAAATGGCTTCAGGTGCGCTGCGTGTGCTGGGGATGGCTTATCGTGATATGCGTTCAGGTGAGGTTGCGGACAGTGAAAAGGAAGCGGAAAGCCAGCTGGTATTCGCTGGCCTCGCCGGGATGATTGATCCGCCGCGGCGTGAGGTGCGCGATGCCATCAGCCTCACCCGCCGGGCCGGAATCAAGACCATGATGATCACAGGGGACCATGGCACTACAGCGGAAGCGATTGCCCATCAGCTGGGCATTCTGCAGCGCGGCGGAACGGTGCTGACCGGCAGCCAGCTCACCCGGATGGATGACGATGCCCTGGATAAGGTGTCGGATAATGTATACGTGTATGCCCGGGTCTCCCCCGAGCACAAGCTGCGCATCGTCAAGTCCCTGCAGCGCCGCGGGCATGTGGTGGCCATGACCGGCGACGGCGTCAATGACGCCCCGGCGATCAAAGCCGCCGATATCGGCATCTCCATGGGCATCACCGGCACGGATGTCACCAAGGAAGCATCCTCGCTCATCCTCGGTGACGATAATTTCTCCACTATAGTAGCGGCCATAGAGGAGGGGCGGAACATTTACGAGAACATCCGTAAATTTATCCGGTATCTGCTCGCCTCCAACGTCGGGGAAATTCTGACGATGTTCTTCGCCATGATGCTGGGGCTGCCGCTGCCGCTGGTTCCGATCCAGATTCTCTGGGTCAATCTGGTAACCGACGGGCTGCCGGCGATGGCCCTCGGCGTGGATCAGGCAGAGAAGGATTTGATGGAGCACAAGCCGCGTGGCGCCAAAGAGAACATCTTCGCCCGCCGTCTCGGCTGGAAAATCATCAGCCGCGGATTGCTGATCGGCCTGTGCACCTTGGCCGCTTTCTGGCTGACGCTCCGTATTGACCCAGGCAGCCCGCAGCAGCTGGTCCGGGCGCAGTCGGTAGCTTTTGCCACACTGGTCATGGCCCAGCTGATTCATGTCTTTGACTGCCGTAGCTCCCGCTCGGTGTTTCACCGCAATCCGTTCCAGAATAAATATCTGGTGCTTGCTGTGCTCTCATCCGTACTGCTGATGCTGGTTGTGATGTACCTGCCGGTTCTCCAGCCAGTCTTCAAGACCGTACCGCTTAATGTCCGCGAATGGTGCCTGGTGCTGGTCATGGCGGGCGTTCCTACCTTCCTGATGGGGGCGGGCAGCGTGTGGGGCGGCAAGAAGAACCGCAGCCGCAGCGGAGGCCGGACGATGATAAAAAGTACAAAAATTTCGGCATAAAATCAATAGCTTAAACCCATTCCTTAAGGTATGCTTGGTTCACAATACGTCCTTTAGGAGTGGAATCACAATGGAATTTACCAAAATGCACGGCCTGGGCAATGACTTTATTATTGTTTTCGGCGAGCAGGAGCTGCCGGGAAACGCCTCTGAGCTGGCAGTTACACTATGCAACCGGTTTTTTGGCATCGGTGCTGATGGACTGGTGTATATCCTGCCGTCGGAACGCGGCGATTATATGATGCGCATTATGAATTCAGACGGCACCGAAGCGGAGCAATGCGGCAATGCGATCCGCTGCGTGTCCAAATATGTCTATGAACACGGACTGGTCAGCTCTGAGCAGATAGTGATTGAAACGATTGGTGCAGGTGAGCAGAAGGTAAGCTTGCAGGTGAAGGATGGAGTGGTGGAGACGGTTACCGTCGATATGGGCGAGCCTGTCTTGTCGGGAACGCAGATTCCTGTAGCCATTGATGCCGAGCCGGTGCTGGACCAGCCGATTGAAGCGGATGGAAGAGCGTTCAGATTCACTGCCGTATCCATGGGCAATCCCCACTGTGTGATCTATGTGGACGATGCTGTAAGCTTTGATCTGGCCGCCTGGGGGCCGAAGCTCGAAGTTCACCCGCTGTTCCCGAGAAAAGTAAACGTTGAATTCGCCACCGTGCTGGACCGCAGTCATGTCGATATGCGTGTCTGGGAACGCGGAGCGGGGCCTACATTAGCCTGTGGAACCGGCGCTTGCGCCACATTGGTTTCCTCTGTGCTGAACGGTCTGACCGACCGTTCGGCTACGATCAGCCTCAAGGGCGGCGATCTGTTTATTGAATGGAACGAAGCAGACAATCACGTCTATATGACAGGTCCGGCTCAAGTGGTATATACCGGGTCTGTAGAGATCTAATCAGCCTCCCCAGAGACTGGAATTCATAATAAAAGAGCTGTTTTCAGGTGAAACCTTCACTTGGAAGCAGCTCTTTTCGTTTTTGCGAATGAAAAAAACTGAAAATAGTTCATTTTTCATTATTTGATGAAAAAAGTCGAATTACACAAAGTGAATTAGGATGATCGTCCGATATAAATTTGAGTTATTAAAAAATACATAGTTTAGATTTTAGGTAACTAATCAGCATTAGAAAGGTGGACATTTATGAAACATGCTTCAACACGTAATGTAGCAAAGATTTTAGCCTTTGTGATGCTGGTAACGCTTGTTGGCTGCACAGGGAAAGGGAACGAAGAAGTACAGAAGTCTGATGAACAAATCACGTTGAATTTTATGTGGTGGGGGAAGCCAAGCCGGAAAGAGATCACTTTAAAAGTAATTGAGCTGTTTGAAAAAGAAAATCCCAATATCAAAATTAATACTGAGGATTACCCTTCAACCGGAGAGGTCGCCCAAAAGCTTGCTATGGATACCGCCGAGCAAAAAACACCGGATCTCATGCAGATGGATTACAATTTTGCTTTTAATTATGTTACCCACGATTTAATTGAGCCGCTCGACCCATATGTTAAATCCAATATTCTTGATCTGTCCGATGTGGATAAGTCTTACCTGGTATCAGGACAGTATGAAGGGAAGCAGTACGGCATCCCTATGGGATCAAACGCTTTGGGAATGGCCTATGACCCTGCCATGTTTGAGCAGTATGGGATACAGCCCCTTCAAGACCCGTATACCATTCAGGACCTGCAGCAAACGATGCAGCAGTTTAAAGATAAGGTGCAGACCCCGGACTTTTATCCTTTGAATGCGATGTTTGACTTATCCTATTGGCTCAGAATGAAGGGTGAGTCTTTCTATAATAAGGAAAAAACAGGTCTAGGTTACACAGATGCTACTATGATTGAGTATCTGACCTTGATCAAAACATGGCTGGATCTGGGGCTTTTGAACCCCGGTACGGCTTCAACCACGGAGGAAAATCCGCTGGCCGCCGGGAAAACAGCATTTTTGCAAAGTGTAAGCAACCAGATGGTTTCGATAGGTGACGAAGCGGGCAGAACCCTGAAAATCATGAACCTCCCAACCGCCCAGGGTGCTGCCGCAGAAGGGAACTTTATCAAACCATCCATGTTTATAATGGTATCTTCTTACTCTGAACATAAGGAAGCGGCTGTCAAATTCGTCAGCTTTCTTACGAATGACAAGGAAGCGAATGCGATTCTAAAAGGTGAGCGCGGGGTTCCGGTCGCCGCTAAAGTTGCTGAACAATTATCTAATGAAGCTACTGAACAGGGGAAAGAACAATATTCATTTATGAAGTATATTGCCAAGCACTCTACCCCGATTGATCCGCCTGCACCGTTGTCCGATGCGGTCATCCAAAACTCTTTAAAGCTTATTCTCAAAAATCTGTATGCCGGCAGCATTACACCAGAGGCGGCTGCAAGCTCCTTTAGAGCACAGGCTGAAGATGTTTTGGACGGGAAGGGGGAGGGAAGCAAATGAACAAGCTCTCGGGGAGGTTTCAAGCAAAAAGTATAAAGCAGCGTCTATACGCAGGTTTTGGTATCATTTTGATTTTGCTGGTGTTTCTCGGAGTGACCGGGTATATGTATCTCTCGCAAATCAACGGCACCTATACGGCCCTCCTGAACAAGCAAGTCGCTACGATTGGTTTAATCAAAGATTTGAACACTACAATCGAATCTGAGCATGCGAATGTGTCCGATTTTCTTGTTTCCGGAGATCAGAAGAAATTGGATGATTATGCGGCGGCACGCCTTAAATTCACGGAGCATCATGCCAAGCTGGATTCATTGATCACCGATCGCGGTAAACGGCAGATTCTGGCCGGGTTAGATTTGCTGCAGCTTCAATTTATTGTCATTTCCGATCAGATGATTGACGCTAAAAATAAAGGTGAATCGGAGAGCATTGTATCTATTGCAGTCAATCAGGGTGTCGTCTTGGATAAGTTTATTGAAGTAGCACGCAACCTGGTTGCCACAGAACAGTCGGAAGCAGATGACCAGATTGCCATAGCACAGCAGCAGGCAGAAAATGTGAAGTCTACCATCATCGGTATTGGCATTATATCTCTGATAGCAGCAGCATTGCTGGCAATTCTGATCAGCGGGCAGATCTCCAATCCTATTAAGCTGCTCCGGGCAGCCGCTGCCAAGATTGCCGACGGAGATTTGACAGTTAACGAAATTCAGATCAAAAACAAGGATGAGCTTGGCGATCTGGCGGGTGCTTTTAATCAGATGGCAGGCAATCTGCGGCATTTAATTCAAGAAATCGGCACCCATGCCGAACAGGTCGCAGCCTCCGCCGAAGAACTGACAGCAGGTGCTGAACAGACAAGCCAGGCCACTGAGCATATTGCCCACATTACAGAAGATCTGGCCCAAGGAACGGAACAACAAGTAGAAAGCATAAGCGGCAGCATGAAGATGGTACACCGGATGGAAGAACAGGCAATCTTTATCGAACAGAGCGCCTACAATGTAAATCAGTCCGCCATAAATGCGTCGCAGATTGTTGTTCAGGGATCTGATGCCGTCAGGTCGGCAATCAGCCAAATGTCATCTATTCAAGCGAACTCCAATGAGGTTGCGGAATCCGTTAAATCCCTGGGAGAAAAATCAAAGGAAATCAGTACGATTATTAACTTTATTAATGAAATTGCAGGCCAGACGAACCTGTTGTCTTTGAATGCCTCCATTGAAGCGGCGCGTGCAGGGGAATCCGGCAGAGGGTTTGCCGTTGTTGCCTCCGAGGTCAAAAAGCTTGCGGACCAAACCGCCATGTCCGGAAAGCAGATTTCAGAGGTCATTAAGAATATCCAGCTGGAGAGCGAAATTAGCGTCAATAATGTATTAAAAGGGGAAGAAGAGGTCCTTCTGGGAATCCGTTCCGTCACGGAGGCCGGAAAAGCCTTCGAACAGATTGAACTGGCTATGAGCGGTGTGACCGCAGAGATTAGTGAAGTTTCCAGTGCTTCGAAAGAAATGTCCGATGATACTAAAAATCTGGTTACTTCCTTTGAAGCGATTTCTGTGATTGTGAATGAAACATCCGAAGGGACACAAAGCGTCTCAGCCTCAGCACAAGAAACGTTGGCTACGGTGGAAGAAGTGAACAGTGCTTCTACAGCTCTGGCAAAAATGTCTGAAGAGCTTTTAGAACTGGCTGGGAAATTTAAAATTATATAGAGTGAACTTGAAAAACGAACAAAAGGGAAAAGGGATGGAGGGGAAGTTTGGAACTGTAGGAGCGAATGCGTCCGCCTTTGTCTGCGGATTTCCACCGCGAGGGGCGGGAATAATCAAGAAATCTGCAGACAACAGCGGCCGGAAGTCCAAACATTCTCCGTAGTCCCGACGAAGTCCCTAATGTAAATATCTTAAGTTCACTCTTTATAGCTGATGATCATCACCTGACTGACAGCAAGTCTCCGTTTACGGGGATTTGCTGTTTTTTGCGTACGTGCCCCCGGCGGTCTTCAATATGGCTGGGCAGCCGAATAATGGCAGGGTTGAATGCAAATAATACCAACCAGTACTCGATAGGAGGCCTGAGATGGACACGAAGGGTCAATTGAAGCGCAGCGATAAGGCGGCACATACGGATCAAAAGGGTTCATCGCAGACAGGTAGGCTGACAGGGCTCTCCTTAGAGCTGTCCGAGAGCCTGGCTATTATACAGGCCGAGCTTGGGAACAGCCCTGACCTCATCATACGCCAGATCCAGCTGGGCGGTCCTCTCCGAATCCAGGCCGCAGCCGTCCACCTGAGCGGGCTGGCCGACACCACGGCCGTAAATCAATTTGTAATCGGCTCTCTCCTTGGCAACACGGAAAGTCTGTTCGCGGACATCGGGGAGGGAGGTGGTGATGGAGGCCGGCTCCCGGCTATGATCCTGAGCCGGGCTCTGGAAATAGGGGAGGCTGAAATCAAGGAAGAGTGGAAAGAGATGATGCTTGCGGTTTTATCAGGGGACACCGCCATTCTGCTTGACGGCTATGCGGCCTCAATTCTTTGTGCTACGAGAGGAGGGGAATGGCGTTCGGTCAGCGAGCCTACCTCCCAGCTGGTTGTCCGGGGCCCGAAGGATGGTTTTGTCGAGTCGGTGGCTACTAACATTTCCCTTATCCGGCGGAGAATCAAGTCTTCCAAGCTGCGTCTGGAGTACATGAAGATCGGAAGTGAAACCCAGACCCTAGTGGCGATGATGTATGTGAAGGATATTGCGGGAGAAGATCTGATCAGTGAGGTGCGGGAACGGCTGGGCAAGATTGCTATGAATGAAGTGCTGGAATCCGGTTATATCGAAGAGCTGATTCAGGACAAAACCTTTACGCCGTTCCCGACGATTTATAATACAGAGCGTCCCGATGTCGCTGCCGGCAATTTGCTGGAGGGGCGGGTGGTGATCATTGTCGACGGCACACCTTTTGTCCTCATTCTGCCGGCAGTGTTTACGCAATTTTTTCAATCGGCAGAGGATTATTCGCAGAGATTTGATATTGCCATTCTGATGCGGGTTGTCAGGTATATGAGTTTTATCGTGCTGATTTTGGGTCCTTCCGTGTATATCGCACTAACCACCTACCATTATGAAATGATCCCGACCACACTGCTGATTAATTTGCTGGCCCAGCGGGAGAATGTGCCGTTCCCGGCTTTGGTTGAGGCACTGCTGATGGAGGGTGCGTTTGAGATCCTCCGCGAAGCCGGTGTGCGGATGCCGCGTGTCATCGGACAGACCGTGTCGGTTGTCGGCGCGCTTATTCTGGGTTCTGCCGTCGTTGAGGCTGGCATTATCACGCCGATCATGGTGATTGTCGTCGCATTGACCGGGATTGCTAGCTTTGCCATTCCAGCCTATAACATGTCGATTGCGGGCAGACTTATCCGCTTTGCTTTTCTTCTGCTTGCGGGGATGTTCGGTTTCTATGGAGTCATTCTGGGGCTGATTGTCATGGTGGCACATATGAACAGCCTGCGTTCCTTCGGCGTCCCTTATTTGTCGCCCTTTGTGCCGCTGTCTGTTAAAGGTCAGAAGGATACCATTCTGCGGCTGCCGCTCTGGCTGATGACTCCCCGCAAATCGCCGCAGCAAATGCGTGCCGAGCAGCCGGAGTTCATGCGTTTGACTACAGGGAATGAGGAGCTGCTGGCCCCATTGATAGGCAAGGCGGACAACCCTTCTGAAGCCACGGAAGGAGACCGGCCCGATGAACCATAGAAGAAGGGGACTCTCCCTCTTGATCGCCATACAAGTGCTGCTGCCCCTCGTTCTAACCGGCTGCTGGGACAGTGTTGAGCTTAACCGGCGGGCGATCGTTTCCGGAGTTGCGATTGACAGGGGGCCGTCGGAGGATCAGAAATATGTCCTTTCCTTTCAGGTAATCGTTGCGGAGGAAATCTCCGGGGAACAGACCAGAAGCAATTCACCGGTGGCATTATATTCCGGAAGCGGTCGGACGATGTTTGAAGCGCTGGCGAATGCTTCGCGGCAAACTGCACGTTTTTTGTCACTCGGGCATATCAGGGTGCTGGTCATTTCCGAGAAATTTGCCCGGGAGGGCATCAAAGATATGCTGGATGTTCTGGAAAGGGAAAGCGACATGCGGCTGACCAGTCTGGTGTTTATCTCCAAGGATCAGCCGGCCAGCGAAGTGTTGTCGACCATGACTGTGTTCAGCAAGATTCCTGCCAACGATCTGGTTGAGAAGCTGGACACTACCTCGAAGCAGTTCGGCTACAATTACAAAATGGAGGTGGATGATGTAATCAGAGGCATCCAGGTCAGGGGAGGTGGGCCGGTTATTAATGGTGTTTTCACGACCGGAAACAGAGACCGCGCGAATTCGAATGACAACTTGAAAACCATCACTCCGGATACGATACTGAGAATTTCCAGATTGGCTGTGTTCAAGGATGATAAGCTCAAAGGCTGGGTTGAAGGAAAAACCGCGTTCGGTACGGTTCTTCTGCTTAACAAACTTAAAGAGTTTCCCGTAGTCATTAAAAAAGATAACGGCTATTTGGCTTTCAATGTGTATCAATCCCAAGTATCGGTGAAGGCAGAGGCCAAGGACCCTGAACATCCTGTGATCCTCATTAAAATCACCCAACAGGCGGCGCTCAAGGAATCCCCCAATTCACTTGACCTTACCTCGCCCGAAGTCCTGGAGAAGCTGTCGGGGCAGTTGACGAAGGAGGCCCGCAGCCAAATCGAGGGGGCGGTTGCCGCTGCCCGGAAGCTGGAAAGTGATTATATCGGCTTCGGAGAAGCCGTTGAACGGGAAAATCCACACGGCTGGAAGAAGATCAAGGATCATTGGGAGGATATTTTTGCGGCCTGCGAGATCAAAATTGATGCGGACACCGTAATCAGACATACGGATATGCGGGGGAATTCCTTCCAGGTGTATTAACCAGACGGAGGTGTGAGGAAATGGGAACAGTTAAAATCGGGATGATCCAGTTTTTCAGCATTACCCTGCTGTTTGAACTGGGAACGGCGCTGGTTGTTAATCTGGGCATGGCAGCCGGCAGGGATGCATGGCTCTCTATTCTTATCGGCAGTGCGGGAGGTATTGGCGTATTCGCAGGATACGCTTATTTGTACAGAAAATATCCCGGAATGTCTTTTACAGCCTATACCCGCAAGCTGCTCGGCAAATACATTGGAACACCCGTTGCGTTGGTATATATAATTTTGTATATCAATCTGGCCGCCCGGGATTTGCGTGACGGCAGTACAATGCTTGCAATGGCTACCATGCATAACACCCCGTTGTTCATTCTCAGCATGCTGATGATTCTTTCAAGCGCCTACGTTCTGCATAAAGGGTTTGAAGTGCTGACCCGGACATCCCTGGTTTTTCTGCTCCTGGTCCTGCTGATCGGCATATTCAGCACCCTTATGCTGATGTTCTCGGGATCTATTAATTTGAACCGGCTTCTGCCGGTGTTGGAGGATGGGGCAGAACCTGTGATCCGTTCAGTACTGCATCAGAACTATATGTTCCCCTTTGGCGAAATGATCGCTTTTACCATGCTCATGCCCTTTCTCTCTAATGTAAAAAAAGGCCCCTGGGTCATCGCCGGAGCGATGCTGGTTTCCGCACTGATGCTGAGCTTTACGATGGCTCTGAACATCTCTGTGCTCGGGGCGGATATTGTAGAGCGCTCCCCTCTGCCGCTGATGCCTACGATCAGCAAAATATCAATTTCGGACTTTATCCAGCGTGTGGATATTTTTGTGGTTATGGTGCTGATCATCGGCGTGTTTTTTAAGATTTCTGTGTTTTTCGCTGCAGCCCTGATCGGGATATCTGACCTCTTCGGCATCCCTTACCGCAGAATGCTCTATCCCTGCACCCTGATTATATTGTTTACCTCTATGCTGGATGCCCGCAGCTTTACTGAGCATCTGGATGAGGGAGGCAGACTGCTGTATACCGTTTATCCGTTTCTCATGATAGCGATACCGGCTGTTCTGATCCTCGTCTCGGTAGTGAAAAGCTATTTCTCGGCTTCCCGGCCGGGCTGAGTGCCGCGGATGAAGTACACGGCATCCGGGATAATGAGGCTCAGCAGCATAAGCAGTGCAGCCAGCTTTTCCGAAGCAGAGTACAATAAATAGTTTGCAATGTACCTGATATTTTCCAGCCCATAGCCAAAGAGCCAATCACCGAAATATAAATAAAACAGGGAGAGTACGGACAGCAGCACAATTACCGTATATTTTTTCAGCAGCAGCTTCCGGTTAGTTTTCTTCATGAAACCTGGCCCCTTATCGACATTTTCTGCTAGTATGAATCATTTTCCCCGCAGCCATGCAATTGATGTTGCGCCCTGGCTCTGCTTTTGTTCACGAAAGCTTATCATCCATCCCGATTTATGTTACATTAGTATGAAACTATGGACTGATTAGGGGAGGTTCTTGCGGTGAAGCCGGATTTGCGCTCTGCATGGAAGAATAACGTATTGGTCGGAGACGGGGCGATGGGAACTTTTTTATATCAAAAAGGCTTCCCGGTCGGCATCTCCTATGAAGAATTGAATTTGACCTCTCCGGAGGTGATTGAGGATGTGCACCGCAGTTATATTGGAGCGGGAGCGGTGCTGCTGGAGAGCAACACGTACTCAGCCAATTATGACAAGCTGTCGAAGTTCGGGCTGGAGGCCAAGGTCGGTGATATCAACCGCGCCGGTGTGCGGATTGCGCGGCGTGCCGCAGGTGAATCGGGTTATGTTGTCGGTGCGGTAGGCTCGATCCGCGCCGGTAAACGGGCAAATCTGTCCGGCACGGAGCTGAAGCGGTTTTATACCGAGCAATTTTCGGCGCTGCTGGAAGAGCAGCCTGACGGCATCCTGCTGGAAACCTTCTATGATGTGGAGGAGCTGCATTTGGCACTGAGATCCGTTCGCAAGCTCAGCGACCTGCCGGTGATCTGCCAGCTTGCAGTGGATGAGACTGCGCGTACCCTCGACGGATTAACGCTGCCGGAGGCTTTTCATATTTTGGAGCAGGACGGGGCGGATGTTATCGGCTTCAACTGCCGGACCGGTCCTAACGGCATTAAGCGGGCGCTGAAATCGCTGCAGGGGAATCTCAAGCTCCCCGCTTCCATATATCCCAATGCCGGTATCGCCGATTATGTGGACGGACAGTACCGCTATGGCGCATCGCCGGAGTATTTCGGCCAGATGGCTCCGGTTTTTGCGGATATGGGAGCCCGGATTATCGGCGGCTGCTGCGGCACAACTCCACAGCATATTGCCGAAATTTCTGCTGCGCTGCGCGGCTATACTCCGCAGCCCCTGCCGGAACCGACGGGACAGAGAGATCCCGAACGCCTGATCGTCCAGGAGCATCTGGCAGAGGATGAGGAACGTGACGGCAGAGAGCCGACACTGGTTGATCTGGTCAAGGAACGCCATACGGTGATCGTGGAGCTTGATCCGCCGCGTGATCTGGATATTGCGAAGTTCATGCGGGGGGCAGAAGCGCTGCGCAAGGCAGGCGCAGATGCGCTGACCCTGGCGGACAATTCGCTGGCTGTGACCCGGATGAGCAACATGGCGCTGGGACATCTGGTGCAGGCCCGCACAGGGCTGCGGCCCCTGGTCCACATTGCCTGCCGGGACCGCAATCTGATCGGAACCCAATCCCATCTTATGGGCTTCGATGCGCTGGGCATTGATCATGTGCTGGCAGTCACAGGCGACCCGGCCCGTTTCGGGGATTTGCCGGGCTCAAGCTCTATTTATGATCTGACCTCATTTGAAATTATACGGATGATCAAACAGCTTAATGACGGCATCGCTTTTTCCGGCAAGCCGCTGAAGCAGAACGCGAATTTTGTGATCGGGGCTGCATTTAATCCTAACGTCAAGCATTTGGACAAGGCAGTTGAACGGCTGGAGAAAAAAATCGCTTCCGGTGCAGACTATATTATGACCCAGCCCGTATATGATCCTGAGCTGATTGCCCGGATTGCGAAGGCAACGGAGCATCTGGAGATTCCTATATTTATCGGCATCATGCCGCTCGCCAGCGGTCGCAATGCCGAGTATCTGCACAATGAGGTGCCCGGCATTCAGCTTTCCCCGGAGGTTCGCAGCCGTATGCAGGGACTGGAAGGCGAAGCGGGACGCGCAGAGGGAGTGCGGATTGCCAAAGAGCTGCTGGACGCGGCCACTGCGCATTTTAACGGCATTTACCTGATGACGCCATTCATGTTCTATGATATGAGTGTGCAGCTTCTGGAGTACGTGTGGGCAAAACAAGGGCGCAAATTGTCCCCCTTGTTTCGCTAGTAATAATCAATTACAATAGTGTAATGGATGTGATTCCGTTGTCATTTAGCATGACCGGATACGGTCAATCATCCCTGCAATTTTGCGGTTACAAGATAACGTTCGAAGTCAAATCGGTGAATAACCGTTACTGCGAAGTTGTGCTGCGGATGCCCCGGGATTGGACAGTTTATGAGGATATGCTGCGAAGACAGGTTCAAGCTCATATCAAACGGGGACGGGTCGATGTCATCATTAACAGGGAGCATGCCGATGAGGCTGATTCCGCACAGGTGCTAAACCGTTCGGCGGTACGTTCTTATTTGAAGTCGGCACAGCAGCTGAGAGAAGAATTTGGAATCACTGGTGAGCTCCAGCTACGCGACATCCTCGCTCTGCCGGGTGTAATGGAACTCAAGGAAGATGTACAGGCATTAGCCTCATCCCAGGACCTCAAGGATACCCTTGAACTGGGGCTGCACCAGAGTCTGGAAGCGCTGATGGACATGCGCGCCCGTGAAGGCGGATTTCTAGCCGCTGACCTGCTGGGGAGACTGAATCATTTGGAGGAGCTCCATGCTGAAATGGCTGTTCTCGCTCCATTTGTGGTGAGCGAGTACCGCGAGAAACTGCGGCAGCGGCTGACCTTGCTGAATGACGGTACGTTCCCTTTTGAAGAGCATAAATTCGGAATGGAAATGGCTATTTTTGCCGACCGCTGTAATATTGATGAAGAGCTTACCCGGCTGTACAGTCATTTTGAACAATGCAAGGCTGTGCTGACAAGCAGCGAGCCTGCAGGACGCAAGCTGGATTTTCTCGTTCAGGAGATGAACAGGGAGACAAATACTATAGGGTCCAAATGCAATCATCTCACTCTGGTGAACCTGACGCTGGATATGAAGGCCGAGCTGGAGAAGATACGTGAGCAAGCAGCGAACCTGGAATGACAGCTGCCTAGAGTAAGCGAAGATGTAACCTATGGGGGGAACAACCGGAACATGGCAATTAAATTAATCAACATCGGCTTTGGGAATATTGTATCGGCCAACCGTATTATTTCCATTGTCAGCCCGGAATCAGCACCAATTAAACGTATTATCCAAGAGGCGAGAGACCGGCATATGCTGATCGATGCTACTTACGGCCGCCGGACGCGGGCCGTCATCATTACGGACAGCGATCATGTCATTCTTTCGGCCGTGCAGCCGGAGACGGTGGCGCACCGCCTGTCCAGCAAAGATGACGATAACGACGAATAACAACAAATGGAGTGTACTATGTCTAGAGGATTGCTGATCATATTATCCGGCCCTTCCGGTGTTGGTAAAGGAACCGTATGCACCGCACTGCGGCCGAAGATGCCCGAGCTTGTCTATTCTGTTTCAGCGACTACACGTCAACCGCGTGAAGGCGAGGAGAACGGAGTCAACTATTTTTTTAAGACCAGAGAGCAGTTTGCGGCCATGATCGAAGCCGACCAGCTGCTTGAATATGCGGAGTACGTAGGCAATTATTACGGTACTCCGCGTGACTTTGTGGAGAGAACTCTCGACAGCGGAAGAGATATTATCCTGGAAATCGAGGTTCAGGGGGCACTCAAGGTCAAGGAGAAATTCCCTGAAGGCATCTTTGTATTCCTTCTTCCTCCGTCTATGGACGAGTTGAAGGACCGAATCCGCGGGCGCGGTACAGAGCATCCTGATGTCATCAGCCACCGCATGTCCGTGGCGGAGGATGAGATCAGCCTGATCCGGCATTACGATTATGCAGTAGTGAACGATGAGATAGATCTGGCCTGCAAGCGAATAGAAAGCATCATTATCGCCGAACATTGTAAGGTGAGATGACAGGCTCAACAGAACTTAAGCTCATATTCCAGTAAAAGATAAAGAGGTGTCTTACGTGCTATATCCATCCATTGACGAAATGATGACTAAAGTTGACAGCAAGTATTCCCTGGTGGTTGCTGCAGCCCGCCGGGCGAGAGTGCTCCGGGAAGGCGGCAAGACCGAGATCAAAGCTCCAAGATCACACAAGTTCGTTGGTGTTGCCCTGGAGGAAGTTTTTGAAGACCGTATTACGGTAACCCGCGGCGAAGAGTAGTCTGAAGGTGCCCTGCTAGGCCATTGCGGAAACGGGTACCGCCCTTTTAAGGACGGTGCAGCCGTTTCTGCTTGGGTTAGGAGGTCTGTAGTTTGAACGTAGTTCTGAATAGCCCGGACCGGGCGGTATCTGACAACCGGAAGGTTGTTATTTTTTTCTCAAAATTTGAGGATTTTTCAGGTGACAAGGGAACAGGGGGGAGATTACGTTGAAGAGCTTACAGGGCAAAACGATTATTTTGGGGATTACCGGCGGGATTGCTGCCTATAAAGGCGCGGCCTTGACCAGCAAGCTTACACAAAAAGGGGCCACGGTGCATGTGATTATGACCGCCTCGGCCAAGCAGTTCATTACAGAGCTGACACTGCAGTCCTTATCCAAGCAGCGTGTATACAGCGATACCTTTCAGGAGCGCGATCCGTCTTCGATTTCGCATATTGATCTGGCGGATTCCGCCGATCTTGTACTTGTAGCACCGGCGACAGCCAATATTATTGCCAAAATGGCCCACGGCCTGGCGGATGACATGCTGTCTACCACGCTGCTGGCGGCTACGGCCCCGGTGATGGTGGCCCCTGCCATGAATGTGCACATGTATCAGCATCCCGCGGTGATGGACAATATCAACACGCTGTATAAGCGGGGAGTGAAATTCATAGAGCCGGGTGAAGGCCAGCTGGCCTGCGGTTATGTAGGCAAAGGGCGGCTGGAGGAGCCGGAAGAGATTGTAAAGGTGGTAGAACAGTTTTTTGCTCTGCAGGGCAGTGCGGCAAATGGGCCGCTCGCCGGTAAAAAAGTGGTAATTACTGCAGGCGGAACGATTGAGCGCATTGACCCGGTCCGCTATATTACCAATGATTCCTCCGGCAAAATGGGCTTTGCCCTTTCCCGTGCTGCGCGTGCAATGGGAGCAGAGGTCACCCTCATCGCTGCGCGCACCGATGAAGCGCCTCCGCAGGACCCGGAGATTGACGTGGTCCGGGTTGAATCGGCTGCGGACATGTATGAAGCCGTACTGAACGCCTGGCAGGATTGCGATATCCTGGTCAAGGCTGCGGCTGTGTCGGATTACCGCCCGCGGCAGAGTGCGGAATCCAAGATTAAGAAGAGCGGGGATACGCTGAGCCTTGAACTGGTGAAAACAACAGACATTTTGGAGAATCTGGGGAAACAAAAGGGTAAGCAGTTTCTCATCGGTTTTGCGGCTGAAACAGGCAATGCCGAATTTTATGCCAGGGACAAGCTGATCCGCAAAAATCTGGATTTGATTGTTGCCAACGATGTTACCATGGAAGGTGCCGGATTCGGTACAGACACTAATATTGTATCCGTCTATGATGCAGAAGGGCTGGTGCTTGATCTGCCGCAGACCTCCAAGGATGAGGTAGCACGGCAGCTGCTGCAGCTGGCGGCCAAGCGTATTTCCGGAGCGCAATTATAATGGAGATAGCCAAGGTCATTGTCGATGTTCCTGTGCGCAGCACTGACCGGCCGTTTGATTATTTGATACCAGACCCGCTTAAACTATGGATCGAGGTGGGAAGCCGGGTAGCCGTGCCCTTTGGGCACCGTACGGTTCAGGGGTTTGTGGTATCCCTGGAATCCGGGGAGACAGGCACAGTCTCCGGGATGAAGCCGATACAGGAAGTGCTGGATCTGCTTCCCCCGCTGTCCCCGGAGCTGGTCGAGCTGGGGGATTGGATGAGCCAAAGATACGCCTGCAGACGGATATCGGCACTTCAGGCGATGCTTCCTACGGCTCTAAAAGGCAAGGCTGAACGGCTGATAACGCTCGGCGATGCGGCGGATGAAGGCAACACCACCGCTGATGAGCTGTTCCCGCTGTTCCTGGAGACGGATCTGGAGGAAAACCGGATTTCAGAATTTGTCAGACGCCATGGAGAAGTCTCCATGAAGCTGCTGACCCGGACCTTTCCCCAGGCAGCGGAGACGGTGAAGTTTATGCTCCGCCGCGGCGTATTGGCGGAGAGCCAGTCGATTAAGGACAAGATGGGCAAAAAGAAGCTCAAGGCGGTTGATTTGGCTATAGGGCTCGCAGCGGCCCGCGAATCCCTTGCCGGATTCCCGGCGCGTTCGGCCCGCCAAAAAGAAGTGCTGTCTTTCCTGATTGACATGGAGGCGATGCTTCCGATGCCGATGAAGGATATTTTATCCATTCTGCAGGTCACGGCAGGGACGGTAAAGGCCCTGGAGGACAAGGGTTTTATTGAGATTAGCGAGATTGAGGTATACCGTGACCCTTACCGGGGGCGTGATTTCAAGCCCAGTACACCGCTCCCGCTGACAAATGAGCAGGAAACTGTATATAACAGAATTGCCGCAACCGTGGATGAGCAGCGGCATGAGGTGTTTTTGCTGCATGGAGTTACCGGAAGCGGCAAGACAGAAATCTATCTTCAGTGTATCCAGCGCTGCGTGGATCAAGGGCGGCAGGCGGTGGTGCTTGTGCCCGAGATTGCTCTAACGCCGCAGATGGTCGAGCGGTTCAAAGGCCGCTTTGGGAGTGGAGTCGCTGTGATGCACAGCCGGTTGTCTGTGGGCGAGCGGTATGACGAATGGCGCAAAATCCGTGAAGGTAAAGCATCGGTGGCTGTAGGCGCCCGTTCCGCGGTTTTTGCTCCGTTCGTGAGTCTGGGCCTCATCATCATGGATGAAGAGCATGAATCCTCTTATAAGCAGGAGGAGAATCCGAAATACCATGCGCGTGATGTTGCGGTCCGTCGTGCAGAGCAGGCTGGAGCTGCGGTGATCCTTGGCTCCGCTACTCCTTCACTGGAGAGCTATCATGCGGCCAGGTCGCAGAGCGATATTCATTTCTCGCCAGTCCTGCTGCACATGCCGAGCCGTGCACTTGGCAATGAATTGCCCAAGGTGCATGTGACGGATATGCGGGAGGAACTGAAGGAAGGGAACCGTTCGATGTTCAGCCGCCGGCTCCATGCGGCTCTGGAGAGCCGGCTGGAACGCGGGGAGCAGACGGTGCTCCTGCTGAACCGCAGGGGGTTTTCCACCTTTGTGATGTGCCGCAGCTGCGGTTATGTGGCAGGGTGTCCCGACTGTGACATCTCACTGACGTATCACAGCCGCAGCGATAATCTCCGCTGTCACTACTGCGGCCACGCCGAACCGGCGCCTAAGCTGTGTCCGGAATGCGGAAGCGAGCATATCCGTTTTTTTGGCACAGGCACCCAGCGGGTTGAAGAAGAGCTCGGCAAGCTGTTTCCCGGCATCCGTGTTATTCGTATGGATGTGGACACGACCACGGAGAAGGGTTCACACGAGAAGCTGCTGAACCAGTTCAGGGACAAAAAAGCCGATGTGCTGCTGGGCACGCAGATGGTAGCCAAAGGGCTGGATTTTCCGGACGTTACGCTGGTGGGAGTGATTACCGCCGATTCCGCGCTGAACCTGCCGGACTTTCGGGCGGCGGAAAAAACCTTCCAGCTGCTGACGCAGGTTGCCGGCAGAGCCGGACGCCATCAGCTGCCCGGCGAGGTGGTTGTGCAGTCCTATACCCCGGAGCATTATTCCATCGTTCATGCCAGCGGGCATGATTACCACTCTTTTGTACGGGAAGAGCTGAAGCACCGCCGGGAATTGCATTACCCTCCGTATTGCCGGCTGATTCTAGTCACGCTTTCTCATGAACAGCTGCCGGTGCTGCTGCGTTTGGCGGAGAATTACGCGCTGAACCTGCAGGGCAAGGCACGGCAGCTGCGCTGGTTCGGCAGCCTGGATAAGCTGTCCTCCGATGCGCTCGATCTGCTCGGTCCTGTCGCATCCCCGCTTCCCCGGCTAAAAGGCCGGTACCGGTTCCAATGTATCATCAAGTGGCGCGGCTCCATTGATGCCATCGGACTGGCCCGCCAGGTGGCAGAAGAGCTGGAGGATTCGGTTCGTGATACCGGACTGCAGATCAGTCTGGATGTAGATCCGCAAATGTTGATGTAATCGGCAGGCATGATACAATAGGTACGCATTGCAGAAAACTTATATAAGATGAACTTGAAAAATTCATAAAAGGGAAAGTTATACTATAGAAATGTTCAAGGATGGTGTGTTTACAATGGCTATAAGGCTGATCGTGAAAGAACCGGATGAGGTGCTGCATAAGACAGCTAAGACGGTGACGAAGATAACCCACAATGTTCAAAAGCTGCTGGATGACATGGCGGATACCATGTATGATGCGGAAGGGGTTGGGCTGGCTGCGCCGCAGGTCGGTATTTTGAAACGGCTGATCGTCGTGGATGCCGATGAGGAGCATGGATTGATCAAGCTGATCAATCCGGAAATTGTCAGCATGGAAGGCGAACAGTTCGGGCCGGAGGGATGCCTGAGCATTCCCGGTTTGAATGGTGATGTGCGCCGTGCCGAGACGGTAACCGTGCGCGGGCTGGACCGTGAAGGCAACGAAGTGACGATAACCGGAAGCGGCCTGCTGGCCCGGGCATTTCAGCACGAGATTGACCATCTTAACGGGGTGCTGTTCACGGATATCGCCGAGAAGGTATATGAGTATACCGCTGAGCGCAGCGAAACTGGGGAGTGAATGGAATGAAGATAGTGTTCATGGGGACTCCGGCTTTTGCGGTGCCTTCCCTGCAAATGCTGGTGAAGGAAGGGTATGAGGTAGTTGCAGTGATCACCCAGCCTGACCGGCCGCAGGGACGAAAAAAGACACTCACCCCGTCACCGGTCAAAGAGGCAGCTATATCTCTGGGACTGCCTGTGCTGCAGCCTGAACGGCTGAGGCGTCCTGAATCCGTGGCGGAGCTGGCTGCCTATGAGCCGGATCTGATTGTTACGGCCGCTTACGGACAGATTCTGCCCAAAACGGTGCTGGAGCTTCCGCAGTACGGCTGTGTGAATGTTCACGGCTCGCTGCTGCCGAAATACCGGGGCGGTGCGCCGATTCAGCGCTGTATTATCAATGGCGAGAAGCTTACCGGGGTTACCCTCATGTATATGGCGGAAGGACTGGACACCGGAGACATGATCTCACGGGTAGAGGTTCCAATCGGAGAAGAGGATACCTCCGGAATTCTGTTTGAGAAGCTGAGCCTGGCGGGATGTGAGCTGCTCAAGACGGAAATGCCCCGGCTGGCCGCAGGGCGTGTGCAGGCAACTCCGCAGGATGACAGCGAAGCCACCTATGCGCCGAATCTCACCAGGGAAGATGAACGGATTGACTGGAGCGCCGGCTCGCAAGACATCTATAACCGCATTCGCGGGCTGGTGCCGTTCTCTGGCGCTTTTACCCTCTGGAACGGCGAAACGTTCAAGGTGTGGGCAGCGCACAAGCCTGCTGCGGACGGCGGAGGCAGCGGGGCCGTGCCCGGTACGGTGATAGAGGTGAGCGGCAGTGGCGTTAAAGTGAAGACAGGCGATGGCAGCCTGTCCCTGACCACGGTTCAGCCAGCCGGCAAAAAGGCTATGTCCGCAGCCGATTTCAGCCGCGGCGCAGCGATGAAGCCCGGGACGGTGCTGGGTTGAGCGCGGCCAGCGGCGGCGCGGGCCGCAAGGGGCCGTTTATGCAGCCGGACGGCGGCAGGAACGGCGCAGGAGCACCTGGAGCACGCCCGGCAGGCGGCAGTGCAAGAAAAGGAACCGCAGGCAAGCCTGCCCGGTCGGGTGCCGCAGGTACCCGGGCAGCCGAATCTGCCCGGGAAGCGGCGCTCGATATTCTTGTCCGTGTCGAGCAGCAGGGTGCCTACAGCAATCTGCTGCTGAACAGCAGCCTGCAGAAGACTGCGCTCAGCCGCGAGGATGCAGGGCTTGCCACGGAGCTGGTGTATGGCAGCATCTCCCGGCTTCTTACCCTGGATTATGTACTGGACGGGTTCGTCAGCAAAGGCATTGCCAAGCTTCAGCCCTGGGTCCGCAATTTGCTGCGCTTAAGCTTGTATCAGATCATGTATCTTGACCGGATTCCCTCTCATGCCGCCGTTAACGAGGCGGTCAATATTGCCAAGAAACGCGGACATCAGGGAATATCGGGAATGGTGAATGGTGTACTTCGCAGCGTGCTGCGTGCCGGGGAGCTACCGGTATTGCCGGAGAACCTCAGCCCCGAGCAGCGGATTTCTATCCTCCATTCCCATCCCTTGTGGATGGTGAAGCAATGGGCTGCGGAGTATGGACTGGATGCAGCAGAAGCAATGTGCGCAGCGAACAATGAGCCTCCTGCGGCCAGCGTGCGTGTGAATCTGACAATGATCAGCCGCGAGGCGCTGCTGGAACAGATGCTTGAAGCGGGACTTGCAGCTTCGCCTTCGCTGGTGAGCCCCTACGGTATTGTGGTCAAAGGCGGCGGCAATCTGGCGCTGACCTCCTGGTACCGGGACGGTTATTTGTCCGTACAGGATGAGAGCTCCATGCTTGTGGCAGAAGCGGTGGCGCCGGAGCCAGGCATGAGAGTGCTTGACTGCTGCGCCGCACCGGGCGGCAAAAGCGCCCACATGGGCGAACTGATGAAGGACGAAGGGTATATCTATGCTAATGATCTGCATCCCCACAAAGCCCGGCTGATTGCAGATCAGGCGCAGCGGCTTGGCCTGGAGTGTATTGCCATAGGCAGCACTGATGCGCTCCGGCTGGCCCAGACATTTGAACCGGAGTCGTTTGACCGGATTCTGCTTGATGCCCCCTGTTCAGGACTTGGGGTCATCCGCCGCAAGCCCGATTTGAAATGGCGCAAACAACCGGAGGATGTAGCCAGTGTAGCTGCTCTTCAGGCAGAGCTGCTGCAATCGGTGTCCCGGCTGCTTAAGCCCGGCGGCATTCTGGTTTATAGCACCTGCACTACAGAGCAGGCCGAAAACAGCAGCGTAATCGCAGAATTTCTCGGGAACAATCCCGGGTTTACTTCTGCCACCTTCACTTCTCCGGTATGGCAGAGAGTAGAGGGGACCGCACTTGCGGCAGGAGAAGGGCTTCAGCTGCTGCCCCAGCATTACGGCAGTGACGGCTTCTACATTTCCAGGCTGCAAAGACTCTTGTAACATAGCAATTTCTTAAGGCATGTACCGGTCTCCCGCCCGCGGGTCTTTATGCGTGGCGGGCTTTTCTTTTACCGTCTCTGATATTTGTGTTAAAATAGGAAGAATGAGAAATAATACGCATAACCTTAATTATATAAGATGAACTTAAAAATATCATAAAAGGGTGGAAGTACGGAGGGGAAGTTTGGAACTGGAAGAGCGGTAGCGTCCGCCTTTGTCACCGGATTTCAACCGCTAAAGACGGTTTCAATCAAGAAATCTGGGGACAACAGCGGCTGGAAGTCCAAACATTCACCGCAGTTACGACCATACCCACAATGTAAAACTAAAGTTCAACTTATATAGATCAGGTTGGTACGCTTATGCTGATAAATTTCTATATCTTAAGAAAGTACAGGTGCAAATTCTAATGAAACCTTTAATATATGATTTTTCTCTGGAAGAGTTGCAGCAGTGGGCCAAGGACAACGGAGAGCCCGCTTTTCGCGGGGGGCAGATTTTTGACTGGCTGTATGTCAAGCGGGTCAATGATTTCGAAGCGATGAGCAACTTGTCCAAAGCGCTGCGCGCCAAGCTGGATGAACAGTTCCGCATAGCGGCGCTGACTGAGATTACGAAGCTGGAGTCCAAGGACGGCACAGTGAAATTCCTGTTCGGCCTGCATGATGATCATGCGATCGAGACTGTTATTATGAAGCACAATTATGGCAACAGCGTCTGTGTAACGACACAGGTAGGCTGCCGGATCGGGTGCACCTTCTGCGCCTCTACACTCGGCGGTCTTAAACGCGATCTGACCGCTGGCGAAATTGTGGCCCAAGTGGTCCGCTCCCAGCAGATTCTGGATGCCCGCGGCGAGCGGGTCAGCAGCATTGTTATCATGGGCACGGGCGAACCCTTTGAGAATTACGACGCGACTATGCGGTTCCTGCGTCTGATGATTCATGAGAAAGGCCTGAATATCGGACAACGGCATATCACGGTTTCGACCAGCGGGATTGTGCCGAACATCTATAAATTTGCTGATGAGGATACCCAGATCAATCTTGCGATCTCGATCCACGCACCTAATGATGCGCTGCGCTCCAAGCTGATGCCGGTGAACCGCCGGTATCCTTTTGATGATGTGATTGAATCCCTGCGGTACTATCAGGCTAAGACCGGCCGCCGGATCAGCTTTGAATATGCCCTGATCGGCGGCGTGAATGACCAGAAGGAACATGCGGAAGAACTCGCCGGGGTGCTTAAGACCATGCTCTGCCACGTGAATCTGATTCCCGTGAATCATGTGCCTGAACGCAAGTATGTGCGGACTTCCCGCAATGATATTTTTGAATTTCAGCGTATTCTGGCCGACCATGGCGTAAATGTTACCATCCGCCGTGAGCAGGGCCATGATATAGCGGCCGCATGCGGACAGCTGCGCGCCAAACACATGGAGAAGTTGGGGTGAGGATATTTGATCAGAACAGTTCATGCCAGCGACGTTGGCCGGGTTCGTACCGTCAATGAGGATTCCGTCTGGATCGGCGTGACCCAAAACGGCTATACCCTCGGCATTATCGCTGATGGAATGGGCGGACATCTGGCTGGCGACACCGCAAGCCGTCTTGCTCTGGAGACCATGAAGAATGCCCTGTACGGGCTTCAGCCTGATCTGCCGGAGGAAGAGCTGCAGCATGCGCTGTCTGCCGCCATATATGAAGCTAACCATACAGTCCACAATGAGGCATCAAGTGACGAGAAGTACCATAATATGGGTACAACAGTCGTTGCGGTGCTGCTTAAGGGGGAAGCCGGATATATTGGCCACATCGGGGACAGCCGAGCCTATTTGATCAAGGATGGTGCAGCCGTACAATTAACCGAGGATCATACGCTGGTCAATGAGCTGTTCAAGAATGGCCAGATCAGCCTGGAGGAGCTTGATAACCACCCGCGCCGCAATGTTCTGACCAGAGCGCTGGGGACGGATGCCGAGGTAACGGCTGATCTGGCGCCTGTGCGTCTGGAACCGGGGGAGCTTCTGCTTCTGTGCAGTGACGGCCTCAGCAATTTCGTCAGCCAGGAGCATTTGGGGAAAGTGGCAGGGATACAGGAGATATCCTTAGAGGAACGGGCGGACCGTTTACTTCAGTTGGCTTTGCTGGCAGGCGGCGGCGATAATATAAGTGTCGCTATGTTAGAACATCAAGGAGAGGCCGCTGTGCCCGAGACAAAGGAGTGGGATAGATGATCGGTCACGAATTGGGCGGCCGTTACCAAGTTATTGAACGCATCGGAGGAGGAGGCATGGCGCTTGTCTACAGAGCCCATGATATTCTGCTCAACCGGAACGTTGCTATCAAAGTTTTGCGAAATCAGTTTGTGCATGATGAGGAATTTATCCGCCGTTTCCGGCGGGAGGCGCAGTCCGCTGCATCGTTGTCACATCCAAATGTGGTTAGTATATATGATGTGGGCCAGGAAGATGAAATTCATTATATTGTCATGGAGTATGTGGAAGGCAAGAATCTGAATGAGATCATCAAAGAACGGGCTCCACTGCAGGTGGATGAAGCCGTACGTATTGCCTCCCAGATCTGTGATGCGCTGGATCATGCCCATCAGAATCAGATCATACACCGGGACATCAAGCCGCATAATATCCTGATCGGGCGCAATGGAAGAGTCAAGGTGACGGATTTTGGGATCGCCCGGGCAGTCACTTCCACAACGATAACCCAGACGGGTTCAGTAGTCGGATCGGTGCATTATTTTTCGCCGGAGCATGCCAAAGGGGTAACTACAGGGGAGAAATCCGATCTTTATTCCTTGGGGATTGTACTTTACCAAATGCTTACCGGAGTGCTTCCTTTTTTGGGCGAAAGTCCGATCAGTGTAGCCTTGAAACATTTGCAGGAGGAATTTGAAGAGCCGAGGCTGCTGAATCCGCTGATTCCGCAAAGCGTTGAGAATGTTATTTTAAGATCCATGCGCAAAAATCCCGAGGAGCGGTACCAGTCGGCGAAGGAAATGCTGCAGGATCTGGAGACCTGCCTGCTTCCGGAACGGCGCAGTGAATCCAAAACGCAGTTCCATGATGAGGAAGACGAGGACAGAACCCGCATTATTCCGGCAATCAGGCCTATGCAGCGGGGCCTCGGCAGCCGCGCCGGCAGCGGCGAAGAGCGGATGAGGCGGGAAGAAGAGGATGAGCCCCGCAGCCCGGGCAAGCGCAAGTCAGGACGTGCTGTGCTGTGGATCAGCCTCACTCTGCTGGTGCTGATTGCTATGGGCGGAGTGGTCTGGTATGTAAATGCCAAGCTTGCCGTAGATGAAGTAGCGGTACCCAAGGTGACCGGCCTGTCCTTTGAAGCAGCAAAAGCTGAGCTTGCCAAGGTCGGGCTCGTTGCCGACGAACCGCCTGCTGGGGAGTACAATGCAAATTTCGAGCCTGATGTAGTATTGAAGCAGAGTAAAGAGCCGGATACTATGGTCAAGGAAGACACGCATATCGCTCTTACGGTAAACATTCCCAAGCCGCTTTCTAAGATGATTCCTTTAGCGGGCAAGACTGAAGAAGAAGCCATTAAGCTGTTAATCGCTGAAGGTGTGGATCAGAGCCGGATCACCCCGGACCAGCGCTACAGCGAGGATTTCCCTGAAGGGCAGGTTATCGGCACGGAGCCAGCCGTGGACAGCGAGTATGATCCGGCGACGGCGACGATCAAGCTGATTGTGAGCCAAGGGAAAGAGACTGCTGATGTACCTGATCTTACTAACAAGCCGCAGGCAGAGGCGAAGAGCCTGCTTGAAGCGGCAGGTCTTGTCCTCGGTGAAGTTAAGGAGGAATCCAGCTTCTCCGTCGAGAAAGGCATCGTTATGGAGCAATGGCCTTATGAAAAAGGCGATACCGCTTCGCCAGGTGAAAAGATTAACATTACCGTTAGTAAAGGTTACCCTCCTGAAGCCTTGGAATATACATTCAATGTGCCGGTAGCCCCTTCGGTGGAAGGGACCAAGACCAAAATCCGCATTATTTATGCCGATGCCCGCAAGGATGGCGAGAATCAGGAATGGGGAACGCGCACGATTGCCAAAAGCCAAAGACTGGCTGTGAAACTGCTGCTGGCCCCTAATAAGGACGGCTCCGTTTCTGTCTACCAGGATGGTGATTTTGTCGCCACCTATTCGATTAAATATGCGGACGCCAAAAATGGAACGGTGCCTGATCCGGAGCCACCGGTCCAGCATACTCCTGAGCCGACGCAGGCACCGACTGAACCGCCGCCGGCTACTGCCGATCCAACGATAGAGCCTGAGATTCTGCCCCCTTCCACGGAAGAAGGCACAACTACGGGTTCGGTGAATCAGACAGGATTTGTGGCCCGCGATGGCGATAACGGGCAGACAGCGGACAATAAAGTCAAGGACAATGGCAAAGAAAAAGGCAAGGAAAAAGGTAAAAACAAAGACAAATAAAAGAGAAACTGAGCTGCCCGGGAGAAATCCCGGAGCGGCTGCAGTCAGCAGAATGACCCGGGTAGCCTACGAACTTGGGTCATTTGTGCAAAATCAGGAGAGGATGGCTCATGATGTATGCCTGAGGGAATTATCATCAAAGCATTAAGCGGTTATTATTACGTCAAACCGCTCCGCGATGGAATGATTGCTGCCGAGGAAGAAGCTGTACAGTGCCGGGGGCGGGGAATCCTGAAGAAGAAAGGGACCGCTCCGCTTGTGGGCGACCGCATTAAATACGTCTTGACTGAAAACGGGGAAGGCATGGTTGATGAGCTGCTTCCCAGGGAATCCGAGCTGATCCGTCCGCCGGTTGCCAACGTCAAACTGGCTGTGCTGTTGTTTTCAGTGCGCGAGCCGGATATGAATCTGAACCTGCTGGATAAATTTCTGGTTCACATTGAGCACTCCGGCCTGGAAACGTTGATTGTGCTGACGAAGCAGGATTTGGCCGAGGACGATGGCGATGCCACGAATCAGGTCAAAGCGCTGTACGAGCATATCGGATATGAAGTGATCGTCACGAGTTCACTTACCGGCTCCGGCAGCGAGGAGCTGCGGGAACGTCTGGCCGGGATCATCAGTGTCTTCTCCGGACAGTCCGGTGTAGGCAAATCGACCCTGCTGAACCGGCTTGTGCCCGGCCTTGGGCTGGAAACGGGGGAGATCAGCCTCCGCTTGGGCCGGGGACGGCATACGACCCGGCATGTCGAACTAATGGACATCGGGGGCGGCGGCTTTGTGGCTGATACCCCGGGCTTCAGCCAGCTTGATTTTCTGGAATTGGGTGTGGAAGAGCTGTCCACCTGTTTCCGCGAGTTTGCCCCCTATGCCGAAAACTGTAAATTCCGCGGATGCAGCCATATTCATGAACCGGGCTGCCGTGTCGTTGAGGCTGTGAACTCCGGAGCTATCGCTGGCAGCCGTTATGAGCATTACAAGCTGTTTTACAATGAAATGAAAGATAAAAAGCGGAGGTACTAACATTATGATCACAATCGCACCATCGATATTGTCGGCTGATTTTGCTGCGCTTGGCGCTGAGGTTGCGGAAGCGGAAGCCAGTGGCGGTGACTGGATTCATGTAGACGTTATGGACGGCCATTTTGTGCCGAATATTACCCTTGGACCGCCGATTGTAAAGGCTGTGAAGGCACATACCTCGCTGCCGCTTGATGTTCATTTGATGATTGAGAACCCTGAACGTTATATCCCTGAGTTTGCAGCCTCGGGAGCCAACGTCATTACAGTTCATGCCGAGGCCTGTGTGCATCTTCACCGGGTGGTGCATCAGATTAAGGAGCTGGGCCTTCTGGCCGGAGTAGCAATCAATCCGGGTACGCCCGCTTCGGCGGTGCGCGAGGTGCTGGAGGATGTGGATATGGTGCTGGTAATGACTGTGAACCCGGGCTTCGGCGGACAGTCGTTTATTCCGCACACGCTGAAGAAGATCCGCCAGATCCGGGAGTGGGCCCGGGAAGTCAATCATACCTCCCTGCGCATCGAAGTAGACGGAGGCATCGCTGAAGCAACTGCACCGCTGGTCGCTGAAGCAGGAGCAGATGTTTTGGTGGCCGGTAATGCCGTGTTCGGACGCAGTGACCGTGCAGCTGCCATCAAGGCGATCCGTGAAGCCGCAGAAGCGGCTCTGCGCTAATCGTAAGTACACGTTCGAACTAATGGTATAGGCCAAGTTGCTGACGCATAAATATGGTTACATGAGCAGAAATCTCATGTAGCCTTTTTTTGAATAGAAGACCTTGTATGAGGGCTATAAAGGTTCCTTCTATTTCCCGCTGAAACGGGGGCCGTCTCTTCCAGAGTACGGCTCTCCCGGTTCTGCTTGGTTCAATAAGGGAGGTCTGCATTCGTTACGTTAGCGCACGACAGGAAAGTCTCCTACCGTACGGCATGAATTGATGGGAGGGTTAAGGATGAAATTTTACACGTTCAAGCTGCCAAGATTTTTGGGAGGTTTTGTTAAAGCGATTTTGAACACTTTTCAGAAAAGCTGAAGACGGAATTGAACAGAAAACATGAAAAAAAAGCACCTTACATTTGTAAAGGGTGCTTTTTGCTTCATATACAGTAAGGTCTCAGAATAATCTAAGACTAAACGCGTTCAACTTTGCCGGCTTTCAAAGCACGGGTGCTGACGTACACGCGTTTCGGTTTGCCGTTCACGAGGATACGGACCTTCTGAACGTTAACTCCCCAAGAGCGACGGTTGCGGTTGTTCGCATGGGATACATGGTTGCCGCTGCCCGGTTTCTTGCCAGTTACAGTACATTTGCGGGACATAGATTACACCTCCTTGTTACTTACACCTGCGTAAAACAATACTTAAATATAATATCACAGCAAAATTTGCTTCGTCAACCGCTTCAAAAACATTTATTTCTTTTGGCTCTTATAGTACAATATAGATTAGTGTATTATGTCCAGTTAATCATAGAATTGATTAGGCATGAAGTTAGGAAGGGGAATCCTCATTGAGTAAGCGTTCTATAGACGGAACAGATTTTACCGCAATGGTACTCGCCGGAGCGGAGAAGCTGCAGCAGCATGCAGAGCACGTCAATTCCCTAAATGTATTTCCGGTCCCGGATGGCGACACAGGTACAAATATGAATTTGACGATGACCGCAGGCGCGAACGAATTGAAAAAAAATAATACAGGCTCAGTGGGTCAATGTGCAGGAGTATTGTCCAAAGGTCTCTTGATGGGGGCACGGGGGAACTCCGGCGTTATTTTGTCACAGCTGTTCAGAGGCCTTGGACGGTACGCAGCCCAATATGATGAATTGAACACGCAGCAGTTCGCAGCAGCGCTGCAGACCGGAGTGGATACAGCATACAAAGCGGTGGTCAAGCCGGTAGAGGGAACGATACTTACAGTCGCCAAGGAAGCTGCCAGACACGCAGTCTACTACGCGCGGCGTACAACGGATGTAACAGAGCTGATGACTGAAGTCCTGTCCAGAGCCAAAGAAGCGTTGGCTAATACACCGGAGCTTCTGCCTGTGCTCAAGCAGGTGGGCGTTGTTGACTCCGGCGGCCAGGGTCTGGTTTACATTTATGAGGGCTTTCATCAGTATCTGACGGGCAGCGCCGGCACAGGGGTGCCAGTGCCGGTACAGGGACAAGCTCCTGCAGCCGCGCCTGCGGCATCGCCTTCAGCGGTGTTGACCAAACATGAGAACGTATTGTCCTCCGTGCAGTCATCTGCGCAATCACAACTGTCTACGGAAGACATCGAATTTCTTTACGACATGGAGTTTTTTATTAACCGGCTGCTTGGCGGCTCCGTCAAAACGGAATTTGACGAGGAATCGTTTCGGAAAGCGTTGTCAGTTAATGGAGATTCCATTATCGTCATTTCGGATGATGAGACCATCAAGGTCCATGTCCATTCCAAGACTCCGGGCGAGGTCCTGAATCTGGCACTGCAATATGGCGAAATTACGCAGATCCATATTCTTAACATGCGGGAGCAGCACCGCGATCTGCTGACCGCCGGCATGGACATCGCGCCTATGCCAGACCTGTTTGCGGATATTCCGCAGGAAGAGAGCAGTGTCCAGGCACCGGCGGTTCCACCCGCAGATGACATGGCTCAGTACGGGTTTATTGCCGTATCTTCGGGTGAAGGCATCTCTGATATTTTCCGCAGCCTCGGCGTGGACGCCATTCTGTCCGGCGGACAGACGATGAATCCCAGCACAGAGGATTTCGTTAACGCGATATCGTCTATATCGGCGAAGCATATCTATATTCTCCCTAACAACTCGAACATTGTGCTTGCGGCTCAGCAAGCCAAGGAGCTGCTTGAGGGCGAACGTGAGATAACCGTTATTCCAAGCAAAAGCATCCCGCAGGGGATTGCCGCCGCTTTTGCCTTCCAGGAGGAAGATGCGGTCGAAACCAACACCGGCAACATGCTGGAGGCAATCTCCCAGGTCAAATCGGGACAGATTACCAATGCGGTCCGCGATACGGTTATTGAGGAGCTGGAGATCAAGTCCGGGCAGTATATCGGGATAGCCAATTCGAAGATTGTAGCCGCTGCGGATGATCTGCTGGCAGCCAGCCAGGCACTTCTGGGAAGCATGCTGGAGAACGGTGATGAGATTGTTACCGTATTGACAGGCGCTGAATCTGAGGATAGCGTCACTGATGCGCTGGAAAACTGGCTTGCAGAAGCCTATCCCCAGGTAGAAGTAGAGATCCATAATGGCGGCCAGCCGCTGTATTATTATCTTTTTTCCGTTGAACCCTAGGTAGACATTTTACTCCTTATATAGTCTCATGCAGAAGCGCTGCGTTAACAATGATCAAGTGAGCGTCCGGCGCTTCTGTCCAAACATAGTCAGGGGAGGTATACCATGAATCGTACCGTTATCGTCACCGACAGCACTTCCGATATCCCGCCGACCATGGCCGAAGCTTTAGGCATCGAGGTCGTTCCACTGACTCTAATGTTCGGTGAGGAAGCATTCCGGGATAATGTGGATATGACACCGGAGCAATTCTATGAACGTCTTCCCCGCTCCACTTCGCTGCCGACTACCTCCCAGCCGTCACCGGTTGAGTATATGAATGTATATCAGGGTATTCAGGAACGTTATCCGGGCTGCCGCATCCTTTCATTTCATATATCCTCGGGTCTTAGCGGCACGTATCAATCGGCTGTTCTGGCTAAATCCATGCTGGAAGAGAAGGGAGAGTCGATCACGGTTGTGGATTCACTTTCCGCTTCCTATGGATTCGGCTTTATGGTGGTCGAGGCGGCACGGCTGGCTGCGGAAGGACATGACCCGGAGGAGATTCTGGCACAGGCAGAGCGTCTCCGCCAGTCCCGTAAGCTGTATTTCCTGGTCGATACGCTGGAATATCTGCAAAAGGGCGGCAGAATAGGCAAAGCCTCCGCTTTTCTGGGAACGCTGCTGAACATCAAACCGATCCTTTCTATTGATGCGGAAGGAATCATTTACGCGGTCGAGAAGGTCAGGGGCCGCAAGAAGGCAGTAGCCCGCATGATCGAGCTGTTCAAACAGGATCTGCCGGGTGTGGACAAAATCAATGTGGCCGTGGGTCATACGGCTGAACCGGCTTCCGGCGAAGAGTTCCTTAAGGAATTGGCCGGACACTTCACCCTGGAAGAGAAAGTGCTGACGAACGTGGGCCCTGTAGTAGGGAGCCATGTCGGCAACGGTACTTTAGCCGTATTCATCTGGCCCGCGTAAATAGGGGATGAACATGGGGATTTCTTTGGATTCAATCGAAGTGAAACAAATAAATGGCGTGAGCGCTCAAAAGCAAAACGAGCTTCACGCCTTTGGCGTCTTTACAGTCAAGGATTTGCTGGAGTATTATCCATTCCGCTATGATGATTTCCGGCCGCGCAGCTTGAGCGAAATCAAACATGGCGACAAAGCGACGCTTGTTGCAAAGGTTATTGGCATCCCGGTATTGCAGCGCTTTGGGGGCAAATCCCGGTTGAGCTGCAAAATGATAGCCGAGCCGTGGATGTTCACCGCAACCTGGTTCAACCAGCATTATGTGCGGGAACAGCTGACAGCCCAGCGCGAAATTGTGATTACCGGTAAATGGGATCAGAAGCGGAATGCCATCACCGTGACGGATTATGAATTCACGGACCGGGGAGAAGGGAAGATCGGCACCTTGCAGCCGGTCTATTCCGTTGGGGGCAAGATCACGCAAACCTGGATACGCAAAATAATCAATCAGGGGCTGCAGCAATATGGCGACCTGATTCCCGAAATTCTTCCGCATTCAATTATATGGAAATATGATTTCTTGTCCCGCAAACGGGCCATTGCTACGATTCACCGGCCGGAGGATACACGCGAGGGCCAGCAGGGGCGGCGCCGGATGGTGTATGAGGAGCTTTTTTTGTTTCAGCTCAAAGTACAGGCTTTCCGTGTGCTGAACCGCGGCAGAATGGACGGTGTGGTACATACGGTTGACAACGCCACGGTCCGGACGTTTGTCCGCAGCCTGCCTTTTGAACTGACGGATGCCCAGAAGCGCGTTGAACTGGAAATCCTGCAGGATATGCGTTCACCGTATTGCATGAACCGTCTTTTGCAGGGCGATGTAGGTTCAGGCAAAACCGTACTGGCGGCAATTGCCCTCTATGCTACCGTGAAATCCGGATTTCAGGGGGCGCTGATGGTGCCTACCGAAATTCTGGCAGAGCAGCATATGCGGTCGCTTACCAAGATGTTTGAGCCGTTCGGAATTACCGTAGGCCTGCTGACGGGAAGTGTGACCGGACGCAAACGCAAGGATCTGCTGGCCTCGCTGCAAATGGGAATGCTCGATATTGTAGTCGGTACGCATGCCTTGATTCAGGAGGATGTGTTTTTCCGCGGGCTGGGGATGGTAGTTACGGATGAGCAGCACCGTTTCGGCGTGAACCAGCGCAGTATTCTGCGCCGCAAGGGCTATAACCCGGATGTGCTGACCATGACAGCTACGCCCATTCCGCGTACGCTGGCGATTACTGTCTTTGGCGATATGGATGTATCCACGCTTTCGGAGCGGCCGAAGGGGCGCGTACCGATCATGACTTACTGGGTCAAACCTGATCTGATGGAACGGGTGCTGAAGCTGGTCAACCGCGAGGTCGACCAAGGCAGGCAGGCTTATCTGATTTGTCCGCTGATTGAGGAATCGGAAAAGCTGGATGTGCAGAATGCGATTGACCTGCATATCCAAATGTCGCAGGCTTTTCCCCACTACAAGGTGGGCCTGCTTCACGGGCGGATGACCCCCGGGGAAAAAGATGAAGTCATGCGCGCCTTCTACAACAATGAAATTCAGCTGCTCGTCTCCACGACCGTTGTAGAGGTCGGTGTCGATGTTCCCAATGCCACGCTGATGATCATTATGGATGCGGACCGCTTTGGATTGTCCCAGCTGCATCAGCTGCGCGGCCGGGTCGGGCGTGGCCAGCACGCTTCCTTCTGTGTGCTTGTAGCTGATCCGAAGTCCGAAATCGGGCGTGAGCGGATGACTGCGATGACCGATACGGATGACGGCTTCGAGGTGTCGCGCAGAGACTTGGAGCTGCGGGGGCCAGGAGATTTCTTCGGGACCAAGCAGAGCGGACTGCCGGAGTTCAGGCTGGCAGACATGACCGCCGATTTCGAAGTGCTGGAGCAAGCCAGGGATGATGCAGCGGAGCTGCTCAAGGAAACCGATTTTTGGACTTCCGCTGATTATGCGCCGCTGCGGACCTATCTGCAGAACGAGCAAATTTTTCAAGGGGATATCATCGATTAATTAGGCACATGCACCGGCTTTCCCTCATATACTGTGAATGATTGGAATATGACAGGAGGTGCTGCGCGTGGGCTATCAGCAATTTGGTATCAGTCCCCAGCTGGTGGATCGCATCAAGCTGAAGATGAAGAATCCGGCTGTTAAAGAACGAGTGAAGAATTTGATCAACGGAATCTCCAAACAGGAGCTTCAGAACACTTCGGTGGTGCACAGACTGGTGCGCAAAGCTTCGGCAATACTGGGGGAAAAGCTGACCTCGGCACAGGAAGAACAAATTGTAAAGTTTGTAATTGCCCAGAAGATTGACCCCAACAATACATTTCATTTGATCCGGTTGTGGGGGATGTTTCGGTAGAGGGCTGCAGCTCAGGCAATAAAAATGGCACAAGCCGGTGTACATTAAAAAGCGTTCCCGCTGAATTCAGCGGGAACGCTTTTTGCCTGTAGTTTGGGAAACAATAGAGTCAACAAGTTCGCCGGGGGGCAGATGATATTCATATTTCAATCCTGCTTGACTACTTGACATGTGAATATATTATCGTTATAGTGTGAATGTATTCACACCTCACATTAAGGAGTATTCTATGCCAAAAAATACTTTCTTTCGTTTAGATGAAGCAAGGCGCGAGGAAATATCTATTAGCGCTATGCATCTTTTTGTTAATAATCTTTACGAGGATATCACTATGAAGATGGTTTTGGATAGTTTGTCCATGCACCCCGGAACATTTTATCGGTATTTTGAAGACAAAGATGACCTTTATTGTCACCTAATACGTAATGTGACCCAGAAAAGAGCTGCGTATTTTAATAACAGTAATGAAGATCCCCTTTTCCAGTTTTTCCTTGCTGGCTTATTTGGTAACGTTAATGGCATTGTGACCGAGCCGCTGAATGAGCTGGAAGTCAAACTCACTGAAACATTTTTATACATTACTGAGAACATTTTGCTTAAAATATATCTGAATGTGCTAAAGGGCGAGTCATTCCCCTTAATCAAGGACATTTTACGCCGGATGAGGGTTGATGGATATCTCCGGCCTGATATTGACGACGACCTGATTTCTTTTATGTTTGAGTCCATGCAGTTTAATTTAGTCATGTTTTTTAGGGAATTCGATATTAAGGACACTAAGCTGCAACATAAGATTAGCAAGTACTTTGCTGACTTTATGGGTCATGGGCTGCTTGAAGATCATAAATATTCTGAAATTGTTAGCGATTTCAAGAAAGCCAAGGAGTAGAAATGTATGTATTTCACATTCGCCACTTTTATTAATTAAGGAGGAACAAGAAAATGAAAACATATGACGCATTTCCGGAACCCATTGGCAGCTATACTGTCGGTCGAACCCAGATGGATTTTGAGTACACGGCATCAGATCACTCAAAAAGAGAACTGACGGCGTTTGTGTACTATCCGTCCGACAGTAGCGAAGGTAAGTCTACATCAACTTACATGTTTCCTGAGGTATACGACATGTTGAATGAGCAGCCGCTTATCAGTGCGTATCTTGAAGGAAAGGGGTTTTTCTCTATAGATATCAAGACCCAGTGTTACGATGACCTTGCTCTCTCCGGGAAGGAGAAGCGCTATCCGGTGTTATTCTATGTCTGCGGCGGGGGTGGTTCTCCAGAATGGGGTACAGTGCTCTGTACAGACATGGCCAGCATAGGATATGTTGTGGTAAGCATCGGGCATCCGAACAGCACGATGTATAAGCGTAAAGACGGGCGCCTGTTTAATGTGTCCGAGGATTTCTCGGATGCCATAATGGCGTTGTCTGAAGATCCGGGGATGCAGGCGTTGGCTGGCAAAATGGAGATGCGCCCTGACGATGAAACTGCCGCCCAGATGTGCCGTAACGTGCTTACACTGCCGATTATTTCCAGGGTAACAGAGTATAGTGAGTTGCAAGCAGAAGATGTGAGAACTGTAGCCGATTATCTGTACAAACTGGACGCTGGAGAGCAGAATTCCATCTTTGAGGGCAGATTACTTTTTGACATCGGTATGGGCATCATCGGACATTCTTATGGAGGGCTTACGACGGCGATGGTTTGCCGGGACGACGACCGGTTCGCCTGCGGAATTGGCTTGGATAGCGGGGCGTTCGGTCTTCTCGGCAGCGACCTTAAGACTCCCTTCCTGCTTCTGTTTCGTGAACCCAACTATAATATGAATGCGATCATTGGCGCTAACAATAGCATGGAAACCTATTATTTCTCTGTTGATCGTGTTGCGCATTTAGATTACTGCGACATCGTGTTTACCAGTGTTAATGAGCAATTGAGAGGCGAACGGGATGCTATGGAGATGCGAAATCTTGTTACAGACTATACGAAGAACTTTTTTGATCATTATATACTGCAGAAGGCTGTGAGTGTGGAAAGTCTGGCATACGATGGCGTGGACTTGATCAAGAAGACCAGCAACAAGTGACATAACCGGGAGGCTCTGATGGCATTGTTTTCTATTTTACCAACATCACATAAGATCACACAGGGTTAATTCAATAAAAAGGGGCTTTAGTACAAAAAGAGCTTGTATCTAAGTGATACAAGCTCTTGTCTATTTGTGTATTCTTACCCAAGAATCGCGCCCGCGGCTAATCCCGGAACCGGGCAGCCCGCCGCCCGCGCCGGGTGGACCGGAAGACGATCTGGCTGTCCTGATCGCAGGTGCGGACGATGGTGGCCAGCTCTTCCTCCTCCAGCTTGCTTGCTATACAGAACAGGGTCCCCGGCTGGCCCTTGGCGCCTGAAGCACGGATAAGCTTGGCCTCGCGGGCCAGCTTGCGGTGAAGCGCAAGGCGGATCTCTTCGGGACGGCTGCTGGTAATCCAAACCGCGCGGGTGCGGGAGAGATCTCTTATACAGATCCTCACAGCCTCAAAAGCCAGCAGATAGGCAAGTATGGAATACATAGCCTGATCCCAGCCGAACAACGCGCCTCCGCACAATAATATGGTGCAGTTGAAGACCATAATGATGTATTCAGCCGATTTCGCCGGCCCCTGGCTGAGGAGGGCATAACCCGGATCTCCGGCTCCACCGCTCATTCCGCCAAAGCGGATGGAGATGCCGATGCCGAAGCCCAGTGAGAGCCCTCCGGCAATGGAGGCCGTCAGCGGTTCGCCCGTCAGGGACGGGAAACGGTGCAGGGCCAGTGAACCCGCAGTCAGGCAGACTAATCCAAGCATCACATAGAGCGCAAAGCGCAGATGAATCTGTCTGCGTGAGATCAGAATAAACGGCAGGTTGAACAAGAACAGGAACAGCCCCAGCCGCATTTCCGTAGTGTGTGCAAAAAGTGCCGACAGGCCGGCAATTCCGCCGGGAACAAGCTGATGCGGCATCAGAAACAGCTCAAGTCCGACCGCTGCGAGCAGCCCTCCGGCAATGACACCGAGGACGCGGACACCCATGCGCTGCCGAAACGGTTTACCGTTCTTCCTAAGAGTATTCATATGCTCTCCTCCCTTCCAAGAGAGAACCGGACATTACTCGTTGTCCGTTGCGGTAGCGGCCTGTCTGGAGGAACGGGCCAGGTGCCGCTTCTCGAATTTAAATACTTTATCCAGAAGCTTGTAGATGGTTTTGGATTCTTTGGTCAGCAACGGGCCGAGTATAGCTAGAATCAGCACGTACATGGCGGCAAAAGGCTGCAAAATGGCCAACAGGCCGCCGGCTTTGCCAAGATTGGCCATGATAATGGAGAACTCGCCTCTGGAGACAATGGTCAGGCCGATGTTGGCGGAAGACCGCGGGCTGAGCCCGGCGCTGCGTCCGGCCAGCATGCCTGCGGCGAAATTCCCGATCAAAGTAATGATGACTGCGGCAAGTGAGTACCAGAGTGCGTCACCGCCCAAGGACAGCGGATCAATCGTCAGCCCGAAGCTGAAGAAGAAGATGGCTCCGAAAAAGTCGCGGAAGGGAATCACCAGCTTCTCAATCCGCTTGACATGCTCGGTTTCGGCGAGCACCAGTCCGACGAGCAATGCACCGATGGCTTCAGCCACATGAATGGTCTCGGAGAAGCCGGCGATCAGAAAGAGCGCAGCGAAGATGACGAGCGCAAAAAGCTCACCGGAGCGGATATTCAGTACCCGGTTCAGCCAGGGTACCAGCTTGCGGCCAATGACCAGCAGCGCCAGCATATACCCCAGCGCGATCAGCGCGGACAGCAGTACGCCTCCTAATGAAGAGGAGCCGCTGAGGACCAGACCGGACAGAATGGAAATGTAGACGGCGAGGAAAACATCCTCAAACATGATGATCCCGAGAATCATCTCGGTTTCGGGGTTGGCGGTGCGCTTGAGATCGACCAGCACCTTGGCGACGATTGCACTGGAGGAAATGGTCGTAATCCCGGCGATCACGAGGATCTCCTCCAGCGGGAATCCGAGTCCCCAGCCGAGGACAAGTCCGAGCGTAAAGTTGATCAGAATGTAGATGGTTCCGCCCGTGACAATCGAGCGTCCGGCTTTGACGAGGCGGCCTACGGAAAACTCCAGGCCCAGATAGAACAAGAGGAAGAGGACACCGATCCGGCCCATAAATTCTATCAGGGCGGCGCTCTCGATGAAACGGAAGTCCAGGTGCCATATTTTGAAGGCATGCGGGCCTACAGCCATGCCGATCAGAATGTAGAACGGAATTACGGAAAAACGCAGCTTGGTGGAGACCAGACCGGCAAGGGCGATCAGCACCAGTGCGAGGCCGACTTCAAATACGATATAATGATTCATCCATTAACCACATCCGTTCCGCAGAATGTGTTTGAACTGTTTGTGCTGATGTCTTTCCCCGGCCGCAACAACGGTGCACTCTGCAGGCAGCAACACTTCCGGGCCGGGATTGATGTGTTTTTGATGGTTTTTCTCAATAATCGCAATAATGGTGATCCCTGCGCGGGCACGGATATCCAATTCGCCGATGCTGTGTCCGATGCATTTGAAGTCCTGCTCCAGCCGGTACCATTCGATAATCAGGTCGTCCAGGGCTACCTCGATGGATTCCAGAGCTTTTGGTTTATAGGTAATTCCCCCGACGATAGCGGAGATATACCGCGCTTCATCATCGTCCAATGTAATCATGGAGATGCTCTGGTCCGGGTCGTCATATTCAAAATGGTACAGCTCGCGTCTGCCGTCATCATGGACGATCACGACCAGTTTATCGCCGCTGCGCGTCTGCATCACGAACTTTTTGCCGATTCCCGGCAAATCCGATTCTCTATAATTCATGAAGTTCAATCCTCCAGTTGGATGTCATTTAGTAGCTTCATAATTCATGAAAATAAATGCAAGGTATTGCATATCGTATCGGGTGATTGGTCATTATCTGCCCACATAATGCGAGGTATATTTAAGCGGATACAGCAGCAGCCGCTTCTTGATCAAATAAATAATGGGACACAGCGATACTGCAGGCACTGTGGCGGAAGTCACCGGTGCCTGCGGCGGGGTGATCCCGGAATAGTTCAGGCGCTGAGGCGGAAGAACTTTTGACTGCGCCGGATGAGTACGGATTGGCTGAATCATTTTATGCCCGTAGTGTTCAATTTCATTGCGGGTATGCTCTTCCCCGCCGCTGTCAGGAACCTGAAAATTTACCGTCAGCAAGGACAGCAGCAGCAGAGGAACAAGAACGAATCTTAGCCGCTTAAACAGGGGGGAACGCGCTATATATGTCATCCCGGGATCACCTCCTTACTGTATCTTGTATAGTAACCATAACATACGATCTTGGGGTGAGCCAAATCGGATCCCGATTTTTTTGCGGAAAATAAGCGCGAAAAAACGAAACCGGACCAGATATACCGCGTAATTCGTAGTAAAATTAACTTTTTAAAATCAATTTGCAGAGGAAGAGATGAATTTGAACGGATGGGGCAGTTTTAACGCTTTTGATGATTTCCAGCCGCTCAGCTATCAGAGAACCCGGTTCAAAGGGTTTGTGCGGTAAAACTCCATGTAACGAGGAAAGCTTGTATCTTGATATTGGGGAAGGAGCTGCCAAATTGGGAGTATGCGTTGTGATTTTTGCCGTCGGTTTGCTGGAGGGCCGGGAGCTGCTGGATATGCTGCTGACCTCTATATCGCTCGCCGTAGCCGCTATTCCCGAAGGGCTGCCCGCCATCGTTACCATCATTCTGGCGCTTGGTGTGCAGCGGATGGCCAAACGCAAGGCGATTATCCGCAAGCTCCCGGCGGTGGAGACGCTGGGCAGCACGGAAATTATCTGCTCGGATAAGACCGGAACGCTGGCCCTGAACAAAATGACGGTGGAGAAGCTGTATGTAGACGGGCAAAAGGTGGATGCCGGCTCGTCCATTGACGGGCTTCAAGGCCGTGAACGGCTGGTGCAGGCGATGACGCTCTGCAATGACTCCGCAAGCTGATGACAACAGTCCATGAGGTGGAAGACGGCCGGTTCGGGGTGCTGACCAAAGGCGCACCCGATGTGCTTCTTTCCAGAACTGGTGAAGATAGGGCTGCGGATCAGCGGAAAAAGCAAAACCTGGGACTGATCAAAAAAATGCAAGGAGATCTTGAGCTTCGGCTGTCCGAAGACGGGATCTCCTTGCATTGTTGTTGGGGCCAAGCTGGGGGCGGGTTAGAGCACTCTCTGCATATGCAGGATGACATTGCTCCAATAGCCGCTGTCCAGGTCGCTGATCTGCACGCCCGGATCACCCCAGGTATGAATGAACTTGCCGTTACCGATATAGATGCCGACATGTCCCGGAATGGCATCACTCTCAAAACGCCCGGGCACTGTGAAGAAGATCAGATCGCCGATTTCAAGTTCACTGCGGCTGACCCGTCTGCCCAGATTATCCTGGTCTTTGGCTAGACGGGGCAGATCCACCCCGAATTTTTTGAAGACATGCCGGGTGAACGAGGAACAGTCGAACCGGTGGGTCTCTTCGTACGGGCCTGCACCGAATTCATAAGGGACGCCCAGGTACTTCTTGGCGTAGGCAACCAGCTCGCTGCTGTCCGCAGCAGACAGACTCTGAATACGCAGGGACTTTGGCTGTTCAGTTGTCCCGGCATGTCCGCTATCCTTATGGTCCGAAGGGGAAGCAATGTTGATCTCACCGGTACTCGGGTTCCAGCCGACCTCTGTTTGCAGCAGCTTGGACAATGCCGTTGGCGTGATATAAAGCTGGCCATTCCTCCGCACTGGGGCATCCGGCAGCGTTATCTTTTCTCCCAAAGAGAACACCTGGGCAGAATCGGGGTGAAGCATGTACATGACGTCGGTATAACCGATTTTGGCATAACCGCCGCTGGCGGTGTCATCCTTCATCCGGTAGCCGATGGACGCTGCTGCAGGTTTCAAAGGAATCCAATATTTCCCCTGCCTGTCGGTGAAGGAGGATTTTTCATAGTAGCTCCCTGAGAGCGTTCCGGCAGGTGTCACGGAATTGACCTTTGGTTTCTGGCCGGGTTTATTGTAGCTGCAAGCGGTAATAGATACCATGGCCGAAGTCAGCAAAACAGCGGCGGCAATGGTTTTAACAGATTTCAAGGTCATTTTGGCACGCTCCATGTTCAAACTGTAAGTAAAGTTTGCGCGTCCGGGTATTTTTTTATGTAGAGGGGCCGAAGGCAATCTATGTCAAAGCAACTCTGTTTGAAGCTGTCCATTGTCCATCTTTGTGCGTTTATTGTAAATAGTGGTGGTACCTAAGTGATTGACGGAAAATCAACCTTTATATAAGATAAGTTTATTATAGTTACGATTTGGTGCGGGTTTCGCGGGGACTTTTCGCTTTAATGCTTTTATAGATAAAAGCAATAATGCTGAGTCGCTGATACCTGGACACGCGCTGAATCCGTAAAAAGAAGAAGAGGGGTTTAATAGGATGAAAACAAAAAAGATATGGCTTGGGTTAAGCCTAAGTCTGATGCTGGCGGCTACCGCCTGCGGCACAAACAATAAAACGGCAGACTCGGGAAGCTCTGACACGAAATCCTACAAAATTGCCATCTCCCAGTATGTAGAGCACCCCTCGCTGGATGCGACCAGAGAAGGATTCCTGGCGGCGCTGAAAGACGCCGGAATCGTGGAAGGCGAGAATCTGAAGGTGGATCTGGAGAATGCCCAGGCAGACGCATCCAATAACCTGTCCATCGCCCAAAAGATTGCCGCAGACAAAAATGATCTCGTGCTGGGGATTGCCACCCCTTCGGCACAGGCTTTAGTACAGGCGGGAAGCAAGGACACACCGGTGCTGTTCGCGGCAGTAACCGATCCGGTCGACGCCAAGATCGTAACGGATCTGGAGCATCCCGGCGGCAATGTATCCGGAGCGTCAGACACTAACCCGGAGGCGACCACCCGCCTGATGACCTTCATCTCCGAGCAGTTCCCAAATGTCAAAAAGCTGGGTCTGATCATCAATGAAGGGGAGCCGAATGCGGTAGTTATGGCTGAGACTGCGAAGAAAGAGCTGGACAAGCATGGCATCGAGCTGGTCAAAGCGGCAATCACCAACACTTCAGAAGTAAAACAGGCGGCAGAGTCGCTTGTTGGCCGTGTGGACGCTTTGTACATTACGCTGGACAACTCGGTCGTAAGCGCAGTTGACACGATCATTCAGACTGCCAATGATAACAAAATCCCTTTTTTCTCGGCAGACCGCGATACGGTGGAGAAGGGGGCTTTTGCAACCGTGGGCTTCAAATATTATGATCATGGCTACCAGGTAGGCCAGATGGCTGTGGAGGTGCTGAAGAACGGTGCCAAGCCGGGAGACATGAAGGTGGCTATGCAGGAGAAGCTGGATCTTATCATTAACTTAAAAGCTGCGGCGGCGCAAGGTGTTGAAGTGACGGATGCCATGAAGGCCAAAGTATCCGATCCGGACAACAATATTATTCAATAAATTATAGACATTATAATGGGGTGCTTCCGCAGGGAACGCCCCTTGCCGCTTGAGGGAGGAAGTCAGCGATGGTTGATTCAATACTTGGAGCCGTGGAAATGGGCTTGCTGTATGCTTTTATGGCTTTAGGGGTATATATTACATTCCGTATTCTTGATTTTCCGGATTTGACTGTGGATGGAAGCTTCACGACCGGCGGAGCGATTGCCGCAGTGATGATCACGCACGGCTATTCGCCATGGCTGGCAACGGTCTGTGCGCTGGCGGGAGGAATGGCAGCGGGGATGTGTACCGGACTGCTGCACACCAAGGGGAAGATTAATGGCCTGCTGTCCGGGATTCTGATGATGATAGCACTGTATTCCATTAACCTGCGGATTCTGGTGAAGCCCAATGTGTCTCTGATGGGGGAGGATTCCCTATTTACCTCCATTAATCCGCTGCTGGTGATGCCCTTTGTGATGATTGCCGTCAAAATCCTGCTGGATCTGTTCCTGCGCACCGATCTGGGTCTGGCCCTGCGGGCTACCGGAGACAATGCACGGATGATACGCAGCTTCGGGGTGAACACGGATACGACAACGATTCTTGGAATCAGCCTGTCCAATGGGATGGTGGCATTATCGGGTGCGCTGATCGCGCAATATTCTTCCTTTGCCGATTCCACAATGGGGATAGGCATGATCGTTATCGGGCTGGCTTCGGTCATAATCGGCGAGGCGATTTTTGGAGCCGGAAATGTGTTCCGGGCAACCCTGGCCGTCGTCCTGGGCTCCATCGTCTACCGTATCGTTGTGGCGCTGGCCCTGCGGGTTCCTTGGCTGCAGGCTTCGGATCTGAAGCTGATTACCGCAATCATTGTTATTATTGCACTGGTCTTCCCGTCGATCCAGCGTTTCATGAAGCAGAACCGCTTGGCGCGCAGACGCAGCATAGAGCTTGCCAATCAGGCGCTGGCTAAGAAAGGGGGGGCAGCGGATGCTAAAGCTTGACCATGTCTCCAAGCTGTTCAATCCGGGCACCCCGGATGAGAAAATCGCGCTGCTCGGTATTGACCTTGAGCTGCGGGCCGGTGATTTCGTAACCGTCATCGGCAGCAACGGTGCCGGGAAGTCCACACTGATGAATGTGATTTCCGGCGTAATGAAGCCTGATCTTGGAGAAGTGCGCATTGAGGGCACTTCGATCAGCGGACAGTCCGAATTCCAGCGGGCCCGCTGGATCGGACGGGTCTTTCAAGATCCAATGGCCGGCACGGCTCCGCATATGACGATCGAGGAGAATCTGGCGATGGCCTACAAGCGGGGCCAGAGCCGGGGCTTGTCCTTCGGCGTCTCGGCTGCACGCCGGACCCTGTTCCGGGAGCAGCTGAGCCGGCTTGGCATCGGCCTGGAGAACCGCCTGCGGGCTAAGGTAGGCCTGCTCTCCGGCGGAGAGCGGCAGGCGCTGAGCCTGCTTATGGCGACCTTCACCCAGCCGCAGATTCTGCTGCTGGATGAGCATACAGCCGCGCTTGATCCCGCGCGCGCGGAGCTGATCACCCGCTTAACCGAGTCCATCGTCCGTGAACTGAAGCTGACGACACTGATGGTTACCCATAACATGGAGCAGGCTATCCGTCTCGGAAACCGGCTGATTATGATGGATAAGGGAAGCATTATTCTGGACATCGATGAAGACCGCAAGCAGGATCTCACTGTAGAGCGGCTGCTCGGTGAATTCGAGGGCATCAGCGGACATAAGCTGGCGGATGACCGGATGATGCTGGGGTAAGTATAGCTGGGCATAGAGAACAATCCAAAACTTGGATGCAGTCAAATGTGACTGCTTTTCCAAGTTTTTTTTGGTATATATTTCTATGAGTGAAGAATCCACAAAGAAAGCGGAGTGATCGGTATGTTGTTTTACAAAAATAATAGCGCTTTCAAAAACCCGGGAATCTTTAACAAAATGATTATGCTGATTTCGTTTTTGCTGCTCCTGTCCTTTTTGTTCTCTTTAATCTTCCTCCAGTACGTCTACCGTATTTATGACCGCCAGATTTATGAGAAGGCTTCAGAGGTGCTGGGGATGTCCTCGGTCAGTATTGAGAACGAGCTGAAGGAGCTGGAGCAGCTGTCGTTCACGGTGGTGGCGGATGAACAAATTCAGAACTGCCTGCGGCAGCTTTTGGACAATCCTTCGCCTTATGAGAGGCAAGTGCTGCATAACAGGATTATCAACCGGCTTGTGGCCTTTGCGGGTGCGGAGAAATATGTCTATTCGATGATTCTGATGGATGCCAATGACGGTGTGATGACGGCCGGCAACCGGGAGTGGCTGTCTGAAACACTGCAGGATCAGCTCAGACCGCTCGCTATCGCAGGTGCCGGAAGCAACATCTGGTACACCCAGGGCAGTAAAAACTCACTGCTCGCCGTACGGCAGATTAAATCGTATACCGGGTCCACCTTCACCCTGGATAATCTGGGGACCCTTGTCATACGTATCCGCGTCGAGCGGATTATTGACGACAGCACCAGCATTGCCGGGGATGGCGGGCAACTGATCGTAGTGGATAAGGGGACCGGAAGGTCCGTTTATCCCGGAGAACCGCTGCTGCTCCCCGGGGAACTGGCCGGAGAAGTACAGCGCCCTGAAGCGTATAGGACCGTCGGCTACAGCAAGGGCACTTATTTTGTTGCCAAGACGAATTCCTCTTATATGGACTGGACCTACATCAATGCTACCCCGTTTAATGAAATGTTCCGGCAAATCACGTTTGTCAAAAGGCTGGTTGTGATTATTTTTGGCTGTATCCTGCTGTTGGGTCTGCTGCTGGGATACAGGCTTGCACGAAGTATAGTGCGGCCCGTCTCCAAGCTGACGGAGAAGATGCGGCGGATCGAAAAGGGGGACCTCGACAATCTGGAGGAGCAGGCGCTCGGTTTTGTCTCGCAGACTGCGCAGGATGAAGTAAGCCAGCTGAACCGGACCTTCCAAATGATGATCCGCCGCATCCGGGAGCTGATCGATGAGAATTATGCCAAGCAGCTGGTGATCCGGGAAACTGAATTGAAGGCGCTTCAGGCACAGATCAACCCCCATTTTCTGTACAATACGCTGGAATCCATCAATTGGCTGGCGAAGGTCAACAAACAGAAGCAGATATCAGATATGGTCGAAGCGCTGGGGTTCCTGCTGCGCAGCTCAATCGGACTGAAGGATCCGCTCATTTCATTGGAAAAGGAGCTGAGCATCGTCCGCAGCTATGTGATTATCCAGCGGACGCGCTTTGAGGAACGGCTTGATTTCCGGCTGGATGTGCCGGACGGTCTGCTGGATGCGCTGGTTCCCAAGCTCACCCTGCAGCCGCTGGTGGAGAATGCGATCCGTTATGCGCTGGAGCCGAACATCGAGCCGTGCGTCATTTCAATCTCCATTTCCCGCACGGAGGATGGCCTGGATCTGAGGGTCAGTGACAACGGGCCGGGCATGACCGCTGATTTCATCCGCGGGCTGGAGCAGGGCCGGATTCAGACACGCGGCGAGGGGATTGGACTGGCGAATATCGCGGAGCGCATCCAGATTGTTTTTGGGCAGGAATGGGGAACAGAGATTGAGAGCAGACCCGGCGAAGGCACGACGATTCATGTGCATATTCCGTATGTGAGAGGAGAATACAGACATGTACAAACTGCTTCTGGTAGATGATGAACGCTTGATTCTGGAGGGAATCTCCCAGGTGGTGGATTGGGCACAGGCGGGTACGGAGCTGGCGGGAACGGCACGCAACGGAATCGAAGCGCTGGACCAAATAGAGCGGCTTCGTCCGGACATCGTCATCACTGATATTTCCATGCCGGGGCTGGATGGACTTGGGCTTGTGGAGCGTTGCAGTGTACATTATCCGGGGCTAAAGTTTGTCATGCTGACCGGATACAAGGATTTCGATTATGCCTGCACTGCCATGCAGCATGGAGTAAAGCATTATCTGCTGAAGCCCTGCAATGAGCAGCAGATTCATGAGGCGCTGACTGAGCTGGTGCAGGAGCTGAACGAACTTCATAGCCGGGAGCAGTTCATGTCCGATATGAAGCATCGGCTGACCAAGGTGCTGCCGCATGTCAAAGCGCAGTTTCTGAAGGAATGGATATCCAACAAAACCTACGGCAGCCGTGACCTGGAATACTACCAGGAATTGTTCGGCATCGAGCTGGGCAGCAAAAACGTCCGGCTGCTCCTGTTCAGGCTGGAGGAATCCTTTGAGTATGAGCATTTGTTCGCCCTGCAAAATATTGCCGGGGATCTGCTGAGCGAGGTGCTTCTCAGCACGACGATCGGCTCACAGCTGCTGATTCTGATGGAACAGCCGGAAGAGGCAGACAATCAGCGTGATCTGCTGGAACGGATTGCCGGAGTGAAGGAAATCTTTTTTAACTTTTACCAAATCCATGTGACGATCGCCGTCAGCGACAAGGGAAGGATGATCCATTCACGTAGTCTTTACCGGCAGACGCTGCAGTGCATGAATCACCGCTTTTATCTGGAAGAAGGCAGTCTGATTACCGGGAGTGACATTCCTGCGGATGAACTCAGCGTACACAGCGAAATCGATCTCGGGGAAGAGCAGATCTGCCTGCTGGTTAAGGCCGGGGATCAAGCGGCTGTACAAAATGAGCTGGAGCGCTTATTCGGCGTGCTTGCGGACCAGCGGTTTGATATCAATGTGACACGTTCCTATGTGCTCCAGCTGTATTCAGCCATGATCCGCCTCTGCAGTCCGGACGAGCGCAGCAGCTTTACATCCGGGCTGGCAGAGCTGGCGGCGCTCGGTACACTGGGGAGTCTAAAGGCCGGGGTCATGCGCGCCGCAGAACGCCTTACAGCTATGTATGAACGCCATTTTGTCAGCCGCCAATCCTCCATTGTGGATAAAATGCTGCGGATAATTGAGGCGGATTACGGCAACTCAGAGCTGTCGCTCGGCTCGGTGGCTGCGGAGATGCTGTACATGAATCCCGATTACCTCGGGAAGATTTTCAAAAAGGTGACCGGCGAGAAATTCTCCAATTACGTCACCAATTACCGCATCGGCAAAGCCTCCGGGCATATTCTGCACAGCGGGGATGTGAAGGTGTTTGAGCTGGCGGAGCTGTATGGCTTTGGCGGGAACGCCCAATATTTCAGCCAGGTGTTCAAGAAGGTGACCGGGAAGACACCAACGGATTTCATGAAGCCGCAGTAGGGGACCAGCCGGTTTGAACCTGATTATTGAACAAAGAAGACGGTTTTTTGTATTCAAGAAAGCGGCGGAATTTGCGAAAATTTACATATGGAAGCGCTGCCAGTGCAGCTGGTCTTCCTGCTTATCATATGAAAAGGGGAGATATTCAATTGAAAAAAAGATTCGCATTATTGGCTGTTCCGATGCTGCTGTCCATGCTTGCCGGCTGCGGCGGCAATAACAACACTCCGGATTCTGCAGCGACCAGCACAGCCGGCAGCCAGCCAGCACCGGCAACGGCCGCAAGCTCTTCAGACCCAGTAACGCTGCGCATCGCCTGGTGGGGCGGGGATACACGCCATTCGTATACGCAGCAGGTTATTGACATGTATGAAGCCCAGAATCCCAATGTCAAGATCGAACCCGAATATGCATCGTTTGATGACTACTGGAAAAAGCTTGCTCCCCAAGCCGCGGCCAACCGCCTCCCCGACATCGTGCAGATGGACGTGTCCTATATTAATCAATATGGCTCCAACGGCCAATTGGAAGATATGACCCCTTACTTGAATAAAACGGTTCAGGTGGGGGATGTCAATGAAAACGTGCTCGGTACCGGCAAAATAGACGGCAAGCAGTACGGCATCCCGCTGGGGGTCAACGTACTGGGTTTCCATTATGATCCCGCGCTGCTGAAAAAAGCCGGTGTAGACTCGATTCCTGACAACTGGACCTGGGACCAGTACAAGGAGATTGCCATGAAAGCCAAGGCTGCCGGGCTCTATATGGACTCCTCAATGGCAGCGGATATTTTCTTCAACTACTATCTGCGCACCAAAGGGTTGTCACTCTATAACACTGACGGCTCCGCGCTGGGGTACGATGATGATGCGCTGTTCCGTGACTTTTTCGGCATGCTGTCCGATCTGATTGCCAAAGGAGCTGTCCCTTCACAGGACAAACTGAGCCAGAACAAGGGGGTTATCGAAGAGGCGGATGTTGTAAAGGGAACCGGAATCGGCATCTGGCAGTGGTCGAACCAGTATGTGGCGCTGCAAATCGCAGTGAACCGTCCGATGGAGCTGGCGCAAATGCCCGGTCCGGATATGGAAAAAGGCCTCTATATGCAGCCAAGCATGTACTGGTCAGTCACAGCCAACTCCAAAAACAAGGAAGAAGCCGCCAAATTCATTGATTTTTGGACCAACAACGTTGAAGCCAACAAGCTGATCAAGGGGGAGCGCGGCGTGCCGATCTCCAGCAAAATCAAGGAGTCCCTGGCTACGGAATTAACGGAACCCGGCAAGCAGGTATTCAAGTTCGTCGCGGATATGGAGCCAAAAACGTCGCCGATGAGTCCTCCTGTAGGCTCGCCTGAAGTGGTTGCCCTGCTGACCGACCTTGCGGAGCAAATGAACTTCGGGCAGATTACACCGGATGCAGCAGCCGTGCAGTTCCGCAAAGAGGCCAGCGAGATTCTTGCGAACCGCTAAGAAGTGCTAATGGATCGTACCATACTGTGAATTCTATTAAGAATGGAGTTGGAGAACCTTGGGCCTCAGCAATCCACTTCCCGTAAATCCGCGTGCTCTTAGAGCAAAGAAACCGCTGGGCCAGCGGCTGCGCAAAAATCTGACGGGTTACGCTTTTATCAGTCCATTCATTATCGGCTTTTTATGCTTTACGCTGGTTCCGATGGCCATATCCCTGTACCTGTCTTTTACCAAATATAATCTGTTCGCCCCGCCGCGCTGGATCGGATTCGACAACTATATCAAAATGTTCACCGGCGATCCCAAATATGTGCATTCCCTGAAAGTCACGCTGCTGTATGTGTTCATCGGTGTGCCGCTCCGGCTGGGCTTCGCTTTGTTCGTGGCTATGATCCTGAATACCAGGTCCAGGATGGTGGGAGCGTACCGCACGGTGTATTATCTCCCTTCCATCATCGGGGGCAGCGTGGCTGTTTCCATCATGTGGCGCAATATTTTCAGTGATACCGGAATCATCAACGGCATGCTGGGCTTCTTCGGCCTGGGTCCGGTAAGCTGGTTCGGCAACCCGAATGCCGCGCTGTTCATGCTGATTACGCTGTCAGTCTGGCAGTTCGGGTCCTCCATGCTGATTTTCCTGGCCGGTCTGAAAAATATTTCGGGCGAGATGTATGAGGCGGCAAGTGTGGATGGAGCAAGCTTTTTCCGTAAATTCTTCAAAATCACGCTGCCGCTACTCAGCTCCGTCATCCTGTTCAATATGGTCATGCAGACCATCAGCGCATTCATGACTTTTGTGCCTGCTTATATCATCTCCAAAGGCGAAGGCGGTCCCATGGACGGTACGATGCTCTACTCCCTGTATTTATTCCGCCAGGCCTTCATGTTCAACAACATGGGATACGCCTCGGCTATGGCATGGGTGATGCTGCTGCTGGTCGGCATTATGACAGGCATTCTGTTCAAAACATCCAAGTCGTGGGTCTTCTACGAATCGGGGGGAGGGAAGTGAGCCATGGCGAACAATAAAATCAAATGGCCTATCTATCATATTCTCATCGGCGGGCTTGCTGTTATCATGCTGTACCCGATACTTTGGATGGTCCTCAGCTCCTTCAAGGAGAGCCGTCTCGTATTTGTGACCGCACAGACCCTGCTGCCGCATCCCTGGGAATGGGGTAATTACGCCAAAGGCTGGGAAGGTGTAGCCGGATACTCGTTTGGTGTGTTTATCAAAAACTCTTTTGTAATCGTTATCGTGGCTACGTTCGGCGCGGTTTTCTCTTCATCGCTGGTGGCGTTTGGCTTTGCCCGCAACAAATTTATCGGCCATGGCCTCTGGTTCGGGATCATGATGATGACGCTCATGCTGCCGGCAGATGTCGTGCTCGTTCCGCAATATATTATTTACACGAAGCTGAACTGGCTCGACAGCATCCGGCCGATCGTCATTCCGCAGTTCTTCGGGGTGCCGTTCTTTATCTTCCTGATGCTGCAGTTCATCCGCACCATTCCCGCCGAGCTGGATGAAGCGGCAACGATCGACGGCTGCGGCAAATTCAGGCTCTACTATAAAATCATTCTTCCGCTGATCCGTCCGTCGATGGCAACGGCGGCAATCTTCTCCTTCTACTGGCGTTGGGAGGATCTGCTGGGGCCTGTGCTGTATCTCAATTCACCTTCGAAATATACGGTGTCCATGGGGCTCAAAATGTTCCTCGACAGTGAGTCCGTATCCAACTGGGGCCCGATGTTCGCCATGTCCGTCCTGAGCCTTACACCGGTCATGCTGATCTTCTTCATCTTCCAGAAGCAGATTGTGGACGGCATCAGCACCAGCGGTTTGAAGGGCTAACCGGGCCTATTGCGTGGGTACCCATGGGCTGGAGGCAGTAAGAAGCCGTTCCTTTGAAGGTTATCATGCCAAGTTGGCGATTCACTTCCTGGTATGCGAGGTATAAGTTAGGGAAACAACTTAACTTGAAAGCGTATTTACTACAGGGAGGGACTTCGAGCATGGCAGATAAAAAGTTGGAAGGCAAAGTGGCCATCGTCAGCGGCGGCGGGTCGGGCATCGGACGGGCGTCTGTGCTGGCTTTTGCCCGCAGCGGGGCAAAGGTCGCAATGCTTGACCGGACAGTCGAGAATGCCGAGAAGGTCCGCAAGCAGGTGGAGGCTGAAGGCGGTGAAGCCGTCGTCATCGAATGTGACATTGCTGAGCCGCAGCAGGTCGAAAACGCTGTGAAGCAGGCTGCCGGACAATGGGGCAGGCTTGACATTGTTTTTGCCAATGCCGGTATCAACGGAGCGATGACACCCATTGAAACCATGGACATCGAGTCTTGGGACCAGACCATGAATATCAACCTGCGCGGTACCTTTGCTACTGTCAAATATGCGATTCCTTATTTAAAAGCAAACGGCGGGAGCATCCTGATCAACAGCTCGATTAACGGCAACCGCGTCTTCTCGAATATCGGCTTTTCTGCATACAGTACGACCAAAGCCGGTCAGACCGCTTTTATGAAGATGGCTGCACTGGAACTTGCACAATACAAAATCCGCGTCAATGCCATCTGCCCGGGTGCGATTACAACGAATATCGACGACAACACCTATCCATCCGAAGATTTGAAGGAAGTGCAGATTGCCGTGGAATTCCCGGATGGCGGACAGCCGCTGGAAAAGGGGCCGGGCCGTCCCGATCAGGTCGCCAGACTGGCATTGTTCCTGGCCTCCGATGATTCCGATCACATTACAGGCACAGAAATTTATTGTGATGGCGCCGAGTCGCTGCTGCACGGGTAACCTCTTCTAAGCACTGCCGAGGAAGCATATCTTTAATTAAACAGTTAGCCCCAAGAAACGGATTCCGTCTCCTGCACCATGCACAGCCCTTTTGGCTGGGAAGCATCGGCAGGGGGCGGTGTTGCCGTTTTTTTTGTTCTACCTTAAAAAGGACGGCAAAGCCGCTTTCACTTAAGGTATACTTATCCTATCGTCTTAGAAGAGAGGGCACTTATGAACATGGATTTTAACCTGCACATGGAATCAATTATTAAGCTGCTTGTGGCTATGCTGTTCGGGCTGTTCATCGGGATTGACCGGCAATTGAAGCAGAAGCCGCTGGGCATCCGGACCAGTATGGTCATCAGTATTGCGAGCTGTCTGGTCACACTCGTCTCCATCCACGCTTACGACAAATTCGGCGGGCCGGATCATCCGAATATGGACCCGATGCGTCTTGCGGCGCAGATTGTCAGCGGGATCGGGTTCCTGGGTGCGGGTGTCATTCTCCGCCGGGGCGGGGATGCCATTTCGGGACTCACTTCCGCTGCCCTGATCTGGACGGCATCCGGTATCGGAATCGCAGTCGGGGCAGGTTTTTATGTAGAAGCAGGGTATGCGGTGGTGCTGCTGATGTTTGCTGTCAATGCCGTCCCGCATCTGATCAAGCTCATTGGGCCTGAGGTGCTGAACAAGCATGAAATCTCCGTCAAAATCATTATGGAACACAATTATGTGCTCACCGACGTCATTCAAAAAGTTGAAGAACGCCATGTCGTGAAAACCCGGAAAACGAAGAAGAACGGCAGAACGATCCGGCGGATGAAAATCAAGGACCTGGAAGACGGGCGGCAAATGATTGATATGGTGATTTCGGCACCTGACCGTGAATATGCAACCGAAATCTATTATGATGTAAAGAAGATTGAGCATGTAATAAGCGTAGAAGTGGAACAGTTGTAAAAATGACATATTCCCTCCTGGACAGATGTGGTAATCTATCTAGGAGAGAGTCATTTTGAGAATATGGAAGGGAGAAACACAAAATGTCAATTACTGCTTACGAAGGTCTATATGAGGGAGAGGCAGCAGTCTGGCTGAAGGCCGGGCGATATGAAGCGGCCATCCTGCCCCGCATCGGCGGCAATCTGATCTGCTTCCGCGATACCGAAAACGGTTACCGTTTTCTGCATGAGCCGGGTGCCGAAGAAATGGAAGCGTTTAAGGCAAACCCGGGGATTCACGGCATTCCGGTGCTGTTTCCGCCGAACCGCTATGAGGACGGGGAGTTTCCGTGGAACGGACAAACCTACCGCTTCCCGGTAAACGAAGAAGCTACAGGCAACCATTTGCACGGGTTCCTGCATACAGCGGCTTGGGAGGTTGTGGAGTTCGGCAGCAGCGTAACCGAAAGCTTTGTCACGGTTGCCGTCAAGGTGGATGAGAACCATCCGTCCTATCAATACCTGCCGTTCAAATATACGGTCAAGCTGCGCTACAGCCTGGGGGAAGCCGGTTTGTCCCAACAGCTGCTGGTGCATAATGAGGGCGAAGAGCTTATGCCTTGCCTGCTTGCTTTTCACACTGCGATTAATGCACCCTTCGCACCGGGAAGCACCGCACAGGACTACCGTGTGAAGCTGACCATCGGCAACCGCTGGGAGCTCAGCGACCGCATGCTGCCGACAGGCTCATTCCAGGAGCTGACCGCAGACGAGATTGCCCTGCGTGATGAAGGCTTGTATCCGTTCTATGCGCCTATGGACAACCATTACACCGCTGCCGCCCAGAACGGACGTAACCGCATGGAGCTTACGGACAGCAAAGCCGGAGTTACTCTTGTATACGATGTAGGCACTTCCTACAAACAGTGGATGATCTGGAACAATAGCGCAACCGAAGGTTTCTTCTGTCCGGAGCCGCAAATCAACCTGGTCAACGCGCCAAAGGTGGATCTTCCTGCAGATGACATCGGCTTGTTCAGCCTGGAGCCCGGTGAATATTGGGAAGAAACCAGCCGCATTTATATAAAATAACGCTGGACCGCAGGTTCAGCCCGCGGGATAACGAATGGGGTGCAGCGAAGGCGGCTGCGCCCTGTTTTTTTATTACTTAGTTTTTATGTTTAGTTTACATAGGGTTAATTTTGTGAGAATGTTTTAATGCTCCTTTAAGCTAGGAGGCGTATACTGTACGTTTAGTACAGATAGGAGTGAAAGCAATGCGTTATTTTAGGCCTTCCCGAAAATTGGGATTTATGCTGCTCGGCCTGCTGCTGGGCGGATTTGTGCTGAACTTTTTTATTCAAGCGGCTTCGCTGGATATGAATTTCATGAGTGTGCTGAATTGGATCGGAAAATCCTATTGGCTGTACGTGGGCGGCAGCTTGTTTTTTTTCTTTGTCCTGCTGGCCTTTTCGGCGGTGCTGCCTAATATGTACATTGGTCCGGTGAGTGGATTCTTGCTGGTGATCCTGCTCGGCATCGCGAATTACAAGAAGCAAAGCACGACAGGGGAGCCGTTGTTTCCCTGGGATCTGATGCTGGTCAAAAACGCCGGGGAAATGAGTAAAATCACCAAAGGCATGATTTCGCCGCTGGCCGTTGGACTGGCGGTGTTTGCGGTCGCAGCCATAATCTGGCTGCTGTTCAAGCTGCCCCGGATCAGAGTTCAGCTGCCGCTCCGGCTGCTGCTCACTGCGGTGTCTGCGGGAATGATTGCCGGTTTTATCGTGATGGTCAGCGGACAAACCACGTTCGCCTCCTCTCTGAATTACCAGAATATTTTCTGGAATCAGAAGGTGAATTACTCGCAGAATGGGTTTGTGTTCGCTTTTACCGGGAATCTGCGCCAGAATCTGCTGGAGCAGCCGGAGGGCTATAGCCGTGAGTCTGTAGAAGCTATTGCTGCAAAATACAACTCCTTGCCGGATACGGCCTCCGGGCAGGCAGCGGTGGAACAGCCCAACATCCTGTTCATGATGGATGAGGCCTTTTTTGATCCCACCCGGCTGCCGGGCATCACCCTTAGTGATGATCCGCTGAAATTCATTCATCAAGCGGAAAGCGCCACACCGTCAGGCTACCTGCTCTCCCCCGAGTTCGGCGGCAATACGGCGAATGTGGAATTCGAAGCGCTGACGGGCATGTCGATGTATTTTCTGGGGGACGGCTCGATTCCATATCAACAGCGGATTGTCAAAATGTCCTCGCTGCCCTCCATTGTCAGCATTCTGAAAGAGCGAGGTTATCAGGCGCTCGCTCTGCATCCGTTCGATGAGACCTTTTATAACCGCAACCGGGTCTACCCGGTGCTTGGGTTTGACCGTTTCACGAGCGAGAAGGATCTGCAGGAAGCCGAGCGGATCACACCGGATGGCTATATTTCCGACAAAGCTGCGGTGCAGGAGGCCATCCGTGAGCTGAAGGCGGCGGATACTCCGACTTTTTTGCATATGGTCACGATGCAGAATCATTTTCCGTTCACCAAAGGCCGGAACGGCCCGAATACCATCACTGCGCAGGGCGTGCAGGCCGAATGGAAGGATGAGCTGGAAACCTATGTGCAGGATACCAAGCTGACGGACGAAGCACTGTCTTATCTGCAGCAGGAGCTGAAGACGATTGAGCGGCCTACGATTGCTGTGTTCTGGGGAGATCATCTCCCGGCGCTGTCGGCGGGAATCTATACAGATGCGGGCTGGGATCAGGAGCTGCGGCTGAAGCATGAGACCAAGCTGATGATCCTCGCCAATTTTGATATCGGCCATACCCCGCTGGGGACGCTCAGCCCCGCTTACCTTGGACCGGCCGTGTTTAAGCTGTCAGGCCAAACGCTGCCGCCTTACTATAAAATGCTGGAGCAGGTGCGCGCGCAGCTTCCCGGCCTGAGCAAAAACGTGCTGATCGGCGCTTCCGGCGAACTGTCCGATCTGACTTCTGAGCAGCAGGCGCTGCTGGATGATTACCGGATGGTGGAGTATGACCTGCTGGAGGGCGAAGGTTATGCTGCGGATCTGATGTTCTGACAAGCGGGAGTCACGTCCAAATCCCAAAATGGAAAATCACAAGTTCCGTTTATATGATGATCTAAATTTGTGAACTCTGCTGTAATTGGCGGAGTTCTTTTTTGTTATAAGGAAATTTTACAGTTGATTTAGACTCAGGATTTTTTGGTCCGGCAAGGAAGATTCTGGTACTGTCATTGACGGAATAAGCAACTGGTCTTAACATATGGGGGTAGGCAAGGAGCTTGAACACTGAGGTGGTTATCCTTAATTTTGAAAGGGGTTACATGTTGAAAAAGCTGGGGCTTGTCTATGTGCTGCTGATTGGCCTTTTCCTGATTTATGTGTTGAATTACAAGCTGCACCCTGATCCTGCTGACCCATGGGATACCGCCGGGCTGCGCGGCAATATTGAAGATAAATACGTGATGGTTACCTTTCAGAGCGGCATCGATTACTGGAAAAGCGTGCTGAAAGGCTTTGAGGATGCGGCAGAGGAGCTGAACGTTTCCGTCGAATACCACGGCTCAACCCAGCATAATGCCAGTGAACAGATGACGGTGCTGGAGCAGGCGATTGCCAAAAAGCCAGCGGGAATCGCTATTTCAGCGGTGAATTCCAAGCTGCTGACGGCTACGATCAACAAAGCGGTGGAGAGCGGGATTCCGGTAGTGTTGTTTGACTCGGGGGCGCCGGACAGCAAAGCTTATTCTTTTCTGGGTACGGATAACTTCAATGCAGGTGCCGAAGCGGCCCGGAAAATGGCTGAGCTCACCGGCGGCAAAGGTACGGTTGCCATCATTACAACGCCTGACCAGCATAACCATCAGGAACGCACCGATGGCTTCAGCCACACCATCCGCAGTGAATTTCCGGAGATGAAAGTGGTTTCCGTAAAGGACGGCCGTGGGGACCAAGTGGCTTCCCGGCAGGCGGCAGAGGAGCTGTTGTCCCAGTATCCTAAGCTTGGAGGGATATTCGCCACGGAGTCAAATGGCGGAATAGGCGTGGCCGAAGCGGTGCAGGCGCAGCAGGGAAGCGGTTCAACGCTGAAGATCATCAGCTTCGATACGGACAAGGGGACCCTCGACCTTGTAAAAGAAGGCAGGATTGCCGCGACCATGGCGCAAGGCACCTGGAATATGGGCTATTGGTCGCTGACCGAGCTGTTCCATCTGCACCGGGATTTGCAGGAAGATCCTGACGTCTATGAAGGCAGTAAGCCGCTGCCGGTGCCGGACAAGGTAGATACAGGGATTGACGTGGTGACCCGGGCCAATGTGGACAATTATTATGCCAAGTAGAGAGCCTCTGGGAAGGAGCAGCAGATGCGCAAGAGTGGCCTGAATATAGAGAAGCTGAAGCTGAACAACCTGCCGATCCGCTATAAGCTGATTATTCATTTTCTCCTGATCAGCATTCTTCCTTCGATCGGACTCGGGCTGCTGATCGGCTGGACGGTCGACCGGATTGTGGAAGAGCGGACCAATGAGAATACGATGCAGCTGATCGGCAAAGTCAACGCCGCACTGGAGAATGAAGTGGAGAATCTGCAAAAGATCACTTATCTGATCTCCTTTGACCCCAGGGTGCAGGCTTTTCTGGACGGCTCCATTCAAGATCCGGTGCAGGCAGCCGAATGGGCCGCTGGCGGAGAATCGGCGGAATATAACATCCGCAAATTTCTTCAGGGCTTTACCACCCTTAGCTCCGAGATTGCCGGAATCATGCTGGTGAACCGGGAAGGCGATTTCATCAGCAATGAAATGTATACCCGGCCCGGAACCCTCGTAACAGATGAGGCCTGGTACAGGGAAGCGGCAGACAATAAAGGAATCTTTAAGATCATCGGCCACCCTCATGGCCGTGCGGTAATGTCTCATGTGGATTATAAGGAAAGCGAGGTTGTGTCTGCTGTGAGAGCGATTGTTGATCCGGAGACACAGGTGGTGCAAGGGGTTGTGCTCGTCGATTTGAAGCTTCGGGTGATTGCCGAAACAGCCAGAGATGTTACGCTGGGCAAAACCGGCTATCTGACCGTCGTTGATGGCAGCGGGGAAATGATCTATGCTCCTCAGCATCCGATTATGAAGGCTATCCCGGAGGGGCTGTTCACCGAAAGCTCCGGCATCACCTCCGAGTCTGTAGCCGGACGCCAGCTCCAGCTGATCTACAGAACCTCGCCTTTTACGGGCTGGACCACGATGGGGGTTTTTCCGATGGAGGAATCGGCGTTCGGGGTACGGGAAATTACGTTTAATGTGGTTACCTTCGTATTTATCGTGTGTATGCTGGGAATGACCGCCTCGTTCTATCTGGCGTATTCGATCTCCCGCCCGATCGGCCAATTGGCCTCCTTTATGAGCAAGGCGCAGTCCGGTGATCTGACGATCCGCTACTGGGGCAGCCGCTCCGATGAAATCGGCCTGCTGGGACGCAGCTTCAACTCGATGCTGGCCCAGATTGCCCGGCTGCTCTCGCTGACCGAGCTGCAGGCCCGGCAGAAGCGGGAAGCGGAGCTGCGCAGCCTGCAGGCGCATATCAAGCCGCATTTTCTCTATAATACATTGGATACGATCCACTGGATGGCCCGCAGCAAAGGGGCTGAGGATATTGCCGAGGTGGTCCAATCCTTATCCAGGCTGTTCCGGCTGGGGCTTAGCAAGGGAAGCGATCTGGTTCCGCTGTCCGACGAGCTTGAGCATATGGTAAGCTATCTGAAAATCCAGCAGGTCCGGTACAGCAGCAAGCTGGCCTACAGCATTGAAGTGGCGCCGCAGCTTCACGAGCTGTACGTGCTTAAGCTGCTGCTGCAGCCGATTGTGGAGAATGCGATCTATCACGGCATCAAGGAGCGGCGGGGTCCCGGGCATATCTCCATTGAGGTCGCCCAGCAGGAAGGAGACTTATGCTTAACGGTGCGTGATGATGGGGCGGGGATAACACCGGAACGGCTCGCTATTCTGAAGAAGCGTCTTGCGGCAGTGGGCAGGACTACCGGTGAGGCGGCAGAAATAGAGCAGCCCTTGCCGGGAAGTGCGGGCAGCGGTTATGGGATTCTGAATGTGCAGGCCCGCATCAGACTCACTTACGGTGAACCCTACGGACTCGAAATTGCAAGTGAGCGCGAGGCTGGAACGGTAGTGACAGTACGGCACCCGGTTGTTCATAACAGCTATCCGGATGATTAAATGAAACCGAAAGGAGCCACTGAAGCCATGGATTCCTGGAAAGTCATCATTGCCGATGACGAAGCGATTATCCGTGACGGGATCAGGCAATGTGTAGATTGGAAAAGCTTAGGTTTACAGGTAGCAGCGGAAGCGGAGGACGGCGAGGAAGCGCTGGAACTGGCTGTCCGGCATGAGGTGCACATCGCGCTGGTCGATTTGAACATGCCGATCATGCATGGCATTGAACTGATGAAGCGGCTCCGTGAGCAGCTGCCTGACTGTAAAATCATCGTCATCACCGGCCATGATGAATTCTCCTATGCCCAGGAATCGATCCGTCTGCAGGTGAATGACTATATTCTCAAGCCTGCCGAGCCGAAGCAGCTGATGCAGGTGCTTCGCGGAGTAAGGGATCAGCTGATAGCGGAGAAGCAGAAGCACCAGCAGCTCCAGCAGGCTTCCCGGCAGATCGTGAAGAACTTTCCGCTGCTGCGGGAACGCTTCTGCCAGGAATGGCTGGACGGCAATTTAAGCCAAAGTGAAATCATGGAGCAACTGCACTTCCTGCGGCTGCCGGCAGAGTGCCCGGCACTGATCGGCATGATCCGCTGGAGAGGGGAAGCGCAGAACTCCGGGCTGCAGGAGAAGGAGCGGCAGCTGTTTCTTTTTGCGATAGAGAATATGGTTACAGAACTGCTTCAGGAATATCCAAAAGTCATCTTCAGGGATGCCGCAGGCCTGATCATCATTCTGCTGTGGGATGCGGCCGGGGAACCGGTGCTGGCCGGGGTTGAAGCCGTGGTGCGAAGCCATCTCAAAATCGCCGTTGAAGTCGGCACCCAGGCGGTTGAGGGCGATGCCGCCGGGCTGGCCGCCGCCTACCGCAAATGCAGAGTGAACCTCTCCAGGGAGCAGCCGTTGTCTCCGCTGGTCCGCAGAGCAAGGCAATACGTGCTGGAGCATTATGGCGAATACGGGCTTACGCTTGAATCCATTGCCGGCCATCTTCAGGCCTCGCCGGTTTATCTCAGCCGCCTGTTCAAGCAGGAGCTGGGAGAGCCCTTCGGCACGTATCTGACGCAGACCCGCCTCCGCAAGGCAGCACAGCTGCTGCATTCCACAGAGCTTAGCATGAGCGAAGTTGCGGAACGCACAGGCTACGAGACCCAGCATTATTTCAGCACCGCCTTTAAAAAGCAGACAGGTGTATCCCCGCTGCAATTTCGCAAAGGCGTGTTTCCCGGCGAGGGGGGGAGTGGAATCCGCGCGGAAGAACAGCATTGAACTCATATACTGCAAAAAGAAACCACATGCGGTTAATCCCGTATGTGGTTTCTTTTGCAAAATAGAAGAATCATATTCAAGTAGATACATCAACCTGATTGAAGCTAAATGCCGAGCGAATTTTCAATGAATTGAATGATATCCTTATCAACCGCATCGTCAAATTTTCTAGCAAACAATGCATCGGAATTAAACAATTCAATCACATTTCGCATAGTTATAGTCTTTGGACCATTGAAACCATTAGGACGATCCTCTAAGATCATAAATCTCAAATTATTACAAATTACAGTTTCTTTGAATTCGGAGTTCATTATAAGTGTCGGAAAAAAGTGTTCATCAGGTACTAAAACATATTTAAAATATTCCTGCATTTCATAAGACAATTTGGATGTTACTGAAAATTCAGCAACTGCACGTGTGATTATCTTCCATTGAGAACCTATATATGGGACTATACTTGAATCAAAAAAGTGTTCAAAAGGTTCTCGATCACCCAATCTTTTTAGGTGTCCGAAATCTTCGATATAATACCCGTTATACTGAATGTTTTTTTCTGTTTCTGGGGTTTTCTTGTAAAGAATATAATTAGAATTAATATTTGAAGTTAAAAAATCATTCAGTTGCTGTCTTGTTACTAACGGCATATCTTGACCACTTAAATTTATAAAATGCGTCCATTCATCATCCCAGTTCAAAAGAAATCGGATCGCTTCTAATTCGGCTTGTACCATGGACCAACCAGCATATGTAATAAAACGAGATGGCAACAATCGAATATTAGTGTTATTTTCGGATAATTCATTAACCATTTCTAGAATTTCATTAGCCTTTGAATCAATATGTATGAGGTACAAATTATTAGGATCATAAATTGCATTTAACATACGGATAAAAACCTCTTCTTTTTGATGGACCATAATGAAGTAAGCTATTTTCATTAAAAAACCCTCTCTCCTAAAAATTGCAAGCTTATTCATTATAAACGAATTTTCGATTAAAGTGCCATGATATAGTCTGTTTAATACGAGGATTATTTCGCTTGTGGACTTTAATCATGAAGGATAACTGATTGATCCACGTTCCCAACAATGGTTTTTAAAAACTCTTCGAAATTAGATTTGTTCATATAATCACCCCCTTTAATGAAATTCGTTTCAAAAGTTCTGATTTTATAAAAACAGTAGCCTGAGTGTAAATACGCCTCCCTGTCCCCCTTGCTATACTCAACTTGTCAAACGGGCGGAGCCGTCCGGGACACCAGAAAAGTTCAGGGGGTAGCGCAGATGATGAAAAAGTATTCATGGATCATGCTGGCATTGGTACTTGTACTGATTTTATCCGCATGCGGCAATAAAAGCGGGAACAGTTCCGGCGGGAGCACGGATGGGGCGAACGGGAAGGTCGGCATCGCGATGCCGACCAAGTCCTCCGAGCGCTGGGTGAATGACGGCAACAACATGGTCAAAGAATTCGAAAAGCTGGGTTACGGTACGGACCTGCAATACGCGGAGGATGTCGTGGAGAACCAGGTATCGCAAATTGAGAATATGATTACCAAAGGCGTGAAGGCCATTGTCATCGCTTCGATTGACGGTGAAGCGCTTACGGATGTCCTGCAAAAAGCGCATGATGCGGATGTAAAAGTGATCGCGTATGACCGCCTGATCAAGAAGAGCGAATATGTCGACTACTACGCCACTTTTGACAATTTCAAAGTAGGGGTTCTGCAGGGTTCTTACATTGAGGAGAAGCTGGGACTCAAAGAGGGCAAAGGGCCGTTCAACATTGAACTGTTCGGCGGTTCGCCGGATGACAACAATGCCTACTTCTTTTTTGACGGGGCAATGTCGATTCTGAAGCCTTACATCGATTCCGGCAAGCTGGTCGTCCGCAGCAAGCAGACCACGATGGATCAGGTAGCAACCCTGCGGTGGGACGGCGCGGCTGCACAAGCCCGGATGGATAATCTGCTGAGTGCAAATTATGCCAGCGATAATCTGGATGCGGTGCTGTCCCCTTACGACGGCATCAGCATCGGTATTCTTTCCTCTCTGAAGGGTGTGGGTTACGGTGCAGGCGACAAGAAGCTTCCGGTTGTTACCGGACAGGACGCCGAGCTGGCTTCCATTAAATCGATCCTGGCCGGAGAGCAGACTCAAACGGTATTCAAAGATACCCGCCAGCTGGCTAAGAAAGCGGTGGAAATGACAGAAAGTGTACTGAAAGGTACGGAAGCGGAAGTCAACGATACCACCACCTACGATAATGGAGTCAAAATTGTACCGTCCTATCTGCTTGAGCCGGTCTCTGTAGATGCCGGTAATGTGGATAAAGTACTGGTAGACGGCGGTTATTATACCAAAGAACAGCTCGGTGAATAACCGGCCGGAACGCTTTTAGCGGGTGCTGCGGCGGCAGTTGCAGTTTATGTATAGTGGCTGCCAGCCGCAATAACCGCTGCTACAGTCACAAGGAAAGTTGGGTGAGATGCGAATGAGCGAGATTATTCTGGAAATGAAGGGCATTACCAAAACCTTCCCCGGGGTCAAAGCATTATCGGATGTGAATCTGCAGGTGAAGGCTGGTGAGATTCACGCGCTTTGCGGTGAGAACGGGGCCGGGAAGTCCACCCTGATGAAGGTGCTGAGCGGTGTCTATCCGCATGGAACGTATGAGGGGGATATTTTATTTCAAGGACAGGTCTGCCAGTTCAAAGACATTAAAGATAGTGAAAGCCTGGGGATTGTTATTATCCATCAGGAGCTGGCACTGATCCCTTATCTGTCGATATCGGAGAACATTTTTCTCGGCAATGAACGGGCACGTCATGGGGTGATCAACTGGAACGAAACGACAGTGAAAACCAAGGAGCTTCTGCAAACCGTCGGCCTGAGCGAATCCCCGTTCACGCAGGTATCGGCGATAGGAGTCGGCAAGCAGCAGCTTGTGGAGATCGCTAAGGCGCTGTCCAAAGAAGTGAAGCTGCTCATCCTTGACGAACCGACAGCGGCGCTGAATGAGGATGACAGTGAGAACCTGCTCAGACTGATTCTAGAGCTGAAGCAGCGCGGGATTGCCTCTATAATCATCTCCCACAAACTGAATGAAATCGAGAAGGTGGCAGATTCTGTGACCATTTTGCGGGATGGCCAGACGATTCGCACCCTTGATATGAAGCAGGATGAAGTGACCGAGGATGTCATTATCAAAGGCATGGTGGGCCGTGACCTGACCAATCGTTATCCGGAGCGGACGCCGAACCTGGGAGAGACTATTTTTGAAATCCGTGACTGGGAGGTTTACCACCCTACGCAGGCTGACCGCAAAGTGCTTGACAACATCAATCTTCATATCCGGCGCGGGGAAGTGGTTGGCATAGCCGGGCTGATGGGAGCGGGACGGACGGAGCTGGCGATGAGTGTGTTCGGCAAATCGTACGGCAGGCGGATCAGCGGCCAGTTATACATGCATGGCACAGAGGTTCATCTGAACGACATCAACAAAGCGATCGACAGCGGCCTGGCTTATGTGACCGAGGACCGCAAGCATTACGGATTGATCCTGATCGACGACATCAAACGGAATATTTCGCTCAGCAGTCTGAAGAAGCTGTCCCGCCGGGGTGTGATCAATGAGAACGAGGAAGTGCTGGTCGCCGAGGAATACCGCAGGAAGCTGAATATCAAGACACCGAGTATTTTACAGAAAACCGTGAATCTCAGCGGCGGCAACCAGCAAAAGGTCGTCCTCAGCAAATGGATCTATGCCCAGCCGGATATCCTCATTCTCGATGAGCCTACACGCGGAATCGATGTGGGGGCCAAATACGAAATTTACTCGATTATCAATGGGCTGGCAGCCGAAGGCAAAGGGGTGCTGGTCATCTCGTCCGAGCTGCCGGAGATTATCGGGATGTGTGACCGGATTTATACGATGTGCGAAGGCCGCATCAGCGGCGAGGTGGAGCGGCAGGACGCATCGCAGGAGCTGCTCATGAAATATATGACACGAAGCAGGGGGTAACACCACATGGGAGCAATAAGCGAAATTTTTAAAAAGAATATCCGCCAATACGGCATGATCATTGCTCTGATTTTTATCTCGGTTTTCTTTCAAATTCTTACAGACGGTATTCTGCTCAAGCCGCTAAATGTAACCAACCTGATCCTGCAGAACAGCTATATTCTGGTGCTGGCGATCGGGATGGTGCTGGTGATCATCACGGGGCATATCGATCTTTCAGTCGGTTCGGTAGCCGCTTTTATCGGGGCGCTGTCAGCGATTATGATGGTGGATATGCAGATGAATCCGGTGCTGGCGGTCATTCTCTCATTGCTGATGGGTGCGCTGGTTGGAGCCTGGCAGGGCTTCTGGGTGGCCTATATCAAAATCCCCGCCTTCATCGTGACCCTGGCCGGCATGCTGCTGTTCCGCGGGCTGACGATGATTGTGCTGAACGGGCAATCCATCGCGCCTTTTCCTAAAAGCTTTCAAAAAATCAGCTCCGGCTTTATCCCGGATCTCTCCGGCGGCAGCTCGCTGAATGTACTGACATTGATTGTGGGGGTTGTGCTGTCCCTGCTGGTCGTGTACCAGGAATTCCGCAACCGTAAAATTTCCGTGAAATACGGTTTCGAGCAATCCTCCGTCTGGCTGTCCGTTGCCAAGGCTGCGGCGCTGGTGATCGTCATCAACTTGTTCACAATGGTACTTGCCCAATATAACGGGATTCCGAACATCCTGGTCATCCTGCTGGTGCTGATTGTCATTTATTCCTTTGTCATGAATCATATGACGATGGGGCGGCATATCTATGCTCTGGGCGGCAACGAAAAAGCAGCCAGCCTCTCCGGCGTCAAAACCAAACGCGTCACCTTCTGGGTTTTCGTCAACATGGGTGTGCTTGCTGCGCTGTCCGGTCTGGTGTTCGCGGCACGTCTGAACTCGGCAACCCCCAAAGCAGGCACCAACTTCGAGCTGGATGCCATCGCCGCCTGCTTCATCGGAGGCGCTTCCGCGTCCGGCGGGATAGGCACTGTAGTCGGCGCTATCATCGGCGGTCTGGTCATGGGCGTCATGAACAACGGCATGTCCCTCGTCGGCCTCGGGGTCGATTGGCAGCAGGGCATCAAGGGCCTGGTGCTGCTGCTGGCAGTAGGCTTTGACATTTACAACAAGTCGAAGACGGCGTAAGCGAAGCCAGTAACCAGTAAAGCTGATAGAAAGCAGCAGTTGGGAAGAACCGCTTGTGGCATAACGAAGAACTGCTCCCGGCATCACAAGGGAGGGGTTCTTTTTGCCGTCAACTTTGCACTTCAATGAACCACGGCATTGCCTTGGTCAAAGTGCTGAATGCTCGAGATTGAAGTAGACTTTTTAATGAGGTCGCCTCGTTTCGGAGGTTTGTAGGAGTACAACTGTGACAAATATCCCTGACAAACTTCATGGATTTTGAAATAGTGTAGATACACGAAAAGAAAATAGGAGGTAAGCCTATCCTATGTCATCGGCAAGTAATAACAATAAACCTGCTCTTAAGCCGGCGGTCTCCGCCTGTACCTGTATTAATCTGCGCCGATCCTCGATGGCTGTAACCGCGTTGTATGACCGGTATCTGACTCCGAGTGGCCTTAATATCAGCCAGTTCTCGCTGCTCAAGCATCTAACTGTGCTGGGACCGGTAAGCGTTAGCGAACTGGCGCTGGAAATGCGGCTCGACCGGACCACGATTGTACGCAATCTGAAGGCGCTGGAGCAATGCGGGTATGTGCAGGATACATCCGTTGCAGGCAGCCGTAACCGTTGTCTTACTCTGACAGAGAGTGGCAGAGCGGCATACAACGACGCAGCAGAGCTATGGGAGGAGGCGCAGCGTTTTTTGCAGGCTTCACTGGGGGAAGAGGATTTGCAGATGCTGACAACACTTTTATTCAAAATCGAAAATTTGAGCTAAGAACCAGCACCTTCTTATAAATGGAGGATTGTTCTGTGAATCGTGTATATACACGAATAAATAAAAAGTGTATTGGGAGCCACTAAGCTGTTACAGGATCTCTAAAAAGGAAGCGGAGTAATGTATAAACTACGAAGAGAGTGTGGATAGGATGGTAGTGTCGACACTGGACATGAGAGCGCTCATCGCAGCCGAGATGAAAACCTATGTGAGCGAAGATGAAGGGAATTTCTGTGAAGAACTGCAAAGCCCGTACTTTGAAGATCCGATTGTTCAATTTGCAGCGGCTCATGATTCTTTGTTTGAGGAGTATAAAAGAGTGGTGGGACCGGACCATGCTACGCCGCAGGAAGCCTTTGAACGTTCTTTCGGCACGGGAAGTTTTGATGAAGGCACTGTTATCAGTGTTGTACTGCCGATTAGTGAGAAGATCCGCAAGGCCAATCGTGCACAAAAGGCTAGAGCCTCGAAGGAGTGGGCGCTGCTGCGAACCTTTGGCGATGAATATTTTATCCGGTCGGCGAGGCAGCATTTGGCGGGATATCTGACCGGCCTTGGATACCGCGCAGTGGCACCGCTCGATACAGAATGGTACAGCATCAACGGCGCCGCAGGCGGGCCGGTCTCGAACTGGTCGGAACGCCACATTGCCTATGCCGCAGGCCTTGGCACCTTCAGTATTAACGACGGCTTTATCTCCGAGAAAGGCATTGCCATCCGTCTGCTGTCAGTGGTAACCGATCTGCAGGTGCCGCCTGATATGAGAGCATCCTCTGTCCTTGGCCATACTGGAAACTGCCTGCTGTGCAGCAAAGGCATTTGCGGTGTGTGCATTACCCGCTGTCCTGTGCAGGCCATCAGCAAGGAAGGCGGCCATGACAAAATCGCCTGCATGAAATTTGTGTACGGTGAGGAATCCCGGGAGTGGGCAGTGTTGAACGGCGGAGAGGCCAAATCGGGTGCCGGGTGCGGACTTTGCCAGACCAAGGTACCTTGCGAAAGCCGGAACCCGATGCGGGCAGCCCGCTAGTACAGTTCACTTCAAAGAAAATTTAAAATCAATAGCGGCTACGCTGTTCAGTGAGGACGGCGAAGCCGTTTTTTTCTAAATATAAGGATTTATATGTTTCACGCCACAAATCATCCTTATATTTCTCGCTGAAACGATACCGTCCTTCTAAAGGACGGCGAAGCCGTTTCAGCTTGGGTTATCCTCATTTCTAGCCGGTCTAGGGTACAACAATCCGGCTCCAACATGCCCCCACCGAATTTAAAAACAGCGGGGAAATCGTTGTGGGGTGCTAGTTGGAAAAAGGGAACTTATTTTCCTGGAAATTAAATAATCCTGAGATTTAAGTGGAAAAAGTGAATCTAATTGGGTCACTTTTCTTGAACGATGGCGAAATGGGCTGAATTAGTGTCCCTTTTTCCACTTAGAACTGTCGAGGATAGGGTACTTCGGCAAATTAGTTAACCTTTTTCCACTTAAAGAGTTGCCGTTGAATTTATGGGGCGTCGTTCTCCCGGTAACGTTAGAACCAAGACGGCTGCACTGTCCCGTGGAGGACGGCACAGCCGTTTTTGCTCAAATTGCGCTATTAACTATCCTTCTACATCACGCTGAAACGGGTACCGTCTTTTTAAAGACAACAAGCCGTTTCCAAATATCGCATGGTTGCCGGCATTTGACTTTCTACTATGTTTTGTAGTAGATTAAAACCACTACGTAGTGTAGTAATAAAACGTTATGGACGCATAACGAAGTAAAGAGGTGTTCGTGGTGAGCAAGATTCAAAAGTTATCGGATACAGAATTAGAGTTAATGGAAGCCATTTGGGTGTGTACTCCCCCTGTAACTTCGACGGAGCTGCTGAATATGTTTGCGCAAAAGGGAAGGGACTGGAAAGCCCAGACCATATCCACGTTTCTGTCACGGTTAGTGGATAAAGGGGTGCTGACTGTCACCAGGCATGGCCGCCTGAACAAATATGTGCCCAGCATTTCGCCTGAAGAGTATAAGCTGATTGAAGCTCAGCATGTCCTGGACGGGTTGTATCAGGGTTCCGTTAAGAATCTGATATCCGCAATGTATGACGGTGACAAGCTTTCGGATCAGGATATAGACGAGTTGAAGCAATGGTTCTCAGAAAAGTAGGTGATGATGATGAACACCATACTTGAAATTCTCTTCTCCCTGACCGTTGCCGGAAGTATAGTTACAGCCAGTATCCATGCACTGCGGGTGCTGTCCACCGATCATTTTTCAGCAAAATGGCGCTACCGGCTCACGAAGATGGCTGTGGCATTGTATCTGTTACCTATAGCTTTTGTAATTCCCTGGTTATCACAGTTCACCGCGTCAAGCATGGCTGCAGACGTACATAGTTTACAGCCCAGGTCTGCAAGTTTCGTATCAGAACCGTTCCTGCCTGCTGTGACCATTTCAGCTAACACTGCCTATGTTCTCCTGGGTATATGGGCAGCAGGGGGGATCTGTTTTGCTGCCTGGCAATTGTACGTTTACCGCAGATTTATAAAAGAACTCGAACGCACACGCACCATTGTACCGGAGAATAGTGAGACAGCTATCCTGCTGAAGAACCTCAAGGAGAAGCTTGGCCTTAAAAGAAACGTCAGGCTTGCGTACAGTCCCTTGGCACGCAGTCCCTTTCTTGCAGGTCTATGGAAACCATCAGTCTACCTGCCAATAGAGAGCGGTGCAGGTCTGGACATGGACATGGTGCTCCATCATGAACTGATTCATCTGAAGCGGAATGATCTATGGACCAAGGCATTAACGCTGGGAGTCAGTGCCCTGCATTGGTTCAACCCGCTGGCACACACGGTCCGTAAGGAAATTCATATCTGGAGTGAGCTGTCCTGTGATCAGGAGGTTGTCAAAGAGATGTCCCACGCGGAGCGGAAGCGCTATGGCGGGACCCTTCTGAACGTAATGGCAGGCGCTAGGGGGCTGCCCGAACAGTTCTGCGCCTCTTTATCCGGTGACGGCAAACAATTAAAAAGGAGATTAACACATATGCTTAATGTGAAGAAACTGCAAAGACAAACCATCTTTTTATCAGTGACGGCAGTACTATTAATTGCTGGGATTAGTACATCAGCTGCAGCATGGGCTTCAAAGGTTACTCCGCAAGTAGCTGCCAGTACAGAGGAATATCCTACTGAAGCAGCAAAACCTGCCGCTTCTGCAGGAAATATAACATCCGGCACAGTGGACCCCGAAAGTGTCCCCGCGCAAGTACAGGAAGGGTCAGTTGCACGGCCTCTTCCGGAACTTCAAGACGTACCCGCCGGAAGTGTATTCGTACGACTTCAGGAAGGGTCAGCGGAACTTAAAGCCGTACCCGCTGAAAGTGCCTCCATGCAAGCTCAGCAAATGTCAGCGGCCGAAGCCCAGCAAATGTCAGCGGCGGAAGCCCAGCAAATGTCAGCGGCGGAAGCCCAGCAAGTGTTAACTGCACAGCCTGTACCGGAACTTGAAGCTGTTCACGCTGAAAGTGCCCCGGCGCCATCGCAGGTCTTGCAACCTACGGCTGTCCCATCGGAACAGAAATAAACAATTCCGTATGACAATCAGCCAGAGCATCCTATTGCACATTTGATTTTGATTTGCGGCCGTGCAGGCCGGAGCCATGCTTGGACCCTTAGCGATAGGTTTTCGCCGATTCGGGTTAATAATAGATACGCATTTGGATATCCTATTCCCATAACCCGGAAGAAACGAGGCGATAAGCATGTCAACTTTGGACAAAAGTCATCAGGAAGCTGTCGAGACGGTTCGGGAACTTATCAAAGGTATTGATACTGCGATGTTCACAACGATCTCGGAAGAAGGTCTGGTATTCCGTCCAATGAAGACTCAGGAGGTTGAGTTTGACGGAGACCTGTGGTTTATGACGAAGAAGGACACCAGCAAGTTCGGGGAAATTATCCATGATCCGAGGGTTAATGTTGTGTACGCCGACAAGTCCTATGTCTCTATCCGCGGAACCGCTAAGATTGTGGAGGATCTGGAGAAGAAGAAAGAATTTTGGAGTGCAGGGTATAACACGTTCCTGAAGACAACCTATAATGACCCGGACGTGATCCTGATTCAGGTTCATGCTGAGGCTGCAGAATATTGGAAGAGCGGTAACCTGGCTGAAATGGCGACTTACATGTTCAAACGGATCACCCATCAGGATACGGAGAAGTCGGATCTTAACAAGACGATTGAATTAGAATAAGTATTGTGAGGAAAAATGCCCTCCGCCGCCGGAATCCTCCAGCGGCAGAGGGCATCTTTTTGCTGATCTATCATATGAGCAGCGCCAGTGTGCTTATTCGGAATAAGAGACTTGGGGCTTGAACATGCGGAAGCCGCCCGTGATCAGCGGCATTACCCGTTCCGCCAGTTCGGAGGCAGACTCCGATCTTCCTTCCAGATTCCAGCGGTAGGTTACTCCATATAAAGACCAGCTTAGCAGGGTGGCTGCAGTTGCAAGCGAGTTGGAATCTGTAGTCGCGTCTGAGCTGGAGATCAACTGAAGGACAAGTTTTTCGAGATGCACCTTTATATTCTCTTCAAGCAGGAGAGCGACAGAATCATATCTTTTGAAACAGCGGTGGCTGGTTTCATGATAATTACATAATGCAACGATAAGCTCCTGAAGCGTCTTCTCTGTCAACGGTCCTTCCGTATCGATTTTATTAAGGACCAAGTTCGTGAAGGCGTCTAGTAAAAAGGCTTCAAACAGCGCATATTTATCCTGGAAATGAGCATAAAAGGTCGCCCGGTTAATGGTGGCTGCCTTGGTAATGTCTCCGACGGTTATGGAGTTGAAGTCCATAACATTCAATTGCCGGACGAAGGCGTCCAGAATTAATTGACGGGTCCGGATGACACGCGGGTCGTTCGGGTTGGGGGGAAGTACGCCAGCCATCCTTTGCAGCACCTCTTTCAGTAAAGATTATAATTCTCTTATTATAAACATGTGCTCCATAGACAACAATTATTATCTCTCAATGCGACAGTTTTTTTCGCTTCTTGCTTAAGCAACAACTTGGGCAAATTGTTGGTTGAAGGGCAGGCTGGAGCTTGTTACTATTGCTTTCAAACCTGTTTTGAGAATCATCAATTGAACCTATAGGAGGCGTTATACATGACCAAACCACAGGAGCAAATCTATTCCCTGGAGACCTTATTTGAACCGTATACGATTCACCGATTAACTATACCTAACCGGATTGTAATGTCGCCGATGGCGCGTGCTTTTTCACCGGAGGGAGTGCCGGGTGAGGATATGGCAGCTTATTACCGCCGCCGTGCCGAGAATGGGGTGGGGCTTATCATCACCGTAGGGATGATTGACCATCCGGCTGCAACCAGTGACCCTGGACTTGCAAATATCTTTGGAGAAGCTGCTATGAACGGCTGGCGTGAAGTGATCCGGCAGGTTCATGAGGCCGGCGGGAGGATTGTACCGCAATTGTCGCATATGGGAATGATTCGCCCCATGGGTTCCCAGCCTTACCCGGATGCTCCATCGATTGGGCCATCGGGACTCGATATGCAGGGGAACAAGATAAGCGAGCCGATGACGGAGGAAGAAATAGCAAGGGTCATTCGGGCTTATGCCGATGCCGCAGTGAATGCACAGCAGGCTGGCTTCGACGGGATAGAGCTTTCCGGCGGCCACGGCTTATTGATTGACCAATTCTTCTGGGAAAAAACCAATCAGCGGACGGACCGCTATGGCGGCGATTTCCTGAAGCGTACCCGGTTTGCAGCCGAAGTTGTCCAGGCGGTCCGCGCTGCAGTCGGCCCGGATTATCCGATTTCCATCCGGTTATCCCAGTGGAAAATGGGGGATTACACAGCGAAGCTGGTGGATACACCGGAGCAGCTGGAGCAATTCCTGAATGTACTGGTACAGGCAGGGGTGGATATCTTCCATATCTCGACCCGCCGGTTCTGGGACCCGGAATTCGCAGGCTCGGAGCTGGGTTTTGCCGGATGGGTGAAGAAGCTCACCGGGAAGACAACGATTGCTGTTGGTTCCGTAGGCATGGACAATGATCCCGCTGAAGGGGAGGAAACGGATCACCAGGGAATGGAGGAACTGCTGAAGCGGCTGGATAACCAGGAGTTTGATCTGGTAGCGGTCGGACGCGCGCTCCTGGGTGATCCGTCATGGGCGAAGAAAATCCGGGAGGGCAGGCCGGAGGAGATTCAAGCCTTTACTCCTGATGCAGCGGCAAAACTGTATTGAAACCCAAACAACCCAAACAAGCAGATTAAGGCACCTGTCCTTGATCTGCTTGTTTGGTTTAATACGGGCACTGACGATTACCCTTTCTCCGCCGTATACGTCTTCTGGGTCCGGAGGACGGGGAAGAGCCAGTACATCCAGATAAAAGAGATGACAAGGGTACCAAGCCCGCCGATAACTGTTGCAGGCACGGCACCGACCAGACCGGCCATCGTGCCGGACTCAAATTCGCCCAGCTGGTTCGAGGTGCCGATGAACAGCGAGTTGACGGCGTTGACACGGCCTTGCATCTCCTGTGGCGTGTTGACCTGAACGAGCGTCGAACGGATTACGACACTTACGACGTCGGAAGCGCCGATGAGGAACAACGCGAAGAGCGAGAGCCAGAAGCTGTGGGACACACCGAACAGGATTGTCGCCAGGGCGAACACAACGAGAGAGGCGAATAGTGTCTTGCCGATCGCTCTCTCCACCGAATACCGGGTTAAGATCAGGGAGACGACGATCGCCCCGACCGCCGGGGCTGAGCGGAGCAGACCAAGACCGAGTGAGCCGGTCTTCAGAATATCCTCGGCGAAGATCGGCAGCAGGGCAGTTGCGCCGCCAAGCAGCACGGCGAACAGGTCGAGCGAAATGGTGCCGAGAATGATTTTTCGGGCAAATACAAACCGCAGCCCACTGAGGAAGGTGTCCATGTTGACGGCGTCCAGCTTCTTCACGAAGTGAACAGTCTTGACGAAGAAGATCAGAACCGTCGATACCAGGAGCGCGCCCAGCGATGCAATATAGGCAGCGGCGGTACCCCAGACCACGAGCACGCCTCCGAGTGACGGGCCAACGATCATTGCAGTCTGCATCGCCGAGGCTGACCAGGCTGCCGCCTTCGGCAGCTGCTCGCGGTCCACGATGTCCGGCACAAGTGCTGCCGAGGCAGGCCCTTCGAAGGTGCGGCATGCACCCAGAATGGCAGCGGCGATCAGCAGATGAAGCGAGCCCAGCCAGCCTTGCATACTGCCGAGGACAAGCAGCAGGACCACAACGCTTTCCATAAGCTGACAGAGATAGACGATAGTCCGGCGGTCGTAGCGGTCCGCGGTCTGCCCGGCCGGCAGCGTCAGCAGCAGCATAGGCAGGAATTGTGCCAGGCCGACGAGGCCAAGCTGGAAGGCGCTGTCAGTCAGCGCGTACATCTGCCAGCCGATGGCGACAGACAGCATTTGAAATGCGCTGGTCGAGAAAATCCGCGCGATCCACAGGCGCAGGAATGAGCGGTTATGCAGCACGGACGAGCCGTTTCGATTCAAAGCAAGTCATCCTTTCTTGATATCAGGTAGTCTAATTCTTCGGGTGCATCTCAGGATGCTCGCGCCGGATCAGGGCGTAATCCTTGCCGTACCGTTCCTCCAGCTCCCTGGCAAAATCATTCTCGATCCGCATCATCACCACATCGTGGAAGTACGAGGTATCCAGCACGTTCAGCACCGCCGGGTGGTTGCTCTCCAGCGCGGATGCCGGTGCGTGACGGCTGAAGCTGCCGAGGATCGCCGTCTCCTTGTCCAGCAGCATGGAGAAGTTCCGTGATTTATTCGGACCACCGGGCGGCACACTATGTATGATAACCTGCTTAAGCTCCGTCGGCGCTTCACCGATGACCATCAGGTGAACGGCGGTTCCCCGGCGTTCGGCTGCGAGCAGCGATTCCTCAACCCGGTGCAGGTCCTCTGCCCAAAGATCGACCAGAATCTGATCCCTGGCATTAGCGGCGAGGCGGCGGACCGCCAGATCCACTTGCTGATCTCCCTTCCAGTTACTGAAGAAAGGCGGCGGATCCGGCAGGGGGGTCAGCTCACTCTCCAGTAAGCGGGCAGTGCGTTCGAACTCGGATTGAAGCAGTTTTACAACTTGTCCAATCGGGATCGCCGCGAATGTAACCGGCTCACCTTCTTCAGCGCGGCAGACCCCTTTTTCCACCAGGCCGCGCAGTGCGGCATACACGTTGGAGCGTGAAACGGATACCTGCTTAGAGACCTCGTAGCCTGAGGAGGGCGACTGACCGTGCAGCGCCAGATAGCAGCGGGCTTCGAGATCGGACAAACCGAGTTTCCGTAGAGCTTCAATCATATGGAGCCTCCTTCACATTCGATAATCTTTCGGTATTATAGAAGTATTTTGAAATACTACTACGCTTATGTATAGCTGTCAAGACTGAATTTTCAGAATAAAATGAGTTCGATGCGTATGCAGTGCATCTCTGCTATACTGTTAACATTAAAAAATATTAATGATTTCTGGAGCTTAAGACATGGTCCCGAATCCCATAACCCCCCTGGAATTGAACGGTATAAGTGTGAACTGCCAGCCGGAAATCCCCCAAATCACCCCACTGGAGGCAAATGATGCAGATTATTGCGATGCTGACCATGCTGATTGATCATATCGGCTATATTTTTTTCCCTGGCGAGATGGGCTGGAGGATTGTGGGCAGAATTGCTTTTCCAATCTACTGCTACATGCTCGTGCAAGGGCATATACATACATCATCGAGGCCGCGTTATCTGCGGCGGCTGCTCTGGATTGCGCTGTTAACGCAAATTCCCTATAATCTGGCTCTTGATCCGGGGGGCTGGAATGTCGTCTTTACCTTGCTGCTGTCGGCGCTGGTCCTGTTTGTTCTGGATAAGTTGCCCAATCCGTGGTACGGTATTCCTGTAGTGATTCTTGCTTTTGTCCTGATGGACCGGTTGCCGCTGGATTACAATGCTTACGGGTTGCTGCTGGTGCTGATCTTCCGTTACGTCCGTTCCTACTGGATGATTCTGGCCCATTTCCTGCTGAATAGCTTCTACCTGTTCTATTATGGGTGGACGGTGCAGATGCTAAGTATAGTTCCTACCCTTCTGATTGCGGGAGCTCCGGGATTCTGGCGTCTGCTGGAGCAGAAGCGGCTGCCACGCTGGATCTGGTGGTCCTTCTATCCATTACATCTGGCCGCGCTGGCTTTGGTGAAGATTCTGTATTTCCAGGAGTGGGTAACTATTGATTGGCGGAGTCTGTTTACAATATAATCCTGCAGTTGGCTGCAGGGGCTTGACCCCGATCCTTCCTCTTTAGAGTTGATGGATATAGATAGCAAAATATAACAAGAGGAGACATGCTATGAAGAAAATGAAAGCAAGGACCAAGTGGTTGCTTCCGATTCTCGCATTGCTGCTGATTCTGGCAGGTTGCCAGTCGGTTGCAGGATTTGATGTCAACAAAGCGCTTCTGGGGGATCTGGATGTAAAATCTTCTGAATCCAGCACCACCTTGTCGGTGAATGCTGTGCCTGCTGCAGGAATTAGTGCAGAAGATCAGAAAATGGTGGACCTGATTAATTCCTTCTCCCTGAACATCGGCCATGTGAAGCTTCAGGACAATGGCAGCATTTCCGCGTCAGGTGTTGTTGGCTATAAGCAATTATCCATTCCTTTTACATTCTTTATGGATACTACTGCCGTTGTTTTTACAGCAAAAGGTGCGAAACAGCCTTTCTATTATCCGCTTGAAGGGTACGAGGAATCCCTTGGCCTTAAAGGGTTTGACCAGAACAAAACTACAGAGCTTTCCAAGCTGCTTACTCAGTTTGTAGTCAAAAATCTGCCGAATCCCGGCGCAATCAGCATAGCTTCTGTAAATGAATCTGTATATGGCGAACAACTGAGTTTGACTAAGCTGCATACGGAGATTACGGGAGAAGAATTGCCGGCATTGGTGAAAAGCTTCCTGAAATCCATTTCCAAGGATACCGAAGGGTTCACGGCATTCATTAGCGGTCTTTATGATTATCTGTATCCGCTTCTGGAAGCCAATGGTATCGGCGCAAGTGAGCTAAGCGATCTGGGACTGGGCGATATTCCCCTGGAAGATAAGGAAGGTGTAGTGACCGTAGCGCATGATGCGGCCAAATTGGCAGTAGATGCACTTTTGCTTGTCTATGACAAACAGCTGGATAATCTCTACTCCTCCACGCCTGAACTAAAAACTGTACTCAGCAAAGATACCAAGCTGAATGTGGATCTGTTTGTAGACAATGGGTTCCATGTCCGCAAGCAGAATATCGATCTGAATGTCGCATTGCCAGCGAGCGAGGACCTGCCGCTTCAGAGTATTTCACTCAAGCTGGGAACTCAGACCTGGAATGTGAACGGTCCGGTAACCGCTGACCGGATTTCTACTGAAGGCGCGCTGGATATGTCTTCAACCAACCTGACTCCGGGAGAAACGCTAAGAAGCTTTGAGCAAGGGTCTGATCTGTACAACCTGCTCAAGAATGATATGGGGATTACCTCGAAATCCCTGGTGATTGCCCCGGATGATGATTACTATTATCCGATTGTCGAAGGAGGCACAACCTATGTGCCGCTGCGGTATCTGGCTGAAGACCTTGATGCGGCAGTGGAATGGGATGGTGCTAACCGCGCGATCAAGGTTACCGATGATGTCTACGGTGACCAGCTGGTGTTCAAAATCGGGTCTGACAAGGTTCAGATAAACGGAGCTACAGTGAAGCTTCCGCAGCCGGTATTCATCGATGAATACGGAGATGCTTATGTGCCGCTTCGTCTGCTGGCAGAGGCGCTTCATGCCAAGGTCGAAACAGATGAGGATGGCTACATCTATATTGACCGTCCGTAAATCCAGAGTTACAAAAAACCGGAATCTCTTCAACAAGAGGTTCCGGTTTTTGTGTAGTTTAGGAAATTATACAATGCTAAACAAGGTGGATGTCTTATGAAGCTTCAGATGAACAGAGAGGTGCAGGCGTGATAGGCCGCCTGAATCGGCAAAATAAAAGCTCTCCAGCCCGCAGTACTTGCTTACCGGCTCCTTGAGCAGGTGTTAGTTGGAAAAAGGGAACTTATTTTTCCGAAAATTAAGAAATTCTGAGAGTGAAGTGGAAAAAGTAAACCTAATGGGGCCACTTTTCTTGAACAATGGCGAAATGAGCTGAATTAGTGTCCCTTTTTCCACTTCATCGGCCCGAGGGTAGGTACTCCGGCAAATTAGTTAACCTTTTTCCACTTGATTTGGCACTGATGTCTCCATTATGCCGATGGCGAAGCTCATGGACTGGTCAGGTTCATTTCCAGGGAGACATTGCTGAGCGCTTTATCTACGGCCATGCTTTGGATATAGCCGGACATGAAGCCGCCATCCATACCCATCCACAGCTTATAACCCGGCATGGCCTTAATTTCATCCAGAGCATCCGAAGTGGTTCCGGCAAAATAATTCACGTTCAACTTAGCCATAACTTCAGCCATGGACTTCTTTTCAGGCTCGCTGAATGTGGATTCTTTAAGACGGGCCATTGCCTTCTTATACGATTGGTCCGCGAATACCTTCTCCGCATAAGCTGTAAAGTGTAGCAGGTTGGGGTCGGTAATGCCATTTGCCTTGGCCCAGCCTTCCACATCTACTGAAGTAGAATGGTAGGTCGTTGCCCGCGTAGCGGGATCGAAGGTCATCGCACCATATTGATGCGGATTAACGGCGAAGGCACTGGTGGCAATATCATAGACCGGAGACTCCCCTGCGCCTGCGGTACCCTCATTTCCGCTTTTCGGATCGCGGGCGATATCCTGCATGTGAATGTGTCCGGACAATACCAGATTGAGATTATTCCTGCGCAGCGTCTTCATCGCTTCCTGACTGTTGTTGAGCTTGAAGCCGGCAACTGACATGGAGGTATGGCTGAGCAGATTATGATGCATTACCGTAATGATGGAGGCCTGTTTCCCGGCAGCGAGCTTTGCGCAATCATCCATCCAGGAAAGGGTAGAAGGGAGAATGCGCCCGTCTGTCTGGGGGAAGCCGTAGCTTTCATTGTTTGCGTATTGACTGCTGTCGATCATCAGGAGATAGAGCCCCGGGGCTGCATTGACGAGGTAGCTGAGGCTGACCTTATCCCGCGAGAGGGCTTCAGAATAACCGAAGTCGGCATACATTTCGGTAAAATCCTCCGGGGCAATATGCTCAGCCACGATCTGCTTGTCTGCCTTGAACGATCTTGCCCAGGGATTATTCAAATCGTGATTGCCTGGAATCACATAGACCTCGGTGCCCGCTTCCTCCACGCGTTTTAGCTTTTCTGCGAGCTTCTTATGGCTGCTGGTTTCCCCGTTGTTGGTCAGATCTCCGCTGAGTATCAGAAATTTTGGCTTTTTTTGCTCAACGTCGTAGACGAGCGCTTCCATTAGTTCCTCGCTGTAGGGGAGGATTTTGCCGTCCCCGCCGTTCACATAAGCCTGAAAAGCTGCACCGCCATCCTGAAGGTCCTTGTCGAGGTAATGGGTATCTGTAGCCACCCAGAAGGACACCGGTGCTGTGTCTGCTTCTGCCTGCACTACGGTTGATACGGGCCTGTCCGGCAATGCCGAATTTGTGTCCCGGCAGCCCGCGAGGATGAAACCTGCGGCCAGAAGCACGGTAAACGTATGTATATTTGTTTTTTGCAATGAAAAAAAGCCTTTAATATTATGCCTTCTCATACATCTCAACCTTCCTTCTGCACTGATTGCTGAACTATTGTAGCCTATTTGGTGCAGAATTGTATATCGAAAAGTGAGTAACTGTTTCTTAATCGCCTGATTTGCTTATACAAATTAGTGGAATGTGAATAAATAGGCTCTGGGACAGCGACAATAGAGTGGGTATGGAGACAAGCAGGAGGAAAAAGTTGTGAATGGATGTTGCATTCCTGGAATAAAAGTGTTAAGATTTAAAAAAGTAAGTTACTAAATAAACGGAGGTATTTATACGATGTCTAAAAACTTTCTTGAAGCGGTAAAAGGCAGACGTTCTATCTATGCAATCAGCAAAGAATCCCCGGTTTCCGATGCAGAGATTCAAGAGATTGTTGAAGCTGCGGTCCTACATAGCCCAACTTCATTCAACTCCCAAAGCTCCAGAGCTGTAGTGCTCTTGGGAGATAAGCACGATAAGGTATGGGATATTACGGCAGATACCCTGCGCAAAATTGTACCTACTGAGCAGTTTGAAGGCACTGCACAGAAGCTGGCTTCGTTCAAAGCAGGGTATGGCACAGTATTGTTCTTCGAAGACCAGGCAGTGGTGAAGCATCTGCAGGAAAACTTTGCCTTGTACGCTGAAAACTTCCCGATTTGGTCGAACCAATCCTCCGGTATTCTGCAGTTTGTAGTATGGACTGCTTTTGCTGAAGCAGGTCTGGGTGCTTCACTGCAGCATTACAACCCGCTTATCGATGATGAAGTGAAAGCAACCTTTGATATTCCGGCCGACTGGAAGCTGATCGCCCAAATGCCTTTCGGTAAAACGGTCACCGCACCAGGTGAAAAAGAATTTCAGCCGATTGAAGAACGTGTAAAAGTCATTAAATAAGCCAATGTTTAAAACCTCCTTGATCCGGCTAATGATATCTATAGCCCGATTAAGGAGGTTTTTGCGATGCCATGGAACAAAGATGATTATCCGGATTCTCTGAAGAACTTTATGGCCCCGGTGCGGAATAAGGCGATTGAGATCGCCAATGCCCTCTTGGACGAAGGATATGAAGAGGGCAGGGCTATCTCGATTGCCACGGCACAGGCCAAAGAGTGGGGCGAGAATCATGATAAGCAGATCCGCAAAAAAAACCATTAGCACCATGGATTGCTATGGATAAACACAAAGAGGACAGGCGGGATGACCGCTTGTCCTCTTTGTATAAGTTGTGGCTCTGGTTCAAGCTGCTGCAGTGGAAACATCTTATTTCGTAGCTGGAGCTTCTGTAGCCGCCGGAGCTTCACTGGCAGGTGCTGCGCTGGCATCAGCGGAAGGAGAAGCTTCCGGTTTATCCGTAAGCGTGTTGGTAATCTTCGCACCGGCGGTCAGCTCCTGCAGCCAGGTGGAAGACATTTCGGATACTTTTTGCGCTTTCAGTTTTTTGGTGATTTCTTCTTTTTTCTCTGCTAGCGAATAGTTGTGGGCTTCTTTACGGTCGGTTACTTTGATCACGTGGTAGCCATAGTCCGTTTTGACAGCGCCGCTGGTTTCGCCAACCTTGAGTTTGAAGGCAGCAGCGGAGAATTCAGGAACCATATCGCCCTTTTTGAAGAAATTGAGGTCTCCGCCTTTTTCCTTGGAGCCGGTATCAGCAGATTTTTCTTTCGCCAGTGCGGCAAAATCTGCTCCACCCGCCAATTGTTTTACGATCGCATCAGCTTCTTCTTTGGTTTTGACCAGAATGTGGGAAGCGCGGACTTCTTCTTCCTGATTGAAGGAAGCCTTATTCTCTTCGTAGTATTTGGAGATTTCTTCATCCGTAACTTTTACTTTAGGCTCAACCAATTTACGGATTTCAACCTGCAGCGGCATTTGCTTCTTCAGGTCATCCAGCGTCATTGAACTTTGCTGCAACGCATTGTTCAGCGCTTCTTCACCGCCGAATTGGGTCTTCAGATCTTCAAGCTCTGCCTGGATGTCGGCATCGGTCACTGTAATGTTGGCTTTTTTGGCTTCCTGGTCTACCAGGGTTTTGGTAATCAGGTTTTGGAGAGTGGCTTCACCGCCGGCTTCAACCAGTTTATCATAAAGCTCTGCTTTGGAAATGTCGGTTCCGTTCACAGTAGCGACGGCTACTTTGCTGTCATCCTTCTTGAAAGGCTGTACGATGAAAACGACGATAAGCGCTGCAGCCAGCACAATCGATGCGATCATCCAGCCCCGTCCGCCGGTGGAAGCCGGGGACGAAGGAGGGGTGCCGTCGCCTACTTTATTCATTACCGGAACATTGGCAGCGCTGTCAGGTGCATCGTTCTGCCCGAATACTTCTGCAGCTTTCTGAGCGGTTTCCGGTTCCGGCTCAGGACTGGATGCTGCTCCCTCCAGTGCTTCTTCATGAATATCGGAAGGGCTGTTCTCTTCCGCTGCTCCATTGTTGCCTTGATGTTCATTCTCATTGAAATCTTTTTTGTCCATTAGAATTAATGACTCCCTTCAATATAGGTGTTGCCTGTCTTTCTACAACTTTACCAGAAATCAGGATTCCAAACCTTAAGAAAGTATAAAAAAGCCGATTTACTTTTTAAGTTTCTCTTAAGATACAAGAAAAAGCCGGAGCCGCATGAATAGAACATGCGGCTCCGGCTTTGGGAAGACTCCATATTTCTCTGCTTCATGCGGAAATAAATTGGCCTATGAGCTGAGGCTTCTCAGCAGATGACGTATGCTTTCCTGCTTCCGTCTTGGCACACGGACAGTCTTGGCAAACAGGCCCATCTCCCCGAAATAGATGCTGTCGTCTTCGATGGAGCTGATCTTGTTCAGATTGACGTAACAGCCCCCGTACACATGATAATAACTTGGGTTAGATACTAAACGGTTAAGCTGTTCGGCAGTCATTCTCTTTTTTATATTATAGTTTCTGCCGTGAAAAATGACCAAGTCATGGTCCCCGACCTTAAAGAACAGAATGTCCGTTTCCACCTCGAAGTCCTCATACACATTTCTGGCTTCCAGCAGGCTGCTCATTCATGTTCCCCCTTAAAATAAAAGTAAAAAACCTAATGTTAGCGCTTTCATTATAACATAACGATCTGCCCTTGGAAAGCCTCATTTTTAAAATATTTTGTGAAATTTTACTACGCGATTTGTCATAGACGCTGAAAAAATGTAAATTATATAAATGGCCGGTCCCATTCGGGCCGCTTAAGGCAACGAGACTGAAGACCATTGGAGGAGGATTACCGAAATGAAGAATACAAGACTACTGCTGTTTACCGGTTCCTACGCAAGCGCTGAAGAAAGCGGGGTTCAGGTATTTGAATTCAATGGGGAAGCAGGGGGCACACTTACCCCTCTCGATCAGGTGCAGGGCATTACTAACCCGACTTTTGTGAACGTAGATGCTGCTGAAGGACGGCTGTATGCTATAGGAGAAAAAGCTAACGGACAAGGCGGCAAGGAAGGCGAGGTTGTATCCTTTGCAATCAATCCGCAGAACGGCAAGCTCACGGAATTGAACCGCATTTCCACAATGCCTGCTACAGGCAGCGGCCAAACGACAACCTGCCACATCTCAAGAGATACCCGCAATGAATTTATTATCGTATGCAGCTATCATGGGGGCCTCGTGGGGCTGGTATCCCTGGATCAGAAAGGACTGCCTGTGCGCCTGGAGGATACCGCTGTACATACGGGTCAACGAAACCTGCCCGGGCAGGAGAAGCCCCACCCGCATTCCGCCATCTTCAGCCCGGACGAGAAATTTCTGTTCGTTTCCGATTTGGGGCTGGATCTGATCCGGACCTATAAAATTAACCGTGATGCGAAGATGCTTGAAGCCTTGGGCGACACCACGCTGCATGAAGGGGCGGGACCGCGTCATTTCGTCTTTCATCCGGACGGGAAATCCGCTTATGTAATCAATGAGCTGGACAGCACGGTTACCTCATTCCTGTATGACAGTGCTGCAGGTACACTTCAGACGGTTGAAACGATTTCTACACTGCCTGAAGGCTACCCTGCAGCAAACAACAGCTGTGCGGAAATCGCCTTGTCTGCTGACGGGCTCTATTTATACGGTTCGAACCGCGGACATGACAGCATTGTGGTTTATGCCGTTGACCCTGCAACCGCCAGACTTACACTGGTGGAGCATGTCTCCACACATGGCGGGCATCCGCGCCATTTTGCCCTCACTCCGGACGGCGCATATCTGATAGCCGCTAACCGCGACGGCAATAATCTGGTGGTGTTCAGCATTGACCGCGCAAGCGGACGGCTCAGCTTCACCGGAAATACCGCCGCGTTATCCAAACCGGTGTGTGTCAAACCTGCATATTTTCCGGCGGCCGAATAGTCCCCGGTGAATCCTGCTCTGTGCTAAATACAAGGATGATGTTTTTTTGTTGGAGATGAAGATTCCTTATATTTCAAGCAAAAGGAACACCGGAGCATAAAGCTCCGGTGTTCCTTTTGAAAGGGGCTGTAATTCCAGATTAACGGGAAAGCTGGACTGAAGGCTTATTTAAGCGAGACAGGCTTCAGCGGTACAACTGTAGAGACGGCTGATTTGAACAGCACATTTTGTCTGCCGTCACCTTGCCCCTGCAAAGTGATCGTATAGGCATCATAAGAGGTTACAAGTCCCTGCATTTTAACTCCATTGGTTGTAAAGATCGTCACGGGAACCTTGGTTGAGATGCATTGGTTCAACAAACGCTCCTGTAATTTCAGAGTTTCCACTTTGGCAGCACTCCATCTTTTTTATGAATTGTCTTCCAGGACATTATACCACGGGTAAGACCTCATCTGGAAATAGGGTCATCCGGCTTAAATTGGACAAGGGGGTAGTTATACTGCAATACCAATACTGGTCAAGAGGTTTTCGGGGGTTTACCGGTTTTTTTCTGGTTTTTGTTGTAATCGCTGTGTTTGTGAAAATGGACCGGATCTCCGGGTTTGACAACTTCATGATTCATACCGTGCAGTCCGCGGAATCCCCGGGATTGACTTCCCTGGCCAAGGGATTGTCCCTGATAGGCTCGTCCAAGCTTGCCATCGGCATTTCATTACTGGCAATGGTGCTGCTGTACTTTGTGCTGAAGCACCGTATCGAGCTGATTCTGTTTCTTGCAGTCGGGGCAGGCTCACAGCTGCTGAACACCTGGATGAAGCTGTGGTTTCACCGGGAACGCCCGAATATCCACCGCCTGATTGAACAGGCCGGATACAGCTTTCCAAGCGGGCATTCCATGGCGGCGTTCTCGCTGTATGGCATCATTGCGTACCTGCTGTGGCGGCATATGCGCAGGAGAAGCGAACGGATTCTGTTCATTCTGTTCACAGTGCTTATGACGGGGGGGATTGGCTGGAGCCGTGTCTATCTGGGGGTACACTACCCAAGTGATGTCATCGGTGGATATGCGGCCAGCGGAGCCTGGATGATGTTATGCATTGCCTGCTTTGAGGCCTACCGGAATTCCCGGAAGAGCAAGAAGCGCCTGCCATAAAAAAGCGGATTCCCGTTCGCATGGGAATCCGCTTGTCCGCCATATGAATATACCCGTTCTGCCAGGTGCTTCAGCGTTTTATGGACTGCTGGAATTGATTTATCCGGTTGATGCCCAGCTTCAGAAGTGCCGGAAGTCCGGCTTTCAGCTTCTCTGCCTCACCCTGGGTCAGACGGCCATCTTTGATGGAAGTCTCAAGCTTCATGACTGCCGCTTCACTCAGCTTTTGGAGGTATTGCTCTTCAGTCCAGCCTTTCTTCTCTTTGGCCAGCGCATACAAGGTTGTACCTGACTTCAGGCTGCGGATCAGCTCATGACGGTCCATCTCCAGCAGCTTGGACGTTTCACTGATAATGAAATGCCCGCCTCCGGCCCGGAAGTCTTTGTCGGTGCCTGGGGGATGGGGATGACGGTGGTTCTGATCAGCCCGGACTGCTGAATCGGGAGCGGTTGCAGGTGTACTGCTGACAGCATTTTCCGCAAAAGCGGCAGCGGGAGCCAGGCAGAGCAGAAGCGCTGCAGCGAAGGCTGTAATTCTTTTGACATTGTTGCTCATGATTCACCTCGTACATGGATTTGTGGGGGGACTGCTGTATTCAGTATTCCCCGAAAGCTGAAAGCATCCTGAAAGCCGGCTTAAGCCACACTAAAATTCGCCAGTCTGCTTCCTGGGTAATAATGTCTGTACATTCTTAGAAATGAACCAAAACAGATCAGGATATACATATTTGTACGAAGTAATATCGATTAGGAGGGATGGATTTGGCTTTTGGCGCCCGCATACTCAAAACCGGATTGGCCGTAACACTTGCACTTTATCTATCCGCTCTGTTGCAATTCTCTTCTCCTGTAGGCGCAGCGATTGCGGCGATATTTGCGATGCAGCCCTCGATCTACAGATCCTGGCGGTACTTTCTGGATCAGATTCAGACGAGTACCATAGGCGCGGTACTGGCGCTGCTGGGCGGAATGCTGCTGTCCAATGAGCCGATTGCCGTCGGGCTGGTATGTATTCTGGTGATTATGATCAGTATGAAAATGAAACGGGCCGATACGATCGGATTGACCCTGGTCACTGTAATTTCGGTCATGGAAGCCTCAGGGCAATGGGAGTTTGCGTTAACCCGCTTTCTGCTGACGCTGACCGGTATTGTCGCTGCTTTTATTATCAATATAGCCGTATTTCCTCCGCAGCCGCGGAAGCAGTACATCCAGCAGATTGAAAATGTATTCGGCAGCCTGTCGCTGCTGCTGCGGACGGCTGTGTCGCATGAGATGAAGGAGAGTGTCTTCCGCGACGAAAAAAATGCGCTGGAGGCCTCTATCCGGTCGCTTGCGGATAAGTACGCTTTGTTCGAGGAAGAACAAAAACAGCTCCGCCGGGCCAAATACAGCCAGACCCGGCAGATGGTGGTCTATAAGAACCTGCTGGCGTCGCTGCAGAAAGGGTTTGAAGTGCTGGAGGCGGTAGACCGGCATTACTTCCAGGCGGAGCGCACCGGGAAGACCGATGAGCTGTTTGACCGTCATCTGGAGCAATTGATCAAATACCATGAGACTATTCTGCTCAAGTTCGAAGACAAGCTGAAACCGGGAGCGAACGATATTGACCCGCTGGCGGAAGATAACGACCGCTTTCTCCAAGCGGCAATCAACGGTTATGATGCTGAGAAGGCCGGCCAGCTGCGCCTCTCTGTAGTGGCGGCTGCAATTTATGATTACGGATACCAGCTGGAGCGGCTGGATAAGGTTGCGGATCAGATTAACCGGCTTTCTGCCGAGGAGAAGGAATAATCATAGCCTGCTTTTGAGCAGCACAGCGTTGACTGTCAAGCATGTATTGGCGCATACTTTATAGTATATAGCCAGGAAGATCAATGTTTGGTCATAGCAAAAGATCCGGCCCCTGAAGGGACCGGATCATTATGTATCTCGGATAAAGAGACTTGAAAAAGGATGCAGCGCTTGCTAATATAAATGAATATCGGAAAAATAATGAAAAAAAGTAAAATAAATTTAATCATAGCATAGGCGAGAATAAATATCAACCTTCCGAAGGGGATGAATTGCAATGGAGAAGCATGATAGCGAGTGGGAAGAAGAGCAGAATCGGGTAAACGGAATTACAAAGCTGCTGTCAGCCCATATCAGACGGCTATCCGATGAGCTTGGTCTTCATCGCAGTGATGTTGTGGATATGCGCAAAGACTTCTGGGAAGAGGTTACAGTGAACTTCAGCAGCCCGGATGATCTTGGAGAAACCTCGACAAGCCTGCGGCAGCAGGCGCAAATTCTGAATGAACGGGAACGCCATCATCTGCAGTCAAGCAAAGCGCTCAAAAAATATAGAAAACTTGTCGTATCGCCTTATTTTGGACGGATTGATTTTAAAGAGACAGCGGATGCAGAAGCAGAACGGATTTATCTGGGCATCGGCTCGCTGATGGAGGATAACGGCTCGTTCCTGATATACGACTGGCGCGCTCCCATCTCAAGCCTGTATTATGACGGGGCTCCGGGTCCGGCAGCCTATGAAACACCAGGCGGGCTTGTCTCCGGCACCATGGAGCTGAAACGCCAATTCGTGATCGATAACGGCACGATTGAGGTCATGTTCGATACAGGTGTCACCATCGGCGACGAACTGCTTCAGCAGGTACTCAGCCACAGTGCGGACGACCGGATGAAAAGTATTGTTGCGACGATCCAAAAGGAGCAGAATGCCATTATCCGCAATGACCGGAGCCGGATGCTGGTCGTGCAGGGTGCAGCAGGCAGCGGGAAAACCTCTGCCGCGCTGCAGCGCGTCGCTTATCTGCTCTACAAATACCGCGAGGTGCTGCAGGCGGACCAAATGCTGCTGTTTTCGCCGAATCCGCTTTTTAACAGCTATGTATCCACTGTACTGCCGGAGCTGGGTGAAGAAAATATGCAGCAGACGACGTTCCAGATGTATCTTGAGCACCGTCTGGGCCAGGAGTTTGAGCTGGAGGATGTTTTCAGCCAGACAGAAAGCCTGCTGAATGCCCCGGAAGGGCCTGAGGCGGCTACGCGGAGAGCAGGAATTACTTACAAGTCATCTGTGGCTTTTTTGGATGTGATCCGGCGTTACGTCAATCTGCTGGAGCATGAGGGGATGCTGTTTAAACCGCTTGTATTTCAAGGCCGGGCAGTCGTCAGTAAAGAAGAAATGCAGCAAAAATTCTACAGCTTTGATCCCGGAATTAAACTGGCGAACCGGATTGATCTGATGACGGGCTGGCTGCTCAAAAAAATCGCTGCATACAGTGTGGAAGAGCGGGAAGCGCAGTGGGTGGAGGACCAGATTGAGCTGCTGGATTCCAGTGACTATCAACGGGCATACAATATGCTCCGCCGCAAGGGCGGGGGCCGGAATGACAGCTTTGATGACTTTGATATGGAGAAAACGGTGCTGGCCCGGTATATTGTCAGCCAGCGTCTGAAGCCGCTGCGCGGCTGGACCAAACGGGGAAGGTTCGTGGATGTGAAGGGGCTGTACAGCCTGCTTTTTGCTGACCGTGAGTTAATGGAGCGCCTGGGCAACGGCCGGGAGCTGCCGGAAGCCTGGGACGCTATCTGCCGCCAGACGGTGGCGTCTTTGAGCCGGAACGAGCTTGCCTATGAAGATGCCACACCTTTTCTCTATCTGAAGGAACTGAGCCAGGGCTTCCGCACCAATACGCAAATCCGTCATGTGATCGTCGATGAGGTGCAGGATTATTCCCCGTTCCAGCTAGAATTCATGCGCCGCCTGTTTCCCCGGGCCAAAATGACGGTGCTTGGTGATCTCAATCAGGCGATTTATGCCCAGGGTGAGGTGCTTGGTGATCTGGGCGGGCTGGTCAGCGTCTACGGCCGGGAGAATACAGAGGTCATCTCCTTGACCCGCAGCTATCGCTCCACCTATGAGATTGTTGAATTTACGCGTTCGATGATTCCCGGCGGGGAAAAGATCGTCCCCTTCAACCGGCGGGGAGAATCACCGCTGCTGACGGTTGTGGACAACGAGGAGGGTCTGCTTGGTTCAATTGAGCAGGATGTGCTGAATCTTCACTCCATGGGCTATCATTACGTGGCGGTAATCTGCAAAACGGCAGAGGAGAGTGCACGGGTCCATGCCAAGCTGCAGAACAGGCTTCCGGTCAGGCTGGTTACGAAGGATACGCCCAATTTTCAAAAAGGGACCCTGGTGCTGCCCGCATATTTGGCCAAGGGCGTGGAGTTTGATGCCGTCATCATTTATGACGGCTCCGAGGCTAAATATGGCCGGGAAAGCGAACGCAAGCTGTTCTATACCGCTTGCACCCGGGCTATGCATCTGCTGCATATTTACAGCCTGGGCCAGCCGAATCATTTTCTGCCCGCCGAAGTCCGCGAGTCGGCAGCTGCCGGAGTTATGCAGCGTTGAGGGAGCCAGAATAGAATATCATGATAAACAAAGACCGCCCCGGGATCAGAGATCATAGGGCGGTCTTTTTGAAAATATAAGAATTTACTCACAGGAATATACGCAATGCAGGAGGATAGGGCTCCATCCGCAGGTGCTAGTTGGAAAAAGGGAACTTATTTTTCCGGAAATTAAGAAATCCTGAGTGAAGTGGAAAAAGTAAACTTAATTGGGCTACATTTTTGGTCCAATGGCGAAATGGGCTGAATTAGTGTCCCTTTTTCCACTTCATCTGCCCGCGGGCAGAGTACTTCGGCAAATTAGTGTCCCTTATTCCACTAAAAGAGTTGCCGTAGGATTCATGGGGAGTCGTTCTCCAGGTAACGCTAGAACCAAGACGGCTGCGCTGTCCCGTGGAGGACCCCACAGCCGTTTTGGTTCAAATATAAGAATTAATATGTTTCACGCTATAAATTATCCTTCTATTTCTCGCTGAAACACCCCGTCCTTTAAAAGGACGGCGTAGCCGTTTCCACTTGTTACCGTATCGGCCGGATGATGGATAGAATCACTTTAAGCGAGAGGGTATACAAGGAACAGCTTAAGCGTTTATTTGGCCACAGAGTGGCTCGTGGAATTTTTTGGCGCAGGTTTTTGGCGGTTATAACGTTTAGCGATCAGCAGGGTTGTATATATCAACAGCAGCAGAACGGGTGCCAGTGCTGAATACCGGTACATGACGCCAAAGCTGGTGTACAGTGCAATGGAGCCGAGGATCATGGTTCCAATCGCTACACCGAGATCCAGCGAGTTGAAGAACATGCCGTTCGCCGTCCCGCGCTGCCGGGGCTCCACGGACTGGATCATCCAGGTCTGCAATGCGGGCTGCATCGAACCGAAGCCGATTCCGTAACAAAGGGCGGCCGGAAACAGTGCAGCCGTTGAGGAAGCGAAGGAGAGCTGCAGCAGTCCTGCAACTATGAAGAGACTCCCCGGAATGAGCAGGGCAGGAGGGCCGAAACGGTCGTAAATTTTACCGGAGAGCGGCCGTACAACTACAATCGCTACAGCATTGAACAGAAAGAAGTAAGCGATGTGTTCCAGATGGGCCTCGGCACCGTAGAGCGCCAGAAAACCCAGCAGTCCGCCATAGGAGACAGACAGCAGAAAGTTAAGCAGGCAGGGAATAAACAATCTCCGGAAGGTGCCGCCCCTGATTTCTGCTACCGGCGGGGCTGCCGGCTCCTTATGGTGTGCCGGCAGCTTCCTGGTCAGGCGGTAGCTGAGCGGCAAAATCAGCACCAGTGCTGCAGCAGTGCTGATCAGCAGCGAGCCAAAGCCTGGCCCCTGCAGCAGACTAAGTCCGATCAGCGGGCCGGCGGACATGGCTAGGCTTGTGGACAGGCCGAAGTAGCCCATGCCTTCGCCCATCCGGCGGATCGGGATAATGTCGGAGGCCATCGTCGGAAATGCGGTGCTGGCCATGCCGAAGCCTATTCCGAACAGCATCCGCAGGAGCAGGAGTGCAAGAATGCTTCCTGCCCAGTAATAGCCGATTACGGCAGTTATGGAAACGGCCAGACCCAGGAAGATCAGCAGATTGCGGCCGCCTTTTTCCATCGCTTTGCCGGAGAACAGCCGGGATGCGATAGCGCTCAGTGCAAACAGGCTGGTCACAAGACTGACTTGTACGGAAGAAGCCTGCAGCGTTCCTTCGGCATAAGCCGGGAGGGTGGAGAGAGTCATCTGCAGGCCCATGAACAGCAGCAGATTGCAAAGGGTGAGAGTTATAAATGATGATGTCCATAGTCGTTCAGATGAATGATTCAAAGGGGTTGTCTCCTATTCTTGATGTGTATTTCCGGTGTTGTGGTAGATCAGCTCCAGCATGGAGCGGAGGTCTTCGATCTGCTCGGGGCGGAGTCCATTGACCGCCGCAGCAATAGTCTGTTGCTCCAGGGATACGGTACGCTTAATCAATGACTTGCCTGTCTCTGTGGCATAGAGCTGAAAGGCACGCCGGTCGGTAGGGCTCATCGTCTTGTGTATGAAGCCTTTCTTCTGCAGCAGTTCTACGATTCTGGCTGTAGTGGGCTGGTCTTTGGCAGCGGCGGCGGCAACCTCCTTCTGATTAATGCCTTCACGATCACAGATCATCAGCAGAATAGACCATTGTTCCGGGGTGATGTCATAGGGCTTCAGAACCCGGGCAAATGCATTGGAAATCCTCCGGTGTGTGGAGCCCAGCAGAAATCCGAGGAACTCCTGGGGTGAAGTAAGCGGCATGGCAGTTCGTCCTCCCAAAATAATTGTTATGACAATTATATTTAAGACAATTAATTCTGTCAACGTTTGACAAGCAGAAACGGCTGCTCTGTGCTTACATAAAAGCTGTATGGAATTCAAAAAAGCCTCTCCCCGCAGCTGCGGGAAAAGGCTTGTAATCAATATTTGAACCTATACTTAGGCTTGGGGAACTTTCTCCCAGTCTTTCAGGAAACGTTCGATACCGTTGTCTGTCAGCGGATGCTTCCACAGAGAAGGCAGGAGTGAACCCGGGATCGTTGCGATATGCGCTCCGGCAATGGCTGCCTGCTCTACATGGGCAATATTGCGGATGCTGGCGGCGATAATTTCCGATTGAAGGCCGTAATTGGTCAGAATGGTCTTCAAATCCGAGATCAGCTTCATGCCGTCAACACCGATATCATCCAGACGTCCGACGAACGGGCTGATATAGGTAGCCCCTGCTTTGGCGGCCATCAGACCCTGTGCTGCGGAGAAGATGAGGGTAACGTTGGTTTTGATGCCTTTTTTGGTTAATTCATAACAAGCCTCCAGACCATCCTCAGTCATTGGCAGCTTGATGACAACATTCGGTGCCCATTCTGCAATTTCGTAAGCTTCCTTCAGCATTTCTTCAGCCTTCAGACCGATAACCTCGGCGCTGACCGGGCCTGGCACAATGGCGACGATCTCTTTGATTACATCTTTGAAAAGTCTGCCTTCTTTGGCGATAAGCGACGGATTTGTCGTTACGCCATCCACTAATCCGAGTCGGGTAATACGTTTGATTTCCTCAATATTTCCGGTATCCAAGAAAAACTTCATTTCGTGGTATCCTCCCTTGGTTTGATATGGATTGACAAACGTTCAACACCACTTCATTATGGATCAAGCTGCAGGAAGTTTCAACTGTTAATATGAATATTTCAAAATAACTTTATAGGCAGGCGGGCGAAATTGTTTAATTCAGCGCATAGGCCCATTCCCTGACACGTTCTTCACGTGATAATATAGAAACGGTGTTGCCCATATCCAGCTGAAACGGCAGGTGTCAGATATGTTTATGGTTTTCGCGGGAGTTATTGTCTTTCTATTATTTGCAGCCGGAGTCATGGCTTACCAGAACAGCAGGCTAATTGCCCAGCAGGAGGCCAGTGACTCAGCGGGGCGTATCAGCAGTTTAATGTATTCCGTCTATTATCAGGCCTTTTCCTATAATGAAGAACGGCCGGAAGCAGTTCCTTTGTTCCAATTCACCGTACGTGCCCGCACCGAAGGGCAACCAGCGAGCGGCGAGGTCGACAAGACCATTGCTCTCTGCCGTGTTCCTGCCGGCAGCGGAGAAATGGCGCTCTCCGACGCGCAGAACTGGATGCTCGGCAGTATCCGGCAGTCTGCCCTGCGGGGCGAGTCGATTTTCCCGGCTTCGTTCCAGGACAAGGCGGCCAGCAAGGGGGAACAGGAGCTCATACTCCGTCTGGAAACGGCCGTGAAGGAGGAAACGGGACATGCCAATCTTCATTAACCAAGTGGCCATTTCCGCCTGTCAAGGGGATATTACGTCCTGGCAGGGGGACATGATTGTGAATGCGTCGAATTCGGGCCTTTTTGGCGGCGGCGGGGTGGACGGTGCGATTCACCGTGCAGGCGGACCGCAGATTGCCGAGGAGTGTGCAGCGATCCGCCGCAAGCAAGGCGGGATTCTGCCCGGTGAAGCAGCCGTTACATGTGCCGGGAAGCTTCCGCTGCTGGGGATCATACATACAGTAGGACCGATTTGGAAAGGGGGAGGCGCTGGTGAAATTGCCACTTTGGCCAGATGCTACCTGAACAGTCTGGATGCTGCATGCACTCAAGGGGCCCGGAGCATTGCTTTTCCGAACATCAGCACGGGAGTTTATAATTTCCCCAAAGCCCTGGCTTGCCAAACGGCGCTAAAGACTGTGGTTGACTACGTTAAGGAACGCGGTCCCGGAGGACACCCGCTAGAGCGGATCGAATTTATCTGTTTTGAGAAGGATAACGCCGATTTATATGAAGAAACACTTAAACGCTATAGTGATATATAATGAATTAAGAAAAGCGGCGGAAGTTGGCGAAACAACCGGATGAGAGCGAGGCACAGGATGATCTCGAAGAGCGAAGTGAATTTTGTTGTGGTGGAGCCTGAGAACAGGGAGTTGAGGGCGTTAATTGACCGTCTCGATGACGAACTGAAAGCAAGGTATCCGCATGAAACTATCTATGTTGTTGATTTCTCTGACCCCAAAGTGCGGGAAATGACCTTTGTGGTGGCTTATGCAGGAGACAAGCCGGTAGGCTGCGGAGGCCTGCGGCCGCTTGACCCGGATTCATCGGTGATGGAGCTGAAGCGTTTCTTTGTAGACCCGGATACCCGCAAGCAGGGGATTGCCAACCGCATGCTGCTGGATTTGGAGCAGAAAGCGAGAGCGGCGGGCTGCAGAGAGATTAGGCTGGAGACAGGCATCAAGCAGCCGGAAGCGATTGCGCTCTATGAGAAGCACGGCTACCGGCCGATTGACTTGTTTGGCCCTTATATAGGCGATCCTGACAGTCTCTGTTACGGCAAAAGCTTGTCCTGACCTGCGCCTTATGCGTGGTATTTCCCGGCTGGTGCATCCAGCACCCATTCCAGCATCAGGAGCATATCCTCAAGCCGGGTCAGCTGGGCATTCAGCGGTTCCCGCTGGGGGCTGCCCCCGGGCAGCGGGGCCAGGCGGGATTCGAGGGATCTTTTTTGCAGGGTCAGTTCGTTAATTTTGGACTGGATCTGTTGTTCAGTTCTCATACGGGAAGCCTCCTGGCAGTAATGAATAATAGTACTATGAGACATTATAACGGATAGATGGGGGTAATAAAAATGAGCATCAATGTGAAGCAGCTCGCAGCAGAAAAGGCAGTGGAATATGTGGTCGACGGGATGAAGGTGGGGCTGGGTACCGGTTCTACAGCATACTGGGCCATCCGCAAGCTGGGTGAACGCGTACAAGAAGGGCTGAAGATCACCGCTGTCGCAACTTCTGTAGCCTCGGAAGAGCAGGCCCGCGAGCTGGGTATCCCTCTGGTCAGTTTCGGTGATATTGATGGTCTTGATCTGACCATTGACGGGGCCGATGAGCTGAATCACGACCTGGAGCTGATCAAAGGCGGCGGCGGGGCGCTGCTGCGTGAGAAGATCGTCGCCCGGGGCAGCAAGCGGATGATCGTGGTGGCGGACGAGAGCAAGGCTGTCGGTATGCTCGGGCAATTTCCGCTCCCGGTCGAGATTGTTCCTTTTGCCTGGGAATGGACCGTCGCTGATCTGGCCAAGCTGGGCTGCACAGTGGAGCTGCGGCGCAGCGGGGACGGGCTGTACAAGACCGACAATGGCAATTACATTGCGGACTGCCGGTTCGGAACGATTGCTTCAGCATCTGAACTCGCGGCGTCCTTGCAGAACATCACCGGTGTGGTTGAACACGGGCTGTTCATTGGCATTGCTGCTCTGGCGATTATCGGCAAACAGGATGGCAGCATTGAAATTATTGAGCGTGAACACGGCGAGTAACAGGCAGAAGCAGGGGAACCCCCGCCCGAGAAGCGGAAAGAGGCATACACCGGCGCAGCCGGGAAGATTAGGCAGGGCAATGCTGCTGATCCTGCTAATCGCGTATAGTGCCGCACTGGTGTACTGGATGTTTATCGGGTTTGGACGGTCGGTACACACGGACGGGCCTTTCCGCTACAACCTGGAGCCGCTGCGAACCATCAAACTGTACTTTGATCTGGATAACGGAGTTTCTTTCCCTCGAAGGCTAATTAATCTGCTGGGCAATGTTATTGTCTTTGTGCCATTTGGTGTTCTGCTGCCTTTATTAAGGAAAAGCCTGCGCTCTGTGCTTGCACTGCTCTTCGTCTCGGCTTTGGGCATACTGTTGCTGGAGACGATGCAGATGCTGCTTCGGGTCGGCAGCTTTGACATTGACGATTTGCTGCTTAATCTGGCGGGCGTTTTGTGCGGGTACATCCTGCTTTGGAGCGTGTTTTTAAAAGGTAAAAGGTAAGCCGGAGTGTTGAGTTTCAAAATGAGGATATAGCGGAATTATGGAGAGGAGCAAGTCTGCAAATGCTGGTAGATTTGAAACAGCGTACGGATACGGATGAAGTGAAGGAGCTGCTGGCTTACGCCGTCATCGATGAGCCGGATGCGCTGTGGCGCACTTCGGTGGAGTATGGCAGCAAGGCAGCGCTGCAGCTTTTTGGATGGGAAGAGGAAGGTTTGCTCATAGGACTGGTGGGTTTTGAGGAAACCGAAGATGGCTCGCTGGAAATCCGCCACATCGCTGTGCTCCCGGAGAACAGGGGCAAAGGCTATGCGCGGGGGATCATTCTGGAGCTGCTGGCCGCCCGCAACCCGCGGTATCTGCTGGCGGAGACGGAAGACGAGATTGCCGCAGATTTTTACCGGAACCTGGGCTTTATGGTTTACAGCCTTGGGGAGAGTCCGGCCGGTATTGAAATGTTCCGCTGTGTCTATGAGGTTGAAGAAGACGAGGATGAGGATTAAAGAACACTGTGTGAATGTGCTTAGAGCGCAGCGGCAGCATCAGGTACAAGCCATTTCGCATTGCTATAATGCGGGGTGGCTTTTTTTGTCTGATTCGACTAAAGGTCGAATGCAGACCGGAAATAACGGCAGAAATGCCTTTGTGGAGGCGCTGAAGGCTGGTATGTTTTTATTGATGGAAACAATACAATGTAAAAAAAAGCGGATCCTGAAAGCTGGATGATAGTTAAGCAAGGAGCTCCACTGTACGTTGGAATGAGAGGTAAAAATGCCTTTGAATTTGGAGCAAACGGGTAAAAGGGAGGAATGAGAGGTAAAAGTACCCTTGATTTGTCCAAAAGCGGGCAGCTGAAGGAAATGAGAGGTAAAAATGCCTTTGAATTTGAAGCAAACGGGTAAAAGGGGGGAATGAGAGGTAAAAGTACCCTTGATTTGTCCAAAAGTGGGCTACGGTGTGAATTAAGAGGTAAAAGTGCTTTTGAATCTGGCGCAAGCGGGCTGATGAGCGGAATGAGAGGTAAAAGTGCCTTTTGACCTCAGGTGAGTGGTTCTCACACATTAGGTGTTTACTCTTGTAACTCTTTTGCGGGAGTTGTTGTCGTGATATTGGTTTGTCCTACTGATCCGATGCTGAAAACGGATTGACTTTTTGGGCAGCAGCTCATATAGTTTTACTGTGAAACTATTCAAGAGACGAACTATTATTCAATGCGGGGAGGTGAGGGACTATGAAAGGAGAGCCACAGCATTGGATTGACCGCTACATAGATGCTTATATGGGGGTAACCCGGCAGATTAATGCGCAGATCAAAGACAACATGGCTGAATGCCTGACCAATGATCAATTTCTGATTATGCGGCTGATCAACAGCCAGGAGCCTTGTACCTCCACTTTTTTAGCGGAGGCAGTTGCAGTGGGGAAAAGCTCCATTACTGCGATTATCAATAGGCTGGCGGAGGCCGGGTTTATTGAGCGGACCCGGGATGAGAACGACCGCCGGCAAGTCTATTTGTCGCTGACTGAGAAGGGCAAAAGCACCTATCATGCGGCGGAGAAGCAGGTACAGGAGGTTATTTCTCCTTATTTCTCCCACTTTGAGGAGCAGGATATCGAGAAATTCATCACGATGTTTGAGAAGCTGGCCTTATTAATGCAGGAGACAGGGGGGAGAAACAATTGAAGACTGTACTTAAAGCAAGATGGGCCATTATAGCCGTATGGCTTGCCGCGGCGGTTGTGTTATTTATGACTGCTCCGGGCATGTCTGATCTGGTGCGTGAGAAGGGGCAGATCTCCGTTCCGGACGGCTATACTTCTACCAGGGCTGCTGAAATCATGAAGGAGGTTGCCGACGCTAAGGGCGGGGAGACGCTGCATCAAGTCGCGTTAGTTTTTAACAAGCCGGATGGGCTTGCCGCTGAAGATACAGAGAGCATTAAACAAGGGGTCGAGAAGCTTGCGGCGGAGAAGGAGGCGCTCAAAATTGACTCGATCACCGATCCTTTTTCCCAGGCGGAATTGAAGGACACTCTTATCGCCAAGGACGGCAAAACGATCATGGTCGCACTGATGGTGAACGGCGGGGAAGAAGCTGTCAAACAATTGCCGGACCAGGTGGATAAGCTGCTTAGCGGCGTTAGTGCAGATCATTATTTGACCAGTGAGGGGCTTATTACCGAGGATACCATTGTCAGTTCGGAAGCCGGGCTGAAGAAATCGGAATACATTACCGTTATCTTCATTTTGCTGATTTTGTTCGTTGTGTTCCGGTCCTTCGTCGCACCGTTTGTGCCGCTGTTGACCGTGGGACTGAGCTATATTGTATCGCAGTCTATAGTGGCCTTCCTGGTGGACCGGTTTGATTTCCCCTTATCGACCTTTACGCAGATCTTTATGGTCGCCGTAATGTTCGGGATCGGGACGGATTACTGCATTTTGCTGATCAGCCGGTTCAAGGAAGAACTGGCCACTGCGGAGGACACCCGTAGTGCTATTATATCTACTTACCGCAAGGCGGGAGGTACGGTATTCTATTCAGGGCTTGCCGTATTTGTCGGTTTCCTGGCCATCGGGTTGTCCAAGTTCATGCTCTACCGTTCTGCGGTGGCGGTGGCGGTAGGGATTGCCGTAATGCTGCTGGCGCTTGTGACCGTAGTTCCATTCTTCATGGCGGTGCTGGGCAAAAAGCTGTTCTGGCCGTCAAGCAGCAAGCTGGAGCACAGTGAGAGCGGGATTTGGGGCGCAGCGGGTTCTTTTTCTCTAAAAAGACCCTGGGCGGCGCTGCTGATTGTGGCGGTGGTGGTGGTTCCTTTCCTGCTGACCTACAGCGGCAAGCTGAGCTTCAACAGCATGGATGAAATTGGACCCGGCTATGCCTCGGTCAAAGGCTTCAACATTATCTCTGACAGCTTCGGTCCGGGTGAGTCCATGCCCGGCAAGATTGTGATCAAAAATGATGACCGCATGGATACCTCCGAATACATGGGATTAGCGGAAAAGATCAGCCGTGAGCTGGAGAAGGTGGATGGCGTCAAAGCGGTCCGCAGCATGTCCCGCCCAACCGGGGAGCAAATCAATGACTTCCTGATCCCGACTCAAGTGGCTGCGCTCACCGACGGCCTCAGCCAGAGCAATGAAGGGCTGACCAAGATCCAGTCAGGTCTTGAGGAAGCCAGCAAGCAGCTGAAAGGAAACGAGCCTAAGCTGAATGAAGCCGTATCGGGCAGCGCGAAGCTGACAGAAGGCACGGCTGAGCTGAAAAAAGGCATCGATGCGCTGGGCGACGGCCTGTCGCGCATCGAGCGCGGCATCAAAAGCGGCTCCTCAGGAGCCGGTGAGATCAAAGCAGGGCTGGCCCAGGCGGCGGCCAGCGCCAAGCAGCTGGCCGATGCCAATGCAGCACTGCTGGCAGGCTACCAGAAAATCGGTGCAGGTCTGACTGCGCTGAATGGCGGGCTTGGGCAGCTTCAAACCCAGCTTCAAGGGGTGGCCTCAGCGCTGGCCGGTCTGGATGCATCTTTTACCGGCCTTGAGAATGCACATCCTGATCTTCTGCAGGATGTGAACTACCAGACGATTAAGGGCACCGTAACACAGAGCGGAACGGGGGCGGCAAAGCTGGCTGGCGGACTGGGCCAGATTTCCGGGCAGCTGAAAGGTGCCGCAGCGGGCCTTAACGAAGCCAATGCCGGTTATGCCAAAGCGGCAGCGGGCCAGACAGCATTGGCGCAGGGCCTCGACAAGCTGGTGGCCGGCATCGGGCAGCTGCAGTCGGGATTGAATCAGGCGGCAGCCGGACAAGGACAGATTGTAGATAAGATACCTTCGATTTCCAGCGGTCTGAATCAGCTACAGGGAGGGCAGCAGCAGCTGGCAGACGGTTTCGGACAGCTTACCGGACAAATCGGCAAGTTGACGGATGGTCTTAGCGACAGTGCCGACGGCTTGAAGCAGATCACAGGCGGGCTAAATTCTGCACAGGATTACCTCAAACAGATTCAGGATGCCAAGGATGATGAGCTGAGCGGGTTCCTGGTGCCGGAGGAGGCGCTGAAAGAGGGCGGCATTCAGCAGGTATTTGATAATTATCTGTCCTCTGACCGCAAAGTGATGACTCTGGATGTGGTATACGCTGCCAATCCATACAGCGCTAAGGCAATCGACAGCATGGGGGATATCCAGGCAGCGGTAGACCGTGCCGTGAAAGGCACGAAGCTGGAGAATGCAGAAACAGCCATTAGCGGAGTGAGCAGCACCTACAGCGACCTGCAGAAAATATCCAATGAGGATTATACGCGGACAGTAGTACTGATGCTGGGCGGTATCTTCATCATCCTGGTCGTGCTGCTGCGCTCGATTATTATGCCGTTGTATCTGATTGTTTCGCTGCTGATCACTTATTTTACAGCACTGGGAGTCACCGAGGCCATCTTCGTGCATGTGCTGGATTATTCAGGAATCACCTGGACGACGCCATTCTTCAGCTTTGTGATGCTGATTGCACTCGGGGTCGACTACAGCATTTTCCTCATGGACCGATTCAATGAGAACAAAACCTGGGATGTGCGTGAAGCGATCCTGCACGCCATGCGGAACATGGGGACGGTAATTCTGTCAGCTGTAGTCATTCTGGGCGGAACATTCGCCTCGATGTATCCGTCCGGGGTACTGTCGATGATGCAGATCGCTACGGTCGTACTATCAGGTCTGGCGCTGTACGCGCTGGTGTTCCTGCCGTTCTTCGTGCCGGTAATGGTGCGGATGTTCGGCCGGGCGAACTGGTGGCCGTTCAGCGGTTCAGCCTCTGCTGACACACCGAAAACACTGGATATGTAATCTGCGCCGAAAAGGCATAGCGTTAAGCAAGCTCCGCGCCGGGAGCTTGCTTTTCGTGTTTTCCCCGGGGAGTTCTTGAGGGGGTAACTGTGCTAACCTGAATGTAACCTTATTAAGGGTCTGTGCATCTAATTAGCAGTCATGACGGAAGAGGAACACTGCAGAATTCTGCTGGACAGGAGGCTGGCCTTTGGATAACAGGCTTGAGAAGCGGGTAAGACGCGCGCAGAAAGGGGACAATGAAGCGTTTATTGAGCTTATTCAGGAGATGGAACTACAGATGTATCAGATGGCGAAATCCATTGTGAGGAAAGATGAGGACTGCGCGGATGCGATGCAGGAATCCACATTGAAGGCTTTTAAAGCGATTTCCACCTTGAAGCAGCCTGAGTTTTTCAGAACATGGCTCTTTCGCATTCTGATTAATGAGTGCAATATGATTTTGCGCAGACGGGTTCAGACCGTGACGATCGCCGAAACACCTGTCACGCCGGATGAACGGCTATCTATGGCGGAGCGGATGGATCTTCGCACAGCTGTACATCAGCTGGAGGAAATTCCGCGCACCCTTGTGATTTTGCATTATTATCAGGGCTTTCCGCTGCAGCACATCGCAGATTTGCTGGAAATGTCCGAAGGCGCTGTGAAAACAAGGCTGCACCGGGCAAGAAAAACATTGTATGAATGGCTGGCGGACCCCGTAGAAAGGGAGATGAACGGATGAATCCGAAGCAATTGGATCAAGAACTGGATGGCTTAAGGGGGGATAAGGCTGAAGAGGTGCCGGAACTTGTCAGATCACGTATGAATAGCGTCTACCAGGAGTTAAAGGGAAGCGGGGAAAAGGTTACACCCGGCAGAAGACGGAGAAGCTGGTGGCAGCGGCTGCTGATTACAGCGGCTTGTGCGGCGGTTGCAGTGTTGCTAACGATCGGCCTGGGCTTTATCTCTCCAGCTATGGCCGAAACGCTGAAACAGCTGCCGTTTATGAAAAGCGTGTTCCAACTGGCTGGAGATTCAGGCTTGAAGCAAGCGAGTATTACAGGTGTTACTTCGGGTGTACAGCAAAGCGTGACACATGGAGATTTGACGCTTAGCATCTCTGAGCTGATGTATGACGGCAGCCGCTTGTCTCTGGTATTGACCAAAAAAGAATCGGACGGCGGGAATCCATCGTTTTACGAGTGGTGGAACACCCGGGATATGCAATTAGGGCCGGCGAACAATATTGATTTTTACATCAACGGAGAATTGGCAAATACTGCCTGGGGGATGGCCCCCGGGGGTACAGCATCACCAGAATCCGTAATCGTCACGGCATTGGAATCACCAAATCTCCATGTACCCGAAGCGTTTAACTTCAAAATGGTCGTATTCATTCCTGATATTGGGCAAACGTTCAGCTTTGAACTCCCGGTGAAAAAGAAAACGCTCGAAAGTATTGTACTCAGACCTGAGGCAGCCAAAACCTTTGATCATATCAATCTGCACATTAAGCGGCTGGAGATCAGCCAGACGACGATCCGGCTGATCACCGAGGTTAAGGGGGCGCCTGGCCAAGATATTAAAGCGCTTCAGGAGGCGATTCCGGATAAATATAAGATTTACGGAAGCCTGAATCTGTTATTTGACTTGCAGAATGATCAGGGGCAGACGGCAACCATGATTGGCGGTAACGGCAACGGACAAGGAAATGCCTTATCCAGCAGCAGCAGCTATGAGCCTTTTGCTGCTATGCCAAAATCAGTGGTAATTAAACCTTATATTTGGACGCAGGACAGCAGTAAGTTATATATTCCTGAGCTGGAAATGACTATACCCGTACAATAACCTAAAAACCTCCGGTGCACTTACCCGTGCTGGCCGGAGGTTCTTTTGGTTTATAGAGTATGTAGCAGAAGGTCTATCGCATCTTAGCGAAGTAGCTGCGCAGCGCCCAGCCGCGTTCCTGGCGCTTCTTATACTTGGGCAGTGAACGGTAAACGGCAGTCGATTCGTTAAAAGCCCGTTTGGCATCCTCTTTTCTCCCCAGCGCCTTGTACATGGAACCTGCGAGATAATACGCTTCACTGGAAGAGGATTGAATCTCCTGGAACTGGGTTACATATTGCAAGGCTTTGTTGTGGTCAATATTGCGGAATACTTCTGCGAGACGGAGGTAGGGTTGCCCGTATTGGGCCTTGCGGTTGATCTCCAGCCCCTGCAGCATCTGTGCCTCGCCTTCAGGCAGATGCCCCAGCTTCAGATTCGCATAACCCAGCTCCACCCAGTATTCGGCAGACTGCTCATAGCGGTCGGCGATTTGTTCCAGCAGCTCTTTGGATTCACTGTAACGCTTGCGCTCAATCAGCAGTCTGGCCAGATCGAATTTGGCCGATACATCATTTGGATTCAGTGAAATCGTGGTCCGCAGCTTGGAAATCTGCCGGCTCCGGCGGAATGGCTTGGTGAAGCTGGGAAGTATGCCAACATATCGGCGGTCCAGAAAATACAGGATAACCAGCAGAATAATTAAGGCCAGAAAAGGATTGCCCACCAGGCGGTACAGCAGCAAGAACCCGAAAAATTTTAACATGATTTCCCTCCGTTACTTGTCTTTCCGAACTCAAATCCTATATTGGTGTGAGAGCAGGGTAATTATACCATAACAGCCTATATTTCCGGTTGTTATTTTTTGGTTCTCCAAAGTGAAAGTTCGCCGAATCCATACGCCCAAAGCCGATTCCAAGGAGCGAATCCGGCGTGGATCGCTGAATTGACAGTCTGGCGGCCAGGATTTAAGCTGGGGGTACAACTGCAGCGCCGGATCAGAAACTCTGGTATATGGCCTGCATATCTGAATTGTATTCTATCTGCGAGAGAAGGATGATTCATGGAATCAGCAATGGCAGCTGCCGGCTTGCGACCCTTGGGGCAATCAACATTATCCGTGTCTCCGCTGGGACTTGGCTGCTGGCAATTCAGCCGGGGTAAAGGCATTGTCGGGAAATATTGGGGCAATCTCGAAGATGCGGATATTCTGGAAATCGTACGTGTAAGTCTGGAAGGGGGAATGAACTGGGTCGATACTGCGGAGATTTACGGTGGCGGGAAATCGGAGGAGGCGCTTGCTTACGTGCTGGACCAGCTAAAGAGGGAGGGCCGTCCTTACGCCACTCCCCTGATTGCCACCAAATGGTGGCCGTTATTCCGCACAGCTAATTCCATTACCTCTACGATTGATGAGCGGATCCGTTGCCTTGGCGGCCGGGATATCGATTTGTATCAGATCCATCAGCCCTTTTCCCTGTCCACGATTGCCAGTGAGATGAAGGCGATGGCTGGACTTGTGCAAGCGGGCAAGATCCGGAATGTAGGGGTCAGCAACTACTCGGCGAAGCAAATGACTGAAGCACATCACCTGCTCCGGCAATATGGCCTGAATCTTGTGTCCAACCAGGTGAAATACAACCTGTTGGACCGGAAAATCGACCGGAATGGAACTATGGAAGCTGCGAAAGCGCTGGGCATCTCGATTATTGCCTATTCCCCACTGCAGCAGGGGATTCTGACCGGACGCTTCCACAAGGACCCTGCGCAGATCCGGGCTGTTTCCCGGGTGCGGCGGATACAATCCGGACTGGACGACAAAAGTCTGGCCCGCAGCAAGCCATTAATCGACAGCTTGACAGTGCTTGCGGATAAGTATGGGGCTACTCCTGGCCAGATTGCGCTGAACTGGCTTATTCATTATAACGGGGAGACGGTAGTCGCCATCCCGGGAGCTTCCAAAGTCCGTCACGCACAGGAGAATATCGGAGCCTTAGGCTTCCGGCTTGAGAAGGATGAGCTGGAGCATCTGAATGATGTCTCCTGGTCAGCGCTGAAATCCTGAAAGATTGAAGAAGAATGAGGAGCTGCTTATACAGTTAATTGCCGTTGATTAGCCTCCGGACCGCTTTGCGGGCTGGGGGTTATTTATTTTTTTCATTAATGTGAAATAAAACTGTTTAGGATTGGAAAACACGGGGTATATAAGGGTTAAGATGATGCGCAGATACGCAAATCTGGTGAAACCTATTCCAAGGAGGTTGAACTTCAATGAGTATGACAGTACATAATCTTATGGCTTTCAACCATCAATATTTCAGACCTCAGCCCGTGACCGATCCGAAGCCGCAAAGGTCCGATGACACAACGCTGAGCTTTCAGGAAATTCTAAACGAGAAGCTGAAGGCCCACAGCGGGATGAAGAAATAACAGAAGCATTTTGAGCGCAGCCTATAATGATGCAAAAGATAGAAGCCGGATCATCCGCCCCAAGGTCGGATTGTCCGGCTTCTTTGTGCGGTTTTTCTAACAGGCAAGCTATACTAAGGTCTGACCTCGTAAAACTGGCAGGTGCTGCGGGAATAATAAGCTAAGTCGCTGACCCGGGATTGGATCACTACATCCGAATCGGTAAACCGGATGACGGTTGCCCCGGAATTCACCAGATGATCATCCTCGAAGACCCGAACCGGCAGTTTGCGGTCAACGGCTTCCTGGAAATCGCTGTCGGTCAGCAAAGGGCGGTTGATAGGCATATAAAAATACTCTCCTTTGATAAATTAGAAGAACTTATGGGTTCCCCGCCTGCCCTTATGCATGGATAAGGGCAGGCGGGGAATTAAAATCAGTATACCTGTCCGCAGCGGATTAATCCATAGGGCGTGAAATGCCTCGTCAGCTCTATGCTGGTCGAGAATCGGTGCAAAAAAGTTATAAGGTATACACTGAGTCAATCCCCGATAACTGCACACGTAATTTTTTATGTAATTTATAGAGGATATCTTAGGCCATGGAGGGTCCCTAAAAGGAGAAAGATAAACGATAGGGAAAAACCAAAGTCAAAAAATCCGGGCTCAAGCCGGGCGGGAAGTATCTTTTACTCATGTTATGAAGCCCGTAAAGAGTCTCTGAAGAAAAAGGTCTGGACAGTCAGATCTGTCCGTGGGTTTTATGCGGATTGGAAGTAGTTCTGCTTGAAGTTTATAGCAGCCTATTTGCTTTATTACTTGGTATGAGAACAAACAGTCCAGCACAGGAACTGCATCCTATGCGATTAATCTTTTGGAGAAGTTTTCCTTACCGATGATCTAGAATTCAATTCCCCTGACTTAAATCCACATATTTCCTCAATAACCCTTAAGTGTATTGTAAATTTCTGTAGAAAAACAGACTGTTTGTTCGCCTTTATTTAGTGTAGGCTTGATGCATACATAATAAAGGAGATGATTTTTTGAGAAAGTGGAAGAGTGGATTAGGGAAGTTAGTTTTGATTTTTATTATATTAATATCCGTTTTAACCATTCAACCTTCCTCAGAGAAGGTATCGGCTACTGGAGTTGAAACTCCAAAAACGGTTGAGGGAATGCAAGGGGTGGCAGTGCCTGAAGGAAGCACAGTATCTGCAACAGGGAAAATAAATGCTGGAAGAACTACCAATTTAGCTATTGACGGCGACATAAATACATATTGGAATAGTGCAGGATTCTCAGATACCTTAGTGATTTTGTTTCCAAAAGAAATCGACTTGAATTTCATTCAATTGGCTTCAGTAGCAACTCCAAGTAACGCTTCTGTTTCATATACGATATCTGGCTATCAATCAGGAACATGGATAAAAATTAGTGACACAATTACAAAAAAGATTAATAATGTGAACAAAGATTATGCAGTACTTGAACCAATAAACGTAAAAATGGGAAACTATAGCGGAATCAAAATTGAAGCTAGTTCTAATAAAAGTACATGGATTGCAATTGCAGAAGTTACGTTAGGAACAGAATTTATACAGGACCTTATAGCGACTGCTGGAGATAGTCAAGTTAGTTTAAACTGGAGTGCAGTAGAAATAGCTGATAGTTATACCGTGAAATATGGAACCGAATCCGGTGAATATACACAATCAGCAATTGCAACAAAAGATGAATATGGAAACTTTGTCATTCCTGGATTAACTAATGGGACTACCTATTATTTTGTAGTTAGTGCCATGGTCAATGGCGTGGCTACCGACTATTCCAATGAAGCATCAGCAACACCGATAGCACCAGAACCGACACCCACAGCTACGCCAACAGTGACACCTGAACCAACCATTGAGCCAACACCAACAGCAACCCCGTCACCAAAACCAACAGCAACCCCATCACCAACCCCATCACCAACCCCATCACCAACCCCATCACCAACCCCATCACCAACCCCAGAACAACCAACAGGTGACCGCGCAATTCTGGTAGTGACGATGAATACCGGTCTTGAAAAAGAATTCGATCTGAGCATGGATGAAGTGAATGCCTTCATTGCCTGGTACGAGAACAAGCAGGGCGGCACAGGAACTGCATCCTATGCGATTAATAAGCACGACAACAACAAAGGCCCATTTACCAGCCGAAAGGATTACATAATATTTGATAAAATTCTCACATTCAGTGTAGACGAATATTCTGCGAAATAATATTTACACATTGTTCCAGCTAAGCCTAAATAAACGTAACAGAAGCATCTTACCCCTCCAGCAATGGTGGGGTATTACATTTTTAAAGGAGGAGTGTATTGAAAAAGCTCTTAGAGTGCTTGGGATCTTTTTTGCAGCGGCCCCCGTTGTTATAAAATATGTTCTTATTGATGGACTATAGTGAGAATGATCGGGCATTGCGATCTCGGTTAATGATATTAGCAAGTGGGTCACCAATCAATAAATCATAAGTATTTCCACCATAAATCGGAAGTTTGCCTCCTCAAAAAAACAAATTCCCTGCTGTACACTAAATCTTGTAAGAGAAACCTTTGAAAGGGGTACAGAGGAATGAGAAAAGCAAAGCACCTGGCAGTGTCACTTGCCGCCGTTCTGCTTGTAGGTTCACTGGCAGGATGCGGAGGAAGCAACAACGCCGGGAAGGACAACACTACCAAAGAAAATTCCGGTAACAATGCAGCAAGCACAAATGCTCCGGCTACAGACAAGGCAGCAGATCCTGCTGAAAAGATTGAGCTCTCTTTCTGGACATTGGGCAACGTCAACTATGAAGAGCTGGCGAACGCGTATACCAAAGAGCATCCGAACGTTACGATTAAGATTCAGAACACCGGGGACCAGACCGCGCATCACAACAACCTGACGACAGCGTTGTCCGCAGGTTCGGGAGCGCCTGATATTTTCCAACTTGAAATCGGTTTCATGGAACGTTTCCTGAGTGCGCAGGACAAATTCTACAACTTGAATGATTACGGTGCGAAGGATATTCAAGCCAATTATCTGGATTGGAAATGGAAACAAGCCTCGTCCGTGGACGGCAGCTTCCAGCTGGGCCTCCCGACAGATATTGGTCCAACCGTTGTGTACTACCGCACAGACCTGGCTAAAAAGGCCGGACTGCCGGAGGACCCTGACGGCTTCGGTGCCGCTATCGATACCTGGGATAAATTCGCCACAGTAGCCAAAGCGTATAAGGATAAAATCGGCAAGCCCTTTGTCGATCTGACCGACCTGACTTACAACGCGCTGCGTGACCAATCCAATGATGAGATTTATTTCAGCAAAGCGGACGGCAAATTTATCGGCGACACCAATCCGCAGGTGAAGAAAGCTTATGATTTCACAGTCAAAGGCATTCAGGAAGGCTGGATCAGCAACTTCATGCTGTGGTCTCCTGAGTGGGGCCAAGGCATGAATGACGGTTCTTTTGCCGTTATTATGGGACCTGCATGGATGGCGGGAAATATCAAGAGCAATGCTCCTGACACCTCCGGCAAGTGGAAAATTGCCCAGCTTCCTGAAGGCGCAGGCAACTGGGGCGGATCTTTCATCACGCTGCCGAAGGAAGGCAAGCATCCTAAGGAAGCTTATGACTTCATCCAGTGGCTCGTGAACAAAGACAATCAGCTCGAATCGTTCAAAACCAAGGGTCTGATGCCTTCTATTCCGGCGCTCTATGAAGATCCTGCATTCAAGGATTTCAAGGATGATTTCTTCGGCGGCCAGCAGACTGCAGTTGAATTCGGTAAATCGGCAAACCGCGTAAAACCTGTATACTACGGACCTTTGCATGACCAGACCGATACCTTCTTCAAAAATGCACTGAAAAACGTGCTGGAAAAGAAAGCGGACCCGGCCAAAGAGTGGGATGAAGCCGTGAAGCAGGCGAAAACTCTGGCAGAACGCGGCTAAGTCTTGTAATTGAGTTATCATTGCTCGTCCGGACTCAGGAGGGAAGCACCTTCTATGAGTCCGGATTTAAAAACGTTATATTCCCTGGAGGTGTGACATGGCTGAGCCCGTACTCGCGAGTCCACATGCCGAGAGCAAACGCCCTTTTTTGACTGAACAAAGACGGAGCCGTATTACTGCGTATACCTTTATTTCTCCTTTCTTTATTCTGTTCTCGATATTTGGACTGTACCCGATTTTTTTTACGATTTATTTGTCCTTTTTCAAATGGGATGCCTTGGGTCCCATGAAGTTCGTCGGTATGAAAAACTATGATCTGGTGACGAGCGACCCCACCTTCTGGATTTCGTTCTCCAACACGCTCATTATGGGCCTTATGGGAACCGTTCCGCAGATCATTCTGGCGCTGCTGCTGGCCGTGCTGCTGCATTCCGGCATGACCAAATTCAAAAAAACGTTCCGTATTCTCTATTTCATGCCGAATATCACTTCAATCGTCGCCGTTACGCTGGTATTCAGCACCCTGTTCGGCAATAACGGGATGATCAACTGGATGCTGAATGGACTGGGCCTGGACAGCGTGGCCTTCAACTCCGGCTGGTGGGGCGTCAAAATCGCCATTTCCACAATGGTCATGTGGCGCTGGACGGGCTACAACGCGATTATATTCCTCTCCGGCCTGCAGAGTATTCCGACGGATCTGTATGAAGCTGCCCGCATCGACGGAGCGAACCGAAGACAGCAGTTTACGTTCATTACCATGCCGCTTCTCCGGCCATTTATTGTTTTTGTTACGTTGCTGTCCACGATTGGCGCTCTTCAGCTCTTCACCGAGCCTTATGTCTTCCTGGGACAGTCCGGAACCGGCTCTACACGGCAGGAAGGGATAACGATGGTTACCTATCTGTACAGTGAAGCTTTCCGCAACGGGTTCTTTGGCACAGCGGCAGCTACGGCAGTTCTGCTGTTCCTCGTCACGATTATTTTCTCCTTGCTTAATATGCTGGCTTCAAGCCGCATGGGCGGAGATACAGGAGGGAAAAAAGCGTGAGCACACTGCGTACGTACAAAAAAAATCCGGACGATCTTGGCCTTTTCGGTAAGTTCTGGTTCTATGTGCTGATGATTCTCGGCGCCCTGGTGTCCATCTTCCCGTTTTACTGGATGTTTGTTGTAGGCACCAATGATAAAGGTGCTGTGTTCCATGTGCCGCCGCTGCTGACCATCGGGGACCAGTTCATCGACAACTTCAAGCGTGTGCTGGATAAAGCAGATTTCTTCCAGGCGCTGGGCAACTCCCTGTTTGTATCCTCTATGGTGACCATCTCGGTCGTGTTCTTCTGTACACTGGCCGGTTATGCATTCGCCAAATATGAATTTCCATTCAAAAACGTGCTGTTCTACTTCGTCATTGCCACATTGTTCGTACCGCAGCAGCTCGGTGTGCTGCCAACGTATGTCATTATGGCAAAGCTGCACTGGATCGACAGCTTCAAGGCACTGATCGTGCCGGCGATGGTTAACGCGTTCGGGATCTTCTGGATGCGCCAGTACATTTCTACAGCCGTACATACGGAGCTGATCGAAGCAGGCCGCATCGACGGCGGGGGCCATTTCCGCATCTTCTGGAATATTGCGATACCGGTCATTACGCCGGCGATGGCTACACTCGGCATTCTGAACTTTATGACGGTGTGGAATGATTTCTTCTGGCCGCTCGTCGTTCTGAAGAACAAAGAGCATTTCACCATTCAGATTGCGTTGCAGCAGCTATTCACTACACGTGACGGCTTGGATTATGGAATGATCATGTCCGCGACCTTTACAGCAACCCTGCCGCTGCTGGTGGTATTCCTGCTGTTCAGCCGCTGGGTCATTGCCGGACTGACCTCGGGTGCAGTCAAGAGTTAACAGGAAATAAGGATTGCCGTGAAGAATAATAAGGACATAGGACAGCAGGAGGAAGGGTAGGATTATGAAGCTCCGCCGCAAAATATTGTTCGCTATTATTCTTCTCGTGTTCATCCCCGTCATTGTGATGGGCAGTGTTACTTATATTAATTTCTCCAACGCCATGGAGAAGAAATCCAGCAATTTCTACTGGATCTCGCTTCTGGAAACGGACCGCAAGCTGAAGTTCGCACTCAGTGAAATTACATCCATTACGAATTCGGCCATTACGCAGCCGGCGATTCAGCAGTCGCTGAAGCAGCCGGATTTTGTGCTGACCTATGACCGCAAGCAGGAGATCAACAATCTGCTGATCAACCATCCGATGATCACCTCGTTCAGCCTGTACGGCAAGGACCGTCTGCTGTACCAGTACAATGCGCCCATGTCTTTTGCGGATATGCGCCAGCAGACCTGGTATGGGGCGATGGAGAGGGCTGAAGGACGCCCTGTCTGGTCCGGTCCCGGAGAGAACGGCTCGGAATCTTCAGGCGAGCCAGTGCTGGTGCAGGCCAGAATCATTAAGGATTACTATTCGCTGGAGGATATCGGATATCTGGTGGTGTATGTGAAGCCGGATTTGCTGGATCAGATATTCTGGGAAGCCGCAACGCTGAAGAAAGGGGATATTCTGCTGGTGAACAAGCAGGGGAATATCGTCTTTAACAAATCCGGTGAGCACATCGGACAGCGGACGGATTTTCCCTTTTTACAGGAGAACTACAACCAGGAGCAGGACTATTACATTGACAATTATCAGGGGGAAAAATCACTGATTACTTTCCTGCCTTCACATAATGCAGACTGGTATTTGGCAGCGATTACACCGATGAATCTGATTTCTTCAGAGTCTGTGTCGATCCGCAATATTGCGCTTATACTGGGTGCGGTTTCGCTCATCTCCGCCTTTTTGTTCGACCATTATTTTATACGCAGGCTGGTGCGCAGCATCAATAGTGCGGTGAACGGAATGAAGCGGGTCAAACAGGGCATCTTCACCCCCATTAACGTACCGGCCCGTGCCGATGATGAAAGCGATTCGCTGATTGACGGCTTTAACCGGATGAGCTCACAGATCAGCGAACTGATCGAACAGGTCCAGACCGAGCAGGGCCGTAAAAAGGAAGCGGAAATGCAGGCGCTGATGGCGCAGATTAATCCCCATTTTATCTATAATTCACTGGAATCGATTAACTCCATGGCTGTGCTGGCCGGCAACCGCGATATCAGTAAAATGGTCGTCTCGCTCGGCAGGCTGCTGCGGATCAGCATCAGCCAGAATCAGGAGCTGATTCCGCTGCAGATGGAATTTGAGCATGTCCGCCATTATCTGGATATCCAGAAATTCCGTTTTGAAGACAAGTTCTCTTATGCACTGGAGCTTCCGGCATCGCTCAAAAATCTGATGACACAGAAGCTTATTGTTCAGCCGATTGTTGAGAACGCTTTGTACCATGCCATTGAACAGATGGAGGAGCATGGGGTGATTACAATCTCTGCGGAGGAGACGGGAAAGGATCTGATCATCATCGTGAAGGACAACGGACCCGGCTTTGAGCTTGCCACCTTGATGAGTCTATGGAATGAGGAACGCACCAATCCGAAAAAATACAGCGACAGCGGGGTTGGACTCAAAAATGTGCATGAGCGTCTGAATATCCGGTTCGGCAATCCTTACGGGATTGTGGTCTGTTCCTCTCCCGGCTTCGGGTCAACGATTTGCATCCGTATTCCGAGAATTCTGCCATGAAGGGAGCGGACGGGATGACCAAAAAGCAGATGGTGCAAAGATGGCTGACCAAATGGGGCTGGATTCTGCTGTACATTGTTCTTATGTCCGGGGCGGTCCTGTACATTATGCAAGGCGGCAGAGAACCGATTGAGGATAATTCACAGGAAAAAATTACACTGACTTTCCGGCATTTCTGGATCAAGGAACATGACCGGCCGCTGCTGGCCATTTTTGAGGAGGTTGTGAAGGAGTATCAGGGGGCGCACCCTAATGTAAAAGTGAATTTTGAGGGGCTGGACCAGACGATACACCGTGAGCAGAAGCTGAAAAGCGAGATGGTCACCGGCACGCCCCCGGATATGTTCGTGCTGTTCGGAGGCGCAGAGATTGAACCTTATGTGCGCTCCAACCGCCTGATGGATCTGACGGATTTTGCACAGGAGAACGGCCTGAAGGACCAGTTCAAGGATCTGCACCTGTGGACATTTAACAATCATATCTACGGATTGCCGATTGAAGGTAATGCGGAGCCGCTGTATTATAACCGGACGGTCTTCAATAAGCTGGGCATTAAAGTGCCCGGGACGCTGGCAGAACTGGACGCGGCGATCGTTCAATTGAAGCTGCAGGGGTACATTCCGTTTGCGCTCGGCAATGAAGACCGCTGGCCCGCAGGGATATTCGCCCATTATTTAATGGACCGGTATGCCGGTCCGGACCTGATTCAGAAGCTGGTTACGGGCAAGGATGGAGCCAGCTTCGGGAACAGCTATTATAAACAGGCCTTCCGGCATTTCGGTCTATGGGTCCATGAGAATGCGTTTAGCCCGGACTCCAATAATACCTCAACGGAAAATGCAGTCCGCCTGTTCACAAGCGGCAAAGCTGCTATGTATTTGAACGGAAACTGGGATATTAATCTGTTCTCCGGGGAGAACGCGCCGGCGGATTTTCAGAACGAGGTGGGAGTCATCCCGTTCCCCGCACTGGACGGTGGTGAGAAAGCCTCCATTGCCGGCGGATATACGATAGGGATCGGACTGTCCTCCAGCCTGACAGGTGCGAAGCGGGAGGCAGCGCTGGAACTGATGAAGGCGCTCTATACCCAGGAGACACAGAAGCGGATTGTGTATGAAGGGCTGAGAATTCCGTCCATGCGCATTACCTTTGACCCCAATAAAACAGGGCCGGTTTTTGCCCAAGTGATGGAGCTGATGGAGAACAATCAGCAGAGCTTTGTGCCTTATGACAATCTTCTGTCACCGGAGGTTAAAAAAACGTTCCTGAGTGTCATTGAAGAAATGATTGATGGCGGCCTGCAGGGGGATGAGGCGCTGAAGGAGCTGCAGGCTGCATCGAGACAGTATTGGAAATTGATTCGGAGCTCGGCCATTCAATAAGCCTGGGGGGTCTTAAGATGGGTGCAACACAGGAGAAATACAAAGTGCTGCTGGTAGATGATGAGCCGATCATTCTGCGGAGCCTGAAGGTCGCCATCCCTTGGGAAGAGCTGGGCCTTGCCATTGCGGGGGAAGCGCGGAATGGAGAAGCGGCGCTGCAGCTAATCGAAGAGACGGCACCGCAGATTATCATCAGCGATATCCGTATGCCGGTCATCGACGGCATCGCGCTGATGAAGGAGGTGCTGCCGCGCAGCAGCAAGCTGATCTTTATTTTCATCAGCGGCTACGGAGAGTTTGAGTATGCCCGGGAAGCGCTGCGCCAGGGGGCCTTTGACTACTTGCTGAAGCCGATCGATCATGATGAATTGACGGAAATGCTGACCCGGGCCATAGCCAGGCTCAAGCGCCAGAAGGAGAATGAGCAGCTGATGCTCTCGGTGCAGACCTTGTCCATGCTGGCCCGCGAGCGGATGTATGCCGAGTTCACACTCGGCAATCCGCGTCCGCTTCAGCATCTGAAGTGGCTGGAGAACAGCGAGCTGGAGGGCGAGTATTTCATGGCCGTGGTCCGGCTCGATAATTACGCTTCCTTGACGGCGCAGTGGAGCGTGGAGGAGAAGCGGCTTTGGCTGTTCGCAGTAAGGAACATTCTGGAGGAATGGTCGCTGGAGAACGGCGTGCTGTCCGTGTTCCCGTTCTACAACGGGGAGTGGATTCTGCTCTTCCCCGGTAGTCTTGGCAGTGTCAGCAAAGAACTGGGCGAGCAGTTGATTTCCGGAATCAGGAAATATTCGAAGCTGGAATGCTCGGTAGGCATCAGCCGCATCACCCGGGGCATTGACCAGCTAAGCACGGTATACCCGCTTGCTTGCAAAGCGCTGTACCAGCGGTTTTATTCAGGTCAGGCGGGAGTGTTCATCGATGAGGAGACGGCGGCTGGCGGCAGCCGGGAAGTAAAATATCCGAAGGAGCTGGAGCTTGCCCTCATCGAGAGTATCCGGACGGTGGATCTGGAACGGATGCTGTCCTTATTTGATGAAATGTCAGCTTTCATTGAAGCCCAGGGGCTTCCGCAGGAGCTGGCCGAGAGACTCATCATTGAAATGATTGTCGTCCTGTACAGACAATTTGAGCACCTCAATCTGCATACAGACTGGTCGCTGGAGGGGCTGCTGAGCAGGCTGCACGGTCTGGGCACACTTTCTGCGATGATCGCGGCACTGAAAATGGAATTCAGTGAGTGGATGCTGGGAAGCAATAAGTCAGCTACCCGCGAGGATGGCCGGAGCGTGGTCGAAAAATCCATGCGGTATATAGAAGCCAACTATCACAAGGATCTCAGCATAGAAGAGGTGGCGGAGGTGGCGGATTTGAGCATCAGCCATTTCTGTACGCTGTTCAAGCAAATCTCCGGTTATACCTTCCTGGAGTTCGTTACACACTGCCGGATGGAGAAAGCCAAATATATTTTGCAGAACAGCAATGTTAAGGTTTATCAGGTTGCGCCGCTAGTCGGCTACCAGGACCCGCGCTATTTTACACAGGTGTTCAAAAAAGCCACCGGCAAGACACCGACGGAATACCGTGAGGAAAATTCCCGGCAGGCGAATTAATGTCCTACCCACGCGATCTGGGGGAGAGTTGCCCTCTGTGGACTGGTGAAGAGAAATAACATTTGGGGAGTCCGCTCCTTACGGACCGGAAAACCTTTATTTTCAAGAAAGAGCTACTTTTAGCTGCCTAACGGACCGTGGAGCGCTTATTGTCTCTCTGACAGACGTTTATGGGTTGAATACCCGCCTATAAAGGCTCTGGTGTCCGTTAATTTGTGAAAAAAATGATTTTCAATAGAATAAGTGTTCCTCAGTCCGTATAATAGCCAGACTCCCCCGATCAAAATATCAATCTAGCCGGAAACGGGTATACCTGAAATGTGATCTCCCAACCCTTCGTTCGTTGCGGCGGATCACAATAATCCTTTATCTTGAGCGCTGGGCCTCTGGGCCGGGTGAACCTAAGGTAGAGGATTTTTTTGGTGTTCAAAAAATAAACGAATTTGATATTTGTCTAATTATATATAGAGAAACGATATATAATTCAATTAGTTTTATAAAAATCCACAACCAAACCGTAACTTTACTAGGAAGAAGTTTTTAAGTCGATTTCTAGTGTTAATTACGTATTTCGCAACGTCTTTCAGAGTGGAATTACCCCATATTTTGGGGTGGTACCTTAATTTGAAAATATGTTTAGAGATGGGTGTCGACAGAATTATTTCCGAGTGTGAATAAAACTTGCAAGGAAATTGGGAGAGTGATAGATGTGATTTCAATTTTATTTCTTTAATCTTTTATAAATTAAGAGTTTCGACATAACTCATGTTAGTTCTACATTTTCTTCTAAAGAAAAAAAGATGATTGTAGTATAAGATTGGATGTAGTAAAAGAACTCCAAGTAAAGGAGGGAATTGCAAATAATAACTTTTAGATGAAAATAATGATTACATAATTATCGCTTTTTTGAAAATATTTTGATTGGAGGTCATTTAATGAATAGAAAATTTGATTCTAATTTTAAGAGAACAGTGAGCGTTGTCTCACTTTGTGTGCTTATAGGAGTATCCAACTCTACAGAAGTGTCTGGAAAAACAAGCCTACTTGAACAACAATCTTTATTATTTAAGGAAACAGAATTGTTAAGTGGAAAAAATTTCAGGAAGTTAAATGTGGCTAATAAAATAAATCCTGTGCTTTCTACACATAGTGAGTTTGATAAACCATTAGAATTAGGCAGTAATTCTATTTCTTTTGAGAAAGGGTGGAATAAATATTCATTTACTCCAAGTATTTCAGGTTCGTATACATTTAAGTTGGATTTTGATGAACATATAGAAGAAATGGAGGAAATTCTATATACAATTATTTTGATTGCTGATGTTGATGATATGGGTGAGGTATTTGCAGAAAATCAAAATTACAGTACTCTATCAGTTAAACTTATTGCAAACAAACAGTATTATCTCTTTATAATGAATCCTAAAATCCCTAATTGGAGAGCTTCATTAGATATAAGCAAAGAAATTAATGAGTACGATTATATCTATAATTGTAATAACCAATTAATATATATTAAAAATTCGAATAACGTTATAGTTCGTAAATTTGAATATGATAATAACGGGAACCTAAAGAAATCATATACTCCTTGAGAAATGAATGTAGTTTTTGCAACAATGATAAAGATGGACATTACCAATTTCTTGGATTTTATGTTTGTGCTTAGTTCCTAAAAGCCTAGAGGAAGGTGTGGATATCCATGCTATGGCCATAGGAAATAGAAAATAATAGTGGGAGTGAATTCATTGAAATTCAATAAAAGCAACCCAATTCTTATAGTAATTTTAGTCATCTTGCTTCTGATAGATAACTATCCTATAAGCTCTGTTGATGCGTAAACTTCAAAGCAAGTTACAAGTTGTACCTTAAAGAGGGAGCGCCTTCTCGCTAGAACAAAATTATAACTTTTTGGGGGATTTACTAATGAATAAGAAGAAATTATTAAAAAAAATAGTACTATGCCTGATGTGTTTTATTCTGGCAATACCGGGTATTCCACTTAGCGCGAAGAGAGGAGAGCAGAGCAGTGAAATGAACCCGATGGTGTCTGCTCCCCCAAACTTAGAAATGGAAACTTTCCCTCAGCCATCTGCTGACAATACAAATACGCTGAAACAAACATCCTCAAAGGCAGAGCGCCCCCCTATTGATGATGTATTCACAGTACAAGAGGAAGTGTATCAGCCCTCCAAAGAACCTTCCGCCATATTGTCTATCAAAGCGAAAACCCTTGAGAAGCAGAAATTTCTGAACTCAGCCGCATTACAACGTTCGCTAACCGCGGAAACGAAACCATCACAAGATTTAAGCCAGTCGGAAATCGATAGCTTGGTGCTAGCCGGAGCATCAAGGTTAGATGTATATTGGATTAATTTGCTGAGGCTAACCCCTTCTAAATGGGCACCGCTGGAGCTATTAAAGTGGAAGCAAAAAGGAAATATAACCTGGGAACAAATTCAGTCAGAGTTGAACGGAGAAACTTCCTTAAATTTAGAAGAGCCATCCGTCCAAGATTCCGTATATACAGTTACAGAGGATATTCTCCACCTTCAGCAACGTCCAAGCGTGACCTCCCAAGTGTATGTCAAAGATTCAAATGTTTTGAATGATTTGGGGATCACTGCGGCTACAACCACCGCTTTTGATCTAGCTGTTGACAGTGCATTTGATGGTTTGATCAGAGAAGCACAAATCAATCAAACCAAAAAACCTCAATTTGAAGATCGTAGTGGCTCCAGTGAATCCGTCGATCCGGCTTCAGGTACCTTACTGTTTAAAAAAAATCTGATCAATCTACCCGGGCGCGATGGTCTGGATCTGGATGTTGGACTGAAGTACAACTCAAACAATTCGACTCCGTTTAGATTAAGGTATGATAGTGCAGTAGGTAATTATACGATAGGGAGTTATTCTATATTAGGATCCGGTTGGGATTTTCAATTTCCATCGGTTCAAGGTTCTGGAGAGTACTTGTATTATAACGATGGAAAGGGAAGCAGTTATAGAGTATCCGAATATTGGTCAGATCCGTTAACCTCGTATACACATATTGTGAAATACAACGGCAAAGACAAGCGGTTTATGTTCGATCGGCAGCATATCTTTAGTAATGGTGAATACAGTTCAGATTACTATATGGAATATGCGGATAAAAAGCGGGAGTACTTTGGATATAATGGATTATTGCTTGGCATTGTTGACCGCTTCGGTAATACCATAACCTTTAAATATGAAACCCGTGAACTTTTTGTCAGAGATAATGTTTCTAAACAAACGATGTATCTGTTGTCGTCCATAACAGACTCTATAGGAAGAGAAGTGAAGATCAGCTACGAGAATAATATCGAAACCACAGGCGCTTTTTCTGGAAACCATGTTTACATCCGTGTGTATGAGGGAACCCGCGAGGTTCAGAAAGTAACCTTAACTGCAGGCAGAGTCATGACCACTGTAAATGAAATCCAAAAATACATTCCGCTGTTGGACTCCATTACGAATCAGGTTGGAGAAAAAACATACTTCAATTATGATTACAAACGTGCCAAGTATAATCCACATTCCTATTACTATGGCGAACAAAATTATAATTTTCACGCTTTATTAACAAAAATCACCTATCCAAGCTCAACAACCAACTATACTTATCAAGAGGTTATCCGGCATATTGGGTCTTATGAAACCGTTGAGGAATTTCAAGTGAATTCAAGAAGTGACCATACAGGTAGTATGGCTTATCATTCAGTTAATTATGAATATATTGGGAACTACACAGGAGAGAATCTCCCGGATTACCCGGAGTGGTTGCCCGAAAGCTATCGTTACGGTTCCACAGCTACGCTTCAAAGTAATACGAGCAGTAACGGACAACGAACAAAGTATACTTTTGATGGCAAGGGCCGGTTACTTTCCACCGACATTCAAGCATCCAATGGAGAACGGCAAGTGGTGACAAATGAAGCTTTTCATGAGACCTTTCTCTATTCTCCAACCCGGACAAGGACTACAGAGTATGGAGTTGGTGACAGTGATGCCACCGCCAACCATATGTATACTGAAACGGTGTTTAATGAGTGGGGGTTAGTACAGAGTCAGACCAAGCCACTGACCAGTGCACAATATAATAATCCTGCTCTAAAGCAACGTTATACGACGATTCTGACTTATGAACCCCATTATTTGATGCTGGAATCCAAAGCATGGTATCAAAATGAAACCGATCAAAGTCCTCTGACGGAGCGTTATACGTACACAGCAGAGGGGCGTATTGCGACAAGTACAAATGCCAGAAACGAGCAGACATCGTATACCTACGGCTACTTTGATGGATTAGGCAAGATTGAACGAGCAACCGCCGAAACCTGGGCAGATAATCGACTTGCCGCTAAGTCTGTGGTTCGGTATGGCAGTGAAAATGACTACGCTTATCCAACGGAACAACAACAGTGGTTCAATGTTGGTACTGCAGAGGAAAAAGTCGTCAAAACCTTGATCGCCTACGATAAAGGAAATGGTCAAATTATCCGCAAAACGGATGGGAACAACCAATCGGTTACCTATGAATACGATGCTGGGGGCCGTCTGAAAAAAGAAACGCATCCAGTCCGAACCAATGCCAACGGAGAAAGATATAGTGAAGTGATCGATTATAATTATTATCGTCAGACCTCCGTGAACTTTGATGCTGTGAATGCAGGAATAATTGTTCTAAAAGTGAATACCATTAAAACCGTAACTAACTTGTCCACTCACGATGCCGTTATCACAAATTCAGATGTATTATATAACGGACTAGGACTCGTCCTGTTGGAAGAGCACTATGATGATAATGCGGGAAAATGGGTATACCAGCAATATCATTATGACGACATGGGGCGTCCAGTGTATTCCATTGACCCCGCTGGAAATACATTGACTGTCAGCTACGATGCGTGGGGGAGACAAAACCGGGCCACGAATGCCAACGGAGATCTCGTCGTCAGCGACTATTCATTCAAAGCGCGCACCAATACAAGCTACATTCAGGATAAGAACACAGGCGAAAAGCTGAACTATGTCCAGCAGGCTTATGATGCCTGGGGGAATAAAATTTCGGCCTCCACCTATAAGGATTGGCCAACGAATCAACAACAGATTACCGAATCCTATCGATATGATATCGCGGGAAACATCACAGGTTACACCGATCCTAATCATAATGTGAACGAAGACGGGGTTACGACCACCTATGCCTATGATGCCTTAGGCCGTTTATCCGCCGTAAAAGATGCGCTGAACCAGACCACCAACTACAGCTATGACGGCAGTGGTCAGGTATCCAAAGTAACGATACAGGCTAAAAACGGCTCGCCGCAAACCCTGAATACCAAGACGTATAACGAACTGGGCCTGCTTAAAGTGAAACAGGACGGGGCTTCACAAAATGAAAGCTATACCTACAACAGCGCAGGCCAATTGGCAGCAAAAACAGACCGCAATGGCAGCACGTTTGGATATACGTATGACGAAAGCGGCCAACTGAAAAAGAGCACGATCAGCGGGATGATCAACAATGTAGCGCAAACGCAGGAAACGAATGTGATTTTCGGCAAGGATCATCCGCGAAACCAGGTGATTCAAACCCTTACGAATAACGTGGTAACAGCTACCCAAACGCAAGTGATGGATAGCTTGGGCCAAGTGCGTTCGACTTCCTCCGTTGCGGGCAACCACTCGGCGTACATCGGTAATCAGAGAGACGTACTGGGGCGGATGACACAGATCAATGACAACTACATGGGCTTTTACACGAATTATCTATATAACAAGCAGCGGCTGGATAAAGTACAAACCAACGGGAGTTCCACGGTCACAGGTGCAGCTTCGGCCAATGTGCAGTACAGCTACTTCGCGAACGATTTGGTGAAGTCGATTACGTACCCGACGCTTACAGATGGCAGCATACTGAAGACGGAATATACGTACAACAAAGCGCTGGGCTGGACCGAGAGCATTTGGAACACCAAAGGGAGTGACGTGCTTTCGGGATACAGCTACGGTTACGACAATAACGGGAATCGCGTCTCCGTAAGCGAGGTGCGCAAAGGCAGCAGCACCGCGCAAACGACAAGTTATACCTATGACGCGCTGAACCGCCTGTTGTCCATTACCCGGCCGGATGGCGCGAAAACGACGTACACCTATGACGTGCGGGGCAACCGGCAGACGTTATCGGATACGGGCAACGTCAATCTGGACACGTTGGATACGAGTTACACCTATGATTTACAGAACACCTTAACCTCCATCAACAAAGGAGGAAGTACAACCAGCTTCAAGTATTATGCCGATGGCCTGCGTTCCATGAAGACAAATGGTAATACCCAGACCCAGGTGAACTATAACCTCAATGGTGAAGTGATCTCGCAAGAGAAGATCGTCAGCGGTGTGTTCGTGGAACAAGCGAACTTTGTGCGTGGGGACCGGGTACTGGTGAAGAAGGACAAAAAGAACAACAGCGTCACGGATTACTATTACCTGTACAATGGGCACGGTGACGTCGTGCAGATCGTGGATACCAGCGGGGCGGTAATTAACAACTACACCTACGATGAGTGGGGGAACATCACCAGCCAGGTGGAGGGAACCTCCAATTCCTTCAAGTACACAGGAGAAGTATACGATCCAGAAACCGGGCTTTACTATCTGCGTGCGCGGTATTATGATCCGAGCATGGGGCGGTTTTTAAATGAGGATACGGTTGAAGGGCACATTGATAATCCGCTGAGTTTGAATTTATATACGTATGTAGAAAATAATCCGCTGATATATGTTGATCCGACGGGACATATGTCTTTTAAAACGTACTGGTACATCAGTAGAGGTTCACAAGATGGTTTTTTAAATATTGCTGGAAGTACAGCATCTGCGTTATTTAAGTCTCAGACATATAAATCCATTTATGGAGTAGGTAAGGGGTTGTATAATGGTGATATAAGTTTAGGGGATTTAGGGAACGCTTTTGGCAGTGCATTCATAGACCCCTTTAATTATTTGATTGACCATGCTGATCATATTTTTAACGGTAATCCAACAAAAAATGAGTCATATGCTTACGGTAGGAAGTATGCAGAAGCGCTTTTTAATTTGCAAGGCGCTATGGGGACTGCTGCAGGAGTAACTAAATTAATTCTAAAAGCGCCAAGTTTAGTAGCTTCGATGGGTGCTGCTAATATTATTAAAGCTGTCCCTAAGCTGGAGGGTTTGGCAAGTAGTGCCGTTAGTAGTAAAAGACCAATAATTGGTATTCTAAGAGCGAATGGTCAAATTGATGCTTTTGTTCAACCGGAGAATTATGGTGCTTTTTTAAGTCACGAGCAGTTGGGACTTACAAAGGGAGACTTAGGATTTGGGTTATCTTATTATGATGGACAGTGGAGTGTTCGTGGTTCGGGGTATGCTTCAGCTAAAGGCTGGGCACAACCAACACCAGAACAAGCAGAAATGATTAAAAAATTATTTGGTGTAGGTGACTAAATATGAATTTAAAAAGACTTATTGAGCGTCGTTATGGCGTTTACTGTCCTAACTGTGGACATGAACTTTCCATTTATTCAACATTTTCATCAAATAAGTTTGCGGTAAAGTGTAATGAATGCAAGAACGGATACATTTTTGAACGTAATAATAATCAATTACTTCCATCAACCCAGACTGATGAAATTGAGAAGTTATGGGAAAGTGATGAATATCATGAATATTACAAAGGAATTCCTACTAGTGAGGCTTTCATGCCTAATTGGTTAAAAAAGCATTCTAAAGATTAGATTATAAATGGAAACAATTCATTTATTCAAATTAGCCACGTGTGAGTCAAAGACTTCATGTGGCTTTTTCTTTTTGAAAAAGTGGTCGACATTCTTGGTATGGCATCATATAATCAATCTCGTAAGACATACTAGGTATGGCGGTGATTGGGATGATTGGATTACAATTTATAGCTGACACGTTTCACATGGAGTACAAAACAGTAGCAGAAGCAATCGGGGTATCCAAGCAAACATTTCAGGATTGGATCAAAGAAAGACGGAAGATTCCCAAACCACGTCTGAAGCAGTTATCCGAGTTGTTTGGAATCGAAGATCAGGTATTGTTCCAGAAGGAGTTGCTTCCATCCGAAAAGTCAGAAATTCTAATGATTTACTTAACCAGAACAGATGAACATGAAGAAATCGAGCTGACAGGCGTTGATGATGAAGGATATGAATATACAACAACAGAGCATTATTCGCATAATAGGCAGCTCATTGAGTATATTCATGAAGAACAAAAAAAGGAACGGTTGATTGAACAGTTGGAAATATTGGTCAATGATGAAGAAAATGAGGATTTTAAACGGCTTGAAGATGTAGTTACGGTATTCCGAGAACAGAATCGTAATAAAAAGACAGTATTGGAATTGGTCTTATATTATCTCGTTCACCGAGATAACGAATGGGGAGTACATCCAGATTACGCAAAATACGAGCAGAAACAGTTCTTTGAGAAGCTTGACAAGCTGTTCGAGGAAACTGGAATTAAACCTTAATAGGTGGTGAATACGATGAACAAGATAGACACGAGTTGAACAATAGCCGGACTCCAGCCGTGGGTTCCCATTCTTATAACATCTCCAATTACATCTAATATTTTAGATTACTAGAAATGAAAGAAGGTTCCTAATGTTTGACACTATCGTACTGAAAGCAAGACCTATTCCTATTGATCCAGATATATTGAATCAATACAACGAACATTCAACTACATTCTTAAGCAAAGAAACAGGTGCATTGAATACAAGCTATAAGATATACGACGAAAAGCTACCATTCATGAAGTATATCGAGAACAGCCAAACACTCACAGTACAAGTATCTATACCGAAGGTTCTATACGGAGACAACGTAACTATGCTCACAGAAGCAGACATTCCCTTGTTCTTTGAACGATTGCAAGAAAGGCTACTCCATCTCTTTGATGTGCATATTCCACATTCTGACTGGACTTTAAGTAGATGTGATGTCTGTTGTAATTTTCAAGTGGGCAAGAAGGTCAGTGAGTATATACGGATGTTCAGCAGGCAGAAACTTGCCTACAAGAACACTATTGCTTATAACCAAGATCAGACCGTTGAATATCGGAACAATAGCAGCAGAATTATGTTTTATGATAAGCAAAAGCAGACCCGGAAGGAAGAAGAATCAAATGAGATTATTGAACGTTCCAAAGGTGTATTGCGACTGGAAGTCCGACCTAGCGACAATGATCTGAGAAAGTTTTCGCCAACGAGGAAAGCGGTAGAAATACTCCAAAAACCATTCTTTGACTATACGATGGAGAAGACACTTGCACAGATAGAGTATCCAGAGGAAGTCAGCGACTTGGAATTGTCTTGGCTAATGGAGAACAGAGAGAGCATATCCAAGATCGAAACTGTTCTTGGTTTCCAACTACTGCAAAGCATATTCGATGAATCCGTATTAAGGCAGCTTTATACATCATCTACGTATGCCAATCGCAAAAACTTGGCAAAAAAAATAGCAATCCCCCAAGGGGACTGCCTAGATCGTCTGGCTATAAATAGCTAGAAGACACATCCTCACCGATGGACACGTTATTTTGCCGATAACGATAAAAAGTCCAACATGCTGGATGAAATAAAAATAACATAGTCTCTATTTTACTTGAAAATAAAGAGATTTCAACCCCTTCCTTCCGGGAAATGTTCACCATTACGATAGGAAAACACCCGGGGTGGTTTATATCAAAAGTAATGATTCTTGTTGAGGAAAAGGGCGTAGCACATCCAGCGCCCGACCCGACTTGCATTTAGACACCTTATGCATCAGAATCTTCAACAATCAGTTCATGGATGGAGATGTCTAGGGCATCACATATCGCTTCCAGCGTTCGGATATAGACTCTGTCTACTGAATCGGAACAGAGATGATTGATGGTACTTGGACGTAAGTTCATTTGTCGGGCAAGCATTCAACGTGGAAAACGAGCCGAACATTACGAAATAATCCCTTCCTACAATATGACTGTTGACCAATATCAAAAGTTATTAAATCAGATAGTAGTATCGCCAACAAATTAGAACAGGAGAAAATTAATATGGATAACATCAAAGTGTTTTTTTTAGATGATACGGAACTTGCGGAATTTGAGGGAAATAGCAAGGGGTACAGAAATGATGTCTATGTTGAGGTATTGAATAAATTATTTAACATAAAGGTCTATGATATAGTACGGCTTCAACAGGATTTTGAATTAGAATTGGAGACGTATGGGTATTATTCAGTGGAGCCTAATTTAATTTTAGGAAAGGAAGTAAGTAAAGAGGAAATCGAATTTGTTGTTAGAAAGTTATATGAACAGAAATATTTTGAAAGTGTGAAGCCTGTTGATGATAAGAACCTTAATGAATATTTTAATATAGACAAATAAATAGTTTTTTCAGATTCAAAGGACTCAAGTAATTGTTTAATTAAGGTTAAAATGGGAAAACGGAAAAAGAGAACAGGAGTTGAGTTACTAACAAGGCCTCCATGCCTAACTGGTTAAAAAAGCGTTATAATGGTTATAATGAATTAGCTTTATGTTTAGAAATAACTTATTTATTAATAAATTTACATTGACCACATGTGAGCGACGACTCCATGTGGTTTCTTTGTGTACCATTTAAAGCTCTCATCCAGTGCCGAATAAACTAAACTCATTCTTACAACAGACTCATCTATCATGGTCTCGCGACAGCGTATTCTTCGATTTAAGTGTAGACACATGAAAGACTATAATAGAAATACCCAATCTGAATAGTGAAGTAATCTCAGATTAGATCGTAGCGGCGTGTTCGTGGAACAAGCGAACTTTGTGCGTAGGGACCGGGTGCTGGAGAAGAAAAACAAGAGGAATTCCAAGGGATACCATTAACTGTACAATGGGCACGGTGACGTCGTACAGATCGTGGATACTAGCGGGGCGGTAATCAACAATTACACCTACGATGAGTGGGGGAACATCACCAGCCAGGTGGAGGGAACCTCCAATTCCTTCAAGTACACAGGAGAAGTATATGATCCAGAAACCGGACTCTACTACCTGCGGGCACGGTATTATGATCCGAGTATGGGGCGGTTTTTAAATGAGGATACGGTTGAGAGGCAGATTGATAATCCGCTGAGTTTGAATTTGTATACGTATGTGGGTAACAATCCGTTAATTCGATGGGATCCGTCAGGTAACTCATGGATTAGAAGTGCATGGAAGGCAACGAAGAAAGCAGTCGTTAATGGGGCTAAAGCAACCTATAATTTCTTAATTTGGGATGACCTTAATACTATACTTGATTCCGACTCATCCCAACAAGAGAAAGATATGGCTGCAAAAATGCTTGCTTTAAACTTTGTCCCCGGCGAGGGCAGCTTGCAAAAGTAGCAATGAAAGGGGCAGAAAAGCAGGCATTCAAAGATTACAGAAAAACAGCTATATAAGTTGAACTAAAGATTAGAAAACTATGGTAAGGATTTCGTTGCAACATGTCGAAGTAATATAGACAACGACTTCAGACAGGCAGGGGAATGTAATGGACCATACAGCATCCTTTCAAGAGATCCAAACCGCGATGAAGCAAGCCAAAAAACGTCGGATGTACGAACGATACCAGACCCTGTATTTGTATCTACAAGGAACAGAAATTGAGGAAATTGCCCATACCATCGATCGAAGTGCAAAAACCGTAAAAGGTTACATTGGGGCGTATGAAACCGGAGGGCTTTCAGGCCTTCAAATGAATCATTCTCCAGGAGCGCCTGTTCGATTAACCAAAGAACAACAAGAAAAGCTGAAACAGACCATTGTGGGTTCGGTTCCGCATGATGTTGGCTTTACGGCGCGGCACAACTGGACACTGGAGATCATTGCAGCCTTGATCAAACGGGAATTTGGAGTCACGTATTCGCTTCGGGGTATCTCCAAAATGATGCAGCGACAGGGGCTAAGCTACACCAAGCCAACGTATACCTTGGCCGCAGCGGACGAAGAAAAACAAAGATTTTTTACAGAAACCACGTTTCCCAACTTAAAAAAAGATATATGAAGGACGAAATTCACCATTTGCTATTCGAAGATGAATCCATGATTCGAGATTATCAAGCCATTCAGAAAACGTGGTTTCTCCGCGGTAAGCAACGGATCATTCCAACCACAGGTAAACATCGCGGCGTCAAACTGCTGGCAACCGTTGATTATGGAACAGGCAAAATCGTATGGCAGGAAGATGAACAGTATACCGCAGAAACCTTTTTGAGTTTTTTGAAAAAAGTCATCGATGAATACCCAACAGGTAAAATCGTGATGGTCTTGGACAATGCGCGAATCCACCATGCGGAGCTACTAACCCCGTTCCTGACGGAGATGAAAGAACGACTTGAGCTGGTGTTCCTACCTCCCTATAGCCCTCAATTCAATGCAGTCGAAGGCTTGTGGAAATGGCTTAAATCGGACGTGATTAACAACGTCTTCTACCACACGGTCACTGAAATTCGAACCAACGTACAGCAATTCATGGAGGAGATTATGAAAGTGCCTTTGACCATCATCGACCGACTCTGTGTCAGGTTCTAGTCAGTCGTTTCTTTAGTTCAAACTATATAGCCAAACAAATTCTAAAAGAATCAGATCATTTTTATTAACCTATACAGGGCTGTTGGTGCAGATGAGTTCTATCAAATAATGGAAAGTGGTTCATTTAAGGTGAGTCCTATGGGGTTTGATGGGAAGCAGTTTGGATTAAACTTTGATGATACACTTAAATTTCCTGAAAAATACAAAGACATTGCAGCAATAGTAGAAGTTAAAGTTTCAAAGACAGAACTTGATAGAATTGCTGATTACACACGTCGACCCTTTTATTTTTAAGAATGAGACACTTACAATTCATCTTGAACATTTAGAGGACTTCAATAAAATTATACAGGCAATTAATCACAAATACTGATTTTAGGAGAATAATATGCTTAAACTAAATGCAAATGTGACTTTTAGTTCGGATAATCTTTCTCACACACAACCTGAGTACCAAAAATATTCTTAGACCGGGAATTAACTTTGGAAACAACTTATTATTTTCGGGGACGATTATTTCAAGTGCTGACGTAGAAGAATTAGTAAGAGGTACTCAATATTCGATATCGCTTGAACTTCCAACAGTCGATGAAGACTCGTTTGAGTACATCAGAGACCTCGTTAAAGTTGGTGGTAATATCACTCTTCAGCTCGCTTCAAAAATATTAGGACAGGGAATCATTGAAGACTACACCTTTGAAAACGAGTAAAGAGAGTGACCACATGCGAGTGTAACTGGTTATGCCTCGTCAAGTAGACAGTAAGATAAGAGCAAAATTATTCGGTGGTTGCTCAACCGGAGAGCCAAGTTTATTCTGGATACGTTCTTTGTTGTAATAGGATATATTTAGCAATTATGGACGCTCCCCACCAAGTGCTTTATACAGGAAGCCAAATTGAAATATATGAGAGTAAATTGGTGGCTAGAGGGAGAGTCATTCAAAAACCGCCCATACTCAGATCATAGCTGTTTGGAAACGCCGATTCTATCAGCTACCGTTTTGTACTCATGTGAAACGTGTCAACTATAAGTTATAATTCTATCATTTCATCACTGCCATAATCAGTAAACAAAAGCCAAATTTAACAAATAACAGTATGTGGGGATTTTTACTACAGACTATCACAATAATCCTTTATCTTGAGCGCTTGGCCTCTGGGCCGGGTGGACTCGGGATAGAGGATTTTTTGTGTTCAAAAAATAAACGAATTTGATAATTATCTAATTATATATAGACATAATAATAAAAAGTCTATATATTAATAAACGTAGTGATAATTTGTTTACTTTTGGAGGGATTGAAGTGTTTAGGAACAAGTATGTGCGGACGGTTGTGATGTCCAGGGTTTTGCTGCAGCTGGGAGTGTGGGTGCGCAACTTTGCCATTCTGCTGTATGTAACGGAAATCACAAATAACGACCCTTTTTATGTGTCGCTGATCTCGGTCGTAGAATTTGCGCCAATTTTTTTGTTTGCCATTGTAGGGGGAACCTTTGCTGACCGCTGGCGTCCGAAAAAAACGATGATTTGGAGTGATGCGCTCTCAGCGTTATCTGTATTGGTTGTGCTGCTGGTCGTTATGGGCGGCTCATGGAAAGCGCTGCTGCTGGCAACCTTTGTCTCTGCCGTGCTGTCGCAGTTTTCCCAGCCTTCGGCCATGAAGCTGTTCAAGCAGCATGTGCCGGAATCACAGCTGCAAGGTGTGATGGCGATGTTCCAGTCGCTTACTGCGTTCTTTATGGTTATTGGACCTGTGCTGGGTGCGTTCATCTATCAGCATTACGGGATTGAGGTTTCGCTGATCATCATGGCTGGAATGTTTGCCGGCTCGGCGCTTATTCTCAGCCTGCTGCCTAAGGACAATGCAGAGACAGCCGGACATAAGCAGACGGGTATCTATGCAGAAGTAAAAGCCGGTTTGAGTTATGTGCGCACAAGCAAAGTTTTGAAGAATCTGGGTGCAGCCTTTGCATTCGCGGGCCTGGCGGCCGGATTGGTTCAGCCGCTTGGAATTTTCGTGATTATTGAGAATCTGGGGAAGGACAAAAGTTTTCTGCAGTGGGTCATGATGGCGAACGGAGCAGCGATGCTGCTTGGCGGTGCTTTGATCATGGGGATTGGCCGGAAGGTGAAGCCGCAAATGCTGCTGGCCGCAGGCCTGCTCGCCAGTGCAGCCGGGACCATCGGGGTGGGCTGGTCGCATGATACGGCGCTGACGATCACGCTTCAGACGCTGGCGGGCTTTTTTTACCCATGCATACACATTGGCATCAATACCCTGATCCTGCAAAATACCGAGACAGCCTATATGGGCCGGGTAGGCGGCATTATGGGGCCGATGTTTATGGGGTTCATGGTCATTGGCATGACCTTTGCCGGGTATCTGAAAGAAGCCTTTTCGCTGTTCGGCGTATTTGCCGGAAGCGGTGTGCTGTTTCTGATCGCCATGCTGGTTCTGCTGCCGCTTCTCAGAAACAGGAACAAGCAGACCCCTCAGCCCTCATCCCTGGCGTAAGTATGATATATGTCATACTGCATCGTTGATGTTTATGCCTTACTGGGATGACATTTCCTTCTCTATACTAAAGACAGATGAATGTATCCGTTACGGGACACATCCGAGGAGGAAATGAAGAAGATGACTACCCGCCAGACATCCCAGCTCTCCAGCCTGAAAAAAAGCATGGCACCCTTTGAAAAAACAAACCAGCGTGCAAGCATCAGACAATTAATCAATACACTTGTTCCGCTTGTACTTCTATGGATGGCTGCTTATTTCAGCCTGCAGGTATCCTACGGGCTTACGCTTCTGTTCGCGGTCCCCGCTGCGGGGTTTGTGATCCGCACCTTTATAATTTTCCATGACTGCTGCCATGGCTCGTTCTTCAACAACCGCAAAGCCAATGATATCATCGGCACCATCACGGGTGTCTTGACGCTTGTCCCATACCGCCAGTGGAAGCACAGCCATTCCATCCATCATGCCGGGAGCAGCAACCTCGACAAGCGGGGGATCGGCGATATCTGGATTATGACTGTAGAGGAATATTTAGCTGCCAAGCCATTGAAACGGCTGTACTACCGCATCTACCGCAACCCGCTGATTATGTTCGGAGTCGGCCCGATCGCCGTCTTCCTGATTCAATACCGCTTTAATGCCAGAGGCGCAAGACGCAAGGAACGGATGAATACGTACTTGACGAATGTGTCCATTGCGTTACTCTACAGTACGCTGATCTGGGCGATGGGCTGGCAGGCTTTTCTGCTGGTGCAGCTGCCGGTCGTATTTGTATCAGGCTGCCTCGGCATCTGGCTGTTCTATGTGCAGCATCAGTTCGAGGATTCCTATTTCGAGCATGAAGAGGAATGGAGTTATGTTTCTGCGGCAGTAGAAGGAAGCTCGTATTACAAGCTGCCCAAGCTGCTGCAATGGATTACGGGCAATATCGGCTTTCACCATGTCCATCATTTGAGCCCGAAGGTGCCGAACTATAATCTGGAGCTGGCACATAATGCCTCTGAACCGCTGCAGCATGCCACGACCATTACCATCGGAACCAGTCTGAAGGCGCTGCATTTCCGCTTATGGGATGAAGAGAACAAGGGATTCGTCGGCTTCAAGGAAATCAAGGCCAGAATGAAGCAGACGAAGCCGGCAGCGGAGGGTCTGAAGGTGATCAAACCCGGGTTCCAGAGCGAGTAATATAGGGTTGGAGAAAGAAGCAGCCGGAGAACGCCAATGCCGATGCTGCTCTTTTTCTTTTTTTGCGGGATATTGCGGGAATCTGAAGGGATTATGTTAAAATGAGGGTACAATGCGGGTACAATCTTGCTGGCAAAAGGATGGCTGACATGCAAAAGTGGCATCATATTTTTCACAAAAGTACGGGTCTCAGCCCTTATGTATGGGTTGTTTTTTACATTTTGCCGTTTTATTTCATCTTCCGTTCCGCCTCAGTGAACCAAAACCAGTGGGTATATGGAATCGTTATGGTTGCTGTGTTTTTTGCCTGTTACGTCCTCTCGTTCAAATCCAAAGGCTGGGTGGTTTATTTCTGGACCACTGTACAGATCCTTGTCTCGATCACAATGACGCTGTTGTTCGGGTATATGTATTTTGCGTTATTTATTGCTTTTTTTATCGGGAATATTCAGAAAAGAGCCGGTTTTTTCACGCTGTATTCGATTCATCTGCTGACGACCATTGCTGCGATCAATTATGAGATGATTACAGGTAACCGGGTTTTCATTTCGCAGCTTCCGTTCGTGCTGGTGAGCATGATCGCTGTAGTGCTGCTGCCCGCGACCACCTATAACCGCAATAACCAGGATAAGCTGCAAGGACAGCTGGAGGATGCCAACAAACGGATCTCCGAGCTGGTTATTATGGAGGAACGGCAGCGGATTGCCCGGGATCTGCATGATACGCTGGGACAGAAGCTGTCGCTCATCGGCCTCAAAAGCGATCTGGCCGGCAAATTGATCCACAAAAATCCGGCACAGGCTGCGGTTGAAATTAACGATGTCCGGCAGACCGCGAGAAGTGCGCTCAAGGAAGTCAGGGAGATGGTTACGCAAATGCGCGGAATCCGCCTGGAGGATGAGCTGATCCGGATCCGGCAATTGCTGGAGGCGGCAGAGATTGAGTTCCAGCTGGAGGGCAGCCCGAAGCTTGTCAATACCTCGTTAATGACAGAGAACGTGCTGAGCATGTGCCTGAAGGAGGCCGTTACCAATGTAGTGAAGCACAGCGGTGCGACACTCTGCCAGGTGCAGATTGAACCCTCGCGGACGGACCTGCTGATCAAAGTCAAAGATAATGGTACCGGGATTGAGGGAAGCAATCTGTATGACAAGGGGCATGGGCTGCAGGGAATGCGGGAACGGCTTGAATTTGTGAACGGCAGTATGGATGTGCTGCAGGATAAAGGTACAACGCTCATCATTAGGGTGCCAAATGTTTTTAAGCAGCCGGAACTGAAGGAGGTAAAAGGGCTATGATCAAAATTGTAATCGCTGAGGATCAGCGCATGCTGCTGGGGGCTCTCGCCTCCCTGCTCGACCTGGAGGATGATATGAAGGTTGTAGGGCGGGCGGCGAACGGGGAGGAAGCCGTCAAGCTGGTGCAGCAGCATCAGCCGGATATTTGCATCATGGATATTGAAATGCCGGCCATGAGCGGCCTCGAAGCCGCTGAAGCCCTGAAGGATTCAGGCTGTAAAATCATGATTCTGACCACCTTTGCCCGTGCGGGGTATTTTGAACGCGCCGTTAAGGCCGGAGTGGATGCCTATCTCCTGAAAGACAGTCCGAGCGAGGAGCTTGCCCTCTCGATCCGCAGCGTGATGTCCGGCAAACGGCTTTATGCTCCCGAGCTGATGGATGAGGCTTACAGCGGTGAAGCCAATCCTTTGACCCAGCGGGAGAAGGAAGTGCTGGGCCTGATCGCCGACGGCAAAAATACGAAGGAGATCGCCAGCCAGCTGTATATTACAACCGGAACCGTGCGCAACTATATTTCGGTCATTCTTGACAAGCTGGATGTCGGCAACCGGATAGAGGCCATTACCCGCTTTAAGGAGAAGGGCTGGTTTAAGTGACCAGCGATGATCAGCTCTTGTTCTTTTGAGATTATTTTCTTTTTCGTATGCAGCGAAGATACATATATAGTCCCACCACAAGAAAATACAAGAGGGCTGCAAACAGGAATCTCCCAAAGCCCGATGGCGTTCCAGGAAAAGATTGCGATAACTGCCTGACCCCGAACAACGCGACAGATAGAACTATGAGATCAGATAGCAGGCCAAATAAGAGGGTGCTTAGCTGATCTATCTTGAAACGCAAAGCCTGCAAGTTCCATAATGAAGCTACTGCTTCCAGTAAAAGTATAGCAATGGCGGCACCTTTATAGCCGAAGCCGGGAATTCCTACCAGAAAGTATTGGGCAGCTGTGGCGCAGATGATCCCTGTAAGGAGTCCATAAAATGGACTTTTCCTGATATCCTGCGACCATAAAATACTGGTGGAGATTTCACGGAAGCCTACCAACAGGGGGATGGCAGCTAAATATTTGATTGCGGGTCCGGCTGTTTCGGTATTGAAGATAAATAACGATAATTCCGGGGCATAACCCTTTAGAAATAACGCTGTTGCAATTCCCCATAACCAGCATACTTTGAAGGCTGTAGCAGAAAGTCTGTTAAATCTCTGCATATTTCCCTGCTGCCACTCCGCCGCAATTTGCACGGACAGGGTGTGGCACAAGGCTCCGGTCAGAAGGGTGGGAGCATAGGCCACGATGACGGCCATTCCGTAAATCACTCCATACATGGAGGTCGCTTCGGAAGTGCTGTAGCCCGCTGCAAGCAGCCGGTTGGGAATAAGCACAGCGTCTATAAATTCGGAGGCAGGAATAATCAGCCGTGTTGCAGAGATCATAAGTGATGATTGAATGAACCAAAAGATGGGAAGAGACTGGACTGTATAACTGGTGTTGTAAGGAAGGCTTGTTTTATTTACAGAGATATAGATAGTGAGCAAGGAAAAGGCGGATAATGCGCCTATAAAAGTGCCATAAAGCCCTGAACCTATAGCGCGGTTGATCCCAAGGGGCAGGACATGCCAGACGATCAGGAGCATGAAAAAAATTCTGGAAGCCTGCTCGATAATCTCAGACAGCGCGATAACCCCGATTTGTTTGTGACCCTGCAAATATCCCCTTACCAATCCCAATAGCGGCACGGCAAACAGTGAAGGAGCGAGACCCCGGATTGAATATTCCAGGCCGGGATTGCCAAGAAACCTGGAGATAGCCGGAGAGTTCCAAAAAACCGCCATACTGACAATTCCTCCGAATAAAATAACACCAAGCGATATTATTTTTAGAAGACTCCAGCTTTGGGCAGGTTTCTTAGCGCTTGCCATAGCCAAGGTTGTCGGCAATCCCCCTGTGAACATAAGCACAAATCCGTAGAAGGAATAGGCGATTTGATAGAGGCCAATTCCTTCTGCACCTACAATTCTTGTCAAGATCACACGGCCGATCAGGCCGGTCAGCTTCACGATAAACAAAGCAAAAGCCCGGATTGCAGATTGTCTTAACAGGCGGGAACCATTCATATGTCCTCCAGCATAACACCAATGTCATTTGGTTTATTTTATGACAATGATTTTCGGTTATGCTGACAAGCCTGATTTATTCAGCCTTTAATGTGAAAAAGCTGGTATTTGGTATCTTTGTCCCAGCCCAGATCAAAAGGGACACGGTAACGGTCGGCGGTGTGGGAATTGACAAGCGGATAACCGGAATCATCAAATCCGACAATTACGGAAAAATGGTCAGTATCATCGTGCCGCAGGATATAACCTACTAAATCCCCGGGCTGAAGCTCTGAAACGGCTCCTCCGGGATATTTTTTCGAGGGGGACATAATCTGCTGATAATCGCCTTTGGCAATCATTTTCCCGTATCCTGACCTTAAGAGAAATCTGCTGAAGGAATCGGTTTGTACCCAGGTCTGTGTGCCGCCGGATTTATAGAAATACCGCCAGCCGCCCTGCATTTGCAAACCTCCGCCCTCCTCAGGGTCCCCGATTACCTGTGAGGCAAAATTGGTGCAGTCCCCGCCTTTGCCGGTATAATCCAGGTATTTTTTATTATAGTGATGCTGGTTTCCGGCCCCCCATGCTGCTCCGGCATATTTATTGGCATATGCGACGGCCCGGGCGCGATTGAATTTTTTGTCCTCATTCGGCTCGGATTTGGGTTTATCTGAAGGAGCTGCACCCTCCGGTTTTTCCGCAATCTTGTGAGGGTTCTCATCCAGCGGGTCCAAATACCATTCGCGGGCGATTTTCCAGTTCCCGTTACTTTTCTTCAAGGTCATGAAATGCCTGGTACCCACCCCGAAGAATTGCTCGGGGATAATTTTATTGTTGTATACATAGGCAATTTTAAGGGATTGCACCAGAGACACTTTGGCGGTATCTCCGCTGATGGCCCGGCGGATGATCCGGATGCTGCTGTCGGCATGGATTAATTTGATATTCCGCTTGTCCGCCCATGCATTCATATATTCGGTTCTATTGCGTTCATGCTGGAAGGCATTTTTACTTAAGGCCTGTTCCATAAGATAACGTTTCTCCAAACGGCCCGTGTTGCCATTAATGAGTATTTTGGCTCTTTCTGCATAGATATTTTCCAGCTCTGATTTCAGCTCATGATCTGATGCGCTTGGATCTGCCGCAGCCCTTTCAGCGGAAAATTGAAAGGATACTAACAGAAAAATAACAGCAGATATGAGACAGCTTCTTTTCATAAGAGTCATAGTTCACCGTCCAGTTTTGTGAAAATAATCAGTCTTTTCTCGTGTTCCTTTTTCTTTCTGCTGTATCTGCCAGTGCAGGTAATCAGGTTCATTCTCCGTTCTCCGGTTTCACCAAAAATACGTTCCATTGGAGCTTCAGCAGGGGTAAAGGCTTCAACCGACTCCACAATATAAGTCAATTGGCGCCCTGTCTTACTCGAAACAATCACTTTATCTCCTTGTTTCAATTTTTTCAATTTGAAAAAAACAGCCGGTCCCGAGTAACTGTCTACATGCCCGTCTATAATGACATTTCCCTTCCCCCCGGGTAAAACGCCCGGAAAGAGAATACCCGTTATCTCCGTATTGTCAGGGACATCCATTTGCCCGTTTTCCAGCAGGCTCACTGGCTGAATGCCCGCTTTTACCGAGATGGCAGGAATCGTAAGCAGGTCAGGCATAAACGGCTTGGGTTCATCAATAACTGCATGGTTTTCATTTAATCCCTTTTCAGCAGTGTTTAAGTGTTCAGGCATTGTCTGCAAAGGCCGGGGAGTGCTGCTGTCCGGACGGTTGTCCATTTGTTGTCCAGAGCCGGCGCAACCGGTAACACTTAATACAATGGCCGCGGTAATGAAGGCCAATATCCGTTTTTTCATTGTGTAAGAAAAGAAAGAGGGAGGGCAAGCCCGGCCTCTTTCATCCTCCTATTCCATGGATCTATTCCATCTGTTCGCTGGCACCGCCGAAACCTGATTTTGGCAATTCTGTAGCTTTGGTTTTAATGCTTTTTGCCTTGAGGCTTTTGGCTTTCAAGTGCTTTTCTTCAATTTTTTTTGCTTCACGGCTCTTCATGTGAAGCTTCGATTCCTTCTGATGATGTGCTTTTTCTTTGTGGACGCTTTCGGCATGAAGCTTCTTTTCATGCTTGGCATGGGATTCAGCCGGAGAAGCACCGGCAACTGAAGCAGCAGACAGCATCAGGGACAATGACAACATTGCAGCAGGCAAAATTTTCATTTTGGGATTCCTCCTCGAATTTTTTTTGTTGCGAAATTATTATTCCCAGTAAGCCCCGGGTTACTTTGGTGATTTATTTCCAGTGAATTTAACAAACTTCGACGGCCGCAGCAGGCCATAGGCCCGGCGATAAACTTGGGTTTCCGTAAACTATCAGGGTTGTCAAGACTATTCCCTTTACAAGACTTTATTCCTGTTTTTCCCACCTGAGCATCCGCTGGATTGGAACCGGAGAGCATTTTTGCTAAGATAAATGCAAACATGTGATCTTATCCCCGGATTTGGGTAATGAGAGGCATGTGCGCTTTTCACCTAATATAGTCGGGAGGAAACCTAGTTTGCCTGAACTTACAACATCCTATGTAGATTCGCTCGCACCCAACGCAGCCGCCATTAAGAACGGCCAGGGCCTGGTGCGCAAGAAGAGCTTCATCCGGCTGCATACCTCCGAGAATGGAGAACTGCTCTTTGGACAATGCGCCGGGAGCGGGAAAACCCCTTACGAGTGCTCCGTAGATTTTATTTCGCCGGATAATCCGGTGTTCCGCTGCACCTGCCCCAGCCGGCAATTTCCCTGCAAGCACACATTAGGCCTGCTCTATGCCTACGTGGAAGGACAGGCTTTCACTCCTGCGCCTGTCCCCGAGGATATTTCCTCCAAACGCGAAAAAGCGGAAAAACGGGAAGAGAATAAAGCCAAGCAAGCTGCCGGAGGCGCAGAAAGCAAGCCCAAGAAGGTCAACAAATCTGCCCTGAAGAAAAAAATAAACGCACAGCTTGAAGGTCTTGACCTCCTGGAAAAGCTGGTGCTGTCTCTGATCCGCGGCGGCTTGTCCACCATCGACAGCAAAACGCTCAAAACCGTTCAAGAGCATGTAAAGCAGATGGGCAACTACTATTTATCGGGAGCGCAGACACAGCTTCGCCGCTTCGCCCTGCTTCTGGGCAAGGGAGAAAACCGGGAAGAGAGTTATACATATGCCATGGAGCAGTTGACAAGGCTTCATGCTTTTATCAAGAAAGCCCGGGTCTATTTGACCACAAGAGCTGAGGACCCCGAGCTTGCCCTCGATCATGAATCCACCATCGACGAATGGCTGGGGCATGCCTGGCAGCTGTCTGAGCTGAAAGAGTATGGTCTGGTCAAAGAATCTGTTGAACTTCTGCAGCTGGCATTCTATAGCTACGATGATCCCGCCCGTCAGGAGCTCGTGGATCTTGGCTATTGGCTGGAGACGGCAAGCGGTGCGATTCACCGGACTGTCAACTATCGTCCTTATAAGGCTGCGAAGCTGATGCGGGAGGAAGACAGCTTTTTTGATCTGGCGCGGATTCCGCTTCTGTACACCTACCCCGGCGATATGAATGTCCGGGTACGGTATGAAGAAATGACATCAAGGGCTGTCGAAGCTAAAGACCTGGAGCGGGTTGCGGCAAGTGCAAACCGTTCATATGCAGAAGCGCTCAAGAAGGTCAAAAATCAGTTAAAAAATCCGCTCAGCGATAAAACGCCAGTCATGCTGCTGCATGCGGCCAGCCTGGGAGTGACGGGGAGCGGCCAGTATGTGCTCACTGATGATGCCGGAGTCCAACTGGTGCTGGACGACATTCCTTCGCTGCCCCAGGGGACGCTTGAACTGCTGCCGTTCCTGCCTGCTTCTGCAATGAAGAACTGCTGCGTGCTGGTGATGTTCGAGCATCTTCTGGATCAGGGGCGGCTGGTTGCCCAGCCATTGACCATTATCCAAGACGGAGCCATTACCCGGCTTCTGTACTAGCATGCACCTACGTATACGTTCTTATATATTCCTATAGGGGGACAGCCCATGAGTACAGCATTATTGCAAGAGCTACATCAAGAAGTCAGAAGACTATATATCGCCGGCAGTGAACTGGCTGCCGGAGATTTCCGCCTGAAACGGCTGCTTCCGCAGTTTCAGCAGCTCGGTGAGCGGGCGGCAGTCTTCAAACGGCTCGGAGAGGGCATCACCTCTCTGGTGGAACCGGGTGCAGGTGACGGAGCACCTGCAGCAGTGCGGCTGCAGGAGCTGACGCTGCTGTTGGAATCGGTGCTGTATACCCAAGGGGTCAGCACACCTGATGAAGCTCCCGGTGAGCTTCGCAGCCGAAACTTTACTCTCGACACCAAGCTCCCGTACAGGAAGCTGGCCGCAGTGCGGCAGGCCTTGACCACAACAGGCAGCGGCAGGTATGAGGTTGTAATTGAAGCCTTTAAGGAAGGCGTGTTTCAGGACCTGCGCCTGCTTCCGCTGGCTATTGCAGCCTTGAATGATCCCTATTCGGAGATTGCCGAGTTTGCCATGAACAATATTCTTCCTGCATATGGTCCTGCCATCACCGGATACTTGATTGAAAGCCTTAATCTGACGGGCGGCAAAAGCGAAGTCCGCAAGCTGAAGGTCATCGCCAAGGCAGGCGGAACGGAAGCGCTGGAAAAGATCTTCAAGGCGGCTGAAGACGGCAGCGACGATATCCGGGCTGCGGCAATTGAATGTCTTGGGGGCCATGACGCTTACCTCCAGGACCTGCTGGAGTGGAGCAAAGACAAGAAAAAAGTCATCCGTGAGGCGGCGTATAAAGCGCTGGCGACAGGCGGATCATCACAGGGCGAGGACCGGCTGTATGAAGCGTTTGCAGGGAAGAAGGACCGGGAGCTGGCGGCGGATGCTCTGGCGCATTGTTCTTCCGCTCCGCTCGTGGAGAGGCTGTCCGCTCTATATATGCAGGAGCTGCGTGAATTACCGGAGAAAAATGAGGACAAGAAAAAGGCGGAACAACTGTGGAACAATATCCGGCCGTTTACGACTGTGTTATACGGGCAGCAGAATCCGCAGCTGGATGAGCTGTATAGCTATGTGATAGCGGATCATGGGCGCTTTGCGTCCCTGGGCCTCGTAAACGTTATTGATGAAGCGGCGCGTTACAAAGTAAGGGCGGCTACGGAATCGGCTTATGAGGAGCTGCGGAAGCTGGAACAACTCGAATCCCGCTTTTTTCCTTACGTTTTCCGGGCAGCCCAACAGCTGATGTCACCGGAGGAGCTGTACAAGCAATTTGGCGGCACGCTGATTAACAAGCTGAAGGCTGTCGTCACCAGGGATTCTGCGCAGCGCAATAAAATGCTTATGGATACGATCAAAGGGCAGGTTATGCAAGCGGAGGAAATATGGTATGACGCGGATTGGGACCCGCAGAGGGAGCGGCAGTACCGTGAAACGGGGATGCTTGCTCCTGACAAAATTGCGGCGGCTTGGGACCCGCACTGGCTGGATTTGTTCATTCACAGGGATGAACTGGAGCTGGTATGCGCTTTTGCTCGTCCGGATCACGCGGAAGCCCGCCGCTATCTGCTGAACAAGCTGGATGAGCGGAAGGAATCGCAGCACAAGCAGCGGAATCATGATTTTCTACCTGACATATTTACGGGGCTCGCCCGGTCAGGAATGCCGGACCCTGAACTGCATGAACTGCTGATATCCATGCTGGAAAATGGAAAGAGCTATCTTCCCTACAGATTTGATTATAATCTGTTCCAGCAAATGCTGCGTTTTCCGGCTAGCTACAGCGGCCGGCTGGAAGCAGTTATTCCAAATCAAAGATATTACGAGAGCCGGGCTCAGCTGGAATATGTGGTCCATCAGCTTAAGAGTCAGGCATAACTATAAATGAAGAGTGATTTGAGCAAAGGAGAGGTGTCCATGACAACGGAACAAGAACAGCTTAAGGATTATATGCGGCTGCCGGCAGAGGTATTGTACCGGGAGGAGCTGGAGGCGCTGCGCAAGGAGGACAAAGGCAATATCCCGGCTGGCTGGCAGATGTCTCCGCGTGCGGTGCTGACTTTTATCGCAGGCGGCAAGGCCGGCAAAAAGGTCATAACGCCCAAATACATCGGCAACACGCGCCTGATCGAAATGGCGGTCGCCACACTGGTCACGGACCGGGCGCTGCTGCTGATCGGCGAGCCGGGTACGGCCAAATCCTGGCTGTCGGAGAATCTGGCGGCGGCCATCTACGGCAACTCGGGACTTGTAGTGCAGGGCACTGCCGGAACCAGTGAAGAGCATGTGCGCTATTCATGGAATTATGCCATGCTCCTGGCGAATGGTCCTACCCCGGAAGCGCTGGTCAAAAGCCCCATCATGCGGGCCATGGAGGACGGCGGAATTGCCCGGTTTGAAGAGATTTCGCGCTGCGCCTCTGAAGTGCAGGATGCGCTGATCTCCATTCTTTCCGAGAAGACCATCTCTGTGCCGGAGCTTGGCAAGGAGGCAGGGGCGCGCAAGGGCTTCTCCATCATTGCCACCGCCAACACCAGAGACCGCGGAGTCAACGAAATGTCGGCTGCACTGAAGCGTCGCTTCAATATTATTGTGCTGCCTGCGCCTGCGGATATCGAAACCGAGCTGTCCATCGTGAAGAAGCGGGTCGCAGAGATTGCATCGTCCTATAATCTGGGGGCAGCCGTTCCGGCGGATGAGGCGCTGCTTAAGGTTGTGACGATCTTCCGCGAGCTGCGCAGCGGGATGACGCTGGACAAGAAGGAGAAGGTGAAGACTCCCGCAGGGGTCATCTCCACCGCCGAGGCTATCTCGCTGCTGACGAACAGCATGGCGCTTGCCGCCAGCTTCGGGGACGGCGAGCTGACGGACCGCGACCTTGCCGCCGGGCTTCAAGGGGCAGTTGTCAAGGATGATGACAAAGACAAGCTGGTCTGGAAGGAATATCTGGATAATGTGATGAAGAAAAAAGGAGCGGAATGGCGCGGTCTCTACCAGGCCTGTAAGGAGATGAACGAGTGAAAGCGACTGCTGAAGCCGGGGTACATATTTTCGGAGTGCGGCACCTGTCTCCGGGCGGCGCGAAGCATCTGCTGGAATACCTGAATGAGCTTCAGCCGACGGCGGTGCTGATCGAAGGCCCGAGCGATGCCACGGATGAAATCCGCCATTTGACGCATCGCTCTACGAAACCTCCGGTAGCCATATTGGCTTTCACGGAGGATTTGCCGGTACGTACAGCCCTGTGGCCGTTAGCGGTCTATTCACCGGAATATCAAGGTATGAAATGGGCCAGGGACAACGGGGCGGAGGCGGCGTTTATTGATCTTCCTTCCTCGGTAACCTTAAGCCTGCAGGATGCTGTGCGGCGGGATGGCATTTCCGGGCGGGAAGAAGTGAAGCCTGAAGCAGATGAGGCGGGCAGGCTTTTCACAGAAGAAGTTAAGGAACAGGAATCAGTGTACAGCCGGATTGCCCGGCTTGCCGGCGAGCATGACTATGATATGTATTGGGAACGCAATTACGAGCATAATGCGAATGCCGGAGCGTACCGCGCGGCCATTCTTTCGTTCTCCGCCGAAATGCGCCTGCTCTCCGAGAGCAGAGAGCAGCAAGAGCAGCCGAAGGAGCATGCGTATAATGCACTGCGCGAAGCCTATATGCGGCGGCAGATCCGGGAGACCATCGCAGCCGGACATGCGCCGGACAAAATTGTGGTCATCTGCGGAGCGTACCATGCCTCTGCACTTGCCGATCTATCTGATGTTCTGAACGACAAGGAGCTGGAAGGTCTGCCTTCACGCAGCACCAAGCTGACGCTGATGCCGTATTCCTACTACAAGCTCTCCACTATGTCAGGCTACGGAGCAGGGAATGAAGCTCCGCAGTACTTTGAGATGATGTGGGAGACGATGGCGGCCGGACGGCCGGAGGAGCTGGCACATCTCTATCTGTCTACGGTGGCAGGCCATCTGCGCAGCAGCGGGACACACCGCTCTACCGCCGAGGTGATTGAGGCGGTGCGGCTGGCAGAGTCGCTGGCTGCGCTGCACGGCGGAAGCGCGCCTACTCTGCGCGATTTGCGGGACGCCGCGCAGACGCTGCTGGGCCACGGCGAGCTGTCTGTGATCGCCGACGCCCTGGCGAGGGTGGATGTGGGGACGGCCATCGGCCATCTGGCCGATGGCGTCAGCCAGACCCCCATCCAGGACGATCTGAACCGGCTGCTCAAGCGCTATAAGCTGGAGAAGTATAAATCGACGGTAGCCACTGAGCTGCCGCTCGATCTTCGCGAGAACCGCAGAGTGTCCAGCGAGGAAGCCGCCTATCTGGACCTGAACCGGTCGATGTTGTTCCACAGGCTGAAGCTGCTGGGCATTACTTTTGCCAAAAACAGGCCCAGCGGGCAAGACGCGGCGACCTGGGCGGAATACTGGATCATCCAGTGGTCGCCGGAGGTGGAAATCCAGGTCGTCGAATCTACCTTGCTCGGGGAGACGATTGAAGTAGCCGCAGCATATATGCTGCGTGAGAAGCTGCAGGCCTGCCGTTCCATCGCTGAGGCCTCGGTGCTTATCCGGATCGCCTGCGAGTGCGGAATGACGGCGCAGATGGAGGAAGCCAGCCGGGTGCTGCAGGGGCTGGCTGTCGACAGCCGCGATGTAGTCGGCATTGCCGCTGCTGCCCGTGAGCTGGCAACCATCATCGGCTTTGGTGACATCCGCAGGGTGGACACCTTGCCGCTCACGCCGCTGCTGGAGGAGCTGTTCCGGCGCGGCTGCCTGTTCCTGCCGGATGCCAGCGGCTGTAATGACGAGGCCGCCGGCCAGATGATTGTGGCGATGAACGAGCTGAACGCCATCTCGCTGGACCACAGCGAAACGGTGGATGAAGCGCTGTGGCTGCAGGAATTGCTGCATCTGTCAGAGCGGGATGACCGCAACCCGCGGCTGTCCGGCTTCGCCTGTGCCATTCTGATGGAGCGTGGAGCGGTATCTGCTGAAGAGGTTGCGTCCGAAGTCTCGCGCCGCTTGTCTCCCGGCATCCCGGCGGATCTCGGGGCGGGCTGGTTTGAAGGCCTGTCGATGCGCAACCGGTATGGGCTGCTGTCCAGAATGAGCCTCTGGGAGCAGCTTAACGATTATATCAATGCGCTGGAGGATGATGAGTTCAAGCGGGCGCTGGTATTTCTCCGCCGGGCGTTCGGTACCTTCTCGCCAAGGGAGAAAACGATGATCTCCGAGCTGCTCGGGGAGCTGTGGGGTGTGGATACGGAGCAGGCAGCAGAGATTCTTACCGGAGAACTGAAGGAGGAGGAAGTCAAGATGCTGGACGATTTGAATGATTTTGACTTCGGGGATTTGTAGATGAGAAACGACAACAAGCAAGAGAGCACAGTGACCCGTTGGCGGCTGATTCTGGGCCAGGAAGCCGAAGCCTCGCTTGCAGGCTATGGCGAAGGCGGACAGCTCCGTCTGACCGAAGAGGAAATGATCATGGATTCAGCGCTTGCCGCCATCTATGATGAGACAGGCGGAGGAAGCAGCTCCGGCAATTCTCAAAGCGGCAGGGGCAAAGGGGCAGGGACCGGCCATGCCGCCGTGCATCTCTCCAAATGGCTTGGCGATGTGCGCAGCTATTTCCCGGAGGATGTGGTATCGATTATCCAGAGCGATGCCATGGAACGCCGGGGCTGGAAGCAGCTGCTGTTCGAGCCGGAGCTGCTGGCGGCGGTGAAGCCGGATATCCAGCTGGTAGGCACGCTTCTGTCACTGAAGGGCAAAATCCCGGAGAAGACCAAAGACACCGCAAGAATGCTGGTTAAGGCGCTGGTGGATGACCTGGTCAAGCTGCTGGAGACCGATATCCGCCGCGCCGTTACCGGGGCGCTGAACAAGCGGCAGCATTCTCCGCTGCCCTCGCTCAGCGGGCTGGACTGGAAGCTGACCATCCAGCGGAATCTCAAGCATTATAACCAGGAGCGGCGGTTGATTATTCCTGAGCGGTTTTATTATTTTGACCGGGCGCGCCGCAGCAAGGAATGGACCGTGATTGTCGATATCGACCAGAGCGGATCGATGGCCAGCTCGATCATCTGGGCTTCGGTCATCGGGTCCATCTTCGCCAGCATTCCGGCGCTGAATACCCGTGTGGTGGTTTTTGATACGGAAGTCGTGGACTTGACTGAGCAGTGTGCGAATGATCCGGTAGATATGCTCTTCGGTATTCAACTGGGCGGGGGAACGGATATCCACAAATCGGTGAAATACTGCGAGCAGTTCATTGAAGAACCGAAGAAGACGCTGTTTATTATCGTTTCAGATCTGTATGAGAACGGCAATCAAGCCGGGCTGGTCCGGCGGATGCGCGGGCTGCGCGAATCGGGTGTCCGCACGATGACGCTGCTGGCGCTGTCAGATGAAGGCAAACCCTCCTATGATGAACGGCTGGCCGGGCAGCTGACCCGTGACGGTACACCCTGCTTCGCCTGCACGCCGGCCCTGCTGCCCGCACTTGTAGAAGGGGCGCTTAAGGGCCAGGATCTCGGCGAGCTGGCCAAACGTCTCGGGGCTTCCTGACAGCCGATATTTTTTTCCAAATGCCTCTACTTTACAATCACATATTGTGTAAGCTGCATATATCATTTATAATCGGTTATTAAAAAGCACCTATCGATGGGCGCTGCTTGAAAGGAAATGAAATGCTTATGTCAAGTAAGTTGAGAGCGGGTATCGTCGGGGGTACCGGTATGGTGGGCCAGCGTTTTATTGCACTGCTTGAGAATCATCCATGGTTTCAGGTGACGGCTATTGCTGCAAGTGCAAACTCGGCAGGCAAAACTTATGAAGAATCGGTCAAAAACAGATGGAAGCTGTCCACTCCAATGCCTGAATCCGTCAAAAGCATCATGGTTCAGGATGCCTCCAAGGTGGAGGAAGTGGCTAAGGATGTCGATCTGATTTTCTGTGCCGTTGATATGAAAAAGGAAGAAATTAAGGCGCTGGAAGAAGCCTATGCGCGTACAGGAACTCCAGTCATTTCCAATAACTCCGCACACCGCTGGACGCCGGATGTTCCTATGGTGATCCCTGAGATCAACCCGGAGCATCTGGAAGTGATCGCCCAGCAGCGTAAACGTCTGGGTACGGAAACCGGCTTTATCGCCGTGAAGCCCAACTGCTCGATTCAGAGCTACATGCCTACACTGCATGCGCTTCAGGACTTCAAGCCTTCGAAGGTTGTAGTTACAACCTACCAGGCGATTTCCGGGGCAGGCAAGACGTTTGCCGATTGGCCGGAAATGGTCGATAACGTTATCCCTTATATTGGCGGCGAAGAAGAGAAGAGCGAGCAGGAGCCGCTGCGGATCTGGGGCAATGTGACGGATGAAGGCATTGTAAAAAGCGAGCAGCCTGTCATTACGACCCAATGTATCCGTGTGCCGGTTGCTGACGGCCACATGGCCGCCGTGTTCGCCTCATTTGAGCAGAAGCCGTCCAAGGAAGAGATTCTGGAACGCTGGAACAGCTTTCAGGGCCGCCCGCAGGCGCTCGGCCTGCCAAGCGCGCCTAAGCAGTTCATTACCTATTTCGCAGAGGAAAACCGTCCGCAGACGCAGCTCGACCGCGACATCGAGAACGGCATGGGCATTTCGGCCGGCAGACTCCGCGAGGATTCGCTGTACGACTATAAATTTGTGAGCCTGTCCCACAATACGGTAAGAGGCGCCGCCGGTGGTGCGGTGCTGATCGCCGAGCTACTCAAAGCCGAAGGATATATCCAGCCGAAATAATTCCGTATAAATATTGGGCTAAGCAACAGCCTGCCGGAGCTTCTCCGGCAGGCTGTTGGCGTGAACCTGACATATTGTGCATGAAATGGTAAGATAGATGATGGCAAGCCGAAAATTAAATACCGGGTGGAGTGATAGAGTGGCAAAAAGTAAAGGCGGCGGCACAGGCAGAGGCACAGGGAGCAAAGGCTGGACCCGCTGGAACAAAACGGCTAAGCCTGTAAAGGCGGCCAAAGGAAGACCTGCCGGGGGACCTGGCGGCAAAAGCGCGACCGCGGCAAAGGGCGGCAGTGCACGACAAACCGGGAGCAGCAAGTAAACCGGCCCGTTGCTCATAGATTATCATCCAATGGCATCTGATTTGGACCTGTAGGGAGAACACGCGCCAATCAGATGTTGTTCAATAAGCAAGAGAGCGGAGCCTGTCATGAGAATCAACAAGTACATAAGCGAGAGCGGGCTTTATCCGCGCCGGGAGACCGACAGATTAATTGCTGCCGGGCGGATTACGATCAACGGGCAGCCTTGTACAAAAGGTGCGCAAGTGGAGCCGGGGGACCTTGTAGCTGTCGATGGAGAGCCGGTCACAACGGTCACAAAAAAGCTGGTATACCTGGCACTTAACAAGCCTGCAGGCATTACCTGCACCTCCTCGCGTGAGGTAGAAGGCAATATTATTGATTTTGTGGGATACCCGTCCCGGATTTTTGCGGTGGGCAGGCTCGATAAATATTCGGAAGGCCTGATCCTTCTCACCAATGACGGCTCCATCGTGAACCGGATGATGCGTGCAGAGAACGGGCATGAGAAGGAATATTCGGTTGCCGTAGACAAACCTGTGACGGATGAGTTTTTGCACAGAATGGCTGCCGGTGTGGATATCCTGGGCACCCGGACGCTGCCATGCGAGACAGGCAGGCTCAGCGAAACTGAATTTCGGATTGTGCTCAAGCAAGGGTTGAATCTGCAAATCCGCCGGATGTGCAAGGAGCTGGGTTACCGGGTGCTCCGGCTGGAGCGGATCAGGATTATGAATATTGTACTGAGCGGGCTGGAGAGAGGGCAGTGGAGGCATCTGGAGCAGGCCGAACTGGCGGGACTTTTTGCATTGTTAAACCATTCTGAAGATTAGTATATATAGAAATGTTGGAGGAGGACTACGCATATGCGGATTGTCAGTATTTTGGTCATTTTATTGGTTCTTGCCGGTTGTTCATCAAATGGAGGTACAGGGGATTCCGGCAATACAAACTCGAACGAAGCTACTGCGGCTGCTGAATTGGCATCCCCCTCGCCGCTGGCCTCACCGGCTGTAACGCCGCTTCCCTCTCCGGAAGGTTCTGCTGCGGCAGCTTCCCGGATTGAGGATCAATATAAGGGGTTTGTTCACAAAGACTCTTTTGCGCTTAAGAATGACAACTACGAGATTTACTACTGGAACAGCGGTGAATTCAACTACACGCAGTTTGTGGTTGCCAAGAACGGTGAGATCCTTTTTGACAGTAAAAAGAAGGGATTGGTTTTTGAAGGAGGGTACAGCTTTGATGAAGCCAAGAAGGTTTGGGCAGAAGCGCTCCTGCAAAATGACCGGCCGACGCTGCTGTTCAGCCTGGCGGACAACCGGCCGGAGTCGGCGTGTATTGTTCTTGAGGAAATAAGCGGAGTGCTGCAGGTTACTGTACATGATAATGTTCTGCTGAAATATGAGGATGCCGATCAGGACGGCAAGCCGGAGCTGTTAGCCAGCCCTTATTCCGGCCAGATGCCGCTGGGTCCTGCTTTATTTGCGGTTTATGAACTCAAGGATAACCAATATGTCCCGGACACCGCCAGAACACTGCAATATTATAAAGACCAACTGCCGCTGAAGGAACAGAATTATAAGTCAGCTCCCACAGAAAATAATTTTGAGGCATTAATCGATGTTTATCTGCTCCTGGACCGGCTGGATGAAGCTCAGGCGAAATTCCCCGAGTTCTATAAGTGGGCGGGACAAACGGCCGGAGACGGCGGATTTGTGGACACCTACAGCCAGCTAATCCAAAATGGTTCATACGAACCGGTTAACGGATGGATGGATAAACTCAAACCGCTGGAACACGGCCTTACCCATATGCCTAAGTAAAAGAAAATCCGTATTGTGCCGATCCTGATTGGCGCAATACGGGTTTTTTTTGCCTTTCTTTTTAAGTCAACACCTTGGGCTCGTACTGCTTGTCGTATAAATCCCTGTATACCCCATGCTGTTCAAGAAGCGACTGATGCGTCCCTGCCTCGACAATGGTCCCGGCCTGCACGACGAGAATCTGGTCCGCCGCCATGATGGTGGAGAGACGATGGGCGATCACGATGCTTGTCTTGCCCTGCAGCAGGGTATGCATAGCTTGCTGGATATAATATTCCGAGGCGGTATCGAGGGAAGAGGTAGCTTCATCCATGATGATGACCGGCGGATTCTTCAGCAGTACACGGGCGATGGAGATCCGCTGCTTCTCGCCACCGGACAGCTTGACGCCCCGGTTGCCCACCACGGTGTCGTACCCCTCAGGCAGACTCATAATAAAATCATGGATATATGCAGCCTGGCAGACGGCAATGATCCGGTCTTCGCTGGCTCCGGGGTCTGCGTATATCAGATTCTCCCGGATCGTCCCGTTGAACAGATAAGTGTCCTGCGTCACCAGGCCGATCTGTGCACGAAGAGATTCCAGTGTGAAGTCCCGGATATTACTGCCCCCAATTGTAATGGCCCCCGAATCCGTTTCATAGAGGCGCGGGATGAGATTGGTAATGGTTGTTTTGCCCGCTCCGCTGGGGCCGACCAGTGCGGTGAGGGTACCGGCAGCGGCAGTGAATGAGATTCCGTGCAGCGCTGTTTTATCCGCCTGATAGGCAAAAGAAACCTCATGAAACGTGATATCTCTGCCCGCAGCGCTGATGAACCGGGCTTCCGGCTTATCGACAATCAGCGGCTTCATATCGAAATAATCAAAAATCCGTTCAAACAGCGCTGCTGAGCGCTTGATCTCTACATACAGGTTGGTCATCTGCATCACAGGACCGTACAGTCTGCCCAGCAGGGCGACAAAGGCAACGATGGCCCCAATAGACAGCTCCCCATGGATGAACAGATACCCGCCATACAAGTAAATCAGAAGCGGACCGATACTGGTAAACGTGGACAGAACCATCATGAACCAGCGGCCGGCCATCGATTGCCGGATTTGCAGGCTGGTGGCCTCCGAGTTGACTGTCTGGAATTTGGTGTACTCCGCAGATTCTTTTGTGAACAGCTTCATCAACAGATACCCGCTGATGCTGAGCGTTTCCTGGATGATCTGATTTTGTTCGGAGATCTTCTCCTGGGTCTGCTTGGCCAGCTTCCAGCTGAGATTGCCCATCTTGCGTGTAGGGACTACGAACAAAGGAATCACAAAGATCCCCAGCAGAGCCAGCTTCCAGTTCATAATGAACAACGTTACTGCCGTGGAGACCAGAATGAACAGATTACTGGCAAAATTGACCACGGTGCTGCTGAATACACCCTGGACTCCCGAAATATCGCTGGTCATCCGCGTGATCACTTCACCCTGCTGGACCCCGGAGTAGAATTGCAGCTGCATCTTTTGCAGGTGGCGGTACATCTGATTTTTCATATCGTAGACAATGTGCAGCGAGATAAAAGAATTCAAATAATTCTGCAGCACGCCCAGCAATCCGGATACGACCGTTGTTCCCAGTGAAGCAAGCACAAGCAGAACAAGCAACCGGAAATTTTTATCCGGCAGAGCCTGGTCGATAATCTGCTGAATGAACAAGGGCGGCAGCAGGCCGAGGACAGCAGATACAATCAGCACCGCCATCACGAGCAGCGTCTGCTTCCAGTAAGGAAAGAAATATCCGGCTATGCGCAGCAAAAGCGCTTTGCTCAGATTCGTTTTTTTGTCGTCGTCGTCGAATTTCAAGCGGCCATGGCCGCCGTTCGTTCCAAAACCTCGGGACATCCTATCACCGGCTTCTATAGATTTAGAGGTTCAGATGCAGCAGCAGCAGCTTGTTCATGTGAATCAGCTGTTCCAGCTCCTGCGCCGAGAATTGCTCCAGAGCTTCTCCCAGCACCTTATGGGACCAGGCTTCTTCGTTATAACGCAGGCATAACGTTTCGCCTTCTTCCGTGAGATACAGCCTTGTCTCCCTGCGGTCCAGCTCGGAAACGGAACGGGTGACCAGACCCTTAAGCGCGAGGGTATCGATTTGCAGACTGACCCGGCTTTTATTGAACACCAGGCGTTCTGTAACCTCTTTCTGGGTCTGCCCGGGGTGCTGCCTCAGGAAATTCAGAATGCCGATTTGATGAACAGTCAGCCCAAGGTTAGCCGCACTTTGATGGGCGAGCCGCTTGAGCTGACGGGCTACTGCAAAAAACGACTGATACACTTCTATGGTTTGTTCCCGGTCAGCCATGCTGCACCTTCCTTTGATAAAAAAGTTACCTCTGTAAACTGTTTATAATGTAAACTAATCAGACGGCAATGTCAAGGCTGTACAATATTGACTAAGCTGCGTGCAGGTTTATGATTGGTAAGTATATAAGGCAGATGACTATAGAAAGGGAGTACATAATGAAAATAGAATCACGGCAATACGAACGCGGCGGGAAAAAGGTAATAATCCGGGAAGCCGTTCCTGGGGATGCCCGGCTCCTGTCGGAGCTCCGGCTGCAAATTGACGGGGAGACTGAGAATCTGGACAGGGAACCGGGGGAGGCGCTGATGACGGCTGCGGACTTTGAGCAACTGATCCGCCAGGATGCTGCCCGTGACAGAAATCTCTTTTTGGTGGCTGCTGTGGACGGCAGGCTTGCCGCATTTTGCAGATGCGAAGGGAGCCGCCTGAAACGCATGGCGCATCAGGCGGAATTTGGCATAGGTGTGCTTCAGGAATACTGGGGGCTTGGCATAGGCAGCCATATGCTGTCGGCATCTATTGCCTGGGCTGAGGCCTGCGGCCTCCGCAAACTGACTTTGAAAGTCCTGGAAACCAACAGAAACGCGATCGCATTGTACCAGAAGCTGGGGTTTACGGAGGAAGGCCTTCTGAAGAACGACAAGCTGCTGTCTGACGGAAAGTACTACAACACCGTTGCGATGGGCAGATGGCGCTGAGAGGATGGGGATGTCAGAAAAAAGCACAGCGCCGAATCGTATCCGGCAGCTGTGCTTTTTTGTTGCATAGGAAGGCATGATTAACTCGGCTTATGGATTATTATCTCTTAGCAGGCGCTATATAAGTTGAACTCCGGTGACTGGTTATGCTTCCGATGCGAGCTTTCTGTAGGAAAGCTATCAGGCGAATTTTTAAGTTCATCTTATTTAGTTGGAAAAAGGGAGCTTATTTTTTCCGTAATTCAAAAATCCTGAGCATTAAATGGAAAAAGTGAACTTAATTGGGCTATATTCCTTGACTAACGGCGAAATGAGCTGAATTAGTGTCCCTTTTTCCACTTCATCTGTCGAGGACAGGATGCTCTAGCAAATTAGTTAACCTTTTTCCACTTGGAGTTGCCGTAGGAATCAGCGGGAGTCGTTCTCCAGGTAACGCTAGACTGAAATCAGGACGGCTGCAATGTCCCGCTGGGGACGGCGCAGCCGTTTTGTTCCTGCATAGGAAATTATACAATACCAAAAAATATGGACAACCTGGAAGGTTAGCATAAATAAGAAGCTTGGGTTCCCCTGAGGTGTTAACCCTAGAAAATCTTGCACGGAATACAACAAAGTGTATCTTAAGCAGGTCGAATGGATGAATATCTTGTACGTTATACAACAATCTGTGTCCAAAGCACACTAAGTGGATAAAAAATCTTGTGAATTGTGCAGCAATGTGGGCCTTATTTCACCATATGGGCGAAAATCCTGCATGTTTTACAACAAATTCGGACTTCGTAACCCTCATGACCTTATTATCTGCCAGGGCGATTTTGTTCTTATGGAAATCCAACACAAGGTGCAGCAGAAGATGATCCGCGGGTTCCAGTGCTAAGCGGATATTCTGTTTCTCTGCGGGTAGCCTGTCCAGCAGGCTGTGCTTCGCTGCTACTGCTGAATCACCCGCAGAAAATTCCGGGCGGCACCACGAATGTCGGCAGCTCCGGCGATTGCGGAGATCACAGAGATTCCGTCAGCACCCGCCTGGATCACCGGCTGTGCATTAGCCGCAGTGATTCCGCCGATGCCCACGAGCGGAATGGTAAGTCCGCTGCGGCGCAGCTCCTCAATCACTCCTGTTCCTTGAACCGCTTCAGCATCGTCCTTGGAGGAAGTAGGGTACACCGGTCCGACTCCCAGATAGTCGGCTCCGTCGGCAATCGCCTGCTGCGCTTCCTTCAGGTTATGGGCGGAGACACCGATGATTTTGTGCGCTCCCAGCCGTTCACGGATGGAACGTGCCGGGGCATCCTTCTGCCCCACATGCACGCCGTCAGCGTCCAGGGCCACGGCCAGATCGATGTCATCGTTTACGATAAAAGGTATCTTGTGCTCCCGGCACTTCTGCTGGAGCACCTGTGCAAGCTCAATATACGCCTGCCCGGTGAAAGCTGCGCTGCCCTTTTCGCGGTACTGGAATAAAGTGATCCCGCCATCCATTGCTTCAACGAGTGTCTCCAGTGGAGGTTTCAAGCAGTTCACACTGCCCATGATGAAGTACAGCTTCAGCAGTCTGCGTACATGTTCGCTGTCCATCCGCTGCATTAGCGCTGCCCCCTTAGCCTGGTCTGGTAAGCAAAATGATTTGTCGGGCCGTTTCCGGCACCTATATTGATTCCGTCTTCAATAGCCGCCTGGATAAACGCTTTGGCAGTATGAACCGCCTCCGGGACCCGTTGGCCTTGTGCCAGTCCGGCCGTGAGGGCTGCGGAAAAGGTGCAGCCGGTTCCATGCGTGTGCCTGGTAGCAATCCGGGGACTCTGCAAATAAATGAACTTCTCACCATCATATAAAAGGTCAGTTACCAGGGCACCTTCCTCATCGTGGCCGCCCTTGAGTATCACATGTCGCGGTCCCATGGCGTGGACAAGCCTGGCTGCGGCTTCACGGTCAGCCATGTCGGAAATCTTCATCCCGGTCAGAATTTCCGCTTCAGGGATATTGGGAGTGATGGCTAAGGACAACGGCAGCAGATCGGCAATCAAAGCCTGAACGGCTTCCTGCTGAAGCAGGGGAGAACCTCCTTTGGCAACCATGACCGGATCGATTACCAGCTTAGTCCAGCCATACTGCCGGAATTTTTGGGCAACGGTGTGGATGAGCCCGCTGCTGAACAGCATGCCGGTTTTAACGGCATCGGGTGTAAGATCCGCCCCGATGGAATCAAGCTGTGCGGCAACGGCTTCCCCCTCCAGCGGATACACACTCTGGACCCCCAGGGTGTTCTGAGCGGTCACTGCGGTGAGCGCAGACATGCCGTATACACCCAGCTCCTGAAAGGTTTTGAGATCCGCCTGGATACCGGCGCCGCCTCCGCTGTCCGAGCCGGCGACAGTCAAAGCTTTGAAAACATTAGTTATAGGATGGTTAGTCATAGCAAAATCTCCTTTGGCGAAGCTGTGATCATTGTTCCAAGCGCTGTACACGTGAGCGTTCAGCGTATACTTCCGGAGTCACGAGGGCTAATTGATTCAGGAATTCGGTCTGGAAGCTGCCAACTCCCTGTTGGCGCGTCCGGTTTGCTGCAATTTCAGCGGCAACTCCATAGAAGGATAGCGCTTCGGCAGCAGCCTCCAGCCAGGCTCCGCCGCTGGCCGCGAGGAACGCGCCGACAACCGCACTCAGCAGGCAGCCGGTGCCGGTAACCCGGGTCAGAACAGGATGTCCGTTGCTGACCACATAGGTGATGCGGCCATTTGTTATGACATCTTCCTTGCCGGTGATAATGACAACACACTTCAGCTTCAGCGCGGCTTGTACAGCCAGAGCAACCACATCACCGTCACCGGCTCCGGCATCCACGCCTTTGATGCTCCAGCGCTCGCCGACGACATGGGCCACTTCAGCGACATTGCCGCGCAGCGCGGTAATCTGCATCTGGCTGACCAGCTTATGGGTAACTTCGGTGCGGTAAGCAGTGGCTCCTGCACCCACGGGGTCAAGCACGACCGGTACGTTATGGCGGTTCGCAGCCTTGCCTGCCAGCAGCATCGATTCAATGGCGTAATCATTTAATGTGCCGATATTCAGCACAACAGCACCCGACATGGCGGCGATATCTGCTACTTCTTCATGCGCGTCAGCCATAAAAGGCGAAGCCCCCAGCGCCAGCAGCCCGTTAGCGCTGAAATTCGCGACTACAATATTAGTAATGTTATGCACCAGCGGATTGTTTTCCCGCACTTTGGTTAAGAAAGACATGATGATTCCTCCTCAAAAGTAAATGGCTAATCTTAAGGCAATCCATTGTATAAAAATGCAGCACATCTCACAAATTCATAAAAGCGTCCTGCGTCGTGACCCGGCCATGCAGCAGTCCGTTCTCATTCAGCCAGGACTTAACCTTCTCCCATGAGGCTGGGTCCTGATAGCCAAACGGCTCATCCCCGGCATCCATCAAGGGAAGCAGAAGCTTCAGGCTTTTGGTTTCGATATCTTTGTCAAGGGGGGCGGTAGCATCCTCATGGGCCATCAGAAGGTCCAGCGCCTCCTGCGGGTGCTCTGCCACAAATTGCTGCCCTTTACGTGCCGCCGCCATGAACTTCCCGATGTAGCCTTCAGCATTCTGCAAGCCCAGATCGCTTGCCACCAGAACCAGCTCGTAGTAGTCGGGAACGCCGTAATCCGTAGGGTTCAGCGAAATGACCGGATGCCCTTCCTTCTCCAGAATCAGCTGCTCATGATTAATGAATCCGCCGATAATTCCGTCTACCCGCCCGGCCGAAATGGCCGGAATCAGATCAAAACCCACATCGGTCAGCCTCACTGCCGACGGATCGCCGCCATCGCTTTTGACCATTGTTTTCAGCATGGCTTCGTACAGGGGAATCGAAGAGTATCCGGCATTTTTGCCTGCCAGCTCTTTCGGGCTTTTGATCCCGCTGTCCGCCGGTACCATCAGATGGTTCAGCGGATGCCGGACGATGGCGGCGACGGACTTCACCGGAATCTGCTCCCCCCGGGCCATCAGCACCTGCGGCTGGTAGCTTAAGGCTAGATCGACTTTGCCGGCGGCTACCAGCTTCAGGGCATCATTGCTGTCCGCGGGCATCTGGATATCCACAGCCAGACCTTCATCTTCGAAATAGCCCTTCTGCTGCGCAGCGTACAGGAAGGAGTGGACGGCATTCGGATACCAGTCGAGCATAATTGTCAGCTTGTGGGGCTGGTCAACGTTCCCTGCTGAAGCCGAGCTGGCGGGAGCAGCATGGTTGTCCCCTCCACAGCCGCTTACCGCAAGGGCAAGAGATAGAAGCAGCGACAGGGAGAGCAAGGGGCGCTTTCTTTTACTAACGGGATGTTCTGAAGGAAAGATGTTCATCGATGAATGCCTCTTTTCTGCAAAATAATGTTTTCGAGCAGCTTAATACTTAGGAACAGAACGATACCGAGTGCCGATAAAAGAAACACAGCGGCGAACATCTCTGCACTTTGCAGATTGCCCGCCATCCGGCGGCTGAAATACCCGAGTCCCCGGCTGCCGCCCAGCCATTCCCCGATTGTAGCGCCAATCACACAGTAGACAATAGAGAGCTTGAGTCCCGAAAACAGCGAGGGCAATGCAGGGGGGATCTGGGTTTTCCGCAGAATCTGCCAGCGGTTCGCACCTAGTGTAAGCAGCAGCTCTTTGTACACCGCACCTCTTTTGTGCAAACCGTCATAAGTGCCGATGACAACCGGAAAAAAAGCGGTCAGAAAGACCACAGCCACCTTGCTCCACAACGTATAGCCAAACCACATAATAAAAATAGGGGAGAGCGCGATCAGCGGAATCGTCTGGCTGATAACCAGCAAGGGGTACAGCGCTTTCTCCAGTGGAGAGAACATATGCATTCCGGTACCCAGCAGCACACCGCAGCACACGGACAGCGCAAAACCCAGCAGCACCTCCTGCAGTGTAGCGGGCAAATGTTCTCCAAAGAGCAGCAGCCTCTGATCCAGCATAGCCTTCCATATGGCCGTAGGGGCCGGAAGAATGAAGGCAGGGACAAGCTTCAACCGGGCGGCGCATTCCCAGGCGGCAAGAGTCAGCAGCACCAGCAGGGCGAAGGGGCCATATTCGCGTAAAAATGTTCTAAGATATGTACGTCTCATACAGCCTCCGTTCCAAATCCGCCCGTAAAGCAACAAAATGAGGGTCATAGTTCAAGCGGTAATGTCTGGGGCGCGGAAGATCTACCGGGAATTCCTGAACACCGCCGCCAGCGCCGCCGGACATCAGATAGATCCGGTCGCTGAGCAGGAGCGCCTCCTCCAGATCGTGGGTGATGAACAGCACGGTCTGCTCCAGACTGCCCCACAGCTCCAGCAGCCAGCGGTGAAGCCCGCGTTTGGTGATGGCATCCAGTGCTCCAAAGGGCTCATCCAAAAGCATGAGCTTATGGCCGGCAGCCAGTGTCCGCAGCATAGCGGTCCGCTGGCGCATTCCGCCGGACAGCTCGTGCGGATAACGCTGCTCTGTACCTGCCAGGCCAAAACGCTCCAGCATATTGCGGATACTCCTTACAGCTTCCGTTTTGCTGCCTGTTCTGTTCAGCTCCCAGGGCAGCAGGCAGTTGTCGAGCACGGTTCTCCAGGGCAGCAAAAGATCCTGCTGGGGCATATAGGCAACCCGGCCCAAACGAGAGGAAGGATCGGCGGATATCGTTCCGGGAATATTGAGCTCACCGCCGGTCTGCTGAAGCAATCCGGCAATGATTTTAAACAGCGTGCTTTTACCGCAGCCGCTGGCACCGACCAGAGAAATGAATTCCCCTTGGCGCACATCCATTGACAGGCCGCTGAATACCGGAGTTTCTGGAGATGTGCCGAAAGAATAGGACAGATCCGTCATTGAGATCATATTCGTATGAGCTAAGCCTCCTTTCATTTGCGCGGCAACACAATAAAGACCCATCTGTCTCCGAGTGGAGACAAATGGGTCTGAAAGGTTCAGGCAGTAGACGTATAGCGGCACCGCTGATCGTTTCTGTTCCACTTCCCTCCGCTGGTATGATCCAGATCAGGTTCCAAGGGTCCGAAGCTTCACGCTTCATCTCAGTCGGCAGACTCCCCTAGTGAAATAGCAGGTCAATATTGAATTCGCAATTGCTAATTAATATAGCATATTCAGCCGTGTTGTCAAAGGATCAACGCTCAGGAAGGTCAGGCTCGCTGGATTCCAGTGACGAACAGCGCGAGGACCCCCCGGGAGATTTCCTCTTTGGTAGAGTTGTGCAGCTTCTGTTGGTAGAGGTAGAGATCAGGACTTAGTACGGCAATCAGGGCGGTAGCGGCAAATTGCGGATCAACTGCAATCAGCAAACCATCATCCGCTGCCCGCCGGAGGCGCTGGGTCATCACTTCGTTCAGACGCCGGAAAATCGGATGCTCAAACTGAGTGAGCTGTTTTTTGCCGGTGAACTCGGACTTGATCATCTGCAGCAGCTCGGCATGCTGGTCAATGAAATCAACGACCTGCTCAATACTGCTCTGCAGGTCCTCCAGTGAGTTGGAAGCTCCCGTGGTGGCTTGCAGCTCCTGTTCAAGACGGGAAAGAAAACGCTCGGAGCTGGTTGAGAGCAGGGCGGAGCAGATTTCGCCTTTATCCGTGAATCTGCGGTACAGTGAACCCTGGCCGATCCCCGCCCTCTTGGCGATACCGTACATGCTGACCGGTTCCAGGCCGTTTTCTTCAAACAGCGCCTCTGCAGCCTCAAGAATCCGCTGGATATAAGGGTCCTGATAGTCCCTGGAAGCTCCCGGATGTTCTTTTGCTGGTTTTGTAGTTGGACTTCTGTCTGGTTCATTTGAATTCATGACAGGCTCCTTTCAGATATGCAGCATCTATATTACAGAAAATATGAAAATGTAATTGACAGTGCGGACAATTGTCCGTAAACTGAAAATGCAATGACGGACAATTGTCCGTTGGCATCATTTATTATATAGAAAAAGCTGCGCAAAGGTCAATGTACACATACCGGCGCGGTTCAATTTAGGAGGAGATAGAAGATGGAGCAAGAATTGAAGTCGGATGCGGATTTTCGTCTGTTAAGCATTCTGGTTCCGCTGCTGGCGATTATTGCCGGTGTGTTCATGGTGGTGCTGGACAGCACGGCGATGAATGTAGCATTGTCCACACTGGTCAAGGATTTTCATACAGAGCTAAATACACTGCAATGGGTTGTGACCGGATATATGCTGGCTCAGGCCTCAGTGATCCCGTTGTCCGGCTGGCTGTCTGACCGCTTTGGAGCCAAAACTGTTTTTCTGACCGCAGTTATTGTATTCACCATCGGCTCCATCCTCTGTGCCACCCCTAGCCGTGCGGAATGGCTGATCGCATTCCGTGTGCTGCAGGGACTGGGGGGAGGCTGTGTGCTTCCCGTTGGGATGGCTTACGTATATAAGCTGGCTCCCAAGAGCAAGGTTGGCGTAGTTATGGGGATCATGGGTATTCCTGTGCTGTTTGCTCCTGCCATCGGCCCTGTACTGTCCGGTTGGCTCGTGGAGTATCATTCCTGGCGCTGGATTTTCCTCATTAATATTCCCATCGGTATCATCTGTCTGCTGATCGGTTCCCGGAAGCTGCCCCAATCGGTGCGCAGCCAAGTGCCTGGAATGGATAAGCTTGGGATGATTCTAGGGCCTCTGGCCTTTGCCTCCCTGTCATACGGGGTTAGCCAAGGTGCGGACAGCTGGACCTCGGACAAAACATTGATCGGGTTATCCGTGGGTATGCTGGCCTTGATCGCTTTTGTCATTGCGGAGTTTCGCTCAGAGACACCGCTGCTGGAACTGCGGATTCTGCGCTCCATCGATTTCAGCACAGGCATTCTTGTACAATGGATTGCCCAGTTCGGCTTATACGGCGCATTGTTTCTGCTTCCGCAATTTCTCCAGCAGGCCCGCGGCTTCGGAGCTTTTGATACCGGACTGACGATGCTGCCCCAAGCCATTGCATCCGGACTTATGATGCCCATTGCCGGGATTCTGTTCGACAGGATCGGTGTGCGCTGGCTGGTGGTTTGCGGCCTTAGCCTTGTCTCAGGCGCCTTGTTCCAATATTCGCATGTAGATCTTGCCACACAGGGCAAAGACCTGATCCTGCCTCTGTTTATGTGCGGTGCGGGCATGGGGATGATGGTGATGCCTATGAATACGCATCTTTTAAATAAGGCGCCTAGCCACCTGGTCAACCGGGTTACTTCTCTGACCAACTCGATGCAGCAGGTAATCAACGCTTTGGCGGTATCGACACTGGTCACTATTCTGACCTCAAGAGCGGCAGCGCGCGCGGCGGAAATGCAGGAAGCTGCAGCTGCGGCCGGGAAGAATGCGGCGAATGCTTCTCCGGATGCGTTAAAGCTAGCTGCACATACTGTACTTGTCAAAGGGTTTGATGACACTTTTCACATTATGATCTTCGTAGCACTGGGAGGTGCTGTGCTGGGTCTGCTGCTGCGGAGAGGAAGCAGGGGCGGCAAAGACAGTTCTAAGACCAAGGTGCAGCCTGAAATCATGCACGGATGATTTTCTTAAATAAGAACCCCGTTCACCGGATAGGTGTTAACGGGGTTTTTTCGAAAGATTAGAATCTATGAGTTTCGGGGGAAGTTCTTGTCCGCAGCAGCCCAGTAGACCGAGAAGGAAGCTCGTCGTGCGGATTTTGCAGGTTTTTGGGCAAACTAACACAATCCGGTGCATGAATCCGCTGGGCAGTCACCATTAAAACGTTTACATTATAATTCCGATGTATATTATCGGAAAAGTCCTTGACTCCGCTGACATGCCGGTGTTACTATTCAACTTGCCGGCAGACAGCCGGTATATACAGAGATGATGAGAGGGGTTAACTTTTATGAAAAAACTTAGTCTGACTATCCTGATGCTGCTAACGGTGGTACTGGTAGCGGCTTGCGGCAATAATACCAATAATGCGGCAGGAAACAATACAGCAGCCGAATCATCGGCCGCTCCGACTGCAGAGGCTTCAGCGCCCGCTGAACAGAACAGCCTGGAAGCGATCAAAGCAAGCGGCAAGCTGCGTATTGGAACCGAGGGCACTTATGCACCGTTTACTTTCCATGATGCCTCGGGCAAGCTTACCGGATTTGATGTGGAGATCGCTGAAGAGGTGGCTAAGCGGCTGGGAGTGAAGCCGGAATTTTTCGAAACCCAATGGGACGGCATTTTTGCCGGGATGGATGCCAAGCGCTTTGATGTCATTTTCAATGAAGTTTCGATTACGGATGAGCGTAAGGTGAAATATGATTTCTCCGATCCGTACATTGTCTCCAAGGCGGTATTGATCGTTGGTGAGAAGAATGAAGACATCAAGACCTTTGCGGATCTGAAAGGCAAAAAAGCCGGCCAGTCCCTTACCAGCAACCTGTCCGATATCGCGCGTGAGAACGGGGCAGAGATTGTGGTCACCGACGGCTTCAACCAGGCGATTGACCTGTTGACCTCCGGCCGGATTGATGCAACCGTGAATGACGGGCTGTCCTACCTGGATCTGAAGAAGCAGAAGCCGGATGTTAAAATTAAGGTTGTCGACGAAATCGCCGAGGGTTCCCAGAGCGCCGCTGTCTTCCTTAAGGGCAACGATGAGCTGGTAGCGGCAGTAAGCGAAGCATTGGCAGCTATGAAAAGTGACGGCACGTACCTGAAAATTTCCGAGAAATATTTCGGTGCTGACGTTTCCAAATAATAACGGATGGACCTGGCGGCTCCGGCCGCCCGAAGTCCGAAAAGGATGTCTGATCAATGGATGACCGTAAAATACAAATTTTCCTCGATTCCTTGCTGCCCCTGCTCAAAGCCGGGGTGGCTTTTACCATTCCGCTCGCAGTAGTCTCTTTTATTCTGGGTCTGCTGCTGGCTATTTTTACCGCACTTATCCGGCTTTCGCCCTGGACTTTGCCGAGGCTGATCGCCCGCTTCTACGTCTGGATTATCCGGGGAACGCCGTTGCTTGTACAATTGTTTATTATTTTCTTCGGGCTGCCGGCGGTGGGGATTATCCTTGATCCGTTTATAGCTGCGACCATCGGGTTCACGCTCAGTGTGGGGGCTTATTCCTCCGAGATTGTGCGGGCTGCAATTCTGTCCATACATAAGGGCCAGTGGGAAGCTGCGTTCTCCGTAGGCATGACCCGGGGCCAAGCGCTGCGGAGAGTCATTCTCCCCCAGGCAGCGCGTGTTTCGGTTCCGCCTTTGTCGAATTCTTTTATCAGCCTGGTCAAAGACACCTCGCTTGCCGCGACTATCACTTATGTGGAAATTTTCAAAACAGCCCAACAGATAACGGCGACCACCTATGAACCGCTGCTGCTCTATTGTGAAGCCGCTTTGTTCTACCTGCTGTTCTGTTCCGTGCTGTCGGTTCTGCAAAATTACCTGGAGAAGCGGCTTGACCGTTACTCGGCAAGATAAGGAGGAGCACCTATGATTGAAATCCGTGACTTGCATAAATCCTTTGGTCCCCTCCAGGTGCTGAAGGGTGTCGATCTTACCGTGGAGCACGGCAAGGTACTGGTTATTATCGGTCCTTCAGGCTCCGGCAAAACAACCCTGCTGCGCTGCTTCAATCTTCTGGAACAGCCGGACAGGGGGAGCCTGACCCTGGGCGATATGAAGCTGGAATTCACGGCGGGAGGCAAAATCCCGCAGCGTTCCGTGCTGGCCCTGCGCCAGCGGACCGGGATGGTCTTCCAGTCGTACAACCTGTTTCCGCATATGACCGCTTTGGGCAATGTGATGGAGGGCCAGGTTACCGTCCAAAAACGCACCAAGGAAGAGGCTCGCAAGCGGGCCATCGAGCTGCTTACGAAGGTTGGCCTTGCGGACAAGGCGGATGCCTATCCGCATCAATTATCCGGCGGCCAGCAGCAGCGCGTAGCCATAGCGCGGGCAATGGCCGTGGAGCCGGAGGTGCTGCTGTTCGACGAGCCTACCTCGGCGCTTGATCCCGAGCTGGTAGGCGAGGTGCTCAAGGTAATCAAGCAGCTTGCGGCTGAAGGCATGACGATGGTCATCGTCACCCATGAGATGAAATTCGCTGCGGATGTGGCGGATCAGATCATTTTGATGGATGGCGGTGTAATTCTGGAGCAGGGCAGACCGGAACAGGTGCTGGAGCATACAACCCATCCGCGCGCACTGCAGTTCCTGAACCGGCTTAGCGGTGAGGAAATTTAATCTGGCCAGGCAGAGTAAATGTATCAGTACTTTTGTTCAATATGACACCAAAAAGGCAGTCCGGAAAATCCGGAACTGCCTTTTTGAACTACCAATTCGTCAGTCCATACCCAGGGGAGGGGGGTGGACTGCAGAGCCTCGTCTAGCTCTGTGGCGCGGTATTTGTTTTGGATTTCAGGTAATCCAGTGCGTTGTAGAGCATGACGGCTGCTTCGGCGCGGGTGATTTCTTTTTTCGGATTGAATTTGCCGTTTGCATCCAGTGTGTTGATGTTGTATTTCAGCGAGCGCTGGATGCTGCCCTGGAAAGAAGGCTCCAAGGCGTCAGCGTCGGCGATATCTGCAGGGACAATATTGATCATCGGCAGATTGCCAACCTTTTCTATGCCCTGAACCAGCAGGTTGGTGAATAATTCCTTGGTCATTGGCTTCGAGGGATCAATATCCGCAGCGATTTCGATCCCGTTGTAATGGGCGTTGACGAAAGCTTCCGCGTACCAGGCATTGTCTTTCACCTTGGTGAAGGTGCTGCTGGCGAGTGGAGCCTTGTTGAAGTCGATAGCCGCCAGGCTCAGTTGAAGACCTCCAGCGATAAACTGGACTCCTTGAGCCGTTGTTACTTTGGAGCCGGGCAGGAACTGGGTGTCGGAGATGCCTTTGATCAATCCTTGCTCCTTCAGGGAATTAATTTTGTCTTTGCCGGTTACGTTGTTGATATCCTTAAAGCTGCTGTCTGCGGCAAAGATGGGTCCGGCAAGTGAAAAAGTAAGAAGCGATACGCTGGTCACCGCTGCAAAAGCGCTTTTTTTGAAGTTCATTGTATTTCCACCTTTGTCTGTAGGATTCAGGCTGCTTAGCCTTGTTCAACACCTCAGACGACTCAGAATATGGAAAGGTTGCAGGCAATTAAATTTAATATCTATGAAAGTTTAACCCTTACATTGATTTTTGAAACAGCAATGCGGTAAGGATATTTCCTCTAGTGCTGATTACCGGTACGGAATGTTATAATGTTGTCAGGCTCTTTTCTTTGGTGGATATTTTTGTTATGCTTATATCGTAACAATTACTAATTAATCTCAGATTGCGCTTCCGGAAAGGTGGGAGACTACACGTGAACCCGATTGCTAATATCAGTCAGCAGTTTGCTGCGCATCATTATAAATTAACGCCACAGCGCGAGGCTATCGTCAGAGTTCTGCTAGATAATGAGAAGGATCATTTGAGCGTGGAAGAGGTCTACATGCTGGTGAAGAACAGCTATCCGCATCTTGGACTTGCAACAGTATATCGTACCCTGGAATTGCTGTGTGAGCTTCATATTGTAGAGAAGATGAATTTTGGGGATGGCGTAGCCCGCTATGATCTGCGGGGGGATGATCATGCCCATATGCACCATCATCTGATTTGCAATGTGTGCGGCAGGCTGGAGGAAATCAAGGACGATTGGCTCCTTGAGCTGGAGCTGCGGCTGGAACGGGAATACGGCTTTAACGTTACCGATCACCGGCTGGATTTCAAAGGCACCTACAATTCATGCAAACGAAGCGGCTGCAAAGGGGAGAAGTCTTGTCAGGCTGTCTCTTAAGCCGGCTGTACGCATAATGCTTACGGATGAAAGGCGGAGAATGTAGACGGCAGCATGTACACACCATAAAACGGCATTTCAAGAGCCCGTATACTGTGCTCTGGAATGCCGTTTTTATTAGGTTTATTAGGTCTAAGGTCTGGAGGGCACAAAAGATTTGATCCATGTCCCAAAGCTGCCCGGATTGCGGGACTGCACCAGTACTACGCCTTCGCCGCGGAATCGGCAGACCAGCGCTTCACCACTCGTTAAGCTGTTGAGCCAGCCGGAGGCGGCTTTTTCCACCTTGTAATCCATATAACCCGGCCAAGCCACCAGATGCCCGTTATCGATGATCATTTCTTCGCCCGGTCCCAGATTGATTGCATGAATGGCCCCGAATGATGAGAGGAACACAGTGCCGCTGCCGCTGATTTCAATAATGAAAAATCCTTCCCCGGAGAACAGTCCGCGCGTCAGATTCTGCATCTTCGTGTTGACCTGAATGCCATGCGTTCCGGCGAGGAAGCCGTCCTTCTGCACATACAGCTTGTACGATCCGTCGAGCTCGATAGCCTGAATATCACCGATGGCGCCGGGAGAGAGCAGCACTTCACTTTGTCCCCGCGTTGCCGTCAGCTCCTGGAAGAAAAATTTCTCGCCGCTGAGCATTCTGCCCAGCCCCCGCATCAGGCCTCCGTCAACGGTTCCCCGGAGCTCCACACCCGGCGACATGGCGACCATAGCCCCCATCTCTGCTTTGACGCTTTCACCCGGATTCAAATGGACCTTTAGCATAGCAAAAGCACCTTCGTATAATACGTCGTATTTCATTCATTTCCCTCCGCATCCATAAGTTACAGTTACAGGCTTTCCCGGTATTCCACTGTTATGCCCGCCAGCCGGGCGTATCCGATCTCCTTGCGGGTGCTTTGACCCATATGACTCTGTACATTAATAAATGTAATAATTCCCGGATGACCGCAATGTTCCATGGAACCTTCCTTTTGAAGGGGATGCTTGTACCCATCAAGGATACTGTACCCGCTGCTGCTTGTGCAAGCGTACACTGTCAGGCGGGATGATTATAGTCAACTTTACCGGGCAATTCACCTGAGATTATGTTAAAATTAAGATATCAGCATATTCAGAAAAGGGAATGCTGATCCAATTCACAAAAAGAGGAGTGTTGCCCTATGGCACGCACAAAAACACAAAAAGCTCTGCTTAAGGCAGAACGCTCCGGCACCTGGTGCGCGGAACGGAACCGCAGACTCAACGATCATTACGGAGCCATTTCCCAGCATGTCCGGGTCACCCCGAGCAAGCAGCAAAAACTGAATAAGGTCAAACACAAGGAGCGGATCTTTCAGGATGGCGCTCCTTTTGCATATCCGGGGGAGCAAAAGCTGACTTCTCTCTTTGTAAGATTCCGGAAGAGCGAAATCAAAGGTAAAAATACCTTTGATTGGGCAGTGTAGGCGCAGCAGAGCGAAATCAAAGGTAAAAATACCTTTGATTGGGCAGCGTAGGCGCAGCATAACGAAATCAAAGGTAAAAATACCTTTGATTGGGCAGCGTAGGCGCAGCAGAGCGAAATCAAAGGTAAAAATACCTTTGATTGGGCAGCGTAGGCGCAGCAGAGAGAAATCAAAGGTGAAAATACCTTTGATTGGGCGGTGAAGGCGCAGCAGAGAGAAATCAAAGGTAAAAATACCTTTGATTGGGCAGCGTAGGCGCAGCAGAGAGAAATCAAAGGTAAAAACACCTTTGATTGGGCGGTGAAGGCGCAGCAGAGAGAAATCAAAGGTAAAAATACCTTTGATTGGACAGTGTAGGCGCAGTAGAGAGAAATCAAAGGTAAAAATACCTTTGATTGGGCAATCTAAGCGCAGTGGGCTGGTGTTACGGCAGCGAGGCCGTTTCTGCTTGCCGGCTGTATGCGCGGTATTGCTTGGGAGACATTCCGAACCGGCTCCGGAACAAGCGGTGAAAATAAGTGTAGTTGGCGAAGCCGCAGGTCTCGGAGACATGCTCCAGCGGCATCGGGCTGAAGGTAATCCGCTCCCGCGCCATATCCAGCCTGACATCGTTGACATACTTGACAATGGTTGTGCCAAAAGCCTCCTTGAACAGATGAACCGCCCGGGAGACGCTGATATCCACATGCCCGGCCACATCCTCAAGACGGAACGGATACGCGGCATGCTCCTCTACATATTGCTTCATACGGTAAGCCAGATAGCCTTTGGGCGACACCGCAGGCTGTTCAGACATCAGCCGGTCAATTTCCAGGCATAATATCTGCAGATAACAGGCTGAAATTTCCGGCGAGGGGTTGGACAGGCGGCGCTGCTCCAGCACGATTTGCCGGAAGAGGCCAAGAAAATAGTCGCTGAGCGGCATTGGAAGCACCAGCGGACGCTGCTTGCGGGTCCACCATTCCTCAATCCAGGGCCCTCCGCAAAAGATATGATAATCACCGCTTTCAATCCGCGGCTTGCCTACGGGATAGCTCTCTTTGTCGATGCTTAGGTAATAAGGGTCGCTTGGAGCGAACAGCATGAGGTCGCCGCTCTCCACGGTGGTCAGAACGCCGTTGACCATTGTCCGGCTGCGGCCTTCGGTCTGCAGGCGCAGCAGATAATAATAGACACTGTCACCGCCCGTCATATGAAACGGCTTGCGGTGGACAGAAAATCCGGCGGATAGTATATGGCAGGGTGCAGTTTGTGTCATAGGTCCTCCTGGGCATCATAATGTAGATATAAAATGATAAGCAGATTGTTCATGTTTTAATCATATTCTTCATTTTATTATATACGCTTTCATATTACTATGTACCTGAGCAAAAAACGTATAAATGAAGTAAAGGGGGCTTTATAACGGCTCTGATAGCTACATAGACAATCTCAGTGGAAGCAGAGGGTTAAAGATACAGATATTGGACAGCCAGGTACTTGCAGCCCTTTTGTTCATGTGAGGTGCATCATGTGGGTCCTTCGGGGACGATATGAAGCTTAAATCGAAGTGTAAGTAAATCCAGACCTACTAGGAGTGAGACGAACATGCTTAAGATCGGCTTGCAGCTGTATACGCTGAGAGAAGAACTGGAACAGGATTTCGAAGGGACGATCCGCAAGGTCGCGGAGCTTGGATATGCCGGCGTGGAGTTTTTTCACTATTTTGGCCGGACAGCAGAGCAAGTGAATGCGCTGCTGCAGGAAACAGGACTTACCGCGCTCGGCGCGCATCGTCCATATGATGCCATGCTGAATGACACGGAGCAGGAAATCAGCTTCAATCTGTCTATTGGCAACCGTAACCTGATCGTGCCTTATTTGACTGAAGAGCAGCGGAATTGGGAAGAGGTTGCCGTTAATCTGCGGAAGATCGGGGAGCAATGCAGCGCCCGCGGCGCCGTGCTTTCTTATCATAATCATGATTTTGAATTCAAAGAGCAGTTTGGCGGACGCACCGCGTTTGACGGCATTTTTGAGGAAGTGCCTGCGGATCTGCTGCAAGTGGAAATGGATACCTGCTGGGTGTATTATGCGGGGTATGATCCGGTAGAGTATATTCACAAATACGCCGGACGTCTGCCGATTATCCATCTGAAGGATATGAAAAAACGTGAAGACGGCTCGGCTGAGACCGTCGTCCTGGGTGAAGGGGAAGTTAAGCTCGAGGCCATTCTGGAGGCGGCGGATGCCGCAGGAGCAGAGTGGGCAGTAGTGGAGCAGGATTTCTGCAGCCGTTCACCGCTTGAAAGTGTAGCAGACAGTATGAAATGGATTAGAGCATATGCCAACCAAGGAGGAAAAGTTCATGTCTAACAAACTCAAAATTGCTATTATCGGTTGCGGTGGTATCGCAAACGGCAAACATATGCCAAGCCTGTCCCGTCAGAACAATGCAGAAATGGTGGCTTTTTGCGACATCATAGAGGAACGGGCACAGGAGGCGGCGAAAACTTACGGTACGGAGGATGCAGCCGTATACACAGATTTCCGTGAGATGCTGGCCGCTGGCGGATTCGATATCGTTCATGTATGTACACCTAACGACAGCCATTCCGTAATTTCAATAGCTGCATTGGAGGCCGGCAATCATGTAATGTGCGAAAAGCCAATGGCCAAAACAACGGCACAGGCTCAGGAAATGCTCGAAGCTGCCCGCCGTACAGGCAAAAAGCTCTCGATTGCTTACCAGAACCGTTACCGCTCGGATAGTGAATATCTGAAGGGGCTCTGCGAGAGTGGCGAGCTCGGCGATATCTACTACGGTAAGGCGATTGCGCTGCGCCGCCGTGCAGTTCCGACATGGGGGGTATTCCTGGATGAAGAGAAGCAGGGCGGAGGCCCGCTGATCGATATCGGGACACACGCGCTTGATCTTACGCTGTGGCTGATGGATAATTATAAGCCGCGTATGGTAGTAGGCTCCACGTTCCACAAGCTGGGACAGAAGAAAAATGCAGCAAATGCCTTCGGTCCATGGGACCCGGAGCAATTCAAGGTGGAAGATTCTGCGTTTGGCTTCATTACTATGGAAAACGGGGCTACAATCTCCCTGGAATCCAGTTGGGCGCTGAATGTATCGGAGTTCCGTGAAGCCCAAACCCTCCTCGCCGGTACCGAGGGCGGTGCGGATATGAAGGACGGCTTGCGTTTGAACGGAGAACGTGCCGGCCGTCTGTACGAAACCAAAGTAGATCTGTCCTCCGGCGGCGTTGCCTTCTACAGCGGAGGTGCGGAGAGCGAATCCGACCGTGAAGCCCGCCTGTGGCTGGAAGCCGTAAGCGAAGACAAAGAACCGGTGGTCAAACCGGAACAGGCTTTGGTAGTTACACAAATTCTTGAAGCAATCTATGAATCCGCGCGCACGGGCCGTGCGGTGTACTTCGACGGAAGCTCAGACAAATAACGGGTAACAAAGTTATACAACTGAACTGGAGAACTGCGATCAGGCTGAAGTAACGAAGGGAAAGTCCAGACACTTACTCTAGTTACGGCCAGCCGATTGCATTCATCTTCAGTTCAGTTGTATAGATCTATCAAAACAGGAGTGGAGACCATGAGTTCACACAAGCATACGATCGTCATCGTTGGTTATGGCGGAATGGGAAGCTATCACACACAATTGATTGAGGAGAATGGCCGGCTCGAGGTGGCCGGAACATTCGATCTGCTTGAGGAACGGCGCAGTGCTTCCGAGGCAGCGGGGTATACCGCCTATGCCAGCTATGAAGAAGTTCTGGCAGATCCGAAGGTTGGAACCATACTGATTGCAACGCCTAACGATGTGCATAAGGAAATTGCTCTCGCTGCGTTCAGAGCCGGCAAGCATGTGATCTGCGAGAAGCCGGTCGCGATGTCCTCGGATGAGTTCATTGAAATGACTCAGGCGGCTGAATCAGCGGGACGTGTGCTGATGGTCCATCAGAACCGGCGGTGGGATGAGGACTTCAGGGTCATCAAGGAAATGTACGACCACGGAACGATCGGTTCCTTGTTCCAGCTTGAATCCCGTGTCCACGGGGCCAATGGCATACCCGGCGACTGGCGTCATGTGAAGGCGCAGGGCGGCGGCATGCTGCTGGACTGGGGTGTTCATCTCCTGGATCAGCTGCTGTTCATGATTGACAGCAAGGTGGCCAGTGTGAGCAGCAGCTTGAGCTTCATTCTGGGGAATGAAGTGGACGACGGCTTCGAGGCCGTCCTGCAGTTTGAGAATGGCGTCAAAGCTATTGTTGAAGTAGGCACGACGAATTTTATTACCCTGCCTAGATGGTATGTCAAGGGGACGGAAGGCACAGGAGTTATTGAAGACTGGTCCTTAACGGGACGAATCGTCACCCGCAACCAGGAAAGCGAAAAACTGGAGCCTACTCCAATCCGCGCCGGTGTGGGTCTGACCAAAACGATGGCGCCTCCGTCAGAGGGAGCAACGATAACTGAAGCTTTGCCGCCGGCGGCAGAGCTGGCCTCCAGCTTCTATACCAATTTTGCCGATGTCATTGAAGGTACGGCTGAGCCCATTGTCAAAAATCCCGAGGTGCTGCGCGTGCTGAAGCTGATCGAAGCGATATTTGCGGCAGCGGAAACCAATCAGACCATTAAGGACTTCGATTTGTATTGAAATGAACCCATTATCATGAACGAGAGGCGGCAGAGCAATGAAACTTGGCGTATTTATGGTGCTTTTCGGCGGTCGCAAGCTGGAGGACGCGCTGGATTATGTAGCTTCCAAAGGACTAAAAGCAGTGGAGATCGGCACGGGGGGCAACCCCGGCAACAGCCATTGCGATCCTAAGCTGCTGCTGGAGAATGAGACAGCACTGAAAGAGTTCAAGCACGCTGTGGAGTCACGCGGCCTGATGATCAGTGCCTTGAGCTGCCACGGCAATCCGCTGCACCCGCAGAAAGAGCTTGCCCGCAAGGATCATGAGGATTTTGTAAACTCGGTAAAATTGGCGCAGAAGCTTGGTGTTCCGGTTGTTAACACATTCTCCGGCTGCCCTGGCGACCATGAAGATGCCAAATACCCGAACTGGCCGGTAGCACCTTGGCCTAACGACTACCAGGAAATTCTGGCTTGGCAATGGGAGAACAAAGTGATTCCATATTGGACGGAGTGGGGCGCATTCGCAGCGCAGCATGATGTGAAGATTGGCCTTGAGCTGCATGGAGGCTTTTCGGTGCATACACCGGCTACTCTGCTCCGCCTGAGAGAGGCTGCGGGCGAAGTGATCGGTGCGAATCTGGACCCGAGCCATATGTGGTGGCAGGGGATTGATCCGGTGCAGGCGATTCATATCCTTGGACGCCAAGGTGCGATTCATCACTTCCATGCCAAGGATACCGTAATTGATCCGGTAAATGTGAATATGTACGGATTGACCGACATGCAGTCCTACACCAATATGCTGGACCGTGCGTGGCAGTTCCGTTCGGTGGGCTACGGACATGATGTGAAGGTATGGGCAGATATTATCAGCGCTCTGCGGCTTGTCGGCTACGACTATGTGGTCAGCATTGAGCATGAAGATGGGCTGATGTCGGTCGAGGAAGGCTTCTCCAAGGCTGTGCATAATCTGCGCCAGGTGCTGATTGAAGAACCGCTTGCCGAGATGTGGTGGGTCTAGAGCCAATGGAGAGCTTCACTAAGGTCAAATTGGATGATCAGCAGCTTAGAGCCTTAGCAGCAAGCACCTTTGGAACAGACACAGCCATTATCAGCAGCAAGGAGCTGACGGGCGGTTTTTTTAATGCAGCTTATGATCTTGAACTATCGGATGGCAGATCTGTAATATTGAAGGTTGCGCCCGCAGCAGAGACGGAAACACTGAGCTACGAAAAAGACATCATGCGCGCCGAGGTAGAGGCACTGCGCCTGGTTCAGGCTGCGGGCACTGTGCCTGTTCCGGCGGTTTACGGCTTTGATGAGAGTCTGGAATTGATTCCAAGCCCGTTTTTTTTCATGGAAAAGATTGAAGGGACGCCTTACAATGAAGTCAAAGGTAGTCTCCCGGACGAAGTAAGAGCCTCCATTGAACGGGAACTGGGACGTTATCAGCGCCTGATCAACGGGATTAAGGGAGAGCGCTTTGGTCTTTTTGGACAGCCGCAGGATACCGCTGCAAGAACATGGCGCGAGACCTTCACCGCGATGATTCATAATGTGCTGGATGATGGCCAGAGACTGGGGGCTGTACTGCCGGCTTCTTATGACGAGATCAAGCAGGGCCTGGAGAAATTTTTACCGGCTCTCGAAGAGGTGACCGAACCGCGTCTGATTCATTGGGATCTGTGGAATGGGAATATTTTTGTCAAAGATGGTGTGATCGTTTCAATTATTGACTGGGAACGTGCGCTGTGGGGGGATGTGCTGATGGAGTACTACTTCCGGCATTTTGAGAATTCTCCGGCGTTCTTTGAGGGATACGGGGCGGCGTTTGACAGTCCGAATGAACGGCTTCGCATCAGGTTGTATGACTTGTATCTTGACCTGATTCTGGTTATTGAGTGCTACTCCCGGCAATATAAAGATGAAAATCATATTCGCTGGGCCTTCGAGAACCTGCAGGAGACTTTGAAGGAGTTTGTGGGCCACGATAACATAAAAGTATAATGATTAGGGTCGAAGGCCGGTTCTCCGTGGAGACGCCGGTCTTCTTGCCTGTACTCTGTAGCAGTGAATCTGCCGGTTAACAGGCTGTAATGGTGAAGGAGGCGTGGTGCAACGGTGATCCACTGGTTGAATCTGCATATCGATCAAGTTAGCTTGTTATGGCTGCTGCCCATTTTGTTCATGTTTCATGACTTCGAAGAAATCCTTACGGTAGAGTCCTGGGGGATCAAGTATGGCCCGAAAGTGGAGGCGGCTCTTCCTCCTGGAAAGTGGAACCCATATCGTTCTATGCTGCGTATGACAACCAGAAATTTTGCGGCAGACGTGTTGTTTGTGTATATTGTGGTGGTTGCGGTCACCTGTACCGCAGTCTTTTTTTCATTTTACTGGCTATATCTGGCTGTGCTAGCCGTTTTCCTGCTGCATGTATTTACGCATTTGGGACAAAGTATAATTCTGAAAATATACACACCAGGTGTGGTTACGGCGGTGCTGATCGCACTCCCTTACTCCTCGTATGCTTTCTACCGTCTGCTAAAAGAAAATACTGTGAGCTGGGTGGATGTCTGCTGGTCTCTGCTGCTGATGGCGCTGCTGGCCCCAGCAATCGTCTGGGGGCTGGTGAAGAGCAGGCAGCGCCATCAGCAGGAATGAACACGCTTGCTGCCGAAGCTACGGTTTTCAGAAAATTCTTGACGTATGGATACAAAGATAGATAAAATAATACTTATTGCGTGTTTTTTTAGGTATTGAGAATTGTTATCGGCATTTGAAAAGAAATTGAGAGGGTGACAGGATGGAGCGCCTTTTAGAGGTAAAAGATCTGGCTATATCATTCAGAACACGCGGAGGCGAGGTTCAAGCGATCCGTGGTGTAAGCTTTCATGTCAATAAAGGGGAAACACTGGCAATCGTAGGCGAATCCGGTTCCGGTAAGAGCGTAACTTCGCAGGCTGTCATGAAGCTGGTTCCCCAGCCGATGGGGGAATACAAACGCGGACAGATTCTGTTCGAAGGGCAGGATCTGATCGGTAAAAATGAGAAGCAAATGCAGAAGATCCGCGGGAAAGAGATCGGGATGATTTTCCAGGACCCGATGACCTCGCTGAATCCGATGATGAAGGTCGGCAAGCAAATTACTGAAGTGCTGTTCAAGCATGAAAAAATCTCCAAGGATGCTGCATACAAACGGGGTATTGAGCTGCTCAATCTGGTGGGTATTCCTTCACCGGAGCGGCGCTTCCAGCAGTATCCGCATGAGTTCAGCGGCGGGATGCGCCAACGTGTAGTTATCGCCATGGCGCTGGCAGCCAATCCCAAGCTGCTGATTGCCGATGAGCCGACTACGGCGCTCGACGTGACTATTCAGGCGCAAATCCTGGATTTGATGAAGGATATTCAGAAGAAAATCGACACCGCGATTATCTTCATTACCCATGACCTTGGGGTTGTGGCCCGAATGGCTGACCGTGTAGCAGTAATGTATGCCGGCCAAATTGTTGAAATGGGAACAGCTGAAGAAATTTTCTATGATCCGAGACATCCGTATACCTGGGGGTTGCTGGCTTCCATGCCGAGTCTGGAGAGCAAAGGCTCTTTGCTGACTGCTATTCCGGGAACGCCGCCGGATCTGATCAAGCCGCCGAAGGGCGATGCTTTTGCACTCCGCAGCACGTATGCAATGCAAATCGACATGGAGAAAGAGCCTCCAATGTACAAGGTGTCGGATACGCATATGGTGAAATCCTGGCTGATGCACCCGCTGGCACCTGCAGTGGAACCGCCGGAAGTGGTTAAAAAGAGACATCGCGTATTGAGCAATGCATATGCTGAGCCAGTACTGGTTAACAATCCCAGCGAGTATTAATACGCTGTAATAGATCCATCGCGTCAAGCCGTTTAATCGGCTTGGCGCTTTTTTGGTTCATAAGAAAGCAAACAAAATATAAAACTCGGATAACTTAAGCGCTGGTGATTCGGCGGCGGATGTGTAATAAGTTTAAATAAATATAAAATAAAACGAATATTTCTAAATAAAAGTATTGACTATTTTACAGTTTATGAGCAGAATGTAAGGGTATACAAGGAGGTTGAAGGATGAAAAACAGAACTTTGATATCATTGGTTTCGTTATCCCTGATAACTGCATGCAGCAGCAATACTCCGGAATTCCGTAATGTCTCCGTGCATGATCCGTCTGTAATCAAGGTTGATGAAATGTATTATGTTTTCGGCTCCCACCTGGCTTCCGCCAAATCCAAAGATCTGATGTCCTGGACCCAGCTCTCTTCAGGTGTGGACGACGGGAATGTGCTTATCCCCAATGTAACTGAGGAATTAAGCGAAACCCTTAGATGGGCCCAGTCTGACACGCTGTGGGCACCTGATGTCATTCAGCTCTCTGACGGAAAGTTCTATATGTATTATGATGCCTGCAGAGGAGATTCCCCGCTGTCGGCGATGGGGATTGCTGTTTCCGACAAGATTGAAGGGCCGTACAAGGACAAGGGAATTATTCTCAAATCCGGCATGGCTGGCCCCGGAGATGACGGAGAAAAATATGATTCCGCAGTGAAGCCGAATGTGGTGGACCCTGATGTGTTTTTTGACAAGGACGGCAAGCTGTGGATGGTCTATGGCTCCTATTCTGGCGGGATTTTTATTCTTGGGCTGGACCCGAGGACAGGGTTCCCGCTGCCGGATCAGGGTTATGGCAAAAAGCTGCTTGGCGGAAACCATGCGAGGATTGAAGGCCCATATATGCTGTACAGTCCTGAAACTAGTTACTACTATTTGTTCCTTTCGTATGGCGGACTTGATGCGAACGGCGGATACAATATCCGTGTTGCCCGCTCCAGGAATCCGGATGGGCCATTCGAAGACTCGGAAGGCAAAGCTATGATCGATGCGCAAGGCACACCAGGTAAACTGTTCGATGATCCGGCGTACTCTCCATACGGAATGAAGCTGATGGGCAGCTTCCAATTCATGAATACAGAGGATGACCCAGAGGCCAGCGGTACAGGATATATCTCCCCAGGCCACAATTCGGCCTATTACGATGATAAGAGCGGACAATATTATCTTATTTTCCATACCCGTTTTCCAGGCAGGGGTGAGGAGCATGAAGTGCGTGTTCATCAAATGTTCATGAATAAGGAAGGATGGCCGGTTGTCGCTCCGCACCGCTATAGCGGGGAGAAAATCGGAAAGTACACGGCTAAGGAAATCAGCGGCGGGTATGCCTTCATTAATCACGGCAAGGATATCACAGCTGACATTGCCGGATCAAAGCCAATTGAACTCACAGCTGACGGGAAAATCACGGGCGCGGTTGCCGGAACCTGGAAGCTGGCCGGGGATCATACAGCTGAGCTGACTATTAACGGAGTCGTGTACAGCGGAGTATTCCTGCGGGAATGGAATGAAGCCGCCGGCAGTCAGGTAATGACATTTACAGCAGCTTCGGCAGAAGGTGTCTCTCTCTGGGGAAGCCAAGAGTAGGAAATTGGAAGCCTCCGAGGATATAAGCGATGCAGGAGGATTGGGCTCCACCAGCGGACTGAAGCGGACTGAGGAGCCCTTATTTTGCCCAAAATCTTGTTTTTTCAGAGACATCTCGGTCCGTTGTCCTGCTGAATAGACAAATCCTCCTTCAATAACGGGTTTCACGTCCGCAACTGCAGCGGATCAATCGTGAAGGAATAGGGCGATCCGTTTTCAGCATGTCCCCGATAACGTGATTATATCTCCTTGTTAAGACCTCTTTTACAGCCTTGTCCGTTTATCCTTCTGTATACTTCCGCAGCACAATAACAGCATTATGGCCGCCGAAGCCAAAGGAATTGCTGATCCCGAGGTTAATGTCCGCCTGGCGGGCGGTGTTCGGCACATAATCCAGGTCACATTCTTCATCCGGATCCTCCAGATTAATAGTAGGAGGGATGATGCCTTCCTGGATACTTTTAACCAGGGCGATGGCTTCCAGGCCCCCTGCTCCTCCAAAGGCATGTCCGGTCATAGATTTATTGGCTGTTACGGGAATCCGGTAGGCCTGGTCTCCGAACAGTTTTTTGATCGCCAGCGTCTCTGAACGGTCACCGACAAGCGTGCTCGTGGCATGGGCGCTAATCACATCCACTTCCCCCGGCGTCACCCCCGCCTCATTCAACGCGAGTTTCATCGCCTGATAGGCTCCGATACCCTCCGGATGGGTTGCTACCATGTGGTAGGCATCCGAGCTGGCACCATAGCCGGTTACCTCGCCGTAAATTACGGCATTCCGCCGCAAAGCATGGGATAATGCCTCCAGAATGACTATGCCGCTGCCTTCCCCGATAACAAACCCGTCACGGTTCCTGTCAAAAGGACGGCTTGCCTTATGCGGGTTGTCATTATTCGTAGATAATGCTGTCGCATTTCCAAAGCTGGCCAGAGATATTTCGGTAATGGCCGCTTCGGCCCCTCCGGCAATCACCACATCGGCCCCGCCGTAGCGGATCAGCCGGAATGCTTCGCCAATTGCCGTATTGCCAATGGAGCAGGCGGTCACCGGAGAGAGTGTAGGGCCGAGCGCCCCCAGCTTGATGCTGATCACCGCTGCGGCCATATTGGAGATGAGCATCGGGATCAGCGTCGGGCTGATCCTTTCCGGCCCGCGGGAGCGCAGCACATCATTTTGCTCCATCAAGGTCTGAATCCCTCCGACGCCGGAGCCTACATACACGCCTAGACGTTCGCGGTCGATTTTGTCCAACCGGAGCCCGGACTGGGCCCATGCATCTTCTGCAGCGGCTAATGCGAACTGGCTGAACCGGTCCATCCGCCGGGCCTCCTTGCGGCCGAACCGGCCCTCAGAATCAAAATCCTGTACAGCTCCGGCGATTTTTGCCTTGAAATGTGTGGTATCGAATGTGGTAATGGGAGAGATCCCTGATTCACCTGCAGCTAAGCGGCTCCAGAATTGATCTACTGTATTGCCGAGCGGCGAGGTTAAGCCCATGCCGGTAATCACAACGCGTTCCATAATTATCCTCCTTAACATTTATGTGAAGCCAGTATTTCTGACTCCGAATGCAGTTTGGTTTACGTGTTTATTTTTCCACTTTATTTATCCTATTACAAGTTGTCGTTTATCATAGTATAATTACTACTATTCTAAACATCGGATCAGAAAGAGGCGTATAAATTATGTCTACCCAGACAAGGCTTCAGGCGTTATCGGATTTTTTAAAAGCCCGGCGTGCAGCGATTTCTCCAGCTTCCGCCGGATTGCCCCAGGGCACGCGCAGACGGACTCCGGGCTTGCGGAGGGAAGAGGTGGCACAGCTGGCCGGAGTGAGCAATACCTGGTACACCTGGCTGGAGCAAGGCCGGGATATTAAAGTATCGCCGTCTGTCCTGGATTGTATTGCTGGCGCATTGCAGCTGACCAAAGATGAACGCAGCTATTTATTTGCCCTAGCACTGGAGAACGGGTCCGGAGCGGCTCCTTATCCGCCGCAGGAGGAGCTCTCCGTAATCAATCCTTCTCTCCAGAAGATCCTCCACGAGCTGACCACCTGCCCGACCATTATTTCCGACCGCCGCTGCAACATTGTAGGCTGGAATGACGCTGCGGCGCATGTTTTTTTGGATTTCGCCAAGCTGCCGCCGGAGGAGCGGAATATGATCTCCCTATTGTTCGTGCGGAAGGAGTTCAAGCGCCTGGCTGTGAACTGGCAGCAGTTCGTCAGAGGATATCTATCCATATTCCGGGCCTATTACGGCCAATATGTGGAGGATCGCTGGTATGATGACTTCATCGCAGAGATGAAGGAGCGGCATCCGGAGTTCCATCCGCTGTGGGAGGAGAGCCGGGTCAGCTCGGCCCCGGATGTGGTCCTTGAATTCCGTCACGCCAAAGCAGGGAAAATGCTGTTCCATTTGACCTCGCTTCAAGTTCACGGCAGTACGGATCTGCGGTGCAGCATCTATACCCCGGCAGGGGATTCCAATACTGAAGCCAAACTCAGGCAGCTGATGGAACAGCAGGTTTAGGGCCAATAAAAATTATTTATGTATTCATAAAAAACAATAAATATGCAATATTGGATTTGACGTTTATACTCCTAATATGATGATTACTTTTATGGAATCGGAAAAGGAGCTTAAAATAATGGCAAAAGTGACCGGATTAGAAGGCGTAGTAGCAGGAGAAACCGACATCGGATTGGTCGATGGGGAGAGGGGGTATCTGGTATACCGGGGATATTGGGCTAAAGAGCTTGCAGTGACACGTTGCTACGAAGAAGTGGCTTTTTTACTGTGGAACGGGTACTTGCCATCAGCGGAGGAGCTGGAGCAGTTGAAGAACGAGATGGCCGCCTCCCGCAAGCTGCCTGAGTATATCCGGCGGATCATTGAGCTGCTGCCCGCTTCCGTTCCGATGATGCTGGTGCTGCAAAGTACGGTTGCCGCCCTGGGAGAACAGGGGAATGCTGCTTGGCCGCCGGCACAAGGGGAGGCGGTAAGGCTTGCAGCTATCCTGCCGACCATTATTGCTTACAGATACCGTACACTGAACGGGTTAACACCTCTGGAACCGTTGCCCGAACTAGGCCATGCCGCCAATTACTTATACATGCTAACCGGTGAAAAACCAACGGAGGCCCATGTGAAGGCACTCAGTGCTTATCAGATTTTGTGCATGGAGCACGGCATGAATGCTTCAACCTTCGCTGCCCGCGTGGTGCTGTCTACCGAATCGGATATGTATGCATCAGTCGCCGGAGCGATCGGAGCAATGAAAGGCCCGCTGCACGGCGGAGCGCCTTATGAGGTGATCTCCATGCTTGAGGCTATCGGAACCAAGGAGCGGGCGGAGCCGTGGCTGCGCAATGCCCTGGAGAACGGAAACAAGCTGATGGGCTTCGGCCACCGGATCTACAAGACCAAAGATCCGCGCGCAGAAGCGCTTCAGATTGCAACACAGGAAATGATCGGTACAGATCCTTCCTTTGATCTGGCACTGCATGTGGAGGCTGCTGCTATCCGTCTCCTTGAAGAATATAAGCCTGGACGCCGGCTGTTCACCAATGTGGAATTTTATGCCGCCGCTATTCTGAAGGCACTTGAGCTTTCGCCTGATATTTTCACACCTACCTTCACTGCCGGCAGAATCATCGGCTGGACCGCTCATATTATAGAGCAGGCCGCCAATAACCGGATTTTCCGTCCGCAATCCATCTACACGGGACCTATGCCCCGGAATGAATTCTATATAGAGCGAACATGAAAAAGTAACAAAAGGGAAAAGGGGTGGAGGGGAAGTTTGGAACTGGAGGAGCGAATGCGTCCGCCTTTGTCTGCGGATTTCAACCGCGAACAGCGGTATAAATTAAAGAAATCTGCAGACAACAGCGGCCGGAAGTCCAAACATTCTCCGGAGTCCCGACGAAGTCCCTAATGTAAATATCTTAAGTTCACTCTATATAGGAAGCTTAATTACTAATCATCAAAACATCCCCGTCCGGCAAGCGGACGGGGATGTTTGAGCGGAGGAATGAAAATGAGAGAGCATGAGGGGGATACTCTGGCATTCTCTTAGAAATCGGATGTTGCAATTTCAATCGTGCCGAAGACTGCACCGGCAGCCGTGCTGATAAGTGCGGCAACCTGCAAAGCGTTAACGGTAATTGAAAGGCTGTTCAATGCAGGAATACTATAAGTGACGGATGGCGCATTGACCCGGTAAATGACAAGATCTACAGGGAATGTCGATGCATTGTTAACAATCACAGCCCCGTTGAGGATGCCATCCAGATTCTCGTAGTAGGATTTACCTACAGAGGGTGCCAGGTTGAAGAATTGTTGCGGTAACAGGATAGACATAGTAACGACCTCCTTTCCATTTGATAGAATATTCTATTCTTATACTCTATGATTGCTTTGACATATATCATAGGAGGTTAGCACAATTTAATAGTGTACAGGCAGGCATCCGGAAGCTTGTAATATGTTACACTGGAAGTAATTCTGTGAATAGTAAGGAGAATCAAGATGACCAAGCTGGTGTCCTGGAATGTGAATGGGCTGAGAGCCTGCGTTAGCAAAGGCTTTATGAATTACTTCAAAGAGGCTGAGGCAGATATTTTTTGTGTGCAGGAGACTAAGCTTCAGGAGGGGCAGATTCTTCTGGATTTGGGAGAAGCGTATGAACAGTACTGGAATTATGCGGTGAAAAAAGGGTATTCGGGAACGGCTGTTTTTACAAAAATTAAGCCGCTCTCCGTAAGATACGGAATGGAAGTGGATTCGGAGCCTGAGGGGCGGATGATTACGCTGGAATTCAACGGCTTCTATCTGGTCAATGTCTATACTCCGAACGCGAAACGCGATTTGACGAGACTGGATTACAGAATGGAATGGGAGGACCGCTTCCGCAGCTACCTGCAGGAGCTGGATAAGCGCAAGCCTGTGCTGGTCTGCGGAGATTTGAATGTGGCCCATCAGGAGATCGATCTGAAGAATGCCAAGGCCAACCGTGGAAATTCAGGCTTTACGGATGAAGAGCGGGGCAAGATGACCGAACTCCTGGAGTCAGGCTTCATTGATTCGTTCAGACATTTGCATCCTGATCAGGAAGGGGCTTATACCTGGTGGTCCTATATGCCGAAGATCAGGGAGCGGAACGTGGGCTGGCGCATTGACTACTTCCTGGCCTCATCGCGTCTTGCACCGCAGCTTAAGATGGCGGGAATCGAGTGCAATGTAATGGGCAGCGATCATTGTCCGGTGGTTTTGCAGCTTGAGGATACACCGCAATTATCTGTGTAAAAAAGAGGACCGTGCAACCCGTAAAACGGTGCATGGTCCTTTGCATTTCCGCTGCTGTCTTATCCTATGCCAAGCGGCCGATGAATTCTGCTTCCAAATCCTCAGCGGACATGGAAACATTAAACTGTTGTTTAAGGACTATGGAGTCTTCTCTGACGGACACTTCAAAAGTAAGACAGAAGGGAGTTTCCACGAGCAGCAGAGTCATCTTAAGTTTATTCTCATCCGTCCAGGTGAAGCTTGACATGATCAGGTTATTTTTGTGATCCAATATTTTGGCCGAGCTTTCTGCCCATTCGCCCCGGCCAAGCTTGACCGTCTGTTCCCCGTACCTGCCTTGTAAGGTTAACACAGCCTCAGTAGCGGTAAAAGAAAGCGCCAGGGAAGCGAGCTGCTGCGGATGATCTTTCAACCGGTATACTTTTCCGTTCAGGGTTTCCTCAAGCGTTGAAGCCTTCTGCAGCTGCACAGGCTGTATGCTAAGATGGGCAAGGAGCTGAGCAAGCTCCGCATGTGCAGCGGGATCACTCTCCACAGCCTCCGGTTCCATGCTCATGCCGGGAAGCAGAATATCCCATACTCCGTTCAAAATACTCTGCATATCACTGCCGCCGCTGGTTATGGCAATTACAGCATCCTGTTCCGGCATGACGATGCAGAATTGGCCAAAAGCTCCGTCACCACGGTATGCATTATGGCGGCATCTCCAGAACTGGTAGCCATAGCCCTTAGACCAATCGCTGCTGCTTGCCCCCGGGCTGCCGTCATTATTGTCGATTTGCTTGGAGGCGGCGGCGGCCACCCATTCCTTGGGCAGCAGCTGCCGGTTATTCCACACACCCTGCTGCAAATACAGCTGTCCGAATGCTGCAATATCTTCGGTAGTGACACTTAATCCATATCCGCCTTTATTGATTCCACGGGGACAGGAGGTCCAGGCCGGATTATGGATGCCCAGCGGTGCAAACAAGCGGGGTTCCAGGTATTCGAGTAAAGTGAGACCGCTTACTTTTTGCAGAATGGCAGACAGCATATACGTAGCACCAGTGTTGTAAAGGAAATGGGTCCCCGGTGTCTTCCCGACCGGAAGCTGCAGGAACGCTTTGACCCAGTTGCCGTCTTCGCTGTTCTCCATAAATGAGGTGGTGTCCTCCGTATGGCCGGTTCCCATCATCAGCAGGTGGCTGATATTCATGTTTGCGAGATTGGGACTGATGTCGGCTGGCGCATCTTCGGGAAAAAAGGACACCACTTTATCTTCCACCGTCAAAAGCCCCTCTGCCACCGCCAGGCCTATAGCTGTCGAGGTGAAGCTTTTGCTGAGTGAATATAATGAATGCGGCAGCTCCGGACGATAAGGCGACCACCAGGCTTCCGCCACGACAGCCCCATGACGCAGCAGCATGAAGCTGTGCAGCCCCAATCGCTGTTTCTCCATATGCTTGAGAAAAGCAGAAATTGCTGCTGACGAAATCCCTTGCGCTTCCGGCAGGCTTCTTGGCAATGGTCTGGTAATTAGATTTTCCATAATCACTTCTCCCTTGATAGCAAAGTATAAGAACTAAATCCACTATATTATACCAGCACCGGACATGGAAAAGGGAGCCTTCATAAGGCTCCCTTTCAGCTTATATAGAATCCTCCACAAGATTCTCTGCTGAGGTCTGCTGCTTGTCAGGCCAGGTGATCCGGCTTTGCGTCTTGCTGAGCTGTTCATACACCAGCACCGGATTTCGCTTGAAGACGCGGATGATGAGGTGAATGAGGAACATAAAGTCCAGAAGCATTACCAGGCTGTACGGTATTCCTGTCCATGGACTGGGCAGGCTGGTCAGAGTAGAAGGTGTAGTCAGAAAGACATTTGCTCCGATCAGAACCCCGTACTGAAGAACATATCTTACGATAAGGCCCCATAAGCGGCTGCGGCCGTCTTGACCGCTGATGCTGATGCGCACGACCCATTTGCCGAAAGTCCGCCCGCCCGTACAACAGGGCAGCAGAACAAAATACACAGCTGTAGTAATCCAGTAAGCCCCTTGCATCCCCCACGAATGAAGCGTCAGGAACGGTATCATCCAGATGGGCAGGTCCAGCATCCAGGCAATGCCTCTGCGTGTATACGTGACTCTTTTGGCAGAGTAGTCCACCTTCGAGTCAAGCTGTTCGATACGCGGCAGCAATGCGGATATCCAGAGCGCGATCCGGTAACCTAAAACTCCCCCGAGGGTGTTGGTGATCAAGTCGTCAACATCGAAGATCCGGTAAGGATGATCAAAAAATCCGTATATCCCCGTAATCTGTGTCACCTCGAAGAGCAGGGAAAGCCCAAAGGAGAGCAGGATGCACATCACCCACCGTGTCCGGAAATAATAGCCCAAGAACAAGCCGAACGGAACAGTCAGCACCACGTTGAACGCAGCCAGAAGGAAATCAGGCTGACGGAAAATACTGAAATACGAAAGGAAATTCCCCGGATCGATATTGGAATTCCGTCTGATTTCCTGGATGAATTGCAGCGGGACATGCTGAATAATACTGCCGACAGGCGCTGCATTATGCCTTGAAGCCGGCATCGGAAGCATAATCAGATAGAAGGCGTTCAGCAAATAGAGCAGCAGCAGATACAGGACAACCGCCCGAACCTTGTTGATATAGCCATGCCGCCTGTATTGAACCACAAGGAAAGGAAGTGTAAACACGAGTGCTGCCACCGGAAAAGACATGAATGCATTTGAGATTGGGAAAAGATAGGATTGAAACATGGTCCACCTGCCGTGAATAAGATAATTGTTGCAAATATTGAGCTTCGGGTGATCCTTGCTTCGCGCCGCAGACCCCTTCTGGGAGTTAGACGATGCTTAACGCCGGAATCACTGCAAAACCGCACAATTCTCATATTATAATGTTCGTTGAACCGGAGTGCAACTAATGATTTGAACCGATCCGGCATACATATGTCAGGAGAGGAGCGTGAAGCAGTATGGAGAAGAAGGTTCAGCAATATTACAAACTAAAAGCGAAGCATAAGGAAATGGAAAAGGAACTTAGCGGGCTTCGGCAAGACATCCTGGCCTATTGCACGGAAAAAGGGGAGGCAGACAGTGAAATCGGCGGCTACAGGGTGAAGCTGATTACGCAAAACCGTAAAGAATACGATGACGAGAAGCTGTTTCAGACGTTAGCCGATCCTGAGGTCTGGAGGCTGATCTCCAAAGCTGACCCGGCCAAGATCGCCAGCCTGGCCAAGCTGAACATTATTGATGAAGACAAAATCGCCCATACGTATGTACTTAAGACAATTACTATTTTGCAAGTGGATAAGAAGTAGTGGAGGATCAGTGCCGGGCAGATGTGTGCAATCATATACTTTTTTCATAGTTATCTCACAGAATATCCATATCCAATTGTTATTCTAAAGTCACTTCAAAGGAAGAGGTGGTTCAAGATGAATAACAAATGGACAAGAAAAGCAATTGCATTGCTGGCTGTGATGAGTGTGGTGGGCGGCTCTGCCAGTGCATTCGCGGCATCAGCACCGGCACCGGTTAAGACAACGATTGCTTCCAAGGCGGCTGCACCTGCTGCCAAGACTCTCACTGCCGCACCTGCTGTAAAGCACTCTACACCTGTCGTGAAGCACTCCGCACCTGCCGTTACTGCCAGCACCTCGGGAAAGACCACAGCCAAACCAGCCGTGAGCAAAACGACGGCAAAAGCAACCAAGCCGGCCACTAAGAAAACGACGGTGAAGGCAGCAACCAAACCAGCCTCTAAGAAAACAGCGGTGAAGGCAGCAGCCAAGCCAGCTGCTAAGGCAACAGCTGCCGCTCCGGCTGTGAAATCCAAAAAGAAATAACGCATCGGCTTAAGGTTCTAAATCAGGCTGTTCAGCTTCATAGTTCATCTGTAACCAAGACGGGACCGCATGCGGGATTCCCGTCTTTTGTCTATTATGTTACCCTGTATATATTAAGAGGCTTATCCAGAAAGGCAGAGTGACTTGGCAGTGGGCACAATAGTGGTGGTAGACGATGACCTTTTCATTTTACAACTGCTCTCTGAATATTTGCGCAAGGAAGCCTATGAGGTGACTTCTTTTTCCAGCGGGGCGAATCTGGTGGAATATGTGCGCTCTGAAGAACCGGAATGTCTGATCCTGGATATCATGATGCCTGGTATTGACGGGCTGTCTTTGCTTACGGAATTGCGCTCGTTTACCGAGATTCCCATTATTATGATCTCCGCGCGCGGCGAAGAAAGCGACCGTATTCACGGGCTGGAGCTGGGCTGCAGCGATTTTCTGAGCAAGCCGTTTAATCCGCGGGAGCTGGTGGGGAGGGTGAAGGCGATGCTGCGCTTGTATAGAATGGGAAATGGCGCCTCAGGCGATTCCGCAGCTCCAATCAAGCCGGATCATATCTGCCATGCCGGAAATCTGAAGATTTATGCCGATTACCGCCGGGTTACCGTAGATGGGACAGATATCAGCCTGACCTCGCGTGAATTCGAGCTGCTGCTGTTTTTGGCGTCGCATATTGAGCGGCCGTTCGGCCGGGAGCAGCTTATCCAGCATGTATGGAATTACGATTTCTTCGGGGATGTCCGTGTTGTGGATGATCTTGTCAAAAGAATCCGTAAAAAGCTGGCCGAGCACGGCTCCACACTTCTGATTAATACGGTCTGGGGCTTCGGCTACAAAGCGGCCGTGAGCAAAATATAAATGCGCACCATAAGAGGCAAGATGCTGCTGTCCTTTTTTTTGGCGCTAGTGGTTACCGTCGGAATCACTGTAGCTCTGTTCGTGCGCCTGATCGACGATATCCTGGTGAATCAAGTCAAGACACAGCTGCATGGGCAGGCGGAAAAGGCGGAGAAAATTTTGCAGGACAGCGACATCTCCAGGCTGAACAATACGGAATTCAAGTATGTGGTCAAGGGGATGATGCTGAATGCGGACTATTTAATACTTGACGCAAACAATAAAATCATCGACGCAAACGAAGACCAAGGGGTGGGAACCACGCTCCATTATGCTCTCTCCGAACGGCAAGGGATAGCGGTATTGCATGGCAAGAAGATACTGTATACCAAAGAGCGTCTGTCGGGACGGCCTTATTCTATCTTCATCTATGCTCCGCTCTCCTCGCTCAGAGCGCTCTATGGGTCTCTAATGAGAACGACGCTGCTGGCGATCGGGTTCAGCTTCTTCATGATCCTGGCGATCGGACTGCTGACCGTATCGCGCGTGGTCCGCCCATTGAACCGGTTGAAGGAAGCGGTAAGCCGCTATGAGCCTTACCGTTCGCAGGATGCTGTCTTTCCGGTGGATGACACCACCGAAATCGGCGAGTTGATAACAACCTTCCAGTCCATGTCAGAACGCATTCAGCAGCACCAGCGCAATCAGGTTGAGTTTCTGCAGAATGTCTCCCATGAGCTGAAGACGCCGCTTATGTCGATTCACGGCTTTGTGTTCGCTATTCAGGACCAGGTGGTTACGCAAGAGACGGGACTGGATGTTATTATGAACCAGTCACTGCGTTTGATTGATATGGTGGACAAGCTGCTGCAGCTTTCCAGGCTGGAGGCAGTCGATGAACATTGGCCCATTTCGGAAATTGATCTGCGCACAATGGCGGAAGAAGCGGCACTGCTGCTCATGCCGGCGGCGAACGCGCGGGGAGTTGCACTGAAGGTGGAGGGGGAGAGCCTGCTTACCGTTGCTGCCGGGGAGCAGTTGTTTCAGGTTCTGGTGAATTTGCTGCAAAATGCGGTAAGGCATACTTCCAGTCAAATCCGTGTGCAAATCGAAGCCGGTTACCCCGGTGCCGGCTGGGCAATACATATTGATGATGACGGCAATGGATTAAGCGAAGCGGAGCGGGAAGCGGTATTTCAGCGGTTTTACACCGGACCCAACGGAGTTACAGGCCTCGGCCTGGCGATTTGCCGGCAGATTGCCGCGAATTTGGATGGTGAATTAACCTATTCCAGCTCCCCGCTCGGCGGCGCCCGGTTCAGTTTTATTAAGTATGAAGGACGGTTAGCCGGTACGGGCGGATAGAGATGCTCCGAATTGGACTCGCAACCCCGTGATTTTTGCGTTAAAATGACAATGGATACGAAATCCCCGACTGCTTCGGGCAACGGGGTTGTTTCGCATGGGGAACAGCAATTATAGATATGGAGGACATGAAGCGATGTTGGATTTTGATGTGATGCTTGAGAAATATGCGGACCTGGTTGTCCGGGTCGGAGTGAATGTGCAGCCGGGCCAAGTGCTGATGATTCATTCGCCGCTGGAGACGGCAGAGCTTACCCGCCTGATTGTAGGCAAAGCCTATGAAGCAGGAGCCAAATATGTGCTTGTGGATTGGGACGACGAAAAAGTTACAAGAATTCGGTATGAGAAGGCGGCGGACGATTCTTTTGGATATTACCCGCAGTGGCAGGCCGATATGCTGGAGGGCTTTGCCGAAGAAGGCGGGGCTATTTTACATATTAAGGTGCCAGATCCGGAACTGTTCCGGGGCATTGATTCCTCCAAGGTGTCCACTGCAGTAAAAGCTGCAGCCGTTGCCCGCAAAAAGTACCAGAACTACACCCGAAATAACAAAATCAGCTGGTCGCTGATCAAGGCGCCGACAAAAGCCTGGGCGGATAAGGTGTATGCCGGTCTTCCGGAGGAGGAGCGGGTAGCCGCGATGTGGGAAGCTGTATTCCAGATGAACCGTGTAGGCAGCGGGGACCCTGTAGCCGCCTGGCGCGAACATATTGCCGACCTCAAGAAATCCCAAGACCGGATGAATGCCAAACGCTACAAAAGTCTGCACTACCGCGCTCCGGGAACCGATCTGCATGTGGAGCTTCCGGAAGGGCATCTCTGGCGCGGAGGCGGCGGCGAGAATGCAAGCGGAGTGTATTTTGTAGCCAACATGCCGACCGAAGAAGTCTATACGATGCCGCACCGCAAGGGAGTTAATGGTACCGTCAGCAGCACACTTCCGCTTAATTTGAACGGACGGCTGGTGGATGGCATTACAATTACGTTTACGGATGGCAAAGTCACGGCTTATGATGCTGAATCCGGGCGCGAGCATCTGACTTCGCTGCTGGAAACGGATGAAGGAGCTTCTTATCTGGGTGAAGTGGCGCTGGTGCCGCATGATTCTCCTATTTCACGTCTGAATACAGTTTTTTACAACACCGGAATCGACGAAAATGCTTCCTGCCACTTTGCGCTCGGCAGCGCATATCCTTCAAACATTGAAGGCGGAACCTCACTCAGCAGCGAAGAGCTGCTGGAACGGGGAGCCAATGTAAGCCTCACGCATGTTGACTTTATGGTTGGTTCCGCTGAACTCGATATCGACGGCGAATTGGCCGATGGCACGGTCGAGCCGGTCTTCCGCAAAGGGAACTGGGTGCTGTAGGACAAATGTAATATTTCTTTTTGTGCACGGTATGTGCACGGGCCGGGGCTGCAAGCTCACCTGAGGGTGGGCTTTGCAGCTATTTTTTATGATAAGATTTTATAAGATTTAGAGGAAGCGAAGCTTACCCCTAATTTAATTGTATAGGAAATTATACAGTGTAAAAAATGCGGATATCTTGGAAGCCTCACAGGATATAAGTGATGCAGGAGGATAGGGCTCCATCCGCGGACTGCAGCGGACAGAGGGGATCTTATTTTGCCAAAAATCTTGTTTTTTCAGCGGTTACGGACCGAGGAGACGTTATAACGTTCAATTGAGCCTGGAATCAAGGGGAAAGGGAGAAATAGAGGCATCTCAGTCCGTTAGTCCTGCGGAATAGCCGAATCTTCTATCCATAACGGCTCTCCTGTCCGTAATGGCTACGGATCAATCGTGAAGGAATAGGGCGATCCGTTTTTACCGGCTTCTTCGCAGGTGCTAGTTGGAAAAAGGGAACTTATTTTTCCGAAAATTAAGAAATTCTGAGATTGAAGTGGAAAAAGTAAAACTAATTGGGCCACATTTCTGGTTCAATGGCGAAATCGGCTGAATTAGTGTCCCTTTTTCCACTTCATCTGCCCGAGGATAGGGTACTCCGGCAAATTAGTGACCCTTTTTCCACTTAAAGAAGTTGCTGTAGGATTCACGGGGAATCGTTCTCCAGGTAACGCTAGAACCATGACGGCTACACTGTCCCGTGGAGGACCGCACAGCCGTTTTTGTTCTAATTTAAGGAGGATAGAGGAAAGGGCAACATCAGCGGGATCCTAACCATGCTTTTATGCGAGGTGAAAATTTAATTTGCCAAAACGGTTTGGCCCGGTTCCCCGTCTTTAACATATACAGAGAAGCAAGGAGGGGAATGAATGGTCAGTCCCAACGCTGAAATGAAAAAGCTCACGGGTGCTGTACCGCGGGAGGATAACGCCTTTTATGATGCGGTAATGGAGCACAGCGATCAGCTGTACCACATCGCCTACAGTTATTTGCGGAACCGGAGTGATGCGCTGGAGGCGGTGCAGGAGGCAACCTGCCGGGCCTGGATCAAGCGGGCTACGCTGAAGGACCCGCAGGCGTTCAAACCGTGGATAATCCGGATTCTGATCTATGTCTGCATCGACGAGCAAAGAAGGCGGAAAAGATCTGTCCCGACACCCGAAGCAGCAATGCGGGAACCCGTCATGCAGGACAGCAGCAGCAAGCTGGAAATGCTGTGGGCTGTGGAGCAGGTGAAGCCGAAATACCGTCATGTGCTGCTGCTGAAGTACTACAACGATATGACCCTGACAGAAATCGCAGACTTGCTCGGGAAGCCGGAAGGAACAATCAAAACCTGGCAGCATAAAGGACTGAAGCAGCTTAGAACGATTATGAAGAACCGGGGTGAATGGAATGATCAGTAGCAGCGAAGAGCAAGCTTTGCTGGCCGATGCCGTGTATATGCAGGGAGAGCCGGATAAGGATGTTGGTAGTGCCGCCTTAAGATCGGCAGTCCAGACGGGAATGGAACGGGGGCAGCAGCGAATGAAAAACCGTGTATTCTCCAGAGGCATGGGCTTCAGTGTCATGGCAGCCGTGGCTGCCGCAGCCGTACTTTTTATCCTTCCTTATTTGCATTCTGCTCCGCAGCCTGTAAGCACCCGCCAGTCAGTGGACTGGGGTGAGCTCGAAGTGTTCAAAGGGAACGCCGTATCCAGTCTGGATCAGCCTACGCTGGATTCGGCAATTCAAAACGGGTATATTCAGATGGTGAATCAAAAAGCAGAAGCTGAAGGATATTCGATTACATTAAATGCCATTACGGCAGACGAAAATAAGATCATGTACTTATACACGGCAGCTACCGATGACAAGCAGGAGATTTACAGCATTAACAGTGCAAAGCTGAAAGACAGTGCCACGGACCGTTATCTGAACGCAACGGGACAGGTAGGCGGCAATGTGACGGTCCCGGAACCGGAGAAAAACCATGTATTTTACGGGCGCGGCGTTGTGGAGCTGGATCGTACGGAACCTTTTCCGCAGCAGCTGGAGGCAGAATTCAGAATCGCTTCAGTGAATCCTGGTAAGCTGGCCGACCGGAGAACAGGGACAATCATGGCAGACATGCATTACTCTCCGGTTTTGAAGGTCCGCTTTGCGCTTGATCCCAAATTTCAGGAATACAAGACTCAGATCGTGAAGCCCAACCTGCCATTCACTTTGAACGGGCATGAGGTGGTGCTAAGTCAGGTGGAAATGTCTCCGCTCCTTATACGGGCAAGAGTAGCCTTAAAGAATCCGGCAGAGAACGGTTGGGAAACCAGGGAAGACATCTTTGAGAATACTCTTTTTCAGGGAATAACATCGAAGGTTCAGAGGGAATCCGTACAGCTCAGTCCGGTTTCAGGGAATGGTACGGAGGACGGTTTTGAATATTCGTTCGCCAGCAATTGGCTCAATAACCCGGAGTCGCTTGTGCTGAAGATCAAAGAGCGTAACTCCTTTGACAAAGCGGATATTCAGCTTGAAATTTACAATAAAAAGTAAGGGCTGCGGGCAGCCGCTCGTTCCAGCCCAGGTTAATGTTCTGCCGCCAGAAATGGCGGCTATTATTTTATTTTCGCATTGTTAAACCGGAACGACAGCTTATATCCATCGAAGGTATCGCCGGCTTTTTCCTCATAGATTCCGTTTGTATAATCAGAAACGGTTTTGCGCCAGAATTTCTGGCCGATAACATTTTTGGCTGCGGGATTGGTGAACAGCTCCCAGACGCCTGCAAAACGTCCGAAGACCTGAAGTGCGGCCTGCTGCGCATAACCTTGGCCTCTATAAGGCTGCAGCACAAAGAAATCATTCATAAAATAATCTACTCCTTTGGCACAGTGGGGCGGCGTAGCCACCAGGGCGAAGCCCGCAGGACGACCGTCAGCCCGGATCAGAAACGGATATAGGCAGCCCGGCTTCTCCCACCATATGTTCTGTACATCATATTGTTCAGCCAGCGTCCGCACCTCAGGGCTGTCCTCAAAAATGCCATGCTCATTAAGCACAGGCCCGTCGGTAAGCCCGTAATGCCCGGACAAATCATGCAGGTATAACGGATACATATTCTTGATGATATACGCATCTTTCAGTGTGGTGAGGGTTGTTTCAATGTTCATCTCATTCCAACTTTCTATTTATGTCTATTATATATATTTCAACTTTATAGCTGCGTGTATTGCTGCACAATAGTGAATTCCAGTATAAAAAGAGTTTGGTTTATCGTTGATAACGTGTGTCCAGAAAAAAATTTTGACGGCCTACTTGAAATCGCTAACAACAAGTCATATAATAGGGCTATCGAAACGATTCGATAACAGATTTCACGAACAACCGATTATTTTTAGAAAAGTTATTCCTTTTCGAGGAAAATTGTAGAAAAAGTGGTTTCAGGTCTCCTAATCTGGGTAATTAAAGACTGTAGGCTCTGTATTCCATCCATAATTTCACAGCTGAACTCGAATTTTTTTTCGAAATTAATCGAAACGTTTCGATGTAAGGGCTTAATTCATAGTTTTTGCAATTACGCACACACTAAAACAGGGGTGAAAGAGAATGAAGAAAAAAACAGGTTTAGTGATTACTTCAGCATTATTGGGATTCTCGTTGGTTGCAGCAGGCTGCGGTAGCTCCAAGAATGAATCCGCATCAAGCGACAACAAAACATTGAAGGTGTGGTTCATGGGTACTGCGGACACCGTGACACCGATTGCCAAGATGTATGAAGAAAAAAATCCCGGCATCAAAGTGGAAGTACAAGCTATCCCTTGGGATAATGCACATGACAAACTGCTGACCGCCGTAGCTTCCAAGAACGGTCCGGACGTAGTTCAAATGGGGACAACCTGGATTCCTGAATTTGCAGCTGCCGGTGCGCTGAAGGATATGGCACCTTATATCGAAAAATACCCAAGCATGAAAGCGGAAAACTTCTTCGACGGAGCAGTTCAAACGACCAAATATCAAGACAAGACAGTAGCTATTCCTTTCTATGTTGAAACCCGGGCAATGTTCTACCGCACGGACCTGCTGGGTGAGGTTGGCTATCCTGAAGGTCCCAAGACTTGGGATGAACTGAAGGATGCGAGCAAGAAGCTGGTAGCCAAAGGCGGAGCCGGACATTATGCACTTCCAATCGAAGCGAAGGATTCGATCTATACCGCAATCTTTGCCTGGCAGAACGGAAGCGAGCTGATTGACAGCAACCGTAAGCCGCAGTTCAATCAGCCGGCCTATGTGGAAACTATTAATTTTCTGAAGAGCTTCTATGATGAAGGCCTGTCCCCTAAAGGCACTGATCTGGATACCGTTGCCGCATTTAAGGATGGCACCATGGGAATGTTCATCAGCGGTCCTTGGATGATTCAGACCGTGAAGGAAAAAGCGCCGGAGATTGACGGCAAATGGGCTGTAACCACATTGCCTGCGAAGAAAACCAACACCTCCTCCATTGGCGGTGCGGACCTGTCCATCTTCAACTACAGTAAGAATCCGGATGAAGCCGCGAAGTTCATTGCCTTCATGGCTGAACAGGATGCACAGCTGAAATTCTATGAAACCTCCAACTCCATGCCTGCACTTAAGGCTGCTTGGGAGAATGATGCTCTGAAGGACCCGATGATCCAAGCCTTCGGCAAACAGCTTGAGAACAGCCGTCCTGCTCCAATGGTCACCGAATATGAAGAAATTGCAAAAGCGGCTATGGCCTCTTTCGAACAGATTACGGTGGGCGGTGCGGATACACAAACCGAACTCGACAAGTTGAACGCCAAAGCTAATGAACTGCTCGGCAACAAGTAAGAAGTAAGTGACTGTACAGCATTAACCTTGCCAGACATACTGCCGGAATCTCCCGAGAAGAGGTCCCGGCAGTGTGTGCGTTCATTCTTATCCAGCGAAGAAGTGCAAGAAAGCGAAGGGATGTGAGCAATTGTGAGTTCATTTGTGAAGCAGTGGCACAAAAATAAATACCCGTATATGTTTATCGCACCTGCCGTAATCCTGCTGACCCTATTTTCCATTATTCCGATTATTATCGCGCTGTTCATCAGCTTTACCGATATGGATTTGGTCGGGCTTGCGGATTATTCGAATATTAGCAGTGCGGGTTTTGCGAATTATATCAATATTTTCAAAGACCCGGTCTTCTTGAAGTCTATGTACAACACGATGATTTATGTAGTGATCGGGGTACCGCTCGTGGTGGTCGCCTCCATGGGAGTCGCCCTGCTGCTCAATTACGGAACGGGCTGGCTGTTCAAAAGCTTCCGTGTCATCTACTATATGCCGTCCATCACCAACATTGTGGCCGTAGCCGTGGTGTGGGGTTACTTGTATAACGGCAGCTATGGTCTTTTCAACTACATTCTGTCTATATTTGGACTTCCGGCGCAGCAATGGCTCCAGGACCCGACCCTGGCGAAATTATCGCTGATCCTGCTGGCTTTCTGGAAATCCATCGGGCTTAATATGATTATTTTTCTGGCGGCACTGCAGGGCATTCCCCGCTCTTATTATGAAGCGGCTGAGATTGACGGGGCGACCGGCTGGAAGAAGCTGCGCTTCATCACGGTTCCTTTGCTGGGATTTGCTACTTTCTTTGTGACCATTACGACCTTGATTGGCTGGATTCAGTTCTTCGAAGAACCGCTGGTGATGACCAAGGGCGGACCGCTCAATGCAACGATGTCGATGGCGCTCTTCATTTACAACAATGGCTTCCAGCTCAGCAAGTTTGGTTATGCGGCTGCCGGCTCGTTTGTGCTGTTCATCATCATCATTATTGTTACGCTCATTCAATTCGCGGTCAAAAAGAAAGAAGTGGAATATTAAGCATCAGCTTGCGGGCTGCCAGCTTAAGAAGGAGGGAACAGGCATGGCATTAAGAACGAAACATATCGAAAAGGGCCTGATGATCGCGCTGCTCATTATCGGAGGACTGCTGATGATGGTGCCGTTCATCTGGATGATCGGCTCGTCCTTTAAACCTGAGAATGAATTTACTGTAATTCCGCCAACACTTTTTCCGAGCCACCCGACATTCTCCAACTACCGGGATTTGTTCGTGAAAATGGACTTTGTGATCTATTTGAAAAATACACTGATTATCGTGCTCTGCTCCTTTGTAGGGCTGTTTCTGAATGCGATGGCCGGTTATGCTTTTGCTAAATTTGATTTTCCCGGTAAAAACAAGTTTTTCTATATTATTCTGGCGACGATGATGATCCCTGGACAGGTGACGATGATTCCAACCTATCTGATCATTAACCAGCTGCATTTGGTGAATACGATGGCGGGGATTGTATTGCCTGGTCTGGTGGGGGCGTTCGCAATTTTCCTGTTCCGGCAGTTCATGACGACGATTCCTATCGATTTATTGGAGGCGGCAAGACTGGACGGGGCGGGCGAGCTGCGGATTTTCTTCCAGCTGATGGTGCCGATCGTGAAGCCGGTTTTTGCCGTACAGGGTATCCTGACCTTTATTGGGGCGTGGAACAGCTTCCTCTGGCCGTTGATTATTGCCAATGATGAGAGACTGTATACCTTATCCGTAGGGCTGTCGCTGCTCAAAGGCCAATACGGAACCGAGTTCGGACTGCAGATGGCCGGAGCCGCGTTCATGGTCGTGCCGATTATTATTATATTTATCTTCTTCCAAAAGCATATCATAGAAGGATATACCATCTCCGGCATAAAATAATATAGAGAAGCATATTTGCATGTCTCGGGAAGGATTGAATGAAATGGCAACGATCAAGGATGTGGCCAAGCTGGCAGGGGTAGCTTTGTCAACCGCATCATACGCAATGAGCGGCGACAGCAAGGTGAGCGCCAAGACAAGAGAAAAAGTGCTTGAGGCCGCAAGGCAGCTGAATTATCAGAAAAATGGCTTTGCCATGGATTTGAAAAGAAGCCGCACGAACACGATTGCCCTCATATTGACGGATTTATCCGGGCCGTATTATTCAGAACTTATCCGCAGCATTCAGGATGTGGCTTTATCCAATTCCTATGATCTTATAGCCTGCAGCTCTATGGGAGGGAAAGACTCTACGGCAGTAAGGTTTCTTCTGGAAAAAAGAGTGGATGGAGCTATAGTGCTGGCTCATAATATTACCGATGAAATTCTTCAGGCTGCCGGAAGCTCAAGGTTTCCGATTGTGGTGATGGACAGGCTGATTGCCGGTGAAGGACTGATCAATGTTGTGGTCGACGGAGAACTGGGAGGCTATAGTGCTACCCGTTATCTGATCGATAAAGGTCATCAGCATATCGCCTATATCAGCGGCCCGGCCAATTCCTATGACAATGCGCTGCGGTATAAGGGATTTATGCGTGCGATGCACGAAGCCGGGCTTGAGGAGAAAGCCAAGTGGAAGCTGAACGGCGGGTTTATCCGTGAAGGCGGATATAAGTCCACTAAGATGATGCTGATGCAGGGGGAACTGCCTTCAGCCATCTTTTACGCGAATGATGAAATGGCAGTGGGAGGAATGAAAGCTCTGGAGGAAGGCGGAATTTCCGTGCCGGAGGATATTTCGGTGATCGGTTTTGACGATATCCAGTTGGCTGAATACATCCAGCCCCCGCTGACCACGATCCGGCAGCCGATGTACGAATCCGGTTCTCTGGCCAGCCATCTGCTGTTTCAAATGCTGAACGGAGATACCGTGAACGATTTCTATAAGCTTAAGATTGAACTGGTGGAACGCCAATCCGTCCTGCCTCAGAAGTAATATTGCCAGGTTTCCCGCTAAAAGCGGCGGGTTATCGAAACAAAGTGAAACGTTTATGATTTATTCCGATGATGTAAGATATGAGGCCATATTATAAAAGAGATATAGAAAGAGAAACGTTTCGTTTCATTGGAGGGGGAAACCCATGACTGAACATCTGTACCATAAATATGTGAAACATATGACCCTCGAAGAGAAAATCGCCCAGCTGCTGCAGCTGGCTGCCCCTTTTTATGATGAACCGGGGGATGAATCGGAGATTACGGGACCCATGGAAGAGCTGGGCATCAAGTATGACACCAAACGTGCAGTTGGCTCTGTACTGGGTATCGCGGGCGCCAAGAAAATGATGGCTGTGCAGAAAGAACATCTGGCCGGCAGCAGACTCGGTATTCCGCTGCTGTTCATGGCCGATATTGTGCATGGCTTCAAAACGATTTTTCCGATTCCGCTGGCGATTGGCTGCTCATGGGACCCTGAGCTCGCAGAACAAAGCGCCGGGATTGCAGCACGTGAGTCAGCGGTATCCGGGCTTCATGTGACCTTTGCCCCGATGGTTGATCTGGTCCGCGATGCCCGCTGGGGCCGTGTGATGGAATCCACCGGCGAAGATCCCTATTTGAATGCTGTGTTTGCGAAGGCGTTTGTCCAAGGGTTCCAGGGGGATAATCTTAAGGATGATGTATCCCGTGTAGCGGCCTGTGTGAAACACTTTGCGGCGTATGGACTGGTCGAAGGCGGCCGTGAGTACAATACGGTTGATCTCTCGGAGCGCCAGCTGCGGGAATATTATTTGCCCGCATACAAGGCAGCGGTCGACGCAGGCGTTGAAATGGTAATGACCTCCTTTAATACCGTGAATGGCATTCCGGCTACCGGCAACCGCAGCCTAATGCGCGGCTTGCTGCGTGATGAATGGGGCTTCGACGGTGTCGTGATCTCCGACTGGGCAGCGATCAAGGAAATCATTGCCCATGGTGCAGCGGAAGATGAAAAAGAAGCGGCCTTCAAAGCGATATCCAGCGGTGTCGACATTGATATGATGACCACCAGCTATGTGAACCATTTGCCTGAGCTTGTGGCGGAGGGGCTGGTGGATGAAGCGCTGATCGATGAAGCTGTGCTGCGGATTCTGGTGCTGAAAGAAAAGCTGGGCTTGTTCGAGAATCCGATGCGCGGGGCAGACCCTGAGCTGGAGCAGCAAATTGTGTACAGCCAAGAACACCGGAAAGTCGCTCAGAGACTGGCTGAGAAATCAAGCGTACTGCTCAAGAATGACGGAGTTCTGCCGCTTCAGGCCGGGCAGCGGGTAGCATTGATTGGCCCGTTCGCTGCGAGCGGCGATATTCTCGGCTGGTGGTCCTGGCAGGGTTCCCAAGAAACTGCGGTGCAGCTTGGCGAATCCATGCAAAAGGTCAGCGGTGATCCCGGTCATGTGCTGATTTCTGAAGGCTGCAGCATTGACACGATTACTGAAGCAGGACTGGCAGAGGCAGTTAAGGCTGCTGCGGCTGCTGATATCATTGTGCTGGCGCTGGGTGAATCATCCGAAATGAGCGGAGAAGGCGGCAGCCGCAGTGATATCCGGCTCCCGGAAGCGCAGCTTGAGCTGGTCCGTGAGATGAAGAAACTTGGAAAGCCGGTTGTGGCCGTTCTGTTCAACGGGCGTCCGCTGGATCTGCACGGTGTCTATGATGTGGCGGACGCGGTGCTGGAGGCCTGGTTCCCGGGAAGTGAAGGCGGGGCGGCGCTGGCGGATATTTTATATGGCAAGGTGAATCCATCCGGACGTCTGTCTATGTCTTTCCCTTATTCAGCAGGTCAGATTCCTGTGTACTACAATGCTTACAATACAGGCCGGCCTAAACCTGTTGAACACACGGACAACCGCTATATTTCACAATATATCGATATTCCCAATGAACCGCTGCTGCCCTTCGGTTTTGGCTTAAGCTATACAACCTTTGCCTTTGAAGGCTTCTCCCTGTCTTCAGACTGTTTGTCAGCGGACCGTCCGCTTGAAGCCAGAGTAACCGTAACGAATACCGGAAGCATGGCGGGAACCGAGACTGTACAGCTATACATCCGCGATATGTCCGGCGAAACCGTACGCCCGGTCAAGGAGCTTAAGGACTTCAGACAGGTGCAGCTGCTCCCCGGAGAGAGCAGGGACGTTGTCTTCCAAATTGAAGAGTCCCTGCTCCGCTATCACCACAGTGATCTGACATTCAGCAGTGATCCCGGTATGTTCACAGTATATGTCGGTGCCAATAGCCGCGACACCCAGTCAGCCACTTTCCGCTTAATATAATAACCGTGACATAGAGTGAACTTGAAAAACTAACAAAGGGGAAAAGGGATGGAGGGGAAGTTTGGAACTGTAGGAGCGAATGCGTCCGCCTAAAAGCTTTCCGTAGGAAAGCTCGCTATCTTCAGCATAGACAGTCTGCGGATTTCCACCGCAAATAGCGGTAACAATCAAGAAATCTGTAGATGGGCAGCGGCCGGAAGTCCAAACATTCTCCGTAGTCCCGACGAAGTCCCTAATGTTAATATCTTAAGTTCACTCTATATAGATAGGACTGTGAACTTCAAATATAACAGCGGACTATTACCGCAGCAGATAAGGAAGTGAATAGAAATTGACAACTGCACCAAGTACCAAGCTGTCGATTCAAAAGGGAGATTTAACTTTTACATTTTTGGAGAGCGGTGACCTGTACCAGGCTTTCGGCGGCAAAATGATGATCAACCAGCTGTTGTCCAGCAGCGTGGACGGAGCGCCGGGCAATCTGTATGCAAGGCTTCATCTGTCCGGTGGAATCCAGGCGTTTCCGCTGCTCGGCGTGAAATCTGCCAGCAGGTTCCGCCAGGACGGCGAACGCCTGCTGTGGCAGGGGGAGATCGCAGCGGATCAGGCTGGTACAGTCCTGGACAAAACGATCCGTTATCAGGTTGTTTTTTCAATGGCGGATAACGGGGTATGGTTCTGGGATGTCACCATCGACGGGGCCGGAGTGCCTCTGGATGTGATCTATACCCAGGATGTAGGGATAGCTTCCCCCGGCGCTGTTACCAGCAATGAGGCTTATCTGTCCCAATATATTGACCATACCGTTTTTGAGGATACAGCAAAAGGCTATGTGGTGTGCTCGCGCCAGAACCAGCCGCAGGACGGGAAGTTTCCGTATCTTCAGCAGGGACTGCTGAACGGCGCTGCGGGATTTTCCACCGATGGCTTCCAGTTTTTCGGCCTATCCTACAAAGAGAGCAATGAGCCGGAAGCTTTGTCCCGGGCCAAGCTTGCAAATGAAGTGTACCAGTATGAATTTGCCTTCACCGCGCTGCAGTCTCCGCAGGTCCAGCTGGATGGGCAGGCCCGGTTCACATTCTACGGACTGTTCCGGGAGGATCACCCGTCTGCAATTACGGAATTGGAGTATGCAGCGTCTGTACAGGAGGCTTGGCAGCAAGTCCAGTCCTTCGGCAGCATCTCTGCTGAGGGGGAATGGCTGAGCCCTGTGTCCGTAAATTCCCGGATCGGTGCTCCGCTGCAGACCCTGCCTCTGACCGAAGCTGAGCTGGATGCACTGTTCCCGCATAAGTTCCAGGAGGAACGGGCAGGCGGCAAGCTGCTGGCCTTCTTCACCGAAGGTTATGAGCATGTGGTGCTCAAAGATAAAGAGCTGCTTGTGGAGCGTCCGCACGGCCATATTCTGATGAGCGGGGATAATGCCCGTTTGAACCCAGAAGTTATTACGACAACCTCCTATATGTATGGTATCTTCAATTCACAAGTGGTTATCGGCAATACAAACTTCAATAAAATGATGTCCAATGCCCGCAGTGCATTGAATATTTTCAAAACTTCGGGACAGCGCATTTATGTATATACAGATGATCAATATCATCTGCTGACCATGCCTTCCCTGTACGAGATCGGCTTCAATTATGTACGCTGGTATTACAAAACGGCCTCGGACACCCTGGTAATTACCAATTACACTACCATGGATGAGCCGGAGATCAGACTGCATGTCCGTTCTGCCGGCAACATCGCTTACCGCTTCCTGGTCACGAACCAGATTACCATGAATGTAGCGGAATATGAGGTTCCTTATGAAGTGTCACAAGATGCGGCGGAGGGAACATTGACCTTCCGCGCGGCGAAGTCGGGAACAAGTGCGGAAGTCTACCCTGAACTGGCCTACCGGATGCATCTGAACGGTGCAGTTTACCGGCTGGGCGATGAGTCCATCCTGGTGGATGGTCCCGCTCAGGGCAGCGCATCGCTCGTGGTTATGGAGCTGGAGGCGAGCAAGGAATGGACTCTGACTCTGCAGGGGATGCTGGAGGGCAAAGAACGTACGCTTAACCCGGTTTCTTTTGAAACAGAGGCTGCGCGGTACCGCGAATTTTTGGCCGGAGTGATGAATGGCTTCAAGCTGACGCAGTCCGGCGGCGGAGAAGGCGAGCTGTTCAAGGTGAACGCGCTGGCCTGGTGGTATACCCATAACATGCTGGTTCACTATTCAGTGCCTCATGGTCTGGAACAGTACGGCGGTGCTGCCTGGGGAACCCGCGATGTCTGCCAGGGTCCTGTGGAATACTTCCTGGCCACCCACAAATATGAGCAGGTGCGGGAAATCCTGCTGACGGTATTTGCCCATCAGTATGAGGATGACGGCAGCTGGCCGCAATGGTTCATGTTTGACAAGTATACGCACATCCAGCAGGAGGAGAGCCACGGGGATATCATCGTCTGGCCGCTGAAAGTGCTGGGCGACTATCTGCGGGCGACCCAAGATTACGCCGTTCTGGAGGTGCTGCTTCCGTATACGCGCAAGCACAGCTTCGATTTTACGGAACAGACCGCTTCGCTGCGTGAACATGCGCTCAAGGAACTGAATTATATCAAAACTAACTTCCTGCATGATACCTATCTGTCTTCCTACGGCGACGGGGACTGGGACGATACGCTGCAGCCGGCCAATGCCCAGCTTAAGCAGTACATGGTCAGCAGCTGGACAGTTGCCTTGACGTATCAGACTGTGCTAGGGCTGTCAAATGTTCTGGAGAATGTAGACGCCGCATGGTCTGGAGAGCTGCGTCAGCTGGCGGAAGGAATCAAGGGAGACTTCAACCGCTATATGCTGGGTACGGATGTAATTCCCGGCTTCCTGTATTTCGAAGATCCGGCTGATGCCAAGCTGCTGCTGCATCCTGAAGATAAGGAGACCGGCATCCAGTACCGCCTGCTGCCGATGACCCGCAGCATGATTGGCGAGCTGCTGACACCGGAACAGATGGAAGAGCACTATAAGCTGATTCAGGAGCAGTTCCTCTGTCCGGACGGTGTGCGTCTGATGAATCACCCGGCACAGTATGCCGGAGGTGTCAGCCTGCACTTCAAACGTGCGGAACAGGCGGCGAATTTCGGCCGTGAGATTGGTCTGCAATATGTGCATGCCCATATCCGCTTTGTAGAGGCGATGGCCAAGACGGGCAAACGGGATCAGGTATGGAAAGGGCTGGCCGTCATTAACCCGATCGGCATCCGTGATGCGGTGCCGAATGCGGAACTGCGGCAGAGCAATGCCTATTTCAGCAGCTCGGACGGTAAATTCGCCAACCGCTATGAGGCGCAGGAGCGCTTTGCCGGGCTGCATGACGGTTCCGTTCCGGTCAAAGGCGGCTGGAGAATTTATTCCAGCGGTCCGGGGATCTACATGAACCAGCTGATCTCGAATGTGCTGGGCATCCGCGAGGACGGCGGGGATCTGATTATCGATCCGGTATTGCCGGACGAACTGGACGGTACCCGTCTGGACTTCGATTACGCCGGTGCGCCTGCGGCGTTTGTCTACCATTGCTCCCAAGGCGTCCTTAGCCACGTCAAGGTGAACGGCCAGGAGGTTCAGGCGGAACGGCTGAACAATCCGTACCGCTTGGGCGGACTGCGGATCAAGCGGGCTGACTTTGACCGGCTGCGCAGCGCAGAGGGCACGGTTGTAGACATTTATATGTAAGCTTAGATAAACTACAAGCACCGCAATTGCAAAAAAAGCGGTCAGTGATGCAGACATCCTCAGGCAGGATGCCAGGCGCTCACTGGCCGCTTTTTTGCGTCTGACTAAGAGGAACATTAACTAATGCATTGGTACCGCAGCAGATAGTCATATTTGAAATGACCTTCCTTCAGGTCAGCACTGTATTTTTGCTATAAGTAATCTGTGGTCCGTTATGATTGGCTCCCAGACTCTAACTGTATTTCATACATCTAAAAAGTCATTTTTTTGCGCTGGAACTGAGTTAACTGCACTCTGTACACTAAAATAAACAGTCGTTACGTAAAAGAAGAAATTTTGTCATTTTTAATTGCACAGAGTACAGTTGCTGATGCAGATATGGGTTTTCACATCCTTTTAACTGCAGCAAATACAATTAACGGGTGTTCGTTCAAACAACGAATGCCAGTATCCGATTCAGCCGAACGACTTCTGCCGGAGCGATCTTCAAGGTATGCAGCTCATCGCCTGATCCGCCATAAATATAGTCCATCGACAGCAGGCGGTTATCCAACGCAGCTTTTGTGAGATCAAAGTATTGCTTGGCATCCAAGGCACTCCGGATGGGAGTCTCATGGGCAATCCGCTCGCAGTCGCAGTTGTTCTCTTGTAAAAATACGGCGAGCCCCGGCAGAGTCAGCATCAGAGGACACCACTTTACATAGCTGAGGGGCTGAAATAATCGAGCTTCATCGCTTCACGGACTTCCTGCATCGTCTCTTTGGCGATCCCCTGGGCGTGCTTTGTTCCGGTGATCAGTATTTCGTCCACGAGCTGCGGCCGCGCGGCATAATAGGCCCGGCGCTCACGCATGGGCGCAATCAGCTGCTCCAATGCCATAGTGATGCGCTCCTTACAGGCTGAGCAGCCCATAGTTCCGCGTTCACAGCCTTCGCGTATCTCGGGAAGATGTTCCGGCTGGAAGGCGCCGTGATAAGCATAAATCGGGCAAATCTCCGGGTGTCCCGGATCATTTTTATGCACACGGGCGGGGTCTGTGACCGCTCTTTTTATTTTATAGGCGATATCCTCCGCAGTAGAATCAAGTGCGATGGCATTGCCCAGACTTTTACTCATCTTCGCATTTCCGTCTGTACCTACAAGCCTTGGGGTATTGCTGATCAAAGCCTGGGGTTCTGCCAGTATAGGCTGGTACAGCTCGTTGAAACGGCGCACAATTTTGCGGGCCAGCTCCAGATGCGGCAGCTGATCGTCTCCCACAGGAATAATCGTTGCCTTGCAGAAGGTGATGTCTGCAGCCTGGCTGACCGGATACCCCAGGAACCCGTAATACAGTTCGTCCAGTCCCCGTCCTTTGGCTTCTGCCTTAATCGTAGGATTGTGGCGCAACGAATTGACGGATACGAACATCGAGAAATATATAGTCAGCTCAGCGATTTCGGGAATCATCGATTGTATAAAGATGGTGGACTTCTCCGGGTCAATCCCTGCGGATAAATAATCAAGGGTCATTTCGCGGATGTGGCTGCGGATCAAGTCCTTTTGTTCAAAGTGGGTCGTCAGCGCCTGGACATCGGCCAGAAATACAAAGGATTCATACTCCTCCTGTAAAAGCACCCGATTCTGCAGACTGCCGACATAATGGCCAAGGTGGAGCTTTCCGGTGACCCGGTCTCCTGTCAAAACACGTTCTGTCATAAGTGAACATCCTCCTAAATTCGTTGTATGCCTTCCTGAGAAGCTTGTGAAATTGAGCTGTGAACCGCCGCCACCAACCATCCTCCATGGCCATCACCCCCTTAAAAACAAAATAACCCCGTCCGATAAGGACGAGGTTGTCACTGTGCCACCTTAAATGACCGTTAAACTGCACACAAGTGCAGACTTTCCAGCCTTCGCATTACGGTGCGGAGATGCTGTAACTCATCATCCCGAGACCGTTCCCGTGATAACGGCGGGATTCCCGGCATTTCCCTACTACACCCTCTATGGGTGGTTCGGAAAAGCAACTCCAAAGGCCATTCGAGCATATCCCGGACACCGGTTCACAGCAACCACCGGCTCTCTGCAAGTCCAAGCGTAATATGTCTACTTACCCTTTTTCAGCGTTGTTCTGTTATATGGGGAATATTACCTTATGAAGCCGGGTTCGTCAAGGATGAAAAAAGCCGAAGCTTCATTCGAAGCTCCGGCTGACGGGGTGTTATGTGTTATGTGGACTTGGATGACTTTAGTTGCTGGAAATGGTATAAATCTCAGTCACAGGTCCATCAGAGAGCTTTAGCTTCGTTTTGCCGTCGGCGCTCATCTTATAAAGGCACTCGTTATCCTCTCCGTTAAAATAGTAAATGCCTGTTGCACTTTCATAGATAGCGCTGTTATCCCAAGTCACGCCGTTCAATTTGGTTAAGGTGAGATCTGCATTCAGAGCGAAAGTTCCGCTTGCTGCAAAAAGCACGACTTGGCCAGCGGCTGTGCCATTCTGTACCTTAAACAGATTCGTCACATTCGTTAATGCGATCGGTTTCGTGCTGGTTACTTTACCGTTTGCTACAGTGCTGATGGAGGCTTTTCCATTGCCATCGACATAGGCAATTTTGTTTCCGCCCATTTCGGTAAGACCAACAATCCCAGTCTGGCTCAGTTGAAAAATCTTTCCGGATTTATCAATTGCATACCCTTTGCTCTTGGAGTATACGTAATTATCATCGTCATCTACCGTGATGCCTTTATTGTAAATATAGTAGTCATTGGTCCAAAAACCTGAGTAGGTAGCGTTCGCATCCAGCGGGTTTTTGGCATTTACTGCTTTGGGATTTCCGCCGTTCAGCGGAAGGGTGTACAGAACCATGGAGTTAAGGGAGTAATAAGTTTCTGCCGGCTTAATATCGACCATTACAGAGGTTCCTGTAGGAGTTGAATAGATATAATCAGAAGATGGAATGGCGCCTTGGGCAATAAATTGCACGTTTCCGCTGCCGTCCCGGGACTTCGAGGCTGCCCAGGTATTGGTTCCATTCTTCAATACATTATAGTAAATGCGCCCATTTACCACAAAGAATCCGGGGAATTCCGTATCTGCATTATTGGCGATTTGCTTGATCTGGCTGTCATCTGCCGCATTGGCCGGTGAGCGGTAGATCACGCCTTTATCATCCAGGAAATACAGGTAATCTCCCTCAATCTGGTAAAACAATATGTTCTTATCCCCTGCAAAGCTGCTGATCAGTGCATTATTTTCCGTCAAAGACAGGCGCTGCAGTTTGGATAAGTCATCACTTTCAAAAAAATACAAGTATTTGCTTGTTGCCTCCAAATAGTCTCCCGAGAAATTCTCGGAGAGCTTCTGGGCAGTCCCGCCAGCGGTCGGTACACGGTATAAAGCATCTTCCGAGTTGTAATAAACATACCCATTCCCGGCAGCAGCTGCCGAAGCATGCGGAGTCATCTTTCCTGACCCTAGAACTGCGCCGCCAATCAATACACCTGCAAGCAGCGTAAGCCCTATTCTTGTGATTAACCTTTGAATCTTCTTCATTTGACGACTCCTCTGTAGATGATATGGTGGAACTAAAACAATACCTAATAAAGATATCGGATTTGGGAGTGGAAAATATATGAAGCGAAAGAACCATTATTTTATGCTCGTACTAATTGCTTTGTGTATTTGGAAAGAGCCGAAAGACATGCATAATTATGCAAATGCAAAAATGCCCCAAAAGCTGTAAATCAAAGCCCAAGGGGGGGATAACCGCTAAGCTTGCGGCAGGCTGTAAGGCCTGATCAAGAACCGGAAGGGATTTGCTGCAGGTTGTCGAATCTTTATTTCTTTGAGAAAAGAAACGAGGATGGCGATGAACATTCGAAAACAAATGATTTTTAAAGTCTTGATTACTGTAGTAGCGTTTTATTCCCTTTTCAACTTCAGTTTGTATGCGGCGTCTCCAGCTGCCGGTTCATTAAGTCAGTCTTACGGAGGTGAGTGGGTGGACAAAGCATTTGTTGAATCCGAGGATCTTGACGGTACGCTCAATCTTACCTTTGACAAGAATACGGGCAAGGCTGCTTTGGAGTATTCAGTCTGGGATGACTCAGAAAACTACAGCTTTCAATCGGCTGGACCGATTACAGTGGAAGAACAGAAACCCGTGAAATTCAAGTATACATATCTGGACTATAGCGGCCATGAAAATCCAAAGACCGTTCAAGGCGAGGGGATCATCGAATTCAAATCCGGCACAATCAACCTACGAATGGGGGTGCTTCCCTCCGAAATGAACAAGATTTTTGCTCAGCAGCGGATTTTTATTCGTGATCCTTACGCGAACCGGGTTCCGAAGCTTGAGGCGGCTTTGGAGGTTGTATCCCAATACTGCAAATGCAAAGAGTCCAATCTGGTGGAATTCACATACCCTGCGGCAGACAATGAAAGCCAAAAAAGTTGGATTGCTTATGTGAGTGTATATGTAAGGGGGATCTTTTTGACCGAATATAAAGTAAATCTGCACACCTATAAGGCAACAGAAATCAAGGATGCATGGTCGGAAGCCTATCATTTTGCCGACAAAATGGAGGTGTCAAAAATTACGGCATCCTCCACCTTGCCAAAATCTAAGGCAGGCTCCTATACTGCAAGTCAAATCATCGACGGTGATACGGCCACTTGCTGGTGCGAAGGGGTGAAGGGGAGCGGAATCGGACAAAGCTTCACCGTTAGCTTCCCCAAAAAGACTAAAGTCAGCAGCTTTAAAATTTTGCCGGGCTATGGAAAGTCTGTCTCCGCCTACCTCGAAAACAACAGTGTGCGCAAAGCAAAAATAACCTTCTCTGACGGAAGCTCCTTCATTGCTGATTTTACGAAGGAAACTGCATTAGAACTGCCAAAAGATAAAGTAACAACCAGCATTACGTTCACTATATTAGAAGTCACTCCAGGCTCTAAGTATGACGACACTTGTGTCTCGGAATTTGCCGTTTAATTACGATATAAGAGTCGATTCATTATGCTAAGGAGATCTATCAATCTAACAAGCTGTTCAGCCAATCGTCTTGACGATTGTTCCTTCACTGTCAGTAATATGCGTGGGAACGATCCGTATTGCCAGCTCCGGCCAGCCGGGAAGTGGATACAGTCCTGCTGACGGCCGGAAAATTTCTGAAAGAGCTGCTCCGGCAGCCTCATCCAGCTTAAGGATGACCAGTTCTTCGCGAATTTCGAAGCCGGGCGTGTCGCCAGTCTCGAAGCTGACCGAGATCTCAGGACCGGCCAAGGTTAGGGTGCGCCCCTTAAGCAGTCTGCCCCGCAGCAGTTTTCCGACGATTTCGGCTTGCTTAGCTCCCAGCTGCAAGGTATGGACAGAACCCTCTGCCGGGTTCTCCCAAGCCAACTGGTCCACATACAAGGCTCCCGTGTTGGAACCTTCGTTCTCGCTGCCCAGCCGTACAGCCTCAGCGATTGCCGGCAGCTTCAGCAGTGAATCCCGCTGCAGATCGGTCATATACAGCGGAAGGTGTTCCGTCATTTCCGCCAGGACGCCAAGGGTGTTCCAGACCTGCATAGCCAGCAGTTCGTCGTTAGTAATGCCCACCAGCTGTATGAACTCTAGCCTTCCATTAGGAGTGTCTATTGCCCGCAGCAGCGGGTCAGCAATAAAAGCCAGCGCGGTCAGCAGCGTATCCGCTTCGAGGGCGATGGGGCCATTGGCATCCATGTAATCCCCGGAACGGAACACGTTGCCGCTGTTAAACACATAACGGCCCAGGTTCTGCAGCAGATTCAGCGCCCAGGCCGGAGGCTCATCCTCGGTCGCGGGCTTGAACAGCCGGAAGGTCAGCTCAAAACCGTAGCCGCTGTGCTCAGGATCATCCGACTCTTTTTCATAGAGCTCCGAGAAGCCATAGGTTACAAAATGCCAATGCGGAAGGGGTTCCCGTACTTCGTATACGCTGATTCCGTTCAGCGGATCCGGCCCACCAAGCATGTAGGGTATCACGGTCCCGTAATGCTTCTGCTCCTGTTCTCCATAGAGCTGCTCCAGGGCTTCATCTATGGCCGCCCAGCCGTCTGCATTCAATTCTTCTTCGCTCATATGATTTCCCTCCCAGAATGTGGTCGGGAACTAGTTTATCATGTTAGATTCGCAGACTCAAATGGATGGTGCTAGAGTCCCAGCGCATTGCCCCGCTCCAGTCTTTGGATCTGCTGCTCGCCATTGTCGGCCAGTTCGCGGAACTGGTTGATGGTCTCGCGCATTCTGGGGAGCGCCTCCTGCTTGTAGGTGCTGATGGAGTCGAGGGCGGACAGCACGTCGCTGAAGGCCTGCTTCAGTGTGTCCGGTGAAATGGCAGTTTCCATCGACTGCTTTTGAATCGCTGCGCCTTGCTCCTTGAGCATTCTGGAGGTGCCGCTGATCAGGTTGTCTGTCGTTTGATTGAGCAGCTCGATCTTTTTCAGGACGATTTGCTGGTTATAGAGTGCGCTTGCGACTGTGACGGAGATTTTGAGTGCAGATACAGTGACATTCCTCGCCCGGTCCACGCCCCGGATCAGCTCTTTGTTATTTCTGATTACGACTTCGATAGCCATGATTCCCTGCTGATTGACCACCAGCATCTGCTGCAGATCCATGACCCGCTGGCGGAGAGGGAAGAGGACCTCCTCGGTAATGAAGCGGATTTTGTCCTCGGACTCACTGCGCACCTTGGCCGCTTCAATCTGCTGCCCGATTTCCTGGTCCATCAGCATGCCGAGCTGGATTTCTTTCTGCAGCTTTTTGGTAAGCTCCCGCAGGGTCTGCTGTTCAATCTCAAGCGTGGTGTTGTCATTCTTCAGGACCGATTTGCCTTTGTCCAGGGACAGGATGATCTCGGAAATAACGGCATCGGCTTTTTGGTATTTGGCAAAATACGTGCGGAGCGGGTTGAAGAATCTGCCCAGAATTCCGGTTTTGGCAAAATCGACGGCACTCGGGTCCAGATCCTTAAGCTGCATGTGCAGCTCCGTCAATCCCTTGGCGACCTGGCCGCCTTCATCGCCTGTTTTGGACAAATGGCCAACGGATACCTGGAGCAGGGCGTTCTTCTCGGAAGAGGAGCGCATGGTATTCATGCCGAAGCTGTCAATGGACTGCAGCACGGATCTCCGTTTTTCCAGTGAGTCCATATCCATCTCCAGAATGCTTGCCACATTGCTCGCGGCCAGCTCCTTCAGCTGTGTGACTTCTGCGGGCTCCGGTTTTACCTGTTCCTCTATCACCGCTTTGAGCGTTTCCCGGCTGGGAATTTCCATGGTAAATGACATAATCAAACCTCCTCGAATGGTAGCCCTAGCTACATCTGCACGTTAAGCAGATTGCCGATTTTGTACACGACATCGTCCGTATCCGCATTGATATTTGCCGCCTCATTAATGCTTGAAATGCTCTCCAGCGCCTTGATGTTCGCATTGTAGCCTATTGTGTAGACCGGGATTTTATACGTCTCGATCAGGCCTCTGATCTCATCCAGCGAATGGCCTTCATTCGTTTCACCGTCGCTCAGGACGAAGATCAGCGGCTTAACGCCGGGATTTGCGGCCAGCTGGTCCTGAAGCATTTTCATAGCCACAATCATTCCGTCAAAAGTGGCGGTGCCCCCGGCAGCCTGCAGGCTGTTAATCGCCCCAACGAACATCGACTGCTGGTTGGTGTCATACTTGGCGATGGGCAGGTTAATCGTGACTTCACTGGAGTAGGACACAAAACCGATGCTGTTGTCCTTACCTAAAAACTTCTGACCTTTGAGCAGCGACTCCTTCAGATGATTAAGCGGTTCCCCGGCCATGCTTCCCGAGATATCGGCGACGAATACGGCTGCAATCGGCTTGCTGCCATCCTTTTTCTCCTTCCAGAGTTTCTGGGCTGAAGTGAGAAGGGTCCCTTCCACGGGAGCAGCCTCGGAGACGTAGTCATCAAGGCCGTTGAAGCCTTTATCCGCAGCCAGCTTCTGGTACTGGTCCTGCTCTGCAAATTCGGCAAATTTATGGAGGATGTCTTCTTTCTCCCGGGGCAGATTCCCCAGCGCATAGAGCGGGCTGTCATGGCGCACTCCAAAGGGAGTGAATACATAGCCGCTTTTCAGGTCAGGCGCATTGACATAGGTCTGATATTCCAGCACAAAGGCATCCAGTGCGCCCGTCTTCGCAGCATCCCGCATTTGCAGCGTGGTTGATGCAATGAACGGGACATTCGCCTGAAAGCGCTCAAAGCCCTGTACCGCCTTATCGCTGAGCAGATCCGAGCTGTCAAACGTGCCAAGTGCAGTCACCAGAAAATTCAGTCCGGTAGAGCTGGCGAACGGGTCGGTGTAGCCCATGGACAGCTCATTGCCCGCGATGGCATCGGTGATGGTCTTGACATTCAGCGAGCCGTATTTGCCAACCAGCTCATCATACTTTTTCTTGTTGGTTACCACACCTGCTACATTGCCGGTCATCCGCTTCGTGATTAGCTCCGCAGGCGTGCCGCTTGCCTTGACCATTTCTCCCCACAGCTCGTTGGAAGGCGTGAACGCATCCGGAATATACTTCCCTGACCGTATGTAGTCAGTGGCCGTCCCGGAGGCGATATTGCGGATTCGGACGGAAACCTGCTTGCCGCCGATCATGATCCTGGCATCATTGAAAGCTGCGGCCACTTCGTTCAGCCAGCCGTCATTCCCCGTGCCGGATTTCTCGGTGGAGGAGAAGATTTCCACGAAGCTGTCCGTTGTATTATCGACGGAAACCGGAAATTTGGCGATGTCCGGCAGCGATCCGCCGATATCAGCGGGGTCCAGATCAATTTGGCCTTTTACTGTATCTGCAACCGTTACATCAATTTCCTTGTAGAGCTTGTTCAGCTTCCTGCCGGCGTCTTCCGCAGAGATTTCCTTATCCGATTTGCCCAGATTTGAGGTCAGTGTGATTCCGAAATAGATCAGTGCAAATACGGATGCTGCAATCACAACGAGTATGATCCCTTTTTTTCCTTTTTCGGCCATGCGCATCTTCCTTTCTAGTTCTGGTATAGCTTCGTCTGCCCAATGAGGGCGCTGAGTTCCTTCATGCAGGGCATTTCTTCAATGGCTGTGTAGTCTGTACTGTCCAGCTGGGAAATTTCCAGCAGCAGCTGATCCAGCTTGAGCAGGATTTCTTCATTGGCTCCCAAATAACCCGTCACGTGGGCAAAATATTCGTTATACAGCCCGGTTTTCCTGTGCACCAGCGCATCGGAGAAGGACTTCGGCTTCTGCCGGTTGGTGAACAACGTGAATTCGGAAGCATCGAAAATGCTGAGCTTGCTAAGAATTCCGCGCAGATTCAGATAAAAGAGCTTTTCAACTTCGGTGATGACCGACAGGAACTTCCGGTAGCTTAACTCTGCAGGTTCAAAACGCTCCCCCAGCACTTGCAGCAAGGTGGATTTTTTCTTCTCGATTCGCTCCAATTGGTCCAGAGCAAGCAGCACATCCTTTTTGAGTGCCTTTACATTCCGGTATTTACTCAGACTGGCTATATAATCTTCCTGATTTTCCAGATGGCGGACAGAAGGGGCGGCAGGTGTTTTGAAGAGGAGGGTGTAGCTTCCATACAGCACGACAAGCAAACTAACGATCAACAAGGTAACGCCAGATGCAGTCTCTAACGCATTTCCACCAGTGATTTCAAGGCCGAGCAGCCCGGGGGACAGAACGGCTATGTTCAGCAGCGCAATTCCGGCAATGAGTCCTAACAGCTTAACAGGTCCAGAACGGTTCAGGATTTACACCTCCTCTGCGGGTATATTTTGACAAGGCGGCTTTGGATTCATTTTACCGTTTTGCTTCATTTTATCAGAGAAGAGAAGGTTTGGCTCCGAAATATTACCAATCAGCCCGGAGAGGAATGGTATAATAAGACACCGGGTACCTTTTGTTACGGGATCAGACCTGACATGTTTCAATTAAAATCATTATGTGGCAGCATGATAAGCCGCTTCGCTGATGAACGTATAGCTTATCAATCGTATATGATCAGGAAACATAACAATGAACGGGGAGGAAATATAATGAAGCCTTGGACACTTACAAAACTGCCTGATCCGGAAAATCTGCGCAGACAGATGATACTGCTGGCGGTGATGGACGTTATTTGCTGCGAGGAGGAGTGGCTGCGCGTGCATCGTTACGACCCTGACTTTCAGCCGGGAGTGCAGCTTGGCATTGTCGAGAATGGAGCCGGGGATCATCTGTACGTACTATTTACGGCGGATGGTTGCGTGATTAAAGGATTTGACCATGAATCTCCACTCAGTCCGCACGCGCAGGATGAATATAAGGTTTGGCCCGGGATGTATGAGGGATTACCAGACAACCTGCAATCAGCCCTGCGCAGCAGCGGTGATACACTTGAAACAGAAGATGTAACTTTTTGTGTGTGGCAAGAGAACGGCAGTCCGGAGTGGATGTGCGGGGAATGGAGAGAGCTGGACCGTAAGGACAAAAGGCAAGCGGAGAGTGGAGGGGCCGATTTCCTGCTCAGCTATCTTTATGAGACACCTGAAGACTACATAGAATGGGCGATGGTTTACTTCAGCGGACTTCAGCAATTGCCGCTTGGGGCTGTCCGTGATCTATTTGGCGGTGGTCCGGTGACGGATGACCTGATTGCAGCAATAAATCCGCAGCGCGATAGGCCGCAGGCCTTTAAGGAGCTGAAGAAGCTGCTAGAGCTTCTAAATCAAAATACACAAATTTAAAGAAATTAAAGATTGACAGCAGCTTACTTGCCATGTAACATATGTACAGTCGTTATGCGTACAATTACATACTGTTCTCGTATAACCTCGCAGCCGTCAGGCGTCAACAGGGCGAGGGTTTCTACAGGAAGCCTATTCTTCCTAACTACGATGACAAGGGCCATGCATTATGGTCCTCGTCCCCGGAGTTAGGATTATTTGCGTGCAATGGCTTATTCAAGTGATTCAGGAGGTATATTTAAATGAAAGATTTGAAATATTTGTTATCAGTATTAGCAGGTGCCATGAGCTACGGCATATTATCCACCATCGTCGTCTTGGCATACGGAGAGGGGTACCAGCTTGGGGAAGTGGTCGGTACGCAGCTGTTGACCGGCTGCATTCTGGCCTGGCTGCTGGCCTTATATACAAAAGTTAGACAGACGCGCAAACAGCGCAGCCAAGGCGTCACACCTGCTGCTGCGCGGCAGGCATCACCGGCTCTTACCTGGAAGCAGAGAATTATGCTCATGCTGGCAGGAGCGCCAACGGTTGTAACAGGCCTGGTCTATTACCAGTCACTGCGGTATATTCCGGCTTCTCTGGCCATCATCCTGCTGTTCCAGTTCACCTGGATCAGCGTGCTGATTCAGGCCATCAGCAAACGCCAGCGCCCCGATAAGGTGACGCTGCTGACCTTGCTGCTGCTTTTTGGCGGAACTCTGCTCGCGGCAGGAATCTTAGAGAAGGGCGCATCGCATTTCAACGTTCTTGGGCTGACGCTTGGGCTGTTGTCTGCAGTAAGCTATTCCATGTTCATTATCTTCAGCGGCAAAGCCGTTCCTTCAGCGCATCCGGCCTACCGGAGTGCCTGGATGGTTACCGGCGGTCTGCTGCTGTTATGCATTCTCTTTCCGCCGTATTTCCTCTTTAACGGTCTTTTGTGGGGACAGCTGCTGCTGTTTGGGTTCTTACTGGGGTTATTTGGGGCATTTATTCCCCCGGTTTTGTTTGCGATTGGGGTCCCGCATATCGGCGGGGGCATGGCGGGCATTCTCGGTGCTGCTGAGCTGCCTGTTGCCGTATTGCTGTCCTCCTTCGTACTGCATGAGCAGGTAAGCGGGCTGCAGTGGATCGGAGTTGTCCTGGTGCTGCTCGGAGTGGTGCTGCCCGAGCTGTATAAGCTCCGGTGGCGGATGGCTGACACCCCAGCTTCTCAGACGTAGTGTCTGACAATATAGCTTAATGAATCTAATACACAGCGTGTACCGGAAACAACGGTTCGCGCTGTTTCGCTTATATAGACATCTCAGTTGTTTCTCGAACTGAGGGTCTGGCACCCTGGTTCTTATATGAGCCTCAAGCCGTCCAAAAACAAATCCATACAGGTATAAAACTCTTCCTTGTTGCCCAGATGCACGTTATGGTCGGGATGGGATATTTCATAGGCGTGACAATTGGGGAGCAAGGACTGCATCTTCATGTAATCAGCATCCGGGAGACCTTCACTGTTCTTTGCACGGATCAGCAGTACGGGACACTTGATACTTGGCAAAAGAGAATACCAGTTCACGTAGTAAGCGATGTTTGCGGCAATGGCCTGCGGACTGAACATCATTTCATAGCCTTCGGGAGTTTCGATCAGACTGTTTATGAAATACTGATAGCTCAGCTCCGAAACCATAGCCCCGCGAATGTAATGCTTGGCTTCGCATAAACTGCTGAAAGGCAGCGGCCAGTCTTTAGTAACCGGATCAACAGCTGGGATCTGTTCCAATGAAACCGGGTTCCGCTCATCAGGACCGTTGGCAGACTTGTCCAGTATAGCTAATGCCTGTATGTATTCGGGATGGAGGGCTGCCATATATCCGGCAACCCCGCCACCCATGGAATGGCCTACGATGATCACGGACTCCAGATTCAAATGAATGATCAGCTCTTTAATGTCTTCCGCCATTTCCTCAGCCGTATAATTCGAGACGGGTTTGCTGCTGAGGCCATGCCCCCGTTGATCCGGAGCAATAACTCTGAATTGCTTGCCATATTGATGAATGAAGTCCACCCAGGTTTCTGCCCGTCCCCATCTGCCATGAAGGCATAGAACCGCCGGGCCTTCTGTTTTTGTGTCCATATAGAACATATCTATATGTGTTAGCTTTGCAATACTTCTATGGATCTTGACGTGCGGGCTGTCTTGCTGCTGAATTGTGCTGCTCATCATGCACCTCCGTAATTTGAAATATCAGGATTAAGTATAGCAGAATTCGCGGGAAGGGAACATATGTTTGACCCCCGGATCTCGGAATTTCTGGAGAACAAATTATGACGTCTGATTGGCTGGAATGATCAATTCGACTAGGTTATTCCTCCTTTTGTTAGTATTATATGTTTGTAGTGTTGGAGGTTCTTGGCTCAGGATTTACTAGAAAACCTGCTATTGAGAATGGGGAGAGGGATATGAATGGAGAACTGCATCAGTTGTTATTGATTACAGCATTGGGCAATGGAAATCTGATGAGTGGAGCGGATGCATCTAATAATGAACTGGAGCATACCGGTTTTTTAGATGTACGCTTCCTTGCGGAAGGAGGCGGGCAGAGCCGGAACTGGCCGGAGTGGCTTGCAGAGCTGAAAAACAACGGCTGCCAGCGGCTGATGTTAAACGGTACGGCTTCAACAGCTGCCTGGAACAGCAGCGGGTTTAGCGGCAATGGAGCACCAGGTGGAGTTACCTCACTCGGAGCCTGCGGGGAATCTCTCTGGAAGGCTGAGTGGCGGATGGATCGGTACCGTTCGCGTACGAAATGGAAAGTTACCTATACTGAACAGAAGATTGCCGACGGACAGCAGGGTTCCCGCGAGTTCCTACCTTTGGCTGATTTATCGGGGCATTTGGAAGAAGTGCTGCGTGAGATTGGAGCTTTGGCCGATGGGATCGGGGAGCAGTTCTGGACGTATAATTTTTTTGAACCTGCCAGGGACATTCTGAAGGGACAAGCTCCCGTAGCTCAGCCGCCGTTCCATTTACCGGCCGTTTACAAGGATCAGGCGCGCATTCTGCTGAACGCGGTCTACAAAGCCTGGGTATTCGGGGGCATGGGCTCCTGGAATGACAATCCCCCGTACTCCGCCTACTTACATGAGCGGGAGCAGGACTATACTTTACTGTCTGCCCGGTTATACGAAACACTGGTGCAATGCGCACGGGGGGCGGTCAATTCCGTGGTGCTGCTTTGAGAACAAACGAGGCATACGACGCTTTTGGCGATAGGACAGTTCAGAGGTCATGGAAAAATAGTCTAAAAGTAATATTTAATAGAAATCAGGGATTTCCAGAACTTATTTCATGGACTTAATGACCCGATATTTAGGTGGATATTTCCTGGTTGATGACTAAATGAGTCTGACAGAGATGCTGAATATGCCAAAAGTCGTATGTTCAAAGTTATATATGTACAAAGCAATATTCATAAAATTTAATTTTTCCATTAGTGGATCCGATAATTATAAAAAATCCGCCTTAATCTGGATCAGTTTTAATGGAAGGAGAAATAGAGTAATGATTACAACCATCGATGCATCTAGCCGGCTTGATAAAGAAGACTACTTGTTATCGAATATGCAGCAATCTAACCGGTCAAGCGCTCCGAATCAACTGTTAATTGAAGTTTTTCAGGACTGTATATTCAATATTAAGGACCATCTTTCCGGTACATTTTTATTTCTTCTTACAGATGAGGAGGGCGTTCTTCTTGCGATGGATTACAGCCGTAATCTGGAAGCCATTGTCAGCCAATCTCCAATCCGTTTGGGAATGTATTTTTCGGAAAATAGTTGTGGTGTTAATGCGATTTCAGAGGCCATTGCGAAGGGCTGTCCCGTGTATTTACCGCCTGAAGACCATGAAAGCCCCCTTTTTCAGAATTGGCATTGTTTTTCGGTCCCCTTAAATGTTGGAAATGAGACGTTAGGTTACCTTGATGTTTCAACGATTAATGCCGATATGAAAAGCGAACTGATCGCAATCGCCAAGCTGATTCCGGCCGATATGATGATCAGTTACCAGGGCCAGCTCGCTAACCAGGCTGCTGAACAGCTTTCCAAGCCGCTGAGTGAGCGGCAATTACTAGTTCTTGAACTGATTTCTCAAGGGCTGACTGGAAAAGCGATTGCCTCCAAACTAAAAATAAAAGAGTGCACAGTGAACCACCATAAAAAAATCATTTTTGAAAAATTAGGGGTTCAATCCAGCTCGGAAGCAGTTTCAGTTGCCTCCCGCATGTTTTTGTTGTAGCTTCCCTATAGTTTTATATAGGTGGAAATGTTAACATTACATGTTAAACTTTTCTGGTGTTTACAAAGAGAGAATCATCAGGAGGGTATTATGAAGAAGAAAATTGGTTTGTTATCAATGGCAATGCTGTTAATGCTAATGTTGGTTACAGCATGCGGAGGGAAAGACAAAGAGGTCAGCTTAGGTGTGACTGAAAGTGGTACTTATACGAATGACTATTTCGGTTTGTCCCTTAAATTCCCCAAAGAATGGGTGTATCAGGACGCAGACCAAATGATGAAGCTTATGGAGGCAGGACAGGAAGTTGTTGCCGGAGGCAATAAAGCCAAGAGTAAAATGCTTGATCTGGCAAAGACCAAAACCCTTAACCTGCTGATGGCTTCGGAATTTCCGTTAGACTCAGGTAAAAACGGGCCTTCCGCTATCGCTGTTGCCGAGAAGGTAAGCATGCTCCAAGGGATTAAAAACGGCAAGGACTACCTGGAATCTTCGAAAAAGCTGATGGTAGACAGCAAGCTTCCTTATAAATTCGAAGACATCAAGACGGTTAAAGTCGGCGGTAAAGATATGGACCTGATGAAGGCTTCGATCGATGCTGGAGCCGGGGTAGTCAACCAGGAATATTACAGCACGATCATTGACGGGTATGCATTCAACCTTATTCTTACATACGTAGATGAGAAGTCAAAGGCTGAAACGGATAAGATCGTGGAATCTCTATCGTTTAAATAAGAATAAAAAAAGGAGTATTCCCATTGAGGGAATGCTCCTTTTTTGCTGACAATCAACGAACCAATATCTTGCCTTCCCCGGCCAGCCTGCGCAGTACGCTTGGAAGACGGTCGCGGTCCTCTTCAGGAATATCCAATTGAATACCGTAATGAAAAGTGCCATTCTGCTCTTTGTTCCATTTCAAGGTTCCTTCTATGTACATAGACTCTGAGGCTAGGACCATCTCCATGCCGACACGTACCAGGTTAGTTTCAGGATTAACATTCAGAGGAAATGCCAAATGGCACCCCGAACGGCTAATGTCATACAGTACGGCACTGACGGGTTTTGGAGGAACCGGAATTCCGTTAATCGTAAGGATATGAAGATCAAAGGTGGCAGGTTCTTTAAGGGTGTATCGAAAAGGTTCGGTTCTGCGGTTATTATTCATATGGCCCTCCATACTTTTCCATGTGTATTCTAAATTTATCGACAGGAAAGGGGGAGAAATGAAGAGCCAAAAAAAGCCTGGAACAATGAATGTCCCAGACCTTTTGCGTCCAAATAAAATTACTGGCTTAACGTGTACAGGTAAAAGCCGTAGTCTGTCGGCGTCCCAGGATGCCCCATTTGCCGGAGCATGGCGGTTATATTTCCCCGGTGGTACGTTCCGTGGTTAACCATGTGCTGGAGATAATCCAGGCATCTGCCTTGAAAAGCTCCAGACGGATAAACGACTTCGATGTCATCCAGCTCACCGGTGAAAATCCGAAACTGCTCCGCCAGATTATCCAGCATCTGCTCCAGCTCTTCTATGCGTTTTCCTTTGGTTGAAGCCACTAAGGAATCAATATTTTCTTTTAACTGCGATAAATATTCAGCCGACATGTCCGTAACACCGCCGGCTCTGAAGAATGACAGCCAGCCGTGATCAATCACATAAATATGAACCATAGCATCATAGATTGTCGGAAATACACTATCAATATTCTTCTGGTATACCTCTTCAGTCAGCTCCTGTAAATATCTGCACACCTTGCGGTTCGCCCATACATGATATTCGAACTGCTGCCTAATATATTGCTTCACAACGTTTTCCCCTTCCGGATGGAGAAGCGCGCAGTTTAAGGGCAATTATGCGCCAAGCCCCTTATTAGTTTGCCCGGAGTTCACTGTAGTTTTCATTTGAAACGCCTCCTATACCATAATTGATCCTATATTACCATATTGGGCTGTAGGAGATACAGCTTTATACGATGACTGTAGAGACAAATTTCCGGGAATTCTTCCATCTGGTGTGAGATTTATAGAATTATTTAATTGCCCGCTAAAAAATAATTGATTGGCAAAATCATGTAAGGTTCGATAATATTCTCTTTAAAATTCTTATTAAATTTTTCTATATACTTGTGAATAATATGATTTGCAAGCCACAACTTAGTTAGAGGGAGTGTTATGAAGTGTCAATTGCTGTTTCAGGATCATCATCAGCAGCTGCTGAATATGTACAGGGAATTTATAATCAGGTGATCACCCGGGACCCTCATGAACGGGAATTCCATCAAGCTGTCAAAGAAATTCTGGATACACTCGTTCCTGTATTGGCCCGGCATCCCCGCTATAGGGAGCATGGTATTCTGGAGCGTATGGTCGAGCCGGAACGCAGCATAACCTTCCGCGTGCCATGGGTGGACGATGCCGGCACCATACAGGTCAACCGGGGGTATCGCATTCAGTTCAACAGCGCCATTGGCCCCTACAAAGGAGGCATCCGTTTCCATCCTTCGGTGTATTCCGGTATCATTAAATTTCTGGGCTTTGAGCAGATCTTCAAAAACGCACTTACCGGCTTGTCCATCGGCGGTGGCAAAGGCGGCTCGGATTTCGATCCCAAAGGAAAATCGGATCAGGAAATCATGCGCTTTACCCAAAGCTTCATGACAGAGCTTTACCGGCATATCGGCCCGGATAGCGACGTTCCGGCTGGCGATATCGGAGTCGGTGCGCGCGAGATCGGATACATGTTTGGACAATACAAACGGATACGCGGAGGGCATGAAGCGGGTGTGCTCACCGGAAAAGGCCTGCAGTACGGCGGAAGTCTGGCGCGGAAAGAGGCTACGGGCTACGGCTGCGTCTACTTCGTTCAAGAGATGCTGGCAGCAAAAGGTCTTGGATTCCGGGACAACCGGGTTGTCGTATCCGGTTCAGGCAACGTGTCCATCTATGCCATCGAGAAAGCACAGCAAATGGGAGCGAGCGTTGTGGCCTGCAGTGATTCGGGCGGATATATATATGACCCGCTGGGCATTAATCTGGAAACGGTAAAAAGACTGAAAGAAACCCAGCAGCTCCGGATCAGCGAATACGTCAAAATCCACCCACATGCGGAGTATTTTGCAGGCTGCGCCGGGATTTGGAATCTGCCCTGCGATATCGCGCTTCCCTGCGCAACACAGAACGAGCTGGACGAAGACGCAGCCCGGAAACTGATAAATAACGGAGTCAAGGCGATCGGTGAAGGAGCTAACATGCCGTCTACACTCCAAGCCATCCAGCTGTTCCTTGACAATGCGGTATTGTTTGCACCGGCTAAAGCCGCTAACGCCGGGGGAGTGGCAGTCTCCGCGCTGGAGATGAGCCAAAACAGCATGCGTATAGCCTGGACGTTTGAAGAGGTTGACGAGAAGCTCCAGTCCATCATGAAAAATATATACCGCAGTGCAGTAGAGGCCGCTGAGGAATATGAGGTTCCCGGCAACCTTCTCGCCGGTGCTAATATTGCCGGATTCCTGCGGGTCGCCGATGCCATGCTGGCTCAGGGAATCGTCTAAAACCTGTCTTGGTACATAACCAATACAAAAATACGACCCGCAGGAGTACCGCTTCTATTCTATCGAAGCGGCTCTCCTGCGGGTCCGTTGTTGTTCATATGACTTTCATAGGCTGGCAGTACCTGCTTCTACCATAAGCCTACAGCAGCCCGCGGCGAAGCTCTTCTGCCGATTTAGGCGATAAATACCCGAGCGGAATATCGAATACCGTCTTAGCGCCCCGCTGACCTTCCTGGCTTAAACGGAATGCTGCTCTAGCGTAGGCAACCAGAACACTGGCCGTAAACTCAGGATTGCTCTCCAGCTTCAGGCCGAATTCAGCGATTTGTTTGCTTCCATTGCCGGATACACCGCTGCGGATCACAAACCCGCCATGCGGCATACCGGAATGCTCCGCTGCAAGCTGTTCTTGAGTGATGAAGGTTACAGTCGTATCATAGTCAGCGAAGTAATTCGGCATGTTCACAATGGCTTTCCGGATTTGTTCCCGGTCGGCATCTTCCTGCGCTACAACAAAACAATCTCTGCGGTGTTTCTGGCGGGTTTCCAGCTTCGGAGTGTCTCCAGCCCGGATGCCGTCAATTACAGCTTGTACTGGCACGGTGTATTGAACGCCGGCTTTCACACCCGGCACGCGGCGGATCGCATCGGAGTGGCCCTGGCTGACACCAGGCCCCCAGAATGTATATTCCTGCCCTTCGGGCAGCACAGCTTCCATCAGTAGCCGGTTCATGGAGAACAGGCCTGGGTCCCAGCCTGTTGAGATCACACTTAAGCGTCCTCCGCCAAGAGCGGCCTGATTAACAGATTGGAAAAATTCCGGAATTTTGGCATGCGTGTCGAAGCTGTCAACCGTATTGAACATTGCTGCCAGCTGCGGAGTCTGTTCCGGCAGGTCAGTTGCTGAACCGCCGCATAGAATCATTACGTCGATACGGCCTATGTATTGATCTGCCGCAGAAATATGCTCAAAGTGAACGCCGGGGGGAGTTTGAAGCTGCTGCGGGTCTCTGCGCGTGAATATCGCCACAAGCTCCATGTCAGGATTTTGTGCGATCGCCTGGTGTACCCCTCTGCCCAAATTGCCATACCCTGAAATGCCTACTTTTATTGTTGTGTTCACAATTATCCTCCTTCGCCGGAGCTGATCTCCGGAATGTAATGAGTCTCTGTCTAAATTATAAGTATATAGACATTACACGAAATGTAAACAACGGAGAGGCGGCAGGCTGTTATCCAGCATAGCCGTTTTCTCTGTCCTATGAGGATTGGACTGTCTGGAAGTTGGATGTTCTAACCGCAAAGAAGCATAAGCAGCCCTAGGCTTGCTTATGCTTCTTTGCGGTGAATATTCTGTAAGGCTTAAAAAAAACGCCTGTATTGTGGCGGAAATGTGAATTTTATAAATTTACACCTTATATTATACCATAAAATTACATAAAAATCAAGTATTGTTTCACGTACAAGCTGAATGGTACAACTGAAAGGAGGTGAAGGATAATGAAAAATGAAAGTTTTACTGCACTCGTCAGCGCGTTCTCCAGGGCATATCATGCGGAGCATAATCAGATCAAAATTTTTGATGATTCACTTGCCAGACAATTGTTAACCAAGGAGGAATATGAGGGGATTGCCAGCAGCATGTCACAAGGGATTGCCTTCTTTCAGCCGGAATTTGCAGGTACACAAGAGCAGGCACTGCGCAGAGTCGTTGACCACCAGCTCTCCCCGTCGCCGCTTGGCAGGGCTGCATTTGCTGAACAGGCCCTTGAGGTTTCCGCTATGCATGGTGCAAGGCAATATTTGATATTCGCGGCGGGGTATGATACCTTTGCTTACCGGCAGCCGGAGTGGGCAGCAAAGCTGCAAATTTTTGAAATAGATCATCCTGCCACAGCTGATGACAAACGCAGACGTGTATCGGCTCTGAACCCTACTAAGCCATCCAATCTGCATTATATTTCATTCGATTTCAACGAACAGGACTTGCAGAAACGGTTGCTGGACTGCCGTGCTTTTGACCCGGGTGTAATCAGCTTCTGCAGCTTGCTGGGCATCACCTACTATTTGTCCAAAGATGTATTTAAACATTTCTTGGCAACCATCACGAAACTACTTCCTGGCGGCAGCAGTATTGTCTTTGATTATCCCGATGAGCATACATTCACTCCCAGCGCCAAAGAACGCACGCAGAAGCAGGTAATGATGGCCGCGCGCGCAGGTGAGCCGATGCAGGCATGCTATTCCTATGAGGAACTGGAACGCATGCTGGAAGACGTTAACTTATTGATCTATCAGCATTTTACACCGGACCAAATTACCGGTCAGCTGTTTAAGGCCTATAATGACAGCCAGCCTGCTCACCCGATCAGGGCGTTCGATAATGTAAATTATTGCTTGGCGGTTAAACGGTAATTGTGTGTGTTTTCAAAATCAGGTGTGGACCTGTTGCGGAAGACCGCTATTCCGGTCAGTTCGTCTGCGGTAAAGATGCAGCAGCATATAGGAGATTGCAAATGCAGCTGTAACCAGCCATAAAGGAATGCTTGGGTCCAGCTTGTATGCCCAGCCGCCGATGATGCCTGCCGGTGCTGTAAACAACAGGATCAGCACGGACAGCATGGAGAAGATTTTGGCCCAATTATCGTCGTCAATGGCGTTCTGCACGGCAGCTTCCAGATAAGGAGAGCTGATCATCAGTCCCACTGCCGCCAATATGGTGCTTAACCCTATCCACAGAAGGCTGGATGAAGGGTACAACACCAGCATAACATCCGATAGGGAGGAGAGCCCAAAACCTGCCAACATGGAGCGATTGGCACTCTGGTCCGGGATTTTGGGCATTAGCAGCCAGAGGGTCAGCAGCATGATTACAGAGGAAACGGCCGGAAACAGAGAGATGATCCCGCTGTCGGCCGCAAATAATCTGCCAGATACAGCGATAGGTAGGTGGTCTTCAGCGTTGCCTGGAAGTTGAACAGGATGTACAGCCAAAGATCAGCAGCAGGCTGCTGTCAGCCCACAGCTCACGGAAAGCGCCGCCATATTCGACCATACTCTTCTTGGGGCCCGGCTCACGTGTGTCCAGACGTTTTTTGATCCCGGCTTCGGTTTCGCGGGTGGTTAAATGACGGCCTACGAACTGAAAGGTCATGAAAAGAAATGCGAGCACATACATGATTCTCATGCCCTGAACCATTCCGTAATGATTCACAAGGAGGCCGCCCAGCGGGGCGAACAACCCACCGATGACACTAATGATTTGCAGCAATGTGAACACATAAGTCCGGTCTGCTGGCCGGGTGTCTTCTACAATGAGGCAGTAAAAAGCAATATGCGGCACACGCTGAAAGCTGTTGATACCGCGGCCGCCACAAAAAACCACAGGTTCTGTGAAAAAGCCCATAATAAAGTAGCCAGGCTCCAGCTCAGCAGATCAAAATATAAAATAGCCCGCTTGCGTCCCAGCCGGTCAGTTAAATACCCGCTGAACAAAGAAGAGAACACCTGCACGATCAGACCTATGGTGGTGACCCAGCCTATATTCAACTCCGTCATTCCCAACTCGTACATATAAAGGGTGACATAGGTGGAGAACATGCTGAAAGGAATCAGAAAAAATGGCTCAAAGGCCAGGCATCCCCGGCTGTTTCCCTGCAGCCGGGGAAAGAATGGTTTTGTCATAACGTACGTAATCCTCCGGATTGTCTTATGATTAAGCAAGGTCCAAACTATTAAATGATAATTATATGATAATCTGTACAGATCTACAATGTGATATCTCCAACACACAAAGCCCGCGTCCTGCGTGGGCTTTGTGCTATTCCCCGGTGGAAATAGGAGGGCTTATAGTTGAATGATCTGTACCGCCGAGCCGGATGTCGACGCCGCGTCCCGTCATGTTTGTAGACACCGTCACGGCGCAGGTTTCTCCCGCTTTGGCGAAGACGTCGGCATGGCAGACTCCTAGATGCTTGACGTACCAATGAGAAATGGACGTCCCGCCCTATGGATGTACGTGATTTCTTGTACAAGCCCCTTGAGTTTGGCTTTTTTTGAATAGGCAGATGAAATCGTTTGCGCTAAAATAAGAGATATGAAATTGGTTTGAGAGAAGTCATCCAGGATGTAGAAGAAGAGAAGCTATGAAAGATTTTTGAACAATTGCTGGGCAAGAACTCGGAACTGGTCGTTAAGGTCGGCGTAGAGGTATAGCAATAACCTCTTGAATAAGGGACACGGCGCGGATACTGTGAATTTGAAGACTCTGCAATTGATGAAAGCGTTTAAACTATGAAGCGGAGGCGATTAGATGATCAAGAATTGGATTTACAAGTACAGTTGCTGGGGACTTATAGCTTTATTAATGTTAGCGCTCACAGGTTGTATGAAAGAACAGGAGCCAACCGCTGTTCAGCCTTCGCCAACCCTTGAGGGAAATACTGCTCCTGATGAAACCAAAGGTACAGTGAGCATAGAGAAGCTCGGGGAACGGAGAATCTTTGTTTACCTGCCGCCTGGCTATGAAACCGGCAAAGACCGTTATCCTGTAGTGTATATGAACGACGGGCGGAGTGTGTTCAATACAGGCACCAGTTCTTTTAATAAAGAGTGGCTGGTTGACAAGAAGGTAGACCAGCTTGTTAACGACGGGAAGATGGAGAAGGTCATTGTAATTGCAGTCGATGCAGGCGAAGGCTCAGACCGGGGGAATGAGTATGTCCCTTTCCCTAATGATTCTATTCCTACGGATGGAACCGGGGCGGAGAAATTTACCCGCTATTTTATTGAAACCGTCATTCCCTTTGCGGATTCAACATACAGAACGATCCCAGACAGGGACCACCGGATGATCATGGGATCGTCATTTGGCGGAGTGCAGGCGTTCTGGATGGGTTATCACCATCCCGAGACTTTCTCGATGATCGGTGCGCTGTCCGCCTCCACATGGGTAGCTAACGGACAAGCGTATGACGATTGGGTGCAAGAAACCGGGAAGCCGGATGTGAAGATTTGGCTGGACATGGGAGCTAAGGAAGAAATGGTAATCGATCCACTGGTAGATTTACTTTTATCGAAGGGATTTAAATATGGGCAGGATTCATTTTTTCAGATGGATCCTATTGGTGAGCATGACGAGATTTCCTGGTCCAGACGAGTACATAATCCGCTTATCATGTTCGCTGGGAAAGCACCCGCTCAAGCGGTCAAGCTGGAAGTAAGCGACTATTTGTCAATTTCAGGGATGGGAAAATCTTATCTCCGCCTCAATCCGGTAGCAACCATGGATAATGGAATGGATTATTCTGTCTCCTCCGAAGCCTCATACAAGGTGCTGAATCCTGAGGTTGGACGGGTGGATCCATCAGGGAAAGTGACCTTTTTGAAGCAGGAAGATTTGCGTGTTGAAGTTACATATCAAGGGATGACCCAGTTGTATGACATAGATAATGATCGTTAGGCAATAAAATATGATAGCGTGACTTTTTTCTGGAACAAATACCTAAACAAATCCTAGCCTTTGGTCTGGTATGGCTCCAGTCCGAAGACTGTTTTGAACCTTCTCTTTACCACGTATAATGATGATTAAGTGAAAAACGTGAGAGGAAGGACAATATGAACAATAAAGTGTACACTATGCCGATTGGAGCGCAAGAATCGGTGCAGATTCCAGTACAATCACAATCTAAACCTCGCAAAGGTGGAACAAGTCCCAAGATATTCCGAAGCATTATGTATTTTATAATATCTTTGCCGCTAACCATTGTATATTTCGTATTTATGGTGACAGGGCTGGCGTTGTCCATTGGGTTAACACCTGTTTTCATCGGAATCCCCTTATTTTTTGCAGTAGCAAAGGGAATGGATTACATCGTACAATTTGAGCAAGAGCTAGTAAGATCGTTGCTGGATATTCCGAGACCAAGTGAAGAACACCGATCGAATATGCAGGTGGAGGGAGCGGGCTTCCTGCAACGAATGAAGTTAGGTTTTCATGCTGAGAAGTTTGCACGTAACATCATGCTGATCATGGGCCGGTTCGTATCCAGCATTGTTTTCTTTTCACTTATGATAGCTGTGGTAGCGGCTGCAATCGGCCTGATTACACTGCCTGTGCTACATCAGATTTTTCTGCAAACAATGGATTTGAATATTCTGGAGAATAGTGTGTTTGCCTTGTTCCAAATCGACTGGACATTATCTCAGCAATATATTTCTTATGTCGTAGCAGGGTTTGTAGTTGCTTTGATCGCAAATTGGGTAATTCGCAAGCTTATGGATATACAACGTAGAATGCTGTTCGTATCCTATGATGATGGACAGCAGTATTAAATTTAATGAAACGTATTGCTGGATTAGTAGGTATTGCTGAAACAGTAAAAGAAGAGAGCAGCGATTCTCCTGTTAGTGGAGGATCGCTGCTCTGCGTTTTTACAGCTTGCGTTGCCCGCTTCCTTGGCAAGCTTCCATACCTTGCCTTGCGGCTTGTCCCGGAAGCTGCTCAAGCTGATATCCCAATATACCTTTCCGCTGTGCGTATTCAAGATTCGGCAATCGGCATTAAACTCCATATCTTTGCCGGTTTGAGGGTCCGCCATATTTGTTCCTCTCCATTTTACTTATGGTGAAGTGATTCTAAAAATAGGGTATCTGTGCCAGCCGGAGCTCGTGCTCTGTTGTCAAATTATACACAAGCGCATTATGGCGTAATTCTAAGTAAAGCTCAGCCTTCGTGGCATTGATATAGGGCTGGACAAATAAGACGCCAATGCCAAGTGCCAGCAGGCCAAGCAGAATCCAGCCAAGAAAACTCAAGTCAAGCACAAACATGCGGAACTTATGTCCGTGTGTCATTTGCTTGCTTAATTCCACTGCACGGTTATACCCGATGTTTGGATTGTCCGCAAGGATGTATGGGACCTGACTGTACGCATAGGATTTTACTATTCCTGGAATGATCAACAGCAGGAACCATAAAAAATTCAAAAAACCTCTCCAGAGCATGGTAAGAACGATAGCCCAATACCGGTCCTTATTAAACGCATAGCCGATATTGCCCATTCGTACTTCGCCTTCGGCAGATTGCTTGAAATACCGCATTGAACCTACTGTAAGAGGAGAACCGATCAGGATATGAAATGCAATTCCAAGTATTGCGATGATGCTAACTATGAATAATACGAGTACAAGAAAAGGCCATAACACGCCCCAATCGAAATCCAGGCCGGAGCCGGGCAGTTCTGAACGGGTTGATGATCTCAAATTATTTAAGCTTGGGAGACCTGAGCCTTCTCCGAGAATGACCAGAATTAAACTCACCACAAAAGCCTTCCAATACGATGTGCGGAGTACATCCTTAGCCCTTCGCTTTATTTCCGTACGTTCCCACATAAAATAACCACTCTCCTCATTTGCATTATGTACTTCGTCTTACAATAGATACCATAGAATATGTCATAAGACAAACTATTAATTACTATAACTTTTGGTGTGGACTGAAGATTGCAGCACTCTGTACAAACCTTTCATCGATAAAGTCCAACACAAAAAGCCCGCGTCTGACGCGGGCTCTGCCTATTTACTCTTCCCCTGTAGCCACCGGATTCTCCTCATAAGAAATCCAATCGCTCCAGCTTCTTATCCCCCCACGAACCCCCATGCTTGAATAGTTCCAAGAAAATAAAAAGTAGGGGGTTGGAGCAGCGCGGCAAGACCGATACTTTTCCTTGCGATCATGTTTTACGTTTTCCATCGGGATTATTGTAACGTATACTGTTAATAAAAAATCATAACAAGGTGTGTGATGACATGTCTCCCCGCACAAAGAAACAGAACGAGTTAATTCGCGAGCAACGCAAGCAAGAGATTCTGCAAGCGGCCATCCATGTGTATGTGACAAAAGGCTATGCGGCTACGACTTTGGGCGATATTGCTGTTCAGGCCGGTCTTGCGCATGGTCTGGTCTATTACTACTTCAAGAATAAAAAGCAGCTTTTCCGCGAGCTGTACGAATACATGATGGAGCAATCCCTCCGCTACACGACGGCTTACTTCGAACAGGATCTGCCGGTAATGGCGCAATTCAAAAATTATGCCACGATCGTCTGCGAGCGCGTGATTAAGGATCCCCAGACCCAGCGCTTCTATATGCGGATCAGCCTCGATCTCCACCATCTCTATGAGCCCGGAGAATTGTCCCCCTTTGATTGGATGAAGAGCTTCGTCAAGCCAATGGCGCAAGCGATCGATCGAGGCATTCGACAAGGCGTTATCCGTCAGGGGGACGCCAACCTAATGGCTATGCAATTCTGGGGAGCCATCTCTCAAGGAATGAATTATCTGGATCAGCTGCTTCAGGAGCTTGCCGCTCAAGGCCTGACGGAGACGGAAGCGAACGGAGCCGTGAACGATAAATTCAACCAGGTCGCCGAATCGGCCATTTCATTTTTCAAGCTGGACTAAACCACTTACACTTTAAAGTTGACTAATAACTCAATCAAAAATATAATGAGGCTCAAGGAGAGTGATCATTTTGTCAACGATTCGTAAGGAAATTCTGATTGAGGCCCCGCCCGAGCAGGTATGGGATGCCGTCAGCGACATTGGCGCCGTCCATTATCGTCTGGTTCCCGGCTATACCGAGAACACGCTGGTGGACGGATACGAAAGAACCCTTCTCCTGCCAAATGGCGGCATGACGCGCGAGTACATCGTTTCCATCGATGATGAGGAACGCCGAATGGCGTACGCGGTGGTTGAAGGACGTATGCCCTTTTTGCATCATCATGCATCATTTCAAGTCTTCCCTCATGGCGACAACGGTGCCAAGCTCATCTGGATTACCGATTTTCTTCCGACGCATCTTGCTCCCGAGATCGAGGCACGTATCAAGCGCGGAGCGGAGGTTATGAAGGAGACGATTGAGGCTGAAGCGAAAGGGGGCGTTCGATGAGCATTCTGATCGTTGCCGCTCACCCGCGAATCGAACATTCGCGCGTCAATAAACGCTGGTTGTCGGAATTGCGCGGATACCCCGATCAGGTAACAGTTCATGAGTTATATAAGGCGTATCCCCATTTTACCATTCACGCAGAGAACGAACAGGACCTTGTCGCGCGGTATGACCGCATCGTGTTGCAGTTTCCCATCCAATGGTACAGTATGCCGGCTTTGCTCAAGCAATGGCTCGACGGCGTGTTTACGACATCTTGGTTGTACGAAACCGGGGGAAAAGCCGTTGCCGGTAAAGAACTTGTCCTGGCTATGTCCATTGGAGGCGATGAATCGACTTACCAATCAGGTGGTATGATCGGCTTTACGATCAGCGAGCTGATCCGACCTGTTCAAGTTTTTTCCAATCAAGTCGGGATGACCTTCCTGCCACATTATAAATTTTATGGAGCAAACAAGGCAACGGAAGACCAAATCGACAATAGTGCTCAACGTTACGTAGAACACATTACCTCTCCCGATCTGAATCCGGTCGTCGTTCGAAAACGCATGCTAGCCGAAATGATGAAGGCGAGTTCAAATCCCTCATAACGAGTATGAAAATACGGTTTATAGCAAGGATTTCGCAGATTCCCGGGAGGCCTCCCGCTCAGATGAATGACGCGATTGAACAATCCCTGTTCCACCACGTCAACTTTGTTTAGGGACATAGGCAAGGCTCTGAGTTCATTCAACAACCACCTGACCCGATTACCTTGCAGTGACTGACTTCGGAGTTCCTGCAACTGTTTTCCTCGACTTCTTGTTTGCAAACTGTTGATTGAAAAGCCAAAAGAGGGCCGCAACAGGTTACTTGCTCACAACCTGTCACAGCCCTCCAACCCGGTCCGACGCGGCCTTACGACTTTTCCTCTTCTCCCGTCGCAATCGGGTTCCCCTCATAACTAATCCAATCGCTCCAGCTTCCCGGATACAGCCGCACATTCTTGTACCCGGCCTTTTCCAGCGCCAGTACATTCGGGCAGGCGGTTACACCGGAGCCACAATAGACGATAATCTCAGCATCCTTGTCCAGCCCCGCGAAGTGTTCCTGCAGCTGCTCGGCACTTTTGACGCTTCCATCTGTATTCTGCGTGTTTTTCCAGAAAAAGTTGACCGCACCGGGGATATGTCCGGCTTTCTTATCCAAGGTCTCTTCAAGACCCAGGTAGCGTTCATGTGCACGTGAATCGATCAGAACGGGAAGGGCAGAGGAGGAAGCCGGAACGGCCGCCGCCGCCGATAGTTCCGAAATCCGGCGAACCTCATTGACATCCGCCAGCATCTGCGGCTGTACCTTGGGCTCGAAGCTGCTAGGCACCCGTACCGGCTGATGATCTGTGACCGGGAACTTCTCAGCCTTCCAGGCGCTGAAGCCGCCTTCCAGAATGAATACATTCTCATGCCCAAGGTAGCGCAGCAGCCACCAGAGCCGTGCTGCATTCATTCCGCTCTCGTCGTCATAAGCGACAATCCGGGAACCGTTCCCGATTCCGAGCTTTGCCAGGCGGGCAGCAAGCACCTGTGGGTCAGGGAGCGGGTGACGTCCGCCGTGTTCTCCCACCGGGCTTGACAAATCATGCTCCAGATCTAGATAAACGGCACCAGGGATATGCTCCTGTTCATAGCTCTCTCTTCCTGCTTCGGGTTTACCCAGTGTAAACCGGCAATCCACAATCGTCTGCTCCGGCTCATAGAGCCTGGCCAGCAGCCAGCGTTTGGTTACGGTAGCGTCCATAAGTATCCCTTCTTCCTTTGCTTTTATCAATATATGAAATTTATTATAGCGGAAAAATCGGAAGGCCCTCAAGAGATGCTCCGAATATTCTAATCCCGGTCCCTAAACTGAGCTTCAACGGCATCGGTTGCTGGCGGCAGCTGCATTCCTTGCTTCCAGATCAGAATAGGATTGTCATCCTTGGGGCCGTAATAGATGGCTTTAATCTGAGTGGAAGGGTCCGTATGGTTGGCATTTAATTGTTCGAGGTCGATCAATTCGTAGCTGTTGCCGAGCCCAAGCTCTGCATCTGTTTTGGTCTTAAAGACAGGCCGCATCGGAGTTATATAGAAGTTGCCGTTGCCTTCCGATTTACCGCTGATCTGATTCACCCGGTATCCATCGGTCAGCTTGACATGATATGCGATCTTCCCGTCCTTAAGTAGGCTTACATCGGAAATTTTGATAACACTGGAGGGGACCTGTGTAATATTCCAGCGGAATAAGCCAACATACCCTAAACCGATAACACCGCATATGGTTGTGGCAAGAAGCAGGCCTCTGGCAAATGCCGCAGCTCTGGAACGGTGCCAATATCCTTTGAAGTTTGCAAGTGCGGTGCTTTCCTGTTTGTTCTTTTCGATGACCTCAAAAGGCAGGCGGCTGCTCTGCTGCAGCTTGTGCAGGTCGGCAGTACAATGCTCGCAGGTCGCTAAATGGGCCTCGATGGATTTTCTGGTATCTGCACTGCACACTTCATCATAGTATAGCGGCAGCAAATCCCTGACGATTTCGCAGGATAGTTTATTCATCGGTTTTCCTCCATTAATAAATCTTGAATGATGTTTCGTGCGCGGTGAAAGGTAACTCTGGCCCAGCTTTCCGTTCTGCCAAAGACCTCACTGATATGGTCAAAGGACAGCTCTCCGAATACCCTCAACGTAAAGACTTCCTTATAAGGCTCTTTCAGACCGTGCAGCAGCTTATGGATTCGCAGGGCTTCTGTTTTGTCAATCAGCTTTTGTTCCATCGAGAGGCTGTTTCCCTGCATTATTTCCTGCGGGTTGCCCAGATCGCGTTTTTGTTTGTCCATATACTTGAAGTAGGTGTTTTTGGCGATTTGACACAGCCAGACGCTGATTTTACAATTGCCTTTGAACTGGTCGATATTTTTCACTGCTTTTACAAAGGTTTCTTGCGTAATCTCCTCGGCAATCTGTTGATCTCTGCTTAGAGACAACGCAAATAAGTATACATCCTGAAAATATTGCTCGTAGATTTGCTCTACATCGGCCACATGTTCACCACCTTACATATATAAGACCCGGTTGAGGGAGATTCGTTACAAAAACAAATAACAGAGGGGCATAAGCCTACGGATACTATTGTAAGCCAGGTTTGGCCGGAGTGGAATGGAACGCTGAGAAAGCGGAGCGGCGGCTGGAATAATACAACTTATTTTGTGGAAAATAGTGCCCATCGCGCCGTGCTGCGGATTTATGATACGCACAGGGACAGAGACAAGATCGAATTCGAGCACGCCGTGCTGCAAAAGCTGGGAAACCTGTCATTACCCTTTAAAGTTCCTGTACCGGTCTCAACCCCGGCTGGAGAAACCTTGGTTAAACTCAAGGATGCCGACGGTAAATTCGCCTGCTTGTTCCATTACATAGAAGGAGATTCACCTGCAGAGGAGGAGGCGGGCTATTTCGAATCCTTTGGCGAGACGGCAGGGTTCTTATCTGCTGTTCTGGCTGATCTAAGGCCCGGTCTGATTCCGGTGTACCGTCCCTATTACGAGCTCCGGCAGGCATATCCGCTATGTAGTGATGCAGCAATTCAGGAGCTGTGTCTGAATCCGCCCCGCCCTTTTTCCGGTCTTGCCCAAGAGCTGAAGCTGCTGTACGCAGCCTATGACCAAATCGCTGATTCTCTGGCAGGACTCAAGGAGCTTCCGCATCAACTGGTGCACGGTGATTTGAACGCATCGAATTTGCTGCTGGAGACTTCAGATCACCGGCAAGTAGCCGCGCTGCTTGATTTTGAATTCTGCACCTATGATGTGCGGGCTATGGAGCCTGCGGTTATTCTGTCCGGGCTGCTGGGCCAAGAAGAAAAGACGACGGTCCGGGATTTCTGCCGTGGCTTCAGCCGCCGGGTCCGGCTCTCCGAAGCCGAAATCAACGCGGTCCCGGTGCTGATGCTGCTTAGAAAAGTTGATGTGTTCCTCCATTTTGTCACCCGTTATCTGGAGGGCACGGATGAAGTACATGTGCTGCAAGAGCAAGTGAAGCTGCTGTCTGAAGATGTAAGTCAGCTGACTGCTCAAACATCAGCAGTGCTGGAGATCCTGAGCGGGGAGCAAGAGCAAGATTGCTGACGCGGATTCTTGCTTGAGCTCTGCCGGAAATTCTGTCCAAAAACAGCAAGGGCTGACCCAAGCAGCCATCTTATGGCTTCGGGTCAGCCCCCGGCAAGGCTGCTTAAACGGTAGTGATAGCTTTCCAGTCGCCAAACGGGAAGGTTTGTTCAGGCACAATAAAACCGTTAACGTCCCTGCCTGCGGCGTAAAGGGAGACATCACTTACAAACCCGGCTGCGCCGGGGGATGAAACGGTAATCGTGTAATTCGCTACAGTAGTAGGAATAACAAGAGTAACCACCCCCCTCGGAGCTGCAATCGCAAACGTTGTTGTGAAATACAACGTTTCAACCAATCCTTCCGGACCAGCATCAGTAATGCTGTAAGCATTAACTACGATAGGTTCCAATCTTGCTGCGGTTGTGTTTGTAATGCGCAGCTGAACGAACGTAGAGATCAATGCGAGTGTCGGGTCGAGATTGGAAACTGCACCGATTGTATAGATGGCCATAATGGCACCTCCTTCTCTTTTAGATAAGATAGTATATGCAAATTTGATAGAGTGTACTGGATTACCGTCCTTAATTGATAGAAAAGGCAGTTTACCTGATGAATAATACCTCTCTGGAAGACAGTTCTGCACCTGGTCAGCAGATATGGGAAAATGGGCTTTACAATTTCCATGATTCGGTGTACTATTTAACTAACACACCAACACAATATTACACTCACTCTTTATTTTGACTGACATTCTTGATTTCAATCCAGGAGGATGCTATGAATCAGACCAAAGATCAACCGGAAGCTGCAGGTAACGGGAAGGCGCCGATTGTGCTGCAAATGCAAGGCGTAAGCAAGATCATCAAAGGGAAGGCCATTGTGAACGGACTGTCCTTTGACATTTGCAAGGGGGAAATTGTCGGGCTGCTGGGACCCAATGGAGCCGGGAAAACGACGACCATCCGCATGATGACCGGCTTAATCCGGATGACGGAAGGGGATGTGCTTATTGAGGGGCACAGTATCCGTAACGACTTCAACAAGGCTATCGCTCATATTGGTGCCATCATCGAGAATCCGGAGTTCTATTCACATATGACAGGCTATGACAACTTGAAGCAATACCAGCGGATGAGTGACGGTATTACGGATGCCAGGATTGATGAAGTTGTGCGGCTGGTTGGCCTGCAGGAGGCTATGAGCAAAAAGGTTAAAGCTTATTCCCTGGGGATGCGCCAGCGGCTTGGAATTGCCCAGGCACTGCTGCATGCGCCCAAGCTGCTGATTCTGGATGAGCCAACGAACGGGCTGGACCCTGCGGGAATCCGGGAGATGCGTGATTATATGCGGAGGATCGCAGAGGTGGAAGGGATCTCCATCCTGATTTCCAGTCATATGCTTGCAGAAATTGAGCAGATTTGCCACCGTGCAGTAGTCATTCAGAATGGCAAGCTGATCGCCGTCACACCACTCGGAGAAGAAGTGCAAGCCGGAGGAGCGATCCCTCTGGCGATCAGGGTAGGGAAGCTTGAAGCTGCACTGGTTGTGATCCATAAACAGCCTGAAGTGCAGATCATCCGCACGGATGAAGCTAACTCCGAAGTTCTTGTAAGCATGCCGGACGATCAAGTGCCTGAGCTCATAGCTGCATTCAGCGAGGCGGGAGTCAGGGTTTACCGCATTATGGAGAACAAGCAAAGTCTGGAAGAAGAATTCCTGAAATGGACTGGAGGGAACCGCATTGCGTAAGTTTAACTGCCTGGTGCTGAATGAGTGGCTTAAATTATCGAAGAAAAGCACCTTCTTCATCGCTTACGGGCTTATGATTGTAATGCCGCTTGTAATAGGATACGTGGTGCATTCTGTTGCGGGGGATATGTTTTCTTCCGGGCCGCAGTTTGCGGCAGAAATGCTGCTGCCGTCAGGTATCGGCCAGATCCTTAGTATTCTGGTCATTATCGGGACAGCGGGAATTGTCGCCAAGGAATACAGCCAGGGAACCATTAAGTTCCTGCTGATCCGTGCCCGCAGCCGTACGGCCATTCTTGCCTCCAAATTTGTGACCGTCCTCATGTATGCACTTAGCCTTACCCTTGTTGCAGCGGTGGTCGTATATGCTTCCGGTATGCTGTGGTTTGGAAATGGCGGAGGCGGCCTGGGAATTGGCGATATACTCACATCTGTGCTTTATAACAGCGTCTATATGGTTATGTTCGCGACACTGGCTTTTATGATGGGGATATTGACGACTTCTACCGGGGTCTCCATAGGGGTTTCGATGTTTGCCCTAATGATCAGCAATCTGGTCATTTTCAAGGATTTCTATAAATATGTTTTGTTTCCTAACTTGAATCTGGCTGCCTATGAAGGTGGCGGGGCACCGCTTCCGGGGATGACTCTGGGGTTCTCTATCCTCATGCTGGCTGTATATTTCTTACTGTTTCTTGTGACGGGATTTATGGTGTTCAGACGAAGGGACGTTGCCTGATGACCATAGAATTTGACAATAATCAGCCGATTTACCTCCAGATCATGAATTATATGAAAGGGGAGATCGTGACGGGCAAGCTGAAGCCGGGCGACAAAATCCCCTCCGTACGTGAATTAGCCGCTGAATTGCAGATTAATCCGAATACGGTGCAAAGAACCTTTCAGGAACTGGAGCGTGAGACAATCGTGGAAACCCGGCGCGGCATGGGCAGATATGTAACCGGCAATGAACAGACGATACTGACAATTAAAAAAGAGATGGCGCAGGATGTGCTGGACCGTTTTATCCGCGGCATGCAGGAGCTGGGTTTTCAGAGTGAGGAGATCCTGGCGGCTGTAGCTGAGAATATTGAAACAAGAACGAAACCATAGGGGGATTATCACGGTGGACAGGATACTTCAAGTACAGGATGTGACCAAAAAATACGGCTCCAAGCATGCGCTGCACGGGGTCTCCTTTGGACTCAGTGCCGGTAAAATCGTCGGTCTGCTCGGCAGCAACGGCAGCGGCAAAACTACGCTGATGAAGCTCATAGCCGGGCTGGCCCGGCCGACCTCGGGGAGGATTTCGGTACTGGGCGTCCCGGTGGGCGAAGCGAGCAAGCCGCTGGTTTCATTTATGCCGGACCGCCCGTTAACCGAATCATGGATGAATGTGGGGGATGCCCTCAGATTCCAGCAGGATTTCTACCCTGACTTTGATCCCGGCAAAGCAAAACGGATGCTGGAATTCATGAAGCTTAGCGAGCGGGACAAAGTCCGTACATTATCCAAGGGGATGGGGGAACGCCTGCAGCTGACGATGGCACTTTCGCGCCGGGCCAAATTATATATTATGGATGAGCCTATCGGTGGAGTTGACCCCGTTGCCCGGACCAAGATTCTTAACGCGCTGATGGAGTTCTATGAGGAAGACAGCACCATCCTGCTCTCCACGCATCTCGTAACCGACATCGAGCGGATTTTTGACGAAGTGATATTTATCAAAGAAGGGGAGCTTGTGCTGCATAGTGAAGTGGAGGATCTCCGGCTTCAGCACGGCAAAAGTGTCGATGAACTGTTCAGAGAGGTGTATGCGGAATGCTGAAACTGATGAAATATGATTTGAAAAGCAAACGGGAGCGGATTCTTGCGATTTTTGTAATTATGCTTCTGGTCCAGGCAGGCATATGGTTTACTAACAGCTCAATGGGGTCCGAGCTAATCACGCTCCATATCCTGACGTATGCCGGTTTCGGTTTTGCTCTGCTGCTCTTTGCTTTTTTCAGCTATTTCCGTTACTTAAGGTCTTATGCCAGACGGCTGCTGCCGGTCCCTACGGTCCAAAGTGTGCTCTCGCCGCTGCTGCTCTTCTGGGTTCTACTGCTGGCTGTTGTGGCCATTGCTGCGATTCATTTTGGCCTGTATGTTCTCGTGTACTCCACAGATATCCTCCCGGCGAATTTCTGGACGGTGGTATCATGGAGTGTGCTCAATCTCCTGTGGACTGCCGGCTTTGAACTTATTCTCCTGATGTTTGCCCTCACACTGGCTGCAAGCCTTCGGGTAAAAGGCACAGTTTGGATTGCCATTGCAGTTTTTATGGTGGTTGAGAACGGATTGTCCTTGTTAGAGAAGCAGTTCTGGGGATCCTATATATCTGCTTTGGATGACGTATTCCGCTTTGAGGTTTTTGATCCCTCGACCGTAAGCAGCGGGTTGAGACTGTACGGTACACCAACTGAATTTTTCTGGCCGTTCCTCTTCGAAGCCGTTATTGGAGCTGTACTGGTTTATGTAATTTCACTGCTGATTCAAAAGAGAATCGAAAACTAACCCTGCTGCAGAACCACAGGACGGGCGCATCACAAAAAGACGTCCTCCTGGGAGGGCATCTATAATGACGGACGTATTATAATCCTTGTGCTCTGCGCGTGTTCGTCCAGATCTCAAGCTCCCTGAGCAGTTGTTCTTCTTCGGCTTCCTGCAAATCCAGGCGGATTCCATACTGGAACTGGCCCAGCCCAAACATCCAGCCCCAGCGCACACTGCCTTCGAACTGCAGCTTGTCTTCCGCCAGCTGGAAATGAATAATCAGCTTCGTATCCCCGGCGGTAAAGCGGAGGTTCAGCGAGGTGCGCACCTTGCAGCCTGAACGGCTGAGGTCAAGCAGTACGCCTTCTGTTAATTTTCCGGCACCCGGACCGGAATTGCCCGCAGGAAGCTCAAGCCAGCATTCTATGGGCTGGTTCATCACATATCGGAATGGTTCTTTTCTACTGGAGTCGTCCATTTCTACCTCCGCTGTTTTTTTGCTATTATAATCGAACTGCACTGATCAGGGCAATCTACTAAAGTGCTATTTTTGAAAAGAAAAGATTTAAAGGTTCACCGGTTGTTGAACATTTATAATGAAGAAAGCCATTTCCAAAATCACAATGATGCATACTGTATAACCTTGCGGGTGACCGCAGATTCTAAAATAAAAAATAAACCTTTCTCATAGGACTGGAGTGCTATTCAGCCAGATATGAAGAAAGGTTTTATTTTTTCTGCTGTAAGCTGTAGCTGTTTGGCATATTTAAGGATCAACGCCATCTTTTACGCGGTTTGGACCAGCGTTTTATCCACAGATAACCTTCGTCATCACGAAAAAATTTGATCCCTATCCAGCTTAGAGGTGTCCACAACTCTTTGAAATAATATGATGGCATAGGATATTAGACCCTCCTAAGTAGTTATTTATAACTAGGATACGGTAAAAATATGAAAATCACAAGTTTTCTTTGCTTAATATTCCCAAAACGCTTTAAGCCAGCAATATTCTATTAAGAAAACCAAGTCCATAGGGGGCAGCACAGGCAGAATAGGAGAATGCGAATTCTATATAGAGAACTGATCACTCTGAATTGATCCGGGAAGGCGTCCCATGGAACCGCAGGCTGTACAGCAGGGTCATCGGAGCAGGGGGTGCGGATGCTTCTTTGCATCTAAAAAGGAGGTGTGATGAGCATGGTGAATGAGGCGCTGAATAATGTGCTGGCTTTTGCTTCCGTACTGGCGGTTTTTGTCTTGGCCCTGGTTCAACTGGTCAAAACCAGCGTGAGCCTTCCGCGCAATCTGGTTCCGGCTGTTGGGCTTGTTATCGGCCTGTTTGTAGGTGCTGTTGCGTACCCTTTTACAGATATGAATCTGATATTGCGTCTATGGGCCGGGGGACTTGCAGGATTGTCGGCTACCGGGCTGTTCGAGCTGGCGTTCAATAAAAGGGAAGGCTCAACGAAGGACTGACAGGCATGGTATATCCAGTTACCGGCAGGGGGCGGCAATCTGGTTTAGGCGGTGTCCGCAGGCCAGAAGACCATGCAATGCATAGGTCTTATTCATACCATAGAGAAGGAAAGGGGGTGCTCATATGGGAACATATTTGGATGCGAGAACATCGCAGAATGCCAGTACCGCCAATTCCATTGCGATTCCGATTCTGGTCATCAACACCCCTCAACTGTTCGGTCAGATTGGCCTGATCACTGAAGGGATTACGACAAATCCGCGTGTGCTGCTTAAGGGAACCATCTCTATACAGCTTCCCCTGGCTCTGGCAGGAATTACGATTAGAATAGTAAGAGGAACTTTATCTACCGATCCTGTAGTATACTCTGCAACCTCTACATTCAGTTTAAGTATTCTGGCACCGCAGGTAATTGCTTTTTCCGCCGCTGATTTTCTGCCGCCGGTTACTCCACAATTGACTTATACCGCTTTTGTCTCATCCAATCTTCTGGGTGCGGTCCGTGTCGGTCCGGAGAGCTTTGACGGAATTCTGGTTTCCGATTAATGCACAGCATCCTGTCAAGCCTTCGCTAAGGGAGACAGGATGCTTATAGGCTTGGATATTCAGAAGTGATGGCCTAAATATAAACCTTTAAGCCCAATCTATAAGAGGCGGGCGTACATATATTGGTGTGTAGTGATCTTCTTTGAAGGAGGTAATCTCATGGGTGCAGATTGCGGATATGGCGGTAATGTAGGCGGCGCTAATACGGGTCATGTTGTAAGCCCGTTCACTTCTACAGGTGCAATTCTGGTGCTTTACATTTTGCTGGTTATTATTTTGAGCGCTTGTTTCATCTAGTATCAGCACGCAGCGCGGTCTTTGGGCAGAAATGCCGGAGATCGCGTTTTTTAGCCGGTTGTCATGGACAAGCCGTTGCAGGGGATGGGAAAAGCTAAGCTGCAGGAAAAGAAAAAGCTATATAGAGTGAACTTGAAAAACGAACAAAAGGGAAAAGGGATGGAGGGGAAGTTTGGAACTGGAGGAGCGAATGCGTCCGCCTTTGTCTGCGGATTTCCACCGCGAAGAGCGGTAACAATCAAGAAATCTGCAGACAACAGCGGCCGGAAGTCCAAACATTCTCCGTAGTCCCGACGAAGTCCCTAATGTAAATATCTTAAGTTCACTCTTTATAATTCGAAGAAATAATTGTAACTATATCCCATGTGATCCGTATACCAAAAGGATGTGATATCTGAAAGGGGATAATAACATGAGTAAAAAATTAACGCTGTTTTTGGCCTGCCTGCTGCTGGGTTTATCGGTTTGGCCGGCGCCTGCTGTACACGGAGCAGAACCTAAGGTGATTTTCAGTGTGAACAATGAAGTGCTTCAATTTCCTGCCAATGAGGTTCCATTGATAACCGGCAATGTGTTAATGGTGCCTATCCGCAAGGTAGGTAAAGCTCTGGGTTTGGAAGTTGTCTACATACAAAAAGAGAAAAAACTGGAACTAAGCCGCAATGGACAGCAGCTTGACATTAAGCTGGGGACAAATGAAGCGGTAATAAACGGGAAGGACAAGCTTGCGATAAACGGGAAAGTTATACTTCGCGGGAATCTTGTATATGTACCCTTTTCGTTGTTCAATGCTATGGGATTGATCAGTTCCTATGATTCCGCTGCCGGTCAAGCAGCTGTTAATTCGCCGCAAAATTATGCTGATACTGTCACTGGCCTGCTGGCATCCGGTAAATATGAACAGTTGTGGCAGCGGTATTTCGATAAGTCTGCAAAAACAGCTATGCCGGTGATGAAGCTCCAGCAGGCATGGGAAGGACTAGTGGCACCCTACGGAACGTACAACAAGCTGACTTCCTTATCCAGCAATCAAGAGGCTGAGCAGATTTCAATTAAAAGCACAGCCTCTTTTGCCAAAGGGGACCTGGCCATCACCATAACCGTCAACAGCAATGGCAAAATTACAGGACTCTGGTTCTCTCCTCTTGCCCCGTCTGCCGCTGCACCTCAGCTTAAGCTCCCGGAGGGAGTGACAGAGGAGGAAGTTACCGTTGGTGCAGGAACATCGCATCCGCTGAAGGGGCTGCTTACCCTCCCCGCAAATCCGTCTCATCCTGTACCATCGGTTGTGCTCGTCCAAGGTTCGGGAGCTTCAGACCGCGACGAAACGGTGCTTGGCTACAAACCGTTTAGGGATATCGCCTATAGTCTTGCCAAACAGGGCATCGCAGTACTACGGTATGATAAGCGGAGTTACTCGTATCCGGAGCAGTTTACGGGGGCAGCAGCAGCTACGATAAATGTTAAGGATGAAGTGGTGGATGATGCGGTTGCCGCTGCTAATCTGCTCAAGGCAGACCGGCGGATGGATTCCGCCCGGGTCTATCTGGCAGGTCACAGCCTTGGTGGAATGCTGGCTCCGAGAATCGACTCCGAAGGCGGGAAATTCGCGGGATTGATCCTGCTGGCAGGCTCACCGCGGAATCTGTGGGAGATTATGTACGATCAGAACATGGCGGTCATCAATTCTCTCCCGGATGGCGACCCGGTCAAAGCGCAGGCGGCTGCAGCCGTTAACGCCGAACTCTCCAAGGCGAAGGCACTGGCTGCGATGACGCTTGAACAAGCTAAGACGGCACCCAGTGTTTTTAAAATGCCGGCTTATTATTTCAAAGAGATGGATATGCATAATACAGCTGAACTGGCCCGCAAGCTGACCAAACCGGTACTTGTGCTGCAAGGGGGAGATGATTTTCAGGTCTATCCCGCAACGGACTTTTCCTTATGGAAAGAAGTATTGAAGGGGAATGCCGCCGCTTCATTTAAGCTTTACCCCGGGCTCAATCATTTCTTCGTGAATTACGAAGGCAAGGATGCGGGAACTGCGGCGGAATATAATACTCCAGGAATGGTTGACGAGCAGGTGCTTAGCGATATGGGACAATGGATCTTGGGGCAGCAATAAAACCCCGGAATTACTGATATACACGAATTTTGCACAAAGTTACTTATGACTAATCTTGCCTGGAGGGGGAGCTATGCCTAATATTTCTAAGAATCTGACTGAATTGATTGGAAACACGCCGCTGCTGGAGCTGGCGAATTATGGGAAGAGTCATCAGGTGGAGGCCAGATTAATCGGGAAGCTGGAATACTTCAATCCCGCAGGAAGCGTTAAGGATCGTATCGGTTATGCCATGATACAAGACGCCGAAGCCAAAGGGCTGATTCACAAGGATTCGGTGCTGATCGAGCCGACCAGCGGAAATACCGGCATTGGTCTTGCTTTTGCCGCTGCAGCACTCGGGTACAGAATGATCATCGTGCTGCCCGAGACGTTCAGCGTGGAACGCCGCAAGCTGCTCGGAGCGCTTGGAGCTGAACTGGTGCTGACTCCGGGTGCGGAAGGAATGCTGGGTGCGGTTCAAAAAGCTGAGGAATTGGCTGCGGCCATACCCCATTCGTTCATCCTGCAGCAATTCAGCAACCCGGCCAATCCGCAAATCCACCGTGACACTACAGCAGAGGAAATCTGGAGGGATACCGGAGGGGCAGTGGATATTTTTGTGGCAGGTGTAGGAACGGGAGGCACCATCACCGGAGTAGGCGAAGTGCTGAAGGCCAGAAATCCTGAAGTGCAGGTCGTTGCAGTTGAACCGGCGGACTCTCCGGTTTTATCGGGAGGCAAACCGGGGGGACACCAAATTCAGGGGATTGGAGCCAATTTTGTGCCGGCCAATTTTAATTTCGGGGTTGTGGACGAGATTTTTCAGGTGGAGAACAGGCATGCATTTGAAACTGCACGCAGCCTGGCCGCAACCGAAGGTCTGCTGGTGGGGATCTCCTCCGGTGCCGCCGTCTACGCCGCTTCCCAAATTGCCAAACGTCCCGGTAATCAGGGAAAAAATATTGTAGTCATCCTGCCGGATACAGGGGAACGTTACTTGTCTACACAGCTTTTTGATACGGAAGAATGATGAGCTATCCTTCCATTTTTTCGTATAGAATATGAATTTTGATTCTGGTACAATCTATGTATTAAGTTTGAAGGAGCGGAGCACATGGATAATGATCTGGTGCAAATGTTGCGGACTGTTATACGGGAAGAACTAATCCCCATCAAGGAAGAAGTATCCTCTGTTAGGGAACAAGTATCTTCCGTAAAAGCGGAGGTATCCACAGTAAGAGAAGAAGTATCTTCCGTTAATGTGGAGGTATCCACTATTAAGGAAGAATTAGAAACTGTCAATGTACGCTTAGACCGGATTGAAGCAGAGCAGCAGATTATGAAGCAGGACCAGAAAATAATGATAGAAGAGCAGGAATTGATTAAACGTGCTGTGCTGGAAACGAACGAACGTGTAATCAAAATTGAGTCCATTGTGGAGAATCAGCACCGGATCATTGAACTGCTGTCGGCACGGTCCATTGAGCAGGAAGCTCAGATTAAACGGATAATATAGATTGTCTTGTCCGGCACAGTCAGTTGCCGGACTTTTCTTTATTAAGCGGTTCCCGTCATTTAAGCTGTCTTTCCGGATTGGGAAGGGTGGCATTTCATATATCATATAAGGCAAACCCGTATAAATAAAGGGTTTGCACATACTGATTTTAGTTTTCTCTTCAAGCTCATTCTCCACAAATTTTGCAAGCCACTTCTCAATGAATTTACTGAATGTGAGTTTCTCTGGGTGGATATAATGTCCTGATTCAATTTCCATCTTGAATTTTACCAGTTCTTCCTCCAGATGGTTTTGCAACCGCCGTGGGGCTCGAAGAAATTTCAGGATCTTAGACACGGATTGTTCTACGCTCAAAGTCCCGTTGAACTTGGGCATCATACCCAAGTTCAACGGTCAGTCGCCAGGAGTTATTGCCGCGCTTTTCTATGCTACCTTTCGCCATAAAAATATGATCTCCCTATTTTCACATGTAGAATAAAAATTTTGCTTCTGGTACAATCTATATATCAAGTTTGAAGGAGCGGAGCACATGGATAATGATTTGGTGCAGTTATTGCGGTCTGTTATCCGGGAAGAGTTGGCACCCGTAAATGAGCGATTGGATCGGATAGAGACAGAACAGACTCTTATTAAACAAGCTGTTTTGGATACGAACGAACGTGTGAAGAAAATTGAAGAAGTTCAAGAGTCGCAACATAAAATTATTGAATTGCTCTCGGTCCGGTCGATTGATCAGGAAGCCCAATTGAAACGAATCAAATAGATAACTCAGTCCGGCGCGGTCAAGGGTCGGACTTTTCTTTGTTTTGTGACTAACAAAGGGCAATTACAGGCTTTGTGAACGGAAGAGGTGTTTATACCTCCAGAAGGCGTTAGGGTGAATTTCCTAACTATATCGAAATCACTGTCAGAACGTCTTTGATTAAGAAAGCGTGAATGAAAAGTTTTATCAGTTGTTACTACGACCGGTTCAAATATATATGCCATCCGCTTACATAAATTGTTTCAACGTCATGTTGCTCTATTAGGTATTTTGCTAGGAGGTTACTTGCATCTCCACAGCAGGCTCGCGGAAATCGGTTAAACCAGGGAGACATCGAGAATTCTGATGTGTCCATTTGCTCAATTGTCTGGCGAAAGAGAGCAGCTGAGTCACGGATCTTTCTATAAAGTTCATGTTCCATGGAAACCTACAATTAATAAAATTTAAGGACTTTCGCGTGCAAGGCACGCAAAACTATGTGAAATTTTATCTCTGAATTGAAGTTGTCAAAATCATGCCTACTATGATAATCAGCAAAACGGTAGAAATGCTAAAGAAATATGCTGTAATATTTTTTCAGAAATGAGGATAAAGAAAGAATCTGAAAAGGTGTGCGCTGATTATGAAAAGAGAAAAGAAGGAGCTAACGGTAATTATTTTTTTGTGGATAAGGACGAAAATGTGATACTCAACAGTATGGAAGAGACATTCACGAAATTAAGCCAGGCGGAAAGGAACCAACTTCATGCTCGTATAAAGTGGCCTTCACTGGGAAAAGAGCATTTTAAAAATACAGACCAGTCGTATTTGGCTGGTTTTTTGCATTCTGTACACTGAAGATGATTCATTAAGAGAGCGATAGTGGTTTCAGGAATTGGTACCCAATAAGGTACCCAATTACTGCTTTTGGCCAGAAAATCATTGTGAATAAAATGGATGAACCTGCGATATATAAGGTTTTAAACATAAAAATCGAGGCTCCCTTTCGGGAGCCTCTTTCATGGGAGAGGAGAAACCGGACGAAGAGCTTATGGGGAAACGTAAGCCTGCTCCGCGGTTGTCTACGACATTTTGTGATGTCGATAGTTACATGATGTCCCTGAATGCCCAATCTTATACACGCGAAGCTGGAAAAAAACCGTTATTCTTTATTTTGACACCGACAGACATTTTTTTATTTCGATAGACAATTGTGGTACGATAGGCTTGGACTTGTGCCTTGAACGGCATAATAAACAGAGACATAAGAGCAGGTGAATGAGCGGTGAGAGTTGTATCGGGAAGTGCAAAGGGGAGGCCTCTGAAGAGTGTTCCGGGCACCGGGACAAGACCCACTACTGATAAGGTCAAGGAAGCGATGTTCAGTATGATCGGCCCGTATTTTGACGGAGGAGCCGCACTGGATTTGTTCGCCGGGACAGGAGGGCTTGGTATTGAAGCCTTGAGCAGGGGAATGGATCAGGCCGTTTTTGTGGATATGGAGCAAAAGAGCATTGATACGGTGCGTGCGAATCTGAAGGCAGCCAAGGTCGAAGCGCAGGCAGAGGTATACCGCAATGATGCCGGAAGAGCGCTTAGTGCGCTGGAGAAAAGGGGGCGTTCCTTTGATCTGGTTTTCCTTGATCCTCCATACAGGCTTAAGCACGGGAATGAGCTGATGCTGGCCATGGTTCAAAAGGGACTGCTCCGTGAGGATGCTGTGATTGTGCTGGAGCATGAATCCAGCTATGAGTATCCGGAGGTTATTCCGGGATTCCGGAGAACACGGCAAGCTGTATACGGCGAGACGGCAGTGTCTATTTATAAGTATGAGGCATCTTCCCAACAAGAAGCAGGGAATGCCAAGGAGGGTAATGATGAGTCTGCAGATTAGAAAAGAACGTGTCGCTATCTATCCGGGTACCTTTGATCCGGTGACGATGGGACATATGGATATTATTCAGCGCGCAGCAAAACAGTTCGACAGACTGATTGTTGCCGTTCTTAACAACTTAAGTAAAAACCCGTTATTCTCCGTTGAAGAACGGACGGATTTGCTTCGGCAAGCCACTCAGGACATTCCTAATGTGGAAGTGGACAGCTTCCGCGATCTGCTGGTCAACTATGTCCGGCAAAAGGATGCCCAGGTTATCGTCCGCGGGATCCGGACAGTGACCGATTTTGAATATGAACTGCAGAATGCCTCGATTAACCATAATCTGGACCCCGATGCGGAAACCATATTTATGATGACCAATCCGAAGTACTCCTATCTTAGTTCCAGTGTAGTGAAGGAGATTGCACATTTCGGCGGGAATGTCTCCGATTTTGTGACACCCGAAGTCGAACTGGCAATGAAGCACAAGTTCAAGCGGATGGACGGCGGAGTGAAGCCATAACATAAACAACTGCGGATAGGGCTAATAATAAGAGCAGGATCAGGATTTGCAAGCCCAGTGCCTGAGGCAAAAAGCCCCAGACCGTTTCGGGGGCTGCAATACCTGGCAGCAGTTGATCTTTCGGTACTGCAGCAGCAGGCAATACAGCTGATTGAAGATTCAAAAGCGGCTTCCATAACAAGAGTGTGAACAAGAAGGCATAGATTCCATGCAGCAGCCGGTTGGCAGCGTAGGGCAAAAATCGCACCCCGGCCTGCTTAAGCAGAGTCAGCGCTTGGAGCTGCCCGCATATACCGCTCCAGCCGAGGGCAGCCGACAGCAAGGCCGCTCTAAGGAGGCCTCCGGAACTGAAGGAGGGAAGCCCCGATGTTCCGGCGCTAAGCGCATGAGCCCCAAGGTGAATCTCCAACACGCTGGCTGCCAGTGCCTGTGGAAGCTGCGGGAACATGGAAGCCGCTATATTGATGACAACTGCAAAAATGATCATATAACCACCGACAATCATCAGATTCTGGACAGCGGAACTTACGGACTCGCCAAGCAGTCTGCCGAAGCTGCGCCCATCCTGTTCACGGGCCTCCACAGCTGCCCGGTAGAGACGTCTTGGCAGGGAGGCTTTTTTGCTGTCCCCTCCAGCAAGGTGAGGCGGTGCCTCTATCCTGGAGCGGCCTCCAATCAGAGCGGAGGTATAACCTGCGGACAGCCCGGCAAGCCAGTGAATGGCCAAGAGCGCATAGCCTGACGCCGGATTGTGCAGAAAAGCTGCACCCACGACGATCAGCAAGGTGACCGGGCTGGCATAATGTGCGAGTGAAGCCAGCCTTCCGGCTTCCTTATCCGTAATGCTGCCCTGCTTGTGCAGCTGCTGGACAGCGCCTGCACCGGCGGGAAAGCCGGCAGTCATTCCAAGGACCAGCGTCCAGCCGCCGGCGCCCGGCAGACGGAAGATCCGTTTCATCAGCGGCTCCAGCAGGACACCAAGGCTGTGGACTGCTCCCGAGGCTGCTAACATTTCCGAGAGAATCAGAAAGGGCAGCAGGGCCGGGAAAACAAGGTTCCACCAGAGCTTGAGGCCCTGCAATGAGGCCGCGAAGGAGGACTCCGGCGCGGACACGATTGCGGCGGCCAGCAGGATGGCTGCAGCTCCGCCGACAAATGGAGCGGCACCTGAGGTTAACCGGTGTATTTTAATGTTATTCATTTTGAGCTTCACCTCTTCATAGCTTAGGACATGGGCTAAGGACTGTTATCAATTTATGCAGCGAAGACAACCGTCATGCCTTGGCCCAAGGGATTCCAATGGATAGCCAAGTGCTGTGGGAAAGAAGGGAAAAGCAGTGAGGCAACAAAAACGCCGGGTAGGATTCCGCGCTACCGCCTACTTGTTCACATTTGTAGTGATTCTTTATGTTGCGGTATTTATGAATACACCTTATATCGTTTATCAGCCGGGGAGCGCCTCCGAGGTTGCGCCGTTGATTCACGTTCAGAACGCAGATAAGGATGAAAAAGGCACCTTTATGATGACTACGGTTTCTGCCAGCTATGCGAATGTTGCGCTTCTCATAGCCTCTGTATTCAATTCGAATTCAGAGATCATCCGGAAGGAAACGCGGCTGGGGAATAAGACAGAACAGGAGTATGCAGCCGAGCAAGTATACTATATGAACAGCTCGCAGTCCTTTGCCGTGCAGGCAGCTTATCATGCTGCTAATATTCCATATAAAGATGTTGTGGACTATTTGTATGTATTCTCGGTACCGGGAACCGGCAACCGTGAACAATTCAGACCGGGCGACAAAATTATCAGTGTAGAGGGACAGGCGATCCCTGATCCGGATGCGTTATCCGCGCTTTTGTCCCGCAGAAAGATTGGTGACCCGGTAGCTGTCCTGCTGCAGCGGGAAGGCAAGGAAGTGAAGGAAGAGGTTAAGCTGGTGGAGGTCAAAAATCAGGAGACGGGAGCGGTGAAGCCGGGTCTCGGGGTTGTGATTGGAGCCGTGCAGAAGGTTAAGCCCGAAGTGGAAGGAAAAACGGTAAGTTTTGTGGATACGGATGTCGGCGGTCCTTCCGCCGGGCTGATGTTCACCATGGAGATAATCAATCAATTAACCCCTGGTGATCTGACCAAAGGCCACCGCGTTGCAGGTACAGGCACTATAGAGGCCGATGGCAACGTAGGCGCAATTGGCGGCGTCAAGCACAAAATTGTTGCAGCGGACCGGAAAGGGGCGGAGATTTTTTTCGTCCCTGTCAAAAATTATGAGGAAGCCAAGGCTAAGGCTGATCAAATAGGCACGGACATGAAGCTTATCCCGGTCTCAACCCTTGCCGAAGCGCTCAAATATATGCAGGAGCTGCCGGTCAAATCCTGACGGGCGGCTCCAAATAGTCCCGGTACAGATCAGAACGCGAGGGATTGCGGAATGCTCCCGCATAGGCTGCTGCCGCTTGCAGATCTCTTTCCAGCATAGGATGAGAGAACTGTGCCGGACTGGTCAAGACAGGCCACGCGGCGCTGTGCTTCATCTGCTTTAGCAGCTGCCGTCCGCTTTCCCGGAAGCCTAGAACCCTGATGTAGCCCGGACCCTGAGCAAGCACGGCTGGCGCCATTTCCTGTTTGCTGTGATTCAGCAAAGCATGGATCAGCAGACGCTGCAGCCTGGTGTGGGTATAGCGCTTGCTTTTCAGTGCTTCCAGCAACCCGGACACGGTAAAGTGCGGGAGGGCGGGCAGAACCCGCAGCAGACGGTTTTCCAGGCCTTCGTTCATATCCTGCAGGCCGTGCAGCTCGGCGGCTGTCCGGGTGGCGAGCAGGTGGCGCAGTGGAATCCGGAAGCTTTCCAGATTCAGCGGACCTCTGCCTGCCGCATGCTCCCTTTCCAGGACGGACATGCTATACTCCGGCATGTACGCCGCAGGTGATCCGCCCTCCGACAGCAGCCGGCGGATGGCTGTAGCGCTGGCAATCGGCGACCCGCTCTGCAGCGGGTCGTGAAAGCCTGCGCCGGTGCGCGGCGCAGTAAGCGGCCTGATCTTGCTGCCGAGCCGCCGCAGCGCGATCAGGTAGTGCAGGCCGAGGCTGTTGTTCGGCTGGCGCAACAGCCCGGCGGCACCCGGGCGTCTCTCCGCTTCCGGAAGAGACGCTTCCCAGGCTGACGCCGCAGCTGCGCAGTAAGCGGCGGGGAAGCTCGCCCCCAGCGCCATGCGGCGGCGGATCTCGCCCTGCAGCGCGCTGCTCTCATCGGCCAGGAATTCGGCCATCGGCTGCAGCGCGCTCAAAGTCCCTGCTTCGGAGCCGAAGCACAAGCTGTCCACGACCCCGGTCGCTTCCAGCAGGGCTACTGCTCCGAAGGCAAACCACTCCGCCGGCTGGACGGCATACGCCACCGGCAGCTCGATCACGACGTCGGCGCCCATATGCAGCGCCATCTCCGTGCGGGCCTGCTTGCTCACCGCCGCCGGTTCGCCGCGCTGGGTGAACGGACCGCTCATGACGACAATCGAGCGGTCCGCGCCGGACAACCTCCTGGCCTCTGTGAAGTGGTGGACATGCCCGTTATGTAAAGGGTTGTACTCTGCAATAATGCCGACCGTAGTCAATGTAGCTTCACTCCGATTCTGGACTTTAAGAAATCCTTTTAGCTATATCATAAATTGTCCGGAACACTGAAACAATATAAAGGGAAAATGGTTGACAAACTTCGGTAATAATAGGTATAATAAATTTTGTTTGTTTGGAGTGATGATGATGAAGATTCACTTTCGCAAATTAGCTAATGCCGACGAGCCTCTGCACATTCACGAAACGCTGGATGTCAGCGAGCTTGTCAAAGGGCGAAAGGATATACTTGCTGTTGCACCGCTCTCAGTGGACCTTAAAGCGCTGCCCGCGGACGCCGATTGTGTGAACGTGGTGGGAAAATTGAACGGGAATGTGGATATGTTATGTGCACGTTGCCTTACAGAGGTTAACAGTAAATTGAACATTCCTTTTGCTGAGACTTTCAAATGGCTTAAGCAGCCGCTTCTTCCCGAAGATGAAGATGAGGAACTCATCTACATTGAGGATGAGATTGTGGATCTTGTCCCGTTTGTGGAAGAAAACTTCGTACTGCACTTGCCGGATTCGGTATTGTGCAAGGCAGACTGTCTTGGTCTTTGTCAGAAATGCGGACAAAATTTGAACGAAGGCACCTGCAGTTGCGACAACACAGTGATCGATCCTCGACTTGCTGCGTTGAAAGGATTCTTTACCAAGCAAGATGACTAAGAACAAATCCCGAGTGATAACGGGTTACAACAGAATCAGGAGGTGTAACACAAATGGCAGTACCTCAACGGAGAACGTCCAAAACACGCCGTGACAAACGCCGCACCCACTTCAAACTGGTGGTGCCGGGCATGGTGAAATGCGAACAATGCGGAGAGCTGAAACTGGCTCACCACGTATGCAAAGTTTGCGGAACTTACAAAGCTAGAGAAATCATCAAACAATAGTTTGATAACAAAAGTAGCACTTCATCTGCTGGTGAGGTGCTATTTTTTTTGAAAACATAAGTTTACCGCCGTGATTGATGCCGCCATCTCAAGGTGCAAGCGCAGCCGTTTTTGCTTATCGAAATATCCGCCCCGATACGGACATCAGCCGGTAAAGTCAAGCGCAGCGCGAGCTGCTTAGCGTGAAGGGGTGGCTCCACAGGCCTGCTTGGAAGTCAACGCTTTATTTTTGGCGCGGCATGCTTTATACTACATATTAGTACCTGGTTCTAATATTTTAGAAACTTATAGCTATGATGACAGCGGCCATTTCCAGGGCCGAATGCTTTTTTTGAAATATAAGGATATACAGGGTTTACTCTATAATTCCCCTTATATTTATCGCAGAAACGGATGTCGTCCTTTTCAAGGGCGTTGGAGCCGTTTCCGCTTGGCATGTGCCAGGAGGTGAGCCGCCATAGAGCGGATGTCCAAGAAAGAGCGTCAGCAGCAGCTGCTGCAGATAATAGATGGTAATCCCTTTGTGACTGACCGTGAACTGACCCGGCAGCTCAAAGTAAGCATACAGACGATCCGGCTGGACCGGATGGAGCTGGGGATCCCCGAACTGCGTGAGCGGATGAAGCAGATGGCGGAGCACTCCTATGATCAGGTGCGTTCCTTACCTGCAGATGAAGTAGTCGGTGATATCGTTGACCTGCAGCTGGACCGCAGCGGGATTTCCATATTCGAAATTCGTGAGGACCATGTATTTTCCAGAAACGGGATCGCACGTGGACATTATGTGTTCGCCCAAGCCAATTCACTGGCGGTTGCCATTATCAATGACGAGATTGCCCTGACGGCTTCCGCCGATATCCGGTTTGTCCGCATGGTGCGGTTAGGCGAGAAATGTATTGCCAAAGCGCAGGTGCGTTCGCTGGCAGGCCGGAACGGCAAAGCCGAGGTGGACGTGTTTACCTATGTCGGTGAAGAATTGGTTTTTCAGGGCCATTTCATAGTGTACCGGTCCGCAATTGAAGAATACAGCGAAGGGGGAAACCGCAGTGCTGATCGCCATTGATGCAATGGGCGGGGACAACGCTCCTGAATGCAATGTAGAGGGTGCTTTGTCCGCAGCTGCAGAGTGGAGTGATACGCAGATAGTGCTCGTAGGGGATGAAGCCAGACTGGAGCCGCTGCTGATAAATAAACCGGCCAACGTGACCGTTCGTCACGCGGGGGATGTCATCGGTTCGGATGAAGAGCCGGTAAAGGCCGTCCGCCGCAAAAAGGATTCGTCGATGGTGGTTGCCGGGCGCATGGTGCGCGAAGGTGAAGCGGATGCCATGATTTCGTCCGGGAACACCGGAGCCCTAATGACTACAGGGCTGCTGGTCGTGGGGAGAATGCAGGGGATCGAACGCCCTGCTCTTGCCCCTATGATCCCAACGCTGGATGAGGTGGGGGTTCTGGCGCTGGATCTGGGCGCGAACATGGACGCCAAGCCGCAGCATCTGGTGCAATATGCGCTGATGGGCAGCATCTACCGCAGCCAGGTTCATGGCATTGCGAAGCCGCGTGTGGGTCTGCTGAATGTGGGCACTGAGCCGGGCAAAGGCAATGAGCTGACCAAGGAAACTTACCCGCTGCTTGAAGCGCTGCAGGGCATTCATTTTGTCGGCAATGTGGAAGCGCGCGATGTCCTCACGGGCGGGTGCGATGTGCTTGTCTGCGACGGTTTTGCCGGGAATATACTATTGAAAACGCTGGAAGGAACAGCGGGTGCGATGTTCTCTTTGCTTAAGGAACAATTCAGCAAGTCGCTCAAGACGAAGTTGGGCGCGGCTATCCTCATGCCGGAGCTTAGAGGCCTCAAGGGGAAAATGGATTACAAGGAGCATGGCGGAGCTCCGTTGCTAGGCCTGAGCGGGCTGGTAGTGAAAGGGCATGGCTCTTCTGACGGCAATGCGGTGAAGAATGCGGTCAGACAGGCCCGGATTGCCTTGCAAGCGGATTTGGTAGCCAGCATATCGAAGGAAATCAGCGGGAAGTGAGTGAAGACATGAAACAACAATTGCGGCCGGTAGGAATTATCGGAACAGGAAAATATGTGCCTGAACAAATATTAACCAACAGCGATCTGGAGAAAATGGTCGAAACCAACGATGAATGGATTGTCAGCCGGACGGGCATCCGGGAACGGCATATTGCCGCCCCGCATGAAGCCACCTCGGATCTGGCTTATGAAGCCGCGCTCAAGGCGCTGGATTCAGCAGGCATGAAGGCTGAAGATTTGGATCTTATTATTGTAGCGACTGTTACTCCGGATAGCACGGTCCCATCAACAGCGTGCATTCTGCAGGACAAGCTGGGAGCAAAAGGCGCAGCGGCATTTGACTTGTCGGCAGCCTGCTCCGGGTTCGTATACAGTCTGGCAACGGCAACCGGCTTTATCCAGAACGGTATGTACAATAATGCTCTGGTTATCGGAGCGGACACCTTGTCACGCATTACGGATTATACTGACCGCAACACCTGCGTATTGTTCGGTGATGGTGCCGGTGCCGTTATTATCGGCGAGGTTCCTGAAGGAAGAGGCTTTCAGTCCTTCGATCTCGGTGCGGAAGGCTCTGGCGGCAGTCTGCTGAATATAGAAGCAGGCGGCTCACGTCTGCCGGCCTCTCATCAGACCATTGAAGATAAGAAGCATTTCCTCTATATGAACGGCCGTGAGGTTTTCAAATTCGCGGTCCGGGTTATGGGCACGGCTACAGAGCGCGTCCTTACCAAAGCGGGACTCGGCAAAGAGAACATTGATCTGTTCATTCCGCATCAGGCGAACATCCGCATCATTCAATCCGCGATGCAGCGTCTGGATTTGCCGCCCGAGAAATGCGTAATCAATGTTGACAAATACGCAAATACATCTGCGGCTTCGATTCCGCTTGCGCTGGTTGAAGCTGCGGAAGAAGGCCGGATCAAGGAAGGCGACACCTTGCTGATGGTCGGTTTTGGCGGCGGACTTACTTGGGGGGCTTCTGTCCTGATCTGGTAGTCAGCTGAACCTATATATTATAGAAGGAAGTGGCTTCAGGACAGCCGGATCAGGCTGGCGTCCCAGCCGTTCAACGAGAAGGAGTTCAGACATATGGGTAAAATTGCATTTGTTTTTCCCGGCCAGGGTGCACAGGCAGTGGGTATGGGTAAGGATGTGTATGATGCTCTTCCGCACAGCCGTGCGGTATTCGAAAAGGGTGATGAAGTGCTTGGCTTTCCGCTTAGCCGCCTTATTTTTGAAGGGCCGGACAGTGAACTGAAGCAGACAGTGAATACACAGCCCGCGCTTGTAACGACCAGTGCGGCTTACCTTGAGGCCCTGCGTCAACACGGCGTGAATCCTGATTATGTTGCGGGACACAGCCTCGGGGAATACAGCGCGCTGGTAGCCGCCGGAGCTTTGGCTTATGAAGAGGCAGTGAGCCTGGTGCGTCTGCGCGGACGCTTTATGGAAGAAGCGGTTCCCGGCGGACAAGGGGCGATGGCGGCAGTGCTTGGCGCAGAGCGTGAAGCCCTGGCAGAGCTGTGCCGTTCCATATCGGAAGCCGGCAACTCTGTAGAACTTGCCAACGTCAACTGCCCCGGGCAAATTGTAATTTCCGGTTCCAAAGCAGGGGTTGAAGAAGCTGCTCAGCGCATCAAGGAAATTGGCGGCAAACGGGCCATTCCGCTTGAAGTAAGCGGCCCCTTTCATTCTTCCTTAATGAAGGAAGCGGCTGAACGCCTGGCTGCCGAATTGGGAAAAGTAACTATCAACACGCCTTCGGTGCCGGTAGTTGTTAATGTGAACGCAACAGCAGTCACAGACCCCGATGAAATCCGGGAACTTTTGATGCAGCAGGTATTTTCTCCTGTATTGTGGCAGGATAGTGTAGAGTGGCTGATTGCTGCCGGAGTAGACACCTTTGTGGAGATCGGACCCGGCAGTGTGCTGGCAGGATTGATCCGTAAGATTGACAAGACCGTCAAGGTTGTCAATATCAACAGTCTTGAAAGTGCTGAGGCTGGCTGGTAAGCCCGGTGTAATCAAGCGATGTGGAATGGATGAAAGGGGATAAGCGATGTTCTCAGCATTAAAAGGCCAGACCGCTCTCGTTACAGGCGGGTCCCGCGGCATCGGCCGCAGTATTGCGCTTCAGCTTGCGGAGCATGGTGTGAAAGTAGCCGTGAATTATTCCGGTAACGAAGCAGCTGCTCAGGAGACCGTAGCCCGCATCATTGAGCTTGGCTCCGAGGCCATTGCCATCCGGGGCGATGTCGGCAACAGCCAGCAGGCGGAAAGTATGGTTAAAGAGGTTATTGATACCTGGGGGAAGATTGATATTCTGGTCAATAATGCCGGCATCACCCGGGATAATCTGATCATGCGCATGAAGGAAGAAGAATTCGACCAGGTTATTGAAACGAACCTCAAAGGTGTGTTCAACTGTCTGAAATCAGCTACCCGCCCGATGATGAAGCAGCGTTATGGCCGGATTATCAACATTTCTTCGGTTATTGGCGTGATCGGGAATGCAGGGCAGTTGAACTATTCTGCAGCCAAAGCAGGCATCATTGGGATGACCAAGTCGGCGGCGCGTGAGCTGTCTTCACGGGGAATCACGGTAAACTGCATTGCGCCAGGATTTATCGATACCGAAATGACGCATCAGCTGTCCGATGAAGTCCGCAGTGAGTATGTGAAGGGGATTCCCCTTGCCAGACTCGGGCGGCCGGAGGATATTGCCATGACAGTTGTATTTCTGGCCTCGGAAGGGGCAGCCTACATGACAGGCCAGACGCTTCACGTGGATGGCGGAATGTACATGTAAGGCCGAAAAAGCTGTAATGTCTTACAGTGGGAGAGAGTTGGGGCGGCCGGAAAGCGTTTTTTGAGCTCTATGGTATTTTGACTTCATATCTCGTATAATACCAAAAGAGGAGGTGAACCGGATGTCCGATGTATTGGAGCGTGTAAAACGCATTGTCATCGACCGCTTAGGAGCCGATGAAGCTGAGGTAACATTAGAAGCGTCTTTCAAAGATGATTTGGGTGCTGATTCTCTTGATGTAGTAGAATTGGTTATGGAATTGGAAGATGAATTCGATATGGAAATCTCTGATGAAGATGCAGAGAAGATTACGACCGTGGGTGAAGTTGTGAAGTACATACAATCTCATACCTAGAGTCATATGATTGAGAGTCCCGTTCCTACAGAGGGCGGGACTTCTCCTCATTTTACAGAGCCATAGCAGCAACAAAGGATGCCACATGCACCTTTACGGGGAAAATAACTGAATCGCGCAAGGTTTGACCTTGCGGCGACCTAAGTTTATATAGTTTTTCTTACAAGAAGATACAGCCTACAGATGGGGTGATTGCGTTTGAATCATAGAGTAGTTGTTACAGGTATGGGCGTGATAACATCGCTGGGTACGGATTTGGATACGTTCTGGGATAATCTGATGAGCGGCAAGTCCGGAGTCTCAACGGTAGATACCTTTGATGTCAGTGAGTACACTACCAAAATTGCAGCATCAGTCAAAGACTTTGATCCAGAGGAACGGTTTGGCCGCAAAGAAGCACGGAAGATGGACCGTTTTGTCCAGTTTGCCGTGGCCGCCGGAGAAGATGCGCTGAAGGACAGCGGACTTGTGATCGGTGAAGGCATCGATGCGGAACGGATCGGGGTATCCGTCGGTTCCGGTATTGGAGGACTGGGCACATGGGAAGACAACCATAATCTCCTTTTGGAGAAAGGCCCCAAACGTGTCAGCCCGTTCTTCATTCCCATGATGATTGCCAACATGGGCTCAGGGCAGCTGTCGATCAGCTTAGGTGCCAAAGGTCCGAACACAACAACAGTGACGGCCTGTGCAACAGGAAGCCATTCGATTGGGGAGTCCTTCCGCCTGATCCAGCGCGGCGATGCGGATGCGATGATCTGCGGCGGTTCGGAGGCTACCATCCGTCCTACCGGAATGGCCGGCTTTTGTGCCATGAGAGCAATGTCTACACACAACGAAGAGCCTGAGAAGGCCAGCCGTCCGTTTGACATGGACCGTGACGGATTCGTAATGGGCGAAGGTGCAGGGATTCTGATTCTTGAATCACTGGAGCATGCCGAGAAACGCGGTGCCAAGATCTATGCGGAAGTGATTGGCTACGGTCTCAGCGCAGATGCCCATCATATGACAGAGCCGGACCCGGATGGTGCAGCACGCTGCATTAAGATGGCGATCCGCGATGCCGGAATTGCACCTGAAGAGATTGATTACATTAACGCACATGGAACTTCCACCCCTGTAGGCGACAAGTCAGAAACTTCTGCTGTTAAGAAGGCTCTGGGAGATCATGCCTACAAGGTCGCGATCAGTTCCACCAAATCCATGACAGGCCACTTGCTTGGTGCTGCCGGGGGTGTGGAAGCGATTATTTGCGGATTGTCTCTGCAAAAGGGAATGATCGCGCCAACCATTAATTTGGACAATCCTGACCCGGAATGCGACTTGGACTATGTTCCGAATGTTCCGCGCAAAGCAGATCTTAACATCGTTATGTCCAATTCTTTTGGCTTCGGAGGACATAACGCTACAGTAATTCTCAAAAAATATAATCAGTAAGGGAGACAGTGCGGTGAAAGGAGACCTGAAGCAGTTACAAAGCCAACTTCAAATCCAATTTCACGATGCTGTACTTCTGAAGCAGGCCTTTACCCATGCCTCATATGTGAATGAACACCGGTTCAATCAGCATCAGGACAACGAGCGCCTGGAATTTCTGGGCGATGCGGTTCTGGAGCTGACGGTGTCTGAATATTTGTACAATTTGCTTCCGGACAGACCTGAAGGTGAACTGACCAAGCTGCGCGCGGCAATCGTATGCGAGCCGTCCTTAGTCAGATTTGCCGAGAGTCTGGGCTTTGGGCGTTACGTACTGCTGGGTAAAGGGGAAGAACTTACGGGCGGCAGAACCCGCCCGGCCTTGCTGGCCGATGTGTTCGAATCCTTTGTGGGAGCGCTTTACCTGGACCAGGGGCTGGAAACGGCCCGGCGGTTTCTGGATAATCATGTATTCCCGCTGGTGGAGACGGACGGCAAGCTGCAAATGCAGATGAGCGATTTCAAAACGGAGCTTCAGGAGCTGATTCAGCATCACGGAATGGGTACGCTGGAATATCGGATTATTGAAGAACGCGGACCGGCACATGAACGGGAATTCGTCTCTGAGGTTTATATGGCGGGCCGGTCACTTGGCAGCGGCAGTGGACGTTCCAAGAAAGAAGCGGAGCAGCAGGCGGCAGCGGCAGCACTTTTGCGGCTGAAGGAAGATGGCGCTTAAGTGCCGGCTGCAGGTTTAGGGTTTATTTTTAGTCTCGCGGAGGAGAGCAGCAATGGTCTGAAAGCCGGCGTACTGGCGGAGCTCAGACTTTTGCTGCTCTTTTTCAGAATACAGACTGGATTTTTGTAACGATACCATCCTTAAAATGGACGGCGAAGCCGTTTCCGCTTGTGGCAATCAGGAGCTGAAGTCCGCCAGGGGTCCGGTGTTTTAGGGCTATTTTAGGCGGTGAACCGCTATGGTATAATGGGGCAGAGGTGAATAAGAGGGTATGTTTTTGAAACGGATTGAATTAGCTGGCTTTAAATCATTTGCCGACAAAACGGAAATGGAATTCGTGCGCGGAATTACAGCCGTAGTGGGTCCGAACGGCAGCGGCAAAAGCAATATTTCCGACGGTATCCGCTGGGTGCTGGGCGAACAAAGCGCCAAATCCCTGCGCGGTGGCAAGATGGAGGATATTATTTTTGCCGGGAGCGATGCGCGCAAGGCTGTGAACTACGGGGAAGTGTCGCTTACGCTGGATAACGAGGATCATGCGCTGCCTCTGGATTTCAGCGAGGTGACGGTAACCCGCCGTGTGCATCGCAGCGGAGAGAGCGAATACTTGATCAATAAGCAGGCTTGCCGTCTGAAGGATATCACTGAGCTGTTCATGGATACCGGCATCGGGCGCGAGGCTTATTCGATTATTGGACAAGGCCGGATTGAAGAAATACTCAGCACCCGTTCCGAGGACCGGCGCGGCATATTTGAAGAAGCCTCAGGGATTGTTAAATATAAATCACGCAAAAGAGATGCGGCGCGCAAGCTCGATGAAACCGAGCAGAATCTGCTGCGCATTCATGACCTGATCAGTGAGCTGGAGGATCAGGTGGGGCCGCTGAAGGAGCAGTCCGAGAAGGCGATCCGTTACAAGGAACTGCGCGAGCAGCTCAAGCAGCTGGAGATCTCTGTGTATGTCCACCAGATCGAAGGCATACATACCGCGTGGAAGGAAGGCAATGACCGTCTGGAAGTGCTGCGCGACGAGCAGCTTGAGCTGTCCACAATCGTTTCGGCTCATGATGCCAAGCTTGAAAGCGGACGCGCCGAGCTGCGCGCATTGGAAGAAGAAGTGGAGAAGCTGCAGGAGCAGCTGCTGCGTTATAGTGAAGCTAATGAGAAAAGCGAAGGCTACGGTGAGCTGCTGAAGGAACGCAGACGCAATCTGGAGAGCAACCGGGAGCAGCTGCTGGCTACCCTTGGATCGGTGGGAGAACGTTCCGAGGGCAGGCAGCGTGAGCTTGCCGAGCTGGAGCATAAGCTGCAGCAAACCCGGCTGGCTCTTGAAGAGCTGCGAACACAGATTGCGGATGAAGAGTCCAGGCTGGAAGGCGTAGCCGGAGGCATTAACCAGAGCAAGGAAGAGCAGTTGAAGAGTTCGCTGCTTGAGCTGATGAATCTGATGGCCCAGGCCCGGAATGAAATCCGTTATGCGGACCAGCAGAAAGAAAGCCTGGAGCGCAGAATGAGCCGCAGCCAGGAAGAGAGCGGGAAATGGACCACGAGGCTGAAGGAATTGACCTCTGCCCAAAACGGGCTAAAGGATAAAATTGCCGGCCTGGGCAAAGAGATCAGTTCGCTCCGCAATGCATACATCACAGAGAGCGAGCAAACCAGCAAACGGCAGAAGCTGCTGGAGGAGACACAGAGCGGACTCCGCAAATGGGAGCAGAAGCGTGAAGCCCAGGTTTCCCGGCATGAGACGATGAAGGAAATGCAGGATGATTTTGACGGATTTATGCTCGGCGTCAAAGAGGTGCTGAAGGGTGCGCGCAAAGGTCAGCTAAGTGGCGTACACGGTGCTGTCGCTGAGCTGATCTCCGTTCCGGAGAAGCTGGAAATGGCTGTCGAGACTGCGCTGGGCGCTTCGCTCCAGCATGTGGTAATGGATAACGAGGCGGTGTCCCGGCAAGCGATTAGCTTTCTGAAACAGCGTCAGCTGGGACGTGCAACCTTTCTGCCGCTCGATGTCATCCGTGCCCGGCAGATCGGCGGAAGCGACCGCAGCATGGTGGAAGGTGCGGACGGTTTTGTTGGAATTGGTTCTGAGCTGGTGGGTTTCGAAGACAGATATGCAAGTATAGTCGGCAGTCTCCTGGGAAATGTGGTTATCGCCGAGAGCCTGGAACAGGCGAACCGCATTGCTGCCAAGTGCCAGTACCGGTATAGAGTGGTGACACTAGAGGGTGACGTTGTCAATGCGGGCGGTTCCATGACTGGGGGAAGCCAGCACAAGAAGAATAACAGCCTGTTAAGCCGTAAGCGTCAGCTGGACCAGTTGTTCAGCGAGATTGAGGAGAGCGAGCGGCAGATCGCGAAGCTGAAGCAGGGCATCAGCCGGCTGCGGGAGGAGCAGGAGAATGCTTCACGGAAGCTGGAGGAGCTGCGCCATAACGGTGATGAGAAGCGTCTGGAGGAGCAGCGCGTCTCTGGTGATCTGAAGCAGCTGGAGCAAGAGCTTCGCCATGTGCAGGAGCAGGTCGACGGAGCCGGTGCCGAGCGCAGCGGGTTCGAGAGCGAGGTACGGGCGCTGGAGGAGAGCCGCAAGCAGGCGGCTGCTGAGCTGGAACGGCTGGAGAAGGAAGAGAAAGAAGCCCATGAGGCGATCCGGAGTGCTGAATCTGCGCGCAAGGCGAATGAGTCGGCTAAGGAAGAGCTGCAGAGCAAGCTGACCGGGATGAAGGTCACAGAGGGCAAGCTGGACCAGGAGATTTTCTCTCTGGAAGAGCAGGTGCGGCGCATGAGACAGGATGCGGGTTCGCAGGATAAAGAGCTGCGCCAGAGCCGCAGTCTGCTGATCACGATAGAGAAGGATCTGGAAGAAAACACGAAGGAAGCTGTGAAGCAGAAAGAAGACCTGAACAGCTATCGGCTGAAAAAAGATGAGACAGCGGCCAAGCTGGATCTGGCGCGCGCCGACCGTGCGGCGTTGACACGCAAGCTGGAGCTGGCCGAAGGCGAAACCAAGGATCAGCGCCAGGCGCTCAAATCCGTTGACGACAAGCTGCGCTCCACAGAAGTAGCCGTAGGGCGGCTTGATGTGGAGCTGGACAACATTCTGCGCAAGCTGAGCGACGACTATGAGCTCAGCTATGAGCTGGCGAAGCAGCGTTATGCGGTGCCTGAGGATGTGCCTGCCGCCCAGATGGAGGTGCAGCGTCTCAAACGCAGCATTTCTTCACTGGGCGAGGTGAATCTGGGAGCGATTGAGGAGTATCAGCGCGTGCATGAGCGGTTTACTTTCCTGAGCGGCCAGAAGGATGACCTGGTAGAAGCTAAAACCACGCTGTACCACGTTATCCGTGAGATGGAAGAGGAAATGTCCAAACGGTTCAAGATGACCTTTGACGCCATCCGCCGTGAATTCGGCACCGTATTCACCAAGCTGTTCGGCGGCGGACGGGCCGATCTGATGCTGCTGGACCCTGAGCATATGCTGGACACAGGGATTGATATTGTCGCCCAGCCTCCCGGCAAAAAACTGCAAAATCTGCAGCTTCTATCCGGTGGAGAGCGGGCACTTACAGCCATGGCGCTGCTGTTCGCCATCCTGCAGGTCAAGCCGGTGCCGTTCTGCGTGCTGGATGAGGTCGAAGCTGCCCTCGATGAAGCCAATGTGGTGCGCTTTGCCCAGTATCTGCGCGAATTCTCGGAACAGACACAGTTTATTGTTGTCACTCACCGCAAGGGAACCATGGAAGAAGCGGATGTGCTCTATGGTGTTACGATGGAAGAAGGCGGCGTATCCAAGCTGGTGTCGGTTAAACTGGAGGATGAGGAAGCGGAGATTGCTTAGTCCAATGGCTTCGAAGCTGGTTATGCCCACAAAACTTTTAGGAGGAACACGATGAGCTTTTTCCGAAAATTAAAAGAAAGCATCTCCGGCAAAACGGAGAGCGTAACAAAACAATTCCGCGACGGTCTGGAAAAGACACGCAAGGGGTTCGTGGAGAAGGTATCCGACCTGATCTCCCGCCGCAAGAAGATAGATGAAGAGTTCTATGAGGAATTGGAAGAGATTCTGATCGGCGCGGATGTCGGTGTAAATACTGTGATGACTCTCGTTGAGGAACTGAGAGCAGAAGTGAGGCAGAAGCGTATCGAGGATGCATCCGAGCTGCAGCCCATTCTGTCCCGGAAGCTGATGGAGCTGCTGCGCGGTGACGATGACAACAGCCTGAGGGAGAACCCGGACGGCATTACTGTCATTCTGTTCGTCGGGGTAAACGGTGTCGGCAAGACGACTACCATCGGCAAGCTGGCGCACCGCTACAAACAAGAGGGCAAAAAGGTTCTGCTCGCCGCAGGCGATACCTTCCGGGCGGGGGCCATAGAGCAATTGGAAGTCTGGGGACAGCGTGCGGGTGTAGATGTCATCAAGCAGCAGGCTGGTTCTGACCCGGCTGCTGTGATGTTCGATGCTGTGCAGGCTGCCAAGCAGCGGAATGTGGATGTGCTCATCTGCGACACTGCAGGCAGACTGCAGAACAAAAGCAATCTCATGGAAGAGCTTAACAAAATCTTCCGTGTCATTCAGCGCGAGATTCCCAGTGCACCGCATGAGGTGCTGATGGTGCTGGATGCCACCACGGGTCAGAATGCATTGACCCAGGCCAAGCTTTTTGGTGAAAAAAGCGGTGTCACCGGCCTGGTGCTGACTAAGCTGGACGGCACGGCCAAAGGCGGGATTGTCGTTGCCATCCGTCAGGAAATGAATCTTCCGGTGAAGCTCGTCGGCTTAGGCGAGAAGATGGAGGATTTGCAGCCATTTGACTCTACCCAGTTCGTCCACGCTCTTTTCGCCGGTATGATTTCCGCGGAAGAGGATAACGAAAAACAGGAATAGAGCCAGGTCTTTTTAACCAAACCATAGGAATCTTGGACGCCAAGAGCGGACGTGCCTCTTTAATAGAAGCATCGGCCGCTCTTTTTCATGGAAAATACCATAAAAATTCAATATATGAAAAATTCATAATAGTACTGCTTGTCAACTCTCCCGCATACAATTCTATGTATTCCTCATATACATATCCTTGATCAACACTTTCTGAGAAAGGAAGCGATTTCAAGCCTGTAACATGGATAATAAACTCCACTCTCTTGTTATATATATTGACATTAGCGACATCGTTTACGTATTATGAATGTATATTTTAATATTTTTGTATGTTGATTTTTGAAATATGCAATACTTTGTCAATAAACATAACATACCATATTGATCCGAAAGGAGTCGGGCTCATGTCCAAACTTGATCCTCTGCCCGGACTGTCTCCGTATCCGCTGCAGCATTTTTACGATGAAATGTATGCTGATGAACGGAGTATCCGGCCGCATTACAAACATGTGAACCGCATGTTTTCCGGGATGAGCCCCGAAGAGCTGCAGCTCAAACAGAAAATGATGCAGCGTCGGATGATGGAAGAGGGAATTACCTTTACACTGTACAATCCTGCACAGGACCATCCTATGGAGCGTACGATTCCCTTTGATATGATTCCGCGGATTATCCCCAAAGGGGAATGGGAGCGGCTGGAAGCCGGGATTGTTCAGCGGATCACAGCCTTGAATCTGTTCATTCACGATATTTATCATGAGCAATTCATCGTCAAAGACGGCATTGTGCCGCGCCGCATGATCATCTCCAATTGCTATTTCCGTCCGGAGATGTCCGGCTTGCGGGTGCCCGGCGGCGCTTACGTCACGACCTCGGGGATTGACCTGATCCGTCATCACGACGGGGAATATTATGTGCTTGAGGACAATTTGCGGACTCCTTCAGGGTTTTCCTACCTATTTAAAGGCAGATCCCTGATGAACCAGTTGTTTCCTGAATTGTCTTTGGCCAGCTCCATCCGGGATGTGGATCACAGCTTGAACCGGTTCCTCTCTGTATTGCGCAGCCTTTCCCCGTCCCGGACGAAGGACCCGGTGATTGCCCTGCTGACTCCGGGTGAATATAACTCTGCTTACTATGAACATGCGTTTCTGGCCCAGCAAATGGGAATTCATCTGGTAGAAGGCCGGGATTTGGTTGCCCAGGACCACAAGGTGTATCTGAAGGAAATGAACGGGATGCGGCGCGTGGATGTATTGTACCGCAGATTGGATGATGATTTCTTAGATCCGCTGGCGTTTCAGCCGAATTCACTCCTGGGAGTGGCCGGGTTGATGAATGCCTACCGGGCAGGAAATATTGCCATAGCCAATGCACCGGGAACCGGTGTTGCCGATGATAAAGCGATGTACGTATACGTCCCGGATATGATCCGGTATTATCTGAACGAAGAACCTATTCTGGGCAATGTCCCTACCTATCTGTTGTCCAGGACGATGGAACGCCAGTATGTGCTGGATCATCTGAAAGAAATGGTAGTTAAAGAAACCTCGTTATCCGGCGGGTATGGCATGCTGATTGGCAGCGAGGCCTCCAAAGACGAGCTGGCGGATTTCCGGCTAAAAATTCTTGCCGATCCGGCCCGCTACATCGCCCAGCCCATAATGTCACTGTCGAGAGCACCGGTGCTTTCCGGAGGCCGCATGACTCCGCGCCATATTGACCTGCGGGCATTTGTGCTGATGGGTGCGGACCGCAAGCCGCATGTCATTCCAGGGGGGCTGACCCGTGTCGCCATGAAGGAAGGATCGCTGGTGGTCAACTCATCACAGGGGGGCGGTGTGAAGGATACTTGGGTAATGGCTTAAGGGCAGGAATTGGCAGGATAACGTCAGTATGGAACATTTACAATCATATATCTTAACAAAGTGCGGCATCTATACGTTAACGAGGGAGTGGTACGATGCTGAATCGCAACGCGGAGGCTTTGTTCTGGATTGGCCGATACATTGAGCGGGCGGAGAATCACGCACGGCTGATCGATGTTCATTATCATATTCAACAGGAAGAGGATTTCCGGGCGGAGGGGCACAAGTGGTCCAGACTGATTGATGCGCTGGGTGTCCGGAATGAATATCAACAGCAGTTTGACGGCTTCTCCGAGCAGGATGTTTTATCCTTCATTACACTTGATCTTGGCAATGCTAATTCTTTGTTTTCTTGTGTCCATCAGGCCAGAAATAATCTTCGCACTCTGAGGCAGCATCTCCCCAGCGAGCTGTGGGATATCATCAACAGCTTCAACCTGTGGCTTGGGGAGCAGTCGGTGGCGGATATTCTGAGCGGTCCCCATCAGTTCTACCAGCAGGTAAAAGAGCGTGCGGCCATGTTCCTCGGTGCAGAGCAGTCCGTGATGCTGCGGGGCAATGAATGGCGGTTCATCGGGAGCGGGCGGTTTCTGGAAAGGGCAGAGAATACGACCCGGATTCTGCAGGCGGTAACGGTATCCTGCAAGTCCAAGGATATTAACGCGATCTACACCCAGCTTCAGGCGGTGCTCAAATCAGTAAGCGGCTATCAGGCCTTCCGGCGGTATTATGCAGATGCGATGTCACCGGAGAGCATATTGGAGTTCCTGATCGTGAATGCCTATTTTCCCCGTTCGATCCGCTTCTCGTTCCACAAGCTGGAAGAGCATTTAGCGAAGCTAAGGCTGGATTCTTCCGAGAAAGGCTCCGGACATGAGCGGGTAATCCGCCAGGCCGGCAAGATTAAGGCTGAGCTTGATTATATGGAAAAGGAAGAGATGTCCGGCGATCTAGTGGAGGACGTGCTGCAGTCGTTGATGGGTTCCTGCCAGAAGCTGGGGAGAACGATGGAAGGCGCCTTTTTTCGCCGTGAAGGAGTGTCCGCATGAAAATTCAGATCGATCATACAACGACGTACAGCTACCCGGAGCCGGTTACGGACAGTGTCAATGAAATTCGTCTGACGCCGCGCACCAATTACCGGCAATCCTGCTACCATCATGAGGTAGAAGTATTTCCGCCGGCGAATCTGCTGACGTATGAGGATTTTTTTGGCAACCGGGTTCATGCTTATTCTGTAAATAAGCCGCATACCGAAATGGTGATCCGCACCAAAGCCACTGTGGTTACGCTGGATAAGGCGCAAGGCTCGGATTTGCCGCATATTCCGCTGGAGGAGCAAGTGAAGCTGCTGAATGATGAGAAGTTCCAGAACCGGTATGTGGAGTTCATATTGCCTACCCGTTACACGGAAGTGACACCTGAGCTGGTTGAATTTGCTTCACAGCATCCGTTTGATGCGGCAGAGGATATGTATAAATGGACCCAAAAGCTGTCTTCAACGATTTACGAGCAGTTTACGTATGACCCCGAAGCCACAAGTGTCAACACCACTGTTAAAAAAGCGCTGAAGCTCAAACGGGGGGTATGCCAGGATTACGCCCATCTGATGATTGCGGTCTGCCGCAGCGTCGGACTGCCTTCCCGGTATGTCAGCGGTTATCATTTTGTCGGAGATCTTCAGGGCGGCAATGCCGATTTCGAGCAGGCTTCGCATGCCTGGGTCGAGACGCATATTCCCGGCACCGGCTGGCTGGGCTTTGATCCTACGAATAACATGGAGGTGAACTGGCGGTACATTAAGCTGGGGCATGGCAGGGACTACAAGGATATCGTTCCGGTAAAAGGAGTGTACCGCGGGGTTGGGGGAACGCTGACGGTCAAGGTGGATGTGCGGCAGCTGGAGAAGTGAACGGGTGAATAAGTGAAGGAGTGGCCTCGCGGGAGCGGGGCTTTTTTGAAATATAAGAATTTCTATGCTTCACGCTATAAATTATCCTTCTATATCCCGCTGAAACGGGTACCTGAAAGCGATACTCTGTATCGCTGCTTCGGAAGCATAGACTCTTAAGAAGGACAGCGTAGCCGTTTCTACTTGGCGTTTAACAAACAATATTTGCATAAAATGATTATAATCAGGGCCTGTTTGGGTAATCTTGAAACAGAGCCACTATGGTGGACGACATGGAAAGGGAGTGTACATATGAGCCCAAATATAATGAAAAAGAAGCGTTTCCTCGGTAAAACAGCCATCATTACAGGAGCGGGCTCCGGAATCGGCAGAGCGACAGCGATTCAGATGGCCCGTGAAGGCGCAAATGTAGCATTATTTGATCTGGTTAATGAACGTACCTCCGTTCTGGAACAAAAGCTGAACAAGCTGCGCAAGGACTGTGCCCTGGCCATTGATGTGGACACTTCGGACGAGAAGCGTATGGAAGAGGCGGTGCGCAGGACCGTTGAGCATTTCGGCGGACTGGACATTGTTTTTGCCAATGCCGGCATCAATGGTGCGGTAGGTCCGATTGAGGAGCTGAGTCTGAGTGACTGGGAGCGTACAATGTCCGTGAATCTGACGGGGACTTTCCTGACACTGAAATACAGCATCCCGCATCTCAAGGAAAAGGGTAAAGGAAGCATCATCATCACCAGCTCTATCAACGGAAACAGCCGGTTTGCCAGCTTTGGCTGGTCACCGTACAGCACCACCAAAGCCGGACAGGTTGCTTTTGCCAAAATGGCGGCGCTGGAGCTGGCGAAGTTCAAAATCCGGGTTAACGTTATTTGTCCGGGAGCGATCTCCACTAACATCGATGAAAGTACAGAATTTAATGAGGAAGTGGAAACGATCGTCATCCCGATTGAGTTCCCGGAGGGAGCCCAGCCCCTTGCTGACGGTCCCGGCAAACCGGAAAATGTAGCCGACCTGGTCTCTTTTCTCGCTTCGGATGACGCGATTCATATTACCGGAGCGCAGATCATAATTGATGGCGCCGAATCGCTTTTGTCTTAAAAACCAAGAAACAGCCTTATCCATGGGTCAGAGATGACTAAGGATAAGGCTGCTTTTATGAGGGGGACCGGGTAGCAGTGCTAGTTGGAAAAAGGGAACTTATTTCTCCCCAAAACCAGCAATTGTGAGACTGAAGTGGAAAAAGGAAACTTAATCAGGCCATATTCCTTCATCACGGGCGAACTGAGCCGAATTAGCTGCCCTTTTTCCACCTCAGCTGCGAAAAATTTGGGGGTTCAAGCAAATTAGTTTTCCTTTTTCCACTTGGTATGGCCGAGGGACGGATAAAGGGTTCTCCAGACAACACTACACTGAAATCAAAACGGTCACGTTGTCCGGCGAAGGACGGCGCGGCTGTTTTGTGTTTAAAGATTTAAAGGGCAGCGAAGCCGTTTCCGCCTGTTTTGTAAACAATGTAATTAGATAGTTGTAAAATAACAAACAAAATGATAATATGTCTATATAATTGATGATGAATTGGGTGATGACGTTGGCAGATGGCAATGAATCGATTAGCATTTCCGAAAAGTTCTGGAATGCCTCCATTAGTGAGCTTAAGCAGGGTTACCGGTTTGAAATGCGGGAGCATTCGGGTTTTTATACATGTCTTGTCTGCGGAGAGGAATTTGAGAAGGGTCTGATCTACAAGGAAGACAGCCGTTATTATGAAGCCGGAAAGTATGCAGCTCTTCATGTGGAACAGGTGCATGGCGGCATGTTTAAGTGGCTGCTGGGGCTGGATAAGAAGCTTACAGGACTGACGGAGCTGCAGAAGGGGCTGCTGAATGCTTTCCGGCACAGCCTTAGCGATGGGGATGCTGCCAAGGAGCTCGGTATCGGCAGCACTTCCACGGTGCGCAATCACCGGTTTACGCTGCGGGAAAAGGTGAAGCAGGCGAAGCTGTTCCTTGCGGTGATGGAGCTTGCCGAAGAAAAGCCGGGGGCGTCCTCGCCTTTTGTCAGCATTCCCCGTTCTGCGGTTATGGTTGACGAGCGGTTTGCGATTACCGAGGAAGAGAATGCCGAGATCCTGAGTGCTTATTTCAAGCAGGGGCCGGAAGGTCCGCTCTCAGAGTTCCCAAAGAAACAGAAGCGTAAAGCGGCTATTCTCCGCCAGCTGATCAAGCGTTTTGAAACCGGACGCCAGTACACGGAGAAGGAAGTTAACGCCATCTTGAAGGAAGCTTCATCTGATTATGTAACGCTCCGGCGGTATCTGATCGATTACGGGCTGCTGGACCGTGAGCCTGACGGAAGCACCTACTGGGTTAAATTATAAATGAAGAGGAGACCATGAATCATGGAGAAATCTAAACGTAAAGAGCTGGCCTATAACTATGCGCATTCCCATCGCCCGATGGGGGTCTACCGGATTGTCAATACCAGAAATGATAAGGTTTTTGTGGGCAGCAGCATTAATCTGGACGGCGTCTGGAACAAGCATAAATTCATGCTGGACATCGGAAATCATGAGAACAAAGCGCTTCAGGCAGACTGGAAGGAATTCGGAGAGCAGGCCTTTGTTTTTGAAATTCTGGAGCGGATTAAGCCCGAAGAGGATTTTGTGGCCGAAGTATCCGAGCTGGCCAAATACCGCAAGCTTCTGCCTGATCTGGAGAATAAATGGCTGGAGCAGCTGTCGCCTTACGGAGAACGCGGATATCTGAAGAAGAAATGAAATGCTGTTATTCAGCAGCAGGTGATTTACCTCATCCCTTGTGCTAAACTATAGGCAAAACTGCAATATGCCGGGTTGACTTGCCGGATTCAGAGAGCCTTCCGGCAGAGGAGGGAAGTGCTGTTATGTCGATTTTATCCTGGCTTGCGGAACAGAGGATTCAGGAGGCTATGCGCAGCGGCGAATTTGATAAGCTGCCGGGACATGGCAAACCGCTGGAGCTGGAGGATCTGTCCGGAGTGCCAGAAGAGCTGAGGATGTCCTTCAAAATAATGAAGAACGCCGGCCTGCTGCCTGAAGAAATTACACTGCGCAAGGAATGCGTAACGCTGGAAAAAATGCTCGCGGTTTGTCACAGCAGCGGCACTGCCGCAGACAGCGACAGGAGAGAGCTGAAATCCAGGCTCACTCTGAAAAGGCTTCGCCTTCAGGAGCTGATGCGCCAGCGCGGATTCGAGAACAGCAGCGCATTCTCCGGCTATGGAGACAAGATTCAGGCGCAGCTCACCCGTGAAGAATAAGTTAGGAAGAGAGCCATCGGCCCCGGAAGGGCAGGACGGCTCTCTATTTGTATGTAAAAAGCTTGATATTTTAAAAAGTTTCACCCATCATATGAGAGATACCGCATCATAACAAGTTATGGAGAGATAAGATGAAGCAGCTTCCGATTACACAGGTGCTCCCTGAGCTGAAAACTATATTAAATACCTCTACCGCCGCCGTTTTGACCGCTGAGCCGGGGGCGGGGAAAACGACGGGGACGCCTCCCGCATTTTTGGATGAGCCCTGGATGGCCGGCAAAACCATATTAATGCTGGAGCCGAGAAGGCTGGCCGCCCGCTCGGCCGCCAGCTACATGGCGTCCTCCATGGGCGAAAGTGCCGGACAAACGGTAGGCTACCGTATGCGCAATGACACCAAAGTCGGCCCGGATACAAGAATTGTTGTGGTCACAGAAGGCGTGTTGACCCGGATGCTGCAAAGTGATCCTTCGCTTGGCGAGGTGGGGCTTGTGATTTTTGACGAGTTCCATGAACGCAGCCTTCATGCGGATCTCGGGCTGGCGTTAACCCTGGAAGCACAGGCTGTGCTGCGGGAGGATCTGCGGATTCTTATTATGTCAGCGACCCTCGACAGCGGGCGGGTCTCGGCTATGCTCGGTGGAGCCCCGGTAGTGAATTGCCCGGGCCGGACTTTTCCGGTGGAAACGATCTATCTGCCAGGCTCAGGAGACAGGCAGCTGGAGCAAGCTGCTGCCGCAGCGGTCCGCCGCGCGCTTGCCGAGCAGCCGGGGGATGTGCTCGTTTTTCTGCCCGGGGAGCGTGAAATCCGGCGGACTGGGCGTGAATTGGAGAGCGGTACGCTCCCTCCGGGCACAGTGCTTCGGCCGCTCTATGGGCAGCTGCCGCAGGTCCAGCAGGATGCGGCGGTGGCGGCCTCTGTCCCAGGCGAACGCAAGGTCGTGCTGGCTACTTCCATTGCCGAGACCAGCTTGACGATCGAAGGGGTGCGGACTGTAATTGATACGGGGCTGCGGCGGACCCAGGTATTTTCGCCGCGGACAGGCATGCCCCGGCTGACTACAGTTCCGGTGTCCAAGGCATCGGCCGACCAGCGGCGGGGCCGCGCGGGACGCACTGCGCCGGGAGTATGCTACCGGCTGTGGAGCCGGGAGGAGCATGCCCGTCTGCAGGATGACAGCGTCCCGGAAATCATGGAGACCGACCTGGCGCAGCTCGCTCTGGAGCTGGCGCTGTGGGGCGCGCCTGCCCCGGAGGCGCTGCTCTGGCTGGACGCCCCGCCCGCTGCGCCCTATGCGCAGGGCACGGCGCTGCTGCGCCAGCTCGGCGCGCTGGACGCCGGCGGCGCCATTACGCCGCACGGCCGCAGCATGGCCGCGCTGGGCGCGCACCCGCGCGTTGCGCATATGCTGCTGCGCGCGGCAGAGCTTGGAGCAGCGCCGCTCGCCTGCCGGCTGGCGGCGCTGCTCCAGGAGCGGGACCTTTTGCAGGGTCCCGCCGCCCTGGACAGCGACCTCACGCTGCGCGTGGAGGCGCTGCTGAGGTTCGAGCGCTCCGCTGCTGACAGCGGCGGAGCGGACCCGGCAGCTCTGCGCGCGGTGCAGCGCGAGAGCCGGAGCTTCCTGGCGCAGCTTACAGCCGCGCCGGGTGCGCTGCCGGACAACATCAGCCTCACCGGGCTGCTGTTGTCCTTTGCCTACCCCGACCGGATCGGGCAGAAACGCGGCGATGGCGCGTTTCTGCTCTCCGGCGGCCGGGGGGCGGCTATGAGGGAAGGGCAGCCGCTGACGCGTTCGCCCTATATCGTGGCGGCCGGCATTGATGACCGCGCCGGCCAGAGCCGGATCATGCTTGCCGCAGACCTGCCCGAGGCAGATCTGCTGAAGTATCACAAGGACAGCCTGCAGGAAGAACGCGAAGTCTACTGGGACAAAGAGAGCGGGAGTGTGCAGGCACGCCGGCGGACCCTGCTGGGCGCATTGATCCTGAAGGAAACTTCTCATGAACGGCCCACTGCGAAAGAGACAGAAGAGGTGCTGCTTCGTGTAATTGCCGAGGAAGGGCTGAAGCTGCTGCCTTGGGACAAAGCAACGGTTCAGCTCCGGCAGCGGATGGAGTTCCTGCACGGCCTGCGGCCGGATTTTCCGGATGTGTCGGAGGAGGCCCTGCTGTCTACCCTCCAGGAATGGCTTCTGCCGTTTATCCAGGGGATGCGCAATCTGCGCGACCTCCAGCGGGTCCCGGTGTCCAGAGCGCTGGAAGGATTGCTGGACTGGAACAGCCGGCAGCTTCTGGACAGGGAAGCGCCGGCGCATATTACAGTTCCCAGCGGTTCCCGGATTCCAGTCGATTACAGCAGCCCGTCAGCCCCGGTGCTCGCAGTCAGGCTCCAGGAGATGTTCGGCCAAGCCGATACACCCCGGATTGGGGGAGGCAAGGTTGCAGTTCTGCTGCATCTGCTCTCACCGGCCAGAAGACCGGTACAGGTGACGGCGGATCTGGCCAGCTTTTGGCGCAGTACGTATTTCGAAGTCAAAAAGGATCTGAAAGGCCGCTATCCCAAACATTATTGGCCGGATGATCCGCTGCAGGCGGCCCCGACGAACCGGACCCGTCCTGCGAAATAAGGCTTGCGGCTGTGATCCGCTGCGATTCTGCTGAAAATGCTTGCCGCCTGTTTGGCAGGCCTCTGATCGGGTAATAATGTAGCGAACGACAATTACGAAGGAGGGCTTCAAGTGACTGACAAAATCGTAGGTGTTTTCGACACAGAACAAGAAGCGACCAGAGCAATTGAGGGACTGCAGCGGCAAGGTGTAAGCAATGATGAAATCTCAGTAATTACTCGTGACCGGGACGAACTGAAAAATATATCGGATGATACAGGAACCATGGCTCCGGAAGGAGTAGCAACCGGTGCGGCAACCGGAGGCGTCGTCGGCGGGATCGCCGGGCTGCTTGCCGGGATCGGTGCATTGGCAATTCCGGGAATAGGCCCTATTCTGGCGGCCGGTCCTATTGTCGCAACCCTGAGCGGGGCAGCAATCGGAGCCGGTGCAGGGGGACTCGTTGGCGGACTGATTGGTCTGGGTATTCCTGAGGATGAAGCGAAAGAATATGAAGGCTATGTGGACAGCGGCAAAATCCTCGTCCTGGTGGACGACAACGGACGCGGACGCGATATCCACAATGTATTCCAGGGCAACCGCTCTTTGAATGCTAGCAGATACGACAGCTTGTATAACGACAACACATTAAATGATCCTATCACTGACCGGGGCGCAACCAATCCCGGTGTAGTCAGAGATGACACTACGGTTGGCAATGCGCTGGGCAACAGAGGCTCCATGAACGCAGACACCGACCCGGACCGTTACAACGGCAACCGGATGTAAGGTAAACGCGGCTTCAATGAAGCCGAGAGGCTAACCGGGTTCCGTAAAGTTCAAAAAAGGCTGCATTTCAGGCAAAAACCTGAGATGCAGTCTTTTTTTGAAATATAAGAATTTCTATGCTACACGCTATAAATTATCCTTCTATTTCTACTTGGTGTATAAGAAATGATGCAATTCCAAAAAATATGGATTTTTTGGAAGCATCAGATGTCCAAAGAAAATAAAATTCATGTAAGCAAGAAGCGCCAAAATAAAAATGCCGGACTGGAATATTAATGAAAGTGCGTCTTTGCCTCCATGCTTGGGCTTTTCGCGATTGGACTTGCTTTTTTACCCATAATATAAATTCCAATCCAGGCTGACACTAATAAGATCTGAGCTAGAACGACCAGCCACAATACTTCCGTATAACCTCCTATAATGCAAAATATAGTATTAACCAGGGGGAACCCCAAGAAAGTAAACATGATGGGAAAATCTTTTTTGGGAGTGAATGAATGAATAACCTTCCGGTCCCAGAACTTTAGAAAAGCTAATGCTAAAACTCCGGTTGTAATTACAGAAAGTGCAATTAACATCACCCATTGCATATTAGATATTCTGGCGAAGAACGGCCCCATATAATTAAAGAAGTTGGATAAAGGTGAGAACATACAAGCTAACGACAGAATTGCTGCCAGAAACGGATAGATATAACCAATTAATTTACTGTAGCCTTTCTTTTTATGCCACCATTCACCAATTAGAACAAAGACGGTCCAATATCCCGCTATATAAATCCATCCTGTAAAATTCATCACGGGTTCCCCATATATTTGAGGTTCACCGGCTAGAGGATAATAAGTCCATCTTGCAATGAGTCCTTCCGTAGTCTGAAAGATCTGTTTAACGGCCACTGGGTCCAATGAAAAGTCAAAAACCATAGCGCTCAATCCCGTAATAAAGGGTTTAGTCCATAACGGTATATTTACAGACTTTAGAACACGCAAAGTTGAATAAATGATCAGAAACTCAATAATAGGAACAGTAATAGGTATATTAAATAACATTAAAATACTCCGCCCATATGCGTAGAAACCTTCGCCAAGAGATGACGCAGTGATTTCAAAAACGGCTGCATAAAAAAACACAAAACCTATAAATTGCAGTAGAACCGTTTTAGGATGCTCTTCCTTATCAAGTATATAGAAAACCATTAGAACAGCAGCAATTATGACTATAATATCTTGAATAATCCATACAGGCACTATTGTTATGTCACCCATATTTTACCTCCATTTAAGTTTAAATTGAATTGAACGTTCAAATAAATTATAATTTCACCGTGTTACTAAAACAACAGGCTGTTCGTTTGCCTTATGTTCGTTATCATACAAACCACATTAGATTTGTTCATTTATTATTTTAAATTGGGAGGATACGATGTCAGACAAAAAAACAGATCACAGAGTGAGATATACAAAAATGGTTATAAAAGAAAGCTTATTGAAGCTTTTGACAGAACGGTCTATCAATAAAGTTACAGTGACCGACATTTGCAGAGAAGCAGGGATTAATCGCAACACCTTCTATACACACTATGCTAATCAGTTTGAGCTTCTTTCAACGATTGAAAATGATCTTTACGAAGAAATTAAGCAAGTTGTGATTAGTTCTTCAAACCCTCAAAATCTATCTTATGAATTATGTAAGTATATAAAAGCGAATAAAATTATTTGTGAGGTTTTGTTCTCGGAGCATGGCGATAAAGAATTATTAGAACGAATCCTTTATATCAGCCATGATATAACTATTGAGAAATGGAGGCAGCAAGTTAAATATTTTGATCAACCATTATTTGAGTCCTGGTATACGTTTACCGCACATGGCAGTATAGCCATTATTAAAAAGTGGGTGAACAGTGGCCTGAAGGAAAGCCCCAGTAAAGTTGCAGCTTTTATTGATAAAGCCACGGAATCCGTATCTAAAGCATTTTATTCTGAAGAATTGTAGGCTTTCCCCGCTCCTCACCAAAAAGCCCGGTCAGCTTCTGTGAGGCCACTGAAAAAGTCGAGAGACAGGAACATGGTCCCAAAGAAAGTCGCTAATTTAGCGGCTTTTTTGTTTTATCGGTACAAGTTCTTGTACCGAGTCGAGGACAAGAACTTGAGTCGATTACCGATTAGGTAAGTATCTAACTATGTTTCCAAGCAATCTCATTAAGCTCTAACGGAAAACGTTAGCTCAATATCAAGAAGAAACGCTAACGGGAAACTTCAGTTCAACCACGATAGGGCAACTAGTAAGTAAACGCGATCGGCTGCCTTTATTAAACTAACAGGCAGATTTGTTTAATGGTAAAATGGTGGTAAACCGAATTTGGGGGTATTGGAGTGCGAATGTATGCCCTTCTTAAAGAACATGTTGATGATGTTAGAAAGCTTATGATTTACGATTATGAAAATGGAGTTTATGTTTTTTTATATGATACACAAGAAGATAAGAGTGGCTTTGCCGACTTATGGTTTGAAACGTTTGATGAAGCTGTTGACTACTGTATTGAAAAATACAAAGTAATACTGGATCAATGGGTTGTAATAAATGATCCAAAGGAAGGGCAACAACACGATATTATACATTAAATAATAATATGCTTAGCTTTAAGCTAACGGGAACGTTAGTTCAACGACAACAGCGGCAGTCTAAGACTTTATTTATCAGGTCTTGGTCCGCCGCTGTTTCTTTTAATTGATCAGTCTACAACTTACTTTTCAAAAACTGACAATTTTTCAATTCAAAAACCGCGTTAAATCAGCGACTCTAGTCTAATACTTTATTTTCACCGAACATCAGATGATTTAGGCGGGGCAGGAGGAGTGAGCTCCCTCAGCGGAATGGACGAATCTCTCCCATTAACGGATTTCCAGTCCGCATTGGCTGCGGATTGCTTGTGAAGGGAGCTCAACGCGTCCGCAGAGGGGCCCAGGCAAAATCGCACCAGAGCTGCAATTGATTGATCCGCAAATGATTGAAGTGGAAATAGTTTACTTAAATATGCTCAAAAGACGTTTTATAGAGGCATTAGTGGGAATTAGTAGACTTAAATTAAGTGAAATACGCTGTGGAGGGACGAATGGGCTGAATTAGGTTTCCTTTTTCCAACTAATTCCTACAGGAGGGCGGGGAGGACAGATTTAAGTTTACTTTTTCCACTTGGGCTTCTGCCATATACTCCAATCTGGTCCATGGAGCTTTGAAAAGGCTAGAGAATACAGGTTCCTTCAGTGCTCCTGGACACATGAGCGGATAGCGAGGCACGGCCTCTCAACGGACAGGCGCTCTATTAGATAATTTATACCCAAATTTCAATATATGAAAAATTCATAATAGAAAACCCCAAACAAACCTGCTCCCCAGCACCAAAGATTACATTCACTCCATTACGGGTACTTATACCCTAATTAAAGGTTTCAAGGGGAGGGGCCTATCTTAAAAATGCTTATTGTGAAAGCTGGGAAATAGAGTATATACTAGAGTTATGCAGGAAAGATAAGGAAAATTAGCCGGAGTAAGAAACATACCATCAGGAGGTGTCCCATGGCGTTTATGATTGCCCAGCGGGCTTTTATTAAGGTATACCTGATTACAATGGTTGAGCAGCATAAAGGTTATGGCTATCAAATGCTGGAGGATTTGCGGAGAGATTTCAAAGCCCACGGCTATTCTCCTCCCCAGAGCGAAATTTACAGGGCGCTGCATGAGCTGGTTCAGCAGGGGATTCTATACCGCACCAAGCAGCTCAAAGGAAATGATCCCAAAGTGGATTTTCAGGAAATTGTCCTGTATCATTTCACAGCCGACGGGGAGGAAAAAGCCAGACTATATAAAAAACAGGTCAAAACGGATCTTGACCGCTGCCTTGGAATCCTTAACAAAGCCGTAGCGGATAATTTCTAGCATCAAAGCTCTTCGTTGTCTGCATCCTGGCCCGGGGAAGTCACCGGTGAGCTTGCGCTTCCGTAATCCTCCACAGCATCCCAGGCGCCGGCATCATCGAATCTGCCGCTGTGCTGCTGGCGGTTACGCCCTGCTCCTGCCGGGGGAGCCGTCATTACTTCTTCTTCTACAGGCCGGTCGCTTTAGGATTCGCGGGGCGGCACATGCTCTACAGCGTAAGGAGTATAGGGAACTGCCTCTAGTCGCTCATATGGAATCTCCTGGCTGCTTACCACACATATACCGTAGGTACCGTCTTTCATTCGCTGCAGGGCGGCTTCAATGTCAGACAGCTCCTCGGAGAGTGACCGGTTGATCGCCAGATCCCGGCTTCGCTCGAAGGTTTCCGTGCCTGTGTCGGCAGGATGGTTGTCTGCGGAGGAAAGTTCACCGGTTGAATTTCGGAGCGAGTCACCGAGCAGGCTGTTTTCTTCTCCGTTCTGTGAGAAATGCTGCTCCAGCTCCTTTTTGCGCTCCAGCAGGGCTTTTTTCAGACTAGCAAGCTGTTCATTGGATAGATGGCTCATTCTATACTCATCCTTTCTGGGATGTATTTATGCTTCTGCCGTATTCTTTCCTTACCCTATTGTAGTCAGGAGCAATCAGAAGGAGAGGAGCACAGGAAGTGCAACTTTAGTGATATTTTCAGGTTGCTTGCACCCTGTTATAATGGTTACTACCGGATGAACGATATATACTTGGAGGTCAATTCAATGGATGAACACATGAAACGCAGACTGGACAAGCAGAGAAAGCTGTTCAGCCAGCTAGGCATTACACTGGATGCACTAACCATACACGAGAAGGAATTCAGCATGAAACTCCGCGGCTACGATGCCGAAGAGGTCGACACATTTCTGGATAGCGTAATTAAGGATTATGAGCGTTTTTACGCGACCATAGCTGATTTGATGGATAAATGGCAGGAACAGCAGATAGAGCTCCGTGAACTGAAGGAGAAAAGCAAACAGGCAGAAGCCATTCCTGCACCAGCGCCTATTATCAGGGGAATTGATCCTATGGATCTGGAGGATGTGATCTTGAAGCTGGAAGCCAATGTGCGGCAGCTAAAAGACAGACTGCCCCGGAGCAGTGAGAGCTACCTGTAATCATCCTTGTTAACGAACAATCCACTTGTTATCTGTATTGCCAGCATTTACAATTAAAAGGCAGCAGATACCGGAATGCCGGATGGAGGTTGAACCATTGCTTAACAAGCAAGCCTGGAGCCTGAGAATCCGCAGTAAAATCGCGCTTGGATATGTCATGATCCTGCTTATGCTGGGCCTGTTTCTGCTTGTAGTGGCGGGCAGAATAACGGATCTGGAGAAAGAAACGGTTTTTCTCAGCGATCATGACATGAAGGTGCATGAGCTTACCTATCAGATTGAAAAAGATGTGCTGGATATGGAGACTGGCCAGCGCGGATATGCGCTTACCGGTGAATCCAGCTATTTGACCCCGTATGACACCGGGATTACAGAATGGAAGATTCATTATACCGGATTAAGCGGCCTGATCAACGATAATCCCGACCAGTCGAAGATTCTAAGCAATATCCAGAACAATATTGAACATTGGATCGAATCAGCGGGTCAATATATTGTGGATCTGAAACGGAATGGCCAGACTCAGGCAGTCAATGCTTTTTTCCATAATGACAGCGGCAAGGTTATTATTGATTCCATCCGCTCACAGTTCGACTATTTCCGTGACAATGAACGGAAGCTTACCAGCGAGCGGATAGCCAATCTGAAAGCAAGCAATGACAAGCTTCTGGTAACCATGTATATCCTTTGGGGACTGGTTGCATTGCTGGCTGCGCTTATTACTTATTTGATATCAGCAAGCATTGTTAAGCCGCTCCGCAGTGTGATACAGGCGATCCACACCATCGCCAGCGGAGGCAATATGTCCGAACGGATCTCCGTGAAGTCCCTTGATGAAATCAATGATCTGGGAAATGCCACGAATGATCTGCTGGATACGGTGCAGCGGCAGCAGTGGAGCAGTGAACAGCTGGCGTTAATGTCTGTTGCTCTGCAGGAGACTACGGATTTGCCGCTGCTGTGCCGTACATTTATGAACAGACTGTCTGTGATCCTGGAGCTGCAGTATGGTGCCGTATATGTACTGAACGGGAATAAAGAGTATAAACGAATGTACTCCTATGCAGGCTCAGAGCAACAAGAGATTGAATTTGGAAAAAGTACGATTCGCCCGGGAGAAGGGCTCGTTGGCCAATGTGCGGCCGATATGAGGATGATTCGAATTAACAACTTACCCGAGGATTACATAAGCATCAACTCAGGACTTGGAAGATCTGCACCCAAGTTTGCCGTAATTGCTCCAATCCTGTTTGAGAACAAAACACTGGCCGTTCTGGAAACGGCTTCACTTACCCAATGGGCTCCGCATCATCTTGAGCTCTTTAATGAACTGCTGAAAATGCTGGGAGTCACCTTGAATTCTGTATTGACCCGGATGGAAATCCAGCAGCTGTATAGCGAATCCCAGACGATGAATGAAGAATTGCAGGTGCAATCCGAAGAGCTTCAGGTGCAGTCAGAGGAACTGCAGGTCCAGACTGAAGAACTGCAGAATCATACACAGGAACTGCTCACGCTCAACCGGGAGCTGGAGCACCAGAAGTCCGTGGCAGAGAATGCAGCAGCTCAGTTGGAGAAATATAATGAGCAGCTGGAATTAAGCTCGCGTTACAAATCCGAATTTTTGGCCAACATGTCTCATGAGCTGCGTACACCGCTTAACAGTATGCTTATACTTTCACAGCTGCTTACCGAGAACCGGAATGACAGCCTGACGGAAGAAGAACAGGGATATGCCGAAGTCATTCATTCGTCGGGCAGTGAATTGCTGGGGATGATCAATGATATTCTGGACCTGTCCAAAGTGGAAGCCGGGAAAATGACCGTAGAGCGGGACCCTGTCAATCTTACCGAGCTTCCTTCTATACTGTATGGTTATTTCAACAAGATGGCGGAGCAGAAAAATATTGATTTCAAGGTGACCCTTGAGAACAACGTCCCGGATATATTTTTTACAGACGAGATGCGGTTGCACCAAATTCTGCGGAACCTGCTGTCCAATGCTTTTAAATTTACGGAAAAAGGTTTCGTCGAGGTCGTCATCAGCCGTCTTGAACCGCCGTCCGCACCACAGCTTTCTGAGCCTGGTTCCGTACTGGCCTTTGCTGTGAGGGATAGCGGAATCGGAATCGGGGAAATGAACCGTGAGGTGATCTTCGAGGCTTTCCGCCAGGCTGACGGCTCAACGGCGCGTAAATTCGGCGGCACGGGACTGGGGTTGTCCATATCGCTCCAACTGGCCCGGCTGCTTGGGGGCACCATTTCTTTGGATAGTAAAGAGGGGGAAGGCAGCACGTTTACGCTGTTTATTCCCTGCCGTGAAGAAGAAGAAGGATTCGATTCCGTCTTTCCCGGGGTATGGACGCTGCAGGCCGCTGCTGCCGCCGAGCGGGACAATAAGCAGCCGGATGGTGCTGCGGGAGCGGATGCTGTCTTGTTTGATAAGGAGTATTCGAATCTGCATGGTAAAACGGTGCTGATCGTGGATGACGATGTGCGCAACATCTATGCACTTGAAAAAGGGCTGGAGCCTTATGATATGAATATTCTGACTGCCCAATCAGGCTTCGAATGCCTGCAGATGGTCAGAGAACAGCCTGATGTGGATATCGTTCTGCTGGACATTATGATGCCGAATTTGGACGGGTACGACACGCTGTCGATTATCCGTGAGGAGCTGATGCTGCCGGAGCTTCCCATTATCGCCATCTCAGCCAAAACGATGAAGGAAGACCGGGAGAAATGTCTGGCAGCGGGCGCTTCGGATTTTATCAGCAAGCCTGTAATCATTCAGGATGTAGTGACCCGGATGTGCCGCCTGATGGGGGGATAAGCCAAACTTGACATTTTCAAAAACCCATTGACGGAAATATAGGTATGATTTATGATATTCTTATAAATGATCATTTATATGCAATCGGCGTGTTACCTTTAAGGGCATGAGCCAAGAATTGACTTCATTCATTTGAGTCTTTCTTGGCTCTTTTTTATGCGAAAAATTGGATATTGGGCGGAAAGGAGGGAGAACTTGGCGAGGGAAAACGAGCAGTTCGAGGTACTGCGGGTAATCGGAAACAACGTGGTAATGGTTCAAGGGGGAAGAAAAGGCAAGGAATATGTAATCATCGGCAAGGGTATCGGATTTGCGGTCAAAGATACGGGATTCATCGATGCAAATGACCAGCGGATTGAGAAATTGTTCCGGCTGGAGGACCGTGACGAATGGAGTCAATATCAGATTTTGCTCGAAGATATTGATCCCAAGGTAATGAAGATTACAGATGATATTATTGCGGATATTGCTCATGAATTTTCCGGCAAGTTGAACGACAAAATCTATTTGGCGCTCCCCAGCCATATTCAGTTCACCATCTACCGTCTGCGGGGCGGTATGGATATTGTCAACCCGTTCCTTCAGGAGACTAAAATGTCATTTCCGAAGGAATTTGAGATCGCTTACAGGGCAGCGGAGAAAATCAGTGCAGAGTTCAATGTTCAGATTCCTGAAGATGAAGTGGGCTTTCTGACCTATCACGTGTATTCTGCTGTCAGCAATGTGCCGGTAGGCCAGCTGGTCAAAGCCTCGAATATTGTCAGTGAACTGCTCGACATGATCCGCGAGGAACGAAAGGTAACCTTTGTTTACGGGAGTATGAACCATATCCGGCTGATGATCCATCTGAGATTTTCCATTGAGCGGATTCTGCAGGGTTCACTCATCGACAATCCGTTCGTGAAACATATTCAGAAAGAATACAAAGAGGAATACAAGCTGGCCCAAAAACTGGGCAAGGTCATGCAAAATTCGCTGGGCACAGAGGTCCCGGAAGAAGAAATCTGCTTCCTCGCCATGCATTTGCGCCGTTTGTTTCAGACTCTGGATCAGCAGCATAAACAGAAACAGTAAGGAGAGAAAATGATGTTTTCCAAATGGAAGTCCAAAAAAGAAGCACAACCGTCAAAGATAACTACCCTGGAGATTTTGGCACCGGTCAGCGGGCAGGCCGTTTCCTTAACCGGAGTGCCGGATGAAACGTTCTCAGGCGGGCATATGGGGCAGGGAATCGCTATAGAACCTAGCGAGGGGAAACTAATCGCCCCTTTTGACGGAAAGATCGCCCATGTGGTCAAATCCAGTCATGCCGTAATCATTGAGCATTCTTCCGGACTGCAGCTGCTGCTGCATATCGGAATGGATACCGTAAGCCTGAAAGGCAGCGGTTTTATCAGCCATATCGCCAGCGGGGATGAAGTGAAAGCAGGACAGACGCTGATTGAGTTCGATATCGCATCGATACAGGCAGCCGGTTATCAGACGATTACGCCGGTCATTGTGACACGCAACGGTGAAGCTGACCCCGAAGTGGTTTGCCGCTATGGTTCGGTAACCGCCGGCAAAGACATTATTCTAACTGTGGCATCCAGGCAATAAATCATACAGCATCATCAACGGCATAGCCAAATACGAGAATAGGGGATGAACGGAATGTTGGCTTTTCTGCAAAAATTGGGCAAGTCACTGATGCTTCCGGTAGCTACACTGCCGGCGGCGGCAATTTTGCAAGGGTTCGCACTTATTAATTATGAAAAGGATTTCCACTTGGGGGCAATAGGCAGGTTCATTAACACCTACATTGCACCTTTCCTGAATGCAGGCGCCGGAGCAATTTTTGGCAATCTGGCATTGATTTTTGCCATCGGGGTTGCGATCGGATTTGCCGGTGATGCGGTTGCGGCGCTGTCCGCTCTGATTGCCTACCAGATTCTCGACAGTATCCTCAAGGTCATTCCTGCACAAATGCCTTTCATCGGCGATGATGTCAAGCTGAACATGGGTGTTCTTGGAGGGATCTTTGTGGGAGCGTGGGCTGCCTTCCTCTATAAGAAATACCATAATATAAAAATGCCGGATTGGCTGGGCTTTTTCGCCGGCAAACGGTTTGTTCCGATCATTACAGCGGTAACTACAATAGTATTGTCTGTTCTCGTTGGAATGATCTGGAGTCCAATTCAAGATGTGATTAGTGATTTTGGTACTTGGGTGGTTGGACTTGGCGGTGTCGGCGCATTTATTTTCGGGACAGCGAACCGTCTGCTCATTCCTTTTGGCCTCCATCATGTTATCAACGCCATTGCCTGGTTCCAAATCGGTGATTTCACGAACGCTGCCGGAGAAGTGGTGCATGGGGACTTGTGGCGCTTCTTCGCTGGAGATAAATCGGCCGGAATGTTCATGACAGGCTTCTTCCCGATTATGATGTTTGCATTGCCGGGAGCAGCACTTGCATTTATTCATACGGCTAAACCGGAAAAACGCAAAATGGTCGCATCTATCTTTATTGGTTCCGCGATTGCGTCCTTCTTAACCGGGATTACAGAACCGCTCGAATTCTCCTTCATGTTCATTGCACCTGTACTATATCTGGTTCATGCTCTGCTTACCGGCTTCGCCGGGTTCCTGATGTATGTGCTCGATGTAAAGCTGGGCTTCGGATTCTCTGCGGGACTCATCGATTATCTGCTGAATATGAAGCTGTCTACGAATGCGTGGGTTCTGATCCCTGTGGGTCTTGGATTCTTTGTCCTCTACTATGTGCTGTTCCGGTTTATCATCACCAAGTTCAACCTGAAAACACCTGGACGTGAGGATGACACGGAGGACGAAGCGCTGGAAGCTGATGTGAGCGGTGCGAAAATTTCGGCATCCTCCAGAGCGGTTAAAATTCTGGAGAATGTGGGCGGCCCGTCAAATATCCGCAACATCGATGCTTGCATTACTCGTCTGAGGCTGATTGTGAATGACGAGAAAGCGGTCAAGGACGCTGCGCTGAAGCAGTTGGGAGCTTCGGGAGTCATGAGATTGGGCCAGGGTGCGGTACAGATCGTATTCGGGCCGCAATCAGAACAGATCAAGGAAGATATCAATAAGCTTCTATAAAATAGAAAAATGCGTTTTTAAGCCACACGGGCGGATAATTCTACATCCTCCCGTGTTTTTTTATCCGGAGACTATTGCATTATCTATAATACCGAGTATAATACTTGGTATAAAAGGGATTAAGGAGTCGGTACACATGTCAGTCGATGATTATCTGGATCTTTACAACTACGCCAAAGCAATTAACGATGGACAGTGGCAGGCTGACATCATAGAAAGCTTGAAGAATCACAAGGAAACGGCTGCTGAGCAGCAGAGAATGGACAGCGTCAAAGAGCTGTGGAACCGGTTTGATGAGATCAACTTGCTTTTGATGGAGCTGTTCGACAAGCTGAGAAATCAAGAGGAAGACCCGGAGAGTGACCGCTGGAAAGAGCGGATCTGGGAGCTGAAGCTGGAACGGATTACACTGGCGAAGCAAATTCAGGAGAGATATATCAAGATCAGATAGATCTAATCATTGATGTATTGCTGTACAAGACAAAAAAAATGGCATGCAGTTGTCTGCTCTGCCAAGACCGCGAATGATTAATTTGACTTTTATGATTACTTGGACATTTGCATTCCTTCACGCATCATCGTCATACACATAGTCATCATTTCATCACAGTCCTGCATTTTCTTCATCATCATGTCCATATCCATGTCCATCATGCCCATTTCGGTCATCTTTTCCATGCACATCTTCATGGTGTTCATCTTGGACATCATGTCCTCCATGCACATGTTCATCATCATTTCCATACACATCTTTTCCATTGTCATTACCGCCTTTCGTTTTTTGATAGGTTCATCTTTAAAATTACTATATTTACCTGTGGTAAGCAATACTATGTGAGCTATTTGTCCCCAAAAAGCGGTTCCTTTCTTATACAGGAGCTGCTTTTTTTGTGTTGAATACGTGAAAACCAGAAATGTTATGATAATTATGCTGTATTCTGATACAAAATCGCTTTGGCATCCGTCTTACTTATAGCTGCAGCTAATAAGGAGGATTTACACAATGGAAATTCCGGAATCTGATAAGTTTCGAACCGTATTTTATGAACACTATCCGGTGGTGCGGCGCAAGCTCGCAGCTCTGGTCCGCGACGAAGCGGCAGCAGACGATTTAGCCCAGGATGTGTTTCTTAGACTATACCGCAATCCGCCGGATGACCCGAACGCGCTGGGCGCTTGGCTTCATAGAGTGCTGACCCGGATCGGATATGATTATTTAACCCAAAAAGCGAGGGAGCGGCGTCTCCAGAATAAGCAGGAGTTGCTGGTCAGCGCAGAGGCAGGCCCCCCTTCCGGTGAAGAGGCCGTGCTCAGCAAGCTGGACCAGGAGGATGTGCGGACTTGGCTGGACGGCCTGCCCGAGAGAGACAGGCAAGCACTGCTGCTGCGCTATTCGGGCTACAGCTACACTGAAATTGCCGGCCAAATCGGGGTAAACCCGCCGGTTGTCGGAACACTGCTGAACCGGGCTACCCATAAGCTGAAGCAGCAGGCGGTAAATTCATACCCTCAGACAGATTAATCACGTCCGAAATGAATCAATCAAGTGAATATGGTGCTAACAAAACTTTTAGGAGGACCCTCAAATGACCAATCCTTTGAAATATGATCCCGATAAACAACTTACGGATGAAGCCTGGGCGAACCTGCAAGCCAAGCTTGCCGCTGAGCCGGTGAATCCGGTATGGGCAGCATGGGGGCAGGATGCCAAGAATGTGAACAGAGCAGAAGGCAATGCGGCAGCCATACCGGACACACATCATATAGGAGATGCGGCACAGCCTTCAGCGAGTCCTGTGGCAGTCCGCGCTGCACACGAAAAAACCAAAGGCCGGACGACCCGCCGGAAGGGAATGACGCGCCGCCGGAAATGGGCAACTGCTGCGGCAGGTGCAGCTATATTTGCGGCTATACTCGCCACACCTGTAGGCAATACAGCCATGGCGGCCATACTGAGTCAATTCCGTGTACAGGAAGTTACAGCCGTTAATGAAGAGGATCTGCGGAGTTTGTTCTATCAGGCCAGCGGGGAAGACAATGTCAATGATGCTGTCAACAAATTTGGTTCATTCAGCTATTCATACGGTACGCTAAATGGAATGGTGCCAGTGAATGCATTGCAGGATAAATTGGGCTACGCTGCGCCGACCGGTGAAGCTTTTAACCACATCAAATCGGTGTTAGTAAACCCCTCACAGCAAATTACACTGACGCTGAAGGTGGATGAGGTGAATAAGGCGCTAAAGCGTCTGGGTGCGACCCGGCTGCTGCCAGAATCCGTTGACGGCAAGCCAGTCACACTGTCGATTCCCGAGTCCGTAAGCTATGATTTTACTACGGATGATCATTGGGCGAATCTGATGCAGATGAATACACCTGTGGTGAATGTAGATCCTTCTATTAACGTGGAAGAAGCTGTGCAGGCTATCATTGACTTCCCACTTCTCCCGGATGAACTGAAATCCAGTCTCCAGCAGAGCAGTATTCTGGCCGGCGACCTGCCCATGCCTGTGATCAAAGGGAACCATTCCGAGCAGATTACAGTGAACGGCATAAAGGTAATTATGGAAGCTACAGAGTATAGTAATGGGCCAGTATATAGCGCTACGTGGGTGAATAAAGGGCAGCTGTTTGATTTTTCCGGCGGATCGCTGTATCAGGATAAAGAGAAATTCATGAAACAGCTTCAGGAGTTGATTACGTTATGAATGTACCCGCAATTGAAGCACAATTACTGACTAAAGAATACAGTAACGGACGCGGCTGCCGGGATGTATCAATTACTGTTGAGAAAGGGGAAGCCTTTGGCTTCCTCGGTCCCAACGGCGCCGGTAAAAGCACCATTGTCAAAATGCTGGCGGGCCTGATCCGTCCTACCAGCGGGAGCGCGGCTCTGTTCGGGCATCCGGTCGGAACACTTGCAGCCAAGGCAAAGATTGGTTATCTGCCCGAGCTGTACCGGTATCAGGAATGGCTGACCGGAGAAGAGGTAGTCAGGCTCCATGCCCGCTTATGCGGTATCGATAAGTCTGTGGCAGACCGAAGGATACCGGAGCTGCTGAAGGAGGTAGGGATAGGATTGCGGGGACGTGACCGCGTGAAGCATTACTCCAAGGGGATGCAACAGCGGCTGGGTCTAGCCTGTGCACTTGTAAACGAACCGGAGCTCGTTTTTCTGGATGAACCTTCATCGGCACTTGACCCTATCGGCCGTATGGAAGTGCGGACTATACTGGAAAGGCTGAAGCAGCGGGGCATCACCATCTTTCTCAACTCTCACCTGCTTGAGGATGTTGAGGTGCTGTGCGACCGGATGGCGCTGCTGAATAACGGCGAGATCCTGCGGCACGGCAAAGTTACAGATATCTTAAACAAGCGAACTAGCTGGCATTTTAAAGTGGGCGGCTATTCGCCTTTTTTGCTGTCCTGGCTTATAGAGCTTACGGGGCTCCAGATCAGACAGGCGGTGGGGGACGAAGATCACCAAAAGGGCGGCGGAGCTGTGCCTTCGTCTGTTGAAGGCAGCACGGTATGGCTGGAGGCGGAAGTCGAGAGTGAGGAGCAAGTAGGCTGGCTGAATACCCTAATCATCGAGCAAGGCATGACCTTGTATGAGGTTGCCCGTAAAAAAGAACGGCTGGAAGAATGGTTCCTGGATGCCGTGTCCGGGCTCAACCAGAGGGGGGAGCGGGAATGAGAATCATACTAGGAATGACCTGGAAGGAACTGCTGAGGAAAAAGGTAATGCTTATGACTCTGATCATGACTGCCGTATTTCTGCTCGCATTCTGGTTTGTTGCGGCAACCGTGGGAAGCAGCGGGTCTACCCAGGTATCAAGCATCGCAAATGGGGGGAACCTGATCGAAAGTTTTTCGACCGGAGCTGTCGTTGTGTCCATGGGATTTTTCTTCGGGGCTTTTGTCATCGCCTTTCTGGCTATATTCAGTTCCTTCTCTTCTATTGCAGGGGAAGAGGAGCAGGGTGTCATGCAAGCTTTGCTGCCCCGGCCGCTGCCGCGCTGGAAATGGTATCTCGGCCGCTGGCTCGGCTACGTCACATTTGGGATTCTTTATGCGCTGCTTCTGTTTACTGCGATTCTGCTGATCGCGGATGCCCATGCGTCCATACCGCGGGACGGGGAGGCGCTTGTAATAGCATACCTGCTCTTTGCCTCTGTAGTCCCGCTGCTGATCAGTTTATCCATGCTGGGTTCCGGGTTGTTCTCGTCAGTGGGCAACGGTGTCTTCATGACCATGCTCTATGGAGCGGGCTGGCTCGGGGGAATGATCGACAAGCTGAGCGGTCAGCTTGGGTTGAAGGAAGAGGCGCTAAATACACTGAATAATCTCACAGGGATTATGTCTCTGCTCATGCCGGCGGATGGCCTGCAGCGCAAAATGACAGCGGAGCTGTTCAGTCTGGAAGATATGGGCGGCATGGTTGATATGAATTTCAGCTCTTTCTCGTTCATAGACATCAAGTCCGTTCCTTCGAATTCATTTCTAATTTATGCCGCTCTGTATATGGTTGCGGTGTTTGCAATCGGATTGCTGCGGTTTCAGCGTAAGGATTTGTAGTATGTGCTTCCATAACTAATAGATACAGCAACAGCAAATAGCGCCCTGACGGATTCCGTGGATGGAACCAGCAGGGCGCTATTTTGCTTGCAGGCCGGATGTCATTTGCCTGCGCCGATCTCGATCCAATCGGTAGACCAGTTGCCAATCTCTCCAAGGATAGGAGCCAGGGCATTTCCTTTGCTGGTCAACGAGTACTCGATCCGGACAGGCATCTCAGGATACACCGTGCGCTCGATGATGCCTTCGTTCTCCATTTCCTTCAAGCGGTCCGACAGCACTTTGCCGCTCAGATTGGAAAGGCAGCTCTCAATTTCACCAAAACGGCGGGGACCCTTCATCAGAACAAATACGATTAGCGCAACCCAACGTTTACTGAGCATATCAACTGCTTTTTCAAAGCGTGGGCACATTTCGAAATCATCCATAAAGATCACCTCGCATTCATTATATCATAAACTTACAATAAGTAATTATAAATATTTAAATATATATTATAACTTGACGAAGTTATATTACAATGATAAACTTACTTACAAATAGTTACTTGACGTAAAAAAAGTGAATACTTAAAATTTAAGAATACTGTTTAGGACGGTGCAGACATGATCAAACCAGATATCTTATCTATATTACAGAATAAAATCAAACGGATTACCATGGACGATTCCACCAATATACTTGTAGGCCCCATCACACTGCCGGTGAACCTGGACGGGGAGACGGTTACCTTCAAGTGGTACAGCTGGCTGAAAGCCACTGATGAGGAATTGCAGGGCGGGGACAGCAAAGAAGCGACGGAATTGCTGATTTCCCGGCTATCCTCGATGAATCTGGCCGAAGGGCAGCAATCGAGCGTCCTGGTCTATGGAGATTTTGCAGATTCGGATGAAGCGCTGATCCGGATGCACAGCATCTGCCATACCGGGGATATCTTCGGCAGCAAACGCTGCGATTGCGGCTTCCAGCTTCGCCAGTCCATGAAGATGATTGCACAGCACGGATCGGGTGCGCTGTTCTATCTGGCCAACCATGAAGGAAGAGGCATTGGCCTGTTCAGCAAGGCTATGGCATACATTCTTCAGGAAGAAGGGTATGATACTGTGGAAGCCAATCTGGAGCTGGGCTTTGCCGATGATTCCAGAGATTACAGAGATGCGATCAGCGTCCTGCAGCATTTGCGCAGCAAGCCGGTGACTCTGATTACAAATAATCCGAAGAAGATGGAAGCCCTGAAGGCAGCCGGAATGAATACCGGCAAGAGAATACCTCTGTGGGGCGACGTTTCAGTCTTCAATGAGAAGTACTTACGGACGAAGGTGAGCCGTTCCGGCCATCTGGAGGCGGTACCGGACGCTGATTTTTTTGAGGGACGAGTAGCCAAATAATTCAGAGATGATATAATGGGGTACTGAACCTAATTCTTAGCTTAGCGAGGTACATTATGAATGCGATACAAGTGCAGGACTTGCGCAAAACCTTCAAAGTCCAAAAAAACCGCGAGGGCCTCAAAGGGGCCTTCGCTGATTTGTTTAAACGGCAATATTCCGAGGTCACGGCGGTAAAGGATATTTCCTTCAGCATTCCCCAAGGTGAGATTTGCGGTTATATCGGGGAGAATGGTGCGGGTAAATCGACGACGATCAAGATGCTCACAGGCATTCTTGTTCCTACTTCGGGTACCCTCTCAGTCGGTGGTTATGTACCTTATGAGGAACGCGAGAAATTTGTGCGGAATATCGGCGTCGTGTTCGGGCAGCGCAGCCAGCTATGGTGGGATATCGGCGTTATTGAATCCTTTCAGCTGCTGCGCAAGGTGTACCGGGTGCCGGAGCAGGAATTCAAAAAACGGCTGGACGAGCTGGTGGAGCGGCTGGAGCTGCAGGATCTGCTGAACCGCCCGGTCCGCAAGCTCAGCCTTGGACAGCGGATGCGGTGTGAGCTGGTAGCCGCGCTTTTGCATAATCCGTCCATCCTGTTTCTGGATGAGCCTACAATTGGGCTCGACATTGTGGTTAAATCTGAAATCCGCCAGTTCCTTAAGGATATGAACCGTGAGCACGGAACAACTATTTTGCTGACCACTCATGATCTTCAGGATATTGAAGCGCTCTGTTCACGGGTGATTATGCTTGACGATGGGCGCATCATTTATGATGGCGGCCTGGAGGATCTGAAGCAGCGCTGGGGAACCGGCCGTGAGGTGGAGTTCCAATTCGGGACAGCCACGAAGCTGCAGCAGCTTATGCAGTGGACGGAAGGAATGCCGGTGACCTGGTCCTCAGAGAATGATCTGGGTGCAAAGGTCTGGATTCCGCTGGAGCTGAATGTTTCCGATGTGCTTGGACTGGTTGTGGGACAAGCGGACATTACCGATATCAAAATTATTGAAACCAATACGGATGATATTGTCCGCAGTATTTATCAATCAGGCTCAGCCGAGAAACCGGAAGATAAGATTCTTGCGCTGCAGGATGAGAAAGAGGTCATCCATGTCTGAACAGCTAAAGGCCGCGGCAGCCGCATCCTCCGCCGGAGGTTCTCCCGCCGGCAGTCCGCCGGTGAACGGTTGGAGGCTGCTGCTCGGCGCTTATTTCGATTTTATCCGTATCCGTTTTTTAACTATGCTGGCTTACCGCGTCAATTATTATTCCGGCATACTGATCTATACGCTGAATATCGGCGTGAATTATTTCACCTGGAGAGCCATTTACGGCGATGGTGAGTCCCTGGGCGGCTTTACAGGTGCACAGATGACGACATATGTTGCGGTATCCTGGATGGCACGCGCTTTTTATTTCAACAACCTGGACCGGGAGATTTCCACGGATATAAGAGACGGAAGCATCGCGATCCAGTTCATTAGACCCTACAACTACGTACTGGTCAAAATGATGCAGGGACTTGGCGAAGGCCTGTTCCGCTTCATGATGCTGATGATCCCGGGCATGGTGATTGCCATTCTGCTGTTTCCGGTGCAGCTGCCGACAGATTTGTCTGCATGGGCAGGGTTTCTTGTCATGCTTTTCTTCAGCTTCCTGATCAGTTCACAGATAAATATCATTACGGGATTATCGGCGTTTTTCGTCGAGAATAACGAGGGCATGATGCGTATGAAGCGTGTCGTGGTTGACCTGTTCTCCGGCCTGATCGTGCCGATCAGCCTGTTCCCGGGCTGGCTGTCCTCTGTCCTCGAAGTTCTGCCCTTTCAAGCCATCACCTATCTGCCGGGCTCTGTATTTACGGGACGGGTGCAGGGAGTGGGCATTTGGAATGTGCTGGGTATCCAGATCATCTGGTTCGTAGTGCTGCTGATTCCCATTGTCTGGCTATATCATGCGGCGCGTCAGCGGCTGTTCGTGCAGGGAGGGTGAGTGAAGTTGTATTACTTGGGATTATTGTTTGAGTATTTGAAGAATTATATGAAGACACGTCTGACGTACCGCGCCGATTTTTGGGTGGAGGTGGTGTCGGATTTGCTGTTTCAAGCGACCAACTTCATTTTTATTCTGGTCATCTTCATGCATACCGAGAGCCTTGGCGGGTGGAGCCAGAATGAAGTTGTGTTCGTATACGGCTTTTTCATGGTGCCTTTTGGCGTCTTCAGCTGCTTCGTGAACATGTGGGGCTTCAGCGAGCGCTATATTGTCAAGGGTGAAATGGACCGCATCCTGACCCGTCCGGCGCATAACCTGTTCCAGATTTTCCTCGAAAATGTGGACCCTCCGGCACTGGTCGGCTCGGTTATCGGACTGATTATCATGGGGATCAGCGGCAGCAATCTGGGACTGCCCTTTGAATGGTGGACGATTCCGATGGTGATTATTTTGACGCTCAGCGCAGTTGCCATTTACACGGGGATTTATACGACTCTGACTTCATTGTCGTTTTATTCGGATGCACCAACCGGCATTTTGCCGCTGATGTATAACATTCAGAACTACGGCCGTTATCCGGTCACGATCTATAACCGGGCAATACAGGTATTGCTTACCTGGATTATTCCGTTTGCTTTTGTCGGGATATATCCGGCAGCAATGTTTCTTCACAGGGAGGAGATGCAGGGCATGGCGCTGCTGACTCCGGTGGTGGGGGCGATATTCCTGGGGATTGGACTGCTGTCCTGGAATTACGGTGTCAAAAGATATAAGGGAGCCGGCTCATAAGGCAGGCTTCTCTTTTTACGCAGGCAAGGCAGATTGGCGGATGACACGCCAGCCTGCCTTTTTTTGTTATATAGGAAATCGATCATAAGTCTTCCTTTCGCTTCGCTGTGAAAACCAATCTGTTGCACAAAATGCAATCACAATATGAAGCGATACATTTTCATGCCACCAGGCTGTCCGGCCAGAAGTTCCAAAAGTGATATAAGATGTTATTTAAATCTCTTTCCACTGGTGCTGCAGTTCCTCATAATGATCATTGAAAAGTGTATCACTGAGGAGTGGGGAAATGAAAACGTATACCATCGGTGTCGATTTAGGCGGAACCAATATCAAAGCGGCATTGTTTGATGCCAGCTTTAATGCAATCGGAGAAATCTCCTTATCTACGGAAGCAGCTAAAGGCCCGGCACATGTGCTGTCGCGAATCCGGCTGGCTGTACAGCAATTGACAGAAGACAAAGGGATCCCCCTTCAGAGCATAACCTGCATGGGGCTGGGCATTCCGGGTCTGCTTGATCCCGAGGAAGGAATGTCCCTGTTTTCACCCAACTTTCCGGGCTGGGAACACATACATATCGTGAATGAAATGAAGCTTTATTACGATTTCCCTATTTTTATTGATAATGATGTCAGGGTAAATCTGTATGGAGAATGGCAGTATGGGGCAGCAAGAGGGTACAAAAATGTGGTTCTGCTGACTCTGGGAACGGGGCTGGGTTCTGGAATTGTGAGCGATGGTAAGGTAGTCTATGGAACCACGTTCAGTGCAGGGGAGATCGGCCATATGAACATGTTCAGACGAGGCCGTCCCTGCCGATGCGGCAGCTCGGGCTGTCTTGGAAGATACGTCTCGGCTGTCGGGATGGTGAACACCTTCACAGAAAAGCTGGCGGAAGGCAGGCCAAGCATCATTCAAGCCTGGACAAACGGTAACAATGGGCAGATAACCGCTCAAATGATCTCCGAAGCCTATGATCTTGAAGACCCGCTGGCTGCAGAGGTTATGCATGAGACCGGGGTCTTGCTGGGTTTTGGACTGGCGAATGTGATCAATCTGCTGAATCCGGAAGTCATTGTGGTTGGCGGAGGGATGTCTGCGGCCGGGGAACGGCTGCTGCACAGCGTCCGTGAAACGGTGAAGGACCATGCGCTGAAGCTGTCCGGGAGCAAGTGCAGTATTGTTCAGGCGGAGCTGGGGAGCCGGGCGGGTACGCTGGGTGCAGCGGTTTATGCGCACCGGCGGCTGCAAACGAAAAAACATTAAAATCCGATTGAAATAGTATTGATTAACCTTTGTGCTCATGCTATTATCATTTAAAAATAAATGATTCTCTATTAATGATAATAAGGAGCTGAGAGTATGGGTACGCAGGAACTGCAAGAGGTTAGGGAGCAACGCCCGCAGAAGCTGAATGTAAAGACCGACCGTATTGCCAAAAAGGTGTCCGTACGCTGGCGCGGGGAGATCATTGCTGAATCAACAGATGTGCTGCTGCTGCATGAACGGGGTCAGCTTCCGGTCTATTATTTTCCTGCGGGGGATGTGCGGAATGATCTGCTGACGGCAAGTGACCGGAAGAGCTTTTTCCCTTTGAAGGGGGAGGCATCTTACTGGAGTCTTCAGCTGGGAGACGAAATCAGCGAGAATGCGGCATGGAGCTATGAGCATCCGATTCCGGGGCGTGAAGACATTGCGGGGTATTACGCTTTTTACTGGAACGCAGTTGACGGCTGGTATGAAGAAGAGGAAGAGATTTTTGTTCACGCCCGTGACCCTTACAAACGTATTGATGCGCTGCGCAGCTCACGGCATATTGAGATTTATTTGAACGGGGTGAAGCTGGCAGACAGCACCCGGCCGGTGATTCTTTTTGAGACTGGTGTGCCTGTACGCTATTATCTGCCGGAGGATGATCTTAATACCGCACTCCTGGAATTTTCGGATTCCAAAACTGCCTGCCCTTACAAGGGACACGCTTCTTACCGCTCAGTGCGTATTCATGATGAACTGCACAAGGATCTTGTCTGGACGTATGCCTCCCCGATAGCGGAAATTCCGCAGATTGCCGGTTTGTTCTCTTTTTACAATGAACGGGTTGAAATATTTGTTGACGGAAAGAGACAGCCAAAGCAGGCGTGGTACCGCAGTGCTCTGGACTTCTTTAACGAGAACGAAATATAATTTTATATGCAGAGCATCTTGAAACAAGAGGAGTCGTTGGCTGGTGCAAAAAATGAACGGGACGCAGACATTAAGCCGTGCGCTGGATATTCTATTCGCTTTGGCGGAAGAAAGCGGAACTCTGACTGTGAGCGAAATCGCCCAGAAGGTGTCCATTCCGGAGAGCACGACATACCGCTTCCTGCAGACCCTGGAACAGAACGGAATTATAGAGCGGAGGGGGAAAAACCAGATTGGTCTGGGATTGCGCATCCTTGATCTTGCCCGCAGCCTGAACATGCAGTTTCAACGCGATCTGCTGCCGCTGGCGCTGCCTATTATGGAAAAGCTGACGGAAACTGTACAGGAAACCTCGGTGTTGTTTGTGCGCACAGGAGTGAATGCCGTATGCATTCAGAATGTAAAAAGCCGCGGTTTGATCCAGTTTTCAATCGAGAACGGGAGAATTCTGCCACTGCATCTGGGTGCATCAGGCAAGTGTATTTTGGCTTTTGAAAACCTCAAGGTTACGGAACGGATTATGTCTTCCCTTGAGAATGATCAGGAAAGAGCGCGCCTGAGCGTTGAACTTGAGCATATCCGCGCAAGGAACTACTGCATTACCAAAGGGGAAGTGGACCCTGATGTATTCGCAATCGCTGCTCCCATTACCGATGGGCAAGGGCCTGTCATCGCCAGCCTGTCTGTTGCCGGCCCCAGCTTCCGCTGTAATAAAGAGCATGACAAGGCAATTATTGCGAGGGTAGTGAGTGCTGCGGAAGAGTTGTCAGCTCTTATGGGGAATAAGCAGGGATTTAATCCCGACAAAAAGACTCAAATTAATAGTTGACAATAAACATCACGGATAATATTATTAAAACACGATAATTGTTTATCACATATTAATAATCAATTGACTGACCATTCATATGGAGGTCTTGTTTTCTGCCAAACTGCGGAGGATAAGGCCTCCTTTTATTTTTCATCAAAATCCTAGTTAAACAATCAGAATAATTAACTAAAGAGAGGAAGGATGCGGAATGACTGAAGCTGTTGCGGTGGAGTTCAGAAATGTAAGCAAGGATTACGGCTCCGGCAGTGTGCTGCGGAACTTTAATCTCACTGTGCCGAAGGGGCAAATCGTAACGATAATCGGACCCTCCGGCTGCGGTAAAACAACACTGCTTAAGATGATCAACCGCCTGGTGGAGCCAAGCATCGGAAACGTGCTTGTAGAAGGAACAGATATCGGCACTTTGGATGCGGTTGAACTAAGACGTGATATCGGTTATGTCATTCAGCAAATTGGGCTGTTTCCCCACATGACGATTGAAGAGAATATCTCCATTGTTCCGAAGCTGAAGGGAGCGGGAAAGACCGAGCGTAAAGAACGGGTCGATGCTTTGCTGAGTCTCATCGGTCTGCCGCCGGAGCAGTACCGCAAACGGTATCCCCATGAATTAAGCGGCGGACAGCAGCAAAGAATCGGTGTCGCCCGGGCGCTCGCCTCTGATCCGTCGATTATTTTGATGGATGAGCCATTCAGTGCGCTGGACCCGATCAGCCGCGTACAGCTGCAAAAGGAACTGATCAATCTCAACCAGCGGCTGCACAAAACCATTGTTTTTGTAACGCATGATATTGATGAAGCGCTGAAAATTGCAGACCGGATCATCTTGCTGAATGAAGGTGAGGTGGTGCAGAACAGCACCCCGGAAGAGCTTTTAGCTCATCCGGCTAATGATTTTGTAATTGAATTTGTGGGACAGGAGCGGTTTCAGCCTGCTCTTCCGCAAGGTTCGGCCCACCATATTATGATCGACGGGCTGTCGATTGGCAGTGAATCCCCGATATCGGAGGCACTGGAGGTGATGCGGATCAACCGTGTGGAGGGACTTGCAGTCATTGGGAAATGGGGGGATCTGCTCGGCATTGTCGGCATCGGGGAAATCGGCCAGCACTTGCCGCTGGACAGCAGGCTGAAGGTTGGCGATCTCCTGCAGACAGACACGGTTGCGCTGCAGGAGCATACCCCTCTCTCCGAAGTATTCGAGCTGATGCGGAGAAGTCCAATTCTGCCGGTGGTCGATGATGATAACCGTCTAATCGGCACGGTAACCCGTTCCTGCGTCATAGAAGCGCTTGGACGCCATCTGCACCGGGAGGTGAGCAGCGCATGAACCACGTATGGGATACTCTGGTTGCCGACTGGCCGATGATCCTTGATAAGACCGGGGAGCATATGTACCTCTCACTAGTCTCGGTCTGCATCGCCGGACTGATTGCCATTCCGCTCGGCATTTATCTGACCAGCCGTAAAAGCCTGGCGAACAGCATCATTACGATCATCTCTGCGGTCCAAACCATTCCCAGTCTGGCTCTGTTCGGATTCATGATTCCGCTGGTCGGGATTGGAACCACACCCGCCATTATAGCCTTAACGTTATATGCCCTGCTGCCGATGCTTCAGAATACTTATGTGGGAATCAGTGGGGTCAATCCGGCTTTGATTGAGGCGGGCACGGGAATGGGCATGACCAGATGGCAGATGATGACTATGATCCAACTGCCGATTGCCCGCAGCATTATCATGGCTGGAGTCCGGCTTGTAGCCGTGCAGACGATCAGTCTGGCCACCATTGCCACCTATATCGCTGCCGGAGGCTTGGGTGATATTATCACGCGGGGGATTGCCATGATCAATACGGTTACGATTATGGAAGGTGCGATTCCGGTATCCCTGCTCGTCATTTCCGTCAACTTCATCTTGCTGCTGCTCAACAGGGTGCTTACCCCCAAAGGGCTGCGTCATTTGAATAAATTCTAATCATTTATGGAGAGGGGATTCAATCATGACCACAGATAAACCCGCGAATACACTGGCAAGAAAAGGAGGCAGGCTTCTTTTAACAGCAGCTCTTCTTCTTAGTGCGGCGCTGGCAGCGGCAGGCTGCTCCAACTCGAAGGCTTCCGGCAGCTCGGATACGATTGTGCTTGCAACCAAAGGTTTTGCCGAATCCGATATTTTAGCCAATGCCTTCAAGCTGCTGATCGAGGAGGATACGGATCTGAAAACAGAGGTCAAAAAGCTCGATAACACGCTGCTCTGGAATGCGATTGATACCGGTGATGTGGATGCATACGTGGAGTACAGCGGCACGGCGTTGATTAATATTCTGAAGCTTGACCCGGAGTTTGATCCGGACAAAGCTTTTCAGACTGTAGTAGCCCAGCTCAAAGAGAAGAATAATCTGACTGCCCTTGAGCCGCTTGGCTTCAACAACACTTATGTTTTTGCTGTTCGCAAGGAAACCGCAGAGAAGTACGGACTGACGACGGCTTCGCAATTAGCGGAGAAGTCCGGCGAGCTGATCTTTGGCTCCAGTGAAGAATTCCTGAACCGAGCGGATGCCTGGCCTTATGTAGAGAATATTTATAAACCGAAATTCAAGGAGATCAAATCGATCCAGAATAAATCACTGCAATATCAGGCCATTGACCAGAAGCTGATTGATGTGATGCTCCCTTACTCCACGGACAGCCAACTGCTGACAAGCGGTCTGGTGGCACTCGAAGACGACAAGCATGTGTTCATTCCCTACGATGCTTTTCCGATTGTCCGCGGCCAGACTTTGGAGGAGCACCCGGAGCTGAAGGAAACACTGAACAAGCTGGCCGGCAAAATTGACGAGGCCACAATGCAGGCACTTAACGCTGAGGTCGAGCAGGAGCAGAAACCGGCAATTGACGTAGCCAAAGAATGGCTGAAGAGCCAGGCGTTGATCAAATAATTGAGTTAACTGAGCCCAGACCATTCACAAGAATGAAAGGAGTCAACACTTATGAGCGATGTTAAACGGCAATTGGCGCTTGGGGCGATGATGTTTTTTCCGGCAGGGGAGCATATCTCCAGTTGGAGGCACCCGGGTTCCGAAGCAGCGGCACTTCTCGATTTCGATTATTACAAAAGGATTGTCCAGACGGCGGAGCGGGGACGGTTCGACATGTTCTTTTATGCCGATGAGCTGTATGTATGGGACCGCTTTGAGTCCGGGATCAGTCATGCCAACAGTATCCGGCCGGAGCCGTTCACGCTGCTGTCCGCCCTGGCGGCCGTGACGACCCATATTGGACTAGCCGCGACGATTTCAACTACTTACAACGATCCTTATCATATCGCCCGCAAGCTGGCTTCGCTTGATCATCTCAGCGGAGGCCGGGCCGCATGGAATATTGTCACTTCGCAGACAGATGAAGAGGCCCGGAATTTTGGCAAGGAGCGGCATCTGCAGCATGAGCTGCGCTATGAACGCGCCAAGGAATTTGTAGCGGTTACCCAAGGCTTGTGGGATAGCTGGGAAGAGGATGCGTGTGTTTTCGACAAGGAGAGCGGTTATTTTGCTGACAAAGATAAGCTCCATAACCTGGATTTTGAAGGGAAGCATTTCAAAGTTAAAGGGCCGCTTAATATTACCCGGCCTCCGCAGGGCTATCCTGTACTAATTCAGGCGGGGGCTTCTGAGGCCGGAAAAGAGGTTGCTGCTGCCACAGCAGAAATTGTGTTCGCCCCGGGTGGAACACTTGCCGAAGGCCGGGCGCTATATGCCGACATTAAGGGCAGACTTGCAAAATACGGACGTACAGCGGATGAATTGAAGATCTTTCCCGCCTTGATGCCGGTTATCGGGATAACGGAAGAGGACGCAGCGGAGAAGCTGTCAGTCATTGAGAACCTGACTCCAGACCGTCTGGCGCTGGATTTGCTGTCCCACTATATCGGGACCGATGTCTCCAGCTATCCGCTGGATGAACCTTTGCCCTTCCTGCCGGAGGAAGAGGGCTTCAACCAGAGCAAAACCGGTTTGCTCAAAATCCGCAGCATTCTGGAACAGGAAAATCTGACGCTGCTGCAGCTGGCCAAGCGGGTAGCGGTGAAGCGGGGCATTGCCGGAACTCCTGAACAAATCGCCGATCATATTGAAGAATGGTTCAAAAGCAAGGCGGCGGATGGCTTCAACATCGCCTTCACCCATCTTCCCGGAGCGCTTGATGATTTCGTCAATCTGGTAGTTCCCATACTCCAGCAGAGGGGCCTTCTGCGCACAGAGTACGAAGGCACAACGCTGCGTGCACATCTTGGACTGAACACACCGGCAAGCCGTTATGCCAAGATCGGGATCAGCCCTGGAGCGGGATCGGAGCAGCATTAGCTTCTGCATTAACACGAAGACAGAAAGCGGGGAGAGACATGGGCAGAATTACGGCCGCCAGAGGCGGGGCACTGCGCTGCAAAGGCTGGAGACAGGAAGCGCTGCTGCGGATGCTGGAGAACGTGCTGGAGAATGGCGAGAACCAGAGAGAGCTGATCGTATATGCTTCTCTCGGTAAGGCGGCCCGCAATTGGCCTTCCTATCTGGCGATCGTCGATACACTGAAGAGACTGGAAGAGGATGAAACACTGGTGATCCAGTCCGGGAAGCCGATCGGCGTCTTCAAGACCCATCGCCAGGCTCCGCTGGTGGTGATGGCGAACTGCAATCTGGTCGGAAGATGGGCGACCAGCGAGAACTTTTATGAGCTTCAGGATAAAGGTTTGATTATTTGGGGCGGGCTGACTGCAGCCGCCTGGCAGTATATCGGTTCACAAGGTGTGATTCAGGGCACCTATGAAATATTTCAGAGTATTGCCCGGCTCCACTTTGGCGGCAATCTGCGCGGGCGCTTCATCCTGACTGCCGGGCTTGGGGGAATGGGCGGAGCGCAGCCGCTCGCAGGCACGTTGGCCGGTGCAGCCATTCTCTGCGTCGAGGTTGCAGAGGAACGGATCGATAAGCGGATTGCCGCCGGATATTTGCAGCGGAAGACAGACAGCCTGGATGAGGCGCTGGCCTGGATTGAGATTGCCCGGCGCAGCGGAGAGAGCGTCTCCGTCGGCTTGCTTGGGAATGCGGCTGAGGTCTACCCTGAGCTGCTGCGCAGAGGGGTTCAGCCGGATGTAGTCACGGACCAGACTTCTGCGCATGATTTGCTCTATGGTTATATCCCTGAGGGATATACTCCGGCTTCTGCTGCGGCAGCCCGCAAGGAGGATCCGGCAAGGCTGCAGGCTGCCGCCGGAGCATCCATCGCGCTTGAAGTGAAGGCGATGCTGCAGTTCAAGGAGCGGGGGGCCATCGTTTTCGATAATGGCAACAACATCCGCTCCCAGGCGGTTCAGCATGGTGTGCCTGACGCGTTTGAGATCGATATCTTTACCGAAGCGTTCCTGCGCCCGCTGTTTGCCAAGGCCATCGGGCCCTTCCGCTGGATCGCGCTCAGTGGCGAACCTCAGGATATCCGCATCATTGACGAGCTTATTCTGCAGGAATTCAGTGACAATGAAATTGTAACCAACTGGATTAAGCTCGCGAATGACCATATTCCGTTCGAAGGCTTGCCTGCACGGATCGGCTGGTTTGGACATAAGGACCGCAGCAGGCTGGCTGTAGCTGTTAATGAGCTGGTCCGGGAAGGCAGGCTTGCCGGACCGGTAGCTTTTTCCCGCGATCATCTGGACGCGGCGGCAATGGCACATCCCAACATTATGACGGAACGGATGAAGGATGGCAGCGATGCGGTCTCGGACTGGCCGCTCTTAAATGCGATGCTGAACTGCTCTTCCATGGCGGATCTGGTAGCCATTCATTCCGGCGGCGGGGGTTATGCCGGCTACATGACTAGTGCAGGAGTGACCATCGTCGCTGATGGAACGGCTGATAGCGGGCTGCGTCTGCGCACAGCGCTTGACAATGACACAGGTCTAGGGGTGCTGCGCTATGCGGATGCCGGCTATGAGACGTCTCTTGCAGAAGCTGCTAACAAAGAAATCGACCGGGTTGACACCGGACGATACGACGACATTCCGGTGGATTGAAATCACCGGCTTTCTTACAGGAGGAGATCGATATGAGAGAACTGACCAGGGATGATGTCTTCGCCGCTGTCAAAGGCGGCTCTGTATTTGCCAGCGGCGGCGGCGGCTGGGTCGATCACGGATTGGAGATCGGCCACGCTGCTTTAAGCATAGGACGGCCTAAGCTGCTGTCTGTAGAGGAACTGCCGGACGATGCGATTATTCTGACTTGTACCGCGATTGGTGCTCCGGCCGGCCGGGACTGGCAAATGCTCGGCAAGGATTATATCAGAGCTGTTCAATTGGTTATTGATCACTACGACGGCAAGATTGCCGGAGTGATGACACCGCAAAACGGCATGTCCAGCACGATTAACGGCTGGCTTCCCGCAGCGGCATTGGGGCTTGCTGTTATTGATGCGACCGGTGATATCCGTGCGCATCCTACCGGCAAAATGGGCTCGCTTGGCCTAGCCTCGTCCATTGATTATGAGACTATACAAGCGGTGGCCGGCGGCAGACCCGAGCTTGGCAGCTACATCGAGCTGGTCGTCAAGGGAACCCCCGCACGAACCTCCAACATCCTGCGCACCGCATCGGATATGGCGGGCGGATTCATTGCAGCGGCACGGCATCCGCTTCCGGCCAAGTACATTAAGGAGCATGCCGCGCTGGGTGGGATCTCGATTGCCCTTGAACTGGGTCAAGCGATTATTCAGGCAGAACCGGAAGGCCCGGAAGCGGTCTTAAAGGCGGTGGTACGCAAGACGAAGGGGAAGATCCTTGGGAGAGGTAAGGTGATTTCCAAAAATGTCCGTTACTCCGGCGCCTTCGATATCGGCACCATCGATGTGGAGGTCGCGAAAAATGTCTTCAGGCTGCATGTGATGAATGAATATATGGCAGTCGATGACCGCAGCAGCAAACGTCTGGCTACTTTCCCGGATGTCATTACCACAATCGATGCGGCTACGGGCCTGCCGGTCAGCGTTGGTGATGTGGTGGAAGGAATGGAGCTGGCGGTGTTCGCCATTGATAAATCCCGAATTCCTCTAAGCGCAAGTGTGAAGGACCCCACTGTGTATCCCGAGGTGGAGGAAGTGCTGGGCATAGATCTGCAAAGCTATGCCTTTGGCAAGGAGAAGCAGAATTATGCTTGAGGAGGCAGCTAATTCGGGAGGTTCAGCCACAGGGATTGCAGGAAAAGTCCTTCAGGACTTGAATCCCCTCGTTCTGGATGGGAACAATCTGACGATCGCAGATGTGGACAGTGTAGCCCGCGGCCGCAGGGCTGTTGTTATAGACGATGGAGCCTGGCAGCGGATGGAGGCGGCCCGCAGGACGATTTTTGCTGTTGCTGACCAAGGCCTGCCTGTATATGGACTGAACCGGGGAGTCGGCTGGAACAAGGATCTGGAGATCAGCCCGGATTTCTTCGAAGCCTATAACCGCAATTTGCTGCTGTCGCATAGTGCAGGGGTCAAGCCGGAGGCAGATACAGATGTGGTCCGGGCAGTCATGCTTGCCCGCTTGAACGGTTTGCTGACCGGGGCAGCCGGTGTACAGCCGGAGCTTGCCGGACGTTATGCTGATTTTCTTAACCTCGGCATCCATCCCGTTCTTCCGCTTCGCGGTTCTGTAGGCGCGGCAGATATTACTTCGATCTCCCACATTGGGCTGGCGATGATCGGCGAAGGCGAGGCCCATATGGACGGCAGCCGGGTTCCGGCGCTGGAAGCATTGAAGGCCGCAGGGCTGGCACCGCTGCGGCTTGGCCCCAAGGACGGACTGGCGGTGGTCAGTTCCAACGCGCTCTCAGCCGGGAATGGCGCGCTGGCGCTGTATGATATGGAAAAACTGCTGGAGACGGCTGACAGAATATATGCTTTGTCGCTTGAAGCCATTCGTGGCAATGTCAGTCCGCTGGATGAAGCGGTGCACCGCAAGCGCCCTTTTCCCGGCCAGTTGAAAAGTCTGGGAATTGTTCGAAGCAGCTTGGCAGGAAGCGACCTATGGACAGACTACAACCCCGAATCTCTGCAGGACCCGCTGAGCTTCCGCGATGCCTGCCAGATTCACGGTGCCGCCCGCGATGCCCATGATTTTACCTCCCGGCAGCTGGTGCTCCATCTGAACAGCTCGGATGATAATCCGTGTGTGCTGTCGGACGAACAGCGGATTGTATCCTGCGCCAATTATGATCCTTTGTCCTGGACGCTTGGATTCGAGATGCTGGGCAGTGCTCTGCACCATGTTTCCAAAAGCTCCTGCCACCGCATCATCAAGCTCGGAGATCCGCGTTTTACCGGTTTAACCCGGTTTCTGACGGCTGACACCAGCCGCTCCGTAGGCTTTTGCACCGTGCAGAAGACCGCGACGTCGCTGGATGCCGAAATCCGGCATCTGAGCAATCCGGTTTCCGCCGATTATCTGTCGCTGGCCGGAGAAATCGAGGATCATGCCGCCAACTCGCCGTATGTCGTGTCCAAGACAAGAGAGATTCTTGACCGGCTCACCTATATCCTGGCCATTGAACTGCTGCACGCGGCGCAAGCGGTTGATCTCCGGGGCGGTCTGACCTTGGGTCATGCCTCATGGGCCGGTTACAAGAGCTTAAGAAGGGCGGTGCCTTTTTTGAGTGAAGACCGCAATCAGAGTGAGGATATCGAACGTGCTTACCGGCTGCTAAAAGATGGAACATGGCTAAACGATATTCATCTAGCGCTGAACACAAAAGCATCAGTTTAGAAAGGGTGGAGACTATGGCTCATTTGGATCCCCAGTGGTCTTTACGGGACCCTAACCGGGAAGGCTGGCAAATCCGGGCGGAGATCAGCCCGAAGTGGATTCGTGTTAAATTTGGCGGGGATTATATCGCAGACAGCAAGGAGGTAATGGTTGTAACGGAAACAGGACGGCTTCCCGTGTATTATTTTCCGCTGAAGGATGTGAACGCTGCTCTGTTCCAGCCTTCGGAGAAGCTGGCGACCCATCCACAGAAGGGAATCCAGACCTTTTGGGATATTACCAGTGGTGGCCGTACGGCCAGGAATGCAGTGTGGACCTATTCCGGGCCTCAGCCGGAAGCCCATTTTTTACACGGCTATGTTTCCTTTTCGTGGAGTAAAATGGATGGATGGTTCGAGGAAGAGGAGGAGGTCTTTGTCCATGCCCGTGACCCCTACACGCGGGTGGATGCCATACCGGCTTCGCGCCATGTGCAGCTTGAAGTGAACGGGATAATCGTAGCCGACAGCCGCCGTCCGGTGATTCTGTATGAGACAGGGCTGACACCACGCTATTATCTGCCGGCTGAAGACGTGCGGCTTGATCTGCTGCAAGAGAATCCGAACAGCACCCGCTGCCCGTATAAGGGAATCGCTACCTATTGGACTGCTGCAGTCAACGGCCGCGAGTATGAAGACCTTGTATGGAGCTATAAAGAGCCGCTGCCGGAGGTCCATGAAATAGCGGGTCTGCTGTGCTTCTACCATGAGGCTGCGGATGCGCTGTATGTAGATGGGATCAAGTGGTCGCTGAACAGTGAAGAACGACTGCCTTATCGTGGAAGCGAAGCCATCTATATAAGTTGAACTTAAAGAATTCATAAAAGGGAAGAAGTGCGGAGGGGAAGTTTGGAACTGGAAGAGCGGTAGCGTCCGCCTTTGTCACCGGATTTCAACCGCAAAAGGCGGTTCCAATCAAGAAATCTGGGGACAACAGCGGCTGGAAGTCCAAACATTCCCCGCAGTGACGACCATGCCCACAATGTAAAACTAAAGTTCAACTTATATAGACAGTTGAGTGAGTGAGAAATGAATGATTTCAGAAGCCGGTCTATCCTTAATATAGGGGTGGCCGGTTTCATTATGTCTCCTGAATGATGTATCTGCCTCCGTAGCATGCTATGCTATATATTATTACGATTAAGCAGGAGGCCAAAGATGAAACGAGATATTCAGAACGTGCCTTACGGCTACGAGCCGCCGGCTGCCGAACGCAAGGGAACCCTGGTATTCTATGATTCGTTTGAGCATATTACTGATCGGGATCTGGAGCAGGCAGCCCGCACGGCAACGGAGCGCAAATTCACCAAGCTGGTGCTGTATCCGCTGCATGAAGAAACGGTTAGACGGATGAGCAAGGAGCCGGTGGCTGCCTTTTACAAGCGGGAGGACCGTCTGCATGAATGGAAAAGAGAGCAGGGACGCCCGTTCATTATCGTGGAGAGTCTCGAAGGGAAGCGGAAGAAGTATACGCCGCTGGACTCGGCGCTGCGCCATATCAGCGAAGTGTATCCATCGCCGTATTTTCTCTACCTCACTCCTGAAACGGCCAACCAGTTTGCTTCTTATGCTTCTTTTGAGGAGTGGATTGTCAAGCTGCGCCTGATTCTGTCTGCGGCTCCCGCTTATGTGCACCCGCGTCTGGAGAAGTTCCGTCACCGCTGGGATATCGCCGGGGAAGAGAAGCGGGAATAAGAAAGCAGGAGAGGTTGCAGAATATATTATTGTGCATTTCCCTGTTTGCGTCTGTAGGTGTACATTCTCCATTGATAGTGGATGAAGCAGCCTATGCAGAAGCCAAGAATAGCTACAGTGGCAGCCACCGCGACCATAGCCGTGAAGATGTAGGCGGCAACCGTCCAGCCGGCCAGGAAGCTGAGCAGTCCAGCCGCAAGACAGAAGACAGCTATACCCTGGTTGAACTGCTGCTGCTCCGGGTCTTCAAGCACATAGGCGGAACGCTCCTTGCGGAGGAAGCGGGCAGCCAGTTTGATCACGGGATTATATTGGAATATCAGCCCGGATAATCCAGCGGCAAGCGGCAATGCCAGAATCCAGTACTGGGCAGTTATCCAGCTTAGCAATACCGAAAGTACAATAAAAGCCTGATTGGTTTTGACCAGCGGCCGTGGAATACCCTTTGATGCAGCAACCTCATGCATTGAAAACACACCTTTCGGATTGGAATAATAAAATTATAACTGAACCATCGGACCGTAGCAATTGAAAACTATAAAGTTTAAATTTGAAATAATAAAATATTGACAGTTCACCATGATTCATGGTTTTATTATGTAGACCGATTGTTATAAAAGCAAAGGAAGTGTCGCGCTTGTCAAACAAGCCCAATGCGCGTGAAGCGATTGTCGATACCGCTTCAAGACTATTTTTCACACAAGGCTATCATGCTACGGGTCTAAGTCAGATTATCAAGGACAGCGACTCGCCTAAGGGATCTCTTTATTATTATTTCCCCCATGGCAAAGAGGAGCTGGCATTAACTTGCATCCACAAGACCAGTGAGATCGTTGTAAGACAGCTGAAGCAATACGTGGAGAAGGATGTAGCTGTGGAGCAGGCGGTTCAGGATTTCATTCTTCAGATGGTCAGGGATGCTGAGGAGTCCGACTACAAAGGAATGGTGCCGTTCAGTTTCTGGGTAGCCGTAGAGACTTCATGTATCAGCGAGGATCTGAGAACAGCGTGCCAGGCTGTATTCAAGGATTGGCAGGATGTCATTCTGCGGCGTCTGCTTGAAGAAGGAACCGACGCTGAGCTTGCAGCCGATAAGGCTTCAGTAGTCGTCTCGTTGTTTGAAGGCGCGCTGCTTCAGACCTTGACCTGCCGGAGCACCGGTCCGCTGCTTGCCGCTGCCAAGATGATTCCCGGATTGCTCGGTTAAGCAAGAAAAAAGAAAAATAGAGAAAAATATTTTTATCAGGAGGATTTTTAGAGTGGGAGCCACCATGACTGGAAAGAAACAAACCGAAGACAGAAAGTTCAAAACCATGCCGATCCTTATCTCCTTGCTGCTTGCCGGATTTATCGGCATGTTCAGTGAGACCGCGCTCAACGTAGCCTTAAGTGATCTGATGAAAGTGCTGGATATTACACCGGCGACGGCACAGTGGCTGACAACAGCTTACTTGCTGACATTGGGGATTCTTGTACCGATATCCGGGTTGCTCCTGCAGTGGTTCTCAACGAGACAGCTGTTCATTGCAGCCCTTAGCTTCTCCATCCTGGGAACCTTCCTGGCCGCAATGTCGCCGAATTTCGAGTTTCTGCTTATAGCGCGTGTAGTTCAGGCAATGGGAACAGCACTGCTACTGCCGCTGATGTTCAACACGATCCTGGTCATTATTCCCGCTGAAAAACGAGGGGCCGCGATGGGGCTCATCGGACTGGTCATCATGGTTGCTCCGGCAATTGGGCCAACGATTGCGGGCCTATTGATTGAGAGCCTCAGCTGGCACTGGATCTTTTGGCTGTCACTGCCGTTTCTCGTGATCGCACTAATCAGCGGAATTTTCTTCATGCAGAATGTTACCGAGGTTACCAAGCCGAAAATTGATGTGCTGTCTATTGTGCTCTCATCTGTAGGATTTGGCGGCGTGGTATTCGGTTTCAGCAGCGCCGGCGAAGCTGAGGGCTGGGGAAGCCCGAAAGTAATCATAGCTATTGCCATTGGTGTGGTGGCGCTTGTGCTGTTTGTAATCCGTCAAATGACGATGAAGCAGCCTATGATTAATCTGCGTGCGTTCAAGTTCCCGATGTTTGTGGTTGGCGTATTGATGGTCTTCATCTGTATGATGGTCATTCTGTCCTCCATGCTGATTCTTCCGATGTACCTTCAGCAGGGACAGGGGTACTCGGCCTTCAAAGCGGGTCTGCTGCTGCTGCCCGGAGGGATTATCAACGGATTGATGTCGCCGATTATGGGACGCTTGTTCGATAAATACGGTCCGAAATGGCTGGTTATTCCCGGCCTGATTATTGTAGCGGTATCGCTGTGGTTCTTCTCCAGCATCACCGCCACGTCTACCGTGGTCTTCGTTATTGTGCTGCATAGTGCACTGATGGTAGGGGTATCCATGATCTTCATGCCGGCTCAGACCAATGGGATTAATCAACTGCCTATGGAACTGTATCCGGATGGTACAGCCATCATGAATACACTGCAGCAGGTTGCCGGAGCCATTGGTACGGCACTGGCCGTCAGCATCATGACCGCAGGCTCCAAAAGCTATATGGAGAGCGTAAGCAATCCTTCCGATCCGGCCAATCTGCTGCCGGCCTTTACGCAAGGGGTACAGAATGCCTTCGTATTCGGAATGGCCATGGCCATTATCGGCTTGGTGGTCGCTTTCTTCCTGAAGCGTGTCATTGTACAGCATAAAGCTCAGGCTTCAATGCATTAATTCCAGATTTAAGGGACGATTCCATCCAACCGCTGAAGCGGCTGGGGAATCGTCCCTTTTGCATTAGACGGAGCCGCCAGTCTATTTTGTAACCTGCCGGAATGCTGCCCCTGGATGCGTATCGGGCAGACGCTGCTTGCCTTGGCCGAACAGCCGCTCGCGGAGCGTAGTTTCTTCATAGTGCCTGCGGAACATGCCGCGTGCCTGTAGTTCAGGCACCACGTAGTCTACAAACTCGCGGTGGTTGCCCGGCAGCGTGTACCGCTCCAGATTGAAACCGTCGATTCCGCTTTCCTCCACCCAGTACTGCATCTGATCGGCAATTTCACCCGCTGTACCCGCAACTGTAATCCCTCTGAACTCCTTGCCTGTAAAGTTGTCCATCACCTCACGCACAGTCTGGACAGAACCGCTGTGCTTCGTATACCGCTCAGTATGGGTGCGGCCTTGCTCAGTCTGAACCCCTATGAACGGAGCATCCGGGTCCATTGCAGTAAGATCGATGCCGGTGGAGTTCTCATAAGTCAGCAGAGCGGCTTCACGGCTGGCATACCTGCGGTAGGATTCCAGCTTATCCAACGCTTCTTGAGCGGTTTGTCCCACAACTGCGGACAGGCCGGTAAAGATCTTGATCTGCTCCGGAAGTCTGCCGTAAGCGGCAGCCCGGCTGCGGATATCCTGCACCTGGGCGCGCAAGGCTTCTACCGTGGGGGCTTTGAGGAACACACCTTCGGCATGTTTGGCTGCAAATGCCCTTCCGCGTTCCGAACTTCCGGCCTGGAACAGCACCGGCGTTCTTTGAATGGAGGGCTCGCAGGCATGGGAGGCTGTCATCTCATAATATTTGCCCTGATGCTTCACGATATGTACCTTATCTGCATCGGCATAATAACGGTGCTCTTTATCCGCGCTAACAGCATCGTCTTGCCAGCTGCCCTCAAGCAGGCGGTAACTCACTTCCATGAATTCTTCTGCCTGTTCGTAGCGTTCGTCGTGTGGGAGAACCCCTGGACGGCCAAAAGCCTCCGCTCCGCTGGCCCCTCCAGTCGCCACCACATTCCAGCCGATGCGTCCATTCGTCAAATGATCGAGGGTGGAGAAACGCCGGGCATTCGGAAATGTCAGTTCATAGACCGGTGAGGCGGTGGTGACGAAGGCCAAGTGCTTGGTCACTGCTGCCAGCGCGGGGATGAGCAGCATGGGATCGCCCGAAGGCGTGTAAACGGCCTCGCGGAACGTAAGCTCCCGCTTATGGTTTGGATAGCCGTAAGAATCGGCAAAAAACATAAAATCAAACATTCCGCGCTCCAGCGTCTGCGCAAGCTCAATCCAGAAGCTGAGCTCTTTATAGCGGTACGACTGGTTCTCCGGGTGTGCCCACAGTCCTTGCGTCATTTGGTTGGGGGTATTGATGTCAAAGATCCCCAGATGGATTTGTTTCAAGCTGTCTTCACCTGCTCTTTGTCGGATTGTACATAGAAGGATATAGGAGCCGGGCCAACAAGTAAATTTGAAATAAGTGAAGCAGCGATTTACTAATCTTGAATTAAGAAACGGACGGGCTGGCATACATCTGCCGGATTTCGTCCAGGAGGGACAGGCTGATCTTACTCATCGTCGCGTGATTGCGGCGTGTCAAGAGGCCAAGTGAAGGGCCTTCCATCAGATCTGCAACTTCTCTAAGAACAGTACCCGGGATCGGCGGCGATACGGCAACTACGGGAGCCAGGGCAATGCCAAGTCTCGACTGCACATAATACTTGATCGCGGTGATGCCGGCGACTTCGATGCTGCTCTGGCGCAGTTTACCGATGTGCTTAGTAATCATCTCTTCGATTCGGATGCGGAACGCACAGGAACCCGGTGTGAAGAGGAAAACTTCATCTTGCAAATCCTTAAGGCGGATGTGTTCCCGGGCAGCGAGCGGATGGTCCGCTGGCACAATCAGTTTAAACGTCTCATGCAGCAGCGGGTGGAACTCCAGTTCAAGATGAGGTTCCGGCTGGTTACAGAGGGCCAGGTCGATCTGGTCTTCGAGCAGCATATTTACCAGTTCCCTGGTCGTGCCGATGGTTACTTTGGTTTGGGCTTTGGGTTTCTTCCGGGTAAAAGAAGCCAGAATATCCGGCACACGGTTGCTGGCCGAAGGTTCGGAAGCGCCAATGCGCACGAGGCCTGCATCTCCCTGGATGAAGTCATACAGCGCGACGTTCAGGTCATCGTACTCCCGGAGCAGCGAATCGGCCCGTTCATGAAGCAAACGTCCGGCTGTTGTCAGGGTGATTGTTTTGCCCCGCTCGAATAACTTCACGCCCAGCTCTTCCTCCAGTTTTTTGATCTGACTGGTAATGGTCGGCTGCGAATATTGCAGTGCAGCGGCGGCCCGCTGGAAATTGCCGAGCTTGACGATAGTCTGAAAGGTTTTGATGAGCCGGATTTCCATGATGTCGGCCTCTCTTTCGAACGAATTTAGATTTTTTAAAGAGTGACATTATAAATTTGAAATATACTTCGGACGGATATTGACCTATTATAACAGATATATAGTCCATTAAAACAAGTGGATTACCGTGAATAAAAAATACAACAGCTGAAGAGAGGTAAACATTATGTCCAGTGAAAGTTTATATGTCCGTCATACGCCGAGTTTTGGAGCCAAATTGTTTCCATTTGCCCCGGAAGGGTTCAAAGCGTTCGGAGCATTCAATACCGAGGCCCTTGCAGCAGGAGCACTGTCCGTAAAAACCAAAGAGTTAATCGCTGTAGCGGTTTCCCATATTACCGGCTGCCCCTATTGTATTGAAGCCCATGTCGGCAAATCGAAGGCGGAGCAGACCTCTTTTGAAGAGATCTTTGAAGCTGCCGCAGTCGCTGCTGCAGTTAAGGCGCACTCCGCGTTCCATAATGCCGCGAATGCGCTCAAATCTTATGAAGGCAGCCAGGAACCGGACCTGTTTCCCCGCAGCAACCTGGAACTTGCCGGGAAGCTGGAAAGCGTCAATGAAGAGATCTTCAACTCTTTCCAGGCTTACATTCATACTTCTCTGAAAGCCGGACGAATCAGCGAAAAAGACAAATTGCTGATTGCCGTAGGATCTGCAATTGTGGAAGGAAGCGCCTATTCCATTGAAGCGTTCACCATCCGCGCCAAAGCGGCGGGGATGACCGTGGAAGAACTGGCCGAGACGACACTGGTCGCTACTGTTCTGAAAGCAGGGTCGGCGATGGCCCACCGGGTGAATGCGTACCAGGCATTTGAACGGGAATAACTTAATTCAATATGAGTAAGAGAATTCAGGAAAAAGGAGCGTGAACGGACCTTGACACGGTCACTCGCAATCGTAGAAAATTGGCCGCCGGAGCTGCAGGAGCAGTTGGTGGCATGGAGAAGGCATCTGCACTTGAATCCTGAGCTGTCGTTCGAGGAGCATCACACAGCGGCTTATGTGGAGAAGAACCTGCGGGAAATCGGCGGCCTGGAGATCAGCCGTCCTACGCCGACCAGCGTAGTGGCGCGGCTGATCGGCGGCAAACCGGGTAAGACGCTCGCGCTTAGAGCGGATATGGATGCCTTGCCGATTCATGAGGAGAATGAGTTCGAATTCGCTTCAGCTGTTCCGGGCGTCATGCACGCTTGCGGACATGACGGCCATACGTCCATCCTGCTGGGCGTTGTCAGTCTGCTTGCGGGGCAGCGCGGACAGCTGCATGGGGAGATCCGCTTTATTTTTCAGCATGCGGAAGAATTGCCGCCGGGAGGTGCCGCTGAACTGGTGGCTGCCGGTGTGCTGGATGGAGTTGACTATATCGTAGGGGAACACTTGGCCTCCCAGCTCCCGCTGGGGCAGATCGGCGTGGCTTATGGAGAGATGATGGCCTCACCAGACAATTTCACTATTGTGGTGAAGGGATATGGCGGGCATGGCGGCTTCCCGCATAAGTCAGTTGATCCGATTGCCATCGGAGCACAAATTGTCTCGAATCTGCAGCACATTGCCTCCCGCAATACGAATCCGCTGGACCGGCTGGTTGTCTCCATCACTCAATTCACCTCCGGTTCCTCCCATAATGTCATTCCTGATACGGCAACACTGAAGGGCACGGTCCGCAGCTTCGATCCGCAGGTGCGAAAGGATGCACAGCAGCAATTGCGCCGCATTGTGGAAGGAATTACGAATGCACATGGAGCGGAGTATGAGCTCGATTATTTACTGGGGTACGATCCGGTGGTCAATGACCACACACTGACCAGGCTGGCAGAAGAAGCGGCAGTGGAATTGGTTGGAAGGGACAATGTTGTGCAAACCCCGCCCGGGATGAGCGGAGAGGATTTCTCGGCTTACCAGCAACGGGTGCCGGGAACGTTCATTAACATTGGAGCGGGCAATCCGGACAAGGGCATCTTGTACCCGCACCACCACCCGCGATTTACGTTCGATGAGGCGGCACTGGCTACCGGAGTGCAGCTGTTTGTGCGGACGGCCGAGAAATTGCTGGAATGGGACTATTAAAGGATTCAATGTACAAGCTCCGTTATCTGCGGTATAGTAATAAATGTTTAAATTTAATCCGATTAAAAACGTTGGAATAATTATGATTAGTTGGACTAAAGGGGAGAAGAAAGATGAAACCATATTACCGTCATTTGCTTACCGTCTTGCTGCTGCTGTCGCTGTTCACTGTTTACGGTTGTTCTTCGGCAGGAAATACGACCGGCAACGCTGCAGCAGGGGAGCCGGCTGCAGACGCGGAGCTGGCTACGGAGCTGCATTTTCCGTTGGCGCAGCAGGTACCCACGCTTGATCCGCATCTGTCTTTGAATACGAATGTGTATATTGGGCTGAACATTTTTGAAGGCTTGTTCGCTTTTGATGCCAATTTCCAGCCGGTGCCGATGCTGGCCGAATCTTATGAGCTGAGCGACGATGCCAAGACTTACACCTTCCATTTACGGCATGGTGTTCAATTCCATAATGGCAAAGAGATGAAGGCTGAAGATGTAACGGCTTCGCTGAACCGCTGGAAATCAATTACCGGCCGTGCGCAAGCATCACTGGGAGAGTCCGAATTCACCATCAAGGATGACTACACCGTAGAGCTCAAGCTGGATCATCCGCGCAATGATATTCTGGCCCAGCTCAGCCATGTTCTTAACAATGCAGCTATCATGCCTAAAGAGATTGTTGAAGCGGCCGGTCCGGACGGTGTCAGCGAATATATCGGGACAGGCCCTTTCAAATTCGTGGAGTGGAAGCAGGACCAATATGTCCATGTCGCCAAATTTGATGATTACCAATCGGTAGAGACAGCAGCTTCAGGTTTATCGGGCAAAAAAGAAGCGCTGCTGCAGGATGTATATTTTGATATCGTACCTGACAGTGCCACCCGTTTTTCCTCGTTCCTGGCGGGAACCTATGACTATGTTGATGTGAGTCTCGACAATCTGCCGCAAGTGGAGGGCTCGCCTGATGTAAAGGTGAATAAGGTACTTGGTTCCGACATTAATCTCGTGTTCAACAAAAAATCCCCGTTGTTCTCTAATCTCAAAAACCGTGAGGCGGTTGCCGCCGTAATTGATGCGGACGAGATTCTGCTGGGAACCGTCAATTCGCCCGATCTGTACCGCTTGAATTCAAGCTATATGTACCCCGAGAACAAGACGTGGTACAGCGAAGCTGGACAAGAGAATTACAATCAGAAGAATCCCGACAAAGCCAAAGCTCTGTTGAAGGAATCCGGTTATAACGGTGAGGAAGTCGTACTGCTGACCACCAAAGAGCTGGGCGGTTCTTTCTATAATGCGACCATCGTCGTGCAGAAGGAACTGGAATCGATCGGCGTGAAGACGAAGCTCGACATTAATGATTTTGCCACCTTGCTGCAAAAACGTGCTGATCCCAATGCCTGGGATATCTACGTAGGATTGTTCACCATGCCGTCTACGCCTTCACAGCTGCTCTACCTGAATCCCTCTTACGGATTCGCCGATGATGCCAAGCTGGCGGAGTTGACAGTCAAGCTGACCTCGGCGGTATCGCCAGAAGAGATCAAAGCGGCTAATGATGCTTTGCAGCAGTATGAATGGGAATACCTCGCAGCAGTGAAGATTGGAGACACCTATTCCCAAAGTGCAACCCGCGATAAGCTGGTCGGTCTGACTACGCTGGCCGGATATCCCAATCTGGCAAACACCAAGCTGCTGAAATAGGCGGAAAAATAAGAGCCTGCCGAGCCGTGCCGGTCTCATGGATACCCGAAACGGATGCCTTCCTCCTTGCGGGGAGGGTCCGTCCGTTTCTTCTGGTTAGCGCAGACGCAGGAGGGGAGAAACATGGCATTTTATATTGCAAAACGAATCTTAACGATCATACCCGTAGTTCTTGTGCTGTCGGTTATCGTCTTTCTGATTATTTATTTGATTCCCGGCGATCCTGCCGCAGTGATGCTGGGGGATGGGACCAATCCTGAGACCGTGGCTGCGCTGAGAACTCAGCTTGGACTGGATCTGCCCTTGCTTCAGCAGTATACCCGCTGGATAGGTCAAGCGCTGACAGGAGACCTGGGTGACTCTTTCTTCATGAAACAATCCGTGGTACAGGCACTCCGGGAACATTTGGGGCCTACATTGTCGCTTGCCCTCCTCGCGGAAGTTATTGCGCTTGCCGTTGCCATTCCGCTGGGGATCCGGGCGGCAGTGAAACGCGGTGAAGCCGCCGACAAAATGCTTACCGGGTTCACGCTGTTCGGGATCACCGTTCCGGGCTTTGTCTTGAGCATGTTCACGGTTCTGCTGTTTTCCGTTCAGCTGAAGTGGCTGCCGGTCTCAGGGTATAAGCCGCTCAGCGCGGGATTGTGGACACATTTGAAATATTTGCTGCTGCCCGCTTTGTCACTCGGCGTGGTTCAGGCGGCTGTGCTGGCGAGAGTAACCCGCTCCGCAGTGCTTGAAGTCTTGGGAGAGAACTATATCAAGACAGCGTTGTCCAAAGGCATGAGCGACAGAATGATTGTATACAAGCATGTTCTGCGCAATGCGCTAATCCCGATCCTTACCGTGATCGGCGGCTCATTCGGCACGCTGATTGCAGGTGCGGCGGTGATCGAGACGATTTTTAATATCCCGGGTATGGGACAAATGCTGGTGAATTCGGTGCAGCGGAGGGATTATACAGTAATTCAAGGGATTATTCTGTTCGTAGCCGTAACTTATGTGCTGGTGAACCTGATCGTAGATTTGCTCTATGCAGCAGTGGATCCCAGAATCAGGCTGAAATAAGGATAGAAAGGAGGCTGCCAATGACAACTTTAGGTGCCGAGGTGCTGGAAGAAGGGGCGCAGATCCGGAAAAGACTGAAGCTAGAGCAGCGGCGGCTTTTTTTGAAGCGTTTTGCCGGCAACAAGCCGATGGTGATTGGAAGTGTTCTGATTCTGTGCGTTGCCGCTGTATCCCTGCTGGCTCCCTGGCTGGTTACTGGAGATCCTTATGGTGTGGATGTGGTCAACCGTCTGTCACCCCCAAGCGGAACACATCTGTTCGGAACGGATAATTTCGGCCGCGATCTGCTGGCCCGGGTAGTCTATGGAATTGGCATGTCGGCGCTGATTGGCTGTGCAGTTGCGCTCGGGGCATCGGCCATCGGGCTTGTTATTGGACTCTATTCCGGTTATTACAAGTGGCTTGACCAGATTTTAATGCGGATTATGGACGGCTTGTTTGCTTTTCCGGCCACGCTGCTTGCCATTGCCATGATGGCTGCGCTCGGGCCGAGTTCCGGCAATTTGATTCTGTGTCTGACGATCGTATTCATTCCTTCCATTGCCAGAATTGTCCGCTCTGCCGTACTGGTTGCAAAAGAGCAGACTTATATAGAAGCCATGCAGGCGCTGGGTGCTTCGCAGACACGTATGATCTGGAGTCACATTCTCCCGAATACGCTGCCCCAGCTCATTGTGCAAGGCACGTTTATTTTTGCCGAAGCGATTATTGTGGAAGCTGCGCTCAGCTTCCTAGGGGCCGGAATTCCGGCACCGACACCCAGTCTCGGCAACCTGCTGTCTGACGGTAAATTGTATATTTACAATTCACCCTGGATGACGATTTTTCCGGGGCTGGCGCTCGTTCTGGTAGTGCTGGCGATGAACCTGTTCGGAGACGGGCTGCGCGATCTGCTGGACCCGCATGCGAGAAGACCTGGGAACAAGAAGAAATAAGCCTTATCAGTCGGCTGACCCAACCGGAAGGAGGAGTGCGGAATGGCAGCTGTGCCTATTCTTGAGATTAAAGAATTAAGAACGCTTTTTCATACCGAACGCGGTACGGTGCCGGCGGTGGATGGGGTATCACTCCAGATTGAAGCCGGCGAAATCGTCGGCATTGTCGGCGAGTCGGGCTGCGGCAAAAGCGTAACCGCCCAGTCCGTACTGCGGCTGCTGGATGAGAAGCGCCAAGTCAGTTATGAAGGCGAGATTCGCTACAACGGCCAGGATCTGCTTAAGCTGACACCGAAGCAAATGCGGGATGTTCGCGGCAATGCGATCTCCATGGTGTTCCAGGACCCGTTAAGCTCGCTCAATCCGGTCTATACGATTGGGGAACAGATTGTGGAGACTTTGCGGCTGCATCAATCCATCGGCAAAAAAGCGGCCTGGGCCCGCGCGGTGGAACTGCTCAAGCTGACAGGCATTCCTGCGCCGGAACGCAGAGTGCATGATTATCCCCATCAGCTGTCAGGAGGCATGCGGCAGCGCGTCATGATTGCCATCGCACTGGCCTGCGAGCCGAAGCTGCTTGTCGCGGACGAGCCGACGACCGCGCTGGATGTCACCATTCAGGCGCAGATCCTCGATCTGCTCACCAGTCTCAACAAGAAGCTGGGCATGAGTGTGATGTTCATCACGCATGACTTGGGGGTCGTAGCCGAGGTCTGCAGCCGGGTGGTTGTGATGTACCTGGGGCAGGTGGTGGAAATGGCCGATGTGCGGACATTGTTCGCCCAGCCGCTTCATCCCTACACGAGAGGCTTAATGCGCGCCGTTCCGCGGCTGGATGGAGACCGCAGCCGGGAGCTGGAGGCGATCCAGGGCAGTGTCCCGTCCCTGCATCAAATCCCGGAAGGCTGCCGCTTCGCCCCGCGTTGTGCCTATGCGGATGATCAGTGCCGGGCCAAGATGCCGGCGCTTGAAGTATTGCCTGGAACGACTACAGCCGTCCGGTGCTGGCATGCCGATGAGATGTCCGGGAAGGAGGACTATGAATGAATGCTGTGAGTCTGGCAACGGGTGAAGCCAAGCAGCCGCTGCTGCAGGTCAAGAATTTGAAGAAACATTTCCCGGCCCGGACCCCCGGCAGTTTCCGCAAATCGCTGGTCAAGGCAGTGGACGGTGTTTCTTTTGAAATGAATGAAGGAGAGACTTATGGACTCGTGGGGGAATCGGGCTGCGGCAAGAGCACGCTCGGCCGCACACTTCTGCGCCTGACGGAGCCGACTTCCGGTGAAGCGCTGTATCAAGGCAATGATCTGATCGGGCAATCCAGGCATGCGTTAAGAGGCTACCGCCAGGAGCTGCAAATGGTGTTTCAAGATCCTTTTTCTTCACTGAATCCGCGCAAGATTATCGGCAAGGCCCTGGAGGAGCCTCTGGTCATTCATGGCATCGGCTCGCCGGAAGAGCGGATGAGACGTGCGATGGATATTCTTCAGACCGTCGGCATGCAGATGGAACATTACTATCGTCTTCCGCATGAGCTGTCCGGCGGACAAAGACAGCGGATCGGCCTGGCACGCGCCCTGATCCTGAATCCGAAGATCGTCGTCTGCGATGAACCAGTCTCGGCCCTGGATGTCATTATCCAATCCCAGATTATTAACCTGATGCGTAAACTGCAGGACGAACTGGGCCTGACCTATCTGTTCATTGCCCATGATATCGGGGTGGTCCGGCATATTTCCGACCGGATCGGGATCATGTATCTCGGGAAGCTGGTCGAAGAGGCCGATACCGACAGTCTCTTTGCGAACCCGCTGCACCCCTACACCCAGGTGCTGTTATCAGCCGTACCGGCACCAGATCCTACGCGGATTAAGGAGCGTATTATTCTGCAAGGCGACCTCCCGTCGCCGCTTGATCCTCCCGGAGGATGTGCTTTTCATACCCGCTGTCCGTATGCCCTTGAGAAATGCGCATCAGAGGTTCCCATTCAGCGCAGCGTAGCCCCGGGCCATCGGGTAGCTTGCCATGTAGTCCAGTCATGAGAGAGAGGCGGAAATTATTCATGAAACAAATTCATCTTGGAGTCTTTGAAGTGAACAGCATCAATCACCTCACGCAAGGCATCTGGGCCCACCCGGAGCAGAACCGTGTACATTACCGCAAAATCGGTTATTGGACCCGGATCGCCAAAATCCTGGAACGCGGCAAGTTTGATTTTATGTTTTTTGCCGATACCTACGGCTATCCCAAAGAACGCACAGAGCTTGCTTTCCGGGAAGCTACAGGCCTGCCGGGCAATGATCCGATGCTGCTGATCCCCGCGCTGTCGATGGTGACGGAGCATTTGGCGTTCACGATGACGACCTCCACCAGCTATGAAGCGCCGTTTGCCAATGCCCGCCGTTTTTCATCCCTCGATCATGTCACGGATGGGCGGATCGGCTGGAACGTGGTCACGACCAGCAACAAGACGGCTGCGGACCTGTTCGGGCGCGAGGACTTGTTCCTTCCGCATGATGAAAGGTACGACAGTGCTGATGAATATATGGAACTGAGTTACAAACTGTTCGAAGGCAGCTGGGAAGACGATGCGGTGAAAATTGACCGGGAAAACCGGGTATTCACCGATCCGTCCAAGGTGCATAAAATCAAGCATGAAGGCAAGTATTTCAAGCTGACCGGATATCACAGCTCAGAGCCTTCTTTGCAGCGGACACCGGTGATTTTTCAGGCGGGGAGTTCGGACCGGGGGAGAGCGTTTGCCGCCAAGCATGCAGAAGGCGTCTTCCTGAAAGCTCCCACCACCGAGGTGCTGCGGGAACAAATCAAGGATATCCGCAGACGCGCCCGTGAATATGGACGTGACCCGGCTGCGGTCAAAGTGTTCACGGGACTTTCGGTCGTCGTTGGCCGGACCAAAGAGGAAGCGGAGCGCAAGCATACCGAGTATCTGTCCTATCAAAGTGCCGAAGCCACATTGTCCAGCTATGCCAACGTCACCGGCATTGACCTGACCAAGCTTGATCCTGACTCTTATTTTGAGAATATCCACACCGAAATGGGACAGACCCATACTGACCGGTTCACCAAGCACAGCAAGACCAAAAAGACCGTGCGCGAAGTGACGGAAGATTTCCTCAAAAAAGGGTTCCGCGGCCTGACTGTCATCGGAACACCGGAAGAGATTGCCGATCAGATTCAATACTGGGTTGAAGAGACCGATGTAGACGGTTTTAATCTGGAGCCTTATGTGCTGCCTGCATCGTATGAGGACTTTGTGGATCTTGTCGTACCTGTTCTCCAGCAGCGGGGAATCTTCAAAAAAGAATACGAGGAAGGCACGTTCCGCGAAAAGCTGTTCGGTAAAGGACAGGCGCGCTTGCCGGAACATCATCCGGGGACCGTCTTCCGCAACCCTGCTACACTATCATGATCAGGAGTCAAGCTGAAGCACTGGATTATACTCCTGCACAATATGAAGTCCTGCTGCGCGTCCGCAGGCTGGGTGCGGCCGTTATTGGCCCCTCCGCGAAGGAGACCGACAGGGAAGGTCGATATCCTTACACCGGAATCAACGCCCTTCGGGTAGCGGGATTTACCGGATTGTCCGTTCCAGTTAAGGATGGTGGACTAGGCGCAGGCTACCGGGGAGACGCGGTTCTGCTGACGGCCGTACTAATGGAGCTGGCCTCCTGGTGTTCTTCAACTTCGCAGATCTTCGCTCTGCATAACACCGGAGTGCAGCTGGTTCATGCGCTGGGCACGGCGGAGCAGCAGCAGTTTTTCTTCAAGGAAGCTGTGGAAGGGCATCTGTTCGCCAGCTTTGGCAGCGAGGCGAATAAGGACCGCACAGCGCTAACCAGTGTGTTGGAGCATACTGACGGGGGTTATCTCCTGAACGGGAAGAAAATTTTCGCCACCGGATCGCCGGGGGCCAAATGGGCCTTCTGGCGCTCCGTCTCTGCGGAAGCAAGCGGCAGCCAGGACGAGCGTTACATGATGCCGATTGTCCAGTTATCGGCAGACGGCGTGACGGTTAGTGACGATTGGGATGGCATCGGCCAGCGGGGAACCGGCAGCGGCAGGGTTGAAGCCGTGAACGTTTTCGTACCTGATGGTCATGTGGCTGGCGGGCCGGGTGCATACTCCGCATGCAGTTCGTTTTTCGCTGCGCAGTTCCACGTTAATTTCGCTGCCCAGTTCGTTGGCATGGCGGCCGGTGCGTTCCGGGAGGCGCGTCAGTATATTCTGGAGCAAGCCAGGCCCTGGCAGGGAGCGGGCCGCGCAGCGGAAGACCCGTTCACGCTGCTGCGGATGGGGGATATGGCGGTCCGCATCGATTCCGCCCGGCAGCTCGTGCTTCGGGCCTCCCGCTTGCTGGGGGCCTGTCATGAGCAGCCGGAACTGCTGCCCGAAGCACAGACCGCCGCTTCCCGGGCCAAGGTTGCCGCAACCGATGCAGCGCTAGAAGTAACCGGCTCTGTGTTCCAGGTCATGGGCGCAAGAGCGGCCTCCCGCAAATATGGGATCGATATGTACTATCGCAACGCGCGCACACTGACCTTGCATGACCCCGTGGACCGGCAGAGAGAAGCGGTTGGCCGCTATGAGCTGGGACAGTGAACTTGACCTGGAGAATAGCCTGATGCACACCAGTAAGGGATCTCCTGTCCGCATCCTTAGCCGGGTGGATCATGAAACGTCTCCGAAATGTGCCCGAAGAGGAATCTGGACGGAGTCCGTATGCAAACTATGTGTATCTTAACCACACTAGGCGAAAATCTTGCACGTTGTACAACAAAGTGTGCCCGAAGTACACCAAATGGGCAATAATGTTGTGCGTTGTACAACAGTATGGGCCAAAAGCGCACCAATCGGGTGATAATGCTGCAAATTATACAGCAATATGTGCTCTAAGCACGCCAAAAGGGCAAAAATCTTGCACATTGTACAACAAAGTATGTTTCGTACCCCCTACCTCTTCTCAAGACTCGTCCGTAGTTATTACAAACTGGATTTTGCCCTGGCCCGATAGAAAGTCATAGTGATTCCGCCGGAATCTTTGGAGGCTTTTAGAAGTGATATTGATTCCTTTTCAAGATAATTTATTTATGAAGGGGGTGTCCTAAGCCGCTATTTTATTCATGGCTTTTGAGACACTCTCTTTTACTTTTTTACTATTACTGGACAGGAGAAGCATAAGTGAACTACACACCACCTAAGAGGTGGGTGCTTCTTGGTCAATAGAGCTACTGCTCCAAGTTTACCCAAGCTTAGAGGCTAGTTCCTAGCCCAATCGTTGCCATCTTATATGGCTAATTGTAGTAAGTTTTTAGCTGCGTTTACATCTCTGTCGTGTTGTGCACTACATTCAGGACAAGTCCATTCACGTACCGCAAGGTTCTTCACTTCTGCGTTTTTGTAGCCGCAGCAGGAACATCTTTGGCTGCTCGCAAAGTGTTTTGGGGCAATCATCAATTCTCTACCGTACCATTCTGATTTGTAAGTAAGCATCTCTCTGAACATGCTCCACGATACTTCGGATATGGCTTTCGCTAATTTGTGATTCTGCATCATGTTCTTTACACGCAGGTCTTCCATCACGATCACTTGGTTTTCGCGTATCATTTGGGTTGACGTTTGGTGCAAGAAGTCTTTACGCTGATTCGCTATTTTTTCATGAAGCTTGGCGACCTTCAAACGTGCTTTATTTCGGTTATGGCTTCCTTTCTTCTTTCTCGACAAGTCCTTTTGCAGTTTGGCTAATCGTTGTTCCGATTGACGAAGATGTTTCGGATTTGCGATCACTTCGCCACACGAAGTAATCGCAAAGTTTCTTAGTCCCAGATCTACGCTAATCTTCTTTTCTGTTTTTGGCAAAGGAGCGATATCTGTTTCTACCCGTACGGAGGCAAAATATTTTCCTGATGGTGTTTTGGATAGGGTGCAGGATTTGATTCGCCCCCAGAATGGACGATGTACCTTGATTCGGATTCTTGTCTTTAGTTTCGGAATTTTAATCGTTCCAGCTTTGGTGGCTATCGTTCCGTTTTGATTGTTCGTTGTGAAGCTATTGTTGTTCGTTTTCTTGCTTTTGAATGTAGGGAAACCCACGTTCTTATCCCGAAAAAAATGCCTATAGGCTTTCTCCAGGTTGAGCTGAACGTTTGCTAATGCCAGGCTGTCCACTTCTTTCAGCCACGGGTATTCTTTTTTGTACCTGGCAGGTGTATTATGGAGCATTTTCTCCGTTTGTTTATAGTGTTCGATCTTATCCGCAAGCATTTTGTTGTAGATAAAACGGACACATCCGAACACCTTTGCCAGATATTGTTGTTGCTCATGGGTGGGGTAGATCCGATACTTATACGCTTTAAGTACGAACATGCCTCGCAACTCCTTTCCAGGAATTTACGAATCCATCATAGCACAAATGTTCGTATTTATGGAAGATAATTTCCTTTAGATAAGAAAGACCGTTGCCATTCATCCCACCATTTTAGAAATGGGGGAATTCTGACAACTGATGGTTAAAGAAAAAGGATGATATTGTATGGTTATTCTATTGTCGGCCATCAGTCTGCTGGGAATGGGTTTGAGCCGGGTAAGGGAATAGGTTATCCTGAAGTTGACTTTGCAGATGGAGGAGGAAAATAAATGTTCAGCAAACAGCAGCCCTTAGCGAAAAAAATAACGGCTTATACATTCGCGGTCAGCTTGGGCATCGCATTTATGTTGCATGGCAGCAGCGCTGCGGCAGAACCTGCACAGAAGGCCGTTTCCCAGCCGGTCAAAGTGCAGAAAAAAAACAACCTGCCCAAGGGGTTCGTTTATCTGGACGAGATTATTCCTACAGCACAATACGAAATACGATATTTCAGTGAGAACAATTTTACGGGATCACGCGTTGACGGATACAAAGCGCCGCTGGCCATCTTTTCACAAGTTGGGGCCAAAGCTTTAAAGGCGGTGAGTGACGATCTGGCCCGCAAGGGATATATTCTAAGAATTTATGATGCTTACCGCCCGCAAAAAGCAGTGGATGATTTTGTGGCCTGGTCTCAGGACGCCGCCGACATTAAGATGAAGCAGCAGTACTATCCCAAGCTGGATAAGCGTAATCTGTTCAAGCTGGGCTTTATCGCTAAAAAATCAGGCCATACCCGGGGCGGCACGATTGATTTGACGCTGGCGTATGCCAAAACGGGCAACCTGGTGGATATGGGCAGCCCGTATGATTTTTTTGGAGAAATATCTTATTACAATACTTCACTCATCAGCACCACACAGCATGCTAACCGTAAAATCCTCAAGGATGCTATGGTGAAACATGGTTTTAAGCCCTACAGCAAAGAGTGGTGGCATTTCACCCTGATCAAAGAGCCTTTTCCGTCACAGTACTTTAATTTCGATGTAGAATAAGCAGGCTCTATGATCAATTAACCATAAAGATTTTTCTTCCATCGAAAGCAGGAGTGTTATAAAATCAAAACAAATGGGTAATGTTTAATGTGAGGTCTAGTTGCAGCAGCTTGAATGCCTAGTCAATCAAATACAGGAGAGGTGGAATCGATGTGAAGATCAAAATCGCAACCGTAATCCTCAGTATTCTGTTATTGGCAGCCGGGTTAGGGCTATTCGCGCCACATCGCGTACAAGCCGCGGATCATATCAAGGTAATTCTGAATGGACAGTTGCTGCAGTTGGATGAGTCGGCGCCTTACAAAAGCGGATCGAATCTTATGATTCCGCTGCGGGAAACAGCCGAAGCCCTCAAATATACAACAACGTATCAGGGAAGCACCGGACAAATTCAGCTTACACGGGTTAAAGATACCATTGACTTCAAGCTTAGCGGGGATGCAGTCTTGCTTAACGGCAAAGACAAAGTGGTATTAAATGATAAAATAGAAGTCAGACAGAAGCGCATTTATGTTCCGCTATCCTTTTTTAATGCAATCGGGCTTATTGCCTCTTATAATCCGGGCACCGGACAAGCCGAGATCTATGCACCCGAGGTGACTGCGGGCGCGGTAACCGGGCTGCTTGCGGCAGGCAAATACCAGGAGCTTCAGGAGCGCTACTTGAGCAATACCGCGTCCCAGCAGGCATTCTTGCAGCTCATCCAGAAAACCTGGGAATCTGTTGCGGTTCCCGCTGGAAATTACTTTGGAATGAAAACCACGGACAGCCACTGGGCGCAGGATGAAATGACTATCCAAAGTGTACTCATCTTTGCGAAGTCCGAGGCAACACTGACATTGACCGTGGACACAACAGGAAAAATTACCGGACTGACCCTGGCCCCCCTTGCTGCGAGCGAGGCGGCAGCCGGTCCGGTCCAATAAGCACAGCAGGCAAGAAGGTGATCGTCCTTACGGCAAGGACGAAAGCCTTCTTTTTTTTCTAAAGGGCTATTGACAGGAATGCTTTTTGGGAGTAAATTTAGTTTCTGTTAAACAGCGTTTAAAACGGTGATTAGACAAGATGCCGGGGAAGGGGGATGCAGCTTAAGCTATGAACAGAAACGACAGCATTGCAGATCATGCAGATAAGGATACGAAACAGACGATTCTTGAAGCGACCGTGGATTTGATCCGGGCATATGGGTTCAGCTGTGCCACAATGCGTAATATAGCCGCCAAAGCAGAGACGAATCTGGCCCTTGTCAACTATCATTACGGCTCTAAGGAAAAGCTGCTGGCAGATGCGGTAAGGGTGCTGCTCTCTACCTTTGATGACGCCTTTAAAGTGCTGGAGGACGACACAGTGCCGCCAAGGGAGCGGCTCAAGGAATTTTTCATCCGTTATATAGAAGAGCTCAAGCGTTATCCCGGGATGGCGAGACAAATGCTTGAGCAGAGACATCATATTATGAGTTCCCTGGATGAATACTCCCGTTACTGCAAAATGATGCGGCTTGAAAAGATTTTGCAGGCTATTCAGGAAATCACCGGTGAGCAGGATAAAAACAAGCTGATGATGATGCAGCTTCAGATATATGGTGCAGTGGTTGTTCCTGAGATCATGCTGTCCAGCCTGCCTGCGGACAAAGCGGATTTCATGCCGGTCTTCAACCCTCCGCCCATTGAGGAGCAGATTGACGGGTTGTTCGAACGTTATTTTCATCAATACTAATAGAGAAATGAGTGGAGAAAAGAATGTCAAACACAACAAATGCGAAAGGCGCTCCTGCAGAGCAGCCCTTCTCACTGAAAGCTATACTGCCGCCGCTGCTGGCAATTATCGTTGGGATGATTATGGTTATCCTCGACGGTACAGTAGTCAATGTAGCCGTACCTAAGCTGGTGGAGTATTTCAACACTGACCTCAAAACTGTGCAGTGGGCCATTACCGGATATACACTTGCCCTGGCTGCTGTAATCCCGCTCGCCGGCTATATGACGGACCGTTTCGGATCGAAGCAGGTATTCGTTGCAACGGTTGCCATGTTCGTACTGGGCTCCATGCTGTGCTCGATCGCGCAAACTTCAAGCCAGCTGGTACTCTTCCGAGTCATTCAAGGTCTGGGCGGCGGGATGGTTGCCCCCATCGGGATGGCGATGGTCTTCAGACTGGCTCCGCCGGAGCGCAGAGGGTCGATCATGGGTCTGCTGGGTATTCCAATGCTGCTGGCTCCTGCACTCGGACCGGTTTTGTCCGGCTGGCTGGTGGAATATGTGAGCTGGCACTGGATTTTCCTGATCAATTTACCAATCGGAATCGTAGGAATCACGCTGGGCATTAAATATCTGCCGAAGACAGAAACGAAAGGAAGAGCCCATCTCGATATTCTGGGTATTATCCTGGCTCCGGTAGCCTTCTCCATGCTTGCCTACGGTGTGAATCAGGGCGGCGGTGAAAGCTGGTCCTCAACGGGTGCCATTGTAGGGTTGTCTGTGGGCGGTGTGGCGCTGGTGTTGTTTATCATTGTAGAGCTGCTTCACAAGCATCCTCTGCTGGAGCTTCGCGTATTCCGTTCATCTGACTTCACCCGGGGGATTATTCTAAGCTGGGTAACCCAGGCTGCATTGTTCGGCTCCATGTTGTTCGTGCCGCTGTATCTGCAGCAGATCCGTAATTATACACCGCTGGAAACCGGTCTGATCCTGCTGCCGCAGGCGCTGGCTTCCGGGATCGGCATGCCGCTGGGCGGCCGCCTGTTTGACAAAATCGGTGCGCGTCCATTGGTATTTGTCGGCCTGAGCATTATTTCAACCGCACTCTTTATGCTTTCGAATGTGACTGTGGATACTGGACTGCCGTTTATTATGTCCTGTCTGGCGATGATGGGGCTTGGCATGGGTCTCTCCATGATGCCGGTCAACACCCATGTGCTGAACTCGGCGCCGCGTGAATGGGTGAACCGGGTTACACCGCTCACCGCTGCTGCCCAGCAGGTTGTGGTGTCCTTTGCAGTGGCAGGAATGACCGGTTACCTGACCAGTCAAATAGCAGTTCATATGGGAAAAATGGCCGCTGGCGCGAATCCGCTCTCTGCCATGGTTCTTGGATTCAATGATGTGTTCTTCTTCTCGGCCTGTATCGCTGTAGCAGGTGTGGTCATCAGCCTGATTCTGCGCAAGCCTAAAGTGTCTGCTGTTCCGGCTTCCCCGGACGCTCAGACCGCTGATCCCGCGATGATGATGGGACATTAATCTTAAGCGAATGTTGTAAGAATGAAGAACGTCCCTTGCTGTCGGTTGGCAGGAAGGGACGTTCTTTTTGTGCTATATAATGCACTTTTATGCCCATGTTAAGGACTCATACTGAAACGAATGGGAAGCTCAAAATGGCAAATGAGACATTGCGTATCATTTGCCATTTTTGCGCCCTTCTTTGTCGAGAAACAACAGCTCGTAGTATTTTTTGGGCCGCCCTTTGCTGTTGTCCCGTTTTTCAAATACCGTTTGTGCATATTTATTTTCTTCAATCTTGTTAAGGATACGGTTTGCACCTCTGACGGTCATGGACAGGCACTCTGCAACATCCTCAGAGGATAATTTATTGGTTCTCATGATTTCTGCATAGGACATGATTTTCTGTAAATTGATGTTGTTTATTCCGATCCTTTTGGCTAATGCGATGATTTCCGGGTCACCCTGTTCTGAGAACTGTATGACATGCATGCTCCGCATGGGGCCGATAACCTTCTGATTCTCGTCTATAAAAAAGCTGCAGCTGCCCGTATAGGCTTCAGCCTGCCGGTGGGCTTTGGTGGCATTTACGTTAGCTTGAAAATACTCGTGCCCCGAACCCCAACCGATTTTCACCTTGCCCTGTATGCGTTCTTCCAGATACTCCAGCAGGGTGCAATTATTCGCGTTAGAGGTGATCCTCATGAAATTGCCGTAGGTGGTGTACAGTCTGACATAGCCATCCGAAATTTGGGCCGTGTCTGCCAGATTCATATCGTGCAGAAACCTGCCGACAAGGACTTTCAGCTCTTGAAGCTGCTCTGTAGATGGCGGCTGCTCCGACTGGGCCGATAAGCATGCGACCACTGCCCTCTGGTTCTTTAGCTTGAGGATGGTAATCTCATTGATGATTTCGCTGATCGTCTCTTTGACGTTCTCCAAGGTGGGGCGGATTAAGATATATCTGACACCGTGCTTTTGGAGTTCAGGAACGAAGTGGCCGAACGCTGTAATGGACAGATCTATTTTCTTGTCTTCCCACAGCGTGATATGGTTCTCCAGCATGGTCTCCACCCGCTCCAGCAGATCTCCGCTGTCTACGGGCTTTCCTTCGTGAGTCAGATACTGCTGGAATTCACTGAAAGAATCGATAACATACGCATAATCCACATAGATCCTCGATATATCAAGCCCGGGTTCTGTAACCAGCAGCCGGAAAAGCTCCCTGTACAGCAGGTTCTCATCATCGTGCAAAATGTGAACAGGCACCTTGTCATCCAGGCATTCCTTATCGATTGACTCGTAAAGCATCCTGCCGCTGATCACAAATCCATCCACCGAATCCAGGTTTTTGAGATAGATGTCTGTAGTTTCCCGGAAGTTGCTGATGGTAAGGAAGCGGAACTGGCATAAGGGCCGCATTTCTTCTTCAATGGCGCGGAAATAATCCATATGGGTCTCTGGCGTGATAATACCCAGGTTGATTTTCATAATAGATTCCTTTCATTAACAGTCCAATCAAAAGAGTTATATCACAATAAATGTGATATTACAATGTTCCGGCAGCCTCCGAAATAATGTTCTTAAAATGTCTAATAATCTCTTGACAGCGAATAAAAATACCAGTACGATAAAAGTGTTCTTAAAAAGTCTTAAAATACAAAGGGGGAATGTTCACTCTGTTCTAACATTCATTTAATTTGTGTTTTGGGAGATGTTCATTTGTGATTGAAAAAGCTGGAGACTTTTTGAGTATGGCCCATCAGCTGCAGGACAAAATGGTCATGTACAGGCATCATCTTCATGCGGTTCCGGAACTTGATTTAAGTTTGCCCAGGACAACGGCCTACGTAAAAGAGGTGTTGGAGTCGATGGGGCTTAAGCCCGCTCCCGTAGGAGAATCAGGTCTAATGGTTACGATCGGCGGTCAACATGCCGGGAAGGTGATTCTTGTTCGTGCAGATATGGACGGGCTGCCCATTCAAGAGGAAACGGAGCTGTCTTACGCATCGTTGAATGGAAACATGCACGCCTGTGGGCATGACATGCATACTTCCATGCTGCTCGGAGCTGCGGAGATCCTGAAGGCGAGCGAAGGGCAGCTTCGCGGGACGGTTAAGCTTATGTTTCAGCCGGGTGAAGAGACTCTGCACGGGGCAAAGATGATGCTGGAGAATGGGATTCTCGACAATCCTAAAGTGGATGCAGCCATGATGCTCCATGTGTTGACCGGAATGCCGCTTCCTATCGGACAATTTGTTGTGCCTGAGGAAGGTGGAGCGATCTCTGCTTCTTCGGATTGGTTCGAAATCATCATCCGCGGAAGGGGCTCACATGGAGCGATGCCCGAGGCCGCAGTGGACCCCTTAAATGTGGCTGCTCATCTACATCTGGCACTGCAGGGTATCCTCAGCCGGGAAATTTCGCCGATTGATAATGCAGTGCTTACCATCGGCGTGATGGAAGGTGGAACTACGAACAACGTGATTCCCGATACGGCCAGATTGAAAGGAAGCGTGCGCACATTTAACGCCGCTTTGCGGGATAAAGTGGAAACCCGTATCCGCGAAATTAGCGCAGGGATCGGAGATACTTTTCAGGCCAAGGTGGAAGTGATCTATACGAGGGGTTGTCCTGAAGTGAAAACGGATGGCGGACTTAATGAGCAAATGAGGGCTTCGATTGGAAATACCTTTGGCGACGGCTCCTATATTGGTATAACTGAGCTGGTACCCGGCGGCAAATTAATGGGATCAGAAGACTTCGCCTTTGTCTCACAGGCGGTGCCAAGTACCACAGTGTTTCTTAACGCAGGCAATGCCGAAGAAGGTTATAGTTACCCTGTACACCATCCTAAGACGATGTTCTCGGATGAGGTGCTTCATAGAGGGGCTGCGGCTTTCGCAGCTTTTGCCAGAGATTGGCTTGAAAGTAACAGATAAGCTCTAAACCAAACTTAGGAGGAATTACAATGACAGAGAGACGTATGATTGGACCCACCAAATTTGAAGAGTACTCGGAGAAATACAAGGAATTCCTGTTAATGACCCGTCGTGACGGAATCATTGAAGTGCGTCTTCACACGGGCGGAGGTCCGTACAAGCACAATTGGGAAGCTCATACCGCCTGGTCTCATGCCTGGTCAGATATTGGCCGTGACCCTGAGAACGAAGTCATGATTATTTCGGGAACTGGGGATAAATGGGTGATTGGCGACCCTGAGGTCTGGAATACGAAATTTATGGATTGGCCGAAGCAAAAGAAGCTCGAACAGTATCATGAATCACTGAGACTGCTTGAAAATCTGATCTTCTGCATTGACATCCCGACTATCGGGGCGGTCAACGGTCCGGGAACGCACTGTGAGCTTGCAACACTCTGTGATATTACCATTTGTACGGAAGACGCGGACTTTTTCGATCCGCATTATCTGGGAGGCACGCCTCCAGGAGATGGTATGCTGCTCACACTGCAGAACATGATCGGTTTCAAAAAAGCAGCCTATTATGCATACACCGGCAAGAATATCAATGGTCAGACCGCCTTGGACCTGGGTATCGTCAGTGAAGTCCTGCCCCGTGAGCAGCTCCTTCCACGCGCATGGGAGCTTGCGGAGATGATCATGCAGGCACCGCGTTCAACGAGACATCTGTCTCACTCCATCATCTCCCGTCCATGGAAGCAGGCCCTGGTCGCCGATCAAGGGTTCCAACTGGCCCACCAAATGTACGACATGGCCATTGATGAAGAAGGAGCACTGGAGCGGCTGAAGAAAATGCAGGGACGCCTGATGGGCAAAGATGTTCAATAGAAAGATGATAGGACCTACACGGTTCGAAGAGTACTCTGAGAAGTACAAGGACTTATTCCTCATGACCCGCCACGACGGCATCCTCGAAGTGCGTATGCACACTAACGGGGGACCTTTACAATTCGACTGGCCGGTCCAAGCCGCATATGGTCATGTATGGTCAGATATTGGCCGTGATCCTGAGAATGAGGTCATGATCCTTACAGGGACAGGAGAGCTGTGGCAGATAGGCAATCCTGAAGTCTGGACCACCAAATTCATGGATTGGCCGAATCGCCGGAAGCTGGAGATGTATCATGAATCGCTCAGAATGATTGAAAATATGGTTCATTGCCTGGACATCCCCACGATTGGGGCGATCAATGGGACAGGCGCACACTGGCAGCTGGGAACGCTTTGTGACATTACCATTTGCGCGGAAGACACCGCGTTCTTCGATGCCCATTATCTGGGCGGTGTTCCGCCTGGAGACGGAATCGTTCTGGCCCTTCAAAAGATACTGGGGAGCAAAAAAGCGGCATACTACGCATACACGGGCTTGAACATTACTGCCCAAGAGGCACTGGACCTCGGTCTGATCAGTGAGGTACTGCCTCGTGAACAGCTTCTTCCACGGGCATGGGGGCTGGCAGAGATGATCATGCAGGCACCCCGCTCTACAAGACATCTTACGCATTCGATTGTATCGCACCCTTGGAAACAAGCTTTTGCAGAGAATCAAGGTCTTCAGCTTACTCACCAATTGGTTGACATGGCGATTGATGAAGAGGGGATTCATGAGCGGCTGATGAAGCTCAAGGAACGTTTTCAGAGGAATGGGCGATAAGCCTGGTCAAACCGCAGGATGAAGATCTTAAGCCAAAGACAACTGAGAAGGGATAAGGGTGCTATGAGATCGTTGACTGAGCTATATAAGATTGGCAGTGGACCGTCCAGCTCCCATACCATGGGGCCGGAGAAGGCGGCCAGAATCTTCAAAGCAGAAAATGAAGACGCAGACCAGTTCAAGGCACTGATCTATGGTTCCCTTGCCAAAACAGGCAAAGGCCATATGACGGACAAGGCCATTATTCGCGCATTGTCACCCGCTTCAGCGGAGGTTGAATTTGTTCCGCAGCCAGATTTTGTTCTGCCCCATCCCAATACGATGGACTTGTTCGCTTACCAAGACGGTCAGCAAACCAATTCCATGCGTGCTGTCAGTATCGGCGGCGGGGATATCGTAATTGAGGGGCGGGAGGAGACGCATGGGCCTGATGTTTACCCGGAGAACAGCTTTGCAGAGATCAGTGCCTTTTGTAAAGCGAATCATATCCGGCTAAGCGATTATGTCGAGCAGCGTGAAGGCAATCAGATCTGGGAATTCCTCCAAGGAATCTGGGAAGCGATGAAGCGGTCGATCGACGAAGGGCTGTCCGTCACAGGTATTCTGGAAGGCGGTCTTCATGTCGAACGCAAGGCGAAATATCTCTATCATCAGCGGGATATGGATGAGAGCCCGGAGACGCGTGAGAATCGGATCGTTAGCGCGTACGCTTTTGCCGTCAACGAACAGAATGCGGCCGCCGGCACAGTCGTAACTGCTCCAACCTGCGGGGCCAGCGGTGTTGTGCCCGCCTCGCTCCGTTATATGCAGGAGAAGCTGCAGGTCCCGGACGAACGGATTCTCCGGGCGCTGGCCGTCGGCGGGCTCATTGGCAATCTGGTCAAGCAGAACGCCTCCATCAGCGGCGCTCAATGCGGCTGCCAGGCGGAGGTTGGCACGGCTTGCTCTATGGCAGCGGCTGCACTGGCTGAACTGTCTGGTATGGAGATCGACCAGATTGAGTATGCGGCGGAGGTTGCTATGGAGCACCACTTGGGTTTAACCTGTGATCCGATTAACGGACTTGTTCAGATCCCTTGCATTGAGCGGAATGCTGTGGGTGCGATGCGGGCGATCAATGCGCTGAGCCTGGCTAAATTCTTGTCTGGTACCCGTAAGATATCTTTTGATCTGGTTGTACAGACCATGTATGAGACAGGCCAGGATATGAACAGTAGTTACCGCGAAACTTCAGAAGGCGGGCTCGCTAAACTTTACAAAATAGACAGTTAAGCTCAGCTGTGAGGTCCACTAAGGGAGTACCGTTGTAAAAATGAAGAACGTCCCTTGCTGCCGGTTGGCAGGAAGGGACGTTTTTTTTGTGCTATATATAAGGAGGCTGGTGTGGTACTAAGCTACAGATTCGCCCGCCGTTTCTTCAGCATCCTTGCCGGAGGAACAAAATGCAGCTTACCCAGCAGCTCCGAGGCAACGATGCCCAGCAGAACCAGCGCTGCGCCTGTGTAGCCTTGGAGGGAGAGCTTCTCATGCACGAACCAGTAGCCGAAGAAGGCAGCGAAGACAGGCTCCAGGGCGAAGATCAGGCCGGTGCGGGTCGGTGAGGTGTGCTTCTGGGCCACGGGCTGGAGGATGAAGCCGCAGGCGCTGCAGAAGATGCCGAGGGCGAGAACAGCAATCCAGCCGGGCAGGGTGGCCGGCAGCGAAGGTGTCTCGAAGACGGCCGACAGAATCAGGGCATAGCCTCCGGCGAAGCCGAGCTGCAGAATGCCGATGTTCAGCGAGTCGCCGGTCTTGACCGCCCGGGCTGTGACCAGGATCTGCACCGCATAGAACACGGCAGACAAGATACAGAGAAGGTCGCCGGGACGGACCTGCAGTGAGCCGTTCAGCGTAAGCAACCCGATGCCGCTGATGGCGAGAATAGCGCCGAAGAGCTGCGGGGGCGCGACTCTTTTTTTGAAGACCAGAACCTCCAGCATGGGGACGAACACCACGGTTAGCGCTACGAGGAAGCCGGCATTCGAGGTCGTGGTCGTCTTTAGCCCGAAGGTGATGCAGGTGAAGACTCCGAGCAGGAGGAAACCCAGCAATGCCCCATATTTCACTGTCCGGGCATCTACTGTTCTAAGGCGCTTGTGAAACAAAACCGCTGCCAGGATAAAAGCAAGCCCAAAGCGCAGCGCAATGAGGTTGAACTCTCCGAGCGACCCCAGACCCATCTTCATGAACAGGTAAGAAGAGCCCCAGAACATAGTTACTACAAAAAGCATCAGCTCAGCCTTAAGCGGCTTCATTCCTTCATCATCCTTCATCATTCCAAGTTGCAAGCCACTATAGTATAATATGCTCGAATACATAAGTTAACTGAATGTTTATCATAGAATACATGAGTAAAACTCATGTAATTTCAGGAGGTGCACAGCAGTTTGAGCATCAGCAAATACGAGGTGTTTCTCAAGGTGGTGGAGCTGGGAAGCCTGACCCGGGCCGCAGAGGTGCTGGGCTTCACCCAATCCGGCATCAGCCATACGATCAGCAGTCTGGAATCGGAGTTTGGCTTCACTCTGCTGCTGAGAAACCGCTCGGGAGTCAGGCTGACAGTCAACGGTGAGCAGGTGGTTCAGCCCATCCGGGAGATCATGAAATGGAATGAGCAGCTGAAGCAGCAGGTCGCAGATATCCATGGCCTGGAGACAGGAACGATTACCATCGGTACCTTCACCAGCGTTTCGGTTCACTGGCTGCCGGGAATGATTAAGCAGTTCCGTGAAGAATATCCGTATATCGAATTCAAGCTGATGGAAGGCGGTTACCTGGAAATTGAGCAGTGGATCGAGGCTGGAGTGGTGGATTTCGGGTTTATCTCTTTGCCCACAAGGGAGAACTTCGAGGTGTTTCCGCTGAAGCAGGACCGGATGCTGGCCATCCTCTCCAAGGAGCATCCCCTGAGCAAGGCCCCCTATATGCCGCTTGCGCAAATCGCCCATGAGGATTTCATTATCCCGAAGGCAGGTTCGGATTACGATGTCAGAAGGGTGCTGGAAAAGGCAGCGATCAAGCCGAATATCAAATTCTCGGCCGGGGATGATTATGCCATTATCGCCATGGTGGAAAACGGGCTTGGCATCAGTATTCTGCCGGAACTGGTCATCCAGCGCCAGAACCATAACGTCGCCATGCTGGAGCTTGAAGAACGCAGCTTCCGTTCACTGGGCATTGCCGTGCATTCCATGAGACATGCTTCACCGGCGGCCAAAAGGTTCCTGGGGCATGTCCAGTCCTGGTTCAAATAGGGATTGACGGCAACCCGTCTTCGTGAGAGAATGTACGCGTGTACATTATGCTGTATTTGATAAGAGCGCAGGTCCCCATAACGATTTAGAAAGGATGATTGCTATCGCAAGCCGCAAAGAAGTTGCCGAGCTTGCCGGAGTTTCCGAAGCGACAGTCTCCCGTGTGCTGAACAATGTCGGTCCGCTCAAGGAAAAGACGAAGGAGAAGGTTCTTGCAGCCGCCAGGGAGCTGGGATATACGCCCAGCTCGCTTGCCCGCAGCTTTGCCCGCAGGCGCAGCGGCAACCTGGGCGTCATCATGCCCTATCTGCCCAAAGCCCGGTTGTTCTCCGCATATTATTTCTCCGAGATTCTGAGCGGAATCGGCAGCCGGGCCAGGGAAGAAGGGTATGATCTGCTGATGATCTTCCGCGATGCCGATGAGCCGCTGGATTACTGCGGGCTCTTCCGTATGCGCAAGGTGGATGCCTGCATTGTGCTGGGCGCTAAGGAAGAGGCCGGAGAGCTTGCCGCGCTGCGGCAGCTGAAGCAGGAAGGGCATCCCTACTGTCTCATCAACCAGCATTTTGCGGGTGAGGGATTCCATGAGGTGGATGCCGATCATGTGGAAGGCTGCCAGCTTGCGGTGAAGCATCTGCTGCAGCAGGGCTTCACCAGAATTGCTTTCCTGAATGGGCCGCTGGCCTATTCCAACAGCCGGGACCGGCTGGAAGGATATATGCGGGCATTTCAGGAGGCAGGCATTCCGGCAGACCCTTCGCTTTTGTTCGAAGGGAATTTCAGCCGCAGAAGCGGAATTGCGGCTGCACAGGCTATTGCCCCACAGCTGGAGCGCATTGAGGCTGTGGCGGCAGCCAATGACCGGATGGCCATTGGCCTGCAGCAAGGCCTCCGGGAGCTGGGCATCCCCGCAGAGTGGATGCCGGCGATCGTCGGCTATGACGATTCGGATGCCGCAGAGCTTACAACACCCGCCCTTAGCAGCGTGCGGGTACCCTTTTATCAGCTGGGGGAAATTGCTGCAGCCAAAGTGCTGGAACTGCCGGAGAGCGGAAGCAGGGATACGGAGCAGGAGACTATCCATGTGAAGCTTCCCGCCAAGCTTATTGTGCGTGCTTCATCATTAAGATTAGGAGGGATTCAATGAAACAGCTGCGCATCGGAATGATTGGATACAAGTTCATGGGCAAGGCGCACAGCAATGCTTACCGGAGTCTGCCGATGTTTTTCCCGAAGGCGTTGAAGCCGGAGATGGCGGTGCTATGCGGCCGGAATGCCGTTGATCTGCAGGAGGCCGCAGCCCGGCTGGGCTGGTCGGATACCGTAACCGATTGGAGAGAACTGGTTGGCCGCGACGATATTGATCTAATTGATATCAACGCGCCCAGTGATGCGCATAAGGAGATTGCACTGGCCGCGGCGAAGGCCGGAAAGCATATTTTTTGCGAGAAGCCCCTGGCCCTGACACTTGCGGATTCCCGTGAAATGCTGGAGGCTGCAGAGGAAGCCGGGGTTATGCATATGGTTGGCTTCAACTACCGTTTCTCTCCGGCGGTTCGCCTGGCCAAGCGGCTGGTGGAGAGCGGACGGCTGGGACAAATCTATCATTTCCGGGCCTGGTTTCTGCAGGACTGGATTCTGGATCCCGAATTTCCGCTGGTATGGAGGCTGCAGAAGGAGATTGCCGGTTCCGGTTCTCACGGCGACCTCGGGGCGCATCTGATTGACCTCGCCCATTTTCTGGTCGGCGACATGAAAGAGGTCATCGGTATGAGTGAAACCTTCATCAAGGAGCGACCTTTGGCTGCCGAGATGACGGGCCTCAGTGCCAAGGCGAGTGCCGGTGCTCCAAGAGGACCGGTGACCGTAGATGATGCCACGCTGTTCCTGGCGCGGTTTGCAAACGGTGCCATCGGCAGTTTTGAGGCTACGCGTTTTGCTGCCGGCCACCGCTCGACCAATTCCTTTGAGATCAATGGCAGTCTTGGGAGTGTGAAATTTGATTTCGAACGGATGAATGAGCTTGAGGTCTATCTGACCTCTGACGAGGAGGATGTGCAGGGCTTCCGGCGGGTACTCGCCACAGATCCGGCCCATGATTATGCCGAAGCCTGGTGGCCGCCGGGACATACAATCGGTTTTGAGCATACCTTCATTCATGAATTTCTGGAGCTGGCATCGGCTGCCGCAGAAGGCCGCCAGCCGGTGCCGAATTTTCACGATGGCGTGAAATGCCAGGCGGTGCTGGAAGCCGTGGAACGGTCAGTGCAGGAGCGGCGCTGGGTTGAACTGTCTGAAATGTAATGGACTATATGCAATGATTCGGGAGAAGGAGTGATAATAATGAAAAAAGCATTAATCGTATGGGGCGGCTGGGATGGACATGAACCGGAGCAGGTTGCCGGAGTGTTCGCCGGACTTTTGCGGGAAGCACAGTTCGATGTCGAGGTTGCCAATACGCTGGAAGCCTTCGCTGACGGCGAAAAGCTGCTGGGCCTGGATCTGATTGTGCCGGTCTGGACGATGGGGGAAATCTCACAGGAGCTGGTCAACAATGTGTCGGCAGCAGTTCAGAATGGAACCGGACTCGCGGGCTGCCATGGCGGGATGTGTGATTCGTTCCGCACGAATGTGGACTGGCAGTTCATGACTGGCGGGCAATGGGTTGCCCATCCCGGCAATGACGGTGTGCAGTATAAGGTAGAAATCTGCCAAAGCTCCAGCCCGCTGACCAAAGGCATTGAAGATTTTGATGTCACCTCTGAGCAATATTATCTGCATATCGACCCGGCTGTGGAGGTGCTTGCCACCACACGGTTCCCGGTGATCCAAGGGCCACACGCCACGAACAAGGCAGTGGATATGCCTGTGGTCTGGACCAAACGCTGGGGTCAGGGGCGGGTCTATTACAACTCGCTGGGTCACCACGCTGACATCGTGGAGCTGCCGCCTGTGAAGGAACTGATGCGGCGGGGGCTGCTCTGGGCGGCAGAGGGCAAGCAGGAGGCTGCGGCGAACCCGAAGCAAATGGCGGGGGCCTACAGCGGCATGGCGGACAGCCAATTATAAGGCGGGAGCGATCAGGAGATGAAAAAAGTCAAGGTGGGCGTCATCGGCTGCGGCAAGATCAGCAGCATCTATATGGAGAATTGTCAAAAGTTTGCGATTCTGGACCTTTCCGCGTGCGCGGACATGGACCCGGCGCGGGCGGCAGAGCAGGCAGCCGCTTACGGAATCCCAAACGTCTACACCGTAGAACAGCTGCTCGCAGACCCGGAAATTGAGATCGTAATCAATTTAACCATTCCGGCTGCGCATGCCGAGATTAGTCTGCGGGCACTGGAGGCCGGCAAGCATGTCTATGTTGAGAAACCGCTGGCGGTTACCAGAGAGGAAGGACGCAAGGTGCTGGAAGCAGCCAGAGCCAATGGACTGCTGGTTGGCAGCGCCCCGGAAACCTTTCTGGGTGCCGGAATCCAGACTGCGCTGAAGATGATTGAGGATGGCGTGATCGGCAAGCCGGTGGCGGCGACATCGTTCATGATGAGCAGAGGGCATGAGTTTTGGCATCCTGACCCGGAATTCTATTATGCCGCAGGCGGGGGGCCAATGTTCGATATGGGGCCTTATTATTTGACCGCACTCGTTCAGCTCCTTGGCCCCATCCGCACGGTAGCAGGCATAACCGGTAAAGCGTTGGCAGAACGGACAATTACGAGTGAGAAAAAAGCAGGCAAAAAAATTCCGGTGGACATCCCGACCCATGTTGCCGGGACGCTGCAATTCAGCAGCGGCGCAATCGCAACGCTGATCATGAGCTTCGATGTGTTCGGCGGCAGCGATCTGCCGCCGATTGAGATCTACGGTACGGAAGGATCACTTCAAGTGCCCGATCCCAACACCTTCGGCGGTACTGTTAAATACCGCCGAATGGGAGAAAGTGAATGGCGCGAACAGCCGCTCCTGCCCGGCTACGACCAGAATACGCGGGGGATCGGTCCCGCGGATATGGCTTACGCCATCCGTACCGGCCGTCCACACCGGGCCAGCGGAGAGCTGGCCTACCATGTGCTGGAGGCCATGTGGGCTTTTCATGATTCCTCCGACTCGAAGCATTTCTACGAAATGGAGAGCAGCTGCGGGCGTCCGTCTCCGCTTCCTCCGGGGCTTGCGCCGTATACACTCGACTAACATGAGCGGACCTTTTAGAAACTTAATTTCAGTATGAGTGATTTGTAAGGATTCGAAATTCTGCAGTAATAGCACAGCACCGCTCACACTACCGTGAACGGTGCTGTTTTGATAGTCTGGGAAATCAACGGATCTCCTGTCCGCATCAATAGCTGGTGGGTGAGAACGAAACCTGTAAGCATCAGCAGAGGAGCAGAAGGAGGTGAGCAAAATTTCCGGTCTCGCGCTCAACTCGATTTGACCTATTCGTCAGGCGGGCGATAGAATGTGCGCCCCAAGTCTCCCGGATAGGCGAATATCTTGCACGTTGTACAACAATGTTCACGCCCAGCCCCCAAAACGGGCGAACATCTTGCCTATTGTACCAACAATCCGCACTTTGTAAGCTCCAGCTTTACATGTTTTTTTTCAACCCAAAGTATACTTTTGTTCCAGGCTCCGGCCCAAGCTATCAGGGATCAGGGGAACGTTTTTTGGCGGATAGATATCCTTTGGCTGGAGCAGCATTTACATTTTTCTCGCGACGGAGGGAGTTAGTCCCTTGTACTGTTTGTAGAGCTTGGTGAAGTAATTGGGATTGTCACAGCCGACTTTGCCGGCAATTTCAGTGATGGTCAAATCCGTCTCCAACAGCAGCCGCTCGGCTTCATTGACCCGGTAGAGGTTTACGTAATCAATGAAGGTGCGTCCGGTCAGCTTTTTGAAGGTTTTGCAGAAGTGATAGGGATTCAGATTCACGAATCTGGCAGCGCTTTCGATGGTGATTTTCTCATCCAGATGCTGTTCCAGATATTCCAGCAGCGGTTTGAAGCGTTCGCGGTTGACCGAGTAGCGTTCGCGGTGATGCCTGTCAGACATCCGCTGAGGCGGAAAGGTCCGCGAGAGCAGAGTGAAGAACAGATGAAGCTGGTTTTTGACAACCAATTGAAAAGCAGGGCTTTTGTCCCGGACTTCTTGGATAAGCGATTCAAGCAAAGGGTAATAGGTGCTGCATACCGGGTTCTGCTCTACAGGCTTAACCGGAAACCGGTAGAGATTATTCAAGTAGGGTGCCACAAACTGTTCGTGTTGGGAATCCTGATAACGGTCCTTGAACAGGGACGCATGAAACACAATGGACACGAATGCGATATCGCCGTTGATCAAGCTGTATCCGACATGAAGCCCGCCGGAAGGTACAATGATTACGTCACCGGGTCCGGCTTCATAGGGTCTGCTGTCCACATGAAAAATCGCTCTGCCCTTCTGCATCACAATAATTTCGAAATGCTCATGCCAATGCAAAAAAAGAATGTTCTGCTCCGCTTTGGCGTCCCGGCACTGATTGAAAAACAAGCGGAACGGATAGGTCTTCTCTTCAAGCTGAGGATACTCCTTCAGCTCCTTCGGATAAGTCACGGCCACTTCAACTCCCGCAATATTCAGCTATTTTTACACAAGATAAGAAGAGATTTCGCAGCAAATGAGCTATATACTTGCATTGCTGAACTAACTATAAACCAATATTGGAGTGGTAGACAAGATGCATGATTCCCTTAGAATCGGAACACTGGTCGGAGCACCGGATGCAGTGCGGGTAATCCCGCAGATCGTGAAGCATGGTTTTGAATCCTTCAGTCTCACGTTCTGGCAGACCACAGGAGCAACGGATTTGGCGGAGACCGCAGCACGGGTGCGGGAGCTGGCTGCTGAACATGATTTCATCATTTCGTCGGTTGGCATTTTTGGCAACCCGTTGACCGGCACTGGCGATAATGCAGATGCACTTGCAAGCTGGGAACGGCTCATCGACCATGCCCATTTATTCGGTACCGATATGGTATCCGGGTTCACAGGAAGACTGACCGGACAGTCCATCGACGAGTCTATTCCGAAGTTTGCGGAAGTATTTGGAGAGCTGTCCAAGCGGGCGGCCGACAAGGGACTCCGGATTGCTTTTGAAAATTGTTCAATGGGCGGGGATTGGCAGACAGGAGATTGGAATATCGCCCACAATCCGGCAGCCTGGGAGAAAATGTTCAACGCTGTTCCGGCGGACAACATCGGACTGGAATGGGAGCCATGTCATCAGATGGTGGCGCTGATTGATCCGATTCCGCAGCTGCGTAAATGGACAGACAAAATCTTTCACGTGCATGGCAAGGACGCAACGATTGCCTGGGATATTGTCAGGGAATACGGCATTCATGGTCCACAACCCTATGTCTGGCACCGGACACCTGGCTTTGGCGACACGAACTGGACAGATGTGATTAGCATTCTGCGGCAGGCCGGTTACAAGGGTACCATCGACATTGAAGGCTGGCATGATCCCGTCTACCGGGACGAATTGGAAATGACCGGTCAAGTCCATGCGCTGAATTATTTGAAGCATTGCCGGGGAGGCAGCTTCATTCCTAATCCAATCTAATGGAAGAAAAGAAAGAGGTGAATCTCCGATGACAGCACAATATCGTGTAGCCGTCGCCGGCTGCGGAGGCATGGCTAACGAGTGGATCAGCTATGCTGTGAGGCGGCCGGATGTCCGTATTGTCGCGCTGGTGGATATCCGGCTTGATGCGGCAGCGGCCATGGCCGGCAAGCATGGCTTAACCTGTCCGGTCTTTACCGATATTGGAGAGGCGATCGAACAGACGGGAGCGAATCTAGTCTTTGATGTGACCATACCGGCCAGCCATTATAGGGTTGCCAGCACAGCACTTACACATCAATGCGATGTGTTCAGCGAGAAGCCGCTGGCGGAGACCATGGAGCACTGTAATGCTATAGTTGCTTTAGCGGAGCGCACCGGAAAGAGCCATGCGGTTATGCAGAACAGGCGGTATGACCCCCGTATCCGCTCTCTGCGCCGCCTGATTGAAGCCGGAGAGATTGGAAGAATCGGCTACATCGGGGCGGGCTTTTTTCTGGCGCCGCATTTTGGCGGCTTCCGTGATGCGATGGAAAGCCCGCTGCTGCTCGATATGGCCATCCATACCTTTGACCAGGCCCGATTCATCAGCGGCGCGGACCCGGTAACGGTATATTGCCAGGAGTTCAATCCTCCCGGGTCCTGGTATGCGGGGAATGCCTCGGCAGTCTGCATTTTTGAAATGTCGGACGGCTCCGTCTTCTGCTACCAGGGCTCATGGTGTGCAGAAGGGGCTCCAACCTCATGGGAAGCCACCTGGCGGATTCAGGGTGACAAAGGAACTGCGATATGGGATGGTGAGGGGATGCCGTATGCTGAAAAGGTAACGGATCGTAGCCCGGACGGCGAATTCATCCGTGACCACGACCGTGTTGAAGGTGAAGCGGCAGACCTGAAAGAAACCTTCCATTACGGGTGTCTGGAGGAAATGTTCCAGGCGCTGGCTGAACGCCGCCCTGCAGAAACCGATTGCCGGGACAACCGTTACAGCATGGCTATGGTTTTTGGAGCGCTGGAGAGTGCCCGGACGGGAAGAAAGGTAGAGCTTGCCGGCTTTATGACCAGCGGCGAAGTGGGTATTTTGGGTAAATAGGCTGGAGCCGCTGGGTAGGCGGAGAAGCAACCGATAGAGAGTAGAGGCGCTTTGGGCAGGAGTGAATTCCTTCTGTTCAAAGCGTTTTTTTGCCGGCATTCAATTACACTTTATACAATAGATGATCTTTAAATCAGCGAAAAAGTGGAATCTGTTGCACTTTGTACAGCAGAATCGGGCGAAAAAGGCGCTTTTGACTCCAAATCACGAAATCTACTGCACGAAATGCAGCAGAATGTGATTCGCCGCAGAACTCTCAGCTTTCCATTGTACAAAGTGCAGTCACCCACCGGTTAACCGTAATTCACTCTTTATACTTTCCCGGAGTAACTCCCTCATACTTTTTTAGTTTACTGTATGCGTTTACATGTAGAGGATAGTGTATTGGTAATTTCCGCCTGCAGTGCAGCTATGGTTTCACACTCAAACAATTTTTCCACCGGCTCAGCACCAGACAAAATGAAATAAACACATATAAGGGTGAAATGTTTCTGAAGCGGCTTATGGGAAAAGAGGATGTGATTGCTACACTCCCTATCCTGGCGGCGTATCCATTCTTGCAGAAGTATTTTGTTAAGGGTGTAATGGTTGGAGCGCTCAAAGGTTAAACTTGCTGATGACTCCACTACAATCCAATATATTTATTCGGTGAGATTCCCTCTATTTTCTTAAAGTACCTGCTGAAATAAAACATGTCGCCAAAACCAACTAATCTTGCAGTATCGGTTACGGAGCAGCCGTTTTCCAGAAATTCTTTTGCGCGGGCGATCCGGTATTTGATAATAAACTCAAAGGGAGTTTCTCCGGTGGTTTCCTTGAAAATATGCCCCAGATGGGAGCGGCTGATATGTATACTGTCGGCCAGTTCATCTAGGGTTAACTTTCGGGTATAGTTTGCTGCAATATAGTTGATTACTTTCTCCACTTTATGAATGGCGCTGTAATTTATGGTGTTATGTTCCATGTATTTAGAAATAAGAAGCAGAATTTCCATGAAGTCGGCGCGGCATCTGAACGTCCGGTTCTCGTGCCCCGATGACCAGTGCCGCATGAACTCTTCAAATAATTCGGTCAAACGGCGGAACAGATACCGGTCCTGAATATGGGTATGCGCCGGAAAAGGAAGCGCAACATCAAGATTAACCCAACTGCCGTTCTCCATAACAGGGCAGGCATATTGAAAATCAACGGTATAGCATTTCACAAGACAGTTTGGATTCGTATCGCCCCTTCTCATGTCGCCGGGTTTAAAATAAACAAGATCTCCGCTTACGGCTGTAAACTCAGCATCATTACAAAGGAGATTGGCTTCACCATCAAATACCAGCATCAGATTATGATGATGAAAAACAGCATGAGGAATTTTCCAGGAAGGGGTAGAGTACCGTTTGATCGCCAGGTGAAAATGTGGAACCATGGAGTTTAAAATATCGGTAGTCTTCAAGCCGTCACCACCAAATAATCGGTATATATTACAAACCGAATCATATCATGCATGCCTTATACATTCAACATATGCTAACATAAAATCGTAGAATACTTCATAAAGGAGTTGCGATGATGAAGCCCTATTTTGATGAACAGGAAAGTATTTATTCGAAGTTGTATGACCGTACAGATGAGATTCTTGAAACCGTTGCCAATGCGTACATTGGAAGGAATCCTGCGCTTCCTTTTGAGTTCCGGAGTTTTTCGCGGGAAGGTTTTCTTAAGAAGAATAATGGAAGATATGACATGAATTTAGAGGAGAAGCTGCCAGAAGCCAAACTGGGCCAGTATGCTTATGTCTTTGGTCTGCTCTGGAGCAACCATGACGGGTGGACGGACTTTGGAGTGAGCTGCTATGGTCCAACTGCTGTTTATTTGAACCGGGAATTTCTGTATAAATCCGATATTCATGAAGAAGCAAATCCTAAGGTAAATAAAGGCATTCGTGCCAAGCTGCAAAAGGGCTGGAATTCTGTATGCATTAAGTTTGTGAAGACAGGATCAGGTTTTGGCGGGATTTTTGGTACGCAGCACACCAAATGGAATCCCATGGAGTTTATGTCTCCCTTCCAGGAAAGAAAGGGACAGGCCGGCTGGATCTATTCTGACGCAATGGACGCGGACTGTTTCAGCGAAGAGCATATTCCGGAATATACTGCTCTGGAAGAGCAATCCGGCATGGTCTGGCACCCCGGGCTTTCCTGGGATAAAGAACAAATGAAGTTGAATCCGTGCACGCGGATTTTCGGCAATACGCCCCACAAGGTGGCCTACCTCTGGTCGGAGCTTAGCCATTCCAGCGCTGGCTCAAAGGTGTGCAGCCTGAAGGGGAGTTCCACAGGGAAGCTGAGGGTGTGGCTTGATGGCAGCGAGGTGTTTTCAGGAGCGCTGAAGACATCGGATATGGCGGAATTCAAGCTGGAGCCGGGGAAGCATGAGGTGCTGGTGGAGCTGTGTTCCTCGGACAACGGATGGGAGTACGGCTTTGACTTCATCATCGATGGGGAAAACGTTGCGTTATCGATTCCGAGGGGGGTAAAGGGGAGCCGTGAACCATGGCTGTATCTGGGGCCTTTTGACAAACAGCTGGAGGAATCCGCCGATAGCATTTGTTCCCTGTACCGTTTGTTTGAACAGGGGGATAGTCAATACTTCTGGAGGGTGGACCGGCCGGATACATGGGTAAGACCTTACTTAGACAATGCTCTGTTCGCCAAATGGAATTATCCCCTGGGGGTTACGCTTTACGGGCTGCTGCAGACCGGAAGATTTTTACAGAAGCAGGGAATCCTCGATTATGCGGTGAACCATATTACAGAATGCACCAGGATCTATAAATATGCGAAATGGGATGCGGAGCAGTACGGCTATCCCTCGGTAAACAATCAGCTGGTGGAAATGGATATGCTGGATGACTGCGGTTCATTCGGCTCCGCTGTGCTCGAAGCGTACAGCGACTCGCAGGATCCTCATACTCCTTACCTGGTTGAACAGATCGCGAATCATATGGAATATAAACAGGAACGGCTTGAAGACGGAGCCTTCTTCCGCATCTGCCTGAACAGCTTCCAGGAAAATACGCTATGGGCTGACGACCTGTATATGAGCACCCCGTTCTTAATCCGCTATTACCGGCTGACGGGGGAAGCCAAATATCTGGATGACGCAGCAAGACAATTTAACCGGTTTAAGAAGTATCTGTTTATTCCTGAATTCAAGATCATGTCCCATGTGTACGACTTTAAGCACAACAAGCCTACCAATGTCCCATGGGGCCGGGGCAACGGCTGGGTGTTCTTCTCCCTGTCGGAGTTGCTGGAGGTTATGCCGGAAACACACGTGGAGCGGGAAGAACTGCTGAAATTCTACAATGAGCTTGCCGAAGGGTATATGGCTTTGCAGGGAACCAGCGGGCTGTGGCATCAGGTGTTGACTCATCCGGATTCCTACGAGGAAACCTCCTGCACCAGTATGTTTGTTTACGGTTTATCCAGAGGAGTCCGCCATGGCTGGATTAGGGAGGACATGAAGTCCAAAGCGGTAAAGGCGGTGAGCAGGGGCTGGGAAGCCCTGACGAAATATGGCATTGACCGGTTCGGGAATGTACACGGGGTATGCCGGGGTTCCGGGTATTCCTTCACACCTGAATATTATAAGGTTGAGCTGAACGCGTTGACGAATGATACCCATGGTATTGGGATTGTGCTGCTGGCGGGCATCGAAACAGGAAAATTGTTGAAGTGGCTGAAGCAAAAGAATTAATTAAGGTAATGCTTCTCCTCCATCTGATTGCCCATTTATAGTTCAACTCTCACAAAGCTGAGATTTCGCGGTAGCCTGACCGTAACTCTGACTTGGAAATTGAATTATGAAACGCTGTACAGGAGTCCTGGCTCCGTCTCAGCCGCTCCGATACGAGCGGCATCGAGAATTTGGGCGGCTGGCTGAAGACCGTCGTCTCGCGGGTATGCCTTGACATGCTGCGCTCGCGCAAATCAAGGCGCGAGGAGCCTTTCACACCGCATGTGTCCGAGCTGGTCTCAAGCGGCGGGGACGTCAGCGACCCCGAGTGTGAGGCGCTGCTGGCCGACTCCGTCGGCCTCGCCATGCTCGTCGTGCTCGGCAGCTTGAATCCGGCCGAACAGATCGCATTCGTTCTGCATGACGTTTTCGCGCTGCCTTTTGAGGAAATCGCCCCGATCGTGGGGCGTTCCAAGGAAGCAGCCAGGCAGTTGGCCCGCCGCGCCCGCCGCCGGGTACATGGCTTTGACACGGCCCGGCACGCCGATCTGGCGCGGCAGCGGGAGCTGGTCGACGCCTTCCTTGCGGCGACGCGCGCAGGCAACTTCGACGCGCTGCTCAAGGTGCTCGACCCGGATGTCGTGCTCCGGGACGACCGGAGAGCCGCAAGCGGCGCAGCACAAGAGATACACGGCGTACAGGCCGTTTCCGGGCAAGTGGTCGCCGGCGGTGCCCGGGCTGCTCGCCCGATTCTCATCGACGGAGATGTCGGCATCGTCGTCGCTCCGCGAGGCGAGCTGCAGTTTGTGATCAAGGTCGCGATTACGGACGGCAAGATCGCCGGGTTCCATATCATCTCCGACAAGGAGCGTATCCGAGAGATGGATTTGGCCGCTCTGAGCGCCGGCGACTAGCCGTTCCTCGGCGCTGCGGCATAAGCAGACTATTGCGGTGGGGGAGGGAGGGGAACATTGAATTTGTTAACGGGTAGATTGATAATTCGGAGTTTTGAATACGCGTTTGGTCTGCAGTACATGAATACTCATCTAATAGAGCAGTAATGAAAAAATATGCCTACAGGGGTTTATAACGAAGAGAAAGTCAAAGAATTTTATTAAAAAACGTTGGTGACGAAGCGAAAAGCCATATTAAAATATGGGTTTTACTTAAAGCTGTAGACTAGCAGCGGCGTTATTTTGCAGAAGCTGTACCGGAGGATAAGTTTGGACTATTATAATGTCAGTCATTACTGACAGACATTATTGCATATCCTACAGAAAGGGAGCTGATCATGCGCCCAACTAAGCAAGGGAGTGCGGAGAAATTGCTACATGCTGCGATCGATCTGATCTCGGAAAAAGGTTACAACGGCGTCACGACGCAGGAAATCGCCACAGCCGCCGAATTAAGCGAAAAAACGCTGTTTCGACATTTCGGAAGCAAGCAAAAACTACTTGAATCCGCGCTTGAACGTTTTCAGTATGCCGAAGAAATACAAATACTCTTTAGCGAGAAGCTTGTTTGGGAGTTAGAAAGTGATCTGATATCCATAAGCAAAAAATATCATGAGATCATGAACCGTGACCGAAAGCTGATACAGATAGCCTTAAAGGATGAAGTTCATATTCCGGGCTTTAAAGAAAGTCGATTGCAACATCCTCGCCAACTGTTGACATTATTGACAGAATACTTTAACAAGATGAACGAAAAAGGGAAAGTAGCTAGTTCAAACCCAACCATGCAGGCATTCACGTTCATGATGGCGCAATATGGTGCGTTCATTAACGATTTGGAAGCCGGCAACAACTATCCTGGTATCAGTCTCGATCAGTTCATACAAGAGAACGTGAAGATCTTCGTCAGGTCTCTAACTCTTCCTAAAACACAATGTGAAAAGGAGCTGCAAAAGAAATGATGAACGAGGATGTTTCCGTTTTTATCGACAACCTTAGTCAACCATGGCAAATCGAGGTTAGCAACCGACTGCGACAGATGGTACATCAAGTAATTCCCGAAGCCGAAGAACGCATTCAATACAAAAAGCCCCATTTCCTGAAACACGGACATTATGCGGCTGTTATTTCACCATCGAAAGATGCCATTGCATTCATGATCATGAATGCATCCGGCCTAACGTTTCCGAATGGTTTTGAAGGGCCTGATGAGAGGAAATGGCTAAAAATCCGCAAAGAGGATACACCCGATTACGATTTACTTGCCAATCTGCTGGTTCAGGCTTCCAGCACACTGTAGCATTGACGACTACCTTACTAGCCAGAAGCAAGCGAATCAGCCATTCTTGGGATGGGATTTTTCCTATATTGTGGAAACCGGGCGAATGAATAGCGACTTATGCTGAGTCGAAGCTGGATATAGGGACCGCCGTGCGCGGAGCGCGGGAGAATCATTTTGAAGTCGTGAAGCAGTCTGAGCAGTTTCTTCATCAACGATTCTACGATGTCGATTTCGAAGTCGATAAATACAGAGAAGAGCTATACAGCATTGATCTGCATATTGATCGGCAGGGTTACTTTGAGGTGAACACAGCACCGTCTTATTAGTTTATAAAAACCCCTCGCATAAAATGATACTTTTACGCGAGGGGTTTGAAGTCGGGTTTAAGCTTTAGCCGCCCATATTTCAATTTCTATTTTAATTTCCGGTAATCCTAATTCTGAAATATAGCCAACCGTCATCGCCGGGTAATCACTACCGAATAAGTGCCCCCATTTTTCATACAGATAACTCCAATCTATTTTTTGGGTAGCCCAGATATTTACTTTAATAATATGCTCTGATGTTAACTCTTCAGAATGTAACACGGTTTGGATATTGTCAAAAGTATTCTTGATTTGTTAGTTCATGCTGTCGGGAATGTTACCATTTTGATCCACCCCAATTTGACCAGAAGTAACATACAGCTCAGAATTTCTTGGGATTTTGGTAATATGAGTGTAGCTACCTACTGGACCATACATTCCTTCAGGGTTTTTTTAGTAATTTTGGAATTCTCCATTTTAAAGTACCTCCGCGAGATAAGAATGTTCCGCCGTTTTGACAATTCATTTTGGACACACTTCACCCGTAATAATGAATTCTAGAAAAAAACAGCAGTAGAGTATCCATATCCAAAAGATATAAACGTTAAAGATCTTTTCTTCATGGAATGAACACTCCTTTCTTAATGAATGCGAAGAGGATGATTTTAAAAGATTATAAAATATTTTATATAAAAAAACGGCTGCTCCTCGCCGTTTTTTTATTTTTAATTTCAAAAGTATAATCGCTTTTTTCATCATTACCATTTAGTTTCTGTGCTTTAAACGATATTGATAGAATTAAAGCTGATTTTGAGATTAAAATGATAAAAAATATACTATTATTAAAATGTAACGAGAAGAAAAATGTTGAAAATGAACAATTTTTTTGTCCATTCAAACCATTTGTATTATATAGGAGGGAGTTATTTGTCTACCCAAATTACATTAGCTGCTACTTTCTTAATCTGTTCTTATTTCATTATTTGCTCTTTGCTTAACGCTACTTGGTTTGAAAAATTAATTAATTTTCAATCCAAGAGATATGCTTTTTATACAAGTGAGAATTACATGTATATGAACGACGAACAATACTAACAATACAATAATGGAATTAAAAATGACTGTCATTTTTCCAAAGAGGATTGTATTCTAATATTTTTTCTATAATTCAGTGGTGTCAATCCTATTTCGTTACGAAAAACATATGAAAAATAACTCGCACTTTGAAATCCGCATCTTATAGCAATTTCGCTAACGGATCTATTTGTTTCCGTCAGCATCTCACAGCTCTTTTGAATGCGGTAACGCACTAGATACGAGTTAGGAGTTTTTCCGGTATATTCATCAAATAATTCGCAACATTTGCTTCGGCAGATAGACCCAGCGGCAGCAATTTCATCAAGCGTTATTTTTGAAGCATAATGATGATGAATGAACCCAGTCATATTCCTAAGGATAATCCATGACTGGTTTTCGTTAACTTGCCCAGGAACATGCTGTATATGATCACTGATATTCGCACAAAGCTTTGCAGCCAAAGAAAGAAGTCGCAGCGCGTTATGCGAAGTGCTGTTCATTTCCTTATAAATTTGTTCTAACGCTAGTAGGATGTCTTTTTCCCAATCACTTTGCTGCGTAATTAAAATGTAGTCTTCAGTATTAGAACCGAAGTTCTCTTCAAAGTATGTTTTGCCCAAATATCTGCTTTCTCCAAACAGTGCGGGGTGTATTGCAATGACTAAAAATGAACAATTGACTTTCTTAGAAGAAAAACCATAGTGAAGGCGTCTGCTATTGATAAAAAAGCCGTTCCCTTTTTCAATATTTACTATTTCGCCATTCACAAAGTATTCCATTTCACCTTCCAGCACTAAAATAAATTCAAGGTCAGGATGCCAGTGACACGCAGCAGCGTATTTATCAAATTGATTTAGCAATCCTTTTCGCACGTAAAGTGGGAAATCAGGAAGATTGTAATTTAATTCTTCCGATAAGTCGGAGAATACTTCCAGCTTTGCATTCATAGTTGCATCTCCTTAAATAATATACGATTTTAATAAAATTATATCTAATCTGTATAGATATAACAACAGTATAATAATACAATTTTGATAATTTCAAGAAAGATAAGGGGAGAAAGATATGACTATGAGAGAGCGAATTGCTTCTGGAAAGTTGTTTACTGATTACTGTGAAGGACTGCCAGAAGACAGAATGCAGGCAAAAAAGAGAATGCTTGCCTACAACTCAACAGGGCCGGATTTTTTAAATAGGCGGGTTCAGCTTATGGCTGAAATATTTGGAAAAGAAACAAACGCATGGATTGAACCACCTTTCTATTTTTGTTATGGAACCAACATTGAAATCGGTGAAGGGTCTTACATTAATTTCAATTGTAATTTTGTTGACGATACTAAAATTATCATTGGAAAAAACGTGATGTTCGGACCCGCCGTAACCATTGCTACTGTGGGACATCCGCTTCATCCAGATTATCGAGGATACATGTACGCAGATCCTGTGCAAATCCATGACAATTGTTGGATCGGTACAAATGTCACTATCTGTCCTGGGGTCACTATCGGTGAAAATACTGTTATTGGTGCCGGGAGTGTAGTGACCAAAGATATTCCGGCAAACTCCTTAGCCGTTGGTAATCCATGCAAAGTAATGCGAATGATTGATGAACATGACCGAAAATATTATTACAAAGACAGAGAAATTACAAAAGAAGATCTGGATGAAGAAGCAAGCTTAAGATAAACATTAGCAGAAGGAGAATAAAAATGATTAAGTTAGTGCTCACTGATATGGACGGAACATTTTTGAACAGTAACGGTGATTTCAATAGAGAGTTATATCAAGATGTAAAAAAGATAATGCAGAAACAAGGAGTTATTTTTGCTCCAGTTACCGGGAAGCAGTGTGAAAGGGTTGAAGAACTATTCGGAGATGACGCAAATGATCTTTGGATTTTGGGAGATAGCGCCACCCGTATTAAACATAACAGAGAATTTGTTTATGAAAACTTGCTGAGCAACAAGCTTGGTCTTGAAATAATACAGCAACTAGAGGAAATTAGCCTAGATCATATTATTATTGCTTGTACTAGGAAAGGTGCAGTCATAAAAGACACTGTACCAACCGATATTGTCAGAAAGTCTTACGCTCAGGTTAGACAAGTTGCTGACTTCAAGGAATTAAATGATGACTTTGTTAAAATTACGGTATATGACTCGGCGCTTCAATGCTTCGAAACACGTAAGAAACTTTCTACCTTTTTTGAGTCAGCTTACATTGTAGCGTCTGAGTCAGCTTGGATCGATATTGCTAACATTAATGTTCATAAAGGTACGACTGTAGAACACCTACAGCACCTTTTGAATATAAAGCCGGAAGAGACAATGGCGTTTGGAGACGGCTACAATGATCTGGAGCTTCTTGTTCGTGCTGCCTACAGTTTTGCTGTTCGAAATGCTGTCCCCGAACTAAAAGAAGCTGCAAATTACATCATAGGATCTAATGATGATAATGCGGTAATGAAAACAATTATTCATATGTTGTCTTTGCGGGAGTAATCTATCTTTGAATGATTGTAAGAGTGGGGAAATTGGAATTTAAATTTCTGATGTCTGACAAAAATCTGAAAACTAAAATCCGCTTTAAAACGTGGACATTAGTTTTCAGATTTTTTTGCTAAATGATAATTAAGATGGCTTCTTATAATTGAAATTGTAAGTTTTATGAAAGAAGGGTATAGAGTGCAAAGACAAGTAAAACAGGTAAATATAACAGACAAAAATTTTAATCGTACGTTCAATCGGGAGCTTGTACATCTTGTTATTCCTATCGCACTACAGAACCTAATAGCGGCAACTGCAGTATCGGCAGATGTTGTGATGTTAGGGGCCGTAGGTCAGTCTGCAATGTCGGCGGTATCACTGGCAGGACAAATCACTTTTGTTCTTACCTTGTTTTATCTGGGGATGTCGGCTGGTGCAGGTATTCTTGCCGCGCAATACTGGGGTAAAAAGGACGTGCATACTATACAAAGAGTTCTCAACATTGCCTGTCTATTTGCTGCTATTATCTCTCTAATTTTTTTCGGTATTTCCTTATTATTTCCAAATGAACTAATGTATTTTTTTACGCAGGATGAAGAATTAATTAGATACGGAGCAAAATTTCTTCATACGATTTCCTTTTCGTACCTTGCAATGGGCCTCACTCAAATGTTTCTCGGCGTGATAAGAAGTATGGAACAGGCACAATTGAGCGCCTTAATTAGTTCTTCAGGCTTATTTTTGAATATCCTTTTGAATGCTTTATGTGTATTTGTGCTTTTCCCAAACATGCCAGAAAAAGCAATTACATCCGTGGCTCTTGCAACAGTCGTTGCTCGTTTCTTTGAACTGGGATGGTGTTACATATATTCCATTACAAGAGGAACAGTCCGCTTTCAATTACCTGAGCGTGATGACGCTCAACGCAAATTGCTAAAGGATTATTTGAGGTACACAACGCCTGTACAAGGTAATTATATCGTTTGGGGTGGCGCTTTGACTGCAACCGCCGCAATTATTGGACATATAAATGCTGATATGGTCGCAGCCAACTCTGTTGCATCAGTGGTGAAAAATTTGGCTGTTGTATTATGTGGGGGTATTGCGACTGGGGGATCAGTACTTGTAGGGAAGTATTTAGGCAACAACGAAATTGAAATGGCAAAAAAAGCAGGGGCCCGGATGATTTGGTATGCACTGATATTTGGTGTTCTTTCCGGAGGGCTCATTTTATTAATGAAACCGCTAGTATTCTATGCGGTTGATTTGAACCAAAATGCACAAGAGTATCTTCATGGCATGCTTTATATATGTATTTATTATTGTATTGCTAAGTCGATGAACGCAACAACTATTGCTGGTTTATTTGTTGCAGGAGGAGATTCTAAATTTGGCTTTTGGTGTGATACGATTGTAATGTGGGGAATTATTTTGCCTTTGAGTTTTATCAGCGCGTTTGTGTGGCATTTACCACCTATTGCTCTATATGTTGTAATCAGCTTAGATGAAGTTGTTAAAATGCCAGCTGCCTTAATGCGGTATCGTCAATTTAAATGGCTGAAGAATATAACGAGAAATTTTACTGAAGTAGAAGACTTCAACAGAAAACGATAGCTTAATAAAAACAAGACGGCAGCCGACCTCGTTTAGCGAAGAATTGCGAAGGGAAGACGAAGAGGAGAGGGAGGCCATGTTTCAGACAGCCAGATGTGTGGAAAGCTTTATTACCCGGACCCTCTCATAACGGTATAGTAGATTGAAATACAAGATTTTGTACCCGTAATCTACTTATAATGCAATGATTGAGGTGTCAGCAAGTGTTAAAGCTTATCAGATTTCTTAAGCCATACCGGCTCGGGGCCCTGCTCGGGCCGCTGTTTATGCTGCTTGAAGTTACGATGGACCTGCTGCAGCCAAGGCTGATGGAAAGTATTGTTAACGATGGTGTTGCCGCAGGCAACCTGGGGCACATCACCCAAACCGGGTTGCTGATGCTGGCCGCCGCTGCCGTCGGCTTGATTGGCGGTGTCTGCTGCACAATCTTTTCTACGATTGCTTCTCAGAATTTTGCCGGTGACCTCCGGCAGGCGATGTTTGAGAAAGTGCAGTCGTTTTCGATCCGCAATATGGAGCGTTTTGAATCTGGATCTATCGTCACCAGGCTGACCGGAGACGTGGTTCAGCTGCAGAATATGGTGCTTATGTCACTCCGCATGTTTCCTAGGCAGATCTTCCAATTCACCGGCAGTCTGATCATGGCGGTGTTGATCAGTCCTCAGCTCACTCTCATTCTGCTGGTGATGATTCCCCTGGTGCTCCTGCTTCTTACGGTATTTACGCGGAAGTCCATCCCGCTGTATGGAGATGTACAGCACAAGCTGGACCGGCTGAACCTGGCGATGCAGGAGAACCTGTCCGGGATCCTGGTTGTCAAAGCTTTTGTGAGAAGTGAATATGAGGAGCTGCGATTTGAAGGCAGCAACTCACGCTTTCTTCAAGCCAGCCTGAAGGCGGCAAGGCTGATGGCACTGAATACACCTTTGGTATCAATGATCCTCAACTTCAGTGTAGTTGCGGCATTATGGTATGGCGGTGTGCTTTCCGGGAAGGGACTGCTCTCGGTCGGAGAACTGGCAGCGTTTCTTACCTACATTACCAAGCTGCTGTTCGCAACACTCGGAATGGGGGGCCAGCTGATGACCCTCTCCCGGGCCAAGGCTTCAGCTGACCGCATTAATGAGGTCCTGGACACTCCTCGGATAGAGAGGACTGCGGGCTATTGCCGCGCAATACGCAACAGGATGCCCAAGACAACTTCTGCGGCCGGTTAGCCTTTGAGCATGTAAGCTTAAGCTATGACGGCAATCTGGACCATGCGGTGCTGCATGACATTGACTTTATTGCCGAGCCTGGACAAACGGTGGGGATGATCGGAGTAAACGGGGCAGGCAAATCCACATTGGCGAGTCTGATCCCCGGCTTTTATAAGGCGACCGGAGGCCGCATTACTATCGATTATGTGAATATTGATACGCTGGCTTCAGAGAAGCTGCATCAACATGTGGGCATGGTACTTCAGCAGGCACTGCTTTTCAGTGGAACGGTTCTGGAGAACATCCGCTACGGGAATCCTGCGGCGACATTGGAAGAGGTGGAGGAGGCCGCGCGTCTCGCGGAGGCTCATGATTTCATCAGCAAGCTGCCGCATGGATACGGTACGGTTTTGGGTCAGCGGGGGGTGAATCTGTCCGGGGGGCAGAAGCAGCGGATATCCATAGCCCCAACGTTATTACTGAAGCCGGGAATGATCATACTGGATGACTGTACCAGCGCGGTGGATCTGCGGACCGATTACCGCATACGCTCCTCGCTGCGGCAAGTAATGAAACGCACCACCTGCCTGATCATTGCCCAGCGGATCGCTTCGATCCAGCACGCTGATCTTATTCTCGTATTGGATGAAGGGCGCATTACAGCCCGGGGGACGCACGAGACACTGCTGGCCACAAGCCAGCTTTACCGGGATATCGCCTTATCCCAGCAAGGAGCCTGACATGAGGACTAATACCCATACTCTGAGAAAATTGTCCGGCTACTTGTTCCGGCAACCTCTGCGGCTGATTATAGTCCTGGTGCTCACGATTGCTGCAGCGGGGCTGACCCTTCTCGGTCCCTACCTGACAGGAGTCGCACTTGACCGTTACATTATTCCTGGCCAGTACAGCGGACTGCTGCAGCTTTGTCTGCTGCTGCTGGGTTTGTATCTGCTGGGCAGTCTGGTCAGAGTTGGCTGCAAGGCTATCTTCTCGCTGATATCTCTCAGCGGACAGTGTGAAGCCTGCGCAAGGAACTGTTTCAGCATTTGCAGCGGCTGCCTATTCCTTTTTTTGCCCGCAAAAGCCACGGGGAACTGATGAGCCGCACCACCAATGATATCGATAATATCTTAAACTCGCTGAATCAGAGTCTGGTGCAGATCATCTCCAGTATCATCATGCTGGCGGGATCACTTACGATGATGCTGCTGCTGAACGGTTGGCTGACACTTATTGCCGTGGTCACCGCACCGCTGATTGCATGGTTTGCCAGTGCAGTAGCAAGCCGGACCGGGGCACAGTTCAAAGCGCAGCAGCAGGAATTGGGCAAGCTCAACGGGTTTATCGAAGAAACCGTATCCGGCCACCGTGTCGTTGCCCTGTTTCATCAGGAGCAGCGGATTGCCTCGGAGTTCATTACCGCAAGGATATGATACTATACTGTCAGCAGAGGGAGGCAATCTCAGCCAGGGGCAGAAGCAGCTGATTACCATCGCCCGGGCGATGCTTTCCGACCGTGCACTGCTTATCCTGGATGAAGCGACAAGCAGTGTGGATACACTGGCAGAGATCCAAATCCAAAAGGCGGTCAAGCAAGTGATCTCCGGCAGAACCAGCTTTGTCATTGCCCATAGGCTGAGTACCATCCGCCATGCCGATACCATTTTGGTCATTCAGGATGGACGGATTGCCGAGCAGGGCAATCATGAACAGCTGCTGCAGCGTAAAGGCCTGTATTATGAGCTGCAGAGCAGCGGCAGCGGTTTTGCCGAAGAAGCTGAGCAATCTTTTACTGGAAGTGTGTCTTCCTATTGCCGATAAAGAGCCGGATCATAAAGAGGCTGTCCCTCAGCAGAAATGCCAGAGAGACAGCCTGTTTTTTTCTGAACTTTTCAAATGGATTTAAAACCCTTTATATTGAGGTTCCTCTTTCTCCAGCTCTGTTACCCGGCTTTCCACTTGAGTTACAATTTGCTGAGTTTGCTGGGCCGCATTGGTGAACAGGTTTTTGGCTTCCTGATTCTGCGTTTCCAATGCAAATTGCTCAAGGCTGGCTTGGGCGCTCTTCAAAGAAGAGACACAGGTTTTCACTTGTGAAGCTACAGTCATTTGTTACACCTCCTTAGAATGATTGTTCGTTAACGCGATATAGTATCTGTCGAGACAAGAAATTGTATACCTCACGACTTAACCAGTAAAAAATTTCATGGTTATTTCCGCACCTTCTGGCAAATAATGAAGGTCGACAGACATGAATACAGGATAATCGGGAGGTTACAAAAATGCCGGAATGGCTTGAAGTAGTTTGGCGCACCGTTTTTGCGGTGGTGGTGCTTTTCTTTTTGACGAAGCTGCTCGGTAAAAGACAGGTCTCACAGCTCTCGTTCTTTGAATACATTACAGGGATTACTGTGGGCAGTCTTGCAGCGTACATCTCTTTGGACACGGACAAAACGTGGCATCTGGGGGTCATCGCACTGATTGTCTGGGTTGCTTTCTCGCTAGGTATCGAGTTTCTGCAAATGAAAAGCAAAAAGGCCAGAGACTTCATTGATTTCAAATCAACCGTGCTGATTAAGGATGGGAAAATCCTTGAAGACAATATGAAAAAAGAACGGTTGACGACCGACGAATTATTGGGGGAGCTGCGTAAAAAGGATGTATTTAATGTGGCCGATGTGGAATTCGCTATTATGGAAACAGACGGGGCGATCAATGTGCTGCTGACCCGTGAAAATCAGCCGTTGACACCCAAGCATCTGGGGGTGAAGGTGGCACCGGAGCAGGAAACCCAAGCGGTTATTATGGATGGTGAGATTATGGATGAACCCTTGGACGCACTGGGACTGACACGCGGCTGGCTGATGGGGGAGCTGGAAAAGCTGAATCTGTCTCCCGAAAATGTGTATCTGGCCCAAGTGGATTCCTATGGTGAGCTCACGGTGGACTTGTACACTGACAGTGTTGAGGTCCCTCAAACGCAGGAAAAACCCCAGCTGTACGCGCTGTTGAAGAAATGTGAAGCAGACCTGGAGCTGTTCAGCCTTTCTACCAACAATGAACAGGCGAAAAAAATGTACGGCCAGTGCTCGGAACAACTGCAGGGCCTGCTTAAGCAGCTGAAGCCTTTTGTCCAAAACTGAAAGAGATGAATCGTAGAGTATAGAGTAATGAGGCCCCAAACGGTTGGTTTGCGGGCCTTTTCTTGTGTAAATACAATCCATTCACAATACTGTAATATTATTCCGAAAAAACATCTGTACAAATACAAATATTTACTTATAGTGAAGATTAGGCAGGCCGCTGCAAAAAATTGATTTTTACAGTGAACTGCATATCAGAGAGGAAGGGGGAATGCGATGAACGCGATAAATGCAGTGGTGAGAACAGCAAGCAAACTGCGAGCCTGCAACAGCTCAACTGGTTCCGAAAACCATAAAACACTTTGGAGGTAAATGTTAACGTGAAAATAAAAAAGGGATTTGCATTCACCGCATCGATTGCCCTCTCTGCTGTACTCGCTTTTGGCGGCCTGCAATGGGGGATACCGTCAGTACAGGCGGCAAGCCTCTTCAGTGATGATTTTGAGTCCGGCAGCCCCGGCAATTGGACCAGCACGACAGGCACATGGTCTGTAGTACAGGATGGTAGCTCTTATGTATATTATCAATCCGGCAGTTCCGAAGGACGGACTTCCGCAGGCAGCAGCTCCTGGAGCGATTATAGTGTTCAGGCGGATGTAAAGGTCGATAATTTCAACGGGAACAACCGTACATATGTGTGCGGACGTTATACCGACGGGAACAACTACTATGCGGCTTCAATATCCAACTCGAACGGGGGCACACTGGAGATCCGTAAAAAATCCGGTGGAGAAAGCACTACGCTCGCAGCTAAAACCGGTTACGCCGTCACCGCTGGAACTGTTTACACCGTTAAACTTGAGCTAAGCGGGGATTCAATTAACATGTACGTAAATAATGTGCTGCAGTTAAATGCACACGATAACATTTTTGCTTCTGGCGGGATTGGATTGATTGCATACAAGACATCCGCCAAATTCGATAATGTTATTGTAAGCGGTGTCAGTGTTACTCCGACTTCTAGTCCAACCGCCACAGCAACCATAGCACCAACAACCAGCCCAACCGCAGCGCCAACCGCTACAGCAACTCCTGCACCGACGGCTACGGCTGCACCCACGGCCACACCTGCAGCAACACCAACAGTGAGCCCGGTTTCCGGTGTGCTGTATGCAGCGCCTAACGGTGCAGCCGGAAATGCAGGAACCGTTGGAAGCCCAACTACCCTGGGATCGGCACTGACCCGGATTGCTGCGGGAGGGACGATCTATCTGCGGGGCGGAACGTACTCCCTGTCCTCCCCGGTAACTATAGACCGGGACAACAGCGGAACTTCCAGTTCCCGCAAAAACCTTGTTGCCTATGGAAGTGAGAAGCCAGTGCTTGATTTCTCTGGTGAAAGCTTCGCATCCACAGAGCGCGGACTGCAAATCTTCGGACATTATTGGTATGTCAAAGGCCTGGAAGTCAAAGGAGCCGGAGACAACGGGATCTTCATCGGCGGTAACTACAACATTATTGAAAATGTGGAGACACATCATAACCGGGATTCCGGCCTGCAAATCAGCCGTTACGCTTCTTCAGCCTCCAGCATGAGCGACTGGCCAAGTTACAATCAGATCATCGGCGTCTATTCGCATGACAATTTCGACCCGGACAACGGGGAGGATGCGGACGGTTTTGCCGCCAAGCTGACCATCGGCCCCGGCAATGTGTTCGACAAATGTATATCGGCCTGGAACACAGATGACGGGTGGGATTTGTATACCAAATCAGAGACAGGTCCAATAGGAACGGTAACGATCAAGAACAGTGTGGCATATAAAAACGGCCAAACCTCGGATGGCAATACAACCGCCAACAGCGACGGCAACGGCTTCAAGCTGGGCGGGGACAAAATTGCCGTGAACCACATTGTCACCAACAGTGTTGCTTTCCAGAATAAAAAGCATGGCTTCACTTACAACAGCAATCAGGGTTCCATACAATTGACCAACAACACCTCGTGGAGCAACGGGCAGAGTAACTTTGCTTTTGATTCAGGTACCCATGTATTCACGAACAACCTGAGCTTTGCCGGTACATCCAGTGACAAAACGAGCGGTACGGATGTTTCCAGCACAAATGTCTGGTGGAAAAGTAATGCCAGCGTGAACGGCAAGGGACTTGCAGCCAGCAGCGCCGATTTCGTGAGTCTGACTCCTTCGGTAGTGCGGAATACTGACGGTTCCTTTAGTCTGGGCAACTTCCTGAAGCTGGCCGCCGGCAGCGACTTGATAGGTTCAGGTACTCCAAGCGGCACTAATATTGGGGCCGCCATTCAGTAGAACCCGTCAGATATGTAGAAGCTGTGTCAAGGAATCGGGTGCATAGACCCGGTTCCTTTTTGCTGCGGCATAAGATCAAACATACGGATTTCAAGACCAGGTTGTTCATAGAATGCATCCCCGTCTATTACTTCATTGCCGCATTCATCCGCTCCAAGCTTGGCAGGACTGTCAAATGAACGCTGCGACTTATCTATTATATATTGGAGGCGCTTTCTGGTATGATTAAGCTTTAGTACATACCTTTATATGGAACGGATGGTGTTATTCTTCATGATGCTTCAAGAAGCTGCCGCACTCATACAGGCAATAAGAGAGAATCTTGCTAAAGTTATTGTAGGTAAAGCGGAAGGAGTAGATCTGCTGTTAGCCGCCCTACTGGCAAATGGACATGTCCTGCTGGAAGATGTGCCCGGTACAGGCAAAACCATGCTCGCCAAAACACTGGCACGCTCGCTGGACTGCTCCTTCAAGCGTATACAGTTTACGCCCGATCTGCTTCCTTCGGATCTTAGCGGAATCAATTTCTATAATCAGAAAACAGGCGAATTCCAATTCCGCCCCGGCCCGGTGTTCTCCAGCATTCTGCTGGCCGATGAGATCAACCGTGCGACTCCACGCACCCAGTCCAGCCTGCTGGAATGCATGGAAGAACGGCAGATTACCATCGACGGTGTAACGCATGAGCTGGAAGCGCCTTTTCTCGTCATTGCGACGCAGAATCCGGTGGACAGCCAGGGGACCTTTCCGCTGCCTGAAGCGCAGCTGGACCGGTTCCTGATGAGGATCACTACGGGGTATCCCACTTTTGAAGAGGGGGTTCATATCCTTCAGAGATTCCGTGAGAACAATCCCCTATTGGAAACGTCAGCTGTGGCTTCCGGGAGAGATATTAAGGAGCTTCAGCAGCTTGCTGCAGCGGTGACGGTCAGCGATGATCTGCTTGGTTACATCATCGCAATTGTTGAAGCGACGCGCCAGGCGCCATCCGTCAAGCTGGGGGCTAGCCCCCGCGCCGGGTTCGCGCTGCTTCGTGCCGCCCAGGGCTGCGCGCTCATCCGGCAGAGAGATTATGTGCTGCCTGATGATATCAAGGCGGTGGCGATGCCGGTGCTCGCCCACCGTCTGCTTCTGCAGCGTGGACCGGGTTCACGGGAAGGGCAGGCTGCAGAGCTTGTGCAGCAGGTGCTGCGTGAAGTGGAGGTTCCGGCGGAACCGGCACCGGCAGCTGCAAGAGGTGGAAGGGTGGAATAGAAGATGACACTGCCCTGGTTCATCATCAGCACATTGCTGCTGCTGATGTTCATTTCTGCAATCTATCAGCGGAATGCACTGAAGAAAGTGAATTATATCCGTTATTTCTCTTCACAGGCAGCGTTTGAGGGGGAAACCGTGGAAATGGTAGAAGAGATCAGCAATGGCAAACTGCTGCCCTTGCCTTGGCTTCGTCTGGAGTCCAGCATCGCGAGAGGGCTGGAATTTGGAAGCCAGGAGAATCTCGGCATCAGCAGCGGGGAAATCTACCAAAATCATGTGAGCCTGTTCTACCTCCGGCCATATCGCCATATTAAGCGGACCCACCGGGTCCGCTGTGAAAAACGCGGCCTTTTCCGTCTGGATACGGCAACCATGACTACAGGAGATTTGTTTGGCCTTAGCCGCAATACCCACACCTTTCCTCTGGACCTGGAGCTGATGGTTTATCCGGTCATGGTGGATATGTATGAACTGCCGCTTCCGATCCACAGCTGGCTGGGAGAGCTTCCCGTCAAACGCTGGATCGTACACGACCCGTTCTTAACAGCGGGTACACGGGAGTACAGTCCGGGAGATTCCCTGGGCTCCATCAACTGGAAAGCCACGGCCCGCACCGGACAAATGCAGGTTCACCGCAAGGATTTCACTGCCGATTCCAGGCTTATGATCTGCCTGAACATGGAAATCAGTGATTCCATGTGGAGGACGGTAACGGATATGGAGCGGATTGAACTGGGTATCCGCTACGCAGCTACAATAGCTGACTATGCTGTAGGACATGGGATTGAGACAGGGTTCCTCAGCAATGGAAGACTGGACGGGGATGGTGAACATGATCCCGTCAATGCTGAGCCGATGGGCCGGATGGAGGACATCCTCAGTCTGCTGGCGAGGCTGAGCCTGGAAAGAGTACTGCCCATGAGCAGGCTGTTGGAGCTTGAAGCCGAGAGAGGAAGCACGGATACAGATTATCTGATTATTTCCTGTCACCGCGGCGCCGGACTTCAGCAGGCGGCTGAACAGCTCAGGCTGGCCGGGAATGGCATCGAGTGGCTGGATATTCCTGGTGAAGGGAGGAATAGCGCATGAAGACATTGGGCTCAGTTCAGTTGATAACGACACTAAAGCTCATGCTGTCCTGTATTGTGGAATGGCTGCTGTTCCTTCCGGTGTGGATCGTGCTGCAGAAGTATTTGCAGCCGGGGGATGCTGTGCTTCCCTGGATGTATACCTTGCCGCTTGTATCCATGACAGGCGTACTTCTCCGGGAAAAGTGCAACCGGAAGTGGAAGCAGCTGCTGGCGGCGCTTATATTGGGTGCGCTGGCGGGAGCTCTGGCAGGTGCATATGGATTGAAGGGAATCCCTCTTTATGCAGGTGCTTCCATATGCGCTTATCTGGGGACGACGGCTGCCGGCCGGGATCGCAGGCTCAGATACTATGTTGCCGGGATCGCAGTATATTTTGCCGCAACTATTGTTTTCGCCAGGGTTCCGCTGCTGAAGCCTAGTGTTGCAGGTTTAACCTGGAGCGGCAGCTTATGCCTGGTCCTGGCTTTGCTGGATACCAACACCAGCCATTTGCGCTATAGTTCCTTCTCGGGGGCTGGCACCCCGCTGCCGGCAGGACTGCGGAGGCATAACCGGCTGTTTGTGTTGTTGTTCATCACGGTTGCCGCAGTGCTTGCAGCAGGAGCAGGCAAAGCATTAGGAATGCTCATCTGGCATGCCGCGCAGGCATTCTTCGGCTGGTTAAGCCGTCTATTCTCCGGCTCAGGCGAAAGCGAGCTACTTCAAGAGGCTCCGCCTCCGGTTATGCCCGAAATGCCGCCGGCGGAATCGCAAGAGCCGGGCTTGCTGTCGATGCTCCTTGATTATGCTTTTTATGCCTTCGGAGCGGCAGTGTTGGCGGTAGTGCTGTATTACGGTCTACGCTGGCTGTACCGCAATACGGGAGGATTGTGGCGGAGGTTCATCGATTCCCTGCTGTCCTTGCTGCGAAAAGAGTCAATTCCGAACAATACCGCTTACCGGGACGAAGAGAAAAGCATCTTCACCTGGGAGAAGACGGTACAGGGCGTCAGAGATTATTGGCGGAACCGGCTGGCGTCCGCTTCCAGACGGGACCGCTGGGAAGGAATGAACGGGGGACGAGAGCGGACCCGCTGGCTGTACCGCCATTGGCTGCAGGCCAAACGCGCTGAAGGATATTTGCAGAGGAATTATCTTACACCGCAAGAAACCATGGCAGACATTGCGGAATGGAATGCTGGGAGAAAGCGCCAGCGCAAGAATGAAGCGGCAGCCGCAGCGTCCGCTGAGCTTCTCCATTTCTACAATCAGGCCAGATACGGGGCTGCTGAGCTTCCGGAATCAGAGGTACTGCGGCTGAAAGAAAAACTGAAATTATAATCGTTTCAGGTCATCAGCAGGAGGGAGGCTCACCGTGGTTACCTATTTACGCGGAGAACTGGCAAAGGAAGCGAAAGTGAATATTGAAACCTTGAGGTATTACGAGAAGCATGGTCTGCTTCCCCAGCCGCAGCGGACTGCCTCGGGTTACCGGGTGTATACGGAAGAGACACTTGCACGGATTATTTTTATACAGAACGCCAAGAACTGCGGTTTCACGCTGCGTGAAATCACAAAAGCGCTGAAGAAGTCGGAGGATGGAAAATTAAGTATACCTGATTTCATTATGGCTATAGAGCGGAAGATGACCGCTGTGGACCTTGAAATTGCCAAACGGGAGAAAACCAGGCTGCTGCTTGTTGATCTGAAAAGAAACCTCGAATCTGCCGAACGGCATCCGGGTGTGCAGGAGACGCTGCAAATCCTCAAGATGGAAGATTAGCGACCGTATTATGAAATCCGCCCTTTTTGCAAATTGCGCCTTCTCATTGCTGCTTGACTCTGTACCTGGATACAGGGTTTAGAATGCAGGTATCAAGCCAATGCGGGGAGGATGTACATGATGTCAAGTTCAATAGAAATGCTTACCGCCATCAAAAATCATTTGAAGCAAAATAACCAGACTGCCGGAAAAACAGCAATGCAAATTCGGCTGGAGCTGGCGGAGTCCGCCAAACGTCTGCAGCAGCTTCCGTTCATATCTGCCGAAAAGGCAGATATGAACGGGCTTCAAGGGGAATGGGTAAATGCCTGTAAGGGTCATAACCCGGAGGACAGAAGGAAGGTTATTCTCTATTTTCACGGGGGAGGGTTTATCTCCGGAAGCTGTGAAGTTTACCGTGATCTGGCTGCGAGAATTTCTGCCGCAAGCGGTGTGCCGGTACTGACAGTAGAGTATCGTCTTGCTCCTGAGCATGTGTATCCCGCCGCCAATGATGATTGTTATTCCGCCTATTGCCGGCTTCTGGAGACGGGCCTGCAGCCGGAGGATATTATCCTTGGCGGGGATTCTGTAGGTGCCACGCTTGCGCTCATGACGATGATCACACTGCGGGAATCAGGGGGAAGGCTACCGGCTGCAGCGTTCCTGCTCTCTCCGCATGGCGATCTCGTTCATCTCGACGGCGAGTCCTATGACAGCAACGCTGAACTGGACCCCACAGGGAGCCGGGAGGGGAACCGGAGAATCCTGCGGGATTACCTCGGCGGCTATGCCGGTGAGCCTCCTGCGCTGCTCTCTCCGCTTAAGCTCTGCCTGCATGGGCTGCCGCCGCTGTTGATCCAGGCCGGGGATCAGGAAGTGCTGTTAAGTGATGCCGAAAAGCTGGCAGAGCGTATTCGTGCTGAAAGAGGGGAGGTCACACTGGAAATTTGGGAAAATATGTGGAGTGTGTTCCAGATGATGTCCGCTATGCTCCCCGAAGCACAGGAGGCAATTGGGAATATCGGGAGTTTTGTCCGGAAAACGTGGAAGTTATAAACTCAAGTTTTTCGATATGACGATTTTTCCCCGTTTCGGCAACTCTTCGCTTTTGCGATACGCTTGATGCAGGCCTTGAGCGGTAAAGGCAAATGTCTCATTGACATGGATTTTTAATTTATTGCCTTTCATATGGTGAGCGATGGATTCAAAATCGGTACGGTTAGGTTGGGCTTGGAAGAAATGTGCGTGAATATTGCGGACCTTCGGATATTGATTGATTCCGAATGCCACTACTGAGATATAAGTTCCACCATCCTTGATGACCGAGAAGTTCTTCTCTCCGATTTCACCTGGTAACCCGGTACCGAAAGTGGATGCGTCCTTGGCGGTATCCAATACGATATCAACAGGATCTGTTATTTGGGTCGTAAAGTCGGCTTTAGTATAGTCGATGACCTCGTCAGCACCAAGTCCTCTGACGAAATCATGATTATAGTCCCTCGCGGTTGCGATAACATATGCTCCATGTTGTTTGGCCAACTGGACGGCTACATGTCCCACTCCTCCGGCGCCCGCCTGAATAAGAATACGTTGTCCCGGTTGAAGATGGCCATGCTCAAACAGTGCTTGCCAAGCTGTCAGGGCAACCGTAGGAGCGGCACCTGCCTCTTCAAAGGAGAGACTTTCAGGGATCACGGCAAGATGATCTTCTTCCACCGCAACATAGTCCATATAAGAACCTCGTTGAACCATGCCCATAACACGATCCCCAGGTTTGAATTGAGTCACTTTCCTACCAACCTCTTGAACGATGCCGGCTACTTCATTACCAAGAACCATGGGCAATTGCAATTGATCCTGAAATTTGTGGGCCATTGGACTCTGGAGAATCGCGCCGCTGCGAAATAAATAATCTGCTGGATTAATGGAAGAGGCGCGCATTTCGATGAGCACCTGTGTATCGGTGAGTGAGGGAACCGGCAGTTCCAGTTCCTTCAGCACTTCTGGGATTCCAAAGCTTGTCAAAGCAATAGCTTTCATAATAATCCTCCTCTTAAATTGAACATACATCAAAATTCTTTATACTTTGGTATTCAACATAAATCCTTCTTTCAAAGAATCAGCCACAGATTGTTTAAGCAACACCTGTTTGATAAGATGATAATATTGCATGCTTATGATTTCAATCAGCAGAGTTAGAAGAACGTTGCATAGGCAACACATTGTAATATTTGATGTCTAAAAAGGGGATTGAAAATGGTAAATCAGGAGGATCCGAGGGTGTTGCGCACACGACAGCTTATTAGAGCATCGTTCAGAGATTTGTTGTTTAGAAAAGGATTTGATGCAATCACCATTAAGGATATTGCTCAACAAGCTACCATTAACCGGGCCACATTCTATGCTCATTTTGAAGATAAATATGCTTTACTTGAAGAAATTACAGAAGAGGCATTCCATGAGATGATTCCTGAACAAGTGAAGAGTGCAGGAGAATTTACTGATGAAATATGCAGCCAGTTAATCTTGGCGATGCACGGGTATATTGTGGATTTTTACCATATCTGTAGGATGAGCTCTAATTCCATGGCTACACATGTGGATAAAAAGATAAAGAAAATGTTGCAACAAACCATAGAAAGCATTTTTCTGAAAGGAGATACCTACCCTGGGGCGGAGAGGTATTACATAGAGATCATGGCGGCCATGACAGGTTCGGCAATCTATGGCGCTGCGCTGTATTGGTTAAATGTGGAGGATAAAGATCGAGTGGATATGCTTGCAGATCTTGTGCGTCCTTATGTAATGAACGGTCTAGGGCTGGATCGCAAAGGCGATGAATACAGATGAAAAGTGAGATTGGCCAGATCGGAACGATGGTGCACCATAAGTTACACACCTCTCTTTATTTATATGGTTGCCCGACACATTCATGATATCCAAGGAAGATATTAAAATATAAAACATTCACAACATTAATTAACTTATTACCTAAAATAATGAATTCACAAAACCGATAATTTAATATACTTACCATTTTGATTTCTTCATTAAAAATCAATTGGTAGAATTTAAACTGGGGGAATGATTATGCCTTACACAATGGAAGTAAATGTTGCAAAAAATCAAGTGGTTGTAAAAGCTTTTGGCCTAACAGAAGCTGATGTTCCGGCATACATATCTGATTTTGAACAAGCTATGAAGAAGTTGAAGCCTGGCTTCACAGGAGTTACCGATGTCACTGAGTCTAAGACTATTCTTACTCCTGAGGTTGCTGCCATGCTTGCACCTACAGGAGATATAGCAGTTGCCCATGGAGTGGGCGGATGGGTTTATGTTGCCGACACCCCCGTTTGGAAGATGCAGATGAAGAGATTGTTCGGGAAGTTTGCCGTTCATTATCCAACCTATGAAGAAGCAGATGCTTATCTGAACAGTTTAGTGAAGTAGCAGCATAAACAATACCTAATATTTCCAAAGAGACGGTTCTATGAGCTGTCTCTTTTTTGATTTCATTCTACATGTAAAAAAGACCCCTCCTTTTGCAGATCACTGCGTCAGGAAGAGTCAGTATAGTTCTATACCAATAATCCGGTTTTAATTCGAATTCAGCCAGTTCATGAAGCCTTAATAGAGCACCCTAACCCCGAAGCCTTCCAGCTTCCAGGAGCCGGAGAGGATTTCACCGGTCAGGAGATCGGTTTTAGGCTCTTTGAGCGTGATCGTTACGGCTTCTTCGCTGTAGTTCAACAGAAATGCATAGCCGGACTTATCATTGCTGCGGATCTGCAGCTCCACTTCCGGGGGCAGCTCCAGCCATTCAGCGGCAGGGGAGCTAAGATTCAGGCTGTCCAAGATTTTATGGGCTGCTTCTGCATTAAAAACGGCTCCGTAGTACCAAACTTCACCTTTACCCCGCCGGTTTCGGGTAACCGCAGGTTTGCCGGCATAATAATCAGACGCGTAGGTGCCCATGACCTCTACAGTGTCCTCTTCCACGTGAAGAATATCGTTAAAAGCATCTGCCCCGGTAAGTGCCTCAGGGTCATTTCCCCAGCGGATAGAGGTCGGCAGTCGGGTGCCTTGGACCATGGTGAATTCCTCAACGGTGATTCCGCACAGATCCCTGGCTGCACCGGGAAAAGGCCGCATATAGCATTGTCCGCGCGTATCCTTGTATCCGGTCCGGCAGCCAAAAATAAGTGTTCCGCCCTGCTGCACATATTGATCAAGCAGCCCGGCAGTCTCATCGCTCATTATCGCCGGATGCGGGTAGATCAGCACCTGATATGGAATGAGGTCTTCGAGCGTGGTCTTGCTGCGGAGGTAGAGGACATCATTCGGGATATGCCGCTTTTGCAGCGCCTTGAACCATTCCTTGTTGCTCTGCCACATGAACGGTCCATGCCAGACATCGTATTCACCGTCCCATTCATTGTCATAATCACGCAGAATGGCAACGCCCGCCTGATTGCGGGTGCCGGTAATATGCTTGCCTGCTTCAGCCAGCTCCCGTCCGATCTGTGCGGCCTCCCTTACTCTGCGGTTCGGCTGGTTGTGATAATCATTCAGGCCATGCCAGTAAATCTCGTGGCCCATCGTTGCCGTGCGCCAGCGGAAGTAGAGCAGTTTGTCCGCTCCATGGGCAATGGACTGATAGGTCCAGAGCCGCATTTGCCCCGGTTTGGGTGAAGGCATATTCATACGGTTGACCCAGCCCCCGGGGCCGGATTGTTGTTCCATAATGCAGAAGTTCGGGCTGATGGAACGGACTGCGGACAGCGAGAGACTCCAGCTCCGGTCCCGCAGCGGCTCCGTTTCTTCCGGGTCCGTATGAATGCTTGCGAACTGCGGATAGGAGTCATAGCTGAAGAAATCAAGCAGCTTCTCATTCAGCTCATGGCTGTCCAGATGACCGAACAAGCCATTGGTGGTTACCCATTGGGCGGGGGCCAGCTCACGGATGATATCCGCCTGGATTTTGGCAAAAGAAATCGTATTGTCCGAAATAAACCTTTTCTCATCCAGCGCCTGGTGAGGGTTGGGCTGTTTGGGTGTAGGGGTGGGACGCGGCAGAAAGACCTGTGACCAGCTGGTGTAGGTCTGGTTCCAGAAGACGGTCCCCCAAGCGTCATTCAGCTGGTCCAGCGTTTTGTATTTAGCCTGTACCCACTCCCGGAAGGCAAGGTGATCACTCTCCGAGTAGAACACATTGATTTCGCAGTTCAACTCATTGTCAATCTGCCAGCCCGCCACACCGGGGTGATTGCCGTAATGCAGCGCAAGCTGTCTGGTGATAGCGGCACAGAGCTCCCGGTACTTGGGGCTGCTGTAATTATAGTGGCGGCGCATACCATGCTGAAGGGTAACTCCCTCATTCGTAACATTCAGAACTTCCGGATAACGTTCGGTAAGCCAGGCGGGAGGCGTGGCAGTAGGTGTGCCCAGAATTACCTTCAATCCATGGCTGTGGGCCAGATCGATAGCCTTGTCGAACAATTCGAACTGGAAGACACCTTCCTCAGGTTCGAAGATGGACCAGGCAAATTCGGCCAGACGGACAATTGTGAATCCGGTTTCAACCATCCGCCGGTAATCGTCGGCCCACAGCTCCTCCGGCCAGTGTTCAGGATAGTAACATACGCCAAGCTCAAATCGTTCATTTGCAGCAGGTTTGCTCATCATAACCTCCAAGGGATCACAAATATTATTAAAAATATGCTTTATTCTGATGACATATATATTGTATTATCAAGTGAAATAAATATTATATAACAAAATATTGCTTTAATATAACGATATTGCTAGATTGTTGCATAGCACAGGGGGGAATTGTTCGTCTAATGAATAAGCAATGCTATCTGCCAACACCGGCCTACACCAAATATGTATGTTATCCGGAATTTCTTGGTCACTACAGCAACTTCCCGCAGCATGCGGAGAGAAGATCGGAGGGATTGCTGAACAGCTATAATTTACATTTGATTTTTGCCGGGGAAGGTTATGTGTTTCATGAAGGGGAACGGATTCCGATGGGGAGAGGCAAAGGGTTTCTTTTCCCGAGAGGAGCTTATCAGCAGTACGGTTCCGATCTGAGCCGGCCCTGGGATGTACGGTGGGTACACTTTGGGGCCGGTCTGCCGCTGCCTTTGCTGGAAGAGGTCGACCAGTCGCGCGGCTACTTTTTCACCTTTGATCCGGAAGCCGGGCTGGAAAGCTTATTCGAAGAGATGTACCGGCTAGGCGTATCCTATGAGACCCGCTATGAACCGCGCCTGTCGGCGCTTCTATATGAAATCCTGATCACATTGCTGCAAAATTCCGAGCCGCAGCACGGTGCTGTCTCCCTGGAGATCAGGCATTCCATCCGCAACGCGGCGAATATTATCCACAGGGAGTGCGCCGGAGCCTGGACTCTGGAGAGCATGGCCCGGCTGTCGGGTTACAGCAGTTATCATTTTCTGCGTCTGTTCAGGCTGGTTATGGGCAAAACGCCCAACCGCTTTTTGACGGACTGCCGTCTGGCCAGAGCCAAGCTGCTGCTTGTATCCACCGGGCTCACCGTTGCGGAAATCGCACGCCAGGCCGGTTTTGCCCAATCGAGCTATTTCATTAAAGTATTCAGGGAGTTTGAGGGAATGCCCCCCAACCAATACCGGCGTGTCTTCGGAATTACTATAAATTAACAGCTTATAGCAATTTTCATCAAAAGGTTACAAATTGCAACCAATGGTTACAAATTGGATACAATTACCTCACCTTCAACCTCTATAATAATCCTAGTAAATCTTCGTGGGAGGAAATGAATGAGAAAGCATAGAACTACATATATCGCATTGTTGTTAAGTACTTTTATTATTGGCCAAATGTCTGTTTACCCCGCCTCTGCCGCTACGGCAGCAGCAAACAACGCCGGAGCGAAGGTATCGGCAGCATCTGCCGCCAGCACCGCGCCCAAGAATCTGGGGTCCATTCCGCTTGAGGCGGGTGTCAAAGCTACGCTGGAGGATGTTAGCATCTGGTCTCAGTCTGGCGGGAATATTCTGACCTACACACTGAACTATTCCAACTCAGGCGGCAGCAATGCAAACCTGAGCCATTATTTTTCGCGGGTGGTTACTTCCGGAGGCTCCGTCATTCCGGGCAACCCGGTGACCGCCGACGCAGCTAAGAACAAAGTAGTTTCCAAACAAACCGAACGGGTGATCTACTACGTCAACCTAGGCAAAATCAATTCACTCAAAGGCCTAAAAGTATCAGTGTATGTATGGGACCCCAAAAGCAAAGGTTACCTGAGACACGCAGGGGCCATCAGCCTTCCGGCTAATTATTCTTCAAGTGCAGTGAGTGGCCAAAGACAGAACGTCACCATGAATAACATTCCTGTCTCTGCTGCTTCCGAATCCCTGCAGATCTACAAGTATGGCGGCAAGGTATTCGCTAAGGTTGGCATCAACTTCAGCAATGAAGGGAACAAGGTTCTCACGGACCCTGGCTATACAGCATACCTAATGTCTGCAAGCGGAACTGCATTCGAGCTGGCACTCGACAATTCGCTGGCTGGATATAAAATTCAGCCGCAAGAGAAGAAAACCATCTATTACGTGACTGAGATTCCGCCGTATCTGAAGACCGACAACATGAAGGTGCAATATGTCCAGAGGGATGAGACGCTTAAGTTTGAGCTCCCTAAATTTTCGTACAAGCTTCCTGCGGCGGTAACCCCTGACCTGAATGTTGGCAAAGGCGCCATCAAAAAGATCGGCATCAACAGCAATACCATCGAATTGCAATTGACTGGCGCAAATGTCTATGGGGAAGATGCCGCAGGGATATGGACTTTCCAGTTCCGGCTTAAAAATGCCGGCAAACAAGCAGTTGTCCTGCCTACCTATGACCTTTCGGTTAGAACAGCTAAAGGCACAACCTTCCCGATCAGCTCCAATGGTGTAAGCGGAGCGAGCTTGAAACCGATGGAGGAAAAAGTGGTCCAACTGACCGCTCAGATTCCGCTTGAGGTCGAACAGAACACGCTCAAGCTGCAAATGATTGAATCGGTTAGCGGGAACAGCAGTGGCAATACACCTAGTGCGCCAGCACAAGGAACACCAGGGACTTCGGGATCAACACCTGAGGGATCAGGGGCTGGTGGGGCTGGAGGAACCGGAGGTTCCAACTCTCCAGGCACAATCGTCTCACCAAGTGCTACGGCTAAGCTGTCTATTCCTGTCGCTTATTTCGCCGTTCCTTACACACTCCGTGCGGACACGCAAAAAGCTATGAATTACCGGATCACCAATCAATATGGCACTTTCGACTATAGCCTGATGTCTCTCCAGCGTTTTCCATGGAAAAATGACGACATTCTGATCGCCAAGCTGAATATCACCAATACACAATCGGTGAACCTTACCTTGCCTGATCTTAAGGGCGCTCTAAAATTGGACAACAACGACTTGTCAGCATCTACGGACCTGTTCATGGAGAAGGAAGCTTCTTCCATTGCTCCAGGGAAAAGTGCGGAAGTATATGTATTCAGCAAAATTCCTTATACTACGGATTTCAAATCAACGCGGGTCAATCTGTACTCTGTAGTGAAAGAAGAAAATGTGCCATTCCTGTCGTTGAACACGAGCAGTGTAACAGATGCCGTATACAAGGTTGACAGAGGCGGCAGCTATACCATTGTCGGAAAAGGTAAAAATGCCAAAGTGCAGGAAAACAAAACAGTCATCTACCAGGGGATTAACTCAAATATTGTTTATACGGAAATGTTCTTGAGCAGTGAAGAGAAAAGACAAAGCAAAATGGCCCGCCTTCAGGCCTACTTTAAAACTGCAGACGGACAGTTGTATGAGACCACTCCAGTACAGCCGGATATGGCGGCGACACCTGGCGGCAAGCAGCTGGTTACGTTCTGGGCGAAGCTCCCGAAATCAGTGGATGCCTCGGATGTTACTCTCTATTTGGGACCTGGCATCAACGGGAACAAGTTTACAGAGGCTGGACAGGAATCCACAGGCTTCATCAATGTCTCAGCACTGGAACTTAGTCCGCAGTACATCACGCCGGTTAACAATTTGTCCAAGGTTACGCTGTATCCTTATACCTTATCCGTTCTTAATTCAGAAGGCCGCAATGCGCGAGGCAGCGATACGATCAATATCACCATGAATTACAGCCTGCTGCGTGATATCAGCTATGATATCGGTTCTTTCGACCACAAGCTTGTGCTCAAAATGACCGATCCTTACGGACAGTCGCAAGAGAAGAGCCTCACGCTCGGAACGGATCTGATAGAAGGGGACAACAACAGGTATTCCATGTCCTTCAGCAGCGAGACCTACAAAAAGCTGGCTGGCGGAATATACTCAATCAGACTGTACGATGAATTCCAGGGCGAGCGGATCGAACTGGCCAACCAGGCGTATACCTTGAAGATTGAGAGAGCGGCAACCAGCGAGTAACGGATAAGCAATGATATCAAAGTACAAAAAGGAGCAGCTTATGTTGCGAGTGGAGAATATATCACATACGTTTAAAAGCGGCAGTGAAGTGACGCCGGTGCTTCATAACATCAGCTTTGAGGTGCATCAGGGCGATATGGTCGCCCTGCTGGGCAGCTCGGGCTCCGGCAAATCCACAATGCTGAATTTGATGGCGGGCCTGATGAAGCCGACGGAAGGTCATATTTATATTGCCGACCAGGATATTGTCAAGATGGGGGAGAACAAGCTGGCGGTATTCCGGCGCAAAAATATCGGGTTCATCTTTCAGGCTTATGAGCTGATCACCAGCCTGACGGTACGCGAAAACGTGGAGCTGCCGCTTGTCTTTCAATCCGTCTCACCGTCGGTCCGCAAGAAAAAATCGCTTGCCCTGCTGGAGGCGGTGGGGATCCCGGACAAATCGGAGATGTTTCCCTCTCAGCTGTCCGGGGGCCAGCAGCAGCGGGTCAGTATTGCCCGCTCGCTGATTACGGAGCCGTCAATTATTTTTGCGGATGAGCCTACCGGTAATCTGGATACCACAACAGAAGAAGAGATTATTAGGATATTGATTGATTTGAACAAAAAAATGAAAACCACGTTCATTGTGGTCACTCATGAGCCTGAGGTAGCGGAGCATATGCAGCGTATCTTTACGCTGCGGGACGGCCACATGATTACTGAAAAACGCGGTACCGCTGAATCAGAACCTGCAGAGGGGGTCCCTGACAGTGAGAATTCTTGATGTGACCCGTTTGGCATGGGGCCAGATTAAACGGAGAAAGGTTGTAACGGGCCTGTGTATGCTGGGGCTCTCTATCGGCTGTTCGGCTATTGTCGTTGCCTTGAGTCTTGGCGACTCTGTACAGAGCTATGTCAGCCGTGAAGTCACAGCCCAGTTTAAAATGGATGAAATTACCGTGATGCCGAATGAAGGGGTATCGCAAGGCGGCGGACCAACTGCGACCAAAACAGGGGCCAATTCGAATGTCGGAAAGCTGACTGAACAGAAGCTGGATATTATCAGGGGACTCAAGCATGTCACGGCTGCCGCTCCATTTCAAGATGCCGGATACTTTGAACTCTTAACCACTGACAACAAAATATCCAGCTTCAACTTAGTGGTGACCGACCTCAGCCTGCTGACCAAATATGATTTTTCTTTTCAGCAAGGTGTGCCCAGCAAACAAATTGGCAGCGTAGTGCTTAACTACGGCGCCACGATTGGGCTTATGGATGTAGAAACCCAAAAGAAGCTGATGGAGAGTTTGAGCAGTAATTCCTATGACCCTGAAGTAATGCGGCAATATGATGAACTGTCCAGAATGCCCTCTAATTTGTACAGACAGCAGGTTCAATTCAGACATAGTGACTACGATAATTCAACCGGTGGCGTGAAAAGCTACCTCAGCTCCCAGCTTCAAGTGGCCGGCATATTGAAAAAGTCGGATGGGATGAGCGCTGATCAAGCTATGTATGATAAAAAGATCTATGTATCCCAAGAGACTTATGACAGGCTTAAGGATGAATTCAACATAAAGCCCGATAAACCCGAAACGGGTCAAACCTACAATCAAGCGCTCATCCGGGTAGATAATCAGGATAATTTGCCTCAAGTAGAGACACTGATTAAGAAGCTGACCTTGAACACGAGCAACAACCTATATCAACTGGAACAGCTCAAGTCCCAATTTGCCATGTTCAAAATGGTAGCCTTAGGAGTGGGCGGGTTTATCCTGATTATTGCTTCCATCTCCATCATCGTAGCTATGACGATGTCTACGCACCAGCGGCGGCGGCAGATCGGGATCATGAAGGTGCTGGGCTCCAACATGAGGCAAATCCGCACTATGTTCATCATGGAGGCTGCTTTGCTGGGCTTTATGGGCGGATTGCTCGGGATTGGTTTTTCATATCTGATTGTGGAGGGCATTAACAAGCTCGTCAGCAGCTCTGGACAAATGACAATGGGTACCGGCGAGAGTCTTGTCGTATCAATTCCGCTGAACTCCATTCCCGTTGGTATTGTTTTTGCAGTATTAACCGGGGTGTTATCAGGGATATATCCGGCAATCAGTGCAGCAAGAACCAATGCGCTCACTGCGATCAAACGGGATTAGCCATTTATAAGCTGAAAGGAAGTCACAGGAATGAAGAGGATTATAAAGTGGATTATCATAGTGGCGATACTGGCGGTCGCCGGTTATTTTATCTATGACAAAATGAGTAAACCCAAAGAGCAGCTTCAGCCAGCGGAGCCGGCGCAGGTCATCTCTTTCCCGGTAACCAAAGAATCGATGACAAAATCCATCCAGATTAAAGGCACATCAAAGTATGAGCATGAAACCCTGGTCTATGCTCCATTTGCTTCCAAAGTAACGGAATGGAAAGTAGAAAACGGAGGGCAAGTGAAAAAAGGCGCAGTGATGTATACGCTAGACACTGAAACACTCAAGAATGAAATTGCCACCCAGGAGGCAACGATCCGCAAAGCTAAATTGGAAGCTGAGCTGAATGCCTTCGTCAGCCAACAGACTGAGGAGTCAGCAGCTGTCGGCGCTACTGAAGCAGAACGGTTAAAAGCGCTGGCCACCCAAGAGACTTCAAGAATCGGCGATGACCTAAACCAGGTAAATGCAGAGATTCAGGCACGGGAAATTGCGGACAAGAAAAAGAAGATTCAGTCAGCGAGCTATCATGCCCCTTCTTCAGGGATTTTCCTGTTCGACAATGCCAGTGAAATTCCACGTATGGTAACCGACAACCAGTACCTCGGCAAAATCGTGGACCTCAGCAAATTACAGTTTATCGCTCTTGTGGGTGAACAGGATGTCTTCAACATCAAGCCGGGAATGAAGGTAAAGGTCAAAATGACAGCTTCCAAGGATGTGAAGCTGACCGGAGTAGTAAAAAAGGTATCCAAATTTGCCACGACTGTATCGGCCAAGGATACAACAACTACCCAAGCGCCACAGTTTGAAGTGGTTATTTCGCTTGAGCCGAATGAGCTTTTAATTGGCGGCCTCAGCTTGACTGGCGAGATTGAAACCTTGCGCAAAGATAACGTTACTGCGGTATCCAACATTGCTATCATTCATGAAGGGGATCTCTCTTACGTCATGCTGGACAAAGGCAATGGACAAACAGAAAAGGTACAAGTTAAAACCGGATTGGAAACGACGGATAAGGTAGAGATTCTATCCGGACTAAAACCCGGCGACACCGTAGTGCTTCAGTAGAACCCGTTATTTTCGGGGAGACACAAGCCATACAGCCGATGTATATCGAAAAGAAGTAATTTATCCACGTTAGTGGACGGATTACTTCTTTTCTTGTTATTTAGACAGGTTACTGCGCCATATTTTGATTTCATTGTTAAGTTCAGCGAGATCAGGGACGGGAACCGGCTTGTCAGTCAACCTGTATTTCTGCTTCAGAGCCAAAATACGGTAGACACTTTCGTTGATCCGCGACTCGTCGAGCGTACCGCCGCGAACGCTTTGCAGCAATGCCTTCCGGGCCAGCTGCTCATTCTCATATCCATGAGCGATGAGCAGGATGTCGCTGCCTGCATCAACGGTCTCTACTGCTGCGGCGCCAAGATCAAAATGCTTCATAATGGCTCCCATGGTCAGGTCGTCCGTGATCACCACTCCCTGGTATCCCATATCGCCGCGAAGCTGGTCTCCGATGATAATCCGGGATAACGATGCCGGGTAGTCGGGATCAATATGGGGAAACAAAATATGCGCCACCATGACCGCGTCTGCTTTCTCCTTGAAGGCGGCCTGGAAAGGGAGCCATTCCAGCTTGGCGAGTTGGGGAGCGGTCTTGTTCACCACCGGGAGCTCCAGGTGAGAGTCGACCGAAGTATCCCCATGTCCGGGGAAATGCTTGACCACCGGCACAACGCCTTCGCTCTCTATGCCCTTCATTTCAGCAATCCCCAGTTTGCTCACTATGCTGGCAGTGCTGCCGAATGAACGGTCGCCGATGACAGGGTTATCCGGATTGCTGTTGATGTCGAGGACAGGCGCAAAATTCATATTGAACCCGCCTGCCCGCACTTCCCGTGCCAGCAGCTTGCCCATCGTCCCGGCTGCGTCTGAATCACTGCTATTGCCCACTTTGCCGTTTGAGGGGATGGAGGCATATTCCTTAGGCATCCGGCTCACCTTGCCGCCTTCCTGGTCGACACTCATGAATAGTGGAACGGGATTCGTTGTATTGCTCTTTTTCAGCGCATTAATGAGATTGACCATACCTTTCAGATCCTTGATGTTGTCCGCATACAGGATAATTCCACCGACTTTGTCGTCCGTGATCACCCTTTTTGCTTCTGCCTCCAATGTGGTGCCGTCAATCCCGACTAGCAGCATTTGCCCGATTTTTTCTTCCAGGGTCATTCCGGCAATTTTTCTGGTCAGCGCGTCAACCTCCTGGGAGGGGACCGGACCTGACTCAGCGGCCGGCGGCAGGGAAGCCTCCGGGGAAGAAGAGGGACCTGCCGGCTGCTCCGGTGCAGCCCCTGTTGCCGGGGAAGGGGCTGGAGCGGCGGTCCTGGATGGTGTGGCAGCATTGCTGTTACATCCCGTTGCAAGCAGCAGGAGCAGGATAAGAGCCAATAGATTGAGTATACTATAATACAGGTTTTTCATTTTTTTTAGCGGTTTTACCCCTGACATAGGAGGTTCATCATCCTTCCTTTTTTGATCTATAATATCATGTTCGGGTAGCAAGATTTGTTGTATCATGTCCAATCTTTAACCGTACAATACCATTATTAAGAGTACTGCCGTTGTACTTGCTGACTGCCAGTTGCGGTGATAAGATAAGGAAGGATATCTACATAATAATTAAAATTTGAAGGATGAGGAGACTGTCTAATGAAAGATGAATTAGTGAATGCTCTGAATGAACAGATGAACTTTGAGTTTTATTCGGCTCACGTATACCTGGCAATGGCCGCGTATTGCTCCGGTGAAAGTCTCGACGGTTTCGCTAATTTTTTCCTGATCCAGGCGGAAGAAGAACGCTTCCACGCAATGAAAATCTACAAATTTCTGAATGACCGCGATTTCCGCGCAACCCTGGCTGCACTTCCTGAGCCTAAAAACGAGTATTCATCGATGCTGGACGCCTTTGAACATGCGTTCGCGCATGAACAGCAGAACACGACAAGATTCTATCATTTGGCTGACCTGGCGCTCGATGAACGTGAACATGCGACAATCTATTTCTTGAAATGGTTCATTGATGAGCAGGTGGAAGAAGAGGCGTTGTTCAGCAATATTATCGCCAAGCTGAAGCGGATTGAAACCGACAGCAATGCTTTCTACATGCTGGATGCTGAATTTGCAGGACGCACTTTCACCGCTCCGGCTGAATAAGAAACGTTCATCCTATTTAACTTACGCCCCTCCAGACCGGAAACTCAGGTCAGGAGGGGTTTTGTCAGTCCGGCGCATTTAACCAACCTCTAGTCAGGCACCGCCGAAGCTTAAGTTGAACAGGGGCAAACTATGTTGCGGGCGGCAAAACAATTCCGGGCTGCCAACTCTATTTAGCGGGGGGAACACTTGCGCGGCCCGGCAACACTGTTTCTCTAGACCCACCCGCTATTCAGAGTGTAGTATAGAACGATACTATTCTTTGGAGGTTCTTTGGCTTGGAAAACTACAGTGACATCAAACAAAGTGAAAAAGGCGCCTGGCTGAGTCTGTTTACCTACATCCTGCTGTCTGCGGTCAAACTATTGATAGGTACAGCTTCAGGTTCTCAGGCACTGCTGGCCGACGGCCTTAACAACAGCACGGATATAATTGCCTCCCTGGCAATTCTGGCCGGACTCAAGATTTCCAGAAGGCCGCCGGACTCCAATCACAGCTACGGGCATTTTAGAGCGGAAACCGTAGCCGCGCTGGTTGCCTCTTTTATTATGATCGCTGTAGGACTTCAAGTTCTGTATCAGGGTGTGAACAAATTCATTCAGCCCGCACTCGAAACACCGGATCTCATTGCTGCATGGACGGCAGCCGGCTGCGCGGTAGTTATGTTCGCGGTTTATATGTACAATATCCGGCTGGCCCGCAAGCTGAACAGCAATGCTATGCTGGCGGTTGCCCAAGATAACCGGTCAGATGCGCTCGTTAGTATTGGAGCTTTTACCGGGATTATCGGTGCCCAATTTGGTCTGCCCTGGCTCGATCCACTGACGGGAATCATTGTCGGGTTAATGATCTGCAAGACGGCATGGGAGATTTTCCGCAAAGCCACACATGATCTTACTGACGGCTTCGACGCCAATGAACTTGAGCTGATGAAGCAGACGGTTGCCGAGATTCAAGGGGTAGAATCGATCAAAGATATCAAAGCCCGGATCCACGGGAATAATGTGTTGGTGGATACTACTGTATGTGTAGACTCCAACCTAAATGTGGTCCAGAGCCATGACATCACGGAAGAGATTGAAGATCAGCTGAAGGACCGGCACCAGGTGTCTAATGTATTGGTACATATAGAGCCGGTATAACTGGCTAATGCAAAGAAATTAACTGTAATCCACTGTGGAAAAATGTGGGTATCTTGGAAACCTCACAGGAATATACGCGATGCAGGAGGATAGGGCTCCATCCGCGAACTGAAGCGGACCGAGGAGCCCTTATTTTGCCAAAAAACCTGTTTTTTCAGCGGATACGGACTCAGGAGCCGTTATAACGTTCGATGGAGCCAGGAATAAAGGGGAAAGGGAGAAAGAAAGGCATCTCAGTCCGTAGTCCTGCGGAATAGCCGAATCTTCTCTCAATAAGGGCTCTCCTGTCCGTAACGGCTGCGGATCGATCGCGAAGGAATAGGGCGATCCGTCTTTACCGGCTTCTTCGCAGGTGCTAGTTGGAAAAAGGGAACTTATTTTTCCGGAAATTAAGAAATCCTGAGAGTGAAGTGGAAAAAAGTAAACCTAATCACCCATGGCCTGGCGGCCACCGTCGGTCATGAAAATCAGGTGAAGTCAGAGTATATATTTGGTAAAATCGTGCTGTGGATCAGAGGTCGATTCAATATTGGTGAAACATCCCGTAACCTAATCTGACCAACTGCAACGACGAGGATCGCCGAGTGTTGCCACGAGCACGTGTATAAAATTTCACCTCTTTAGGTTGCATGATCCACGCATACTTTTAGCTTGGAGGTAGGGAATATGGATGCCATTCGTGAACGCTGTGCCGGGTTGGATATTCATCAGGAGACGGTGGTGGTTTGTCTACTGAGTGGCCCCCTGGAGAAGAAACCCAAGTCCGTGATCGAGACGTTTGGAACCACGACCCGCGAGCTTTTGAGATTACAGGAGTGGCTGGAGCAGCAGGGATGTACCGAGATTGCCATGGAAAGTACAGGGGTCTTTTGGAAACCCGTGTGGAACATTCTAGAAAGCACCTGTACGATCACGCTGGCCAACCCGCAACGCATCCGCAATATGCCCGGGAAGAAGACCGACGTCAAGGATGCCGAGTGGATCGCCAAGCTCCACCGCTGCGGCTTGATTGAGGGAAGCTTTGTCCCGGACGAGCCCATCCGCGATTTGCGTGACCTTACCCGGTATCTGCGCAAGCTTAAGCAAAACGCGACGCAAGAAAAGAACCGGATTCACAAAATTCTACAAGATGCCAACATTAAACTGACCACGTATGTCTCCGATCTTTTTGGCGTTTCCGGTCGTGCGCTACTGGACTCGATTGTGAATGGCGAAGTGCTGGAGGTGCATGAGGTCCGCAAGCTGGTGCATACCCGGCTGAAGATGAAGGTGCCTTCACTGGTCGAAGCGATGAACGGCCGACTACGTCTGCATCACCGGAAGATGATCCGGCGTCATTGGGATCATTTGCAGTATCTGGAGAGTGAAATGCAGACGTTGGAAGCTGAAATTGAGGAACTGGTGCAACCATACAGGAAGGAAATTGAACTGCTGGATACCATTCCAGGCGTGAGCACGGATGCCGCGGCGAGCATCGTGGCGGAACTGGGTACCGACGTGTCTCCTTTTCCAAGTGAAGCTCATCTGGCCTCTTGGGTCGGGGTGTGTCCAGCCAACCATGAGAGCGCCGGTAAAAAAAAAGTAAAAAGAACCAACGCGGGAACCGAGGTCTGAAAGCCGTACTCGTCCAGTGCGCTTGGGCAGCGAGCAAGTCCAAGAATAATCGGCTTTCCGCTATGTACAGTCGGATCGTGAAACGGGCAGGAAAACAGAAAGCCATCGTCGCTTTAGCCCATGCGATGATCCGAATCATGTATGTGATGCTTCGGGATAAAGTCCCCTATACCGAGCTGGGGACGGAATATCTGAACACCCCAGAGCAGACCGCAAATTACCTGATTAAAAAACTTCAAAAGCTAGGCTACCAAGTGGAACTGACACCTATTACATGATACCCACTTTTTAAAAAAATGAAGTTCCGATATAGGGGATCTTTAAAGCAAAATTTACTTTCGAGCTGTGAAGCGACAAAGTTATTTTCGTATAAATTGGGCCACATTTCTGGTCCAATGGCGAAATGAGCTGAATTAGTGTCCTTTTTTCCACTTTATCTGCCCGAGGATAGGGTACTTCGGCAAATTAGTTAACCTTTTTCCACTTAAAGAGTTGCCGTAGGATTCATGGGGAGTCGTTCTCCAGGTAACGCTAGAACCAAGACGGCTGCGCTGTCCCGTGGAGGACGGTACAGGCTTTTTTTGCTGCATTTTGGCAGATATGCGTTTGACAACCTTTCAAAGTTGAAGCAAAATAGAAGGGTCATGATGTAAATTTGAGTGATACAGGGAGAATAATGCATGAATAATAAATCAGGCCGGCAGTCTTTCCGGGAACGATTGGAATATATGGTAAGCAAGCTTCGGACTGACATCCTGAGCGGAATTTTGCAGCCTGGAGCGTATCTGCCTGCCGAGAGCACGTTGGCCAAGCAGTTTGAGCTAAGCAATAAATCCGTCCGGAGAGGGCTGGATGTCCTAGTACAGGAAGGCCTGATTGTGAAAATAGACCGTGTGGGCAGCATGGTGATGGAATCGGTCAAGGAAAGGATCCGGATTCATTTTGGCTGCAGCTCATCCCTGACGAAGGACTTCAAGCTGGATGATCTCATTGCAGAATTCCACCGGCTGCATCCCGGGATTCATGTGCTGCCGCTCGCGCTGAATAATTTCGACCATGTGAACTCTGCCATGGAGCTGATCAACAACGGGATGCTGGATGTATTGTCGCTGAACAGCACCCAGTTTCAGGAGCTGGCCGAGAACGGTTCAGCCGGGCTTCTGGAGACGCTGGAACCTGACCCGGGACTGTATCCGATCGCAAGCGAGGCTTTTTTGCATAACGGGGCGCTGTTTGCCTATCCGATTTCCTTCTCCCCGGTGGTGCTCTGCTACAACAAAGCTCATTTCCGCGAGGCGGATCTGCCTGAGCCGGACAGTTACTGGACCTGGGATGATCTGATTGAGGCGGCCCGGAAGCTGTCGGAGAAACGCGGGCGTCACGCCGTGTATTTTGTGCCTGCATCTGAGAACCGTTATTCCGTCTTTCTCCTGCAGAGCGGAATCCGGACGATGGAGGACGGTGAGCATCATCAAACGCTGAGCCCCGAGACGGCCAACAGTCTTAATGTATACAGCAGGCTGGTGAATAATCATCAGATATTCCCTAAATATCTGGCTGGCAACCATGATGATGAGACGGTCTCGCTGTTTGTCCAGGAGCAGGTGTCGATGATATTGACGACTTATTACAACTTGAATGATTTCAAGGACCTTTCCCTGGATTATGACTTGGCCCCGCTGCCTACGCTCAAAGCAAAGGACCCGCAAAAAACGCTGCTTGTTACGATCGGTGCGGCCGTTGTGGAGAATTCGCGGCAGAAGGAGGCTGCGCGTCAATTTGTCAGCTTTCTGGCTTCGCCTGAGGCGCAGCGGATGATCCGGGAGCGTTCGGTCAGTATCCCGGCCCGCAAACGGAATGCTGAAATGGTCGTGGATGATCATTTGAACCGTCCGTCAAGATATCTGATGTATAGAGAGTTGTTCCCAACATTTTCATATCTCAGAGATTTGGGTCTTCCCATTGCCGTATTGCAAAGCTTCCGCAAGCTGCTGAACGCTTATTGGTCGAGAATGATTGATGAAACGACACTGTACGAGGAAATGGGCCGGCTTATCGCCGAAGAAAATAAAGGGAAGGCCGGTGGAGCAGCGAAGGCGCTCATATAATTGCATCCCGTGATGGGTTGGGATCAAGCGTAACGAAGGCAGAATGCGGCCGTTGTTGCGCTTTTTTTTTGCGGTTTTTTTGGGACTGCGGGGATTGGAAAAATAGATATGTACTTGGCAACATGTCAAACCATGTTAGATTTTTCACAATAGTAAGTAGTGAGCTTACATTTGTGAAAGGACTGTGTAATGTATGATTACATAAAAACGAAAGAATATTCAAATTTTAATTGACTTCAACAGATGGTGAAAATATAATAAATACATCAGATATATATCAGAAAAATGGAATTTCAGTCCTGTATATCTGAATTGTGAATCAAAAAGAAGTCAGGAATGAGAAAATTGGCACAAATACTGAAAAAGTGAAAGGCTGGTGGAGAAATTCAAGACTGAATGCAAGGATTAAGTTATTTTTCTGAAACTCTTTGATGTACTGTTGATTCCCTTATAGTGTGTTAGTAAATATATCATAGGAACTATCTTACTTTTACTTATTAATAGGGGGTTGAATTATGAATGCTGCTAAAAGGAAGCTAGCGATGTTACTGCCAGTAATGACGCTGCTGGTTACACTGGTGTCGGCCTGTGGCGGAACAAGCAATAATGCCGGCAGCACTGCCGAACCATCCGGCTCACCGGGAACTCAGAGTTCAACATCTGCTCCTCCTGTAGAAGGAAGTCACTCAGCAGGCGGCCTGCAAGTCCCGATTGTCGCGGACAAGATGGAATTTTCCCTATGGTCCCCAAGCGGGGGCAATTTCCGGGGAACCAATTTTAATGAGAAATTATCCTTTCAGCAGATGGAAAAGAACACCAACATTCATATCAACTTTCAGCACAGTACTGAAGCCAGTGCAGAAGCATTCAGCTTGCTGATGTCCTCCGGCAAGCTCCCGGATATCATCTACAATGATCTGTGGGGCACGGACTCAGGCAAATACGGTGCTCAGGGGGCGCTCCTTCCATTGGAAGATCTGATTGACCAGTATGCGCCTAATTTTAAAAAAATCCTCGACGACCACCCGGATATCCGGGGGCAAATTACCTCGCCCGAAGGGCATATCTACTATCTCCCAAACCTCGTACTCGATTCCCAGGATTTGACTCAGATGTTCCCGCAGGTCCGCAGTGACTGGGTGGAGAAGCTGGGTCTCTCAATGCCGCAAACTACAGAAGACTGGTATAACATGCTCAAAGCCTTTAGGGAGCAGGACCCCAACGGCAACGGAAAAAAAGATGAAATTCCGCTCGTCACCGTCAATCTGGAGAATATTATGATGCTGTTCGCGCCGGCTTTTGGCGTCGAATATGGCTTCTTCGTGGATAACGGTGAAGTGAAATACGGACCAAACGATCCACGGTTCAAAGATGTTGTTGCCTATCTGAACCGGCTGTACAAAGAACAGCTGCTGGACCCGAACTATCTGGTCGATACAACGTTCCAGACGCTGACGGAGAAGGTGACCACGGATGTGGCTGGTGCCTGGTTCGGCTGGTCGGGCTCCTATATGGGGAACTTCACAACGCTGATGGAAGGCAAACACGACACCTTCAAAATAGCGGCGGCGATTCCTCCGAAGGGACCAAACGGTGATCAGCGCCATGTCTCCTTCCGCTGGCAGGCTGCAGCTCATGGGCTTGCTGTATCCTCGAAGACCGCACATCCCGAAGAAGTGATGAAATGGCTGGACTACCAGTATTCCGATGAAGGAATCCTGCTGAACAATTTCGGCGTGGAAGGCAAGTCTTATGATCTGGTGAACGGAGAGCCTGTCTATAAGAAAGAGGTTACGCATCCAACGAATGGGCTGACCAATACCCAGGAGCTGCTGAACCATACCATCGGCGGCGGAAGCTGGGCTACAGTTGCCGATACCCGTTATGCAGAGCAGATCCGTGAAGCGAACGGACAAACGGAAAATCCGCTGGAGATTTACAAGGATTATATTGATTTTGACGCGAAGCTGCCGCCGGTTCAATTCACGGCTGAAGAAAATGAAATTGTGGTTCCTCTCATGGCCGACATTCAGACCTATGTGGCGGAAACGATTAATGCCCAGATTATGGGACGACAGAGCTTCGATGATTATGACAAGGTGATGAAGCAGCTGGAGCAAATGGGTATTGGCGAGGTGCTGAAGCAATACCAGGCTGCATATGAACGGTTCAAAGGAAAATAAGTGTCCGGGAAAGGAGACCTCTATGGCAGTACCCTTAAATGCAGCCAAAGCCCAAAGCAGGAAACTTCAGGCGAAACGGAGTTCCGTCTCGCTGAAGCGATTGATGTCCAACCGTTATCTTTATCTGATGCTGCTGCCCACTGTGCTGTATTTTCTCATTTTTGAATACAAACCGATGTACGGGGCGATCATCGCCTTCAAAGATTTCAATCCTTTCTCAGGTGTTGCCGGCAGCCCCTGGGTGGGCTTCAAAAACTTCGAGAAGTTTTTCGAGAGCTATTATTTCTTCCGGTTGCTGAAGAACACTTTCCTTATGAGCTTTTATTCGCTGCTGTTTATTTTTCCGGCTTCACTGGCTTTCGCGCTGCTGCTTAATGAGCTCCGGCTCAAAAAGCTGAAATCCTTCCTGCAGACGGTCTCATATCTGCCGCATTTTATTTCGCTGATTGTCATCTGCGGGATGATTATTGATTTCACCAAGCCTGGAGGCATTATTAACAGCCTGCTGCTCGGCATAGGAATCATCTCGGAGCCGATTCAGTTTCTGATTCTTCCGGAATGGTTCCGCACAATTTATGTAGGTTCAGGCATGTGGCAGAGCCTGGGATGGAACTCCATTATTTATCTGGCCGCATTGTCCGGCATTAACCCGAGCCTTTATGAGGCTGCGGTGGTCGATGGAGCAGGGCGCTGGAAACAGCTGACACATATTACACTACCGGGAATTCTGCCCACGGTGCTAATCCTTTTGATTTTAAATGTCGGGACCCTGCTGAATGTGGGCTGGGACAAAATTATATTGCTGTATAATCCGGGGACTTACGTCACGGCGGACGTCATCTCCACCTTTGTTTACAGACGGGGTGTCATGGAAGCCGATTACAGCTTCTCGGCAGCGGTAGGCCTGTTCAACTCCGTCATCAATTTTACACTGCTGGTGCTGGCGAACCGGATCAGCCGGAAAACCACCGAAAATAGTTTATGGTGAGGGGGGAGGGAAAACAGTGGTAATCAAACGCAGCATTCCCGAAATGATCTTCGACAGCTGTAATGTGCTGTTCCTGATCTTTTGTTCCTTCCTGTTCCTGTATCCGATGTGGTATGTGCTGGTGTCCTCGTTCAGTGATGCCCATGCCATCGCCGCAGGCGAGGTAAGCTTCTGGCCGAAGGGCTTCAATGCGGATGCTTATAAGCTGGTTTTTGAGGATCAGCGGATCTGGACGGCATACGGGAATACGTTCATTTATGTAATCGCAGGCACTTTAATTAACCTGGTTCTGACTACGCTTGGCGCCTATCCGCTGTCCCGGAGAAATCTGGAAGGCCGCAGCCTGATTATGGCTTTTATCGTGTTCACGATGTTCTTCAGCGGCGGTCTGATTCCGGCTTACCTTAATGTGCGTGAGCTTGGGCTGTACGATACCAGGTGGGCTCTGCTCCTGCCGGGTGCGGTGAGTGCTTTTAATCTGATCGTGATGCGGACCTTCTTCCAGTCCATACCCGACAGTCTTATTGAATCCGCCAAAATCGACGGTGCCCATGACTTCCGTATTCTGCTGCGGATTGTGCTGCCGTTATCCATGCCTGTACTGGCGGTTATGACCCTGTTCTATGCGGTAGGGCACTGGAACAGCTGGTTCCCGGCGATGATCTATTTGCAGGACCGCAATTTATTCCCGCTGCAGCTGATTCTGAGGGAAATTCTGATTCAATCCTCCGCGCAGAATATGCTGGCCGGAGTTACGCAGGATGAGGTGTTCCGCATCAGTGAGTCCATCAAGTTCGCGACCATCATCATCGCTACGGTGCCTATTCTGTTGATCTATCCGTTTTTGCAAAAGTATTTTGTCAAAGGCGTCATGATCGGTGCGCTAAAAGAGTAAGCAGACGGAGAGCAGATCCAGAGTGTGAACTCAAAGTCCAGAGAAAGAGAGCAAAAACAGAGAGCAAAAATAGAGAAAAACATTCGCATTGTAATAAATGCGGAGCAGCCGGGAGGAGAGAGGTAATATGAAGGCGGTAGTTTCCCAGAATGGTCAAATTAGCGTGGCCGATATTCCCGCTCCGGTGCTTGAAGACGGCTTCGTGCTCGTCGAGACTGAATATTCAGCCATCAGCCCTGGAACAGAAATCATGATGAATGGCATTCATCGCCCGAAACCAGTTGTTCTCGGCTATAGTGCGGCTGGCGTGATCCGGTCGCGGGGAAAAGGAATGGAGCATTGGCCGGAAGGCCAGCGGGTGGCCTGCTATGGGGCACCTTACGCCAAACATGCGGAATGGCTGCTGATGCCGCAGCATCTGATGGTGCCGGTGCCGGAGCATGTCAGCCCGGAGGAGGCCTCAACGGTGGGCCTTGGAGCCATTGCGGTCCATGCCGTTAGGCAGGCGGATCTGCAGTTCGGTGAAACGCTGGTGCTGATTGGGGCAGGCATTCTCGGCCAATTGATTGCACAGATAGCGCGGGCCGCCGGCTGCCGGGTGATTGTCTATGATCTGCTTGCCGAGCGCTGCCGGACCGCCGAGAGTCTCGGCATCCGCCATATTGCGGTGAATCCGCAGCGGGTCAGCCGGCATCTTGATAATCTGACAGCAGGAATGGGGGCCGATGCTGTAATTATCTGTGCCGGGGGCAAATCGGGCGGACTTGTCGATCAGGGCCTGGAATGGGTGAGGAATCAAGGGAAGGTGCTGCTGGTCGGAGATGTGAAGCCGGACTTCTCGCGTGAGCTGATGTTCGGGAAGGAAGCGCAGGTGCTGATCTCCAGGGCAGGTGGTCCGGGACGTTATGATCCTGTCTATGAGAAACAGGGAATAGATTATCCTTATGGCTATGTCCGATGGACCGAAGGGCGCAACATGGCGGAATATATCCGGCTGATCTCAGAGGGCGATATCCGGGTGAAGCCGCTGATCAGCAGCGTGTTCCCTCTGGAACGCTCAGCAGATGCCTTCCGGCAGTATGCGGAATCTCCGGCAGAGCTGCTGGGAGCGGTGCTCGCCTATCCCATAACTGGTGTTAAGCATGCAGAACATGCTGCAGCCAAAGTTAAGGAAGGGCAAGGCGGATGAAGGCGCTGCGGATTGGCGAGCCGCTGAGCGGACTTGCGGTATGGGCATCGGCTCATGGCAAGTGGCGGGGGAAGGAGCGGATTTATGCCGTATCTTCCGGCTCTCCCTGTATGCTGTTCGTGCTTGATCCTGCTGGCAGTGAACCGGTGCAGCAGTTCGCGCTGGAAGGCTCAGACCACTGCTGGGGCGTTGTTGCGGCCGCTAGTGGGGTCTACATCGGGGGCAGCGGTATTTTATACAGATTCACGCATGAGCAAGGGATGGAGAATCTGGGCGAGATGATCCCCGGTGAATTCTACACCTGGCGGCTTGCAGCCGATGACGAAGGCAAAATCTACGGAGGCTGTTACCCGGGCGGCAAAGTCTTTCAATATAACCCGTCCACGGGACAGTTCAGAGATTACGGCGTCATGGTGGAGGGGGAGCAATACGCCCGCTCTATGGAAGCCTGGAAGGGCAAGCTGTATGTTGGGGTGGGGACCCGGTGTCCGCACATTGTTGAGCTGGATACAGCGACAGGTGTCCGTGCAGAGATCAGCCTGCCGGAGGAATGTTCTACAGAGCAGCTGGTCTATGATCTGAATATTGTCCATGGAAAAATGTTAGTAAGGATAACACCGTGTTCCCGGTTGTATATCTATGACCTGGAGCTGAGGCGGTGGGAGAAATGCATTGAACATGTGAGTGGACTTAGTGTGTCTGCGCCAGACTCTCAGGGGAATGTGTATTTTATCAAAGAGGATATTCTGCAGCGCTATGCACTCGCAGCAGGTGTTCTCACGCCCACTTCACTTGCGATGCCGGAACCGGCAGGAGATTACGGCTGGCTGGAAGGCCATCCGTTGAACCCGCAAGGAAGCTGCCTGGCAGGTGTCCATAGGGACGGGACCTGCTGGATCTATGACCCGGAGAATGACCGGCACACGGTTATGGATTTTATGCTGCAAGGACAGCCTGTCCATCTGCAGTCACTGGCCTGGGGGCCGGAAGGGAAACTGTACATCGGCGGCTATTTTGCCGGCGGACTGGCCAGCTATGATCCGGCGACCTCAGAAATGATCTCGCACCGGGGGATCGGACAGATTGAGGGAATGTTGGCGGCTCACGGCATCATGTATCTCGGCGTTTATCCCAAGGCCAATATCTTTGCCTATGATCCAAACCTGGAGTGGAACCCGGGCAGCAATCCTAAGCTGGCTTTTTCGCTGCAGGAGGAAGAGCAGGACCGTGCTTTTGCCTGGACCCTGGCGGGAGACGAGCTGGCTATCGGTACCGTGCCGTCCTATGGCCGGAATGGAGGCGCATTGACGCTGTTTCATCCCGTAACCGGAACGCGCGAAGTGTTCCGGGGGCTTTTGCCACAGCAGAGCATTGTATCTTTAGCTGCCGGAGAGGGGCTGCTGTTCGCCGGAGGCTCCGTCTGGGGAGGACTCGGGATTGCTCCCGAGCGGAAGGAGGCGTCTCTTATGATCTGGGAGGTGAATGGCCGCCGCAAGGTATGGGAGGGTGTTCCGGTGCCGGGTGAACAAGCAATCTCCGCGCTTGCGCTCGATGATGAGGGCAAGGTGTGGGGACTCACCGCAGGGATGCTTTTTCGTTTTAACCCGGTAACCCTGAAGACTGAACAGACCATTCCGGTGCTTCCGGTGGACTGGAAAGCGATGACTCACTTCTGGCGGGGAGGCTGCGAACTGCTGTACAGGGAAGGCGTATTGTATGGGGTTGCGATGAACCTTCTATTCAAATATGATGTGCGCCTGAACCAACTGGAGGTACTGGACGAAGATGCCCGGCTGCTGGCGGTGGATGGCGAAGGGGGATTGTATTTTGCCCGAACGACGGCACTGTACCGGATGCAGATCTTGGAGTCTGGACAGGGGGAGCTATGAGGATCTTATATTTCTATAAATTTTGCTTGCTGGGCGGAGTCACTACACAATTGGCGAACAGGCTTAAGTTTCTGCACGGGCGGGCGGAGGTGCATTTTGCCTTTTTGGAGGATTACGGCGGGGCCAGCGCTTTTGAAGGCTATGCGCATGTGTGTATTCTCGGGACGCCCAGCGAACTCAGAGCCTACATTGAAGCTCATGATTTTGATGTGATCATCACGATCGATACCTATGAACTGTATGAAGCGCTGGGACCAGCCGAGCAAAAGAAAGTAATCATTCATGAGGTGCATACCACTTATGAGGAGCCCTTGCGCAAACTGGCTGAATCCAAGGATATCCTGCCCTTTAATTACGTCATCACACCTTCTGATTATATGAAGGAAATGCTGGATCAGATCGGGATACCGGATGCTTATCATATTAATAACTGCCTGGACACGGAACTATTCAAATACGAAGCGGTTTCCGGCAAGCGGCCGCCTACGATTCTATGGGTGGGCAAACTCGACCAGCATAAAAACTGGGAGTCCTTCATGAATATAGCGGGCAGACTGAATGCGCAATTCCCGGACCTGCACTACTTGCTTGTCGGCGGCTACACCGCTCCGGATGAGATTACAAGCAAGCTCCAAGCCAGGGTGAAAGCGCTGGAACTCCGGCATTTTGAATGGCTGCCCAAGGTGGATTACGAAGAAATGAACCATTATTATTCAGCAGTAGCCGAGAGCGGCGGGGTGTACGTCAGCACTACCAGGAATGAATCGTTTGGGATGACCGTTCTGGAGGCAATGGCCTGCCGGTGTCCGGTTGTTGTGCCCGATGTGGGAGCTTTGCCTGAGCTGCTCGATGATGAGCTGAGTGTATCGCTCTATGCTTCCGGCAGAGAAGAGGAGTGTGCTGAGCGGGTGGCCTGGCTTTTGGGGCAGGAGGGCTTGCGTGCGCGCTTGAAGACATTGGGCGAGCAGAAGGCGCGGAAGACGTACAGCATTGAAGAGGTAGGAAAAGCGTATATGGCATTGCTTGAACAGTTTATGGAGGAACGTGCAAACATCATTTGAATTCATATTGCTGCTGATTAAATGGACCGCCATTATTAAGCGGTTCCAAGTCTACTGACGGAGGTGCAGGGTTGAAAGAGCTGAAGATTGGCATGGTAGGCATGGACACTTCTCACAGCAGAATTTTCGCGGCAATGCTGAACCATGTGTCGCATCCGCTGCATGTTCCGGGCGGCAGGCTGATATGGGGATATGCCGGAGGTTCAGCGGATTTTGCGCTAAGCGCATCAAGGGTGGGAGCGATCAGCAGGGAGCTTCAGGAGAACTGCGGTGTGGAGCTGCTGGATTCGATAGCCGAAGTGGCCGAGAAATCGGATGCGGTGCTTCTGACCTCTGTTGACGGCAGAGTACACCGCGAACAGTTCGCTATCCTGGCACCCTATGGCAAGCCGGTATTTATCGATAAGCCGTTTGCGGTCACGAGCGCGGATGCACTTGCAATCGTGGACCTCGCGGCAAGCTGCGGGACTCCCCTGTTTTCCAGCTCCGTGGTCAGGTTCGGCAGTCCGCTGAATGCAGCGCTGCAGGATGAGACTGAAGGCGCCATTGTGGGAGCAGACTGCAGCGGCCCGCTTGAACTTCAGCCAACCCAGCCGGGATTATTCTGGTACGGCATCCACACGGCTGAAATGCTGTACGCTGCGTTAGGCGAGGGCTGCATTTCAGTGAGAGCGATAAGCAATGAAATCCAGGAATGGGCTGTCGGGCTATGGAAGGGCGGGCGGATTGGAACGATGCGCGGCAACCGGACAGGAGGTGCGGATTTCTATGCCGTTCTGCACAGGGAACGGGGCAGTACCGCTGTAAATGCATTGGGCGGCCACTACGAAGCAGGCCATCACTCTCTGCTTAAGCAGTTCCTGCTGATGGCAAGAGGAGCGCCTCCACCTGTAAGCCCGACGGTTACACTGGAGCTGATCCGGTTTCTTGAAGCGGCTAATGAGAGCAGGGAAACAGGACAGACGGTTTTTTTATAGCAGCAGCATGAGCACACGGAAGAAACCGGACAGGGGCGGGAAAGGACCAGCACTCAGTGAGTGAGGACGGGGAAATCCGAAGCTGGAGAAACGACACGCCAGACCCCAATATGACAATCTGAAGTTCAATATTAAAAGACGGGCGGGATGAAAAATGAACGACCAGGAACTATTCGATACCATGTGCAAAACGCTCTACGCTGCGGTCATCTCCGATACGCTGGATCTGCTGGGCTACCGCAATCAGGTGATGCGTGAAAATATCAATCCGGTCGACCCCTCCTGGGTGGTTGCCGGACGGGCCAAAACCGTTCTGTCGGTGGATATTCACCATCTGCCCGAAGACCCTTACACCAAGGAGATTGAAGCGGTGGACAGCGTCAAGCCGGGAGAGATTGTTGTCGGCTGCACGAACGAATCAAGGCAGAACGGACTCTGGGGGGAATTGCTGTCGACGGCCTCCAAAATACGGGGCGGGCGCGGCGCCATCGTGGACGGCTTAATCCGGGATACTGCGAAAATTCTGGAGCTGGACTTTCCCGTCTTTGCCACCGGCACCAAACCGGTCGATTCGCAGGGGCGCGGAATCGTTATTGACTACGATATTCCGGTGCTCTGCGGAGGCGTGCTGGTACATCCCGGTGACGTTATCTTTGGCGACCGTGACGGTGTGGTGGTGATACCGGGGGCAATCACCGGTGAGGTGTTCGCGCTGGCAACGGATAAGGCGACCCGGGAGAATCATACACGCGACGAGCTTCTGGCAGGGTTCACGCTGCGGCAAGTCTATGATAAATACGGAGTGCTCTAGACTGCGGAATGGAGGGCTTGCATGAGACTCGCTGGAAAAAGAGTATTGGTAACAGGAGCGGCGCGAGGCATAGGACTGGCCATTACCCGCCGTTTCCTGGAAGAAGGGGCGCGGGTGGTTCTGCTGGACCGCAGTGAAACAGAGCTGCACGCTGCCGTGGATGAACTGGCAGACTACACCGGAAGTTTGATGGTGGAGGTCTGCGATCTGCGGGATCTGGCGCAGCTTGAGCAGTCTGCCGCCAAGGCTTTCGCGCACTTTGGCGGGATTGACATTGTTGTGAACAATGCGGGCATTGCCTACAGAGAGCCCTTTCTTGATATTTCTCCTGAACACTGGAATGCGGTTCATGAGATCAATGTCCGTGCGGTATTCAGAATAGGCCAGCTTGCGGCAAGACAGATGATAGGCCAGGGCGGCGGCGGTGCGATCATCAACATGAGCTCCAAAAATGGAATAGCCGCCAGCGCGGAGCTTGCGCATTACAATGCTTCCAAGGCTGCCGTTATTCTGCTGACGGAATCGATGGCGGTGGAGCTGGCCCGGTATGGAATCAGGGTCAACGCCGTAGCGCCGGGCTTCGTGGATACGCCGCTTGACCGCAGGCTGCGGGAGGAAGACGGGCTGCCGTCCCATTCGGAGCATACACCGATGAAACGTGCGGCAGCCCCGCAGGAGGTCGCCAATGTATTTCTCTTTTTGGCCTCTGAGGAAGCGTCATATGTAACAGGTGAAACAGTCCGTGTGGATGGCGGACATCTGGCAAACGGGAGTGAGTTGTAGCCTGAAGGAGGAGCAGAGATGATTTTTGATTCTCATACGCATTTGTTTGGACCGGGAATGGTAGCGGGGCCGACGGATGCCGCGATCAAGCGCGCCTGGGGCCCGGATATGAATATTGAAGCAACACCCGAGCAGCACGGGCGCAATCTGGAAGGCTTCTCGGGGGCAATTGTGCTGGCAATGGCGGCGCATGCCACAGGGCTGGTGGTGCCGAATGAATATGTGGCAGAATATTGCCGGACTGATCCCGGCCGGCTGTTCGGTTTTGCCAGTGTTGATCCGAATGACCCGGACTGTGTAGGCAAGTTCGAGGCGGCTGTCCGGGAATTGGGGCTGAAGGGATTGAAGCTGGCGCCGATTTACCAGAACTTTTATCCGGATGACCCCAAGCATATGTCCCTCTATGCCACAGCAGAGCAGCTGAACGTCCCCATCCTGTGGCATCAGGGAACTTCGTTTGTGCCGGAGGGGTATCTGGATGCTTCGCGCCCGGCGATGCTTGATCCGATAGCCAGGGCTTTTCCAAAGCTGAAAATGATCGTAGCCCATATGGGCCATCCCTGGGTGGACGAGTGCATCTCGCTGGTGCGAAAGCATCCTAACCTGTACATGGATGTGTCTGCGCTCGGCAGCCGGCCGTGGCAATTCTATAATGCGCTGGTCTCCGCTGCGGAATACGGGGTTCAGGACAAGCTGCTGTTTGGTTCGGACTATCCGTTTTTTGGTACGCAGCAGATGCTGGATGCCCTCTACAGCATAAATGATCTGGTTGAGGGGACCAAGCTGCCGCATGTGCCGGAGGACTTCATAGAAGCGATTATTCACCGGCCGACACCGGAAATCCTCGGACTGGTCTAAGTTGTTCAGCATTTGGCTGTAAGCAAAAAGGAGATGGGGGCATGGAGGAACGTACGGGAATCAGCGGGGAGGGCAATGCAGAGAGCAGAGCTGCCGGACACAGGCTGAAGAGTGAATCATATTTCCGGGAAAAAGATCTATGGGGCTTCATTCACCGTTCTTTTACGAAATCGATGGGGTATACCGAAGAGGATTTGCGGAAGCCGGTTATTGGCATTTGCAATACCTTCAGTGAGCTGAACAAGTGCCACTCGCATTTTAATGAGCTGGCGAATTATGTGAAGCGCGGAGTCTGGCAGGCCGGCGGGGTGCCGATGGAATTCCCGACGATTTCAATCGGCGAGCCTTACGTCAAACCGACGACGATGCTGCTTCGGAACCTGATGGCCATGGACACAGAGGAAATGATGAAGGGCCATCCCATAGACGGGGTGGTGCTGCTCGGCGGCTGCGACAAAACGGTGCCCGCCCAGCTCATGGCTGCGGCCAGTGTGAACCTTCCGGCCATTGTGCTGACGGGCGGGCCGATGCTGAACGGCCGTCTGGACGGGCGCAGCCTGGGCGCCTGCACCGACTGCTACGGCTTTACGCTGGAGCATAAAGCGGGAAATCTTACGGATGAGGAGCTGGCGGTGGCGGAGGACGCCATCTGCCGCAGCGACGGGCACTGCATGGTGATGGGCACGGCAAGCACCATGGCCTCGATTGCCGAAGCCCTTGGCATGGCGCTTCCAGGCTGCGCGGCGATCCCCGCGCCGGACAGCCGCCGCAGGCATCTCTCTGAGCGGACCGGCAAGCAGATTGTGGAGCTGGTGCGGCGGGATATCCGCCCGCGTGACATCATGACCGCCGAGGCGGTGGAGAACGCCATCACGGTCACGATGGCCAGCGGCGGCTCGACGAATGCCATCATCCATCTTGTAGCGATCTCCCAGCGGCTGGGCCGGAAGCTGCCGCTGGAGACGTTCGATGCGATCAGCCGCCGGACGCCGTTCATTTTGAATTTGCGGCCTTCGGGCAAATATCAGATGGAGGAGTATTTTGAGGCAGGCGGCGTGCCTGCGCTGATGAAAGAGCTGGAGCCGCTGCTGCACGGCGGCTGCCTGACCGTAACCGGGAAGACGGTTACGGAGAATCTAGTCCAGGCGGCCACCCTGGACCGGGAGGTGATCCGCAGCATGGCGGAGCCGCTGGAGAGCCAGGGCGGAATTGCCGTGCTGCGCGGCAATCTCGCCCCGGACGGCGCGCTGATTAAGCAGACGGCGGTATCCGCGCATTTGAAGCAGCACACCGGACGCGCGGTGGTGTTCGAAAGCCGGGCGGACCTCCTGCTGCGGATCGACGACCCGGAGCTGGAGGTCGATGAGCACAGTGTGCTGGTGCTCAAGAATGCCGGGCCCAAAGGCGCGCCCGCGATGCCGGAGATCGGGCAGATCCCGATTCCGCAGAAGCTGCTGGTGCGCGGGATAAGGGATATGGTCCGCATCTCCGACGCGCGGATCAGCGGCACCTCCTACGGCGCCCTGATCGTGCATGCGGCGCCGGAGGCAGCCGTTGGCGGAACACTGGCGCTTGTACGGGACGGCGATGAAATCGAGCTGGATATTGCCGCAAGAAAGCTGGTCCTGAAGGTGCCGGACAGGGAGTTGGCCCGGCGGCGCGCTTTATGGAAAGCACCGGAGCCTCATTACGACAGAGGCTACGGACTGCTGTTTCATGAGCGGGTGCTGCAGGCGAACCTGGGCTGCGATTTTGACTTTTTGCTGCCGGCAGAGCTTCGCCGGGAACTGCTGGACGGGGCTGAAGCGCCATAAAGCGAAGGAAGGAATGGTTGGACCACATTACAACTGAAGTAACAACCGAAAGGAGAAATCTCTATGCCAACCGCAATACAAGCTGCGATCCGATCTGTTCAGGAGCTGGAAGACCGGCTGGCCCGTCCGTCTGCCGCACTGCTGGAGGAGCTCGCCCGGGTCGATGGAGATATTATGCTGCTTGGAGTAGGCGGCAAAATGGGGCCGAGCCTGGCCAGGCTGGCGGTAAATGCAATCCGGGAGGCTGGCCTGGACAAGAAGGTAATCGGCGTTTCCCGCTTCTCAAACGATGCTTTGAAGCAGGAGCTGCTTGAAGCCGGAGTGGAGATTATCTCTGCGGATTTGTCTGACGACAGCGCGCTGCAGGCACTCCCTGAAACGAAGAATATCCTTTACATGGCCGGCAATAAATTCGGCACAACGGGGAATGAGCATTTCACATGGATGATGAATGCCTACCTGCCGGGGCGCGTCGCGGAACGTTTCCGCAATTCACGGATTGTAGTGTTCTCAACAGGCAATGTCTACCCGCTCACGCCGGTAGGCCAAGGCGGTGCAACGGAGCGGACCTCCCCGAATGCGAACGGGGAGTATGGGCAGTCCTGTCTGGGCCGTGAACGGATCTTCGAGCATTTCTCCCATAAGAACGGGACCCCGATGTTCATCTACCGGCTGAATTATGCCATAGACCTGCGTTATGGCGTTTTGCTTGAGCTGGCGAGATCTGTCAAGGAACAGCGGCCGATCGATATCACCATGGGGCACGCCAATGTGATTTGGCAGGGGGATGCCAACGAGCTGGCCCTGCGCGCGCTGCTCCGCTGCAGCTCGCCGCCGAATGTCATGAACATTACCGGACCGGAGACGATATCGCTGCGCTGGGCTGCAACGGAAATCGGCCGGAGGCTGGGTGTGGAACCGGAATTCACGGGTGAAGAAGCGCCCAATGCCCTGTTGAGCAACGCATCCAAAGCGGCAGCTTCCTTCGGTTATCCGCAGGTAACACTCGCCCAGATGATTGATTGGGTCGCCGAATGGGTTCGTCTGGACGGCGCAACCTGGAACAAGCCGACGCATTTTCAGGAACGGGAGGGCAAATATTAATGGGAGTTACAAGAAAACCTTTAACGCCGGAGCTGAATGAAGCGCTGCATGAGGGCCTGGCAATTCCGGCACATCCCCTGGCCCTGACAGCCGGGCGCAAGCTGGATGAACGCCGTCAGCGGGCGTTGACCCGTTACTATTTGTCCTCCGGGGCAGGCGGAATTGCCGTGGCGGTGCATTCCACGCAATTCGAAATCCGCAATCCGGAGATCGGGCTGCTGGAGCCGGTGCTCAGGCTGGCGGCGGAAGAAGTGGAGCGTGCGGGTGTGGACCGGCCTTTTCTGAAGGTCGCCGGCATATGCGGCGGTATGGAGCAGGCTGTCCTGGAAGCGCAGCTCGCGGCAAGTCTGGGCTACGAAGCAGGACTACTGAGTATGGGCGGGCTGCAGCACTGTAGCGAAGAGGAACTGCTGGAACGCACACGCAGAGTCGCGGATGTGATTCCCGTATTCGGTTTTTATCTGCAGCCATCCGTTGGCGGCCGGATCTTAAGCTTTGACTTTTGGCGGGAATTTGCGGAGATTGAAGGGGTTATTGCGATCAAAATGGCACCGTTCAACCGTTATCAGAGCCTGGATGTGGTCAGGGCCGTGATGGAATCCAGCCGCTGCGGGGAAATCGCACTCTATACCGGCAATGATGATAATATCGTTACAGATTTGCTCACCACTTACCGCTTTATGGTGAATGGCGAGCCGGTGGAGAAAAAAATCGTCGGCGGGCTCCTCGGCCACTGGGCAGTCTGGACCAGCAAAGCGGTTCAGCTTCTAAGCGAGATCAAAAAAATCCGCAACGATGCCTCTCTGGCGGCAAGCTGGCTGACCCTCGGCGCCGAAGTGACGGACAGCAACGCGGCGCTGTTTGATCCGGCCCATAATTTTCACGGCTGCATACCAGGCATTCATGAGGCGCTGCGCCGGCAGGGACTGCTTGAAGGCTTGTGGTGCCTGAATCCGGAGGAGCAGCTTTCGCCCGGACAGCTGGAAGAGATCAGCAGAGTGAGCAGGGATTACCCTCATCTCGTTGATAATGATTTTGTGGCAGCGCATTTAGAGGAGTGGCTCCAGTAAAATAGAATTGCTAATGCACAGCCGGACACCATTAGCACAGAATCTTTGATTAGCCCGGATGGGCAGCAAAGATTCTGTGCTTTTTTTTGATAAATAGGACTGTGCTGTTTAAGTACCCTTCTGTTGTTCGAACAACATATATTCAGCTCAATTGCGGTACAGCTCCAGACCGTTCATTACATAGGGACGCACAATGTCTACAAGTAAATCGGGCCGGTCATTTTCCCCAGCGGTTAACCAGTCATGCGCCGCGCCATGGATCGCTGAGCCAGTCATTGCCGAAACAATCCTTGCATGCCGGTGGACATCCCCTTTCATGAATATGCTTTCAATGATTTGCCGCAGCATCTTCTTTATCTTCGAATCCACAAGGGTAGCAATGGATTTGGAATCCATTCTGCATATCTGATAAAAATCCACGATGTAGCGGTAGGTCATCAAGATCAACTGACTGCATGTTTCATCTGTAAACTCTTGTGCATTCGCCACTTGTCCGGGAATCATCTTGAGAAAAGCCTGTTCTATGATTTCATCCAGCAGGGCATATTTATCTTCATAATGGGCATAGAAGGTGGCACGGTTAATGGTTGCTCTCTGTGCGATATCTTTTATGGTTATGGCATCAAATCCTTTATGCTGCAGCAGCTCCCTGAAGGCTTCTCTTATTAATTGTCGTGTACGAAAAACCCTTGGATCTTCCTGATTTACCATATCTCCATCCCCTTTTAAAACATCAATTAACATCATCTGTTGTTTAAGCGGCATTTCACTCCATCTACCGATTGTAATCGCAAGAATAGCGTTCTATTATCATATCGAACAGATGTTGCTTAGACAACCTAAGACTAATTTGTTGAAAAGGAAGGATCATATTGAACATTAAACAAAACCGTATTTTGATTTTTGGCGCCGGGGTGATTGGCAGCGTATACGCGCTTAGATTCGCACAGTCAGGGCTGGACGTTACATTGCTGGCCCGGGGAAAAAGGCTGGAAACACTTCAACGAAATGGACTGCGATACAATGATAATGGAGCGGTACAACAAATATCGGTTAGGACGATAGAAAAGCTTGTAAACGACGACATCTATGATTTCATCTTTGTTCCTGTACGGTATGATCAGGCAGAATCTGCCCTGTCGGCGATCAAAAATAATCAGAGCCAAACAATAATCACTTTAACCAACACCGTTGGTTACGACTCCTGGCTTAAAATCGTCGGTGACCGGTTGCTTCCGGGATTCCCGGGTGCAGGCGGTGACATCAAAGATGATGTTCTTTACGCCCAGTTCGGTTCTGAAACCTGGCAAGGAACTATTTTTGGCGAAATAAATGGCCAAGTGACCGAAAGAGTGAAAGAGCTTGCCGCCATATTGGAAACAGCGGGTTTGCATTATGAAATACTTCACAACATTCAAGCATTCCATGTTTCGCATGCAGCGCTCGCTGCAGTTAACAAGCATTTCTATGCGAATGACGGGATGGTGGATATTACGGCTGCAAGAAGTGAAGTCATCCTAAGCAAGCTCGCTGCAGATGTTAAGCAAAATATTCGCCTGGTAGAGCAAGCGGGAATTCCGGTAATTCCGCCTGAAACGAAGGCGATGGGGGAGTGGCCTGACGAAGATATTATTTCACACTACCGCCAGATGCTAAGCAATGACTTCATCATTGATGTTAAGCTCGGAAACCATGCTGTCAGCGCAAAACCAGAAATACTGCTCTTAGATGAGGTGTTTCATAAAACGATGACCCGGTTAGCACAATAAAAACAGCGGCAGTCTGCAACTTGTTTATCAAGTCCCAGTCTGCCGCTGTTTCATTTACAACAATTTAGTTCTGCCAGTCAACCGCCACCATACCAACGCCGCTGGTTGGGGAGGTATACGTATGGTTGCTGCCGCCTTCCCAGGTAACCGTAGTGCCGTTCGATTTGATTAGCTTGAATTGCAGAGGCGTACCAGCCGGTACACTGACATCGTAGTACCATGTCGGGTAGGTTTCTTCAACTACGTTGTACATAGGGCCGATTGCATCAGAAGTGCTCCAGGCACCCAGCTCGGCTACATTGCCGACCAGATACACGTTTGATCCAAGGCTTGTGGTCGCGTTGTTGACTTTAAAGCGTACGGTGACCTGATCAGCAGTCAATACATTGAAATTGCTGAATGCATTGCTTGTTGTACTGGAAGCTGTGGTTACTTTTACTGTTGTCTTGCCAGCTGCAACATTTGGAATTTTTACTTTGATCTCGGAGTCTTCCCAGCTCACAATGTTCGAACCGGTGACAGCGGTAGTTCCGAAATACACTGTTCCCGCACTGCTGCCAAAGCCTTGTCCGTCAATCGTTACTGTGTTGCCCGGTTTGCCCATCGTCGGTCCGACATTTGCAACGGACGGTGTTGATGCAGGGGCTGTAGACTGCCAAACCGCCGTTCCTCCAGCCGCAAGCGTGAAGTTGGTGACGGAGCCGCCGCTGCCGACGGAAATTGAGTTGCCATTTAACAATCCGCCCAACACATCTGTGTAGTTGCCTGCAGGCAGCGAAGATAACAGATTCGTAATCGGATACGGTGTGGATGTATTGCGGTTGATGGCTACAAGAGCGACGCTGTTGCCGAATTTACGTTCATAAATATACACATCGTTGTTGACCCAGCGCTGTGTGGTCGTGCCGTAAGCAATTGCAGGATTGGACTTGCGCAGCGGAGCCAGAGCTTTGATCAGCTTGTAAGCAGTTGTGTTGGTATTAAATCCTGTCATCATTGCCCGGTTATACGGATCGCCGACGCCGGTCATGTACTGCTCGGTACCATAATAAATGGCCGGTACACCCCGGGAAGTAAGGGTGAGCGCCAGCGCCTGCTCCGTCGGCCGTGTGCTGGAGCCGGCTGCCTGGAAGCGGTCCATATCATGATTGTCGATGAACGTAACCATATTATGAATGTAATTATAGCTGGAGGCTGTAGATTCCAGCACAGAGTTGAGATCAGTCATCGTTTCCGATTTGTCCTTAAATACTTCGCGGACTTCCTGAGCGTATGCGAAGTCAAGAAGGTTCATGCCACTGTTGTTGGCAAATTTGACATTGTCCGGACTGGTTTCGTCTGGACCAAGGAACCATTCACCGAAGGTGAAAACCGGATGACTGCTGCTGTACATGGAAGAGGCCAGGCTTTTTTGCCAGCCGAACGGCATATGTTTCACCGCATCGAACCGGATGCCGTCTACACCCAGGCCAAGCCAAAGATCAATGGCTTCTTTAAAATATTTGTCGATCGTGTTGTTGTTTTGATTGATATCCGCCAGATCATACAGATTCCGGTAAATGCCGTCTTCAATGGTGGAAAAATCCGTACCTCCTTTGTGATGGAACAAACCGTTGGAGTCATTGGTGTAGTTGCCGAGCAGCGTTCCATTATTATACAGCGCGCCGTTCTCAGCAAAGCTTGGGTCTGTGAAGGAAGCCGGGCTGGTGTGGTTGGGAGCAAAGTCGATAATGACTTTGATGTTATTCGCATGTGCTGTGGAGATCAGGTTTTGAAAATCGGTAAAACTTCCGAAGGCGGCATTGGTTTTTTTGAAATCCCTCGGCCAATAGCCGTGGTAGGACGTGTTGTTCACACCGGAATAATTAACGACAGAAGTGATGTTCTCCACCGGCTGGGAAATCCAGATCGCAGTAACTCCCATACCGGTCAGGTACCCGTCGTTGATTTTATTGATGATTCCCTTCCAGTCGCCGCCGAAATACAGCTTCATATTGGAATGATCGCTGCTGAAGGCGGCTCCTGTCGGGTTATTGGCCGGATTACCGTCCACAAACCGGTCGGTCACAATCTGGTAAATGACATCAGTGCTGTAATTAACCTTGTTATTTACGCTTGTAGCCGGATCAGCCAGTGCCGGCACAGCGGCACCAAGAACCATACTAAGCGAAAGCGATAGGACAGCCGCAGCCTTATAATGCGATTTCATCATTCAACTCTCCCTTCAAATGTCACGCAGATGTTTGAATTTTGAGCCTGCTCAGCATGCTGGCAAGCGGGTGCGCAACCGCTGGAGCAACTTCGCAGATTCAGATTTTAAAACGCTTTCAACTTGCTTATGCAAGATCTGCCCGTTAAGAACTGCCTTATGCAGGGAAGGAAAATATTCCAAAGACGGATAGCAGCTAACTACGGGTTGTCCAATCCTGCTGCGTTGAAATTTTGGTGGAATCTATTACATGAAATACAGAAAACCGGTTTCCCTACCAAAAATAACACTGTTAATTAGAACAAGTCAATACCTTAAATGGAAAAAAATGAAGTAAAATTATAGGATATATAATTAGTACTAAAAAAGTAGGAACGGAGTAATGCACTCCCATCTGGAGGCTGACGCCAATGCGAATCTTTTAAATTAGCTAAGAACTAGCATTCTGTTACACTGTCTGCAGCAGCAGACTAATAAATCGGTAGAAAAACTCATTCTATTGCACTATGTACATTAGAGTTTTCTGGAAAAGCTGGTTTTGATGCCCTTCTCGCAGAATGAGAAACTGGAATTTCAGACACTTGCATACAAAATAGAACTTGACTTGTAGTGGGGGAATTGATTTATAATAACATTATGATAATAACAAAAAGGTAATATCATAACGTTAAAAACATACCTAGTAAAAGCTAAGTGATAATAACAATCTATATAAAGCGAACTTGAAAAAGTAACAAAAGGAGAAAGGGATGGAGGGGAAGTTTGGAACTGTAGGAGCGGTAGCGTCCGCCTTTGTCTGCGGATTTCCACCGCGAACAGCGGTATACAATCAAGAAATCTGTAGACAACAGCGGCCGGAAGTCCAAACATTCTCCGGAGTCCCAACGAAGTTCCTAATGTAAAGATCTTAAGTTCACTCTATATAGGTGATAATGATTCACAAGAATATAACCCAAAGGAGATTTCACATGCCCAAAAAACCGGTCACTGACCGCAACGGCTTAACTGAGGAACAATTTCTGCAGGCCTATGATGCCGGGATGTATGAACGTCCGTCCGTTACTGTCGATATGCTGATCTTCACGGTGATGGAGCAGGAGCAGGACAATTACCGCAAGCTGTCGGAGAAATCATTGCAGCTCCTGATGATCCAGCGCGGGGAACACCCGTATCTTGGCCAATGGGCGCTCCCCGGGGGATTCGTCGGTGTAGATGAGAGTCTGGAGGACGCCGCCCTCCGGGAGCTGTACAGTGAGACGAATATCGATAATGTCTATATGGAGCAGCTGTATACCTGGGGAGATGTGGGCCGTGATCCGCGTATGCGCGTAATCAGCAGCTCATATATCGCGCTGGTTGACCGCAAGACGCTTGATGTGCAGGCTGGCGATGATGCTGCAGATGCGGGCTGGTTCGAGGTCACGTATGATGTGCTGGAATCCGGCCGCAGGGAGCTGGCGGAAGGTTACATGGAGGAGCAAAAGATTCGCATCACCTTGCAGAAGGAGGATGTTGAGCTTACAGGTGTAGTCACTATTACCGAAACCGTCCAAGGGCATGTCCGGCGCGTCCGGCGGGAGATTGCCGAGAATCACGGCTTCGCCTTTGATCACCTGAAGATGATCCAATATGCGATAGAACGCCTGCGGGGCAAGGTGGAATATACCGATATTATTTTCAATCTGATGCCGCCGCTGTTCACCCTGTCCGAGCTTCAGCGGGTCTACGAAATTATCCTTGGCAGAGAGCTGCTGGCTCCGGCATTCCGCCGCAAAATTGCCGATAGTGTAACTGAAACTGAAGAATTCACCAAAGACGCGGGCCACCGCCCTTCGAAGCTGTACCGGTACAGAGCGGACAAGGGCTCCCGGTAAATTTTCGAATGAACACAGAACGGAGAGTTTCCTATGGAGAAATTTACTTACTTTTACCGCAGCGGTTCGCCGTTTTCCCAATGGTACCCTTGCTATTTTACAGTCGATGAGCATACCTTCAACTGTGCAGAACAATACATGATGTATGCCAAGGCGCTGCTATTCAGGGATGAAGAAACCGCCATGCAGATCCTGCGGGCCAGAACACCCCGTACGCAAAAAGAGCTGGGACGCAAAGTCAGCGGCTTCAATGACACTGAGTGGAAAAATCACTGCCGGGATATTGTATATCAGGGGAACCGGGAAAAATTTCTGCAGAATGAAGAACTGCTGCAGCAGCTGCTCGATACTAAGGGAACTACCTTGGTGGAGGCCAGTCCGACGGACCGGATCTGGGGTGTGGGCCTCACAGAAGACGACCCCCGAATCCGCAGCAGAAGCAGCTGGAGGGGCAGCAATTGGCTGGGGGAAGTGCTGACGAAGCTGCGTGACGATCTGTTGCAGGAATAAACAAACCCGGGATAAACCGGAGCAAGGAGTGGATATCAATGAATCAAAATCCCAATCCCAGAAATAAAAGAGCGTCTATTGCACGTGAAACACTGGATATATTGGAAAAAGGAAACTATACAGGTCCTGCGGGCCGGATGGTTGACATTGCCGGGGACGTCAACGCATGCATCTCGGGGACGCGGCTGTATGCCCCGGATGAGCTGCCTCAGCTGATTACAGCTGCACGGTCACGGATGGGGGAAGCCTCCGGACGGCGCGCGGAACTGGCAGTCACCGGAGAATCGACTTTGGAAGCGGCATACCGGCTGGTGGTCAAGGAAGGCAAGGTGCAGACGGTATGTCTGAACTTTGCTTCCGCCAAGAACCCGGGAGGGGGCTTCCTCGGCGGAAGCCAGGCTCAGGAGGAAAGCTTGGCCCGTGCCTCTGCGCTGTATCCGGCAATCTCACAAAAAGATGAAATGTACAAATACAACCGCAGCCGCAAAACCTGTCTGTACTCTCACTACATGATTCATTCTCCGCAAGTTCCCGTGATCCGTGACAGTCAGGACCAGCTGCTGGCCGAGCCTTATTGTGTGTCGTTCATAACCGCACCAGCGGTAAATGCAGGAGTTGTCCGCGAGCGGGAGCCTCAGGAGGTTGGACATATCAAGACTGTTATGCTGGAGCGAATCCGTTATATTCTGGCGGTTGCTGCCGGGAATGGACATGAGACTATCGTGCTTGGGGCATTTGGCTGCGGAGTTTTCCGCAACAATCCGGCAGAGGTGGCCGGGTGGTTCAAGCAGGTGCTGCTGGATGAAGGATACCAGTCACTGTTTAAGCAGATTGTTTTTGCTGTGCTGGATCATTCTCCGCAGCAGAGCACGCTGGGTGCTTTTCGGACAGTCTTCAGTGCATAAAAGCGGGGAGGATTGTTCGTTTCAATCCAAAGCCTTGTTACATTGTGTCGTGTGATGTTGTTAACAGAACTTTTATGTTGAAAAGTGGAAAATTAAATAAGCTTGTCATTATGTAAAATATGGAAGAGAGCAGGGTGAGTCAATGATTAACTGGAAGGATTCATATGACATCGGGGTGGAGAAGATTGACTGCCAGCACAGACAGCTGCTTGTGAAGCTGAATGAATTTTTTGAAGCTTGCACGAACCAGCAGGGTAAAGAAAAGATCGAAGAGACTCTGAAGTTCCTCAAGGAGTATACGCTGGAGCATTTCAGCGATGAGGAGCACTTGATGCAGGACATTGATTTTCCGGAATTGGCCGAGCACCGCAAGACCCATGCTGAATTTGTAAAGACCGTGCTGGACCTGGAGGAAAGCATCAAGAGCAAGGGCGTATCCGTCCTGTCTACCATTAAGCTGAACCGCACATTAACAGACTGGCTGCTCAATCATATCAACAAATGCGATAAGCTGATTGGGCAATGCATTGCCAGCAAGGGCAATCAGGCCGTATAATTTCCATCGTGTAACTTAAATAGGGAAGATGAAGATGCCGCAGGGCATTTTCTTTTTTTGTCTTTTTACGGAAACAAACACTCCGGTTACGGGTTTAGCGCAAGGAACACAGCCCATTTATTCCCCCAAAATATTTTGTGTTATGATTTGAAGTAGAGATTCAGATAAACTGCAAGCCAAGGGAGTGGAAGGATGAAAATATTGCGTATGCTCGCGTCGGGTCTGGTCATGCTGCTTGTGCTGGGACTTGTGAACTTTTACATTGGTCAACATCTGTGGTACCTGCTGGAGACTTGGCTGCCGGGAATTTCCGCCGCCGTGTACTGGCCGGTGTTCCTGCTCATTGCTTTTGCTTATATGATCGGAATGGTACCCTGGCCGAAGGCTGTTAAGCCGGCAGCCCGGCTGTTCAAAGTCATCGGCTCCTATTATCTGGCCTGCATGGAATTTGCTATTATTGTCCTGCCGCTAACCGATTTGCTGTATTGGGTGCTGGGTCTGATGGGCGTTCAACGCACGGCGTTCACTGCGGAAGCGGGTGCGGCGCTGGTGGTGCTGCTGGCTGTCTTCCTGATTTGGGGTTCGCGCAATGCCTGGAGTACGGTTGTCCGCAATCATCCTATCCAAATCGGCAAATCGGCCGGAACCAGTGCTCCGCTCACCATTGCGGTTGCTTCCGATCTGCACCTGGGGAACATTGTTGGTAACCGCCACCTGCGCCGGATGGTCGCTGAGATGAACCGGATGCAGCCGGATCTGATTCTGCTCGCCGGGGATGTGCTGGATGACAGCATTGAGCCCTTTATCCGCAACGGAATGTGTGAAGAGATGCGCAAGCTTCAGGCACGCCATGGGGTGTATGCGGTACTGGGCAACCATGAATATTATGGCGGCTCCATTAAGCAATACACCGAACTGATGGACAGTATCGGCATCAAAGTTCTTCAGGACGAGGTAGTGGAAGCCGCAGGTCTGTATATCGTGGGCCGCAAAGACAAAACCGCAGAGTCTACAGAGGCTGCCGGACGTAAAAGTGTGGAAGCCTTGCTGGATGGGCTTGATCTGTCTCGCCCGGTGATCATGATGGACCATCAGCCGACCGGATTCGGGATTGCCGCGCAAGCGGGAGTAGATGTGCTGCTGTCGGGCCATACGCACCGCGGTCAAATTGCTCCCAATCACTGGATCACCAGAAGGCTGTTTGAGCTGGATTGGGGCTACCTGCGCAAGGACAAACTGCATGTTGTGGTTTCCTCGGGCTATGGCACCTGGGGACCGCCGATCCGCCTGGCCAGCCGCTCCGAGCTGATCAAGCTGGTGGTCATACTGGAAGGCAGCAAACACTACAGTGAAGAGCCTGTTCACAGCAATCCTGTCCTAATCTGACAGCATCTGCCCCCTTTGCCTTAATGGGCATATCTAAAAAGTCTTTGACATTCACTTCCGTATAAGTTACTTTAAACGTGATATAGTTAAGGGATTAACTAATTGGAGCTGAACAGTGTTATGGATTCACGGCAGGAAGACAATAAGCCCAAAAGAGAAGCGAATATAGACGGTTTGCAGCAGTTTGTTCTGGACCTTCCGCTGGCTAATGAGGCCTTTTTTGCCCTGGTGGAGACGACAGCAGGTCTTGTCGCGGTTTCGGAGAAGTACTGGCAGGCACAGGGTCTGAATGGCGCAAGAATCCGTGTGCTGGTGGAGATCGCGAAGCAAGGCGGCGCCATTCTCCCCTCGGGGCTGGCCAGTCGGATCGGGGTGACCAAGGCAAATATCAGCTTGCTGCTGACTCCGCTGGAGAAGGATGGATATATCAGCAGGACGGAGCATATCCGAGATGGGCGCAAATCGGTCATTTCACTTACAGAAGCCGGACGGGCGCTGCTGTCCCGTCATCTTCCCGGAAACCGCGAAACGGTTGCCGGGAAGATGAACCGGCTGGACACGGATGAGCTGCGTCAGCTGATGGCATTGCTGCATAAGCTGAACAAGCCGTAATATGGGACAAGATGTGAGATAGATAACCGGATAAGGAGAGAAGAGTGTATGAAACGCAAGGGGGTGGGGATCAATCCATTATTAGTCACTATTATGACAGGTGTGGAACTACAAGAAAGCGAAGTGCCAAGGTTAACCATGCTTCCAGGAATAACAGGACGAATGGTATATAAACGAATAACGAAGCTAAATTCCCCGCATCCCCCCAAAAAACAGCGGTTATGATGTACTGAATGTGGTCATACGGCAGTATATGATCTGGGGTTAATTGCCTTTGATATTGATAAATGGAAATCTGACAAAGACCGTGAGGGATTTGAAGGTAAAAACGACACTTCGTTTGATTTGCAAACATCGATAATGGATTATTTGCAATTTACCGGCTATTTCCGCTGCAGAAATTGCAATAGTGCCGGAGCGTGGGAGCTGGCATCTTCAAATTTATTATTTGAACTGATGGCGGGTATGTTGAGAAAAATGAATAGTTCATATGATGACAGCACTGACGGTGTCATGTACGGGGGGCTGACTCTTCATGACGGCAGCAGACCACGGTGGATGAGTGAGGGAGAGGAGCATTTTCTGGAGCAGTTGAAAGTGCAGCCTGAGGACGGCTACCTATGGAACAAGCTGGGAAATTTATATTTTTCAGGTGGCAGACCCGAGCTGGCCGCTGCGGTCTTTGAGCATTCGGTCAGCATCGATGCTTCCCAGATGGAATCTCACTATTCGCTTGGGAAAATATTGCTGGAAATTGGTGAGATGGAGCTGGCCGCCAAGTACTTGCGTCAAGCGGTGCTGTATGCCGGCACTTATACTAGACTCGGTGCCTTGGAGCTTCGGGAAATGCTGGCTGTTATATTATACTCTTTATTCGAGCTTTATGATGGTTTCCAGAGGCTAGCCCCTTCATTATTTCCTGCGGAAGAGGAGACTGCTATGATGGAGGGATTCGAAGAAACAGCAGCAGCTGCAATCCCGACCATGGACCTGAGAAATTTGAATGTGATCCAAGGAGATCTGAAGTCCTTCTATCCTGTTGCAGAGATGTATATGGGGAGCCGTGCCGGGGATCTTCCAGCGCATGAGCGTAAGCTTAAGGAGCAGGCACCGGCAATCGAGGGGACGGCTAACTCCGGTGGATGCCAACAGGTTTCCCCTCAAGGGTTGGGGATCTAAGCAGCGGCCGATTATAATCCGGGCCAAGACAGAAGCGAGGATGAAGCAGGTGCAGTTTGTATGTGATCATTTTGGCTGGAACTATATAATGGGTATGGAGTTTACGGAGGATCTGTCGGATTTGGAGAAGGCGATCAAGGAGAAACTGACTCCGGATAATATCTATGAACCTTGTCCTTGCGGAAGCGGGAATAAGTTCAAATTCTGCTGCGCAAGCACCATGAAGAATTTTGATCTGGATGTCTACTTGGCGGCGTTTACTGGAGGAGAGACACAATAACTTAAGAGCAGCGGTTACCTCCAAAAAAGAGGGAGCGTGTTGTAGTCAATGCAGTGATGCCATTTGGCTAGTTTGTTAAAAAACGGGATCAGGCTAAACTGGATAATTCAATATCCAGTTGTTCTGCTCATATAGTTAAGTACTTAACTATTAACAAAAGACTGATTAAGAATTTATAGGAGGATGTATTGATATGACTATTATGATCACCGGAGCTGCAGGACAATTAGGCAATCTAATTATTGAGAATTTGCTAGCCGAACTCTCGGACGGCACAATCATCGCGGGAGTCCGTAATTTGGATACGGCTACACACTTCAAAGACAAAGGAGTTGTAGTCCGCTGCGCCGATTACGATAGACCGGAAACGCTGCAGGATGCTTTTGCCGGAGTGAACAAGCTGCTGCTGATTTCCAGCTCACATTCCGATGATGCCGTCCGGCTGACTCAACACACAAATGTAATCGATGCAGCCAAGGCAGCCGGAGTTGCGCATATTTTGTATACCAGCTTTGCTTTTCCGCAAGCAGGCAATAAGGGAACAAGCAGCGTTCATGGACTTACCGAGCAGGCGATACTCGATTCGGGAATGGAGTATACGATTTTACGCAACGGCCTGTACATTGATTTCGTGGGCGTACTTGGCCTGAATGAGGCAATACGCAGTGGAGTGCTGGCGACGCAGCCTGGTGATTGGCAGTTCAATGCCGTAACACGCCGTGACCTGGCGCGGGCAACCGCAAAGGTGCTGGCCGGAAGCGGGCATGAGCATCGGATTTATGAGCTGGCTGCGGCCCAGACATGGACGTTTGCCGGCCTTGCAGAAGTGCTTACTGAGCTTGCCGGCAAGCCGGTAATCCATACCGCAGATGCGTCTGTGCAGCACTGGATCTATCATTTTCTGAACAGTATTGATACTAAGTCCACCTCAAACGATCTGGAGCAATTGATGGGACAGCCCGTAACATCGCTTAAGGAGAGCATCGCACCTTTTTTGAATCTGGAGAATGTGTGAATATTTCCCGGGTGGCGATATCGTCCATCGATCCCCAAGTTGTCTATTTCCCTCAATATTGCTACTATGATGTCAGCATAAAAGGGGATACCCGGGGAGTGAGCAGGAATGAAGAAAATATTAGTGGCCGACGACGATGTGAATATCCGCACGCTGCTGCGGCATGTGCTGACCAGGGAAGGGTATGCTGTGCTGGAGGCCGCCGACGGGCGTGAGGCCATGGGACTGATGAAAGGCAGTACCGTGGATTTGGCGGTTGTAGATGTGATGATGCCGTATATAGACGGGTTGGAGCTATGCCAGCATATCCGGGAGACGTATGATATTCCGGTCATTCTGCTTACCGCACGGCAGCAGCTCAGCGACAAGGAGCAGGGGTATTTACGCGGGACGGATGATTATGTCACCAAGCCTTTTGAACCAGACGAATTGCTCTTTCGCATCAAAGCCTTGTTCCGCCGTTATTCTGTAGCTGCGAGTGACAAGATCCGCCTGAATTCATTGGTGATTGACCGGAAAAATTATGAGATCAGCGATGGCAACGATGTGCTTCTGCTGCCCGTAAAGGAATTTGAACTGCTGGCCCAGCTTGCGGAGTATCCGGGACGGCTGTTCTCGCGCAGCGAGCTGATTGAGCTGGTATGGGGAGCGGATTATGAGGGGGATGAGCGGACGGTCGATGTGCACATCAAACGCCTGCGCGACCGGTTCAGCGAATACAAAAATGATTTTACCATCCGCACGGTCCGGGGCATCGGCTATAAAGTTGAAACGGTGAGTCCATGAAGTCGCTGTATGTAAGAATGAGCCTGCTGTTCTGTTCCGTGATTGTAATCAGCAGTGTGCTGGGGTTTCTCATCTCGAACGCTTACTATCAGGCCGCAATCAAACCGCAGAACGATGCCAAGCTCACCAAAATGGCCATTGGCCTGCAGTCCTTTATTGAAGATCACCCGGATACGGTTGAGGAATATCTGCTCAGTACGGCATCCCTGGGCTACAAGATGTATCTCTCCAATGACCAAGGCGATGAACGGTTCTATGGACTGCCCTTCCGCAAAAATGACCTGAAGGAAGGCGAGCTGCAAAAGGTGCTGGCAGGCAGCATCTACCATGGAGTAGCGGATTTTCCCAGCAGGATGTTCATTACCGGTTTTTTTGACAATCAGCTCAGCAATACGATTGGTGTCCCTATACATATTCATGGCCAACCCTACGCGCTGTTCATGCGTCCGGATGCTCAAGTGCAGTTTGGCGAGCTGCGGCTGTTTTTTGCGGTGCTGATTGCCGGTACAATTCTGTTCAGCCTGTGGTTTGTCCTGATCACCGTTTTTCATGTGGTGAGGCCGATCACCCGGTTAACAGAAGCCACCAAAAAAATCTCCAAGGGCAGATACGATATCAAGCTCTACACGGCCCGGCGTGATGAAATCGGCCAGCTTGCTTCCCACTTTATGAGCATGAGCCGGGAGCTGGAGCGGACGAACCGGGCGCGGCAGGAGTTTGTCGCCAACGTCTCGCATGAGATCGAATCGCCGCTGACCTCCATTCAAGGGTTCGCCCACGCGCTGAAGGACGGCACACTTCCGGAGCAGCAGCGGATGGAGTACCTGTCTATCATCGATCAGGAGAGCCGCAGGCTGTCGGTGCTGAGCAAGCAGCTGCTGACCTTGTCTTCGCTCGATTATGACGAGAATGCGCTGGACCGCAAAAGCATTGAACTCCGGGCGCAGCTTCGCCAGGTGCTGCAGATTATGGAGTGGCGGCTGACAGAGAAGGAGCTGGCGGTGCGGCTGCAGGTGGCGGATATTACCCTTCAGGGGGATGCCAATTTGCTCTATCAGGTATGGATGAATCTTTTGTCCAATGCGATAAAATATACCCAAACCGGCGGGACAATTGCGATCTCGGCGAAAGCCGAGAATCAGCACTGCATGGTTACCGTTACGGATAATGGCGAAGGCATTCCGGCGGATCAGCTGCCGATGATCTTTGACCGGTTCTACAAAGTGGACCGGGCGCGCACCCGCGACAGCAACAGCAGCGGCCTGGGATTATCCATTGTGCGCAAAATTATCGAGGTTCACGGCGGCACCGTTGAGGCAACGAGCACAGTGGGGGAAGGAACAACCTTTACGGTGACGCTGCCGCTTCTGTAATTTATTATTCATACTCCGTTCATTTTCACCTTCTAAACTGTGGATATACAGATTAGAAGGAGTGGTTATATGTTTTTGGCATTAAGGGAGATGAGGCACTCCAAAGCACGGTACAGCCTCATTATAGTCATAATGCTCCTGGTTTCGTTCCTGGTCCTGTTCGTGACCGGATTGGCCAGAGGCCTGGCGTATGCCAATATCTCTGCAGTGGAAAATATGCCCGCAAATTATTACGCTGTACAAAAAGATGCAGATCATGCATTCAGACGTTCCCAGTTGAATGAAACCGAGCTTTCTGCCGCCCGTTCGATTGCAGGGGAGCAGAATGCTGCCCCCTTGGCGGTGCAGATGAGCACGATAACCGCAGATAAGGCGGATGTAAAGGCGGATGTCACCTTTTTTGCTGTAGATATGAACGGAATGCTGGCACCCAAAGTGACTCAAGGAACGGAAATCACCAACGAGACTCAGGGCAGTGTTGTGGCAGATTCCAAGCTCAAAGAGTCAGGGGTGACCATCGGCAGTACGATCAAGGATCAGGCTTCCGGGTTGACCTTCAAGGTTGCGGGGTTTGTGGACGACAATTCATACAGCCATACCCCTGTTGTCTATATCAACACATTGGATTGGAAAGCTATGAGACAAGGCTTCGGCCAGAGCGGCCAGGATGCAGAGGCTGTTCCTTATAATGTGATTGCGTTGAAGATTGACTCAGCCCAAGCCTCCGAAATCACGGAAAAGCTGGGGAATGTGGAGGTCATTACGCAAAAGCAGGCGATTGCCAGCATCCCCGGCTACTCCGCCGAGCAGAATTCACTGCTGATGATGATTGTGTTCCTGTTCGTCATTGCTGCATTTGTGCTTGCCGTATTCTTCTATGTCATCACGATCCAGAAGACCAGCCAGTTCGGCATCCTGAAGGCGATGGGCACCAAGATGTCGTACTTGGCCTGGAGCGTAGTCGGTCAGGTGTTGATCCTCTCGGTAGCCAGTCTTGCGGTCAGTCTGCTGCTGACCTTTGGGATGAATCTGGGGCTGCCGGATTCGATGCCCTTCCAGCTGGAAGGCCAAACCATCCTGCTGACTTGTGTGCTGTTCGTCGGAATGTCACTGCTGGGCTCGCTGATTTCTGTTGCCAGAGTGGCGAGAGTTGACGCTTTGGAAGCGATAGGGAGGGCTGGAGCATGAGTACTGCAAAGTTAGTGATGAAGCAAGTAACACAAACCTACGGCGACGGCGACGGAGCCATGACTGTGCTGAATCAGCTTGACCTTACGGTGAACGAAGGGGAGTTTGTCGCTGTACTGGGGCCATCCGGCTCCGGCAAAAGCACCTTCCTCTCCGCAGCCGGTGCGCTGCTGACCCCGACCAGCGGGGAAATCTTCATTGATGGAGAGCCGCTGAGCCATAAGAACAAGAGCGAACTGACCGAGCTGCGGCTGCGCAAGATCGGTTTTATGTTCCAGAGTGCACAGCTGCTGCCTTATCTGAAAGTGGAGGAACAGCTGCTGTACGTGGCTAAGCTGGCGAAGCTTAGTACCAAGGAAGCGAAGGAGCGGTCCTCCTATCTGCTGAAGCGGCTGGAGGTTTGGGAGCGGCGGAACCATTATCCTGAAAAGCTCTCCGGCGGGCAGAAGCAGCGCGTGGCGATTGCGAGAGCGTGGATGAACAAGCCGGCGATCCTCTTCGCCGACGAGCCGACGGCCAGCCTGGATTTCAACCGCGGCTGCGAGGTGGTGCGGATGATCGCGGACGAGGTGACAAGCGAAGGCAAAGCTGCGGTCATGGTGACCCACGACGAGCGGATGCTGGAGTGGTGCGACCGGGTGTACCATCTGCAGGATGGTGTGCTGGTTGAGCAGTAAAAGGTAAATTAGCTGAGTCTCAGACCGCTCGCGGGGAGACTTTTATATTAACAGATTCTGCCTTGATAGAGGGGGATCTGTTTTTTTGTTGTTTAGGAAATTATACAGTGTAAAAAAATGTGGATATCTTGGAAGCTACACAGGATATAATCGATGCAGAAGGATGAGGCTCCATCCGCGGACTGATGCGGACAGAGGAGCCCTTATTTTGCCAAAAATCTTACTTTTTCAGCAGTTAGGGACTTAGGAGCCGTTATATCGTTCGGTGGAGCCTGGAATACAGGGGAAAGGGACAAATAAAGGCATCACAGTCCGTCCCTGTGTAATAGTCGAATCTACTATCAATAACGGCTCTCCTGTCCGTAACGGCTGCGGATAGATCGTAAAGGAATAGGGCGATCCGTCTTCAGTATGCCCCCGTTGATTTGGGAGTGGTGGGGACCTCTGAGGCCGTAAGCCGAAGGCCAGCTTGCCCGGAAACAACGGCAGAAATACTAATCTTGTATCACCTAAATAGAAAAAAATTACATCAAATAATGGTAGGATTCATACACGTCCCGAAACCTTCGCAGACCTCTCCAGATCACTTTCGTGCCCGGGTCTCCGTCGCTCTTGCGTCCCAAAAATCCGCCGAGCTTCGCCAAAGCGAACACGACCTCTTTCAGCGTGGCTGGCTGCTGGGGCGCGGTCTTGGTTCGATAGGCAATCCGGTACAGCACCTGCCATTCGTCTTCGCGGATCACTTCGATCGCCGGGGCCTCCGGCTGCTCCCTGGACCGATACGTCAGATGCTGAATTTGTAGCGCAATGATTGAGTAGAACAAGATCAGTTTTTGGAGCCGATCGGCCTGATGTTCCTGCAGCTTTTCGACTTCGCATCCGTTCTTCAAAATGTAGTGGAACCGCTCCATTTTCCAGCGCTGCACGTACCACGCTACTTTTTCCGCCGCCTCGTCCGCATTGGTAGTCGAAACATTAGTGACCAGAAACCACTCGATGGGCGCCTGGCCCTCCAGCGGCGTCACTTCCACCACGTGGATGAGCGTACAGGATAGTGGCGAGTAATCGGCTCCTTTTTGTTGCAAATGAATGGGCACCTGGACTGTGCCGCTCGTAAACCGAAGGGCCAGTGTGGTCTCCCGTGCCGGTGTACCCCGGCGGGTATCCCGGGGGAGAGACACGCGGATTTCGCCCGCGGCGGGCTGGGCACGCACCTTGTCCCATAGGCGCTCGCCCCCATCCTCCGTGATCCGGTTTTGCATGGAACGAACGACATACGACTGCCCGTCTTGCTGCAGTTGGACCAAAAACTCAAAAAAATCGGCTTCCCGGTCGCCGATGTGAATCAGCTTCAGGGACGCTGGCACCGCAGCGGCGCTGACCTGTGCAGCTTCGGTCCAGCGGTAGTTTTCTTTTTCCTCATACGGACGGCTGACCTTGCGCTTCCCCTTCGCCTGAGGTTCCCGAGCCCAGATTTTCTGATACAGCAGTCCCAGCGGCAACCCGGTGGTGGTGAACACCACAGCGGAATGGGTCAGCAAGCCTTTGGTGTTAGACGTCGTGTATTGGCCCAGACCGGTGGTTTTGTCGCGTTGCCCGTAGCTGACTCCGGTGGTGTCCTGGACGCACAAAAACACCTGTTCTCCGGTCTCTTTCATCTGTCGAATCGTCTCTAGCCGATAGCAGTCCAACACATTTTCTTCCGTAATCGCTGCATTTTTGAGCAGACGGCCAATGGCTTGCCGCTCTGCATTGTCCGCACTGGCCGCAGAAATGGAGGAGCCAAGCCGAGTGGACAGCGTGGTCATGGTTTGAATCAACCGCTGTAAGAGAAGGGTATTGAACAGAAACATCCGTTTGAAAAATGAGAAATCCGGCGTCGCCAGAGAAGAAGCGTTCGACGTAGACATGAGAGAACCACCCTTTACACACAAGATTCTATTATTTTACTTCATGTCCCCATTTTCGGATACTCGCAAAAGAACATCCATTAACTGGAATTTGGGTGATGCAAGAATAGCAGAAATACCGTTGTTGAAGCGGCGAAGGCCGAGTTCAGAGGGGTGGCCGGTCTAAATATCCTAATTCCAACTAGCAAGTTACTTACCGGTTTCTTCGCAGTTGCTAGTTGGAAAAAGGGACCTTATTTTTCCGGAAATTAAGAAATCCTGAGATTTAAGTGGAAAAAGTAAACTTAATTGGGGTACATTTCTTGTCCGATGGCGAAATGGGCTGAATTAGTGTCCCTTTTTCCACTTCATCTGCCCGAGGATAGGGTACTCCGGCAAATTAGTTAACCTTTTTCCACTTAAACAGTTGCCGTAGGATTCATGGGGATTCGTTCTCCAGGTAACGTTAGAACCAAGACGGCTGCGCTATCCCGTGGAGGATGGCACAGCTGTTTTTGTTTAAATATAAGAATTTATATGATTCACGCTATAAATTATCCTTCTATTTCTCGCTGAAACGAGTACCGTCCTAATAAGGACGGCGTAGCCGTTTCTACTTATCTAGATTACATATATGCCATTCCCGGCATCCATAAATAATAAATGGATGCTTATTTTTGATTTTCATATTTGCCAATAAAACTTGGCGTAGTATAATGATTTTACCAAGTTTTATTGGCATGATTTTGTCAAGTTGTGAGGAGGGTTTTTTATGAAAAAAGAAGAAATATTACAAAAAAGCAGAGAAGAGAAAAAGGACGAAGGCAAGGAATTTATTTTCAATAAAGGCAGAAAAAGCGGAGTTATCGGCATGGTAATCATGTTTGGCATTTTAGCTGTTTTCAACTTGTATAATGATCGCCATGTAACAACTTATGCATTAATAGCCATGTTTTTCGGATATCTGGGCAGTGAAAGTTTTGGGATTTATACATTAACTAATAAAAAAATGGATTTATTCAAAACCGTTATAGGATGTATTTTAAGTATTTCCTTTTTAGTGTTGTATTTTAACGGGGTGAGAAATTAGTATGAGTGAACCTTTAGTTTTAAAAAATAATCTCCGGAAAGCAAGAAGCGAACGCAATTTATCGCAGGCACAATTGGCAGAAATGGTTGGCGTTTCAAGAAATACGATAAGTTCTATAGAAACGGGGCAGTTTAACCCTACAGCAAAATTGGCTTTGATTATATGCATTGCACTGGACAAAAAATTCGAAGAAATGTTTTATTTTTAGGAAATTAATTGAAATACTTGCTTCTGCATAGAAGCCTCTGATATATGGAAGGCACTCCAACTTCCTTGCTCAGCAGCAGATTTCGTTGCTCCCGGGGATGCACGTAAACGCATCACCAAGGTAAGCTTAGGAAGAATCAAGGAAGGGGGAAGGGAATGTGGCTGGGATTCCGCCCGAAACCGGGCAGGTCTGGTCACCGGCCTCGCTGGGCGGTGGCGGTTATATTACGGGATTAATTCAGCATCCCGCACAAAGCGGAGTACTGTATGCCCGCTGTGATGTGGCGGGCGCCTTCGCCAGCCTCGATGGCGGCTTCACCTGGGAAGCGCGGAACGGCGGGCTGGGCAAGGCTTATCACCACCAGGTGCAGAGCTTTGCCATTAGTCCGCACCGCCCCGAGGTGCTGTTCCGCTGCTCCGGGGAGGTGCGGGGCCGTACATTCTGCGGCTCAGTACACAAGTCAGCCGACGGCGGGCACACCTGGAGAGAGGTGTGTACGGGGATGGGCTTTTACGGCAACGGGCCGACCCGGATGTACGGTGAAGTCATCGCAGTAGACCCCCACCACCCGGAGATCGTAGCTGCCGGGGGGTACACCGGCGGCTTATGGATCAGCCGGGATGAAGGGGAGAGCTGGATGCGGACTCCGCTGCCGGAGGATCGGTACGGTTGTGTCGCTTTTCATCCGGGCATACCGGGAATGTTATATGCCGGAACCATAAGCGACGAGGATCTGAATATGGACTACGCCGAGACAGGCGAAGGAGGGGTGCTGGGGCTGCTCCAGGATTTGCCCCGGGGGAACGCAGGCAGGCTGTACGCCAGCAGCGATCTGGGGGACACCTGGATGCTCCTGCATGAAGGCCCAAGCTTTGCCGAGCTGGCCTTTGACAGCCGCGATCCGCAGCGGCTGATGGCGGCCTGCATCTGGAACGGCATCTGCAGCAGCCCGGATGGCGGGCGGAACTGGCAGACTAATATGGCCGGACTGCCGGAAGCCGGGCAAAGATACGGCTCGGTTGTGCAGGACAGCCATCAGCCGCAGCGGTGGTATACAGCCCCTGATGTCCGTCCGCATATGAAGGCGGTTCCCCCGGTTCCGCTGTATGTATCCGGATTAGCCGGCAACAGGAGCGGGGAATGGCAGCTCATCCGGCAGCATAACGATGAGGATCTGAGCGGGTTCCCGGACTATATGGATCACTTCGGCGGCGGATCACGGGCGGCGGCGGCCGGATGGGCGATATCCACAATCATCGCCGACCGGTTCGTCGAAGACCGGCTCTATCTGACCAACTGGTACGGCGTTGCCGTCAGTTCAGACGGCGGGAGAACCTGGTGTGCAGGTCAGTTTAGCGGACTGGAAACAACATGCATGGAGGCGGTTGCCGCCGCTCCGCAGCAGCCGGGCAAATTCTGTGTGACGATGGCTGATCATCCGCCAAAGGTAACGGAGGATGGCGGCCGAAGCTTTTGGAATCTTCCGGGTATCCCCGGTTATTCAGGGAGTACTGCTGTGGCAATTTCACGGTCAGACCCGCACCGCTATCTCTACGGATTAGCGGGTCACGGAAGGACCGCCTGCATTGCTGTCTGCCGTAACGCCGGAGGGAAGGCATCAGCCGTACTGCCGCTCGGGACCGGATTGTTTGTGCAAGCTTTGCGGGAGGACGGAGTGAAGAACGGGAGCTTTTATGCTTATGTGGATGGTCCGGTAGCTTCAGGAGCCGGTATCTACCGGTCCAGTGATGACGGAATGACCTGGGAGCAAACCGCTTTTCGTCCTCCGTCTTACATGGATACCCTTCCGCATCACAAGACCTGGATCGAAGCTGAATTGCTCCCCGTTGTGGTGTACCAGGTCAAAAATGCCTGCGGGTCCAATCAATTGCTGGCTGCAAGCCCGTTTCACCAAGGCCGGATACTGATTGGCGAATGGACCGAAGGGATTTGGGAATCACGCGATGGCGGTGACACGTGGAAGTCCATCGGTGAAGGACTGCCGTTTCAGCGCAGCGGCCCTGCATCCGTACTGAACGCTATAGCCTATTCAACAAATCACCCTGATCGGGTGTATGCAGGATTCATCTCAGAAGGCCTGTGGCACAGCAGCAATGGCGGACGGACCTGGAGCAAGCTGTATCCGCTCATAGAAGGTGAGGTTTTTAATGTCTCGGCATTGGCCGTAGGCACGGATGATGAAGGGGAAGATCTTTTGCTGCTGGCCAGTGAACCGATGGTGGTGAACGGTACGGACTCACAGGTTGTATACAGCCGGGATGGCGGCTGCAGCTGGCAGGCTTGGGAGCAGTCCGGGATTGGCGCAGTGCGCTGGAAGGGAATAGCCTTCGATTGTGAGGGGAGACAGGTGCTTGGCGTGTCCTGCGGGAACGGAGCCTTTCATAAGCGCCTGGCGGACAAAATATAAAATGGCACAAATTGCGGACATCGTTGCTGCAGCATAGTTTTCGTTGCTGCTGTACCTTGTTGGATTTTGTGGTAAACGCTTACATTGAAGGTGCCGGACGACATTATTGTCGTAATTCCACCGGCGTATGTGAGTGGAGGCCTGATTGAAATGGTACCGCGAATGGTGAAAAAATGGTTCCATGGTTGCCTGGCCGCAGTTATGTTATTTGCTGTATTTACAGTTCACCCGGCTCCGGTGCAGGCGGCTGGCGAAAATCTGCTGGGCAATCCGGGTTTCGAGGCCGGAGATGCAGCATGGGAAAAGTGGGGGAGTCCGGTGGTAACAAACGCCGAGAAGCATGGAGGTGAAAAAAGTCTTCAGGTGAAACGGAACACCGGGGGAGCTTCGGCTTCCGTGGAAGTGAAGGAAGGGAAAACGTACCGGATCGGTCTATGGGTCAAATTTGCCGCTGCAGGGGTCACAAATGCAACGATTGACATGGACGCTTTCGGTGCGCAGCAGACGAAGGAGCAGCTCCATTTTTCGGGCTCTACAGATTGGGAATACCGTCAGCTGTTGTACACGCCGGGTCCGGGTGTACAGTATATCCGTTTGTCATTCTGGAACGGTACCAGCAAGGATTATTACATCGATGATGCCGTTATCCGGGAAAACGTGGATATCGAACGGCCTACGGCTCCTGGGGTCTGGCAGGCCCAGCATGATCCCGAAGCACTGAAGCTGACCTGGACCGGCTCCACAGATGATATGGGCGTGGAATCCTACCAGCTTGCTTACAAAAGAACAGATGCTGCGGACTGGAGCACAGTGGCTGTACCTCATCAGGAATCAGTCACGGAGTACACGTATACGCTGGAAAACCTCGATCCTTTTTCGGTGTATGCGATAATGCTGCGGGCCAAGGATGCCGCAGGCAATACCTCTGATGCCGTAATGGGCCTCGAAGCTACCCCCGGACCCAATCTGGTGATCAACGGCGGCCTGGAGACTGGAAATACGGCACCGTGGCAAAAAACAGGGACGGTCAAAACCACGACCTATGATCCGCATTCTGGACAATATGCGTTGCAGTTGTTCCATAACGCTACAGCCAGAACGTCAAAAGTACCGTCTATACGCAGCACTTCCTATCTAGTATCGTATTGGAGCAGATTTAATGCCCCCACACCTGGAACCTTTTCCGTTACCCTTGATGTATATCAAGGTCTAACTGCTGTCCACTATCCGTTTTATACTAACGCTACGGCCGCATGGTCCCGTTCGGAGCAGATCATTCAGACAGGAAATGGAATATCCCTCCTGCAGCTGCGGGCCGGCAATTATAGCGGCGGAGATATGTTCCTTGACCAGGTGTTTGCAAGTATAATGCCCGAAATTCCCGCTGATCTGAACCCCGGCGCGCCTGCAGGCTTCATGGCAGGGACCGTAGACGGGGTATCCGCTGAGCTGCAATGGGCTGCCTCCAGAGGCCCCTTTGGCGTGAGGGAATATAAGCTGCTGTACAAAAAAGCAGCCGACACCGAATGGACCAGCCTGACGGTACCGTATGTCCCCGGCCAATCCCAGTATGTCTACAAGCTGGAAGGTTTGTCGCCTGAAAGCCTGTATGACATTGAGGTGAAGGCGGTCAGTGAAGGGACAGCCATCTCAGCTGCGAGTGCGCTTCAGGTGACCACCGGCAAGATGGCGCCGGTCAACCCGGGCGCTACCGTTGAAGCGGCGGCACTGCTTGACCGGCTTTATGCAGCTACAGGAAACACTATTTACACAGGCCAGCATAATTATTACGAAGAGCCCGCGAAATGGTACGATAAGGCAGCTGAGCTGACCGGATATTATCCGGCATTATGGGGCTCGGATTTCGCCTATTATACTGGCGAAGATATGGGCGGGCTGCGCCAATCTATGATTGATGAAGCAATTCTTCAAGGCAAGGCGGGAACCATGGTAACTCTGACGTATCATCAGACCCGGCCCATGGACCCGGCAACCTCCGGCTGGGAGAGCGTTACAGGCGATGTAACGGAAGCCCAGATGACAGACATCGTCACGCCGGGCACAGAGCTGTACAATCAGTGGGCTGCCCAGGTGGATGAGGTTGCAGGATATCTGGAGCAGCTGCAGGACGAAGGCATCCCGGTATTATGGCGTCCCTATCATGAGATGAATGCTGAATTTTTCTGGTGGGGGGCAAGACCGGAGCTGTTCAAGCAGCTGTGGCACAATATGTATGACCGCTTAACCCATCTGCACGGACTGAATAATCTTATCTGGGTATGGAATCCGAATGCGGAGAGCTCCTGGGCGTATGATTCAGCCCCGTATTTCCCCGGCCATGATGTTGTGGATGTGCTGGCTATGGATATTTATAACAATGATTACCGTGACACCTATTACAACAAGCTGGTGCAGCTCAGCGGAGGACGGCCGATTGCCATCGGCGAAAACGGCGAGCTGCCGGATATGCAGATGCTGCGGGAGAAGCAGCCGAAGTATGTGTATTTCATGACCTGGGCCGATTATTTGACTGATAAAAATTCAATCAGCGCCATTCAGGCGCTCTACAGCGACCCGCGCGCGCTGAACAACGGGGAAACCGGCAATGGCCCGTATGTTCCGCCTCCGGTGGACAGCTATCTGATCGACGATTTCGAGTCGTATGGCGGCTCGACTGGAAGCCTCCGCTCCAAATGGCAGCGCAATGTTTCCGGCAATGCTGCGACGGTAACGCTGGATACGTATGGGCTGAATAGCGGAACTTACGGGCTGAAGCTGGATTATACCATTGGCAATCCCGGTTATGCCGGAGTCTACCGGAGCATGGGCAAGGAATGGCCGGGCATGCAGGCCATCACCTTCTGGCTGCAGCCGGACGGCTCAAACCGCCAGCTGGCGGTCCAGTTCCATGAGACGAATGGCGAAGTCTGGGAAGCCGGAATTAAGCTTCAGGGGACGGCTGCGCGGCAGGTGACCATTCCTTTTACTGACTTCGCAAGGCCCGGATGGTCTACCGGCGGCAACGGTGTTATTGATTTGGGCTCCATTAAAGAATTCGCCTTTTATGTGGCCCAGGGAAGTGGTGTCCAGGGCAGCGGAACGCTTTACATTGACGATGTGCAGGCTGTGAAGCTCCCGGCGGAAGAGTAGCTCTGCAGCCCTTGCGGACAGCTTCTGAAGGATGGATACGCAGTGCTCAACTCTTCATTGCTGGAGCACACTTTTCGTTGGCCACGGTGCTGGAGGCTCCTTCCTGAACTGAATAAGATTATAGTGTAGAGCAAGCAGATACAGGAAGGATGACAAACGTGGACATCGAACGAAAGGTCATTACCAGGCCAAAAGGAAAGCCGGTGACATGGTGGTCCAGGTGGATCAGGCAATGGGATATTCAGCTGATGGTTGTACCTGCCATGCTGTTTATCTTCGTGTTCAGCTATCTGCCGATGTACGGGGTGCTGATGGCGTTCCAGGATTATCAGCTGTTCGGCGGCTTTTTTCACAGTCCCTGGGTCGGGTTCAAGCATTTTGAGGCGTTCTTCAACTCCCCTGACTTCTGGAATGTTATGCGCAACACAATTGTAATCAGCCTGCTGAAGCTGTGCATCGGGTTTCCGGCACCCATCCTGCTGGCGCTGATGCTGAATGAGGTCCGGCTGATGCTGTTCAAGCGGATCATCCAGACAGTCAGTTACCTGCCGCATTTTCTGTCCTGGGTCATCGTCGGCGGGTTCGTGGGCTCCATGCTTTCGACTGATAATGGAAGCGTTAACATGCTGCTGATGAACCTGCATCTGACCTCAGAGCCAATCAGCTTCCTGTCGGTGCCGGAATACTTCTGGGGGATCCTTGTCGGAACGGGCATTTGGAAGGAGATGGGGTTCGCAGCCATTGTCTATCTGGCGGCCATTGCCGGAATTGATCCGCATCTTTATGAAGCCGCTTCCATTGACGGGGCAGGGCGGTTCAAGCAAATTCAGCTGATCACGCTGCCCTGCATCCGGCCGGTCATTATCATCTTCCTGATCCTGGCGGTAGGTAATATTCTGAATGCCGGGTTTGAGGATATCCTGATTCTGGCCACCAACCCGATCCTGCGTGATGTATCCGATGTCATCGACACTTATGTCTACCGGATGGGGATTCTGAACAACCGCTTCTCCTATGCGGCGGCGGCGGGACTGTTCAAGGCGGTTGTAAGTATCGGGCTGCTGGCACTGGCTAATAAGGCAGCAAGAAAAATGGGCTCAAGCCTATGGTAAACACTAATGCTGAAAATAAATTTGGCACAAGAAAGCGGGGAGCGGGTGATGATGAAGCTGTCGGCGGGAGATAAAGTTCTGCAAGTTATGATATATACAGTGCTGCTGCTGCTGGGCTTCATCACCCTGTACCCCTTTTGGAATTCGCTGGTGATTTCCTTCAATGTGGGTTCGGATACAGCGCTCGGCGGCATCACGTTCTGGCCGCGCAGCCCGACACTGGATAACTACGAGGTGGTGTTCCGGGACAGCCGCATCGGTCATGCATTTCTGATCTCTATCCTGCGCACCATCGTAGGTACAACACTATCGGTCCTGTTTACGGCTATTTTGGCCTATGGCCTTTCCAGGCATGAATTGATGGGACGCAAAGTATATATGGTATTCTGCATCATTACCATGTATTTCAGCGGCGGACTGATTCCCACCTTCCTGCTGCTGCGCGAGTTTGGCATGATGGATACCTTTTGGGTCCTGGTCATTCCCGGAATGATCAGTGTATACAACATGATTATTTTCCGGACGTTCTTTTTGGGGCTGCCGGCGGGACTTGTGGAGTCGGCGCGGATCGACGGCTGCAATCATCTCGGAGTGCTGACCCGCATTATTTTGCCCATCTCCGGTCCTGTCGTGGCTACCCTGTCGTTGTTTACAGCCGTATACCACTGGAATGACTGGTTCTCGGCCAGCATCTATATCAATGATACCCGCCTGATTCCAATCCAGACCCTGCTCAAGCAGATTTTGAATTCCAATATCGTGACGGATCAGCTCCAGAAGGCCATTGGCAGCAGTGCGGCAGCTCAGGACCGGCTCGCGCTCGTGCAGTCGGTAACCAGCAAATCGCTGATCATGGCAACCACTATGGTGGCCACACTGCCGATCATTATGGTCTACCCGTTCCTGCAGAAGTATTTTGTAAAAGGTGTACTGATCGGGTCGCTTAAGGAGTAGAGAAATCATGCAAGCGCTGGCGGGGGCGCAAATCAGGCCATACCAAGTGAACATTAGAGAGGGGTTACTCATTTGAAGTCTACGAAGAGTTTTCCGCTGCTGAGTGTTGTATTGTGTTCGGTGCTTTTGATCGCCGGTTGCGGCGGGGGGAACAATGGTGCCGCTCCGTCCGCTGAACCTACTAAGGAACCTGCGGCAACGGAGACTGCAGCGGCAAGTGCAAGTCCTGAAGCAGCATCCACAGCTGCTGGAAGCACGGTAAAGCCGGTTTCCTTCACGTACTACAGCAATTATGACTGGGATACTACAGAGGAATGGGGCAGAGACTCCACGACCAAGTGGATCGCCGACACCCTGAAGGTGAAGATGACACCGGTTCAGTCCAGCGGCGCGGCTGAGACTAAGTTCAGCACGATGATCGCTTCGGGAAGCCTGCCGGATGTCATTATGATGGACCGGGGAGCCAATGTGGAGCGGCTGCGCCAGCCCGGACTGCTGGTGCCCCTGGATGATTATCTCGACCGCTACCCCAATCTCAAAAAAAATGCCGGTGAAGCCACGCTGAACATGCTGCGTTCGGAAGACGGCAAGCTGTACCAGTTCCCTAACTGGTATACTTCAAGCCCGAACGGCAACGGCGGCTGGATTATTAACCGGAAAATATACAAGGAACTCGGTTCGCCGAAGCTGGAAACCTACGATGACCTGTATGCCTACCTGAAGCTGGTGAAGGAGAAATATCCTGATGTGGTGCCGCTTGAAGTAGGGGCTAAAGGTAGGGGGCTTGAAACGATGTACGGCGGTTTTGCTGAAAATAAACCCTACCTGCCCAAAGCCAATCCGGTAGGCAATACGCTGCAGTCTATTTTTGAGGATCAGGTGTTCATCGAGAACATGCAGTATGCCAGCAAGCTGTTCCGTGAAAAGCTCATTACCCAGGATATGTTCACCCAGACCGGGGACCAGATCTCCGAGAAGCTCAAAACAGGCCGCGTGGCTGTCTACGTGGACGGCGATGTGGTGAACCCGGGACGCGGTGCTGACACTGCCTTGCGTACAACTGATCCCGATGCCGGTTACGATATCATTTGGCCGATTCACAAAGCCGGTCTGGACGCAACCAAAATTACACCGAACAACTACAATTCGCTGGGCTGGAACGTGCTGGTCATCACGAAAAATGCCAAAGACCCGGAAGCTATCTTCTCTTACCTCGACTGGGTGACAAGCGAAGAGGGACAGCGTATCCTGAACTTTGGCCGGCAAGGCCTTTACTGGGATGAGTACGATGCGGACGGCGTGCCTATTCTGAATGAAGCAGGCCTGAATACCCCGCAGGGCGACAAGGACAAGGAAAGAATCGGCCGCTTCAACTGGGTCGGCAATACTACCTTTATTGATCAGACCAAAGCCAAGATGGATGCGCAGCTTCCGGCCGATAAGCAGAACTGGACTACGCTGGCCCAGCAGAAGGTGACCTGGAAGACCTCAAAGAACTTTACCGAATTCGTGAATCTTGATCCGCTGCCGGACTCGGAGGAAGGCACCATTGCCACGGCAGTGAACGATATTTATCAGGAGGCTTTTGCGAAAACACTGTACGCCAAGAGTGATGACGAGGTCCTGAGTCTCTTGAACAAAGCGAATGAGGACGCGAAAAAAGCAGGCTATGAGAAGCTGCTGAAATACCAGACAGAGAAATGGCAGGATAATCTTAGCAAGATGAAATAATGCTAGAGCCGTCATGATCCGTGGGGTATACTGAAGCCAAGTGTACCCCTTTTACTATTTTATGTAATTCTTTAATCTGAATGAACGGGGGCGGAATGAGATCGGATGCGGGGGAGGGATGGGATGTACAAGGTTCTGCTGGTTGACGATGAGCTGTTGGATCTGGAGGGGTTGCAGCGTTTTATGAACTGGGAAGGTCTTGGCATGGAGGTGTGCGCCGCCGCAAGCAGCGGTTTTGAAGCCCTGGAGGTGCTGGAATCGCAGGCCGTGGATATCATTGTCACCGACATCAGGATGCCGATCATGTCAGGGATGGAGCTTGCGCGCAGAGCGCTTGAGCTGAACCCGAAGCTGAAGATTATTTTCGTCAGCGGGTATGAGGATTTCCAGTATGCCAAACAGGCCATTTCCATGAGCGCGTCGGGTTATGTTCTGAAGCCCGTGGACGATGCTGATATGCGCAGGTCGCTGGAAGAAGTCCGTGAGACATTGGACCGGGAACAGGAGCACTTGCATCTGGAACGTTATTTCTCCGAGTCAGAGCCGCTTTTGCGCAGAGAGCTGTTCATGCAGCTGCTGGATGGAAACCCGGATGAAGCCAAGATGCTGCCGCTGCTTCAGCGGGTCGGGATTTATTGGAGCGATACCAGACTGTACACGGCCCTGCTGGAGCCGGATGATATGTCCTGGAAGCTGAATGGCTACAGTGACGGAGCCAAAGCCGAAATCGAGAACATGCTGGAAGCGGCAATCGAGCGGTATTGTGCGGAGGAGCAGATTCAAGCCTGCAGAACAGAACGGTTCCATTACGCGCTGATTCTGGAGGAGCATGTGGACCGCGGAAGACTGCACAGGCTGATACAGCAGGCAGTGGCGGGCACACCGCTTACGGTTACCATTGGTGTAGGCCCGGCCGTGAGCCATTTGCGGGAGCTGCGGAATTCCTTCCGGCAGGCCAGAAATGCGCTCGGACTGAAACTGTTCCTCGGTAAAGGCAAGCTGATTCTCCATTCCGATGCCAGAGGGCCGATATCCGCCTCCGTCAAGGATCTGGACAGTATTCTGCAGTCCTTGTTTGCGGCGATGTCCTCTTACCGGCTGGTCGATGTGGACGACTGCAATGAGGAGCTGTTCGTCTGGGTGGGCAATATGGAGACCAAGCTGGAGATCTACCAGCTGTTCCTGCACATCGTCTCCAAGCTGGATGCTTATCTGCATACGATCAATGAGGATTTTTATGAGCTGCTGGGGTTGGAACGGAAGCATCTCAATATTCTTTATGACCTGGAAACCATAGATGATATGAAATCCTGGCTCCGCCGCCGGATGTTCGAGCTGTCCGAACGGCTCCAGCGGAAGCGCCAAGGAAAAAAACGCAAGCTTGTAGAGGAAATTCAGGCATACATTGAAGAGCATCTGGAGCATAATGTCATGCTGCGGGATGCTGCCAACCACTTTTCCTTTTCCCCTAATCACCTGGGCCAGATCTTCTATGAGGAGACCGGAGTGTACTTCTCCGACTATGTGGGACTAAGGCGGCTGGAGCGGGTGAAGGTGCTGCTTAGCGATCCGAAGCTAAAGGTATATGAAGCCGCGAACCGGGTCGGCTATAAGAATCTCTCCCATTTCAGCAAGCAGTTCAAGGAATTTTACGGGGTGAGCCCCGGCGACTACAGGAGACATCTGTGATATGCGGCGCAATGTGAACATTCCTTTTGGATACAAGCTGATTCTGCCTTATGTGCTGTGCCTACTGATGGCCGTGCTGACGGTTGGCCTGTTCGCCTATGCGCATTCCGTGAACTCCCTCCGGGAAAAAACACGGGAGAACCTGCAAGGGACACTCAGGCAAATGCGCGACAATATCCGTTACCGTACGGATGATATTGAACGGATCACTAACAGCCTCTACTACAATTACAGTCTTCAAAATGCACTGCGCCGCTACGATCAGGGCTGGTACAGCTATGAGACCATGACCAAAACCCTCATGCCGGCGCTTGAAAATCTGCTTAATTATACAGCCAGCAATATTGGCTTGTCGCTGTATCTCCAGAACGAAACGCTGCCCGAAATATTCTATAAGGACGAAGAACAGAACCCGCTGCTCTCCACCAAGCGTTACGAGATCTACCATCTGATGCGGATACAGGATACGGACTGGTACCGACTGCTGCAATTTTCGGGAACCCTGCCGGGACTGAGCCGCTGGCAGCAGATTCTGCGCGATAAGGAGGACGGTAATATATCATTGCTGCAGCGTCTGGATGATGTACAGCGGGGGAAGGAGATCGGTCTGGTCCGGGTGAGCGTGCAAATCCGTGATCTGCTTGATTCCGTAGATTACCGCAAGATCGGCGAGTACAGCACGCTCGTCGTGCTGGACGCAAGCGGCAGGACGGTCCTGCAATCTTCGCCGGAAGGCGCAGAAGAGGGGAATCCGCGGACTGCACCCGATAGGCTTGTGCTCAGTGAACCGCTGTACGGGCTGGGGTGGCAGCTGCAAGCCTATATTCCGGACAGCCTGTTCGACCAGAGCGCGGGCGAGGTGCGCCGGATGACTTTGCTGGTTTGCCTGATCAGTGCATTGGTATTGGCTGTTTTGGGCATCTGGGTGTCCGGTTATTTCTCACGGCGGATTCAGAAGATCGTGGGGTCGCTGAATGCTTTTCACGACGGGGATTTCCACAAAAGAATCCGTTTCAAAGGCAATGACGAGCTGGCGCAAATTGCCATCGCCTTCAACCGGATGGGCAGCAATATGGAAGAGCTGATTCATAAAAATTATGTGGCCGATCTTCAGAAAAAAGAAGCGGAGCTGGAATCCCTGCAGGCCCAGATCAACCCCCATTTTCTCTACAATACCCTTTCCTCCATTAACCGTCTGGCCCAATTCGGGGATATCGATAAACTGCATATTATGGTGCAGGAGCTGGCGAAATTCTACCGGCTATCCCTGAACCGTGGTGAAATTCTGACTACAGTAGGCAAGGAAATCGAACATGCCAAAGCGTATGTGGCGATCCAGTGCATTAAATACGGTGAACGGCTTAGCGTATATTATGACATTGATCCTGAGGTGCTGGAGTATGCAACGGTCAAGCTGATTCTGCAACCGCTGATCGAAAATGCGCTGGAGCATGCCTGGTTCGGGACCACTCTGGGCATCCGGCTTGTCGTGGAGAAGCGGGAGGCGGAGATCGTGTTCAAGGTAATCGACAACGGCGTCGGCATGAATGCGGATACCATCCGCCAGATATTGGCGCCGGAAGGTCCGCGGATCGGTTATGGCATCCGAAACGTCGATTCCCGGATCAAGCTGCATCACGGCAGCGGCTACGGAGTAACGATTGCCAGCCGTTCCGGCATCGGAACCTGCATTCAGATTACTATTCCCTGCCGGATGTAGCGTTGGCGTAAACAGGCAGTCCTAACCGGTTAAAAAGGAGCTCAGAACCTATTGAAAATTACACTTCCTGACGGCAGTGAAATCAGAGTGGATGGACAAAGCGGCAGCTTTGAAGTTTCGCTATCCTTAGTACAGGATAATGCTGAAGCAGGTATACATGTTATTCGTCTTGTTCTGCAAGCTCCGGCTCCGGCTGTTCCGCCGGTTTTATCCATGAAGTGGAGCCGGGCCGCAGTGGATGTGCAGGGACTGTGGCATCCGTCGGTGGAACGCAGCCGGGCGCTGATTCCCGATTGGTGGCAGGGCTTCGCCTCCAGAGCGGCGTCCTCCGCACCGGTGATCAGCCTGTACGGGAACCGGGGGAATAATGTGCTGACCTTTGCCTGCTCCGATGTCCTGCATCCGGTGGAGCTTCATGCGGGGCTTCATGAGGAAACCTCATGCTTTCATTGCTCAGTGACACTGTGTGCGGAGCCCAGGCCGCCAGTGGATCATCTCGAGGTTGTCCTTCGGCTGGATACCCGCAGCTGTCCATATTATGAAGCGCTTCGAGGAGTGGGTGAATGGTGGGCAGGACTTCCCGGCTGTGAGCCGTCCCCCGTTCCGGAAGCCGCCAGGGAGCCGATGTATTCAACCTGGTACAGCTTCCACCAGCAGCTGGAGCCTGAAGCGGTGGAGGCCGAATGTGCTTTGGCGGCAGCGCTGGGCTGCCAGACAGTCATAGTGGATGACGGGTGGCAGACCTCAGACGAGACACGGGGTTATGCTTATTGCGGGGACTGGAGGGTGAGTGCCGATAAAATTCCCGATCTGAAGGCTCATGTTGCCAGCATTCATAATCTGGGGATGAAATTCATGCTGTGGTACGCGGTTCCGTTCATCGGCAAGCACAGTGAGGCCTGGGCTAGATTCAGGGATCAACTGCTGTATGTAAATGATGAAATGGGTGCAGGGGTTGTAGACCCCCGCTACCCGGAAGTACGGGAGTATCTGACCGGCATCTACGAGCAGGCTGTCCGTTATTGGGACCTTGACGGCTTCAAGCTGGATTTTATCGACAGCTTTTATGCGGTCAAGGATTCGCCTCCCGGAAAGGGAGCCGGACAAGATACGGCTTCCGTGCCGGAAGCGGTAGATAAGCTGCTGAGCGGCATCATTTCCCGGCTGCGCCGGCTGAAGCCCGACATTCTGATCGAATTCCGCCAGAATTACATTGGCCCGCTGATGCGCAAATACGGGAATATGTTCCGGGCAGGAGACTGCCCGAACGATGCGGTGCAGAACCGGATGAAGACCATAGATATCCGGCTGATCTGCGGCTCGACCCCGGCACATGCCGATATGCTGATGTGGAACCCGCAGGAGACTCCTGCCGCAGCTGCGCTGCAGTTTATTAATGTGCTGTTCTCCGTTCCGCAGATTTCGGTCCGCCTGGACCGGCTGCCGCAGGAGCATGCCGCTATGCTGGCTTTTTGGCTCACCTTCTGGCGGGAACACCGGGAGGTGCTGCTGAATGGCCGCCTGGAACCGCTGCAGCCTGAGCTGCTGTACCCGCTGATCATTGCCCGGACCGCACAGCAATGGGTGATAGCTGCCTATTTGGATATGGTAATTCCATTATCCGGCGATTTGCCGGACCGGGTGCAAGTGGTCAACGGGACGCTGCTCACCCGCCTGGTGCTAGAGCTGGACCGTGAACCAGGTCCACTGGACATTAAAGTGCGTGACTGCCAGGGAACAGTGACTGCAGAATACAAGATGAACTGGAACAGCAGAGTATATGCGCTTGAGGTCCCACCGGCCGGCGTGATTACGCTGCAGCCTGTGCATGGACGTGGGCATGAATAATAGCCCACCCGCAAAAAGGTGCGGTTATAGGGTAGAGGTAGGTGGACGTGCGAACAATTATCGATATTGGAGCGTTGCACGCAGTATTAAGAAGTTGTTGTAAGAGAAGCTGGTGTAAGAGAAGTTGGCGCAAGAGAAGTTGGCGTAAAAATCGTAGGTACTTTCTCGGGCTGGCGTCTGTGAGTAAAGTAGATAGTAAGTTAAGTAGAATGTATGTTTTCGAGTTGCTTGCGAGTGAGTTAGTGGAAAAAAGTATCATTAATTTGCTTGAGTACCCCCGCCCACAGGTTAAGTGGAAAAAGTACCACTAATTTCCCTGAACACCATGCGCTATACAGGTTAAGTGGAAAAAGTATCACTAATTCGGCCCATTTCGGGTCAGGTAGGGTGATATCGCATAATTAAGTTCCCTTTTTCCACCTAAATCTCACAATTTCGGATTTTGAGGAGAAATAGGTTCCCTTTTTCCACTTACTGGTCTGAACCAGGCGGCTTGCCCCGGAAACAACGGCAGAATTACCGTTGTTGAATCCCCATCGGTCGGTGCGTGAGCACCCGCAGGCCTAAGCCGCATTTCTTCCCGATTGCTGTATATTTCTTCAGAATAAATTCAGAATCCCCCAAACTTTTTCTAAAGGTTGTTCAGGTAAGCTAGGAACAATCAAGTAAGGGGGTATTCCAAAATGATGAAAATGAGCGGGTGGCTCGAAGAGAGAGCGGTATTTTTATATAAATTTTTGCAGTCTCCAAGGCAAGTTGGCAGTCTTGCACCAAGCTCCGCAGAATTGGCAGCGGTGATGACGAAGCATGTTCCATGGCATCAGATTCAGGGTGTAGCCGAACTTGGGGCAGGGACTGGAGCTATTTCAAGGTATATTCAAAAGTCAGCGCCAGCCGGCACTAAGGTGATGTTGTTTGAAAAAGATCCATATTTGCGGAAAAGACTGCAGACAGCCTTTCCCGGCTATACCTGCTATCCGGACTGCTGCAAACTGGAACTGGCCTTGCATAATGAGAACAGCGGACCGCTGGATTGCATCCTGAGCGGCCTTCCTTTTTTCAATTTTCCGCAAAGCATGAGGGATCTGCTTATGGAGCAAATTCTAAGCGCTTTGAAGGAAGACGGCTTATTTATTGCCTTTCAATACAGCAAACAAATGAAAAAACAATTGGAGCAGCATTTTGTAATAGAGCGGATCTGCTTTGTTCCCCGGAACCTTCCGCCTGCCTTCGTATATGTATGCCGGAAGAAAAGAGCAGACTTATGAGACGTAAAATACATGCGTATCTTCCGCTCCTGTGGCTGCTTGCCATTCCGGCCTTAAATATTTTCTATGTCACCTTGAATCATGGGGGAGGGCAAGTGAACAGCCTGGTTACGGATATAGATAGACAGATTCCTTTTATCCCCATCTTTATTATTCCCTATATCTTTTGGTATGTTTTTATTACGGGGATGCTGCTGCTGCATTTTTTCAAAGACAAAAAGAGCTTCGGACAAACACTGGTCACATTATGTACAGGACTGGTTGCTTGTTATATGATTTATTTACAGTTTCAGACCACAGTTCCGAGGCCGCAGCTCAGTTCCTCCGGAGTACTCATTCACCTAGTCGAATGGGTCTACAGCCATGATCAGCCGTTTAATTGCTTTCCTAGCATTCATGTCTTTACCAGCTATTTAATGATCAAGAGTGTGCAAGGGCACGCAGCTTTTTCCCGGACATTCAAAGCAGCCGTATATTTCTGCGCGTGGCTTATTATTTGTTCAACCCTTTTCGTAAAACAGCATGTGCTGCTTGATGCCGCCGGGGCGATTGCGTTAGCAGAAATTCTTCATTTTGCGGGAAAAACGCTGTTTAACAGCAAGGCTTTTACACTTCATAAAAGGAGACCTTCAGAGTGAAAAAAGTCAACATCCTGGTTGTCGATGATGACAGCGAGATCAGGGACGTGCTGCATATCTACTTGCGTAACGAAGGATATGTTGTCATGGAGGCAGGGGACGGATTGCAGGCGCTGAACATCCTTCAGCACAATCAGATCCATCTGATTCTGCTCGATATCATGATGCCCAGCCTGGACGGGATTGCCGCCTGTCTGCAGATCCGGGCGAAATATGATATTCCGATCATCATGCTGTCGGCGAAAGAAGAGGTTTTAGATAAAATTACGGGATTGTCAGTAGGGGCTGATGACTACGTCACCAAGCCGTTTAATCCGCTGGAGCTGATGGCAAGAGTAAAGGCTCAAATCAGGCGGCAAAAGCTGCTGGCCTCCCTGGAAGACAACACTGAGGAAATCCGCATTGGCGAGCTGGTTATCAACAAAAGCAGGCATTCCGTTGAGGTGGGGGGTTCGAAGGTTTCGTTAACTCCAATTGAGTTTTCCATCCTGGAGCTGCTGGCTTCACACTGCGGGCAGGTATTTAGTGTGGATATGATCTACCGGAGTGTCTGGAAGGATCATACGGCATATTTCTCGGAAAATACAGTGATGGTTCATATCCGCAATATCCGTGAGAAAATAGAGATTTCTCCCAGAGAACCACGGTACATCAAAACCATATGGGGAGTAGGATATAAAATTGAAAAATAGAAGGCAAGTACGCATGTCCGGCACACATAATATGCGCATACGGCTGATCCTATTCATTTATATTAGTATCGCCTTTGGAATAGGGGTGTCTGCGTTTGTTCCGCGAACCACTATTTATTTTCTGGATTTGGTTATTGTGATTCTGTCGTTTGCCGTACCGGCGTCTTGCCTCTTTTTCCTGCTGACACGGAATATCATCCGTTACGTATTCAAGTTGACCGCCGGGCTGGAGATCATTGCGCAGGGCAATCTGAACTACCGGATCACTGAGCTGAGAAAAGATGAACTGGGCGGAATTGCAAGCAACATTAACAGCATGGCCGAGAAACTGGAAATGCAGATCAGCCGTGAACGGCAGCTAGAGCAAGCTAAGCTGGAATTAATAACCGGAGTCTCCCACGATCTGAGAACGCCTCTGACCAGCATCATCGGCTATCTTGATTTACTGAAAGGCAAAGCCTACCTGGACCAGGAAGAGCATGACCGTTTTATCGGCAATACCTATAATAAAGCGCTGCAAATCAAGCTGCTGATTGACGATTTATTTGAATATACAAGACTGACCACACATGAGCTGCAGCTTCAGACCACAACCGTTGATTTGGGGGAGATGCTGAGACAGCTGCTGGTTGAAATGGAACCTCTAGCCAAAGAAAACCAGGTACAGCTGGAAGCAAACCTCCCAACAACTCCCCTCCTTACCGAGATTGATCCGGATATGATTAAAAGAGCGATAGATAATCTGCTGATTAATGCACTCAAGTTCTCGCTGAAGCCAGGAGTCATTCAAGTGTCCCTCCGGCTTCAAAAGGATACCGCACGGATCTGTGTTGAAAATGACGGCGATCCGATTACAGAAGAACAGCAGAGACAACTTTTTGAGCGTTTTTATAGAGCGGGCCATTCACAGAGCCTTGATCACATTCCGGCCGGTGCCGGGCTCGGACTCTCCATTGCCCGAAGCATTGCCAATCTTCACCATGGAGAGCTGGAATGTGAACACTCCGGCGGACATTTCACCTTTCAGCTATCCCTTCTCCAGGGGGCTATACCCCCGAATAAGCCATAAATCCGCCGTCTACCGGCACTGTAATCCCTGTTACAAAACCGGACATGCTTTCGTCCGCCAGCCAGAGCAGGGTACCCAGCAGCTCTTCCGGCTTGCCGAAGCGGCGCATCGGGGTCTGGGAAATGATCTTGTGCGAACGTTCGGTTAGCTCTCCGTCTTCCCGGAGGAGCAGCTTTTCATTCTGCTTCGTGAGAAAAAAGCCCGGCGCAATGGCATTGACCCGGATGCCGGCTTCGGCCAGATGGACAGCCAGCCACTGTGTGAAGTTGTTGACGCCCGCCTTCGCAGCGCTGTAGGCAGGGACTTTGGTCATTGGCGCTGCGGCGCTCATGGAAGAGATATTAATCACCGAAGCTCCCGGGCGTCCGAGCATCTGCCTGGCAAAAATTTGCGTTGGAATAAGCGTGCCAATCAGGTTGAGGTCCATGACCTGCAGGAAGCCGGCGGCAGAAAGCTCGAAAAAGGAGGTGATCTCCGGATTCTCCAGATCGCCTTCCGTGAAGATTTCTTTCGTTGTGACCGCTGACGGCTGGTTGCCCCCGGCCCCGTTGATTAACAGATCACAAGGTCCCCAGTGGTTCAGGACTTCAGCAGCGGCACGGTGCACACTGCTGTCTTCTGTAACATCGCAGGCCACAGAAACGGCCTGGCCTCCGGCTGCGTTTATCCCGGCAGCAAGGGATTCGCCTTTTTCCGCGGTCCGGTTCAGAATGGCGACCTTCGCTCCCTGGCGGCCCAGTTCATGGGCCATAACGGCGCCTAAGACACCTGCTCCTCCGGTAATGACAGCAACTTTGCCTGCAAGTGCAGGCTGCAAGGCTAATTTGGCCATGAACGGCACTTCCTTTCTATAGGGTACTGCGCTATAGCGCTTCCCAGGATGACTTGTGGTTTATTGTAGCATTGCTTAGTGTCCCATTTGAGTTTACCGCGTGCTGTTCCGGTAAGCCGAGGGGGAGACTCCGGTTGTTTTTTTGAAAGTTTTTGAGAAATGCGCCAGCTCCAAGCCCACCTGCTCGGCAATATCGGAGATGCTGAAGCTGGTATAGGACAGCTGTTTTTTGGCGAGCTCCATCCGTTTGAGCTGTACATAATGCATAGGAGTTACCCCCATGAATTTTTTGAAATACGGGATGAAATAGTTCGGATGCAGATGCACCAGCTCCGCCAGCTCCTCGACCTCAAGCGGCCGCATCAGCCGCTGGTCAATATATTCAAGCACATGGGCAAGCTTGCGCTGATCACTGGAATGGAGCAGCTCATCTATGAAATCAGAGTAGCCGCCAGCCTCCAGGCACAAGGCCAGAAGAGTAAGCAGCCCCGCCTGGAGACGGATCTTGGACAGGAAGCTGTCATCCTGAAACAGTGAGATCATTTCGGTAAAAACCGCCCGGACCCCATCCGGGTCGGCCGCATCGCTGATATACAGCTTGTTCGCAGAATGAAACAGCGGCCACTCGCCAATATGGGCATCGAAATGGCAAAAGTAGCGGGCATAAGGATTATCAGGCGACGTTTCCGTTGTCTGTGTGGAGCCGGCTGGCATAATCATTAATTGCCCCGGCCTGGGATAATAGGCCACCCCATTAATGATCACTTTCCCTTCTCCGCGGTCAATAAAATAAAGCCGGTTGAAGGAAGGCGTCTCGTTCGTGCGGTTCCAGCCGGGATACTTCGTGCTGAGCTGGGCATAAGTTACGGTAACATTCAAATTCTGCAGCAGCCGCCCCGGCGTATTGAAGTGATCCATAGTGCAGCTCCTTTGAAAAGGGATTCACTCTATTATACCGCTTTCATTTAACTAATACATCTTAATTATATACAAATAGTCCTTAATTCCAGTCATGTTCACACCCAGAGATTAAGGTTATCCTCATATCATAAACTGAATTTTAGGAAGTGATTCTGGAGATGGCAAAGGTACGTTATGGAATTATTGGCATCGGGAATATGGGCCGGGCCCATGCCCTGAGTCTGCTGGATGATGTGAAGGGAGCCGAGCTGGCTGCGGTATGCGATATCAGTCCTGAGCGCCTGGAATGGGCATCGGAACAATTGCCGGAGAAGGTGAAGCATTTCAGTACAGCAGCAGAGATGTTTCAATCCGGGACGATTGATGCTGTATTAATCTCAACTCCCCATTATGACCACCCGCCGCTCGCGATCGAGGCGCTGGGCTATGGGCTTCATGTTCTGATTGAAAAGCCTGCCGGGGTGCACACCAAAGCCGTCCAGGAAATGAACGAAGCCGCAGCAAAATCGGACCGCAAATTCGGCATTATGTACAACCAGCGGACGAATCCGCTTTACCAAAAGCTGCGGGAGCTGATTCAGGCCGGCGAGCTTGGCGAAATCCGCCGCACAAATTGGATTATCACCAACTGGTACAGATCGCAGAATTATTATGATTCCGGCGGCTGGCGTGCTACCTGGGCCGGAGAAGGCGGCGGGGTGCTGCTGAATCAGGACCCGCATCAGCTGGATCTCTGGCAGTGGACCACAGGGATGATGCCGAAGCGCATCCGGGCATTTTGCTACTTCGGCAAATACCGGAACATTGAGGTCGAAGATGATGTAACCGCTTATGTCGAGTATCCGAACGGAGCCACCGGCTTGTTCATTACGACGACCGGCGAAGCCCCGGGGACAAACCGCTTTGAAATTACGGGCGATAACGGAAAAATCCTCGTCGAGGACGGCGCCCTGACCTTCTGGCGGCTGCGCACACCGGAGCCGGTTTTCAATGCTGAATATAAGGGCGGCTTCGGAGCACCTGAATGCTGGAAATGCGAGATTCCGGTGACAAAAGGGGATGGCGAGCAGCATAGAGGCATCCTGCGCAATTTTACGAACGCTATTCTGTATGATGAACCCCTGCTGGCGCCGGGGGAAGAAGGCATCCATGGACTAACGCTTTCGAACGCCATGTATCTGTCCGCATGGACAGACAACTGGGTGGACCTGCCGATTGACAGTGATCTGTTCCATGAGAAGCTGATGGAAAAAGTGCAAAATTCCACCTTCCAGAAGGATACAACTGTGCAAAAAACGCTGAATGTAACCGGAACTCATTAAGAATTTAGAAGCTGATCAGGGAGTGAAATAACCTATGAAGACGTCAACGATTGCTGCGCAAATGTATACCCTTCGGGAATTCACCCAGACCCCGGAAGGGCTGCGGGAGAGCTTTCTTAAAGTGAAGGACATCGGCTACCAGGCAGTGCAGGTTTCGGGTATTGGCCCGATTGACCCGCAGCTGGTGAAGCAATACGCAGATGAAGCCGGGCTTGTGATCTGTGCGACACATATCCCCTGGGATAGGCTGGTGAATGATCTTGACGCACTGGCCGCTGAACATAAGCTCTGGAACTGCAAATATGTCGGACTTGGAGCGCTGCCGGGCGAGTATCAGACTAGTCAGGAGGGCTACCGCACCTTTGCCAAGAAGGTCTCCGAAACCGCTCTTGTTCTGAAGCAGAAGCACGGGCTGCAGTTCGTTTATCATAATCACGATTTTGAGTTCGAGCGTCTGGACGGTGTCACCGGACTTGAAGTGCTGCTTCAGGAAGCGGACCCGGCGGCGTTCGATTTCGAACTTGATCTCTACTGGGTTCAGGCCGGCGGGGGAAGTCCGGTAGATTGGATTCACAGGGTCAAGGACAGAATGCGGGTTGTGCATCTGAAGGATATGGCGGTAGTTGCAAGGAAAGCGGAATTTGCCGAGATCGGCCAAGGAAATATGAATTACCCGGCGATTATTGAGGCCTGCCGTGAGACCGGAGTCGAGTGGTTTGTCGTTGAGCAGGATGTCTGCCGCCGCGATCCGTTCGAGAGCCTGAAGATCAGCCTGGACTATCTGCACACACTGCTATAACTATCTAAGACCATACCCCACAATGTAAAACTATAGTTCAACTTATTCAGAACGGGAGGGGACTGAAGAATGAGCCGCAAAGACGGAATGAATTATGCGCCCAAGCATGAGGCCAAACCGGTGGTTGGGCCAGATGAATTCGTAATCGCAGCAATCGCGCTGGACCATGGTCACATCTATGGCATGTGCAACGGGCTGGTGGAAGCCGGTGCGCAACTGAAATGGGTATATGATCCTGACCCCGAAAAGGTCAAAGCCTTTATCGCCGCCTATCCGGGGGTCCGGGTGGCCAGAACTGCAGAAGAAGTGCTTGAAGACCCGGAGGTCCGCCTGGTGGCGGCAGCGGCGGTGCCTTCCGAGCGGGGGCCGCTGGGCCTGCGTGTAATGGCCCACGGGAAGGATTATTTTACGGATAAAGCCCCGTTTACCGCGATGGAGCAGCTTGAAGCGGCACGGTTGCAGGCAGAGAAGACCAAACGTAAATATATGTGCTACTTCAGCGAACGGCTGCATGTGGAGAGTGCGGTCTACGCCGGGCAGTTGATCCGTCAGGGAGCTATCGGCCGGGTGCTGCAGCTGATCGGGATGGGACCGCACCGTCTAAATGCGCCTAGCCGTCCTGAATGGTTCTTCCAGCGCGAGAAGTACGGCGGCATCCTCTGTGATATCGGCAGCCACCAGATTGAGCAGTTCCTCTACTATGGGAACTGCCGGGATGCTAAAGTGCTGCACAGCAAGGTTGCCAACTACAATAACGCGGCCTATCCGGAGCTGGAGGATTTCGGCGATGCGACCTTGGTAGGCGACAATGGTACGACCCAATATTTCCGCGTGGACTGGTTCACCCCGGCGGGGCTGGGCACATGGGGAGATGGCCGGACCATTATTATGGGAACCGAAGGGTACATGGAGCTGCGCAAATACAGCGATATTGCCCGGTCGAACACACCGGATCATGTATTTTGGGTGGATGGGGAAGGCGAGCATTATGAGCAGGTGGCCGGGAAGGTAGGTTTTCCTTTCTTTGGAGAACTGATTCTGGACTGCTTGGAGCGCACTGAGCTGGCGATGACCCAGGCCCATGTGTTCAAAGCTGCGGAGCTGTGTCTTACGGCGCAATCCCAGGCGCTGAACCTCACCCCGGATATACTCAGATAGTCGGTCAGAAGACAGATCAAAGCGGAAGGTGAATTGGATGAGCACAATAGGAGCAGCCATCATCGGGTGCGGGGCAATTGCTCCCTTGCACGCCAAGGCGATTCAATCCATGGAAGGCGCCCGGCTGGTGGCCGTTGCCGACACAGATCCTGTAAAGGCAGCTGAAGCAGCCGAGAATTACGGCTGTGAGGCGTTAACAGACTACAAGCAGCTTCTGGGGAGAACGGATATCGGCATTGTCCATCTATGCACGCCGCATCATCTGCATGCACCGATGGCAGCGGAGTTTCTTGAAGCAGGCCATCATGTTCTAACAGAGAAGCCCATCGCACTGGATGTTCCCTCTGCCCGGCGTATCCAGGAAGTGGCGGCGGCCAGCCAGGGACAGCTGGGCATTGTCTTTCAAAACCGTTACAATAATCCTTCCATCCGGATCAAAGAGACCATTGATTCCGGGATTCTGGGCCGGCTCATCTGCATGAAGGGGATTGTAACCTGGTACCGGAGCGAAGACTATTATACGGAGAGCGGCTGGCGGGGTAAATGGGCTACCGAAGGCGGCGGAGTGCTGATTAATCAGACAATCCATACCCTTGATCTGCTGCAATGGTTCGGGGGCGAGATTGCTTCCGTCACCGGAAGTGTGACCACCGATGTGCTGAATGAAGTCATCGAAGTGGAGGATACGGCACATGCCTGCATTATTTTCAAGAATAATGTCCGGGGACTTTTTTATGGTACGAATGCGTATTGCGTGAATTCTCCGGTAGAAATGGAGTTTGTCTTTGAGCAAGGCACGCTCCTTCTGCGCCGGGACTGCCTGTATCTCTGGAAAGACGGCCATGAAACACTGCTGACTGAGCCCGTATCCACGGCGGTTGAAGGCAAATCCTACTGGGGAACCAGCCATCAGCGGTTAATCCTGGACTTTTACAAGCACGTCAGAGAAGGGCGGAAATTCTGGATTGACGCGGGCGAGGGGATCAAGGCGCTGGAGGTTATTGCCGGCATTTATTCAACTGCAGTGAATTCCTCAAATTGACTTCAGGCACATTTAGCCTTATCTTCATAACATACGTTTCTATATAAGATGAACTTAAAAAATCCATAAAAAGGGTAGAAGTGCGGAGGGGAAGTTTGGAACTGGAAGAGCGGAAGCGTCCGCCTTTGTCACCGGATTTCAACCGCAAAAAGGCGGTTCCAATCAAGAAATCTGGGGACAACAGCGGCTGGAAGTCCAAACATTCCCCGCAGTTACGACTATACCCCACAATGTATAACTAAAGTTCAACTTATATAGTTTGGCAGATGATAGGCAGGGAGAGGGATACAGGTTATGGAACAGGCAATGTTTGCCGGAGGCTGCTTCTGGTGCATGGTGACACCTTTTGAGGAGCTGCCCGGAATTCATGGGATTGTCTCCGGCTACGCCGGGGGAACGGTAGAGAACCCGACATATGAGCAGGTCAAAACCGGAACGACAGGTCATTATGAGGTGGTGCAGATCACTTATAATCCGGCCGTGTTCCCATACTCCAGGCTGCTGGAGCTGTTCTGGCCGCAAATCGATCCGACGGATGACGGCGGACAGTTTCAGGATAGAGGCGCCCAATACCGTACAGCGGTATTCTACTATAATGAGGAGCAGCGCCTGGCCGCCTTGGCTTCCCGCGAACAGGTTGCGGCCAGCGGGAGATTTGAGGGTCCGGTGGTGACGGAAATTCTGCCGGCGCCGCGCTTTTACCGGGCGGAAGAATATCATCAGGACTATCACAAAAAGAATCCGAAGCACTATAAAGAGGACCGCGAGCAATCCGGACGCGACACCTTTATTGCGAAGCATTGGTAAAAGTAAAAGTACGATATAAAAGCCTTAAGACTCCTGGGCTATGGAGAATTAAGGCTTTTTTCTTTTTTTGCAGCAAAAGTGACGGTAATCCTCTTTATCAAATCGTTTCACCCAAAATATGGGGACAAAAACCGAAATTCTGATCCTACTAAAAGGGCAGCAGGAATACTATAATCATAGTTGAAAACGCATACATTTATGGTGCGTGATTGAACCTAAACCATTTAATGGAGGTAGATTGCGATGAGAAAAAGATGGCTAATGTCTGTGCTCGCGCTCCTGCTGCTGATCTCCTGCTTCCCGCTGTTCGGCTCCAAGGCTGAGGCCGCCGACTACACGCAAGGTGTCGATTTGTCGGGTACCACGGCAACAATCTGGTTCAAATCCACCGTGAACACAAGTTGGGTGGATGTGCATTACAAGGTTAACAATGGCACACAGCTGAATCTCCGCATGGCGTACAACAGCAGCAAAGCCCGTTATGAACAAGCGGTGACGGGTGTTGCCAGCGGCACGGCCCTCACCTATTTCTTCACCTACAATAATGGAACGCCTGCGTATGACACGGGCTGGTTCACTTACAATGCAGGGCCAACACCGACCACGCCGCCTTCGAATCCCTCTGGTTCGATCTATTCTATTCCAGCCTCATCCATTCCTGTTGCGCCAAACGGCTCCATCTCCGTAAAAGTAATGAATGGGACCGGCGGGGCATATCCCGACAGCCAGATCTACTGGGGGGTTCTGGGGATTAATCCGGTCAACAAACAATGGAGTTATCTGGATCTGAACGGGAATCTTGTACCGATCTCCACGGCTCTGAACGACGCTTCCGGACATCTGACCAAAAATGGCGTGAATTATGCGAACATTTACCACAAGGTCAGCGAAGCTTCCTGGGTCAACCTGCCCAAAATCACCTCTGGCAGAATGTTCCTCAGTGTAGGCACACCACTGTACATCAAGACGTATAACGACGGCTTCGCCGGACCGAACGTCGATAATCCGACTGATCCGAACCGCAACATCTACTTTGATTTTGTGGAATTTACAGTCGATGACGCCGGTTACCATGGGAATACTACCCGCGTTGACGGCTTTGGCTTCCCGATTCAGCACCGGCTGGTGAACATGTCGGGGTCTTTTGACCAAACGGTAGGGGAATTTGAATCGGAAACCCGTGCCGGATTATTTACAAAATATCAGAACGAGGTGCCGTCCGCCTTCAAATCGTTAGCTACGGATCAGGCACCCTACCGGATTCTGGCACCGATACATGGATCTTTTGCTGCTGGCGGAGCCAATGCCAACTATTTCGCCGGTTATTCCAGCTACAACACCCAGGATATTCTCCGCTGCGACGGAGCGCTGACCGATGCCGCAACGGCTGCTGCGATCAACCGCCATGTCTATACAACGAGCAACTGGAATAATGTCGCCAACTATTACAAAGCCGCTCCGGCCAACTATTATGCGAAGTTCTGGCATGACCATAGCATTAACGGCCTGGCCTACGGTTTCCCGTATGATGATGTCAACGGCCAAGCTGCCTACCTGGAGGTAGGCGATCCCAAAGGTCTGATTATCCGTGTCGCCTGGTAAAAAGCGTATTCCGCACAGTGCACGCACCACGCATTATGGCAAGCTGAGACTGGTTCACTTTTGACACTTATCCAACAGCCCCGGCAGGGTCTAGCCTGCCGGGGCTGTTAGGCTGTGGAAGAGGATGTGACACCAAAGGCGTTTTACTATTCATTATTCACTCATATTGGACATTCTCTACTGCCAATTTCCACTTGCCCGTGGAACAAAATACCACTTCACAGCGTCTACACTGTTAAGACAATTAGAAATTAGACACTGGAGGAACGAAGATGGTACGAAAGCGATTAGGACATATCCTTACAAAAAGCACACTTGTGGCACTATGCCTGTTACTTGTACTGCTGAACGGTACAGTTACGGCTGAGCCGGCAGCGGGCAAGAAGACGACCGCCGTAATCACAGCGGAACTGCAGCGCGCCTTGGAAGGAGTACAGGGCATACTGCTGTCCCGGCAGCCCTTCCCGGATGAGGCTGCTCCGGGCTTCGCCAAGAATGGGGCCAGTCTGCCCAAGGGATATCTGGAGCAGACCGCAGACAAGATTCTGGCGCAGCGGGGCAAGTTCGCGAAGGTGACGGACCTGACCCGTACCGCCCTGGCATACAGCGCTGCAGGCGGCAGCATCAACAATATTGCCGGCATCGATCTGTATCCTTTCCTCATGAACCATTCAGGGATCGATACGGAAGGGGCCGCTGCGGTAGCCGCCGCGTATGTGACATCGGACAATTCTTATTCCGAATCGTTGGAGCGGACCAACCGTTATCCCGATATGCTCTTCTATCAGCTGCTGAAGATGCAGCTGGCGGATGGCAGCTGGCCCTTGGCCGGACAGACGCAGGGAGATCCGTCAGCTACAGCTTGGGTACTCACGGCACTAGCCCCGCAGCTCGGTTCAGAGCAGACAGCGGGGCCGGTGCAGTCTGCCTTGCTGTGGCTGAAAGGCAAACAGCAGCCGGATGGCGGTTTCGACGGGAAAACGACGACCACGGCGCAGGTAGTGGTTGCTCTATCCTCACTTGGCATAGATGCAGCAGATTTTGCTGCTGAAGGCGGCACCTCCGTTCTGGACCATCTGCTGTCCCGGAAGCTTCCAGATGGAGGATTTGCGCAGACCGCAGGCGGTGGCGCCGACATTCAGGCTGCTGCGCAGGCGTATCTGGCGTTGACCTCATATAAGCTGCTGTCCAAGCAGGCGGGCCTGCTGTACAGCGGACTGCACCAAGCTGATAAAGGCCAGGCTGCCATTTATATCGAAGGGCCGGGAAGCACCCTTGCTGCGGGTTATGTCCCCAGCGGGGACGCGCTGAAGGCGGCAACGGCATTTTTACAGAATAAAGGGCTGTCTTATAAGCTGAATACAGATTCGGCCCGGCCGGCCTTCACGGCTATCGAGGGTATTCAGAACGGACGTTACAACGGCAAGGGAGAATGGAGACTGGCTGTATTCAACGGCAGTTCATGGTTAAATGCGCATAAGAGCATGGGCAGGCTGACGCTAGGTGACAGAGATCAGCTGCTGGTCTACTATGCGGATCATATGGAGCTTGTTGATGGAATACAGAGCGAATGGAAACTTAAGAATGGCCAGAAGATGAACGGTTTTCCGGCAGCCAATACCCCGTTTGACCTGTATATCAAAAAAGCGGACGGCGAGCTTGGCGGCCTCCCGGCCTGGGGGGTCACTGTGACGCTTCAAGGGATTAGCAAAACAGCCGACAGCGCGGGAAAAGTGTCCTTTACCGGTATGAAGCCCGGCGTCTATCCTGTGGAAATTACGAAATACCGCAAGGATGCAGCTCCGGGCATCGTGAAAAGAACGGTTGCGCTGCATATTGCCGCCCCGGAGCTGGACACTTTTACCGACGCGAAGCAAGTCGCGGTCTGGGCGCGTTCAGATATGGCTGCGGCTCTGAGCAATGGCTACATTCAAGGTGTCAGTGCAAGCGGGAACGTGCTGGCTCCCAAGCAGAAGCTGACCCGGGCCGAATTCCTGACCCTGCTTCTGCGTCTGCTGCGTGAGTTTCCTGAGGACAAGGCGGTATCCGGCTTCCCGGATGTTAAGCCGGGCAAATGGTACAGCGGCACTGTCGCCAAGGCTGTGGAACTGGGCATTGTAAGCCGTTCCTCCGGCAAGTTCGAACCGGACCGCGGCATTACGCGTGAAGAAGCGGCAGTTATGGTAGCTAAGGCCGCGCGTCTATCCACCTACGGAAGTGCCGGCCGCGTGAAGTTTGGTGACACATCGACTCTGCCGCAGGACAGCCGCCAGGCGATTCAGGCGGTGAACGAACATGAGATTATGACCGGAGACGGCGGCAGCTTTCATCCCAAGCAGGTGCTGGTCCGTGAACAGGCCGCGGCAATCTTGGTCAGAGTGCAGAAATTGATACCGGAAGTTCTCTACTGATGGTATAGGCAACCCGGAATATGATAAGCTCATGGAGTCGGGTACAGCCCTAAATAGGAGGGAACACTATGAGCAGCTTAAAAACAGGCCAGATCTATTCCGGTTTTCAAGTCGTACATGAGGAATATATCCGGGAAATTGAATCCACCGTATTCACGATGGAGCATCAGCCAAGCGGCGCGAGGCTGCTTTTTGTACAGAATCAAGATGACAACAAGGTGTTCAGCATAAGCTTCCGGACTCCGCCCGGTGACAGTACGGGAGTCTTTCATATTCTAGAGCACTCGGTGTTGTGCGGTTCGGATAAATATCCGGTAAAGGAGCCGTTTGTGGAGCTGCTTAAAAGCTCGATGAAGACGTTTCTGAACGCATTTACGTTTGCCGACAAGACCATGTATCCGGTGGCAAGCCGGAATCACCAGGATTTCTCCAACCTGATGGAGGTTTATCTGGACAGTGTGTTTAAACCGAATATCTACAGGCAGCAGGAGATTTTTGAGCAGGAGGGCTGGCATTACGATTTGCACCATGCGGAGGATGAGCTGATCTACAAAGGCGTGGTATACAACGAGATGAAAGGCTCCTATTCCTCGCCGGTTACGGTACTGATAGACCGGATCAAAAAGTCGCTGTACCCGGACACGGTTTACCGGTATTCCTCTGGCGGAGATCCGCAGGATATTCCCGCATTGACCTATGAGCAGTTCCTTGCTGCGCACAGCCAATATTACCACCCGTCCAACAGCTATTTTTATCTGTATGGAGACGTTAATATCGAAGAGCGGCTGGAGTTCATCCACCAGGAATATCTAAAATCGTACAACCGCGATGATTTCGATACCGCCATTCCTCTTCAGCAGCCGACCGGAATGACGGAGCTTACGGCGGAATACCCCATTCTGGAAACCGAAACCGCTGCTGACAAGACCTATCTGAGCATGAACTATGTGATCGGAACAGCCTTGGACCGGGAACTGAATCTTGCCTTTGCTATTTTGAAAAACATGCTGATGGACAGCAACGCGGCTCCGCTAAAAAGGGCGCTGCTCGAAAGCGGTCTGGGCAAAGACGTCTTCGCTTTTTATTCCGACAGCATGATCCAGCCGCTGCTGGGGATTACATTAACCCATTCCAATCCTTCTGCTAAGGATGCTTTTCTGGACCTGATCCGAACTACATTAAGCCGCCTTGCTGCGGACGGGCTGGATGAGAAGCTGGTGCTGGCTGCGGTCAACAGCAAAGAATTTGAACTGCGTGAAGCAGACTTTATCCAATACCCGAAAGGGCTGACCTATAATATTGAGGTTATGAAGTCCTGGCTGTACGATGGCTCACCAGCAACCCATTTGGAGTATGAAGCCGTGTTTGCTTCCATCCGGGAACAATGTGCAGACCGTTATTTTGAGCGGCTGATTGAAACCTATTTGCTGAACAGTGACCACTGCAGTGTAGTAATACTCCAACCATCTGCTGCCCTGGCAGCCGAAAAGGAAACGTCCATCCGCCGGCAGCTTGCCGAATATAAGGCATCCCTGTCCCCGGAACAGCTTGGGCAGCTTGTTCAGCGTACACAGAATCTGCTGGACCGGCAGAGCCGTCCGGATGCGGCCGAGGATTTGCGCAAGCTCCCGAAGCTGTCTCTTCAGGACATTAACCGCAGCGTTCCTCCTCAAGTTCATACACAGGAGTACATGCTGGAAGGGATAAAGCTGATTCACCATGAGATTCTCACAAACAAAATTGCCTATATTAAGCTATATTGGGACACGGGAGTTCTTGCGGCGGAACAGATTCCTTATCTCGTGCTGTTGGCGAGAGCGCTCGGCCAATTGGAGACCGCCGCTTACAGTATTGAAGAACTCACGGGTGAAATCGGGATCAAAACCGGGGGGATTCGTTTTCAGAATGAGGTGTTTGGAGCGAATAAAAATTCGCATGCAGGCTATCAGCCCAAATTCAGCGCACGCATAAAAGTAATGGAAGGCAGCATCAGCGAATCGCTGACGCTGCTTCATGAGCTGCTCTACGGCAGCAATCTGGATAACTTCACCAAGCTGCAGGAAATCGTCCGCCGGGAAGCTTCGCATATGGAATCGGTCCTGAACCAGAAAGGCAATGAAATCGCAGCCAGCCGTCTGCTATCCTACTTCTCCGATATGGGAGCATACGAAGAACAGCTCGGCGGAGTGGCTTATTACCGTTTTATCCGGGAACTTGCAGACGGAATAGATCTTCAGGCCGAACAGCTCTCAGACACCCTAAAGGGGATCTGTGCAGCCTTGTTCAATAAGCGGAATTTAACGCTTTCTGTGACTGGAACCTCAGATATCTATGCAGAATTTGCTGCACATTTGGCCCAACTGGACATCCAGGACCAGCAGGTGGAGCCACAACCTAAGCTTAAGGCGCAGAATCACGCCGGTAACGAAGGATTTATGTCCGCAAGCCAGGTGCAGTATGTGGTTAAGGGGTATGACTTCAGCAAGCTTGGTTTTGTCTATTCAGGCAAGATGCAGGTTCTCAAAAAAATCCTCAGCCTCACATACCTTTGGAACACGGTGCGGGTAAAAGGCGGGGCTTATGGCGGGAACCTGCTCCTGCGCAGAGATGGGGTGCTTTTGTTCACATCCTACAGGGACCCGAATCTGCAGGAGACGCTGGAGGTCTACGATCAGGCCTACCGTTATGCCGAAAGCTTTGAAGCAGATGAGGAGGAGATGACCCAGGCGATCATCGGCACCCTGGCGATGTTTGAACAGCCGCTCAGTCCCAGCGCACTCCGGCGGCGGGCGGACCGGCATTATTTTGAACAGATTACCGTAGAAGAGCTGCAGCAGGAGCGGAATGAAATCTTCTCGGCAACACCGGAAGATATCAGGCACTATGCCCGACTGCTGAAGACGGTGACGGAACAGAATTTTTTCAGTGTGGTCGGCAATGACTCCAAGATGAAACCGGCACAAGCTATATTTGGCAGTCTGGAGGAACTGGTGAAATAACCGATGAAATAGGGTTTATACGCCTACGACTATCGCCCCAAGAAGGCGATAATCTCATCAGCAGCCTGGCGATATCCACCAGATCGTTGTAAGGATGCCTTCATATTGTCAACTGCTTTTTTGTATGACGGGTGGTTCAGCACTTGCTCTGCCGCTTCACGCAGCCCATTTGCAGTCAAGCTTTGCATTTGCAAGGCAATGCCTGCTCCGATGCTGGCGATTCGCCCGGCAACTATCGGCTGATCCGCACTCTGGGGGATTACGACCAGCGGAACCCCGTAATAGAGAGCTTCATGGGTACTGTTCATTCCACCATGTGTAATAAATAATGAGATTTGCTTCAGTAATTCAGTTTGCGGAACATAATTTTGAACAATGAAGTTTTTCGGGATTTCCCCTAAATCAGAAATTGGGGTTTTATTCCCGACTGACATGACAATAGTGTGATCAGTGTTCCCGAACGCCTCAAAACAAAGCTTGTAGAAATCCATGGCCTGGTTAAAAACAGTACCCAGTGAAATGTATATAGGGTTTTTCCCCTGGATTGCGGAAAAGTCGAAGTGTGCTTGAGTGTTTCTTGAGGAGAGGGAGGGACCTACAAATTTATAAGTTTGATCGAATGCGTCACCATCAGGCTGAAACTCCCTGGTTGTATAAACAATTGTAAGGGGTGCAGGATTACATAAAACTTCGTAAGGAGAATGAATCTCCACCTTATATTTTTCCTTCAGCATTGCCGTCAGGCTGTGATATCTATCGTATATAGGCTTAGCTATTTCTGCAGGGATTTTCATAGAGGGCTGTTCCAGCATTTTATCAAAGGATGCTTGGGTCTGCGCAAAGGATGTACTGGAGTTAATTGCGGGAAGCTCAAAAATCTGCGCAAGCATACGTCCGCAGCCAAACATGGAATCATGGATGATGTAATCAAAATGCTCCCCTGCAATCTGTTCCAGAACACTTGGTATGATGATATCCGCCGTAAGTAAAAGACCGTTAATTCTTTCGGGCAAATAATTTCTTCCGCCTGAGATGAAGGCATTAATGATTTTTTGATCGTCAATTGTCCGTACTGAAGCTCCTGTCTTCTCTATGCGCTCGCGGTAAGCTTCAATACAAAAATATACTACCTCTTCGCCACGCGAAATAAGCTCCTGCACCACACCAATAGTCGGGTTGATATGTCCTTCTGATCCGCCATTAATAAATAACACACGTGCCATTTCTACCACTCCTTTGGGTATATTTTTCTCTAAATTGTGTAAGAGCAGGGTGCTATGTTCCGTACAATAACCATAAAAAACAGTGGATTTACGCTCGTAATCCGAACATAAAATCCACTGTATATAATATCATAAATAATGGAAAATATAATCTATTTTTTCAGCTGGTGCAGGATCTTGATGAGGGTTTCCCGTTTTACCGGCTTGCTGATGTAATCGTCCATCCCTGCCTCCAGGCACTTTTCCCGGTCTCCCTTTAAGGCATTGGCCGTAACCGCGATAATACGGGGACACTTATCTTTGAGCTCTTCCTTTATGATCTGCGATGCCTTCAGACCGTTCAAAAACGGCATATGCAAATCCATGAAAATGAGATCAAACGATTGGTTGCGGGCGGCTTCAATCGCCTTTTTGCCGTTGGGGACGGTGGTCACCCGGTGCCCCAATTTTTCCAGCATTTTGGTCATTACCAGCTGGTTGATGGCATTGTCTTCTGCGAGCAGAATGTTAACCTTTCCGGTGTTATGCAGCATCTCTTCAAAAAAATGTTCCCGGGGGATCTGCGAAGCCTCCTTAAACTGGATGGTGAAAGTAAAGGACGAGCCGTGTTTGCCGTCACTCTCAGCGTAAATCTCGCCGCCCATCATGTCAACAATTCTGCGGCTGATCGCCAGACCAAGGCCTGTGCCTTCGTGGCTTCGGGACATAAAACTGTCAATCTGGGCGAATGGCTCAAAAATGTCATCAAGCCGGTCAGGATCTATTCCGATGCCGGTATCTGTAACGGTAAACGCCAACCTGCAGGCTTCTTCCTTCAGCAGCCGCACTTTTACCGCTATGCTGCCCTTGGAAGTGAATTTTACAGCATTGCCCAGCAGGTTCAGCAGCACCTGTTTCAGCCGCTCGGCATCGCCATAGATATAGTCAGGAACATCGTGATTGACAGTGTACGACAGTTCTATTTTCTTTTCATCAGCTTTCTTGGAAACAACTGAAAAACTGTCCTTAATGCATTTGCGCAAATCAAAATTATGCTCTTGAAGCTCAGAGCGGCCTGCTTCGATTTTGGAGAGATCCAGGATGTCATTGATGATATTGAGCAGGATATCACCGCTTTTCTGGATTACCTCAACATAACTTCTCTGCTCTTTAGTCAGGTCTGTCATGTCCAGCAGAACATCCGTCATGCCGACTACCCCGTTCATGGGTGTGCGGATTTCATGGCTCATCATGGCCAAAAACTCACTTTTGGCTTTGTTGGTGGCCTCCGCAGTCTCCTTGGCAAGCAGCAGCTGTTTCTGCTCAGAGATATCCTTGCAAATCAGATAAAACCCGATATTTTGTCCGCTTACATAAATCGGGGCTATGCTGGTAAGCACCTCCACCGTGCTGCCCTCTTTGGTAACGAGGATGTCAATATCATGTTCAACGGAATCGTCGTAAATGGCCTTCTCAAGAATTCTGCCGACATTCGCTTGTCCAATCAGTTTCGCAAGCTCCGCGCCGATCAATTCCGTTTCGATGTGGTAACCGGTCAGCTTTTCTGCCATATTGTTAGCATTGATAATGCGCCCGTCCAGGCCAAAAGAGATCACGGCATCATGGTTATATTTTTTGAGTGAATTATAGCGCTCGACAGACTCTTGGAGCCGTCGCTCCGATTCTTTTTGTCTTGTTATATCAATTAATTGGCCAATGTAATATACCAGCTGACCCGCCTCATCATGGAATCGCTTAAAGGAGAGCAGTCCCCACATGTTTTCGCCATTTTTTTTGAGATACCGTCTTTCAAGCTGTATTTCATTACTCCCAATTTCCATACCTGCCACTAGACTGCCAATATCTCTGACTGCTTCATCCGGATGAGAGAAGTCGCCTACTCTCCTGCCGTCAAACTCTGCTCTGGTATAGCCAAGCATCTGCTCCATGGCAGGGTTTACGGTCAAAATCAAACCATCCGGCGAAACAAGGGCAATTCCAAAGGAAGCATGGTCATATATTTGCTGATTAAAGGTGATTTGGTCCAAGTTTACACGTTGCATGGTTCGCCTCCACAGATCAGATAATAACGGAATAGTATACCCCGTCATTCGTCCATTGAATCAGGGCCGTGAACATTTCGGCGGAATGTATGGAAAGTATGGGGAAACGAAGGTATGCTTGTATAAGCTGTGAAATAGACGCAGGCAGCAATTGAACGTGGAGGGAGCATGGCGGAAGACATGGAAAGATTGCAAAGTATTTTATTTGATTTGGATGGAACGTTAACCGACCCCAAAGAAGGCATTACCAAAAGCGTAGAGTACGCGCTGGGCAAATTCAATATTGCCGTGGAGCATCCTGACCTGCTCTTGCCTTATATCGGACCGCCATTATACGATTCTTTTATGGAAATCCAAGGCTTTACGGCAGAGCGCTCAGCCCAGGCAGTTGAATTCTACCGCGAGCGCTACAGCACGCTGGGGATGTTCGAGAATGCGGTGATTCCGGGAATCCCGGAGCTGCTTGAGGAGCTGCAGGGCAGGGGCTTTGATTTATACGTGGCCACTTCAAAACCAACGGTGTTTGCCGAAGAAATTATCCGCCATTACGGGCTGGATCAATATTTCAGGCATGTGGCAGGCAGCAACCTGGACGGTACGCGCTCCAAGAAGAAAGAGGTTATCCAACACGTATTGGACGAGCATCAGATTGCAGCGGGAACCGCGGTGATGATCGGGGACCGTGAGCATGACATCATCGGGGCCCGGGCCTGCGGCGTCGCCTCAGTCGGCGTCCTCATCGGCTATGGGTCCAGGGAAGAACTGCAAAGTGCGGGTGCGGATTATATTGCACGAAATGTGAAAGATATAGGTGATATTATCTTACATATTCACGAAGGAATTGTTGACGCGCAGAGAAACCGGTAATGAATCCATGCTCCAGTTGTTCATTGCATGATAAGAAAACTGTTTTTTCCAAAACGGTTGACATTTTCACAGAGAGTTAAGTATTATGTAACCAGCAACACCATAATCAAGGCGATGACCAAAGACATGATATCCTAAGCGGACTGGCCAGAGAAAGAAGTGAACGGTGAGAGCTTCTTACAGAGACCGGCAGGATGTTACCCCTTTGCAGCCGTGGCACTGAACCTTTCCTGCTGTTAGGGGAGCTGTAAATGCTACCGTCTTATCCCCGATACCGGATACCAATGAGGATCTAGCATATGATCTTCCGCCCGAACAGCCGGGGGGTCGGTCATTGCAGGTCAAATTAGGGTGGAACCACGAGCCAAAACGCACTCGTCCCTTTTCGGGAGAGATGCGTTTTTTTTGCGTTCAATTTAGGAGTTGACCACGAAGAAATGGAGGCCACAATCATGGAAATCAATGTAGCACTGCCGGATGGATCAATTAGGAGGTACGCACGCGGCACCACAATTGCCCAAGTAGCAGAATCCATCAGTACAAGCCTGAAAAAAAACGCAGTAGCCGGTAAAATCGACGGCAGACTCGTTGACTTTCATCAACGGATTGATCACGACTGTCACGTTGAAATCGTAATGGCCGACAGCCGGGATGGATTGTTCATCCAGCGGCATAGTACAGCACATTTAATGGCTCAAGCCATCCAACGCATATACGGTTCATCAAAAGTTAAGCTGGGCATCGGTCCGGTAATCGAAGATGGATTCTACTACGATATCGATATGGACGGGCCGCTCTCCACAGATGACTTCGCAGCCATTGAGCAGGAAATGCAGAAGATCATCGGGGAGAATCTCCCGATTGTCCGGCGGGTAGTCAGCCGCACCGAAGCCATTGCGCTGTTCGCAGCATTGGATCAGCCGCTCAAAGTGGAACTGATTCACGGTCTGCCGGAAGATGAAGAGATCAGCCTGTACGAGCAGGGCGAGTTCACTGATTTATGCCGGGGTCCGCATGTGGCTTCCACGGGCCAGATCAAAGCTTTTAAGCTGCTGAGCATCGCGGGCGCTTATTGGCGCGGGGATTCCAATAATCCCATGCTGCAGCGGATCTACGGAACGGCGTTTTACAAAAAAGCGCAGCTGGAAGAGCATCTGCACATGCTGGAGGAAGCGAAGAAGCGTGATCACCGCAAGCTGGGCAAGGAACTGGGACTGTTCATGTTCTCCGAGGAAGCGCCGGGCATGCCTTTTTATCTGTCCAAGGGAATGGTCCTCCGTACCGAGCTGGAGAACTTCCTGCGCGGGTTGCAGCGGGCGCGGGATTATGATGAGGTCCGCACACCGCTGATGATGAACAACCGGATGTGGGAGCAGTCAGGACACTGGGACCACTATAAGGACAACATGTATTTTACACAGGTGGATGAAACGAAATATGCATTGAAACCGATGAATTGTCCGGGACATATGCTGATCTTCAAGAACAGCCTCCGCTCCTACAGGGAGCTGCCGATACGCATGGCGGAGTTTGGCCAGGTACACCGGCATGAGTTTTCAGGAGCCTTGAACGGAATGATGCGGGTGCGGACTTTCTGTCAGGATGATGCCCATTTGTTCGTGCTTCCTGAGCAGATTGAAGAGGAAATCGCCAGTGTTATGGACCTGATCGGGCACGTCTACAAAGTATTTGGCTTTGAATATAAGGTGGAGCTGTCTACACGGCCGGATGATTACATGGGCTCGGAAGCGTTATGGGATCAGGCGGAAGCATCGCTCCAAAGCGTACTGGATGGACGCGGAATCGACTATCGGGTGAACGCGGGGGACGGGGCTTTTTACGGGCCGAAGATTGACTTCCACATTCAGGATGCGCTGAAGCGAAGCTGGCAGTGCGGAACGATTCAGCTGGATTTCCAGATGCCTGAGAAATTCGATCTGAGTTATGTCGGTGAAGACAGCCAGAAACACCGTCCTGTCGTCATCCACCGTGCGGTATACGGCTCGATCGACCGCTTTATGGGAATTCTGACGGAGCATTTCAGCGGTGCTTTCCCGCTGTGGCTGTCCCCGGTGCAAGTCAAGCTTCTGCCGGTTTCCAGCCACTATGCAGATTACGCCTTCCAGGTGAAAAAAGAGCTGCAGGATGCCGGAATCCGTGTCGAGCTTGATCTGAGGAATGAGAAATTAGGCTATAAAATCCGGGAAGCCCAGCTGGAGAAAGTGCCTTATATGCTTGTACTCGGTGAGCAGGAGCAAAACTCAGGCGCTATATCTGTAAGAAAACGCGGGTCCGGCGATGCCGGAGCCATGAGCATAGCTGAGTTTGTCCGGCAGATTGTCAGTGAGAACGCGGCAAGAAATGAAGAGTTTCTTCATTAAAATGTAGACAGTAGAATATGCAGACAGCAGACAAGTCAGGTGCAGCCCCATTTTACATAAATGGGGTTGTTCTTTTATATGAATCAGGCAGACAGGGAGATTATAAGTATTTTATAATTTGAATGAATACATCTATAGGAGGCAGCCTCGTGATTTCGAACAACGTCCATGAACTTAACGGCACTTTTATCAGAATGGTCCCTATGGAAGCAGCGCATCAAGGTGAACTGATGGCTTTGCTTAGTAATCCGCAGATTTGGGAGTATACCTGGCGCAAAATTACTTCTGCTGCACAAGTAAAAGAATTATTGGATACGGCGTTTGCCAATCAGGCGAAGGGGAGCGAGCTCCCTTTTGTGATGGTAGAGCAATCTACCGGCAGGATCGCCGGCACCTCACGGATTATGCATCTTGACCTCACTCACCGCAACGCGGAAATTGGCTGCACCTGGATCTCCCCGCAGTTCTGGAGAACAGCAGTCAATACGGAATCCAAATCACTGCTGCTGCAGTATTGTTTTGAAACCCTAGGTCTGATCCGGGTGAATTTTACCGTTGTGGGGGACAATGAGCGGTCCCGGAAGGCGGTCGAACGAATCGGTGCGGTGAAGGAAGGCGTGCTGCGCAAACACCGGATCACTGCGGAAGGCCGCATTCTGGATAATGTGCTGTACAGCATTATTGACGACGAATGGCCTGCGGTACAAGCGAATCTGCACTACTTGCTTAACGAAAAGTATGCGGGCGGGAAATAAGAATCACAGCAATCCAAAAGAAATTTCAGGAGAGCATTAAGGTTATACTAGAATGGTAAGCAGGTTGTGAATCTCAGACATCAAGGGGGTTATATAATTGGAAACAGGCAAGCCGGTAACAATAACATTGGAAACGGTCGTTCATTCTCCTGTTGAAAGCGTGTGGACATATTGGACCGAGCCGGAGCATATTACGAAATGGAATACAGCTTCCGACGACTGGCATACGCCATATGCCGAGAATGATCTGAAACCCGGTGGCAAATTCCTCTCCAGAATGGAAGCCAAGGACGGTAGCTTTGGATTTGATTTCGGCGGAGTATACGACAATGTGACCATTAACGAGAGCATCTCCTACACGATTGCCGACGGCAGAAAAGTGAAGATCGATTTTGTCCGCCAAGGCAATGATACCAAGATCATCACAGCATTCGAAGCGGAAGAGACCAACCCCGTTGAGATGCAGCAAGCCGGGTGGCAGGCGATTCAGGATAATTTCAAAAAATATGTGGAAGCTGCTGCAGAAAAATAAAGATTTTTATTTGGTGGCTGTTTTCCAGACCCTTCACCAGGGTCCATCAAAACGGATTTGTGAAATTACTTAAAAGTAATTTTACAGGTCCGTTTTATTTTTTATTGCCCTATAGAATAGACATAGATTAAACTTTAAGATGGAATTGTATCTATATTTCATAAATGGAATAAAATATAAAACTCTTATTGAAGTATGCGGTTCAAAATTGTTCAATTTGTTTGTATGACAAAATGGGGGTCTATAGTATGGATCAAACAGAGGGGAAGCTGCTGCTTATTCAGTCTTCCCGCTTCTTTTCTTTAAATCCAGTCATACAGGAAGAAATTTTCCATGTTTTTTATGATCTGAATTACGGATCAATTTTTTATGTGACGCATGATCATCATGCTACCGAAGATATTATTCAGGAAGCTTTTTTGAAAACGATCTATAAGTCTCCAGACGTAGAGAACGAACGACAATTAATAGGATGGATCAAAGTAACTGTTCGTAATTTGGTATTAAATTATTTGCGTAAAATAAAGAATAGCCGTCACAATATTGACGTTGATAGAGTTTTTATTAAAACGGCTTCTAGTGGAACCGCTGAGTCAGTTGAAAGCCAAATCGAAGCAAAATTACTCGAAGAGCAAATCTTACAATATCTGAGTGAGATGAAGCCGGAATATCGGTTTCTTATTGAATTGCGTTGGAAATTTGGTTTGTCCTATCATGAAATTGCTCAAGAGCTTCATATAACCGATGAAAAAGTGCGGCAGAAACTTCACAGAGCCAGAGATTTGCTAAAAAATAAGCTTCTTTCAAAGGGGAGAAAATTATGAAAACAAGGAGGTTAACGATGAGCGAAAATATTAAAAATGTGACATTCCTTCGAGACCACTGTTATGTTGATTTTGATAGAGCAATCTTTGTAAATCATGACCTGCCATGTGCATTATCGAGAATAGAGACATCCTTGCTTACTTGCCTTGTGTCAAAATTAGGGCATATCGTGACATATGGTGAGTTAATTATTTTTGTAACAGAACCGATTACGCCAAATGAGCTTCATGTACATATGTCACGGATTCGAAAAAAGATAGAAGATAAATCTACTTCGAACAATTTAATTTCCGTTAGAGGAGTAGGATATATTCTCATTTCCACATAGAGAAAAAGTAATAGAATCATTGTTTTGCTGTCGAATCCATTGCAATATTGAAAGCAATTCGACAGGAATATTATGGTATTATTTTGGTAGAGAGTGATAGGGACCCCATTCTCTTAAAAAAGCGGGAACTCATTGTGAATTTTTGTACATTGTTGCTGACTGGCCATTTATCTAACGGAAGATCACATCAACCATTTTGAGGGAGGAAAGCTCAATGCGTTTTAGAAAAGTACTTTCGGCAATTGTAGTTGTTTTATCTCTAACTTCCAGCGTTGCTTTTGCTCAACCGGAGACAGTCACAGTTTCGCAGGATTCACCTGAACAGCAGCAGTATCAGGCCGCAGTGAAAAGCTATGTTGAAAATTTCGTGAAGGATGCTTATGCTCCTTACTATGTCATTAACTCCATTCAGCTTTCAACATCTGATTTTACGATTGACCAAGGCAAATTAACCACCAGAGTCAATGTATCCTTGAATAAAACGTTAAAAGCAAAGTCTGTAAATGAACTTCCTTATGTGAAGGGGCTTAACAGCAAACTGAATTCGCTCAAGCTATCCAGAGCCGCCTACGTAAACGATGCCGAGCAAGTTATTAATGATAAAATCCAGGACCTTGAACAGTACATTGGGACATCAACCGATCAAAATGATTCATTTCGCGTGACTGCGGATATTATTGACAACCAGCTTGATCTGAATAACGCCAAATTTGAGTTCTTAAACGGTCTTGTTGAATGGATTCCGGCAACTTATTTCATCCCTGAATCTGAAACTGCGATTGCAAAAAACGCAGAAGCAGATCTGGCAAATGACATTACAGTCAACCGCAACTATGCAGTTAAGCAAGAGGCTAGCGCAATTCAACCCCTTGCTACCGTTAAATATGATCGTCTGGCGGCTAGGGACTATGCCAATAAATATACTTCGGAAGTGACCTCGTCGCTCGGATACGATACCAGCAAGTGGAATCCTAATTATGCATGGCACACTGAAAGTGGTGGAGTGGATTGCGCCAATTATGTTTCTCAGGCCATTTATGCGGGGGGCATTCCAAAGGACAGTACGTGGAAACCGGAAAGCACAGCTTGGGTTAACACAGGACGTAACATCTCTAATGGTTTGAAACAATATATGGTTGATACAAAGGGCTATTTCTATAAGACAACTAAAGGCGGAACCTCTGCAGGCGGCTTTATCAGCGCGGTTAATTATTCTCATGTGATGTTCATTGTTGCAAATGATGGCGTAACAATGCTGTTCAGTGCTCATACAAATGATCGCTTAAAAGCCTCCTTTGCAAACTTTAGCAGCAGCTCGTATGAGTTCTATTACGTCAATTCTTCCTATCTATAAGGTGTAACAAAAAACGGTTAAGCGGGATTAGGCGCTTAGCCGTTTTTTTTGTCGTTCCTTGAATTACATGAACCTAATCGATAATAAAGTCGATTCCTTTTTCTTGAATATCATTACTCAAGTTCAGGTATTCTGTCTTTAATGCTAAATCTTCAGTCGCATATTGTACATCAGTTGGTGTATTTATTGTGAAGACGACATTTTCTCTTTCACCGATTTTGTATATATGAATATTTTTCATAAGTTCCGGTCCCTCTGAAGACCAGACTTCTTTGGGCCAAACAGTCAGTGTAAAGAGTGTCCCTCCATACTTTTTGTTGGATTTATCAATGAAGTTGTAGCTCTTGGTTTTTACATCCGTATTTGTGGCAGTAACCACTTCGTATTTGTTCTTCCATTGTTGCGGAAACTGAATGCTTATGTTTTGTTCCGGTATTGTATAAACATCTTTTTGTGCAAGGTCACTTTTATACTTTTCTGTTGTTTTAGGAATTGACTTCAACTCATCAAATCTATATTTTAGCCGTTCTATAAAGGCCAATGCTTCGGTTCTTGTAACAGGCTCGTTTTTATTGAACCCCTGTAAAGATCTTTCCGTTTTTCCCTTTGCTATGCCAATATCCAATAGATATTGGATGGAGTCGTCGACGGTAAAGTTTTTCCCGGCTGCACTGGCTAAGTAACGGGCTACATTTCCTCTGTTCAAAGCTGCCTGCTCAGAAGGCTGAAGCTCTGTCCACCCAAGTTTGTGAATGTAACTTAGATAAGGTTCGGCCCAGTTTTGGCTCTTTTGGCTTGAACTAAAATCGGAGGGCTGATAGCTTCTGATGAGCATCGCAATAAATTCACTTTGACTTACCTTCGCATCGGGTTTAAACGTCCCGTCAGGATAGCCTTCAACGATTTTATGCTGAATGGCTCTTTCAATGTACTCCTGTCCCCAAAAGTGATCTGGAACATCTTTAAACTTGCTTGACTGCTCTGCCAGGGCTATGTTCGCATGAATGACGAGACTTATGCCCAAAACACATGATAACAATTTTCTCATATTGCTTCTCCATTCTCCTTTCACAATCTGGGAAGTTTGCCTTCAAAGTATATAAACACCTGAACTTGCTATTTAGTTGCATAAAATGTAAAAATCTTTAGGCCTGCTCGTCTGAAGTATAACCTTCTCCAGCGCTATCAGGACTTTTCAGCGCCTCCTGCTCGCGGTAGGCCGAAGGAGTCAGGCCATACTTTTTCTTGAACAGCGTGGAGAAATAAGTGATATTGTACATGCCTACCGATTCACTGATTTTGGCGGCAGTCTCATGGGTGGAAGCAAGCAAATCCTTTGCTTTCTCCAGCCTGGTGTGGTTCAGGTATTCGCTGAACGATTGCCGGGTTGCTCCTTTGAACAGCTTTCCCAGATAGCTTGGCGACAGGCCGGCGATGTTGGACACCAGCTCCAGGGATAAGTTCGGCTGGGCATATTGCTCCTGAATGTAATTCTGTACCTTCTCAATGATAACATTGTGCTTCTGGGCATTCATCCAGAGATTCTTCTCTTCGATTAATGCGCAAATATTGAAACAATACCGGTTGAAAATGCCGTTGATTTCGGTCAGCTGTTCGGCAGATTCGATTTCAGTCACCGCAACCAGATACTCGTTGAAATTGGAATCCGGCACATGCTGCAAATAGTCAAAGTGTTTGAGCAGGGACAGCATGAGCTGGATGCTGTAGGTAATGACCTGATTGATTGAACCGTTAGAGATTTGTTCTACGAATTGTCCGATTGCCTCCCGGATAGGCTCCGGCTTGCCGGATTGCACAGCATCGATTAGCTTCTTCTCGTAGGCGCTGGGATAGCTCAAGGCCGTCATCATATGGGGCCGCGTTGCTACGGCATCCAGAATCGATTCCTTTCCGTAGATCATCCGGTATTTAACATACTGCTGCGCCGAAGTATAGGAGGAAGGGATGTTCTTCCTGCCATAGCTTATATCCCCTACACCGATGGATACCGTCGCCTTGAAGTAACGGTTCAGGAAGCTCTGAATATTGCGCAAGGCGGGCTTGAGTTCCTCCGGCGTCTGGTTTTTTGCACACTGAAGGATCGCGGCGGTTTCATTCTCCCCAATATTCAAGTAATCACAAGCCCCGATATGCGCCAGCATCTCTTTTGTAATATTGCCAAGGGCGAAGCGCAGCAACGGCCGCTGTACCGCTTCGATCCGCCCTTTTGTCTGCTCCAGCTCATTGATTTTGAATACCAGTACGCAAAAATAAGGCCCGGACACTTCTTCGTCGATATCCCGGATAAGTTCGCTCGGAACCGAATATTCCAGCGGATGGCCCTGGAGCAATGAATGCAGATAAAGCTCACGGATCGTCCGGGAAGAGCTGCTGATCACGAACTGCATCGATTTATCCCGTTCCTCCAATGAATGGAAAACCTCGGCCATGATCTTATATTCATCGATAAACGGCGAACCGGAGGCCGGAACATTCGTGCCCGGCATGATCTTTTCAAACAGCGTCGATAACGGACTATAAATATTTTTGGTCAGAAAAATAGAGACCAGCAGACCTGCCAGTACGATCCCGGCCGTCACAAGCAGCGTAACGCTGCGGAGCTGATCAATGTTAGAGATGAGCCCGGAGTAAGGGGAAACGCTTACAAAATACCAGTCCATTTTCTCCGATTTCACATAAGTGACCAGATGCTTTTTATTATGAATATTTGCTGTGAAGCTGTTTTCCTCCTTGTCCTGATTCAAAATCCGCTGCACATACTGTTCCTTCGACAAGTCCTCCAGAAACAAATTTGAATCGGTATGGGAGAGCACTTTACCCTCATTGTTGATGACGAAAACGTTGCTCGCGGCATCCGCTTTGCTGATCTTGCGAATCGTCGTCAGAATGGACTTTTCTTCCACATTAATATAGATGAGAGGGTTGTCGGAGGTCCGAAATGAGAAATCCGGGTACAGCAGAAAGGTTAGGAGCTGCAGCGGCGCATCATTGTTACGGCCGGCAATGGTCAGGCTTCGCGGATAAAATTCCATATACCGCTCTGAGCTGAGGGCGGTGAGCGAGGAATCGAAAGGAAGCCCGGCTGTATCCACTGTTGTTCCCGTAGAAGGGCGGTAGATCCCAATGCTGTGTATATAAGGATATATACTTGTAATCTGGGACATCTGCTGAAAGATACGGTAATTGTTAACCTTGTCCTCAGTCGTGTCGTTCAGGAACGAGATGATCTCCCGCTGGATGAGCAGTGCATTGCCGATTGTCATGACTTGGTTATAGACAACGTCAGAGGCGTAAGTGATTTGGGACAACATGGCTTTGGAATTGTGGTCGATCTCCTTGACGGCGCTTCTGGAGAAGAGATAGAAGAGGACGCCGGACAGCAGGCTGACGGTTAGAAGAACAAGCAGGAAATATGAGATGGTAAGCTTTTGAAATGCCTTGTACCGGACAAGCTGATGCATGGTGTTCCGCATGAAGAATACCTCCCAGTGCTGCAATAGTACCTCTTCAATATAGAGCATTTTCAGCTAAAAAGGTACACCATCACGCAAAAATGAAAGCCAGTTCGTTTATTTGGAAGCCCAGTGCCGCATTGTAGAAGGGTTCTCCGGATTTTAAAATAGACAGCCGCAAGTTGCTCCGGCTACTCTGGAAACATAGCAACGGCCGCTGGTGTGATGCGGCAGCCGGGATTCATAACTAATGGGGGGGAACAAAAATTGGAAAAGAAACGGCGGCGGGGATTCGGTATGCTGTCCGATATTCGCAGGAACGGTACGTCTTATCTGCTGGTTCTGCCTGCGATGGCATACACCTTTATTTTTGGGTATATGACGTATCCGTATATGCTCATTGCTTTCCAGCGATTCAATTACAGTAAGGGAATATTCCATAGCGAGTGGATAGGATTAAAGAACTTCGAGTTCTTCTTCCGGTCGAACAAGGCGTTTACGGTCACCTTTAACACCATATATCTAAATTTGCTTTTTATCATCTTCGGTACGCTGACGGCGCTGGCGATTTCACTGATCCTGAACGAGCTGCGCAAGAAGCTGTTCGTCAAGATTAGCCAATCGATGATGCTGTTCCCGAACTTCATATCCTGGATCGTGATCAGCTATGTGCTGTACGCATTTTTTTCAATGGATATGGGGATCGTGAACAAATTGCTGAACCAGCTCGGCATCGCCCCGGTCAACTGGTACACTGAGCAGCAGGCATGGCCGGCTATTCTTACCATCATGCATGTGTGGAAGGGAGCCGGGATGAGCGCCGTTATTTATCTGGCTACTATTACCGGAATCGATGAGACGTTGTATGAAGCGGCCGAGATAGACGGGGCCAGCCGGTGGCAGATGTGCATGCGCATTACGGTTCCATTGATGATGCCTACGGTGGTTATACTGATGCTGCTCTCGGTCGGCAAAATCATGTACGGCGATTTTGGGATGATCTATGCCTTGATCGGCGATAACGGCACCTTGTATGGGACCACGGACATCATTGATACGTATGTATTCCGCTCGTTGCGGCAGATTGGCAATCCTTCCGAAGCAATGGCCGTCGGACTGTTCCAGTCCGTTGTCGGATTTATCCTTGTCTTCGGTACAAATGCCATTACCCGCAAATTTTTCAAAGACGGTGCGTTATATTAAAATGCTTCTGGCAACAGCTTACCGAAGAAAGGCTTTAGGAGGAATAGAAATGAAGACGTTTTCAATCAGTAAGACGGTTATGTATGCTCTGATTTCAATATATTCGGCGCTTTCTTTGCTTCCGATGCTGCTGGTGCTGATGATCTCGGTTACGGATGAGGATGCCATATTGAAGAACGGCTACAGCCTTTTTCCGGAGAAGTTCTCCCTGTATGCCTATAAGCTGATCTTTACGGGTGGCTCCCAGGTCATGCAGAGCTACGGAATCTCCATTTTTGTCACGATCGTCGGCACGGCGCTGGCGATTCTGATTACCTCCATGGCCGGCTATACACTGGCGAACAAAAACGTGAAATACCGCAATCTGCTGGCGCTTTATTTTTTTATCACCATGATATTTTCCGCCGGGATTGTGCCCTGGTATCTGATGAACCGGTCGCTTGGGTTGACCAACAATATTCTTGCTCTGATCATTCCGTCGCTGCTGTTCAGCCCGTTCAACCTCTTCCTTGTGCGCAATTTCATGAACGGGGTTCCAGACTCCCTGCGGGAGTCGGCAACCATTGACGGGGCCAGCGATATTACGATTGCCTTCAGGATCTATCTTCCGTTATGCAAGCCGGTACTGGCGACGATTGCGCTCTTCTACGGACTTGATTACTGGAACAACTGGTGGAATGCGATCATGCTGATTGACAGCAAGGAATTGTACCCGCTGCAATTTATGCTTCTGCAGATGCAATCGGAGATCAGCATGCTGAACGAGATGACGATGCTGGCCGGATCCAGTGATATCACGCTTCCTTCGGAATCGGTCAAGATGGCGACAGCGGTTGTGACGATCGGGCCGATCATATTCTTGTATCCTTACTTGCAGAAGTATTTTGTCAAAGGACTGGTAATTGGTTCGGTCAAAGGCTGATATTATCCCTTCGGGGTTAATATAAAAAGTGTACAATAGAAGGAGGTCAACTTTTGTATGAAAAAGTCTTACGTAATTCTTTTAGCTGTGGTGCTTCTCTTTTCGACACTGATTGGATGCAGCCAGGGTTCCAATTCAACCAACACTGCGGATAAGGAAGACAACTCATCAGCCGCGAAACCGGAGAATAACGGCAAGCCTGCAGAGACGGTAAAAATCAAATATTTGGTTCCCGGCACGGAGCCGAAAGACTACAAGGAGGTGTTCCAAAAGGTTAATGAGAAGCTGGCTGCGGACGGTGTCGGCGTTGAGGTGGAGAAGATCTACATTCCGTGGGATGCTTGGGATCAGAAGCTGAACTTGATGTTGTCCACCGGCGAAGATTTCGATCTGTTCCACGTTATGCAAGACCGTACGCCGTTCTCCAGCTATTATAATCGCGGTGCATTGGCGGATATCACAGATGCCATCGAAAAATACGGACAGAATCTGAAGAAACATATCCCGGACGATATCTTCGACGGGGCTAAAATCGATGGGAAATATTATGCCGCTCCGTCCTATTGGGTTGAGATGGCGAGTGAAGGTCAGTTCGATATCCGCCGCGACATTCTCCGCGAGAACAATCTCAAGGAGCCGACTACTCCGGCTGAATTGATCAGCGCTTGGGAGACTGTTATGAAGAACTGGAAGGGAAGCAATAAGCCCTATCTGGGCACACGGGCGGATTTTGACCCGATCTTCCTGCATACGTCGATCCTGCACCGGACGTATGACACCTTCCCGTTCACGGTGAAGGATAAGTTCTTCTATGTGAATCAGAACGGCGAGGTCAAGTCCTGGATTGAGACCGAGGAATTCAAGAAGGATGCGTCCTTCATGCGCGAGCTATACACAAAGGGAATTACCAATCCCGATATCCTGGTCATGAAGCAGGAACAGGTAGACGCGCAGCTCGACAGCGGTGACTGGTTCGTCCGTCTGGGAACCGGCGGAAGCTTGACCGGGCTCAAGAAGTACAATCCAGAGGCCACTGTAAACGATATCGGTGTTGTGTGGTTTAACCCGGAGAAAGAATATCTGCGCCCGCTCACCTTCAAAAACGGGAATGCCGTACCGGTGAACAGCAAGCATCCCGAAGCTGCCGTCAAATTCATGGATTGGATGCTGGCAAGCCAAGAAAACTATGATCTGGTTCAATATGGCATCGAGGGCAAGCATTACACCAAGGACGGCGAGAAGGGCTATAAGCCGATCAAAGACCCGAATAACAATAATAATCCGGGGTATAGAGGATCTGATTCGCAAAACGGCAACGTAAACTTCATGCGTTTTGATTTGGAGAATAGCATCCCTGATAACAACAAAGTTCTGTTTGAGCCTAATCCGAATGCAGTCAACAGTATCGCGGCGAACTTTATTTTTGACCCGACGAATGTAAGGGCTGAGTACACCAACATTATGTCGGAAGCTTCAGCGAGCATCACTCCGATTTATATGGGCGTCCTGGAATACGATAAGGCTTTCCCGGCTGCACTGGAAAAAATGAGAAAAGCCGGTTTGGATAAGGTAGTTGCGGAATATCAGAAGCAATTCCAGGAATATCAGGCTTCGCTTAAATAAACGAGCCGATAACAAAAGGGAAGGTGTGGAGAAAGTTGACCCTGCAAGAGCAAAGAATTGAATTTGAAGCGGCAAAAAAGATATATGAGAGTGCAACCTTGAAATTTCATGGTGTGGACGGTTTGGATGTCTACAATATTTCGATCCCATTCAAACGGAACGGGAAACGCTATTTGTTCGGACGGGTAGAACACCGCGAGGAATGGGCCCGCTCTTGGGTCCGGTTATTCGAGGAAACGGGACAGGATGAATGGACTGTGGTAAAAGACAGCATGATCTATACTCTGGAGGACCCTTACATCAGTGAGATTGGTGATGAGCTTGTAATGGGCGGGACTCATGTACAGTACCAGAGTGGAAGATACAGTACGTTTTTCGGCTATTTCTTCCGGGGCACCGAACTCGACAATTTGTACTACTTTACTACCGGGCCTAACAAAATGAAGGATATCCGCCTTGTTCCGCTCACGGACGGCAAGATCGGCGTCTTTTCGCGTCCGCGCAGCACCGAGATGAGAGGCAAATTCGGCAGCGAATCCATGATCGGCTTCACGGTTATTGACAGACTGGAAGAGCTGACCGCGGACGTCATCGAGAACGCACCTTACATTCACGGCATTTTCGGAGAAGGCGAATGGGGAGGCGTCAATCAGGCTTATCTGCTGGACAGTGGTAAAATCGGCGTCATCGGACATATCTGCTACCAGGATAAGGATGAGAATGGCGGGGAAGTGAAGGTGTACCTGAACATGGCCTTTGTCTTTGATCCAACTACCCGGGAGTCATCTGACCTTCATATGATTGGAAGCCGTCCCTGTTACCCGCCGGGACCATCCAAGGCACCGTATTTAGCCGACTGTGTTTTTTCTTCGGGCATTGTGATGCGCCCGGACGGCAAAGCCGATCTGTACAGCGGCATTGGCGATTGCCAGGCAGGGCGTATTACAATCGACTATCCGTTTGCAGGAAATGGGCATCTTGTATAGAAGAAGTTGGAATGAGTGTGTCCTCACAACCGGACACATCAACAACATGGAGAACTAGGAGGATGTTGTTTAGATGAAAACCAATATGCCCATCATCGGCGCACTGGAGTCCAGCCTGCCCATTCGCCGTCATCCGGCTAATCCCGTGCTGGACGCTGCCCGTGTGCCGTATCCCACCGCGCTTGTCTTCAATGCAGGCGTCGCCAAATTCGGTGGCCGCTACGTCATGGTATTCCGCAACGACTACGGCTCCCTGGAGAAGCAGACCATCGAGCCGTCTCACACGACGGATCTTGGCATCGCTTTCAGCGACGATGGCATTCACTGGACGGCGGGGCCGAAGCCGGTCTTCAAGCTGCGCGACGAAGAGATCGTACGTGCCTACGATCCGCGTCTGACGGTTATCGACGGCCGCTGCTACATGTGCTTCGCCGTAGATACACGGCACGGCATCCGGGGAGGGATCGCTGTGACGGACGATTTTGAATCCTTCGAGATATTGAGCTTGTCGACCCCGGACCTGCGGAATATGGTGCTGTTCCCGGAGCGGATCGGCGGCAACTTCGTAAGGCTGGAACGGCCGTTCACCGTGTACAGCCGCGGCGGCGTTGACCGGTTCGATACCTGGATCTCGGAGTCGCCGGATCTGATCTATTGGGGCCGTTCCGAGCTGCTGCTGTCGGTGGAGCAGGTGCCGTTTGCCAATGACAAGATCGGCCCGGCCGCACCTCCCGTGAAGACGAGTAAGGGCTGGCTCACCACGTTCCATGCAGTGGATATCGATCCCGCCAGAGGGAAGAACGGCTGGGAACCGTCCTGGAAGAAGCGGTACACGGCCGGCATTATGCTGCTTGATCTCGACAATCCGAAGAAAATCCTCGGCATGAGCGCATCGCCGCTGCTCGCACCTGAAGCAGCTTATGAGACGGACGGGGGCTTCCGCAATAACGTCATTTTCCCCGGCGGCATGGTGCTGGAGGAGGACGGAGAAGTGAAAATCTATTACGGAGCCGCCGACACGGTGGAATGCCTGGCTACCGCTCATGTGGATGATCTGATCAGGCTTTGTTTGGAGGGGTAAGGAGGCTATATAGAGTGAACTTGAAAAACGAACAAAACATTCTCCGTAGTCCCGACAAAGTCCCTAATGTATATATCTTAAGTTCACTCTATATAATATATAATGCTTAACAAGGACTGGCCCTGTGCAGTATGCTACACAGGGCCAGTCCGTTTTATATTGTTTAGGGAATTATGCAATCCCAAAAACAATGTGGATATCTTGCTAGCTTTAGATAACAAATCGATTTCTAGCCGCACCCAGTCCAATGATACCGAGTAGGGCAGAAGCGCAAGCCAATATCAGGAATGGAACGCTCCAGCTATGGGTGGCATCATGCAAGTATCCAATCAGTGCCGGGCCCATTGCGGCCAGCAGATATCCGATGGATTGGGCCATGCCCGATAATTCAGCCGCTTGATGGGCGCTCCGGGTACGCAAGCCAAAAAACATCATTGACAAGCCAAAGGCAAAACCCGACCCAATACCAAGAATAATAGTCCACAACAGAACCAGATGGATACTGCCATAGAGAAGTCCAAGTGTTCCGGTCAAAAGCAGAAGCGTTGTAATAACCACTAACAACCGTTGGTTACGCATGCGCCCGGCTATAACAGGAACGATGAACGAAAGGGGGAGTGAAGCTATAATCATAATTGAGAGAAACCAGCCGGATTGACTTGAACTAATGCCCTGGTCTTTTAGTATTTCAGGCAGCCATGCCACCAGCACATAAAAAATGGTTGATTGTAATCCCATAAAAAGAGTTACCTGCCAAGCCAACGGAGAGCGCCATATATTGACATGGTGGTCGTTCCCTGCGCTGCTGCTGGCAACAGCGGCTGATTTCGCCGGAGCCTTGAGCTGCGGTGCCCAAAAGAGGATGGAGATGACGCTAAGTATTCCCCATACTCCCAAAGCACCTTGCCAGTTCAAGCCTGCCCCCACAGCTAAGGGAACACTAATACCTGAAGCAATCGCCCCGCTTAGATTCATGGAAACACTATAAACCCCTGTCATTGTCCCCATTTGCAGCGGAAATTCCCGTTTAATCAGGCTCGGTAGTAATACATTACATATAGTGATAGCAAACCCCAGAACAGCGGTTCCAACAAACAAGGTTACCGCCCCGGATAACGAGCGAACAGCGATACCGATGACCAACAAAATAAGGGAAATCAGCATAATCCGTTCCACACCATATCTGCGTCCTAATTTTGGTACAAAAGGGGATAACAATGCAAATGCAATCAGTGGAACTGTGGTAATCAGGCCTGCTAAGGTATTCGAAATATGCACGTTCTCCCGGATAAGACCGACTAATGGTCCCACCGAGGTGAGGGGAGCACGCAAATTCGCTGCGATAAAAATAATTCCTGCGATCATGAACCAGATTCTCGCTTGCTTGCGGATACCGGTAGTGGATATTGCATCCTGTTTTTTTAACAATTGTTCTGATGAACTCATAAGGGTTCCTCCCGCGTTTTAAGTTAATTCATGGTCAATTTCATTCATGTGGAAGAAGTACCCTGATCACTACTTCATTTAGCACATTTTAGTACGGGCCTTTTCAATGTATAAACGAACTGCCTCCTCGGCTTGAGGGCAATCCCGATTGGCAATGGCTTGATACAGCAGGTCATGAGAGTCGTGATAAAAAGCATTTTTGAAGTCCTCTGTTTCCAAAACCATGTTGTGCAGTGCCTCGGTAATATGGTTGTACAAATTCCCCATCAATTGGTTATGTGAAGCAGCAATCACCATTTTGTGAAACTCGACATCCCAGTGGGCATAAGCTTTGAGATCCTGCTGGCCGGCTGCTTGTCTGCACTTGTCCAGACATGTCCGAATCGCCTCCAAATCTTCTTCGCTTCTCCTGGACGCAGCCAGGGCAGCAGCCTCTCTTTCCAATGCATATCGGACCTCCAGGCTCTCAAGCATATCGGTATGATTAATCACTTTTTCGATCACTGACCCCAAGACACTTGAGGAGCAGACATAGGTTCCGTCCCCTTGTCTGGTCTTCAGCAGCCCCGCATACGTTAAAGCCCGAATGGCTTCCCTCAAGGTATTACGGCTGACTTGAAGCTGTTCCATTAGCTCTGGCTCTGGAGGAATACGCATCCCTACCCGCCATTCGCCGTTTTCGATCTTCCCCTGGATTTGGTAGGCCACCTGTTCCACCAAGGTTAAACGTTGAGTTTGAGTTAACAACAGCATCACTCCTTTGCAAACGTAGGATGTTTGGTATTTTGGTGTCATTATAGCAGAATGATTTTAACTTGGAAAGAAAAAAATGATATTGATAATCATTATCACTTGTGATATATTGCTATTGTTTACTAGTGAACAATTAATAAACTGACACCGCATAAGCTCAGTTATTGCAAGAGGGGAGAGGATAGTCACCATTGGAGTTTTTGAAAAATATCAACGATGCGGGCTGAAGAAAGAAATGTGGAAGGGGAGTATCTGATAAATGACGACCTTAAAGATTGAGGACCTGAGATCCAGAATTGAAGGCAAAGAAATTTTAAAAGGACTTAACCTGGAGATTCATGGCGGAGAAATTCATGCCATTATGGGTCCTAACGGGACGGGGAAAAGCACCTTGGCTTCTGCGTTAATGGGCCATCCCAAATATGAGGTTACAAATGGCAGGGTAACGCTGGATGATGAAGATCTGCTGGAGATGGAGGTCGATGAGCGTGCCCGGGCAGGCTTGTTCCTGGCTATGCAGTATCCAAGTGAAATTGCCGGTGTGACGAACTCGGACTTTCTGAGAAGTGCGGTTAATGCACGACGCGGGGAAGGCAATGAAGTATCATTAATCCGCTTTATCCGCCAGATGGAAAGCAAGATGAAGGGATTGGAGATGAATCCTGAATTTTCACACCGTTATCTGAATGAAGGCTTCTCCGGCGGGGAGAAAAAGCGGAATGAAATTTTGCAAATGATGATGCTTGAGCCTAAGTTCGTCATTTTGGACGAGGTGGATTCGGGCCTTGATATTGATGCATTACGTATTGTAGCTAATGGTGTTAATGAGCTACGCAGTCCTGACAGAGGTTTTCTCATCATTACCCATTATCAGCGTCTGCTGAATTATATCACCCCGGATTTCGTGCATGTGATGATGCAAGGCCGTATTGTCAAATCCGGCGGTCCCGAGCTTGCCCATCGTTTGGAGGCGGATGGATATGATTGGGTGAAGGAGGAACTCGGCATCACGGATGAGGCGGCAGGGCAGGAGGCTTAAGAGGCCGGAAAGGGGGAAAAGACAGTGGAGGTACAAAATAGAGTTTCTGTAAATGCGGATGACTTGTGTGCCTGGTCAAGAGCCAAGGCTGAACCGCAATGGCTGCTTGAGCAACGTTTACAGGCACTTAAGCAGGCGGAAAATCTGAAGTTGCCAGAAGTGGAAAAAATGAAGCTTGAGCGTTGGGACATTTATGAGCATGGAGACTACAAAGCTGAGAACATGTGGCCTGGCCTGCAGGAGGCGCACGAGGCAGTCCACAGTCTGGTCAACTTCCCGGTGGAAGGCGGGCTGATCGTTCAGCATAACTCAGATGTAGTTTATAGCGAATTGTCAGCTGATTTGGCTGCACAAGGAGTGATTCTGACAGATCTGCATACAGCGGCGAGAGAGCATGGAGAACTGGTACAACGGTATCTCGGTCAGGCTGTGAAACCGGAAGAGCATTGGCTATCTGCTGTGCATAGTGCCGTATGGAGCGGCGGTGTATTTCTATATATTCCGGACGGAGTAGAGGTTGAGGTGCCACTACAGGCGATTTTTTATAGCAGCATGAGCGGGGCGCGTTTTGCACCGCATATCCTGATTGTGGCCGGAAACAACAGCAAGATCAGTTATGTAGACAATTGCATATCGGGCAGAGAGGATATCAAGGTTCTACATAATGGGGTGCTGGAAGTATTTGCAGGAGCAGGCTCCAAGGTGCAGGTTGCTTCGGTTCATCAGCTTGCTGCTCCTACAACGGACTTTACCCAGCGGCGTGCGGTTGTGCTTGCAGATGGAGCGGTAGAATGGATTATCGGGGAGATGAACAATGGCTATACTGCCTCTGATACCAAGACATTGCTCCAAGGCAATGGCTCTACCTCTGATGCCAAGGTGATAGCTGTAGGCTCGGGCTCCCAAAAGTTAAGCTATACAACTCAAGCCCAACATTTTGGCAGAAGCTCGGTGAGCCAGATGATTACACGTGCAGTTATGCGCGAAGAGGCTACGGCCATTATCAACGGGATTACCAAGATTGAAAAAGGCGCAACCCATTGTGATGGGCAGCAGACAGAACGAATTCTGATGTTGAGTCCCAAAGCACGCGGCGATGCCAACCCCATCCTTCTGATTGATGAAGATGACGTCACAGCCGGTCATGCTGCATCTGTGGGGCAAGTGAATGAGGAGCAGATTTATTACTTGATGTCACGGGGGATCTCCCGGAATGAAGCGGAATATCTTGTTATTTTCGGCTTCCTGGCTCCTGTCATTTCGGAGATTCCGCTCGAGGGAGTTCGCAGCCGCCTGCAGGATTTAGTGGAGAGTAAGCTGGGCAGATCACAGGAATTCAAATCATAGATCAAAGTAAGTTATTTGAAGGACAAAGGAGTGACATCAAATGGCTAAAAATGCACCTGATATGGGCGACTATAAATATGGTTTTCGAGACGGGCATCAGTCTGTTTTCCAATCAGGAAAAGGATTGACCCCGGAGATTGTGCGGGAGATTTCCCGAATCAAGGAAGAGCCGGAGTGGATGCTTGAGTTTCGTCTGAAGGCGTTGGAGCAATTCTACAAAATGCCGATGCCCCGCTGGGGAGCAGATTTGGATGGGCTTAATCTTGAAGACATTCAATATTATGTGCGCCCTTCGGAAAAGCAGGGAAAGACCTGGGAGGAAGTACCGGCTGAAATCAAAGCAACCTTTGACAAGCTGGGCATTCCCGAAGCAGAGCAAAAGTTCCTGGCGGGTGTGTCCGCTCAATATGAGTCGGAAGTGGTATATCACAGCATGCGGCAGGATCTGGAGGAGCAAGGTGTTGTTTTTCTGGATACGGATACCGCGTTAAAGCAATATCCCGAATTGTTTAAGGAATACTTCGGTACAATTATTCCCCCTGCTGACAATAAATTTGCAGCACTTAATAGCGCGGTGTGGTCTGGCGGAAGCTTCGTATATGTTCCCAAAGGGGTACAATGCGAGGTGCCTATTCAGGGGTATTTCCGGATTAACTCTGAAAATATGGGGCAATTCGAGCGGACGCTGATTATTGCCGATGAAGGAAGCTTTATCCACTATGTTGAAGGCTGTACTGCACCCATTTACAGCACCAGTTCCCTGCACAGCGGGGTCATTGAGATCATCTGCCGGAAGGATTCCCGTGTGCGTTACACGACCATTCAGAACTGGGCGCCCAACATCTACAATTTGGTGACCCAGCGGGCTGTCGCAGAGGAAAATGCCACGATGGAATGGGTAGACGGCAATATCGGCTCCAAGGTTACGATGAAGTATCCGGCGGTACTTTTGAAAGGGCGGGGGGCCAAGGGGTCAATATTGTCGATTGCCGTAGCCGGCAAGGAGCAGCATCAGGATGCCGGAGCGAAGGTCATTCACCTGGCTCCCGATACCACTTCCACGATTATATCCAAATCTATCAGCAAGCAGGGGGGCAAAGTCAGCTACCGGGGTTTGTCCAGCTTCAGCCGCAATTCCGCAGGTTCCAAGTCCAATATCAAATGCGATACGCTGATTCTGGATAACCTGTCGACATCGGATACAGTTCCTTATAATGAAATAAAAAACGACCAGATCACGCTGGAGCATGAGGCCACCGTATCTAAAGTATCCGAGGAACAGTTATTTTACTTAATGAGCCGGGGACTTACAGAAGAAGAAGCTACGCAAATGATTGTGATGGGCTTCATCGAGCCCTTTACAAAAGAGCTGCCGATGGAGTACGCGGTTGAGATGAACCGGCTGATCCAATTTGAGATGGAAGGAAGCATCGGTTGATTTGCTATATGGATTGAACTTAGTAATATACAAAAAAAGGGAGCGTGGCGGAGGGGAAGTTTGGAACTGTAGGAGCGGTAGCGTCCGCCTTTGTCTGCGGATTTCCACCGTGAACAGCGGTATACAATCAAGAAATCTGCAGATGGGCAGTGGCCGAAAGTCCAAACATTCTCTGGAGTCACGACCAATCCCGAAATAGAAAAATCACAAGTTCAATCTATATAGTTTATAAATCAAGCGTTTAGCTCTTTCTTTTTAAAGAAGTACGAGGTGTTATTAATGAAGAAAAAAAATTCGGGCATTTCAGAACTAACTCAAATTACCCGGGAGAAAAGGAAAGTTCAGTTCTATCTTAATATGCTGTTAGGATTGAGCGCGAGTTGCGGTGTGATGATACCTACAGAATCTATTTATTCGCTTCTAATGGAGCTTTCGGCTCAAGAGGCCTCTCTTATGCAAAAAGCAAAGGATCACTCGGACTATCCAGAATAAAGCAGACTTGAATTGACAGTTGGTAAAACAAAAAGAGGAGCTGGCATAATGGAGGAAAATGGAGTTTTATTCGATGAAGTATCGGAAGTGCTTCTCAAACTGCGTCCTTTCTTACTGCGTGATGGCGGAGATGCAGAATTGGTTGAGGTTGAGAACGGCGTAGCTAAATTAAGATTTTTGGGAGCCTGCAACGGTTGCCCAAGTGCAACGATTACGTTAAAAGCCGCTATCGAGCGCGCAATTCTTGAGGAAATCGAAGATATTAAAGAAGTTGTACAAGTATTTTAAACCCCTGAACCCGCAAAAAACCTTGTTTTTACAAGACTTTTTGCGGGTTCCTTCTTATCAAGCCCCAATGCGGTTGTCAGGCTGATAAATTTTACTTCATTAATATGAAATGCAAATAGCCATATCTTTAAATCATTGATATAATAGAAAACATTAGAATAGAAACATATATTCCCCGATAGCTGAAACTGAGCAGGATCTCACAGCCCATACTCCACCCTTCATGGGGCAGATATGGGTTTATGTTATTTTATGAGGGTGATCCATTGAAAGAGTTAATCATGGAGGTCATTGAGCGTAAATACGGTGCAGTGCGCCGGACGAGAACCAAACTGAAGCTTGAGAAGCTTGAGCAGGATATCATTGGCACCTATGAGTACCGTTCGGATTATGTGGATGCAGGCGGATTCTCCACGTTTCAAGCGGGGATGAAGGAGCTTTTGGCTGAAAAGTATCTAATCCCGCTGATCCGGCCAAAGAAATACAAGTCTTCTGCTCTGGATGAAGTCTATTGGCTGGCTGAAACGGCTTCCACTACGGGCGGCTGGAACGAGGCTTCCATGCTGCGGGTATTGGCTGCGCATCCGCTGAATCTTGACTATTACATCAACCATCCCGCTGAGCAGACGGTGCAAGTATGGGAATACATAGAGCGGATTTATACTTTTCTGCGGACCGCAGGGGAGCGGGAAATCATCACCCGGGAAGAACGCTCACTGGAGCTGTTCGATGATGAGAAGTTTCTGTCTGAAAAAGAAGGCGCCCAACTCCTAAAGAGACTGGGCATTACACTGGAGACACTCAAAGCAGTGACCGTTCGGGAACATTTTGAGTATTACCCAGAGTCTTTGCAGTCTGTGCGCAGTATCCTGATTTCAGAGAATCATTCTTTTTATGACTCTGCCAAAAGACTGATCAAAGCAGGCAAATCCGTTTGCGGCTTGCAGCCGGATATGCTGATTTACGGTGAAGGCTGGAAGATCGTCAGCAGCTTAATGTTTCTTGCGGAACTGGATGCGGACGCACAAGGGGCTTCAATTGGCTATGTTGGCGATATGGACAAGGCGGGCTGGGATATTTACGGAAACCTGAAGCTCAGCTATCCGCACCTAAAGCTGAACCTGGCGCTTACGGTTTATGAATATATGGCCAATTTTGCGAAACACACATACCCCTATGCAAATGAACAGAAATGCACCGCCCCCCACTTGGAGATTATGCTGCAAGAGGTGTCTGCGGTTCCCCGGCTGAAGCTGTGTATCAAGAGATTGTTAGAAGATAATAAGCGGATTCCCCAGGAAGTCCTAAACTACGAAGTGATGGCGAGGTTGGCGTGAAGCATGAACTGGAGTGATTTTGGAGAACGGAATAAACGGCTGAACCCCTTATGGACTCTGGGGGCAGGCATGAATCTCGGTGAACTGCAGCCCTATAAGGAGATGGTAGCGCTCAGCGTGCTGCTTCAGGTCTATTATCTGGAGCTGGAATCCAATGAGCAGAGGTCCAGGGAGGATATTGTGGAGTTGGCCTGGAGTTCACTGGAACGGTTCAATATTACGAAGCTGGGCACTGCCGAATCTGTGGAGCGGCTGGTGGATGGTCTGCTGTGGAGCGGAAGCGGCGGGGATTTTGAAGCCTACTATTATGATGATCTGTCCCGGCAGATGGCCGTGCAGAAATACAAATATTTTACGGTGGACGAGGATGCTACACGGACCAGCTGGGAAGAGAGCGGCAAAACCGTTTACCGGCTGTCGGAATATGCCATGGAGCTGATCTTCATGAGCCACGAGATTATTGAAGAATTTCAGATCAGCATCAAGCTGCTGGAAATTCAGATGCACATCAAGCATGGGCGGGTCACGCGCGCTATGCAGGATGTAGGCGAGCTGATCTCACGGGTGCGGAAGATGACGCAGCAGCAGCAGGAGTACCGCAATGCGCTGCGCCGGAATCCCAAGCATATGTTCAGTGAATACGGTGTGCTGCGGCATCGGCGGCTGGAGGAAATTCACCTGCAGTTTGACGAAGAGCGCAGGCATTTTGACAACATCCACCGATCGCTGGCCCGGCTCGCCAATGATGAGAAGGATGTTATCGACTTCAATGAGCTGCGCCAGCTCTCGGAGAGGGTCGAGCTGTCCAGACGAGTGCATGATGAGCTGGCTGAGGTGGTGCTGAGCATCTTTGAAGCGGAGACAAATCTGCGGCTGAATTTCCCTGAGCTATTCTGGGGAGCCGGGGGCTTTAATTTCCGCACGCATATCTGGGAGGAATGGGTGAAGGCCGAAGGGCTGCCGGATGCGGACAGCCTGGAACTGCTGATCGGCGGGCTGTTCACGCCCAGCCAGGATTTTATCTACCCGCTGGCCTGGGCATGGGAGGAGCAGGAGGTCGGCTTTTTGCCCGAAGATGTATTAGACGAGCCGGACGAAGCCGGTGAAGAAGAGAGCATCCCTTATACACCCAAGTCCATTCCCTGGTCAAGCGTTTCCGAGCTGTGGCTGCCCGTATTTAAAGGACTGGCGGAGAAAGGAAGCTTTACCTTCGCCGAAGAAGCATTTACGGAAGAGGAACAGCGCAAATGGTCGGGTACTCCGGATGCGGTTGATCTGTGGGCGCAGTTTTTCCATACGGAAATTACTGTCCAACCGCAGGATGCGGACAGCCAAGGCGGGGCGGCTGATGAGTGCCAGAAATTAATCCGGCATCTGCTGGCGGCAAATCCGGAGCTGGAGGTTCTCCGCGGCAAGGTGCTGCGGACAACGATTCAGGGCAGCCATCGCCCAAGCGTCACCTGGCCCGGTCTGGAAATGAGTCCTTATACCATAACTATCATAGAGAGGTGATGATTCAGCATGAACTATTCGCTAGAACAATTACAGCAGGCTTCGCGGCTGTTTTTTGACCTGCTGCGCCGGAAGGTGATTTCGCTGGATGATCCCGCAGCCGCTGAATGCCTTCAGGACAACGGAGCTTATGACGCCCTGCAGTACATGGCCAAGGAAGGAGGCTGCCGGATTATGAATTCCGGACACCGCCTGCACCTGCTGGTCAATCCGCTGGGCTCGGGTTTTGCCAGCAATTTCACACAACTCAGGAACAAATATTCACGGATTGAGCGCAAAACCCATTTACATATCATCAACATTATTATTCTGGTGTTCCTAGCCGAGATGGACCAGGATGAGCATCATTTCAAGCCCGGGCAGGACAGCATGTCCTATATTCAAATCTCAGATCAGGTATCCTCATTGTTTCAGGCATGGATGGAAATGGACAGCGAGGGCGGCTTCAGCAGGCAGTGGCGCCTGGATATCCAGGCGATGCACAAGGTCTGGACAAGCCTCTATATGCAGACCAAAAGCCAGGAGGAAGCTGATTCTCTTAGCAGAGGAGCCGGTTCCCGGATCGGATTGATTCATGAGGGCATGAAGCTGCTGGAGGAGGAGCATCTGGTCTTCATCTCGGAGAACGAGAAGCGGATTTTCCCGCGTGAAGAATTATATGAAAGAATGCGTTATCTGTACCATGATGTTGACCGTTATAAGGAACTGAAGGCACTGATCGGGCGTACCTTGACGGAGAAGGAGGGGGAAGCCCATGCCGCGCATTGAGCGAATCCGGATTACCGGACTGAAATATGAAAAGATGCTCAAAAAGTATGACGATATGGTTCTGGACCTCAGCAATGAGGATGGACCGGCCAACACACTGATTACCCTGATGAACGGCGGCGGCAAGGGTGTGCTGCTGCAATCGATTTTCCAGCTGTTGATTCCGAAAGCAGCCTGGGGTAAGGATAATGAGAACCAGGTTGAGGCTTTTTTCCATAATCACAAAAAACAGCTCAAGCCCTACACCTTCCACGTGGCCATTGAATGGCGCCTGGATAACAGCGACCGCAATGAGTACATGACCACCGGCATCGCGATGACGGCCCACAGCTCTGTGGACCAGCTGGAGATTAAGGTTGATTATCTGCTCTATGCCCTGCTCGACTATGAAGAACATGCTGAGCTTACACTTTCCACATTGCCGCTCTATGACATCGATGCCGGGGGTCCCGTGAGTTTCGAGAGCATTCAACAGTTTGTGCGGGACCACCGGGGGGAAATGGCATCCTTTGGAAGCCACAGCTCGGATCTGAAAAAATACTATAATTTCCTGGCAGAACGGGATATCCATATCGGCGAGTGGCGCAACATGCGGCGGATTAACGGTGAAGAGGGCGGGATTAAGGGCTATTTCCAGAAAAATGATGCCTTTACGAATCAGAATCTGTTCGAAAAGCTTATTATTCCCGAAATCGGCACCAGCTTGAACGAAGGCCTGCCTGAGCAGGAAGGCTCTCTCCAGAAAATGTTCATGGATGCGGCGATCGTTGCGCAGAGACTGCCGATGCTGGAGCAGCGCGAGAAGGCTTTTGCCGAGTTTACCGGGCTGGCAGCGCCGCTGCATGAGCTGGTGAAGCAGGGGACGGAAGCGGACCTGCACTACCGCGAAACAGAGCTGCTGGGACGGCAAATGTACACCGTGATCCATGACGAGCTGAAGACAGCCGAAGAGGGGCGCCGCAAAAAAGCGGACGAGCTGGTACAGCTCCATCAGGAGTCGCGGCAGCTGCGTTTTGAAGCGGATAACCTGAATTACCTGCGCAGCAAAGCGGAGGCCGACCGGAAGCAGGAGGATTTCCAAAAGATAAGCGATAATCAAATCCGCGCCCGCCAGCGTCTGGAAGATTCGAAAGCGAAGGAAAAGGAGCTGGAGACCGCCCATTATCTGGCCCGGCGGAAGCTTCAGCTCCGCCAGATGGAGCAGTGGCAGAAGGAAATTGAAGCCATCGAAGGGTCGCTTGAGATGAAGGAGCGCCAAGAGGTGGTTCAAGCCGCAAAAGAAGAGCTGCGCCAGCAGTGGGAGCAAGTGTACAAGCTGTGGCAGGGGCGGATTTCGGCGTTCAGCCGCCGCCAGCAATCCTTAAGCGCAGAGGAAGCTGCCCGCCGCAAGGAACGGGAAAGCTGTCTGCTGGAGCTGGGCGGCCTGGACAGCCGGATTCACGAGCTGACCGCCTCCATCCGCCAATATACGGAGGCGCTCGGGGTGTTCGCCGCCCGCCATGGGCAGGAAGCCGCCCATTCCCCGGCTGCATCGCTTCAGCGGGCCATCGCTGCGGCCAAAGGCTTCGCCGAGAATATCGCTGCGCTGAATGAACGGCGTAAGGCTGCGGATGAAGACCGCTTCCGGCTGCATACGAAGCATACCCAGGTCAGCGGGAAGCTCCTTGCCCATGAGCAGCAGGAGGGGGAGCTGCAGGAACAGCTGGATATTCAGCTGAACCGGGAATCGCAGCTCTGGTCACAGCTGGTCGTGCTGCTGGAGCTGTATGAAGAGCATAATAGGCTGGGCGCGACAGGCTTGTTCGAAGCGAAGGCTGTTGTGCAGGAGCGCTTCATCCGCAGGCTGGACGAAGCCGAGGCGCAGACCAAACGGCTACGAAGAGATTATTATCATCAATTGCTGGATGTTGAGCTGCAGCATGAAGCCTACTGGCTGCCGAACAGCGATCTGCTGACGGTGAAGGACAGGCTCGATGCGCTGAAGATCAGCTCGATGCTGGGCAGCGCCTTCCTGAACGATCAGCCTTATCTGATCCGTGAGGAAGAGCTGGACCGGCATCCGCTGCTGCCTTACGGTCTCATTGTTACTGAACGAGAGGCTGCCAAGCTGCAGCCGGGAATGCTGAAGGATCTGCTGCTCAAATCAGCAGTCCCGGTCTTCATCCGCGAGCAGATGGCGCAGCCTGCGGAGCAGCCCTTCCTGCTGCTGGGCGGACAAGGCCCGCAGATGGTGCTGCAGCCGGACCGTTTTCTGGAGTGGAAGCAGGGAATCTCTGCAAGACTCAAGGATCAGGAAGTGGAGCTGCAGGATGCGGAGGGATATCTGGCGAAGCTGAAATCCGCAAGACAGGAGTATGAGCGGTTGTTCCAGGGTGAGCATTCGATTAGCCTCAAGGGCAAGCTGAAAGCTCTGAACGGCTTGCAGAATGAGCTGCGCATAAGTTTGGGCGAACTGAATACCGAAATTAGCGAAAATGCAGCTGCAATTGGTGTGATTGTGCGGGAAATCTCCGAATGCGAAGCCGGCAAAGAGGAACACGAGGAGAAAGCGGCAGCGCTGCGCGAATGGAACGAACGGACCCATAAACAGGAACAGGACTATAAAGACAAGCAGAAGGCAGTTGACCGCAGAAGCGAGCTGAACAAAGA